>NZ_BAEI01000040.1 GCF_000241325.1 Gordonia polyisoprenivorans NBRC 16320 = JCM 10675 | reverse complement strand
GCCATGGTGGGGTTCTCGAACAGTCTCGGCGAGGAAGTCGGTCGTTATGGCATCGGAGTCTCACTCGTCTGCCCTTCGGAGGTCAACACCGACTACTTCGAACGGAACGATGCAGACATGGGGTGGTACCCCCGGATGTCGCAGTGGTTTCCGGTTCTGGAGCCCGAAGACGTCGCTCGACGAACTGTCCGGGCGATACGCACCAACCGGCGTGAGGCCATCTTTCCCTGGGAATGGCGCTGGCCACCTGGCTGCACAAGCGATTCCCGAAGATGGGGATCAGTGTTCTCAAAGCGCTCGGCTTGGCTTGTTCCGTCCACGCGTCATCCCGCCGGGGGAGCTGGCGGGCTTGCGAACAAGGCGAGAATGACAGCGTGGATCTGCACGACGGATTCGGCACGCGAACCCCGGAGCTGGAGCAGGTGGCTCACGGTGAGTCGTACGAAGATCTCGGTGATCGACTCCAGCGCGAATTCGTCGAGATCGGGCTTCCGAGAACGGATCTGATCGGCTACCACCTGCGTCGCCCGCCCGAGGACGACCTCTGAGTCGACGGTGACCAGCGACAGGAGTTCGCCGCCCTGGAGTCTGCCCGAGATGATCGACATCAGAAGCTCGTTGTCCTCACCAAGGGTCAGTGTGCGCTCCGCGGCGGCTGTGAGTCCGTCAACGATGTCCTGTTCGTCCGCGATGCCCTCGACGACCCCGTGGAGGAAGCGGTCTGCCTCGCGTGCGATCAGCGATGCCGCAAGCTGATCCCTGGTCCCGACCTCGTTGTAGAGGGTCGTACGGCTGATTCCGACCTCGCGCGCCACCCGGGACATGTTCACCGCGGACCATCCCCGTTCCACCACGAGATCGCGAGCGGAGTCGAGTATGCGATCGCGCAGCAGGTCGCGTACTTCGTCGTGGAAGCTCGGGGGCGTAGCCATGTGTCCATCATGCCCGAATTGGCATGCAGGCCTAAGGCGCCCGCCTGAGTGTTTGACACATTAGGCAATTATGTGTAGAAACAATACAGTTCATCTCACAGTGTCAACACACTGTGTCCGGCCGCACCGCCCCGCTTGGCCAGGACGGACAGAAGCGGCGACCGGCACACGGTCATCACAGGGACGTGTTCCTGTAGAGGCTCAATCAGCCACGTAATACCCACGCCCACAGACGATTGCGAGCATCCAATGAACGCTGAGGCGAGCGAGAAAGACACCGACTACGACGTCCTGGTGATCGGCTCCGGGTTCGGCGGCAGCGTCACCGCCCTTCGCCTGGCAGAGAAGGGCTACCGGGTCGGCGTTCTCGAAGCCGGCCGCAGATTCGACGATGCGGACTTCGCCAAGACCAGCTGGGACGTTCGACGATTCCTGTGGGCGCCGAAGCTGGGTGCGTACGGGATTCAGCGCATCCACCTACTTCGCGACTGTGTCATCTTGGCCGGGGCGGGAGTCGGGGGGGGCTCTCTCAACTACGCCAACACCCTTTACCAGCCGGGATCAGCATTCTTCGGCGATCCGCAGTGGGCGCACATCACAGACTGGGAAGACGAGCTGACGCCCTACTACGACCAGGCGCGTCGCATGCTGGGCGTGGTCACCAACCCGCACATGACGCCTGCCGACGAGATCATCCGGTCGGTGGCCGACGACATGAGTGTCGGCGACACGTTTGTCCAGACTCCGGTCGGGGTGTACTTCGGCGAGCCCGGTCGTACCGTGTCGGATCCCTACTTCGGTGGGGTCGGACCGGATCGCACCGGCTGCATCGAGTGCGGCGAGTGCATGACAGGTTGCCGTCACGGTGCCAAGAACACGCTGCTCAAGAACTACCTCGGGCTCGCCGAACGCGCTGGAGTGGTGGTGAATCCGCTGACCACCGTCACCGACGTGCGTCAGCGACCCGATGGCTCCTGGACAGTCGACACAGTCAAGACCGGTGCCTGGATTCGTAAGCGCGAGAAGGCGTTCACCGCTCACAATGTCGTCTTCGCGGCGGGTACCTGGGGTACCCAGCAGTTGCTGCACAAGCTCAAGGACTCCGGCCGCCTTCCTGAGCTCTCGACGCGACTGGGCGAGTTGACCAGGACCAACTCCGAGTCGATCCTCGGGGCCACCCGTTACCGCGTCGACGAATCCCTCGACCTCACCAAGGGCGTGGCGATCACGTCGTCGTTCTACCCCACGCCGGACACCCACGTCGAACCCGTCCGATACGGCAAGGGCTCCAACGCGATGGGGTTGTTGCAGGCGCCGATGACCGACGGCGACGGACGGTTGCCGCGATGGCTGCGATTCATCGGCGTCGCGCTCCGGGATCCACTCGCCACAGCACGTGTCCTGGCGGTGAAGGGCTGGAGCGAGCGGACCGTGATCGCACTGGTGATGCAAAACCTCGACAACTCGATCACCACTTTCACAAAGCGCGGTCTGTTCGGTCGCCGGCTCACCAGCAAGCAGGGGCACGGCGAGCCCAATCCCACCTGGATCCCCGCGGGCAACGAAGCCACGCGGCGCATCGCCGAGAAGATCGGCGGCACCTCCGCCGGAACGTGGGGCGAGGTGTTCAACGTGCCGATGACCGCACACTTCCTCGGCGGATGCGTGATCGGGGACGATGAGGACAACGGTGTGATCGACCCATATCACCGCGTGTACGGCTATCCGTCGCTGAGTGTGGTCGACGGTTCGGCCGTGTCCGCGAATCTGGGCGTCAACCCGTCGCTGACCATAGCTGCTCAGGCCGAGCGGGCCGCCGCGTTGTGGCCGAACAAGGGGGAGAAGGACCTTCGCCCGATCCAGGGTTCGGGTTATCGGCGCATCGAGCCCACCGAACCCCGGTCGCCGATCGTGCCGGTCTCGGCGCCTGGAGCGCTGCGACTGCCCATCATTCCTGTCCGTCGAGTGGCAGACGAGAAGATCTCGCGGGCCGCAACGCGTGAGAGCTCCGACGCCCGATGAGCGCACTCGCCCCCGAAACAGCGCTCCCGGAACGACGCCAATCGTCAACGCTCGCACCGGTTCTCAAGAAGGCGCGCCACGGTACCGAAATGGTCGGCGACTTCTTCCTCACCTTCTGGGGCATCGTCAAGATGCTCCCACGGCGTCCCTTCCAGTGGCGTGAGCTGGTGGCGCAGGCGTGGTTCATCGCGAGCGTATCGATTGTCCCGACCATGCTGATGTCGATCCCGTTCTGCGTCATGGTGGTGTTCCAGATCAACGTTCTGCTGAACGAGATCGGTGCGATCGACCTGTCCGGTGCGGGCGCGGGTGTGGCCGTCATCCGAGAGATCGGACCCATCGTCACGGTTCTCGTCGTCGCGGGCGCAGGTGCCACCGCGATCTGCGCCGATCTCGGTTCGCGCACCATCCGCGAAGAGATCGACGCCATGAAGGTGCTCGGTATCGACCCGATCCAGCGACTCGCAGTTCCGCGCGTGATCGCCTCCTGCGGCGTCGCGGTGTTCCTGAACGGCCTGGTGACCGCCATCGGCCTGGCCGGGGGATACGTGTACGGCGTCTTCCTCCAAGGTGCCACGCCGGGTCAATACATCACCGCGATCCCGATCCTCACCGGAATTCCCGACCTACTCATCAGCGAGCTCAAGGCCGGCATCTTCGGTCTGCTGGCCGCACTGGTGGCCTGCCATCTCGGCTTCAACGCGGGAGGCGGACCGAAGGGTGTCGGCGACGCCGTGAACCAGACCGTTGTCTTCAGCTTTGTGCTGCTGTTCCTCGCGAACGCGGTCATCACCACGCTCGCACTGCACTGAAGGCCTCGACATGACTGCGCGAACACAAGAGCAGGGACCACGTTGACATCGACTCAGATGCCCACCGAACCGTCGCGGCGACTGACCGACCGGTTGGACGCCGGGAAGGCGCTGAAGCCCGCCGAATCCTTCGGAGAGAAACTGGCGTTCTACGGGGTGGCGCTGCGGGCGGTACCCAAGGCGATGACCCACTATCGTCGCGAGACCTTGCGCCTGCTAGCTGAGGTGTCGCTCGGCGCAGGTGCACTCGCCATCATCGGCGGGACCGTCGTGATCATCGGATTCCTCACGGCTGCAGCCGGATACGAGGTCGGTCAACAGGGATCGAGTTCACTGGGGCGCGTCGGTGTGGAAGCGATGTCGGGCTTCATTTCCGCCTTCTTCAACACCCGCGAAGCGATCCCGGTCATTGCTGGCGTCGCACTCACGGCGACGGTGGGCTCCGGTTTCACTGCGCAACTCGGTGCCATGCGCGTGAGCGAGGAGATCGACGCGCTCGAGGTGATGTCGGTTCAGTCGCTGCCCTATCTGGTGTCGACGCGGATCGCGGCGGGACTCGCCGCTGTGGTGCCGCTGTACGCGATCGCCCTCTTCACCGGGTACGCCGCCACCAAGTTCGTGAGCGTGTTCCTGTCGGACCAGTCGCCGGGCACCTACGACCACTACTTCCGGCTGTTCTTGCAGCCCGGTGACATCGCGATCTCACTGTTGAAGGTGATCGTCATGGCGGTCGCCGTGATGGCGGTGCACTGCTACTACGGCTACAACGCCAGCGGTGGACCGGCCGGGGTCGGCGTCGCTGTCGGCCACGCCGTCCGCACGTCACTGATCATCATCATGATGGTCGACTTCATCGTCGGTATCGCCTTGTACGGCGGCGTCCACGCGACTGTGCGGGTGTCGGGATGATCGAACACTCACGCAGACAACACCTGCTGTACGCGTTCGTCGCCTTCGCCGTGGTGGTGGGCGTCGTCGTGGCTGCGCTGATGTCGTACAACGGCAGGTTCCAGGCCACCGGGTCCATCTACCTGAACGCCCCGCGCACGGGGCTGCTGCTGGTGCCTGGATCGGACGTCAAGCTGTACGGCGTAGTGATCGGTCGTGTCGCATCTGTCGACGTGTACGGCGATCACGCTCGCATCGAGCTGGCGGTGGAGGAAGACCAGCTCGGCGATCTGCCGACGAACGTCCGGGCGGAGATGGAGCCGACCACGCTCTTCGGCCGCAAGTACGTCGCGCTGACGATGCCGGAGCAGCCGGCGGCATCGACGTTGAGCGCCGGTGCCACCATCGACACCTCGCAAACGCCGGTCGAGGTCTACGACACTTTCGAGTTGCTTGTCGGAATTCTCGACCGTGTGGACCCGGCGCGGGTGAATGCAACCCTGACCGCTGTGCAGACCGGCACCGTCGATCGGGGCGAGAAGCTCGGCGAGCTGGTCGACTCGGTGAACACCTACCTCGCGACCTTCAACAAGTCACTGCCAACTCTGCAACGGGATCTCGAGCTCGGTGCGGACAATCTCGACACATTCGCCGGACTGTCACCGGACCTGATGGCCACCGTCCGTCACCTCACCACCACCTCGAAGACGATTGTGGAGAACCAGTCGCAGCTGACTGCGTTCCTGTTGAGCTTCACCGAGTTCGGGAACACCGGCAACCGGTTCATGACTAACGCGGGCACGCCACTGGTGAAGGCCGCCGACGCCCTGGCGCCGCCGGCGCAGGTGCTCGGAGACTACGGACCGATCTACCCGTGCTTCCTGGACGGACTGAACACGAGCCGCAAATATCTCGAGCGGGCGTTCGGCGGAGCGAGACCGGGCCTCGACATCGTCGGCACCCTGCTCATCGGCGACCCGCCATACCGACCGGGCATCGACGCGCCCGAACACACGGCAGGAACGGCGGGACCGAGCTGCTACGGCTACCCGCGCGCACCCGGCGAAAAGGGGCCGGGGCACGTCGACTTCGACGACGGCAGTCACGCGTACCGCGATGTGAAGTCGATCGAAGACGTCATCGGAAACCCGTTCGCCTCGATGATCTACGGAATGACGAAATGACAATCACCGGACCGGCCATCAAGCTGGGGATCTTTCTCGCTGTCAGCTCGCTGATCACCTCGGCTCTGTTCGTGATCGTCGGCGACCTGCGTTTCGGTCCGACAACGGTTTTCCGCGCTCAGTTCATGTCCGCATCCGGCCTGCGGACCGGCGACGACGTCAAGGTGGCCGGTGTGGTGGTCGGGAAGGTCACCGATGTGGACATCGTGGACTCCGGTGCGGCTGCGCAGACGGGTCTGGGAGCAGAGGTCCGTATGGACGTCGACTCCCACATCCCGGTGACGACCACCACCAACGCCTACATCAGGTACAAGAACCTGATCGGTGATCGGTACCTCGAGCTGAAGACCGACCCCGGAGACGTGGGTAGGAGGCGGTCAGCCGACAGCGTGATCCCGGTATCGCAGACCAAGCCGGCTCTCGACATGGATGCACTCGTCAACGGGTTCAAACCCCTACTGACCGGGGTGAATCCAGAGCAGACCAACAAGCTGTCCGCTGCGCTGGTCTCGGTACTCAACGGCCGCACAGCCGATATCAGCGATCTGATCACCCAAATGGGTGAACTCGGCGAAACCATCGCCGATCGCGACGCGACGATCGGATCGGTGGTCACCGATCTGAACACCGTGCTCGTAACGGTAGCGGATCGCCGGGAGGCCTTCGGCAGCGTCGTCGTCCAGTTGCAGGAGCTGGTCTCCGAGCTTGCCGGTGATCGCCGGCTGATCGCCGACGGCCTCACGAACATCGCGGGCGCGACCACCGAGCTCGACGAGCTGCTGTCCCGAGCCCGCCCCGATCTCACCTCCGACATCGAGCATCTGCGCGGTCTGGCCCAGAACCTGAACAGCAACACTTCAACGATCAACATGCTGCTCGCGAAGATGCCGGAGGCCTATCGGCTTCTGGGCAGGTCGTCGGGCTACGGCAGTTTTGTGAACTTCTTCGTGTGCGGCCTCGCGATCCGCTATCCGACGCTCGACGGCGGACATGCGGACACACCGATGGTCCAAGTCCCAGCTCGGCGCTGTAAGTGAGGGAGACAACCAGATGAGGTCAAAACATCATGAGATCTGACGACTCCCGCCGTCGAATCCGGGCCGGTCTAATCGGAATCGGCGCGATACTCGCGGTTCTCGCGCTCGCGTTCAACTACCGCTCGATTCCGTTCCTGCCCGGCGTGACCGTCGTGGTCGCCGAGTTCTCCGACGCCAGTGGCCTGAATCCCGACGACGAAGTGCACATCGCCGGCGTGGCCGCGGGGAGTGTGCAGTCGATCGAGCTCGCCGAGGACCACGTCGACGTGACGATGCGGCTCACCGACGGCTGGGAGAAGCTCGGTTCCGAGACCACGGCCTCGATCAAGGTCGAGACCGCGCTCGGGCGTCGCTTCGTCCAACTCACGACCGCCGGCCCCGGCGAGCTCGGCGACCGAATCCCGGTGTCGCGGACAAGTTCCGGCTTCGACCTCACCGAGTCACTCGACCAGCTCACCGAGACCGTCGGAGACACCGACAAGAAGAGCGTCGTCGACGCGGTCGAGAGCCTCGACAAGGTCATGAACGATCTCCCGTCCGACATCGGCGGCTCCCTGGAGAACGTCGCCGCTGCGGCACGGACGGTGTCGTCGCGCGATGCCGGAATCCGGACGCTTCTGCAGAAGGCCGATTCGGTTTCCGACGTGCTGGCCGAGCGAAAGGGCAACATCACCAGGCTCATCGACGACGGGTCGGTGCTGTTCGAGACCCTCGTCGATCGGGCCGAGGTGATCCGCAGGCTGCTCACCAGCCTGCGCGCAGTATCCACCGAGATAGAGACGTTCGTCCATGACACCGGATCGTCCACCCCACAGATGCTCGAGGAGGTCCGTCAGGTGACGGCCACGCTCAACGCCAACTACGCCAACCTCGAAAAGTCGATCAAGGGGATGCGCACATTCGTCATGCAATTCGCCGACGTCCTGGGCAGCGGACCGTTCTTCTCAGTACTGCTCCAGAACATCACGCCGGCCAATCTCCGCGGCCAGCAGCCGGGCAGTCCGGGAGGCGGGCGATGAGCACGTCATCAGCCGTCAACCGACTCGGCGGGCCCGCGGTCATCGCCCTCGTCATCGTCGCCATGGTGGCCGTGACCGCGGCGAAGGTATGGGAGAGCACGCACACCTCACGGGCCACAATCTGGTTCACGGACGGCACCGGGCTGTTCGTCGGCGATCCGGTCAAGATGCGCGGCGTCACCATCGGCACTGTCGAAGCAGTGGAGGCCACACCGGCGAAGGTTCGCGTCGAGGTCTCGTACGACGACTCGGCGTACGTGGACTCCGAGGCACGGGCGGCGATCGTGGCGCCGACCCTCGTCTCCGGTCGGTATGTTCAGTTCGTCAACCCGGTCAAGCGATCGCCGGCTGGTGCGCTGGAAGACGATGCCGTGGTGGAGGTCGGCCGGACCGCGGTCCCGGTCGGGTACGACGAGATCAAGAAGCAGGTGACCGACCTCGCGCACCAACTCGGACCTTCCACCGGCGATGAGAAGGGGGCGCTCAGCCGACTCATCGACACCTCGGCCGGTGCGCTCGACACCAGCGGCGGCTCACTCCGGAAGTCGGTCGATGCGCTCTCCGACGCGATGAGGACGCTCTCCGCGGCCGGCCCCGACCTGTTCAGCACAGTCCGCAATCTCCAGCAGGTCGTCACCGCGCTGCGCACCGCCGACCAGCAGATCGTCGGTTTCGCCTCGCAACTCGACGACGCGTCGGCCGTGCTCGACGACAATCGGACGCAACTCGATGCCGCGATCCGTGCCCTCAACTCGATGGCCCCACGCCTGCGCGACTACTTGAAGCAGAACCAGGGTGCGCTAAGCCGTGACGTCAAGGACCTCACCAGGGTGTCCCGACTGCTCGTCGACAGGCAGGACGATCTGGCTCAGATCCTGCACACGGCGCCGACCGCGCTGTCGAACCTCTACAACATCTACGACCCGGACTCGAACTCACTGACGGCCGGTCTCGCGGTGGCCGACTTCCCGGATCCGGTGTCGCTCATCTGTGCACTGCTGACAACCGTGGACGCTCCCAAGTCGGAATGCCAGAAGGCCGAGACCACCCTGACCCGGGTCATCACGTCCGAGATGGCACGCTCGACCGGTCGCCCCGAGGAGGGAGGACGCTGATGGGACACAAGCGCTTTCACGTCGGCGCGGGACTGATCGCGGCGGCCGTCGCGATGTCGACGGTGGCGGGCTGTCGGTTCGACGGCGCCAACTCGTTGTCACTGCCAGGCGACGCCGTCTCCGGTGACAGCTACAGCATCACCGTCCAGTTAGCCGACGTGCAGAACCTGGTGTCGAACTCCCTGGTCAAGCTCGACAACGCGAATGTCGGGCAGATCCGGTCCATCACAGTGCGCGAGTCGTTCGCCGAAGTGGACGTGGAGCTCTCCGAGGGAGTGGAGATCCCGAACGGTTCGACCGTGAAGCTGGCACAGACCTCGGTGCTGGGCGCGCAGTACCTGGAGTTCATTCCTCCCGCGGAGCAGACGCCGGGCAAGCTGTTGCCCGGCGACACACTCGATGTCAACAGCTCCGCAGCCTATCCGTCGACCGAGTCGGTGCTGGCGGCCTTGTCGCTGATCCTCAACGGCAGTGGCCTCGAACAGCTCCGGTCGATCATGACCGAGCTCAACGACGCCACCGATGGCCGCACAGCCGCTGCCAACCGAGCGATATCTCAACTCAAGACCTTCGTCTCCGGACTACACAAGCAACGTGATGACATCGGCCGCGCCATCGATTCGCTCGGCAAGCTCAGCGCCACGCTGGCCGATCAGAGTTCGACCGTGGCGGAGGGCATCGACAACCTGGAACCCGCCCTGACCGTGCTGGCGGACCAACGCGAGGAGCTGGTCACGATGCTCGATCGCGTAGGAGTGTTCGGCGCAAAGGTGGGCAGCGTGATCGCACGCAGCAACGCCGATCTGAACTCCATTGCCGCGGAACTCCGTCCCGCACTGAAGGGGCTCGAGGAGTCCGGCGACGACCTGGTCGGCTCGCTCATCGTCGGGCTCACCGTTCCGTTCCCGGTGACCGTCATCGACAAGGGAATGAAGGGTGACTACCAGAACCTCTTCCTGACCCTCGACCTGTCGGTGGGCGCCATACGCGACAAGGTGCTCGGCAGTATTCCCAAGGTGGCCCTGGCCAGGATGGCGACCTCGCGGCAAGCCGCGGACCCACTCCGCGCTCCATTCGGACTGCGCACCCCCACAACGGATCACAGCCCATCGAAAAAGACCTCACCGCAGCCCGCCGGGATGGGGGGCCCCCGATGAAACTCACCAGACTGGTGCGATGGCAGCTCGTCGTATTCGCTGTCCTCACCGTGGTCAGCGTAGTCTACGGGACTGTCACCTACGTCGGCATCGGTCGGGTCACCGGCATCGGATCGTATCGCGTGGTCGCCGAGTTCGACACCGCCGGCGGCATTTACGAGACCGGACTGGTGACCTATCGAGGTGTAACCGTGGGACGGGTGGATTCGGTAGACGTCGATCTGGCCGACTTGTCGGCGCCGGTTCGCATCACCCTGCGCATCGATTCGGACAACACGATCCCGCGAAACAGTGCGGCGCACATCAGGAGTCAGTCTGCGGTCGGGGAACAATACGTGGATCTGATTCCCCGCGACAACGGCGGGCCCGCGCTGACGGACGGAGACGTGTTGTCGGCCAAGGGCAATGAGGCGCCCACGCCCACCAAAGACGTCCTGGAGAGGACCATGAACCTCGTTGCGACGATCTCGCCCCAGAATCTGGAGACGACCGTCGACGAGGTGTCCGACGGGCTAGGACAGACCGGTGATCGCCTGGCTCGGTTGATCGACGCATCACAGCGGCTGCTCGAGTTGGCGCAGATCGATATCGGCCCCACCACCCGGCTGATCGACGACGCCGAACCGCTGTTGACCACTGGCAACCGGGTGGCCGCCGACCTGACCTCTGCGGTGGCGAACCTCGCGTCGTTCACCGATCAGCTCGCGCTGAGCGATGAACACTTGCGGACTCTGCTGACCCAGACCCCGTCGGCAGCCGACCAGGTGTCGGCCACCCTGACCGAGCTGACGCCTACGCTGCCGACGCTGCTCGCCGACCTCCAGTCCGTGGGACAGGTGCTGCGCGTCAACGTCCCCAACCTCCGGCACATCCTGACCGTCTATCCGGCGTTCACGTCGGGAACCCTGAACTCGGTCGACGGCTACGCGCTCGGCCAGAGTCCGCAGGCTCCACTCGACATCAAGCTCGGAAACACGCTGAACCCGCCCCCGTGCACCGAGGGATATGGCGGCAGCCGACGTCGTGACGCATCGGACATGCGGACTGTGCCGGTGGTTCCGGACCAGTACTGCGACGCGCGCCCCGACAACCCGAAGGTGGCGCGTGGCGCCCGGAACGTCCCGTGCGCGACCGACCCCCGCGTGAGGACTCCCTTAGTGGCCGATTGCCCCGGGGGACTTCCGTCCACGTGGCCGGAGATGTTGTCGCGTCCGCACTCTATGGGCGACGCCGGCGGTGACCCAGGGGCGAAGAGGGTGCCGAAGCGCTTACGTACAGCGTCGAAGCCGGTGCCGTATTCGGAGACCACCGGAAGGTTCCGAGGGCCCGACGGGGTGACGTACTTCGTGGGAACACCCACCAACTCAGCTTCGGCGAAAGGAAAGGCGACATGGCAGTCGTTACTGATCAAGTAGAGGCCACCGGTCCGGAAGTCGACGACGACGCGGTCGGCCCGGAGAGCGCCGGCGAAGGGGCGGGCACTGCTCCACTCCGGTCCGTGGTCACCGTGTGGGCGCTGGTGGCGGCCCTCGTGGCGGTGCTCGCGCTGCTCGGCGTGAAGGGCACCGATCTCTATCAGGCCAAGCAGGACGAGAAGCGGAACTCTGAGGTACTCGACGTCACCCGCGAGGTGGTCGCCGGACTCGTCAGCCTCGACTACCGCCGGTCGAAGGCCGACCTGGATCGGATCAAGTCCGTCGCCACCGGATCCTTTCAGCAGCAGTTTGAACAGCTGGCGACGTCGTTCGAGCAGGTCCTTTCCTCCGGCGAGGTCCTCTCGACTGGATCGGTCAAGGAGGCGGGGATCATCACCGCCGACGACGACGCCGCGCAGGTCCTGGCCGCGGTCAGCTCGATCGTCAAGAACACCGAGGCACCCGACGGGCAGCAACGCGTCTATCGGATGAAGGTGGATCTGACGGCCGCCGACCATGCGTGGAAGGTCAGCAACGTGGAGTTCGTGTCATGAACGCGGGGAGCGCGGACCAAGAGGCGTCGACCGACGCGAAGGCGGCAGAACCGAGGAGGAAGCCATGAACAAGGTTGTGGAGCAAGATATCTCATCCGAGTTCGCCGAGGCGGAGGTGGATCGCGACGTCGACACCGACGCGGCGCCTACCGACGGCGCCGAGAAGCAGGACAAGGTGCGCGGCGGTCATGTCAAACGACTCGGCCCCGTCGTTGTGAGCTGGCCCGCCAGACTTTCGACAAAGGCGCGTAACGGGTTGGTCAGGGTGCTGGCGGCACTCGTGATCGCCGGCGCCGGTGGACTCGGCTACGTGTGGTTCGCGACGAGCGCGGCGACGACGGAGGCATCGGCGGGGCAGTCCGCGCTTGCATCGGCACGTACCGACATCCCCAAACTGCTCAGTTATGACTACCGAACAGTCGACACCGCGCTGCCCGAAGCTGCCGAGACCATGCTGACCGGCAGGTTCCTCGACGAATACACCCAACTGGGCGAATCAGTTATTCAACCTGCTGCCAAGAAGGAGCAGATCGTCACGAACGCCGAGGTGGTCGACGCCGCACTCGTCGCGTCGGACGCCGATCACGCAACCGTCCTGCTCTTCGTCAACCAGACGACGTCCAAGAAGGACGCTGAGGGGCCGCGACTCGACGGCAGCCGCATTCGCGTCCAGATGGCCAAGGACGGCGATCGCTGGAAGATCTCCGAATTCACACCGGTGTAGCCGCGGAAACCCTGAGCCATCCACACCACACCATGGAGAACAACTCATGACTCTCACCACCGATTTCACCACAGTCGCGGAGCTCGACAGTGCGCTGCTACGACTCAGCGCAGGCGAGCGCCGGTGGGCAGACCTCCCGCTGACCCGGCGCGCCGACCTTCTGCAACAGGTGGCGCACCAGGCGGCCGAGCAGGCATCGGATTGGGTTGAGGCCGCGTGCCGTGCGAAGCGGATCTCGCCCTCATCGCCGCTCGCAGGCGAAGAATGGCTGTCGGGGCCGTACCCGGTCATCACGAACGCTGCCACGCTGGCCCGTTCTCTGCGCGACCTGAGCTGCGGCGACAGTCCCATCGCCCACGTACCGACTTCCGTCGCTCCCGGCGGTCGTGTTGCGCTCGACGTCTTTCCCCATCAGATCTGGGATCGGCTACTGCTGTCGGGCGTCTCGGCCAAGGTCTGGCTGAAGCCGGGGGTGAGTGTCACCCAGGCGCGGTCGGCGGCGGGATTGGCGCAACTCGACCCCGCGACGACGCACGGCATGTCAGTCGTCCTCGGCGCCGGCAACATCACCTCGATCGCCGTGCTGGACACCCTGTACGAGCTGATCGCGCACAATCGCGTCGTGATCCTCAAACTGAACCCCGTCTTGGGCGAGATGTTCGACGCGATCAACGCCGTCCTGCGACCCCTGTCCGAGCGCGGCTTCGTGGAGGTCGTCAGGGGCGGTGTCGAGGTCGGCTCGTATCTCGTCGATCACCCGAATGTGGCGCATGTCCACATCACCGGAAGCTCGGCAAGTCACGACGCCATCGTCTTCGGCACCGGCCCGGAAGGCGAGGCCCGTCGCCGGGCCGGCGTACCGAAGCTCGGCAAGACCATCACCAGTGAACTCGGCGGCGTATCACCCACCGTCGTCGTCCCCACCGGGTGGTCGGCCAAGGACATCCGTTTCCAGGCGGAGCACCTGGCCACCCAGCGTCTGCACAACGGCGGCTACAACTGCATCGCCGCCCAGGTTGCCGTGATCCCGTCCGAGTGGTCCAAGAAAGGGGAGTTCCTCCGGGAACTCCGCGACCAGATCGACAAGGCTCCCGCGCGGCCAGCCTATTACCCCGGAAGCGACCAACGGGTCGCCGCGGCAGCCGACCGGCACGCCACGGCCAACGCACGCGAGAACGGCCGGCTGCTGATCGAGGGGCTCTCACCGGACCAGGTGGCCGAGGCCTTCACCGTGGAGTACTTCTCGCCCGTGCTGGCCGTCGTGGAGATCCCCGGAGACGGGATTGCCTACCTCCGGGCAGCGAGCCGCTTCGTCAATGAGCGGCTCGAGGGCACTCTCGGCGCCAACGTCTTGGTGCACCCGAGATACCGCCGCAAGCTCGGTCGAGAGTTCGAGTGGTTCGTGGAATCGCTCCGCTACGGCACGATTGCGATCAACGCGTGGACGGGGGTCGGTTATCTCACCGCAGCAGCACCATGGGGCGGCTTTCCCGGTGCGACCCTCGTCGATGTCGAGAGCGGAATCGGATTGGTACACAACGCATCACTGGTGGACGACACAGAGCGCACGGTCGTGACCGGCCCGTTCCGCCCGCTGAGCCGATCTCTGATCACCGGCCAGCTGTCGATCACGCCGAAGCCGGCGTGGTTCGTCAGGAACACGCATGCGCACCATGTAGGCCGAAAGATGGTTGCATTCGCGGCAGATCCGAAGGCCACCCGGCTGCCGTCGCTCTTTGCGTCCGCCTTACGCGGCTGACGCACCGCGCGCAGCGAGGTGCCCCGTCACGAAGCGTACGGGGTGTGGTGCGTCCACCTCAGGCCGGCTCGAGCGCCCGCTTGGCCTTCTCCAACGCGGCGAGCGTGCGCAACACGGAGTCGCGCTTCGCGGTCAGGTCGGACACCTTGGCCTTGCCACTCAAGCCGCCATCCTTCTGCGCGACCTGCAGACGTTCCTCGATCTCGGTGAGCTGCGCCAGGAGGCTCTGCGCCCGGCTCATGAGCTCGGCGCGGTCGGGTCGTGAGACGTTCGCCGGCCCGGCGACGCCGGACCTGACATTCTGCGGCTTGGTGGCCACCGCCTTCCCGCCTGCCTTCGTGGGCAGTCGTCGTCGCGGTTCGACGCTTCGCCGCCGGGAAGCAGCAGGGGGAGTCTGCGTGCGCGTCTGGTTGAGCACCGTCCGCGCCTCTCGCCGCGGAACTCCGCGATTTCGTCGGTGGACGAGCACCACACGCAAACACTCGAAGTGGTTTCGGTCACGAACGCATCGGCAGCAGCGGGATTCACGGGGAAAAGAGTACGAAACAAAGTTTTTCACCCGGAAATCGGGTTTCCGGTACACCGTATCCCGCCGCTGACTTGACCCGCCGGACCGTCCCCGACGCGCTGTTCATCGTCGTCGAGCAACTCGGACCCACCCTCGTCGTTGCGGACACGAGCTCGAGCCGGCGGCGGGGCAGTGGCGTTTACCGGCCACCCCCGGCGGGAACCTCATCTGCGTGCGATTACCTTCGGTACAGATGACGACGTGTCGGGCTGGAACAACCGGCCCTGCTCGACGGTGACGACCGTGTACCTGGCCGAGGCATTGCTGGTTGTGGCGGAGGGTCAGCAACCTCCGGGTCTGATGCCGGCCCGGCAGCAGATGGCGGTGTCCCTGGGCTGGCACATCGTCCTTGCGTGTTTCGGGGTGGCGTTCCCGACGATGATCTTCGTGATGCGCCGTCGCGGCATCGTGCGCGACGGCCCTGTCGCAATGGGACTGGCCCGACGGTGGGCCAAGGTGTCGGCAGTGCTGTTCGCGATCGGCGCGGTCTCGGGCACGATCCTCAGCTTCGAGATGGGTCTGCTGTGGCCCGGTTTGATGGGCCGGTTCGGTGACGTGCTGGGATTGCCATTCGCGTTCGAAGGGCTGTCGTTCTTCGTCGAGGCGATCTTCCTCGGGATCTACCTCTACGGCTGGGACCGCATGCCGCCTCGACGCCATCTGCTGATGCTGATTCCGATGGGCATCGCCGGGGTCGTCGGGACGTTCTGCGTGGTCTCGGTCAATGAGGTTCCCCCCGAACCGTAGAGGCATCGATAGTGAGGAGCACGATGCCAGAGAAGCGGAAGAAGTACGACCGGGAGTTTCGTGATGGGGCGGTCCGGATCGTCGAGGAGACAGGTAAGCCGATCGCCCAGGTCGCTCGAGACCTGGGGGTCAACGAGGGCACCTTGGGTAACTGGGTCAACCGGGCGCGCGCCGAGCGGGAGGGCCGCGGCGAGCTGACCGTTGATGACGCTGCTGAGCTCAAACGGTTGCGTGACGAGGTCGCTGAGCTGCGCATGGAGCGTGATGTCCTCAAGCGATCAGTGGTCCTGTGGGTGAAGGAGGCGGGCCCAATCCCCGGGTGAGGCAACGGGTTTGCACATCACCCGGGG
>NZ_BAEI01000041.1 GCF_000241325.1 Gordonia polyisoprenivorans NBRC 16320 = JCM 10675 | reverse complement strand
ATTCACCGAACGAATCCAGTCGGGCCTTCGGGACATTGCAACACCGCAGCAACGACGTTTGATAGACGCACATATGCGATACCGCCACGAGAATGTTTCGGTCGTCACCCTCGACCGCGAGATCATGATCACCGACGACGGTTTTCGCACACCAACTGCCCGACCGACCGACAATCTGGGCGGCCTGCTACGTCACGTAACGAGGCCATTCGCCGCATCGAGTGACGACGATCACGCCATGTTAATGTTAACTAGCCGCAATTTCCCGCTTGCCGAATACGACATGGGGCCGAGGATGATGCCGGCCGGCGCGGGAGGACGACTCGGGCGCCATCTTTACCCCTCAGCCAAGACGCGCACCCGTGACGAATACATTTGACACCGAGCATGACCGACTCTGCCACAGCCGCTTTAGCTGGTAAGGA
Organism: Gordonia polyisoprenivorans NBRC 16320 = JCM 10675; assembly: GCF_000241325.1. Taxonomy (GTDB): domain Bacteria; phylum Actinomycetota; class Actinomycetes; order Mycobacteriales; family Mycobacteriaceae; genus Gordonia; species Gordonia polyisoprenivorans. Next base: position 369 of record NZ_BAEI01000041.1, on the reverse strand, counting down.
AACGTGTCAGAGTAGGACGAGTTGTCGGCGCCGAACGTCCGCCGATGTCGCGGACGGCCGATGGTTCGAAGTCAGGCAGAGAGGGAGCCGATCGCTGCTTGCTCGCCGTCGCGGCCACTCCATGTTGCTATCCCTCCGATGAGAACTGCGCCCATGGCGCCTCCCGTGCGGCCGCGGGGCCACTGAATCCCCGTCCGCTCGATCTGGTCCTGCACCAGATTTGCTCAGCCAACAGCTACGGCTTCTTCTCCGGCAGTGGCCAACACCCCTTCACCGGAGTGCCCCATTCCATGAGACATGCCGCCCTCAGGGGTGACGTCGCTTGACAGCCAGACGTAATCCAGCTCGTCATCCTCGCGAATCTGGCGA
>NZ_BAEI01000042.1 GCF_000241325.1 Gordonia polyisoprenivorans NBRC 16320 = JCM 10675 | reverse complement strand
GGTCAACCGCGCGGTGATGCCGTACTCGCGACACGTCCGCTCGAAGAGCACCTCAACCGGCAACGGCCGCGTGTGTCTGCCGGTGAACTGGTTGCCGTTGTCGGTGAGCACCTCGAACGGCACGCCCCATCGATTCATCGCCCCGACGAACGCTTCACACACGGCACTGCCACTGGGCTGCTCGAGAACCGCGGCGACGGTGACGAAGCGGGAATGGTCGTCGATGCCGGTCAACAGTTTGCATTCCCGGCCGCCAGCCAGGAACACACCTCCAACCAGGTCGAGTTGCCACAGATGCATCGGAGCTTCCCGCTCCCATCGCTTGTAGACCCGTTTATGTAGCTGCTCTTGAGGATTGACCAATCCGTTGCGTACCAGCACGCGGTGCACCGTGGCCCGCGCGGGCGCGGGCGCATAAGGGTCGAGGCGTCCGAGTTCGTAGACGATGCGCCGGGCACCCCACCGCCGGTGGGTGCGTCGCATTTCGCAGATCGTCGCCTCCACTTGTGGAGAGATCTGGTTCGGGCTAGTACGCGGTCGGCGAGATCGATCCGATAAACCGCCCAGACCTGATGCGGCATAGCGCTTGCGCCACGCCGTGACCGTTTGGCGAGAGACACCGTAACGGTTAGCGACCTCGATGACCGGAGCACCGTCGGCGACTTCGGTGACCGCACGGAACCTGACCTCCACACGCACCCGTGCAGCGATCTCAGCATCGGATTCAGTCTCAGCAGAGAAGGACACCCCCCACACTCTGACTGCGACCACCGACAAGCGTGAGACGTCAACGATGTCCCGACGACACGACGTCAAGCATGTCCCGAGCCCTTACACGTCACA
>NZ_BAEI01000043.1 GCF_000241325.1 Gordonia polyisoprenivorans NBRC 16320 = JCM 10675 | reverse complement strand
CGTCGGCAACCCACCGGTGGCGGGTGGAGCCGTCGTGCTGGTACTCCGTCTCCAACTCTTGAAAGAACTCAGTGATGTACATGCTGGAGCGATACGGGAAGTACCGAACTTCGTCGACGTTCTGGGCATCGTCGCGTCCGAGGTTGCCCACGACGAGGTTTCCAAGAGCTTCGAGGTTGCGGCGACGGAACTTCACATGGGCATTGTTGCAAGCGACGCCGACGAATGCCCACACCTCGCGCGACCCTGCGGGCGATGCCCGATCAAGACCGAGGCGTTCGACTACCAGTTCGTCGGACCATCCGGGTAGCGTGTCGCAAGGGTCGGTTCCGAACTCGGCGGCCATGCCGTCGGCGGCAGGGAGATTGCACGCCCTGGTGGTTCTCGATCAATTTCCCACGGTGTATAGCGTGGACTTGCGGCGTTGAAGGTGTGCTGCAGGAGGATTTCCATCAGTGAGTTGAGTTGCCCGACTCCTTTGAGCCCGTGGCGTCGGTATGACTCATTCGCCTCGTAGACATCTGCGCGGCACATGTGCTGATCCGCCTCAAGCGTTCCGCGGTAGAGTGAGGGCATTCTCGAAGCCACTGACGAGCGCGAGTCAGATCTGTTGCCGGAGTGTCCTGTCTGCACGTAGCTCCTTCAAGGTGGGCGCCATTCAAGTGGCTCCTCGCCGAATCCCAGGTCAGGCAACAGGCTGTTTGATCGGATTGTGGACCACTGCTCGCGTACCAGGTTGCGCGCCGAGCTGAGATCGCCGTCGTTGGAATCCTCAGAGTAGAGCGATTCTGTCGCGAACTCGGCGGCCCCGCCGGTGTAGACCTCCCAAATCGCGACGGCTAGCGCGTGTGGAGTCACTGCTCTGAACGTGCGGCTCGTGCTAAGAATTCTCGCAATGGAGATCGTGAGATCTGGATTGGCAAGTTGAAGCCGCCGGCGGTGGTAATCGATAGGAGGCGGGCCGGTGAGCAGTTCCCGGGTCTGGTTCTCGATCTGATCCAGGGTGTCGGTCCAATCGCCGCTGCGCTTGATCTGGCGGATGAGTAGTGGTGGGTAGCGCGAGAATTCGTGAGGCAGTCCTAGCGCGAAAGCGATATGGCCCCAAGGTCTCGCGGTCCCAGACCGTGCAAGGAGCATGGAAAGGACGGCGCGATCCTTCGCAGTCGTGTAGTCGCGGAATCCCGTCCAGTGAACTTGAGGTATCGACGAGAGAGGAATGTGGTTGCCCGGGATCTCGTGGGCCGTCGGATAACGGGCACACCCACTAGCAACTCGAAACGTCAGTTGTGCCGTCGGCGATAGCTTTTCGGCGAGCGGGGTGATGGCGAGGTGGCCGATAACCGCATTCGTCCGACTACGGGGCAAATCTCGGCCGTCCCTGAGAAGCCAGGTTCCTGGAGTAAGGACGCTCTGCTCTACGGCGAGCGAATGAGCCGCATGAACGTCCTCCTCGCAGAGGATGGACTTTACCTTGAGGAGTTGCTCGAGGCACGCGGCGTCAGGGTCGCTTGCTGCTTGACAGCTCATAATGGGCTTGCCCAGCGTCAGAGCCGCGTCGAAGTATTCGCGTGTACTGAACCGCTGACCGCCAAAGCTGTTCGTCGAAGGCTCTGATGCACCGCGTGCGAGTTCGAGAATCCAAACCTGAGCTTCAACGATCTCGGGGGCAACCCTACGGAACTCGACGTCGCGCAAGTCGTGGCCGCAGTATGCGTGTCGAGTTCTTGGTGTTCGGGGGCGATTGTCGCGCTGCGGACAGGCCCAGTTGGGGTCGGTGCTATTGGGCCAACTCGTGCCCGCCCACGGCGTCTCGGCGCACCGAGGGCAGTTGGTAGGCATCAAGATCGCATGTTCGACACAGACGCGGTGTAGCGGCAGTGACCATGTCGAGTTCCAGTATCCTTGCTGAGCAAGGCATTCGGGACAGTAGGAAGGGTCGAGGGGCATCGATTCCGAAGACTTACCGTACCGTTCCCAGTGCGTGCGAAATGCGGAAACAGCCTCGGATATGAGTCCTGCCCGGAGGTATCGGGCTCGTTCGTCCGGTAGCCCCACCGTATCCACAATCAAATCACTGTGCTCAGCGATATGCGCAGAGACTCGTGTGGGGGACCAGGCACTCGTTGGAATCCCGAGTTCTCGGAGTAGCGCGCGTGCGGTGAGTCCGTAGCGGTGGCCGAAACGGCGCAGCCAACTCGGTGCGGTCTCATCGTCCCTGGGGGCGACGAGTATGGGAAGCCGCCGCGGGTTGTACCCGTCTGGTATCGCAATTGCGGAGGGTAGTTGCTCCGCGTCGGTTCTCTCACCTCTTGGGAGTGGTGAGCCGCTGAGCGGCATTGTCAACGACGACCTCCTCCAGGATGCTCGCAGTAATTTGCTCGGTGCCCGTCTTAATAGCCAGATAGGCGGCCCGATCGAGCAGGTTCGTCAGTGAACCGATGTGCCCTTGCGTTCGGCGGAAGAGTTCCTTGCCGAAATCGGATAGTGTCCCAGGCGTTTGCGCGGCGAGCATTAGGTGCAATTCGAGGGCGTTGAGAAGCGAGATCCAGGCGACGTTGCTGGCATCGGAGTCGGTGTTGAACGGCGCGACGCGTGCACGTGTGGCACGGCGGGCAGTCTGTGCGTACACGGCACCGTCATCGCCTCCCAGGCCCTCGTCGAAGAACTTCTTCTCTGTGAGGCGTACACCGACGTAAATGAACGTGACCGCCATTTCGTTGGCCAAGCCCTTCAGATGATTGCTTACTTCGCGACCGTGACGGTCTCGAAAGTCGATGAAGTGAAGGTCATCGATGACAATTATCTGAGTCTCGCAGCTCCGTACGCAGTCGACCGCGAGCGCACCCAAACCAGAAGTATTCGCACCAGCTACCCCCAGATGGCCATAGAAGGCGAGGATCTTTCTGTTCAGGCCCTTGAGGGTGATTCCAGCATCGAGCGGGATGAAGGCGACCGGAATACGCTGATCGCCTGCGGCGGTCTCGCTGCTGAGGCGGCGAATTGCAGTTCGATGGAACTGCCTTGCGTAGCGGATGGCGATGGTGGTCTTACCGAGACCTGGCGGGGCGTCGATCACGACCGATCCGCGGAGGCGGTCGCCATCGCGACGGTTGGACGCCATGACTTGATCGATGACAGCGAAGGCGTGCGTGAGTTGAGCTGTCTTGACAGTCGGGAGGTTGGCATTCCATACAAAGCGAGCTTCGTTGTAGTCTTCGCGCTCGTCGTCGCTGAGCGCTGCGATCTGTCCCTTCGTGAGGAGTTCCAGGCTCGCGCGCGGCGGCGAATGCACGAAGTCGTGCCAGCCCACTTTTGACGCCAGGTTGTAGCGATGCGGTTGATTGTTTCGAAGCCATAGTGCCCATGGGTTACTCATTCGTCGAATACCTCATAGCTCGAATCGTCTGCACCTTGGTACTTCTCAAACACATCGAGGTCATCGTCCAAATCCCAACCTGGAGGGCGACGTTCTGCTCTCCTCGCGAGAAGGTCGATAACTCCTGGCAGTGATGCAATCTCGTCGTCAGGTTGGCCATCGCCAGTATCGCTTGCCGTGGAACGGGTGCTGGCCAGGCGTCGTGCGAGGGCGCGGTCGCGCTTGGATTTGGTGTTGCCTTTGGACCACTCATCGAGGAGGTTGCGGACGGCGTCCTGTGGGTCGACATGCCGGTTTTCGCGGACGGCCAGAAGCTTGGTGTAGTCGGCGGCGTCCGAGGAGAAGGGCTGGTCGAGTCCACCTGCGTGCTCCCAGACCAGAGGCGACCATTTGCCAGATGAGGGGTCGCGGAAGTACACGCGTCGAACATCGCCGCTGTCTATGTGGATTGGCCATTTTCTAGCCTTCGGACCACCGAAGTTGGACTTGCTATTCCGGTAAGGGTTGAGCGCCGCGCCATCGTATCGGCGCCCATCCACTTCTATGCCATAGTGCTGGATCGTGCGCCACTCCACATTGAGAAACTCGTACGCAAGGTCCGGTGAGGACGGGATGGTGAGTCCACCGGCGCGAGCCAGGCCGATCTCGTACATTTCGAGCGGTGATAGCTCGAGGCCGGGCGTCTCAGGGAGACACAAGCCTTCGTGTTTCGACCGGTGGTACACCCGAGCTGTCCACTCGCGAATTATCGACTCAAGCTCGGCGACGTAGTAGAACGCTTGACTCTCAATGTCTTCACCGCGGTGATAGACGTCGGGTCCCTTGTAGCCCGGCAGTTGCTGAAGCAGGCCGAGCCGAATGGTCTTGAAGAAGCGTTCGACAGTTGGCTTGTCTGACGCCTTCTTTACGATCGCAGGCTGAATCGAGATTCCGAGTCGCGCACAGGCGGATCTGACATGGTGCGAGAGGTAGATCTTGCCATGGTCAACAACGATTGACTCGGGTAGGCAGCCTGGGATGCTCGGAGTGGCATCGTCTGCGGTCGGGTCGTCGCGTTCGATTGCGATCGAACTAGGCACGCCGTGAAACGGCCACGCTCCGTCGTCGACCGGTTCTTGGGGCGTGACCGACTGGTGTAACACATTGGCCACGTCGATTGCCTTGGTTGAAATCGGGGTCAGGCGCAGACCGACAATGCAGCGTGTATAGAGGTCTTGCGCCACAGTGAGTTCGACCGGCACCCAACGCAGCGTGATCGGCTCCATCGCGAACACGTCGAGGCGCGTTGTGTCGAGTACGAAGTACTCTCCGGGGCGCGTGGCGCGCAAACGGCCATACGGGGCCTCCGGCCGGTCGGCGGCGATTCGCCGTGCCTTTCCGCTGCCAAATGAATAGCGACCCTTGGAGAGCTCGTCCAGCCAGCGGTAGGCGGTCGCATTGGATGGGGTGGGCGCCAGATCGGCGCCACACCGCTCGGTCAGCAGATTGTTGGCCTGGTCGATTACTATGTTTCTGCTGGGTGTGGATTCGCGTGTGTACCGATTGAGTACGTCGAGGCACGCCTCCCGCCAGAGTGGGTCGATCGGCGAGCGCTGCTTCCTTGCTTCGACGAGGCCGGCTGGTCCTGACTCTTGATACGCCTTCACCCAGCGTTTGACGGTGCGGTCAGACATGTTGTGTGCGAGAGCGACCGTTTCGGAGCTGCGACCGATAGAGTCGCCGCTGTTGTGATGCATCTCCAGTACTGCTTCGACGACGGCGAGCCGTGCGTTGTAAGTCTCTTGCTGTTTCTTCGTAAGATTCGAAAGCAGTTGTCCGGACGTCTCGCAGGGCCTGCGAGGTGCGTCGAGCGGCTGAGAAGACCTCACGAGGTGTGGAGTGCTCACCGCTCGTGTGCCGCGATCCGATTCGACTATCGACCGACTGTCGCTGATCTCGACTATGCGGACCACGGATCCGTCGATCCACACCCGATCGCCAACAGCAAGTCGATAAGTGTTGCTCATACGGCCTCGGCTCGATGGATCAAGGTGTTGTCGCCGAATGGCCGGGTGAGATCGGCCGTGAAGGTGCCCGTCCACAGAAGCTCGAGGACGATGTGTCGAGGCCGTGCAATCCGCTCGGCTGCGAGTGTGGCTTCAGCGTGCGCGATTGAGAGCTCCTCTGGAAATCGTTCGAGCACCGTCTGGAACAGGGCCGCGCGCGACTCGCGGCGAGCCTGAGAAGCGAATCTGATGTTGTTGATCAACGCCGAGTCCTCGCCGGTCCAAACCTCATAATCGGCGGAGAGGCGCTTGGACACCACCTTGGTCCACGTGAACACGGCCTTGACCTCGTCTTTCTGCGCGATTCGTGGATTCTTGACGTCCACGACCAAATATGACCCATCAGCCCGCGTCAGTAGGAGATCGGGACAGTGGCGTCGGCCGGTACCTCTGTCGTCGCCGGTGATCCAGAAAGGTTGCGCCGTGATCCAAACGACTTCGGGATCGAAGTCGGCAAGCAAGATGCGGTCGCGTTCGAGAAGGCTTTCGTAAACCACGTGGTCGGCTGTTGTACGGGTCCAAAAAAGACCTGGATAGTGGCGTTGGCCGGCGTGGGACGGTGGCAGGCGCACTGGCTGGGCTCGGGCCATCGAGCTGATCGAGTGATCCCTGACCTGACTGATGGTCTCGTCACCGGCTTCGGTAACGAAGCGAATCTCGGTCGCACCGATCTGATCAGGCATTTTGCTATCGTGCCGCATGACAGCCCGATGAGAACGATGACACGCCTATGACAAGCCGATGAGAAAATGACACGTTCGGTGAGAAGCTACACCGTTCGCCCACGGCGGAAACCGCCCCGGGAACAAACTTCCTGCCAGCAGAGTTGAGTCCGTCAGACTGAACTTTGGAGGTTAGATGTCTGAGCAGACATATTCACTGCCGGTCCTGTTCGTTCCTGATCTCGTCGTCCTGCCCGGCATGGTCGTGCCGATCCCCCTCGACGACGCAGCCCAGGCGACTGTTGATGCGGCTCGGGCCAGCGAGCCCGGAAAACTGCTGGTTGCGCCGCGTCTGGACGACCGGTACCCGACCCACGGGGTGGTTGCGTCGATCGTGCAGGTCGGGCGCATCCCCGGCGGCGGCCAGGCGGCCGTCGTCAAGGGCGAAAAGCGGGCACACATCGGCACCGGCACCACCGGCCACGGCACCGCGCTGTGGGTCGAGGTGACCGAAATCGACGAGGCCGAGGCCACCGCCGAGACCAAGGCGCTCGGCGCCGAGTACAAGAAACTCGTCCTCGCGATGCTCCAGCGTCGTGAGGCGTGGCAGGTCATCGACGCGGTCAACAAGATGAGCGACCCGTCGGATCTCGCCGACACCTCTGGCTACTCGTCATGGCTGACCGACGTCCAGAAGCGTGAGCTTCTCGAGACCGACGACGTCGCCGCGCGACTGCAACTGCTGATCGACTGGACCAGCGAGCACATTGCCGAGACCGAGGTCTCCGACAAGATCGCCGACGACGTCCGCAACGGGATGGAGAAGCAGCAGAAGGAGTTCCTGCTCCGTCAGCAGCTCAACGCCATCCGCAAGGAACTCGGTGAGGACGAGCCCGACGGCGCCGACGACTACCGCGGTCGCGTCGAGGCCGCCGACCTGCCCGACAAGGTCCGCGAGGCCGCGCTGCGCGAGGTCGGCAAACTCGAGCGTTCCAGCGACCAGTCACCCGAAAGCGGTTGGATCAGAACCTGGTTGGACACGGTGCTCGACCTGCCGTGGAATGTCACGACCACCGACTCCACCGACATCAAGGGCGCGCGCGAGATCCTCGACGCCGACCACCACGGTCTCGATGACGTCAAGGACCGCATCGTCGAATACCTTGCGGTGCGGGCACGTCGGGCCGAGCGTGGCCTGCAGGTCGTCGGCGGCCGCGGCTCCGGTGCGGTGATGGTCCTCGCCGGCCCGCCCGGAGTGGGCAAGACGTCGCTCGGTGAGTCCGTCGCCCGAGCACTGGGCCGCAAGTTCGTGCGCGTCGCCCTCGGCGGTGTGCGTGACGAGGCCGAGATCCGCGGTCACCGGCGCACCTACGTCGGTGCGCTGCCCGGTCGGATCGTGCGTGCCATCGGCGAAGCGGGATCGATGAATCCCGTTGTGCTGCTGGACGAGATCGACAAGGTCGGCTCCGATTTCCGTGGCGACCCCGCGGCGGCGCTGCTCGAGGTCCTCGACCCCGCGCAGAACCACACCTTCCGCGACCACTACCTCGACCTGGATCTCGACCTGTCCGACGTCGTGTTCCTCGCGACCGCCAACGTCATCGAGAACATCCCGTCAGCGCTGCTCGACCGCATGGAACTGGTCACGATCGACGGCTACACCGAGGACGACAAGGTGGCCATCGCCCGCGACTATCTGCTGCCCCGCCAGCGTGAGCGCGCGGCCCTGACCGCCGAGGAGATCACGGTCACCGACGACGCACTGCGCGAGATCGCCGCGAACTACACCCGTGAACCGGGTGTGCGGCAGTTCGAGCGGTTGCTGGCCAAGCTGATGCGCAAGGTGGCGACCAACATCGAGAACGGTAGTGCCGCAGTACCGGTTATCGTCGGCGAGCCAGAGCTCAAGGAACTGCTGGGCCGTCCGCGCTTCACCCCCGAATCGGAGGAGCGTACCGCGGTACCCGGCGTCGCGACCGGGCTCGCGGTCACCGGAATGGGCGGCGACGTGCTGTTCATCGAGGTGAGTCGCGTCGGTGGAACGGGCTCCGAGCCGGGTGAGGCGGGCGGTACCCGACTGCAATTGACCGGCCAGCTCGGCGACGTCATGAAGGAGTCGGCACAGATCGCACTGTCCTACGTGCGTTCGCACGCAACCGAACTCGGCGTCGACCCGAAGTCGCTCGAGGGCACCATCCATGTGCACGTGCCGGCGGGTGCGGTGCCCAAGGACGGCCCGAGCGCCGGCGTCACCATGGTCACCGCCCTGGTGTCGATGGCGACCGGTCGCAAGGTCCGCGCGGACGTCGGCATGACCGGGGAGGTCACGCTCAACGGACGGGTGCTGCCGATCGGTGGCGTCAAGCAGAAATTGCTTGCCGCGCAACGCAACGGCCTCAAGACGGTGTTCGTCCCGCAGCGCAATGAGCCCGACCTGGACGACGTTCCGGCCGAGGTCCTCGACGACCTGCAGGTGCACCCGATGGTCGACGTCGCCGAGATCGTCAAGCAGGCTCTCGAGCCTGCCGCCGACGAGGTGAGTGCCGCGGCCTGATCTGCCGACGGTTCACGACACGACCGAGCCCGGGGAGGTATGCCTTCCCGGGCTCGGTGGTGACGTAGGCCTGGTTCGGCGATGACGAACGGCGAAATGACCGGTGGACCGGAGTAACCACGAGGGCGTTCGCTCAGCGGAAGATGTCGTTGACGATGTCGTCGCCGATGCCGAATCCGGCGCCCATGGCGATCGACCGCCCGAAACCGCTGCCGAGGAATCGCTGCAGCATCCCGCCGCCCTGTGGGGCTCCGTAGGCGGGCTGCGCATACTGGGCAGGCTGCTGATACTGGGGTTGCTGGTACTGCGGCTGCTGGTACTGCGGTTGCGGGGCTGCCGGCGCCACCTGCTGCATGTGCGAATCGATCATCGCGTGCATCGACTGGAGCAGGTTGGTCATCTGCCCCTCCTCGTCGCGGATCGCGAGCGCGACCTCCTTGAGGTCCAGCGCCCACTCGCGGGCGTCGGAATTGCCGGATGCGGCTGCCGCCTGGAGCTTTTGGGCCAGCGCCGACAGCGCCGTCGCCGTCTGCTGTCCTTGCTGCTGCAGTTGCTGATAGGCCTGGTCGACCTGGTTCTCGTCCATGTGCACTCCTCATGACACCGGTGACGCAACAACGCCACAGTACTCATCGGTGTGCAGTTGCGCCCCCATCGGACGAATTTGCCGGAATTCCGAAGTTTGTTCCGCCGCAAGCAAAGTCGCCGGCAGTGAAGCCGGCGGCGCGTCCGGGGTCGTCGGTACTCCACAGCGTCGTCGACAGCTCGCGGCGCACCAGTGGGATCACCTCTTCGGCGAATTGGGTGAGCACCTCACGTTGACGCTCGTACGGCAGCACCGGATTGATCGAAATCGACTGCAGATCATGATGATACGAACGGTGATAGTCGATGATCTTCTCCGCGACCCGTTGCGACGACCCGACCAGCGCGGGCCCGCGTTCGACGGCGTCGGTGATGGTGGCGAACATGTTGACCTTGCCGATCCGGGTCTCGCCCGCGAACTTCTCGCGATTACGGGCGGCGATGCCCTCGTAGACCGGTCGATACTCGGCGATCGCGTCGTCGGTGGTGGCGGCCAGGAACAGACCGCCCGATCCGGACCCCACATATGCCCGGGCCGGATCGTGTCCGTACTCGGCATACTTCTCCCGATACCGATCGATGAGCACCTGATAGTTCTCGCGCGGTTGCAGGGCGTTGGCGGTGACTATCGGGTCGCCGTATCGGGCGGCGAGGTCCACGGCGACGGTGGAGGTCGCCGACCCGTGCCAGATCCGGAACGGCCCGGAAAACGGCCGCGGCACGGTGCTCACCCTGTCGAGCGGTGCATGATGCTGGCCCCGCCAGGTGACATTCTCCTCGCGCAGGAGCCGCCGGAGCAGTGCGTAGTTCTCGCTGAGGTAGTCGTACTGATGCTCGAGCCGACGGCCGAACATCGGGAAGTGCTTGTCCTCGTTGCCCTTGCCGATCACGATCTCCAGGCGTCCACCGGAGAGCTGGTCGATGGTGGCGTAGTCCTCGGCGACGCGCACCGGGTCGAGCAGGCTGAGCACGGTCACCCCGGTCGACAGCAGAATCCGGTCGGTGGCCGCGGCGATCGCACCGAGCAGCACCGTCGGCGACGACGACAAGAACTCCCCGGCATGACGCTCACCGACAGCATACGAGTCGATCCCGAGCTGCTCGGCGAGTACCGCGTTCTCGACGACGCGCGCCAGACGCGTGTGCGAGGAGAGGAGTTCACCGGTGACCGGATGGGGTGTGTGCGGAACGATGTCGAGAACTTGAAAGCGCACGTCGCCACGTTAACAGCGGGGTACCGGGCCTCCGGAAGTCTTGCGATCACCCTGAATCCAGCGGTCCGCATCTGCGCCGAACGCGAGGACTACGGTGAAAGACGAAGTCTCGTATATGTGTCAGCAAAGGAGCTCTCCATGTCCGACCTGCCCAAGATCACCGACCAAGAGATGCGGACGATCATCCAGTACTCGCAGCCGTATTCGGTGGTGGTTCTGCGCGCGGGACCGAAGTTCGGCACCCCCGAGGCCAAGGACCTGATCTGGGAACACAGTCGACGCAACTTCTCCCTGCGCGCCAAGGGCGATCTCGCCGTCATCCTCGGTGTCACCGAGGACGACTCCGACATCCGCGGCTTCGGGATCTTCGACAAGGACGTCGAGACGACCGCGAAGATCATGAACGACGACCCGGGTGTGCAGGCCGGCGTCTTCGAGTTCGACGTCCACCCGGTCCGCGGATTCCCGGGCGACGCGTTGGCGCCCAAGCCGGACTGACGGTGGCATCAAGGGCGCGGCGAACTCGTTGCGCGCCGATATCATCGACTGTGTGACCGCTGACGTCCGTCGACCCACCCGCAGACGCGGGACGTTGTTCACCTATGCGGAGCTCGCGGAATCCCTGGCCGCCGGCGAGTACGACTGGCATCTGGCGGTCCGACTACTCCGTGAACTGGTTCTCCGGACGCAGCGGTTGACCGACGTCGTCGACATCGATGAGGTCCATCGGCGTCCGCCACCCACCGGCACGCGCGGATGGGACGCCATACTGGGTGGGGTCGCGCATATCACCGGGCGCGATCGTGTCAGCGATCCGGAGATCTTGGCATGGTGCTTTGAACCGGACCGGTTCTGCACGGATGCGATGTTCGACCCGTTTGGCGTGCCGCCCTAGTATTTCTGGACTGACTACCTCCGGACCCCGGTGGAGCTGCAGACGCGCAACGTGGTGTTGCCGGTCGGCAATCTCGAGGGAGTCTGAGCGTGGCGCGAACGTTGACGGCGTCCGAGATCCGGGAGCTGTTGCGTGCTCTCGACTCGGAGTTGCAGGCGAGAGGAAAGGCCGGCGTTCTCTTCATCGTCGGCGGGGCGGCAATGGCCTTGGCGTACAACGCCGATCGGGCGACTGAGGATGTGGACGGAACATTCGAGCCGCGCGACGTCGTGCTTCAAGCGGCCGCATCGGTCGCTGCGCGCGAGGGTGATCTCGACCCCAATTGGCTCAGCGACGGAGTCGCCCAGCTCATGCCTCCGCTACCCGATGACCATCCCCGAAGCGAGCAGATCGGTCCGGCGCTGGTCATCAGTATCGCGTCACCGGAGTACGTCCTCGCAATGAAGGCGATGGTGACGCGCAAGTCGCAGGGGGACATCGATGACGCAGTGGCGCTGTGCCATCTCCTGTCGATGAGCACACAAGAGGCGCTGGAAGCGGTCGTGTCCCGGTACTTTCCCGGTCGGCGGTTCGGCGCCCAGTAACTCTTTTTCGAGCGGATCATCGAGTCCCTCTGAGCAGTGGTGGTGAGGCGTCGCGCAGCAGCACCACTCATGGCCGGGCGCGGGCCGCCAACCAGACAGCCGTACGTCGCGCGGCGTGTTCGAGAGCCGGGGAGGGCCGATCCGAGATCCTCGGCGCGGCGACGACCACCACGGCCAGTAGTCGCCTCCCGCCGAATACCGGTACCCCGGCCACCCGCAGCGCCGACTGCACCGAACCATCGCTGAGGGCATATCCGCAAGCGCGAATTTCATCGATCTCGCGGCCGAAGGCGACGGCTTCGCCGGGTGAGGCGTGCTCGGCGAGCAGTGCTGCGCGCTCGTCCGCCGGTAGGAACGCCAGCATGGCCCGACCACCCGCCGTGGCGAGCAACGGTCGAGGCACGTGATCGCGCACCACGGCGCCGATCTCCGCGGGAACCTCACCCACCCCATGCAGGTACACCAGGTCGGATCCCACCAACACCGCCAGCGCCACCGGGGCCTCGATGACGGCGTTCAATTCGGTGAGTTCGTCCGGTGTCAGGGGCGGCTGATCGGCGTGGCCGGCAATGAGCCGCAGCGTGCGTAGGCGCTGGCCGAGTCGATAGCCCGCGCCGACGCGGGTCAGGTAACCGCATGCCCGAAGGTCGTCGACGAGGTCGTGGGTCGAGGAGACCGGCGCTTCGATTTCGCGCGCGATATCGCTCAGCGACAAGGGTTTTCCGGCGCGGGCGACACACTCGAGGATGTGGTCCGCGCGTGGAATGGCGCGATGTCGGCGCATGCCCACCACCTTACGTATATACGAAAGCCTGGTCGGTGCGCTGTCGGCGATGGCCACAGTAGGGACATGGCCCCGACACCTTTGTCCCCTGACTCGTCCACCCCGGACTCGTTCACCTCGGTACCCGCGACGGTCTTCGACCTCACCGCCCTGCTCGGTACCGACACCGGGGAATGCGTGATCACCGGAGAAGCGCCGACGACCTCGTCGCCACATCGGATCGCGGAGGCGTCGGCCGCAGGGATCGGTGCCCTCGGGGTCCAACTCGCCGCACTTGCGGGCGGTCCGCGCGTGACCGTCGACCTCGCCACGGCGCTCGATCAACTCCGGGCGGCCTTTCTCACCACCCTCAACGGCCGGCATGTCCACACCGTCGTCGAGGACCCCTCGGCTTTGGGCAACAACGACTTCTACCGTACGAGCGACGGTCGGGGGATCTTTCTGATCACCACCTATCCTCATCAACGCGACGCGGTGTGTGTGGTCCTGAACTGTCCGCCGGTCAAATCGAAGATCGCGGCCGCGGCCGCCGAATGGGGTGCGGTCGATCTCGAGGACGCCGTGTACGCCGCCGGGGGCGTGGCGGCCGCGGTGCGCACGGCCGACGAATGGGCCGAGCACCCCGTGGGCCGGGAGAGCGCCACGCATCCGGTGATCCGACTCGAGCGCATCGGTGACGCCCCGCCCCGGCCACTTCCCCACACATCGATGTGGCCGCCGCTCCACGGGATACGGGTGGTCGACATGACCCACGTGATCGCCGGGCCCGTGTCGACCAAGCTGCTCGCGACCTTCGGTGCCGATGTGTGTCACGTCAGCCGCCCCGACCTTCCCGATCCCCTGGCGATGGTCGCCCTCACCGGTGGGGGTAAGCGCAACGCGTACTGCGATGTGCGACAGCCGGATCAAGCCGCGGCGTTGCACACGCTGATCGACGCCGGCGACGTCTTCGTCAACTCCTATCTGGGACTGGATAACCGGGGCCTCGCGGCCGACGATCTCGCGCTCGAACATCCGGGCGCCGTCGTCGTCGACTACCACTGCTGGGGATCTGGGTCGGCCTGGCGCGACCGCGGCGGCTTCGATCAGCTCGCCTGCTCGGCAACGGGTTTTGCTCTCGAGGAGGGTGAAGGGGTGCCGGCCCTGCCGCCGACGCAACTGCTCAACGACTATCTCGCCGCCTATTTGGGGGCCGCCGGGGCCGTGGCGGCATTGCGCCGACGGGCCACCGAGGGCGGGACATGGCGCGTGCGAGTCGAATTGGCGCGGGTGTGCACCTGGGTTCGCTCATTGGGGATCGTCGACGCCCGTCCGGGGCGACCGATCGGGCCGCCGGTCGCGTCCGCCGAGGGCTGCGATGGTCCGCTCGGGCGCCTCGTCGAACCCTCGGTGCCGATGGTCTTCGAGGGTCTGTCGACCCCGGCACACCGCGCGCCGACACTCCTGGGGACTGCGCCCTTGCGGTGGTGACCGTTGTGACGTGCCGGCCGGCTCACTCGGGATCGTCCTCCTCACGCCCGAGCATCCCGACCGCGACCCAACTCAACGCCACCACCACGCCGCCGACGACGGCATACGGCGTGTTCGTGTCGATGACCGCGAAGCCGATGCCGTAGAGCATCGTGATGGCCAGGGCCACGAAGGACAGGACACGACGATTCATGATCTCGACTCCTCGAACTCGGCGGCCACCGCTTTGGTGGACCCCACGCAGCGCGACCCCCGAGGGGATTATCGGCCCAATCGCGCCTGGTCGTGAGCGGATCTCACGATCGAAGCGTGAGAATTGCGGCCACGCGGGCCAAACCTGAGCGAACTCCGCTCAACTTTTTTGGTCGAATCGGGAACATCTGCGCCACCCCACCCGTTGGACCCATCGAGAAACCTGAGCGATGCTGGCTCAACTTGAGTTGACCTGGACCGGCTCAACCCGGTAGGACATGAGTCGGAGGCACTGAAGTCTGCCCCCGGAGCACAGGTTTGCCACAAACCACACTCTCGTGGTGGGCGCCAAGCCTGCCGCGGGGGAGCAGGACTTGGGTGCACACCCAGAAACCAGGAGGAATAGCAAAGATGTCTCGTGCTGTCGGAATCGACCTCGGCACCACCAACTCCGTGGTGTCGGTACTCGAAGGCGGCGAACCGACCGTCATCGCCAACGCCGAAGGCTCCCGCACCACTCCGTCCGTTGTCGCGTTCGCGCGCAACGGCGAGGTGCTCGTCGGGCAGCCCGCCAAGAACCAGGCGGTCACCAACGTCGACCGCACCATCCGCTCGGTCAAGCGCCACATGGGCGAGACCGACTGGAACGTCGCGATCGACGACAAGAAGTACACCCCGCAGGAGATCAGTGCCCGCACGCTGATGAAGCTCAAGCGCGACGCGGAGTCCTACCTCGGTGAGGACGTCACCGATGCGGTCATCACCGTGCCCGCCTACTTCAACGACTCCCAGCGGCAGGCCACCAAGGAAGCCGGCCAGATCGCCGGCCTCAACGTGCTGCGCATCGTCAACGAGCCGACCGCCGCGGCCCTGGCCTACGGCCTGGACAAGGGCGAGAAAGAACAGACCATCCTGGTCTTCGACCTCGGTGGCGGCACCTTCGACGTCTCGCTGCTCGAGATCGGCGACGGAGTGGTCGAGGTCCGCGCGACCTCCGGCGACAACAACCTCGGCGGTGACGACTGGGATCAGCGCATCGTCGACTGGCTCGTCGAGAAGTTCAAGAGCTCCTCGGGTATCGACCTGACCAAGGACAAGATGGCCATGCAGCGTCTGCGTGAGGCTGCCGAGAAGGCCAAGATCGAACTGTCGGCATCGCAGTCGACCTCGATCAACCTGCCCTACATCACCGTCGACGCCGACAAGAACCCGTTGTTCCTCGACGAGCAGCTGTCGCGCAGCGAGTTCCAGAAGATCACCTCGGATCTGCTCGAGCGCACCCGCGCTCCGTTCCAGGCGGTCATCAAGGACGCCGGCATCTCCGTCGGCGACATCGATCACGTTGTGCTCGTTGGTGGTTCGACCCGTATGCCCGCCGTCACCGACCTGGTGAAGGAGTTGACCGGCGGCAAGGAGCCCAACAAGGGCGTGAACCCCGACGAGGTCGTCGCGGTCGGTGCTGCCCTGCAGGCCGGTGTGCTGCGTGGCGAGGTCAAGGACGTCCTGCTGCTCGACGTGACCCCGCTGAGCCTGGGCATCGAGACCAAGGGCGGCGTGATGCACAAGCTGATCGAGCGCAACACCACCATCCCGACCAAGCGGTCGGAGACCTACACCACCGCCGAGGACAACCAGCCGTCGGTGCAGATCCAGGTGTATCAGGGTGAGCGCGAGATCGCCTCGCACAACAAGCTGCTCGGCTCCTTCGAGCTCGGTGGCATCGCTCCTGCGCCGCAGGGTGTTCCGCAGATCGAGGTGACCTTCGACATCGACGCCAACGGCATCGTGCACGTCACCGCGAAGGACAAGGGCACCGGCAAGGAGAACTCCATCCGCATCCAGGAGGGCTCGGGCCTGAGCAAGGACGAGATCGACCGGATGATCAAGGACGCCGAGGCCCACGCCGAAGAGGACCGCAAGCGTCGCGAGGAGGCCGAGACTCGCAACCAGGCCGAGTCGTTGGTGAACCACACCGAGAAGTTCCTCAAGGACAACGAGGACAAGGTGCCCGCCGACGTCAAGGACAAGGTCAACGCTGCGATCGCCGAGGCCAACGAGGCGCTCAAGGGCAACGACATCGCCTCCATCAAGAGCGCGATCGAGAAGCTCTCGACCGAATCGCAGGAGATGGGTCAGGCCATCTACGCGGCATCGGCCGCCGAGGGTCAGGCCGCTGACGCCGCCGACGGTGGCAGCGCGACCGCAGGCGACAACGACGTCGTCGACGCCGAGGTCGTGGACGAGCCCGAGGAGAAGAAGTGACCGCTCCGGGCGCCGGGAGCGGAGCTGGTTCCGAGGAGCCGGTGACGGTGACCGATCGTCGTCGCATCGACCCGGAAACGGGTGAGGTGCGCGAGGATTCGGCCGCCGGGCCGGGCCCCGCAGAGGCCGAGCCCGCCGCGGCGATCCCCGATCCCGAGCCGAGCACCCCGCACTCCGACGAGGTCGCCGACCTCACGGCGGCACTGCAGCGCGAACGCGCACAGTTCGCCAACTACAAGCGGCGTACCGAGGAGGAGAAGCAGGGCCGGGTGGCCTACGGCAAGCAGGTTCTCATCGAGAAGCTGCTGCCGGTCCTCGACGACCTCGACCGTGCCCGCGAGCACGGCGACCTCGAGTCCGGTCCGCTGCGTGCGGTCGCCGACAAGCTGGCCGCAACACTGACCGGTGAGGGTGTCGTCAAGTTCGGTGAACCCGGCGACGTCTTCGACCCGGAACTGCACGAAGCCGTCCAGAACGACGGCAGCGGTTCCGAGCCGGTCCTCGGCGCGGTCTATCGCAGCGGTTACCGCCTGGGCGAGAAGGTGATCCGCACCGCGATGGTCACCGTCACCGACCCGGCGCCGGCAGCGCAGGAGAGCGGCCCGCAGGACGCTCCGACCGGTGCACAATAATCACCTGCACAACCATCCGGCGATGCGCGGACGCCCACGCGGCTTCGCGCATCGCCGGATATCGGAACATACTTCATCCAGACATGTTCATTGAGAAGGAGGTGACGTCTGGTGGCTCCGCAACGAGAATGGCTCGAGCGTGACTTCTACAAGGACCTGGGCGTTGCTTCTGATGCTTCGTCTGAAGAGATCAAGAAGGCTTACCGCAAGCTCGCCCGTGAGCTGCATCCGGACGCCAATCCGGGTGACACGCAAGCCGAAGAACGCTTCAAGCGGGTGTCCGAAGCCCACAGCGTGCTCGCCGACCCGGACAAGCGCAAAGAGTACGACGAGACGCGAGCGATGTTCGCCGGCGGACGATTCCGCGGCGGCGGCAACGGTTTTCCCGGCGGCTTCCCCGGCGCCGGCACCCGCTACTCGACCGAGACCGGTGCCGATTTCAACATCGGCGACCTGTTCGGTGGTGGCGGTGCGGGCGAGGGTGCCGGCGGTTTCGGCGACCTCTTCGAGGGCTTGTTCAACCGCGGCGGTTCGGGCGGCACGCGCACCTCGACCGCGACCCGGCCGCGTCGCGGCAACGACCTCGAGACCGAGACCACGTTGTCGTTCAAGGACGCGGCGTTGGGTACGACCGTCCCACTCCGGGTGACCAGCCCGGCGCCGTGCACCACCTGTCACGGCAGCGGCGCCAAGCCGGGCACCAGCCCGCGAGTGTGCCCGAACTGCAACGGATCCGGTTTTGTCAGCCGTAACCAGGGGGCGTTCGGATTCAGTGAGCCGTGCCAGGACTGCCAGGGCACCGGCTCCCGCATCGACGACCCCTGCAGCGACTGCGACGGCAGCGGCGTCAAGGTGCGCTCGCGCACCATCAACGTCCGCATCCCCTCCGGCGTCGAGGACGGTCAGCGCATCCGGCTGGCCGGACAAGGCGAAGCCGGACGCCGGGGCGCACCGTCGGGCGACCTGTACGTCGTGGTCCACGTGACCCCCGACAAGGTGTTCACCCGTAACGGTCACGACCTGCGCGTCCAACTGCCGGTGAGCATCTCCGAACTGGTGCTCGGCTCGACGGTCTCGGTGCCGACGCTCGACGGATCGGTCGGGGTGAAGATCCCGCCGAACACCAGCGACGGCCGCACCCTTCGGGTCCGTGGCCGCGGCGTGCCCAAGCGCGCAGGCGGTGCCGGAGACCTGCTCGTCACCGTCAAGGTCGAGGTGCCCCGCAAACTCGACGACGCCGCGGTGGAGGCCATGCGTGCCTACGCCGAGGCCGAGAAGTCCAGCGGTTTCGATCCTCGGGCGGGTTGGGGGCGATGAGCCATGGCAGAACGCAAGAATCGTGGGCGGCCCGGCGCTGAGGGCGCCGGGCCGGCCGGCGGTTTCGAGGGTTTCGAGGGCGAGGTGAGCGCGACCGCCACCTTCATGATCTCGGTGGCCGCCGAGCTCGCCGGAATGCACGCGCAGACCTTGCGCACCTACGACCGGCTCGGGCTGGTGACCCCGCAACGCACCAGCGGCGGCGGGCGACGCTACTCCTCGCACGACGTCGAGGTGCTGCGCGAGATCCAGCGGCTCTCCCAGGAGGAGGGCGTGAATCTCGCGGGCATCAAACGCATCATCGAGCTCACCAACCAGGTCGACGCGCTCCAACAGCGGGTGCACGAGCTCCAACGCGAGGTCGACGCACACCGTGCCCGCCGCGGTGGCGAATTGGTCCCGGTCCCGCGGACCAATGCGCTCGTCGTCTGGCAGCCCCGGCGCCGACGCACCGAAGAGTGACCCTGCAGAGTGACCCTCCTGCAGTGTGACCCCCTGCAGTGTGACCGTCCGAGTAACGATTCACTGATCCCCGACGACAGCGATCGGTAAGCGGCCTGTGGGCCGCGCACCGATCGCGCGTTAGTCTGTGGCGGCGTGTCATCCGAGGTCGGTGACCTGACAAGGGAGGCGAATGGTGAGTGAGTCACCCGAGATCTCCATCGCCGAACCCGCAGTGCTCGGGGTCTCGGTGGTGGGCGACGAGATCGCGACCGTCGTCCGCGACGCCACCGGCGAGATCGTCGCCAGCAATCACGTGGAGCTCGCCGACGAGTCTCCGAATGCGGCGCTCGACGCGCTGCGTGAACTCGTCGACTCCGCTCCCTTCACGATCGACCACATCGTCCTGACCTGCGCCCGCCCCGACGTAAGGGCACACCTCGAGTTCTCGATGAACGCACCCGGCGCACCCGAGTGGGCATCGGCGGTGAGTTTCGTCGACCTCCCGCACGCCCTGGCCCAGGTTGCGCACCGCGACGCCACCGGCGATGTCGCCGCAGTCGTCCTCGACCGGTCCGGCGCCCTCGCCTCCGGCGCCTCGATCGCCCTCGTCAACGCCGAGCACTCGTCGGTACACGCCTCCGCCGCCGTCGCCGCGCCCCAGTCGGTGCCGCTGACCGATCCGCAGGGTGCCGACGGCCTCGTGGCGCATCTGAACTCGCTGACGCGCGGAGCGGGTGCGACTCGCGTGGTCGCGGCCGGTTCCGGAGCGCAAATGCCCGACGCCGTGCGTGCCATCGAGACGGCGACGGGCTCACCGGTGACCGTGGCCGCCGCGCCCGTGTTCGCGCTGGCGCAGGGCGTCACCGAGGTGATCGCCGCCGACACCCGCGCGATCCCGGTCGCCGCGGCCGCCGTCGGACCGGCCGCGGCGGCATCGGTCGGGACAGCCGCCGCGGCACCGACCACGGCGATGGGCGGGGTGGGTGTGCGCTGGTGGATCATCGGCGGCGCCGCCGGGCTCGCCGCGTTGCTGTGCGTGGTCGCACTGGTGGCGCTGTTCACCGGCAAGGACGACTCGGGCACGCCCGCCGCGGTCACCTCGACCGTCACGGTGCCCGGCCCGACCAGCGAGGTCACCGTCACCCGCACCGGCCAACCCGACACCCAGACGGTCGTCGACCAGCAGACCGTCACCAGTACCGTCACGCGGCCACCGGTCACCAGTACGGCCACCCAGACCGTCACCTCGACGGCAACGGTGACAGCGACGGCCACGGTCACCGAACAGGAGACCGTCACCTCGGTGGTGACGACGACCGTCACCGCGCCGCAACTGGGCCCCGGCAACCCGGGCGCGGGTGGGTAGCGGCCGCAGCAGCGTCGAGACGGGCGCTAGAACATCGGGTCGTGCTGGATGAGGCTGGCCCGCACCCCGGCGATGATCAGCCCGCGCCGAGTGTTCTCCACCATCATCGGTGAGCCGGTGATCAGGGTTTGCCGGTCGTCCCAGCTGCCCGCGGCGCCGACGACGTCGACGAGCCGACCGATGCGATGGTCGATGCCGAGCTCGGCGGGCCGGACCGGGTCGTCGAGCCACCACGGATCGGTCTGCTCCTCCGACACCGCGGTGATCGTGAGCCACGGATTGGTCGCCGCGATCTGACGCAACACCGGTAGGTCGTACAGCTCACCGGGATACCGCGCCCCGTAGTAGACGTGGGTGGGCGGAGAGGTCGCCAGCGCCGACATCTCGATGAGCAGTGCGCGCAGGGGCGCCAGGCCGGTGCCGCCGGCGACCATGAGTACCTCGCGGTCGCCGTCGATGTGCAGCGTGCCGTGCGACTGACCGAACGTCCACACGTCGCCGGGCTGGGTCTGAGCGACGATCGCCGGACTGACCGTGCCACCGGGTACCGCGCGCACGTGGAACTCCAACTCGCCGTGCGGATTGGGCGGAATCGCCGGGGAGAGGTTGCGCCACACCTTCGGCCATTGGGGGATCTGGGCCTCGAGGTATTGGCCCGTGTTGAAGCGCAGTGGCGTGTCGGTGACGAGTCGCACCACCGCCAGACCGCGGCTGATGCGGAACTTCTCCACCACGCGGGCGGTCCAGGTCGCCGGCCCCGACGCGGTCTGCGCCGCTCCGCGCATCACACCGGTGACGAGCATCATCGCCTGCCCGACGGTCCGCTGGGCCTCGTCGTCCCACTGATCGCCGAGCGTGACCGCGAACTCACCCATCAATGCCCGGAAGATCGCCTGATAGTGCTCGGGCTGCACCCCGTACTTGCGGTGGTCGCGCCCGAGTTGCGCCAGGAACTCCACGAGTTCGGCCTGTCCGTCCGGGCTCGGGATGACGTCGAGGACGTGGTCGATGACGTGGTAAAACGCCTCGCGCTGATGCGCCATCATCGCGCCGAACAGTTCGCGCAGGTCGGGGTCGATGGCGAACAGTCGCGTGTAGATGTTGCGGGCAAAGCGGTCGGGATCGCGGGCGATCAGGTCGCGGAGTTGATGCAGCACATGGCGGGAATGACTCGCCATTGCGCACACCTCCCACCGATCACTGGTCACCGATCACCGGTCAACCGACAACATCTCCATTCTGCCCTGCGTCACCGACAGTTCGGTTCACCCGCGGGCCGTCGCCGTGGCGCAGCCGATCCGAGGATGGCGACGACCGGCAATTCTTTTCGTCCGTCGAACGCATGAGATGCGTCAACAACTATGGCAATCTCGAATGGTGACAATGTTGGCCGGAACGATATCGGGGATCGTCGACGCCCACGTCCAACAATGGAATCCGCGTCGGACACCGTGGTCGCGTAATCCCGTCGCGCGTGGATACCGATTTGTCCCCAAAGTGGGGGACAGGCTTTTTTCGGTCGCCGTTCCCCAGGCCGAGCGCGATTATGTGCTGACCCCGCACATCATCGGCCGTGCGTATGAGCCGCGGCACTACGGCGCCGACATCGCGCCGGTGGCGCAAGTGGTGGGGGTGGGCATCGAGTCGGTGGTGGTGTCCGAATCGTACTGGCGCCTCGGCGATGTCGAGGAGCCCGACGCGAGTCGGCAGGCCGTCGACGAGATCGACTACCTGCAGGGACTGCCGTTCGGGGTCGGCGTGGCCCCGACGCTCGGTGCGGTGATGGTGCGCGGCGATCCGCGGGCCGAGGGCTTCGAGGCGCGCCTGGACGCGCAACGCGCGCTCAGCGATCGGGTGCGCGGTATCCAGGTCACCGCGACGCGCCATCCGGACCCGAAGGTCCGGTCGGCCGGGCCGGTCGACGGCATGCTCGCATCGGCCGACTTCCTCTCCGGTGTCGAGAAGGTCGCCGCCCGCGGGCTCGCCGTGGAGGTCTTCGTCTACTCCCATCAGCTCTACGACGTGATCACCCTCGCCCGCGAATTCCCCGACACCACCGTCATCGTCGACCATTTCGGTTGTCCGGTCGGCGCTTTCGGCCCCGTCGGGCTGCGCACCGGGACCACCGCGGCGGCCCGCGCCGACATCCTGCGCCTGTGGCGTGAGCGCATGACCTCGATTGCCGCCGAACGCAATGTGGTGGTCAAACTTTCCGGGCTGGCCATGCCGGTCCTCGGCTACGGTCGTGAACCGTGGGGCAACATCGGTACCCGCGAGACCCTGACACAGATGGTCGGCCCGCTGGTCCAACACGTCGTCGGTCACTTCGGTGCGAGCCGGGTCATGTTCGGCTCCAACTTCCCGATCGACAAACCGAATGCATCGATCGACACCGTCATCGCGAGCCTGACCGAGATCCTCGAACCCTGGGGAGACAACGTGCTGGGCAACGTCTTTCGCAACACCGCGCGCCGCGTGTACGGCATCACCACGCCGGAACACACGCGCGCGGGGTGAGGCGTGCGGCTCCGGCACCCCTCACCCCGCGCGACGGTCCGTCAGTCCCGATCCCTCGCGTCGGCCTCGCCGGGGCCTTCGGGCACCGGCGGTTGCGGCATCACCGGGTACTCGCCGGTGTAGCCCTGCCGCTGTCGGGAGATCGCCAACACCTTGCCGCGGCAGGCGAACCAACCGCCGGTCAGCAGTGGGATCCCGACGATGATGGCGATGAGATTCCAGTAGTTGTCCCAGCACATCAACACCACGACGGCCGCGAGGAACAGCAGCGTCAGGTAGCTGGTGTATGGCGTGCCCGGCAGCCGGAACGCCGGCCGCGTGAGAATGCCCTTCTGCTCCCATCGGTACAGCTGGATCTGGCAGGCGACGATCATGCCCCAGGTCGAAATGATGCCCAGCGCCGAGAGATCCAGGGCGATGTTGAAGGCCTCGGCCGGGACGAACAGGTTGAGTACGACGCCGAGCAGGGTCAGCGCACCGGTCAGCGCGATGCCGCCGAAGGGCACGCCGTTGCGGTTCATCTTGGCCGTGAACGCCGGGCCGCTGCCGTTCATCGCCATCGACCGCAGGGTGCGGCCGGTGGAGTAGAGACCGGCGTTGAGGCTCGACAGTGCCGCGGTGAGCACGACGAGGTTCATGATGCCGCCGGCGGCGGGGACGCCGATCTTGGAGAAGAACGTGACGAACGGACTCTCGCCGGCCTTGTAGGTGGTGTAGGGCAGCAGCAGTGCCAGCACCACCAGCGATCCCACGTAGAACACGGCGATGCGCACGATGACCGAGTTGATGGCGCGCGGCATGACCTTGGCCGGTTCGGCGGTCTCGCCGGCGGCGGTACCCACCAATTCGACTGCGGCGTAAGCAAAGATGACGCCGGAGGTGACGATCACCAGTGAGAACATGCCGGTCGGGAACATGCCACCGTTGTCGGAGATCACGCTGAATCCGGTGGCGGCGCCGTCGATGTCGAAGCGTCCGCCGAGGAAGATGATGCCGACGACGAGGAAGGTGACCAGTGCGGCGACCTTGATGATCGACGCCCAGAACTCCATCTCGCCGAACAGTTTCACCGAGATGATGTTCATCGCCATCACGATGCACAGGGCGACCAATGCGATCAGCCACTGGGGGATCGCTTCGAACATGCCCCAGTAGTGGACGTAGAGCGCGATCGCGGTGACGTCGACGATGGCGGTGGCCGCCCAGTTGAAGAAGTAGAGCCAACCGGTGACGAAAGCTGTTTTCTCACCGAAGAACTCACGCGCGTAGGAGACGAACGACCCGGATGACGGGCGATGGAGCACCAGCTCGCCGAGGGCGCGCAGGATGAAGAACACGAACACGCCGCAGACGGCGTAGGTGATGAACAGGCCCGGGCCTGCATCGTGGAGTCGGCTGCCGGCGCCCATGAACAGGCCGGTGCCGATCGCGCCGCCGATGGCGATCATCTGGATCTGCCGCGGCTTCAGACTCTTGTGGTAACCCTCGTCCTCATGGGTGAGAGCGGAATTGTCGTACGAGGTCGATGATTCGGCCGTCAATGGTTCCCCTTGGTGTGGGTCGACAAGTGGTGGGTCGACCGGCGTCGTCGGCCGCGAGCGGGTTGCGCTGCGGCACATGTGTGATGGACGGGAACCCAAGTTAGGGAGTGGTTGTGACATGAATGGGAGATCCATGTAAACAGATTCGCGATTCGCCGACCCGGATATCGGACCACTGGGCACGAAAAGACCTGCCCCGAAACGGGATGTGGGCCGGATGTCCGATTTAACATGACGGCCGGGTGTGGTCGGCGTCACGCCGGCTGTGTGTCGCCGATCAGCCCGGATATCCGCGCACGCGGCGCCGCCGTCGCGGATTGTGTGCCGGTACCGGCACGTCACGCAGAGCGCGGGTGATGATGTCGACGAACTCGGTGCACGTCTGGTAGCGCTCCTCGGGCTTCTTGGCGAGCGCCTTGGCGAACACCGAATTCAGCGCCGACGGAAGCCAATCGCGGCGCCGGGTGAGCTTCGGCGGCTCGTCACGCAGGTGGGCGTAGGTGATGGCGAACGGCGTGGACCGTGGGAACGGCGGCAGCCCGGTGAACAACTCCACCAGCGAGCACGCGAACGAATACACGTCGGTGGCCGGGGAGAGTTGTTGTGCCTGAAGTAATTCGGGGGCAGCGTAGGCGATGGACCCCTGGACCCGCCCGTTGCGGGCGAGGGGCCGGGTGTCGTCGAGGAGTCGCGCGATACCGAAGTCGCTGAGCACGGCGTCGGTGTCGTCGGAGGTGGACGTCAGCAGGATGTTCGCGGGTTTGACGTCCCGATGCAGGATCTCGCGGGAGTGTGCGTAGTCCAGGGCGTCGCCGATCTGCGCTGCCACGCGCAGTACCGCGGGCACCCGCGGCTGTTGATCCTCACGCGGGATCAGCGACATCGCCGACGGACCGGCCACGTACTGCATCGCCAGCCACAGCTGCGTCCGCGGCGGAGACGAATCGACGAGTACCTCACCGCGCGAGACCATGGCCACGATGTGCGGATGGTCGAGGAGCGACGCAATCCCGAACTCTCGCTCGAAGCGTTCTCGCGCCCGGCCGGTGTCGCCGTCGTCGGCGTGCAGAACCTTCAGCGCGAGCGGCGTCGACTCGCCGGTGCGGTGCACCCGGTAGACGTCGGCACTGCTGCCGTGACCCACGACGGCGTCGATCTCGAAACCCGCGACCGTCTCGCCAACCCCGAACATCTCGTCAGGATATCGGCTTGCGCCGAAATCACTTCTTGGGCGTCAGGCGAAAGATCGGGAAGACGCGGCCTTCGGCGGTTTCGGTGTATTTCAGGAATTGCTCGGACGCCGAGACGAAACCCTGCCACGCTTGTTCACGCTGCGCCGGATCGAGTTCGGTGGCGGTCGCCGGATGCTTTTCGATCCCGGATTTCTCGCCGGCGTATTCGATGGTGATCTCCGGATTCTTGCGCAGATTGTGTACCCACGCCGGATCCTTCGGAGAGCCGGCCGCGCTGCCGACGATGAAGCGGCCTCCGGCGCCGTCGGGCAGCGACATCAGCGGCGTCACCCGCTGCGCCCCCGATTTGGCGCCGATCGAGTGAACGAGGACGAGGTTACGGCCGAAGCCCATGGTGGTGACGGTGCCGTCGTTGGCGTGGAACTCGTCGATGATGGTCTTGTTGAAGTCGGTCATCACTCCATAGTGCGTGAGGGCGCCGGTGGAGTGTGGACGTTGGCCAAACGTTCACCGCAGGGGCGTGCCGGTGCGGGTCTCAGGAAGGGACACGGGCACCCGGCGGCCACGCCTACGCTGAACCCATGAGCAGTGTGCACACGAGTACCGAGACCGGCAGCGTGGACCTCGCCGATCTGCGCGCCGACCTCCCCGACCAGATGATCGTCACCGACCCCGACATCCTTGCCGGGTATCGGCAGGACAGAGCCTTCGACCCGACGGCCGGTACACCGCTCGCGCTCATCCGCCCAACGACCACCGAGCACGTTCAGACGGTGGTCCGCTGGTGTGCCGCTCATCGCGTCCCGATCATCACCCGAGGCGCGGGCACCAGCCTCTCGGGCGGTTCGACGGCCGTCGACGGCGCCGTGATGCTCTCGACGGAGAAGATGCGCGAGATGAGCATCGACACCGCCACCCGAACCGCGGTGGTGCAGCCGGGGCTGTTCAACGCCGAGGTGAAGGCCGCTGCCGCGGCACACGATCTCTGGTACCCGCCGGACCCGTCGTCATTCGAGATCTGCTCGATCGGCGGCAACGTGGCCACCAACGCAGGCGGGCTGTGCTGCGTCAAGTACGGCGTCACCACCGACTACGTGCTCGGTATGCAGGTGGTGCTGGCCGACGGCCGCGCGATCCGCCTCGGCGGCAAGCAACTCAAGGATTCGGCCGGGCTGTCGCTGACCAAACTGTTCGTCGGCAGCGAAGGCCTGCTCGGGATCATCACCGAGGTCACCTTGCGGCTGCTGCCACCGCAGGCGTCGGCGTGCACGGTGGTCGGTACCTTCTCGTCGGTGCATTCGGCGAGCGAGGCGGTTCTCGCGATCACCGCCAGGATTCGGCCGGCGATGCTGGAGTTCATGGACAAGGTCTCGATCAACGCCGTCGAGGACATGCTCCGGATGGGACTCGACCGGGATGCGGGAGCACTGCTCGTGGCGCAGTCCGATGCGCCCGGCCCGGCCGGTGTGGCCGAGGTCGAGATCATCCGCGAGGCCTTCGAATCCTGCGGCGCGGCCGAGGTTTTCGACACCACCGACGCCGCCGAGGGGGAGGCGTTCACCGCTGCCCGTCGCGCGGCGATCCCCGCGGTGGAGAAACTCGGTTCGCTGCTGCTCGAAGACGTCGGGGTGCCGCTACCGGCCCTGCCCGCACTGATCGACGGGGTCGGCAGGATCGCGAGCGACAACGCGGTGATGATCTCGGTGATCGCCCACGCCGGTGATGGCAATACCCATCCGCTCATCGTGTTCGATCCCGACGACGCCGACGAGCACGACCGCGCCCAGACGGCGTTCGGCCAGGTGATGGACCTGGCGATCTCGTTGGGCGGCACGATCACCGGTGAGCACGGCGTCGGCCGACTGAAGAAGGGCTGGCTCCCCGATCAGGTCGGCCCAGACGTCATGGAGCTGACCGCCGCCATCAAGGCCACCCTCGATCCCGACGGCCTGCTGAATCCCGGTGTGATCCTCTGACTCGCCCACCCGGTGGCGACCCTTCTCCTGCTGGTGGCCGCCACCCGCCGGCGACCGCTTCTCCCGCTGAGGTGCTAATACCCGCCGGCGACGCTTCTCCCGGTGGTCGAGGTGTGAGGAGCGTTAGCGACGAGCCTCGAGCCCCGGTGAGACACCACATCTTCCGCACCACAACGGTGCACCGGCGCCAATCGCTACCGCCCCGTCCACCGCGGCGGACGCTTGCTGACGAACGCACTGATCCCCTCGATGGTGTCCTGACTGATCAGCAGCGAGTCGAGGACCGAGGAGGTCGCCTCGATCGCCTCGACCGGATCGTCGATGGCCTCGGCGTCGGCCATTGCCTGCAACGATGCCCGGACCGACGTCGGCGAGCCGGCCAGGATCTCCTGTGCCACTTGACGTGCGGCGACGAGTACCTGGCCGTGGTCGGCGATGCGGCTGACCAGACCGATGCGGTAGGCCTCGGCGGTGTCGATGCGGCGGCCGGTGAGGATCATGTCGCGGGCCAGTGCCGGGCCGATCGCGCGCGGTAGCCGAACGAGTCCGCCCGCGGCAGCGGCCAGGCCCACCTTCACCTCGGGCAGACCGAAACTCGCCTTCTCGTCGGCGACGATGATGTGGCACGCCAGAGCGATCTCGAGACCACCACCGAGGGCCACGCCGTTGACGGCGGCGATCACCGGCTTGGGTAGTTCCCGGCGTGAGGTGAGCCCGCCGAAGCCGTTCTTCGGGACCGCGAGCATCGCGTCTCCGGCCATGTGCGCCAGGTCGTTTCCGGCGGAGAACGCCTTGTCGCCCGCTCCGGTGAGGATCGCCACCCAGAGGTCGGGGTCGGCGAAGTAGGCGTCGAAGATCTCGTCGAGTTCGGCGTTGGCCGCCGGGTCGAGTGCATTACGCGCCGCGGGCCGGTTGATCGTCACCTCGAGGACACGGCCGTCCCGACGGACGACGACGTTCTCGTACTCTGCCCGAAAGCCGTGCGGTCCGACCGGGAACAACTCGGACATCCGCTCATCGGAAACGGTCACGCGATTGCCGCGGGCGAAGGACCGGACGTAGATCGGTGAGCCGATGGGATCGTCACTCCCGGTCAGCAATTCGAGGAGTTCATCATCGCCCTCGGCGCCGTTGGCGACGAAGCGCGCGCCGTCGCCGAGCCGGCCGACGACGATGGACTTACGGCGCCCATTCTTGTCGGCGGGCAACACGGTGAAACTCTCGATGGTCGCGGCGCCGTCGGCATTGCGTCGCTCGTCGACGGACGGTCGGCTGTCGAGTTCTCGCTGGATGCGGGCATCGTCGCCGGCCTGCCACGGGGTCGGTGTGGTGGCGTAGATGCCCACCGAGTACTTGCTCATCAGCCCGCCGTTGGCGGCAACGAGACCGAAAGTGCCAGGGCGCGAACGCACTCGATCGACGACCTCGGCGATCGCGTGCATCGAATAGTTGTTGCCGGGCCCGCCGAAGTACGGCAGTCCGCCGGTGACGGTCAACCCACGCGGATCGTCGGCGCGCAGGCCGAAGGCATCGCAGATGTTGAACACCGCGATCGGGAAACAGCTGTAGAAATCGAGGAAGGCGATGTCGTCGAGGGTGAGGCCGGCCATGTCGAGGGCGGTGTTCATCGCGGCGATCGACGCGGGACTCGTCGACAGGTCGTCGCGTTCCATCAACGGCCGCTCCCGCAGATCGCTGTGTCCGTGCACGAATACCCAACGCGTGGGATCGATTCCGAGTTCGGTGGCCTTGGCCACCGACATCACGACGACCCCCGCGGCCTGGTTCACCTGATCGCGCGCGACCAACAGGCGCGTATAGGGTTCGGCCAGTTCGCGATTGGAGTCCGACACCGTCGCGACTTCCTCGACCGATCGCGCTTCCGGTGACGCCGCATGCGGATTGGTGGCCGCGATCACCGACATCGGGGCGAACAGTTCGGCCATCGACCGCGCGTAGTCGGCGCGGGACAGTCCCCGACGGTGCCGCCGGGCGTTCTCCAGCAGTGCGTACTGGGTGATCGGCTCGAGGAGTCCATGTCGCGCCTCCTGCACCGAGGTGAGGCCCTTGAGCCCGAATCCGCGGTCCTCGTGATCGCCGGGCACCGTCTCGGAGAAGTCGGGGCGCGCTTCGGCGGGCGGAGACTTGAGCGCGTGCCGAACCGTCGACATCACCTCTGAGCCGAAGATCAGCACAGCGTCCGCATTGCCGTCGGCGATGGACTGCGCGAACTCGTCGACCAGTTTCTGCGGGCTCTGTCCGCCGACCACCTCGGTGACCGCGCGCCGCGGCGTGACCCCGATCCGGCCGGCGACCGCGCGCGGCATGTTGTCCGGACGGCCCAGCGGCGACGACGAGAGCGGACTCGACACCTCGAAGGATCGCACCGCCACGACGGTGTCGACGGCCCGTGCCACCTCGGTGGGTGCGACGCCGGTGTCGGTCAGTGCCGCATCGAGCGCGCGGGCGGCCAGATCGGCCTCACCCAGACCCCGGTAGTCGGCGTCGGTGATGCGCTCGGACGCCTGCCCGACGCCGACGATGACGGGGGTGCGCGGATCGAGGTCGTGCAACTGGGCCTCGTGGGTCATGCGGTGTCCTCCCGGTCACATGAGACATGTGCTCACCATCGTTCCATGTGACCAGGCGGCGCTACCGATGCGCCTGTGAGAATGCACGATCGACGGGCCGCGGGAAAGGACGTGACCGTACGCCGCGGCAACCCCTCTGTGCCGCGGCGTGCGGGGCCGTGATGTGGATCGCCCCGCGGTAAAGCGCCAGCGTGCGGCTGTTTGTCGGCTGCCGGTCGACGACATGGCACCCCCGATGCCACGCCGATCGCGTGCGGGAAATGGGCTCTGACTCATTGTCCACCCGGACGCGGTCAACCACTGGGGGTATTGACAACAATAGAATGACAAACGACGCTCATCGATATCGGATATGTTGTCTTCCAACAAGGCGACCTTGAGGGTGGGGCGAGAAAGGCGGTAGGCCGGTAATGCGCGATCTCGATCTTCGACGGCTGCGGATGTTCATGGCGGTGGTCGATGCCCCGTCGTTGCGGGTGGCGGCCGAGCGGCTCTACATCTCCCAGCAGGCGCTTTCTGTCGCGATTCGCGAACTCGAGCGGCAACTCGACGTCGAGTTGTTCTCTCGGTCGCGACGAACCCTGACGCCCACGCCGGCCGGGGTTGCGCTCTACGAGGGGGCGATCCCGTTGTTGGCGGGCGGGTCGAATCTCGCGGCCGAGGTCAAGATGATCGACGACAACAAGCCCGACCCGTTCTCCATCGGGCACACGCCGGGGTTGGCGCCGTCGGAGGTGTTCCAGGTCATCGAGGGTGCGGTGTTGGCCGATCCGTCGTTGCTGATCACGGTCAAGCCGCTCTGGCCGGGTGACATCCGCGATGCCATCATGTCCGGCGACGTCGACATGGTGCTCGCCCGCTCGCACACCGCGCCGACCGATCTCGCCGGCGCCATCGCCACTCGACACGAGCTGCGGCTGGCGGTCAACGCCGACAATCCGCTGTCGGAGAATCCGACGTGTGCGATGCGCGATCTCGCCGATCATCCGATCGTGGTGTCCGAACTCGAGGACGACTACAAGAACATGATCGTGTCGTACTGTCGCCGAGCGGGTTTCGAGCCGGAGATCGTCGTGTCGAATCTGCGTGGCACTCCACCGCACATGTCGGTGATCACCCATCCGGATGCGTGTGCGTTCGTCACCAATCAGCCGGGATGGTTGTACCAGAACCAGATTCGCGTCGTCTCGTTCGACGATCCGCCGATGACCCCGGTGATGGCCATGTGGCTGCCCAACACCGCGTCGAGGATCCGTAACGCCATCCTCGACGCGGTCGGGATCACTGACGAGACAGAATGAGCTCCAGGTCGGTGCCGGTGGGTAGGGTGCCGTACTCGAATCCGCGGTCGGTGCCGAGTCGCGCGGCGATGAATGCCTCGGCGACCTCGGTCGGTGAGAACCGTACGAGCAGAGACGCTTCCAGCGCCAGCGCCATCGATTCGACGACCCGTCGCGCGTTGCGCTGAGCGGCTGCGGCATCGAGTCCGGCGAGTTCGCCGAGTTGGTTGCGCAACCGGTCGAGGTGGGCGTCGAGGTCGGCGTGCGCACCGCGTGCCAGGTTCACTTCGGCGTCGAAGGCGCCGACCGATTCCGGTTCACGGGTCATGGCGCGCAACACGTCGAGGGCGATGACGTTGCCCGAACCCTCCCACACGGCCATCACCGGTTGTTCGCGGTAGCGCATGGCGAGCGGGAAGTCCTCGGTGTATCCGTTGCCGCCCAGGCATTCCAGGGACTCGTAGGCGTGATGCGGGCCGCGTTTGCAGATCCAGTACTTGGCCACCGCGGTCGCCAGGCGACGGAAGGCACGTTCGGTGTCCGAGGCATCCTCGTCGTGGGCGCGGGCCAGGCGCATCGCGGTGACCGTGGCCGCCTCGGATTCCAGTGCGAGATCGGCCAATACGGCGGTCATGGCCGGCTGGTCGGCCAGCGTCGCACCGAATGCCGCGCGATGGCGGGCATGCCACACCGCTTCGGCGACGGATTGCCGCATCCCGGCGGCACTGCCCAGCACGCAGTCCAGTCGGGTCTGGGCGACCATCTCGATGATGGTGCGCACTCCGCGGCCCGGCTCGCCGACCATCAGCGCGACGGTGCCGTCGAGTTCGATCTCACTGGACGCGTTGGACTTGTTGCCCAGCTTGTTCTTCAGCCGCTGGATGCGGAAGACGTTGCGGGTTCCGTCGGGTAGCACGCGGGGGAGCAGGAAGCACGACAGTCCCTCACCGCCGGGGCCCTGCGCCTGTGCGAGCACCAGGAACGCATCCGACATCGGCGCCGAGCAGAACCACTTGTGCCCGGTCAGCAGGTACTCCGCGCCCGGGCCGCCCGCGCCGACCGGTCGGGCGACGGTGGTGTTGGCGCGGACATCCGACCCGCCCTGCTTCTCGGTCATCGACATCCCGAAGATCGCCGATGCCTTGTCGGCGGACAGTTCGGGAGAGTAGCTGCGGGACAGTGCTTTCGGTACCCAGGCGGCGGCGACGTCGGGTTGCAGTTCCAGTGACGGGATCACCGCATGGGTCATCGACACCGGGCAGGCATGGCCCGGCTCGATCTGACCGAAGAGCATGAACACCGCGGCCCGGGCGACATGTGAGCCCGGCTGCGGGTCGGCCCAGCAACGGGTATGGGCGCCATGGGAAATCGATGCGGAGATGATGCGGTGATACGACGGGTGGTACTCGACCTCGTCGATGCGGTGGCCCCACCGGTCGAAGGTGTGCAGTTCAGGGGTGATGGTGTTGGCCAAGTGCGCGTCGCGCTGGAACTCCGCGCTGCCGACCAGCGCGCCGACCTCACGCAGCTCTGCCTCGGCCCATCCCGCGTCGTGACGCGCAACAGCTTCTTGCAGAACGATATTCAGCTCGTACTCGTTGACGTCGACGCGCGGTCCGGACTGATTGAAGACCGTGTGGGTCAGATGCGGCTGCGGGTGGGCCGTTTCGGCGGTGGTGCTCGGGTTGGTGGTGGTCGGGTCGGTCCAGGTCACGGCGATGCCTTTCCGGTGGGGGTCAGCGGCTGGTCGAGCACGCTGTCGGGGATGCCCATGTTGGTGAACAGAACGGTGACGGCCTCGGCGACGGATGTCCCCAATTCGTCTCCGGTGGCTGCATTTTGGACGGTCAAACCGAAAATCGCCGACCAGAAGGCCCGGGCCTCGACGCCGATCTCGGCCCGCAGCTGCCATCCGGTGCGGACCAGGGTGTCGAGGAGCGCGGCCTCGCCGCGGTCGTGCAGGGTGGACAGCGTTTCGGTGATGTGGGGGCGTAGATCGGTGCGACGTGACACCAGCAGCATGGCGGTGGTGAACAGTTCGACGTTGCGCGACTGCGGGCCGAGGAGGGTCTCGACGAGGGTGCGGGTGTAGTCACGGACCGTTGTCGCCGACGCCGCGGCCTGCTCGGCATGCCGACCGGCGCGCAGCACCGCCGCACACGCCACCTCGACGAACAACTGTTCCTTGGACCCGAAGTAGTAGGTGACCTGATTGGGAAAGGCGTCGGCCCGGGCGCAGATTTGCGCCACCGACGCGGTCTCCCCGACCTCGGCGAACACTTCACCGGCCGCACGCAGCAGTGCGCTGCGGGTGGCCTTGCCGGCCTCGCGGCTGGCGCGACGTGCAGTGGTCACGGTGACTCCCTAGTGTTTGTATGGAAAACAATAATTGGGAGGGGTGGGGTGCGCAAGGGGGCAGGCAGGGGGGCAGGCGTCGGCGACCGACCGCCGCCACACGCCATGAGGTGTCAGGGTCTAGTAGGAGGACTCGCGCACATCGGAGACCGAGATTCCGTGAGTCACTCCGAACGAGAAGGCCGCTGCCGGGTCGAGGATGTCGCCGGATTCGTCGACCAGCCGCACGGCCACGGCCACAGGTGCATGGCCTTGTGCGGTTACCTGCTCGACGGCGAGTTCCCAGCAGCGCCGACGACTCCGGTAGCCGCCGTCATCACACCGGACCGGCATTACGTGACCGGGCCGGACCAGGTCGTCCGGAACACTCGAACCGTCCGCCAGTACGCGCAGGGTGCGCGCCCGATCGTGCGCGGAGATGCCGGTGCCGATTCCGTTAGCAGCATCAACTGCGACGGTGAACGACAGCCGCGAGTCCTCGGAAGCAAACACGGGCTGATCGGGAATGCGGAGCTTGTCGAGGAGAAACGAGGGCATGGCGGCGTGTACCAGTCCGGACGAATGCCTGATGGCGAAAGCCAGTTGTGCTGTCGTGGCGACATCTGCGGCGAACACCAGTAGGGCGCCTGATTCATCGAGAAGGATTGTCTCGGAAGAACACCGGCGGGCGTTCTGCGCCTTCGGCGATGGCGTGGGCTCGTCTGCTGTGTGAGCTGGACGGTCGAGGGTGGCAGTCATGAGGTTGGCCCTCCCTTGGGGGTGGAGTCGAGTCCGATGAGTAACGCCTGCCGGCTGGCGCGCACATGTTCGCGCATCACGCGTTCGGCGCTGTCGCCATCCTTGGCGGTGATCAGATCGACGACGTGGTGGTGCTCTCGGTCGGATTGCAGTGCGCGACCGGGCTGACCGAGTGAGGTATGGACCAGGCGGGCATAGGCGAGTTGGTTCATCAGAGTCCGGTAGTGCGCTTCGAGTTTCTTGTTGTCGGCACCGACGATGAGCAGGTTGTGGAACTCCTCGACGAGTTCGGCGTAGCGGTCGCGGTCGTCGCGGGCCACTGCCTCATCGGCTTGGCGGAGGTTCTCTTCGAGGAGGTCGAGTTCAGGGACGCGTCCGCGTTGGGCGAGTAAGCGCGCCGCTGCGCCCTCGAGTAGTTCCTTCATCTCGAAGAGTTCGGTGATCTCGCGGCGCGAGGGCGTGGTGACGAAAGTACCTACGCGAGGCCGTATCTCGATGAGCCCCTCGGTCTGCAGTTGTTTGAATGCCTCGCGGACCGGTGTTCGGCTGACACCGAACTCTTCGGCGAGAGCCAATTCGGAGATGTTGACCTCGGGTAGGATCTCGCCGGCGATGATACGACGACGGATCTCGGTGACCAGACGTGCCTGGATCGATCCGTTGCCTGTCCCATTGATGACCATCGCATTCTCCTTCATCCCAACGACTCCGTCGTCACGGCATCCGCCTCGCACATCGGCGTCAGCTGATCGGTGTCAGTGCGCCACCGTCGAAGAACTTACCCGCGCCGTACACCATGGGAGCGCGGTCGCTCGCCGTCGCGTGTAGGACCCGGCAGACGAACAGTGTGTGCGTGCTGGCTTGCAGCCGCTCGCGGATCTCGACTTCCATCTGCGCGCTACTGCGATCGATCAGCGGACTGCCGAACGGGCCGGGTGTCCAGTCCAGGGCGGCGAACTTGTCGTCCGACTTGGTCGCGAACACCCCGACAACGTCGAGCTGATCGACCGAGAGAATGTTGATAGCCAGATGCTCTGCGCGATAAAGACATTCGTGCGTCGACGACGTTCGCTGCACGGCGACCATCACCGTCGGCGGCTCCAGCGTCACACTGGAGAAGGCATTGACGGCGAGTCCGCGGGGTTTGTCGGCGTCCATCGCGGTCACCACCGTCACCCCGGTGACGAACTGGCGGTTGACCTGCTTCATCACGTTGATATCCGGGTGCATGCGCGTGTGATGGTCGGCTGTACTCATGGTCACTGGTCCTGTCCGATGCTGATGATGCCGAGCGCCGCGAGAAGGGCCCGCGGATCCCAGGTCACGTGTTCCTCGACGATGACGTCGTCGGCGAATCGGGCGAAGGTGGCGCCGCTGACCGTCACCTCGCGCCGGGTCGCCGGAACGCCGAGGAAGGAGTTCTGGTGTACCCCGGTGCTGTGCCACCGGATCGCAACCCGGTCGCCATCTTCGACGATGTCGTCGATCGTGGTCACCAACGACGGAAATGCCGCTCGCGTGGCCACGATCGAGTCCTTGAATGCTGCGCGGCCCTGGGCGTCACCAGAACTGCCGATCCTGCGGTAGTCGGGTCCCAGTAGATCGTCGAAGGCATCGACGTCGCCGCGATCCCATGCTGCATCCCAAACTTCGCGGATTCGACCGGCCCGAAGTGCAGATGTGGACATCTTCTCGTCCTCTCTTGATGTGGCTGGTATACAAGCCGATCTCATACCTGAGACCCTGTTGCATACAACAGAATGTAAGCCGCATCACGAGCGGTGTCAACGAGTGCGCCAGATCGCCTCTCGGTCTCATTGGCGCCAAGCGTGCCCACCAGGTGATTTAACATGCTTCTAACAGGACTTTCATCGCTTCCGATCATCGTTTGGGCCATTGTGGCAGGGAATTTCTGCCATTCTCTTGACCTGTGTCACTGCATCGCATAGCGTGCTGTGGCATGCAAGAGAACGAACCGGGTACTCACGCTGAAATACGCAAAGTCGTGGTGTACCGCGAACAGATCGTCACCGAGGCGCAGGCCGAGCCCGTCCGGCCGATCGCTCAGGCCAGCGTCGCCGTGGTGGTACACAACCCGTGGGTCGGCACCGGCCCCACACGCGATCTCTCCCGCGAGGTCGAAGCTGTTGCGCCGGGCCTGGCACGCCTGGTCACCGAGAAGTTGATCGACGCGCTTGGTGGCGTGGAGGCCATCGAGGCATTCGGAAAGGCGGCAATCGTCGGGTCCGCCGGTGAGATCGAGCACGGCGGCGCCCTCATACACACCCCGTACTTCGGCAACTTGATGCGTGAGTTCCTCGAGGGCGAGTCGATCATCTGCTTCGCCGACACCCGTGCCGACGCCGGCGAGACACTTGTCGTACCGCTCTGGCACAAGACATCCGCCGCCACCCGCAGTCACTATCAGACCGTGTCCGCCCGCGTCTCTGACGCGCCACGCGCCGACGAACTGGTCATCGTCGCCGCCGGCTCCACCGGTCCCCGGCCGCATCCGCGCATCGGCGACCGTAAGACCGACCCTGCAGTCTCCATCACAACCCTGGAAGGTGTCCCATGCTGAACATCCGCAAGATCGTGACCATCGTTGAAGAAATCCGGACCGAGGGCGGCCGTGCCGTGACTCCCGCCGCGCGTGTGGCTATCGTCGCCGCCGTGATCGAAAATCCTTGGTCTGGACAAGGGTTCGTGGATGATCTGGCGCCCGGCATCGATGCCAACGCCTCCGACCTGGGTGCGCTGCTGGCGCCGTCGGTCCTCGAGGCGCTCGGCGATCCGGCGCAGGCCTACGGCAAGGCGGCGATCGTCGGTCTCAACGGCGAGATCGAGCACGGGTCCGGTCTGATCCACACCCTCAAGTTCGGTGATCACTTCCGCAAGGCCGCCGATGCCACCACTCTGCTTCCTGCCGTCGAGAAGCGTGGGCCGGCCGGGGTGATTTTCGATATCCCGCTCAAGCACATCACCGACGCGACGATCCGGTCACATCATCAGACTGTCGAGGTGCGCATCGCAGATGCGCCGCACCCCGACGAGATCGTCATCGCACTCGCTGCCGCCGCACAGGGGCGGCCGCAGCAACGCCTCGCCGATCTGTCGACCGAGCGCTGATCCAGCACGCTCTGACGACACGCCCCTGATCGAAACCTGAGGAGCACAACGCCATGACCGGACCGACGATAGTCCTTCTCCACGGAGTGGGGCTCGATCACCAGATGTGGGCGCCATTGATCAACCGCCTCGGCGACCGTATGACCGTGATCAGTCCCGATCTGCCCGGTCATGGCGTCAATCCGCCGGCACCGCTGGGTATCACGCTGCGCGACCTCGCCGATGGTGTGGCCTCGCAGATCCCGGCGAGGTCTCATCTGGTCGGATTCTCGCTGGGTGCTCTTGTGGCACAGCATATTGCGCGTTTCCGGCCCGACTCGATCGCTTCGCTCACGTCGGTCAGCTCGGTGTGCAAGCGCACCCCTGCTGAGCGTG
This sequence comes from Gordonia polyisoprenivorans NBRC 16320 = JCM 10675, assembly GCF_000241325.1. Taxonomy (GTDB): domain Bacteria; phylum Actinomycetota; class Actinomycetes; order Mycobacteriales; family Mycobacteriaceae; genus Gordonia; species Gordonia polyisoprenivorans. The sequence goes on along the minus strand of NZ_BAEI01000043.1, from coordinate 49,339 downwards.
AGGCGGTCCTGGGTCGGTTGCACGTCGCCGAGAAGGACTTCAGCGCGAGTGCAGCGGCGTCGCTGCGTCGCTGGTACGACGGCACCGAGGTGCCGTCGGAGACCGTCGAGGAGACCGGGAAGGTGCTGCGCGCCACCGATCGCGACAGTTTCCTCAATTGCTATCGGGTTTTCGCCACCGGAGACGCCGAGATCGGGCCCGAGCTCGACCATATCGATGTCCCGTCGTTCGCGGTCACCGGTGAGCTCGATCCCGGATCCACTCCGGAGATGACCCATCGTCTGGCCCAATCGATTCCGGGATGCCGAGAAGCCATCGTCGCCGGTGGCCGGCACATGCTGCCGGTGCAGTGTCCCGCCGAACTAGCGAATCACCTGATCACCTTCATCGGAGAGTACGCCCATGTCTGAGCACACCGTGGCCGACCGCACCAGACGCGACCACTTCATCGGCGGAGAACACGTTGCCCCGAAATCCGGCGACTACTTCCAGAGCACCAACCCCGCCACCGGCGCACTGCTCTACGAGGTGGCTCGTGGCAACGCCGCCGACATCGACGCGGCGATGATCGCGGCACGTAACGCCTTCGACGATCCCCGATGGCGGGACCTGAGTCAGACCCGCCGTGGACATCTGTTGCGTCGGCTCGGTGACCTCATCGCCGAGAACGCCGAGGATCTGGCCCGTTCGGAGAGTCAGGACAACGGAAAACTGTTGCGCGAGATGCGAGGCCAGCTCGCGACGCTACCGGAGTACTACTACTATTACGCCGGCCTTGCCGACAAGATCCAAGGCGATGTCATCCCCACATCGGATCGCGCGGTGATCAACTACACCAACCGCGAACCGCTCGGCGTCGTCGGTGCGATCACCCCGTGGAATTCGCCACTGACCCTCACGACCAGCAAGCTGGCGCCCGCACTGTGCGTCGGCAACACCGTGGTCATCAAACCGTCCGAGTACACCTCGGCGACCATTCTGCGCCTGGCCGAACTGGCCCTGGAGGCCGGTTTCCCGCCCGGCGCGGTCAACGTCGTCACCGGCTTCGGTGCCGAAGCAGGTCAAGCGCTGGTCGACCACCCCGGACTGGCCAAGATCTCGTTCACCGGCAGTACCGCCACCGGTTCGCGGATCGCCGCGGCCACAGCCTCCCGTTTCATCGGATCGACGCTGGAACTCGGCGGGAAATCGCCGAACATCGTCTTCGACGACGCCAACGTCGCCAACGCAGCCATGGGCGTGGTGGCCGGTATCTTTGCCGCCGCCGGACAGACGTGCATCGCCGGCAGCCGGATCTTCGCCCAGCGCGGCGTCTACGACGAGTTACTCGAGCGGGTGACCGACCGGGCGCGCCGGATCAAGATCGGCGATCCGCTCGATGACGCCACCGAACTCGGCCCGCTCGCCTTCGAAGCTCAGCGTGACAAGGTCGCCTCGTACGTCGACCTCGGTCGCGGCGAGGGTGCGCGCGTCCTGACCGGCGGACGCACCAGCGACGGCGGACTCGGCGGCTACTACTACGAACCGACCGTGCTGGTGGACGTCCACAACGACATGAGGGTGGTCCGGGAGGAGATCTTCGGCCCGGTCGCCGCGATCATGCCGTTCGACACCGAGGACGAGGTCGTCGGCCTCGCCAACGACACCGACTACGGACTCGCAGCCGGGGTATGGACGACGAATCTCTCACGCGCACACCGGATGGCGGGCCGTCTCGAAGCCGGCACCATCTGGGTCAACACCTACCGCGCAATGTCGCCGATGTCGCCGCGGCAGGGATTCAAGACCAGCGGTGTGGGCGTCGAGCACGGTACCGAGACCATCAAGGAATACACGCGGCTCAAGAGCATCTGGATCAACACCGCCGAGGAGCCCGTCGCCGATCCCTTCGTGATGCGGAGCTGACATGCCGTTGATCGAGGTCAGCATCGCCGAGGGCCGCACGCCGGATCAGCTCAGAGCATTGATGCATGAATTGCACGCGGCCGCGGTGCGCACCGTCGACGCGCTCCCGCGCAACGTTCACATCATCGTCCGACAGGTCCCGCGCGACCTGTGGGCGTCCAACGACGTGAGCATCGCCGAGCGCGACTCCGCGGACCCAACAACAGCACCGACAGAACAGTAGACAAGGAGACCACCATGCGATTTTCACTGTTCGTACACATGGAACGCTGGGACGACAGCGTCAGCCACCGAGAACTCTTCGGCAACCTGACCGAACTCACGCAGATGGCCGAAGCCGGCGGCTTCAGCACTGTCTGGATCGGCGAGCACCATTCGATGGAGTACGTCATCGCGCCCAGCCCGATGCCGCTGCTTGCCTACCTCGCCGGCCAGACCTCCACCATCCGCCTCGGAGCGGGAACCATCGTCGCACCGTTCTGGAACCCGATCCGCGCCGCCGGCGAGACCGCTCTGCTCGACGTCATTTCGAACGGCCGCGCTGAGGTCGGATTGGCGCGTGGTGCATACCAATTCGAGTTCGACCGGATGACCCCGGGTCTGGCCGCCACCGACGGTGGTAAGCACCTGCGTGAGCTGGTGCCTGCGGTCCGCAAGCTGTGGCAGGGCGACTATGCCCACGACGGCGAGATATGGCAGTTCCCCACCTCGACCAGTGTGCCCAAGCCGATCCAGCAACCCACGCCGCCGATGTGGGTGGCTGCGCGCGACCCCGATTCTCATGACTTCGCCGTTCGCGAGGGCTGCAACGTCATGGTGACGCCGCTGATGAAAGGCGACGAAGAAGTCGTCGACCTGACGCGGAAATTCAATACTGCCGTGGCCAACCACCCGGAGGTACCGCGGCCCGAGATCATGGTGCTGCGCCACACCCACGTGCATTCGCCCGATGATCCCGACGGATGGCGCGTCGCCGCCGAGGGCGTCTCGAAGTACTACCGCACTTTCGACGCCTGGTTCGGAAACAAGACCACACCGGTCGACGGCTTCCTCGAGCCGAGTCCGGAATCGAAGTTCGAGTCCCGGCCCGAGTTCGAGCTGGACTCGCTGCACCGCACGGCAATGATCGGCACGCCGGATGAAGTCATCAAGCGCCTCAACGAGTATCAAGCTCTCGGCGTCGACGAATTCAGCTTCTGGATCGACAACAGTCTCTCCCACGAGCGCAAGCGCGACTCGCTCGAGATGTTCATCAAACACGTCGTACCCGAGTTCTCGTAACTCGAACCTGCTCCCTCAACGAAAGGTGACCGCGATGAGTCAAGACGTCTCCGTCGCGTCCACGGGTGAAGTCACGCCCGACTACCACTACCGCAACAAGATCGCGAAAGTCGAGCCCTACGGGGTTGACGCCATCCCCGACTCCGAGCGACACGGAAAGCCTGTCTCGCAGTTCTTCATCTGGTTCGCCGCAGGGATGAACTTCCCGATCATGGTGCTCGGCTTCGTCGCGGTCAGCTTTGGACTATCGCTGCCGGCGGCGATCTCCGCGATCGTCATCGGCTCCGGGGTCGGAGCAATCGTGATGGGTGTGCTCTCCCGGATGGGCGGCCGGCTCGGTGTGGCACAACAGATCCAGGCTCGAGGGCCCCTGGGTTTCTTCGGAAACTTCATCCCCGTCGCCTATGTGAACATCTTCGCCGGAATCGGTTGGGCTGCGGTCACCGTCATCCTCGGCGGCCAAGCATTGAAGGCACTCGTGCCGGCGATACCGTACTGGCTGGGTACCCTCGTCCTGGTGGTGTTGCAGCTCATCGTTGCAGTGTTCGGCTACAACATGATCCACTACCTCGAGCGCATCCTCGCCGTTGTGTTGTTCTTCGGCTTCGCCATGATCACCATCGTGTCGGTGAGCCGGGGATGGCAAGGAGGGTTTGGTACAAACCCGCACGCCTCGGGATGGATCGGTGGCTGGGGAGGGTGGATCACGTTCTCCGGTTACTTCCTGTCATTCCTGATCGCCTGGTGGCCGTTCGCCTCCGACTACTCTCGTTACCTTCCCGATGACGACAAGATCAATCGCGCCACCGGTGTCTGGACATTCGCCGGCAACTTCATATCGCTGTCGTGGTTGGGCATCGCAGGGGCATTGCTGGGGAGTTCTGCCGCCAGCGGCGAGAGCCCGATCGAAGCCCTGGAACGCCTCACCGGTCCCTTCCACGTGGTTGCCCTGTTGATCGTGCTGATCTCGTCGTTCTCGCAGAACTTCCTCAACGTCTACGGAGGAGCGATCTCGGTTCAGACACTTCGTATCCCGGTCAGCCGGCGAACTGCAGTCATCCTCATCTGCGCGGCGGCGTATGTGGTCGGTCTGTGGGCCGACGAGGGTTTCGAGGCCAAGTTCAAGACGTTCCTCTTCATGGGCGCCTACCTGATCGCGCCCTACGGTGCCGTGCTTTTGCTGGATTACGTACTCGGCCACCGCCACGACCGGCGTCGGATCGCCGAGCTCTACGATTCACGTCGCATACTCGAGTGGGGATTCGTCGCATGGCTGATCGGTACGGTCGCTTCGATGCCATTCTGGAATCTGTCCTTCTTTGTCGGGCCGATGGCCAAGAGCTTCCCCGAATTGGGCGACCTCTCCTACTTCGTGGGCTTCATAGTCGGCGGTGTGGCATTCATCTTCTTGCATCGACTGCCACCACTGTGGCATCGGAAGAAGCCCGTCTTCGCCGATCAGCACGGTGAGGCCGACGCCGTGATCTGATTTCAGGGTGAAGTACGAGAAGTGGGATCGCACTCCTATGCGGTCCCACTTCCGCTTTGGGTGAGTCAACACCTCGGCGCCGTACTTTTGCGCCACGGAGGAGCGACACAACAGTACGGCGCAAGGTCGCTTGACGGCGAGCAGCCGCCTGGTGACCGTCTTCGATCAACGCCGTCGAGCGCCGATGGTCAATTCGTGTGTGCCGTAGCTGTTGTCATCCGGATTGATGGTGACGCCGGGTGCGACGATTTCGTCGATGCGGTCGAGAATGTCTGCGGACAGCGTGGTCTCGGCGGCGGGTAGGTAGGACAGCAGCTGCTCCATGGTGCGGGGGCCGACGATCGCGGCGGTGACACCGGGGTGGTTGATGACGAACGCGATGGCGAGTTCGATCAGCGGCATGCCGGCCTGCTCGGCGAGCTGCGCGAGGTCTTCGACGATGTCGAGCTTGCGCTGGTTCGCGGGGATGCTCATGTCGAATCGGGCGCCGGGGCGAGCGGCGGAGGTCGGCGTGGAGGCGGCGTCCTTGCGCCACCGGCCGGACAGCCACCCACCGGCCAGTGGGCTGTAGGTGAGCGTGCCCATGCCGTGACGCCGGGTGGTCGCCAGGACGTCTTCTTCGATGCCGCGCACCAGGATCGAGTACGGCGGCTGTTCGGTGACGAAGCGGGCGAAGTGGTTGTCCTTGGCCGCCCACTGGGCTTCGACGATCTGTGAACCGGAGTACGACGACGATCCGATGTAGCGGACCTTGCCGGCCCGGACGAGGTCGGTGAGCGCGCCGAGGGTTTCTTCGACGTCGGTATCGGGACCGGGCCGGTGGACCTGGTAGAGGTCGATGTGGTCGGTACCCAACCGGCGCAACGAGTTTTCGACCTCGCGGATGATCCAGCGACGGCTTCCGCCGCGGTGGTTGGGGTCCTTGCCCATCGGCATGAAGAATTTCGTGGCCAGCACCACGTCGTCGCGGCGCCCGCGGAGTGCTTCTCCGACAATCTCTTCCGATTCGCCGCCGGAGTAGACATCGGCGGAGTCGACGAAGTTGATGCCGGCGTCGAGCGCGGCGTGGATGATGCGGATCGAGTCGGCGCGATCGTCGTTGCCCCAGGGGCCGAACATCATTGCTCCCAGGCACAGTGGACTGACCTGAACTCCGGTGCGTCCCAACGGGCGTGTCTGCATGTGCGTGTCTCCTTGGTCGTGTGTGTCAGGCGGGTGTGAGTTCGAGGGTCGCGGCGCGCGGGCCGGGTTCTTCGAGGTGGTCGACGATGGATGCGTAGCTGCCGTACTTGTCGCGGTAGGCGCGGTCGACGGCGGCGAGGTCGTCCTCGCTGTCGACTTCGGTGAAGGTGACGTCAAAGCTGTTGCTACGTGCGGTGATCTGTCCGTTGCCGGTGGCGATGGCCCAGGTGAACCAGGATGCGTTGCGTCCGTTGGTGGAGCGGATGAAGATCCGGTCGCCCACGCTGACGATCCAGATGATCCGCGGATTGCGTAGGCTGCCGTCGTGTCGGCGGGTCGCGAGATGCACCTCTTGGGGCGCGGTCAGGGTATGTACGGCATCAGCCGGCCAAGTGCTCATGGGTGGTGTCCTCACGCTTCCGGGATGTCGCGACCGAAGTTCTCGCGGGTGATGACGTCGGGTTCGGGACCGCCGCGCACGCCGGTGTCGAGTGCATCGATCGCGGCGAGCTCGTCGGCGGTGAGATCGAAATCGAAGATGTCGAAGTTCTCCACGATCCGCGACGGTGTCACGGACTTGGGGATGACCTGCCGTCCTTGCTGGAGGTGCCAGCGCAGCATCACCTGGGCGGGCGTTTTCCCATGTGTGTCAGCGATTGTCCCGATGGTCGGGTCCTGCAGGGTGGAGCCGTGCGAGCCGTCGCGGTAGAAGGTGATACCGCCGATCGGCGACCACGCCTGCGAGAGGATGCCGTGCTCGGCGTTTGCCTCGAGCAGAGCGGATTGCCGGAAGTAGGGGTGCACCTCGATCTGGTTGACCGCCGGGATCACCGAGGTCGCGTCGAACAGTCGGGTCAGATGCTCAGGCATGAAGTTGCTGACGCCGATGGACCGCACCTTGCCGTCGGCCAGTAGGGTCTCGAGGGCCTTGTAGGCGTCGATGGTGAGCTCGAATTCCCCGGGCAGCGCTTGGTGCAGGATCAGCAGGTCGATCTGTTCGACGCCGAGTTTGCCCGTGGCCTTGTCGAAGGCGTGCAGGGTAGCGTCGTAGCCGTAATCGCTGATCCACACCTTGGTCTCGATGAACAGCTCATCACGGTCGAGCCCAGAGCGCCGGATGGCCTCGCCGACGCCCTTCTCGTTGAGATAGGCTGCGGCGGTGTCGATGTGGCGATAGCCGGATTCCAGTGCCGTGGTCACCGCCGCCGTCGTCTCCTCCGGCGGAGTCTGGAACACGCCGAACCCGACGGCCGGGATGAGGACGTTGTTATTGAGTTCAAAGGTGGGAATCGCCATGGGTCCGACGCTACGCGCGGCGGGACCGGCGAGGGAGGTCTCGTCGAACCAGGTACTGGCATTACCTGTCAGGTCGGCGGCGTCGTACCTACCCTGAAGAACATGGGCACCACCGACCTACGCACCCAAATCCGCGACTTCCTCGGTTCGCGGCGTGCACGAATCACCCCGGAACAGGCGGGTCTGCCCGCCTACGGCGGCAATCGTCGCGTCAAGGGGCTGCGTCGGGAGGAGGTCGCCATGCTCGCCGGGGTCTCGGTCGACTATTACGTCCGCATGGAACGCGGCAATCTCGCCGGTGCGTCGGACGGCGTGCTCGCCGCGCTTGCCGAGGCCCTGCAACTCGACGAGGCCGAACGCGACCACCTGTTCGCGCTCGCCCGCGCGTCGCAGACCGGTGCCGGCACCCGACGTCCCCGCACGCCGGCGACGACGGTGCGGCCCGTCATCCAGCAGGTACTCGACGCCGTCACCAACGCCCCGGCCTGGGTACGCAACGGTCGGCACGACATCGTAGCGATGAATCAGCTTGCCCGCGCACTGTATTCACCGGTTCTCGCAGATCCTCGACGCCCCGCCAACACCTCTCGATTCGTCTACCTTCGGCCGGACGAAGCCGAGAAGTTCTTCGTCGACTACGAGCAGATCGCCGCCGACGCAGCCGCCATGCTCCGACTCGAGGCCGGCCGCAATCCGCACGACAAGGCACTGATCCAACTCGTCGGTGAATTATCCACGTGCAGTGAACGTTTCCGACAGCGGTGGGCGTCGCAGGATGTGCGCTTCCACCGCAGCGGACACAAGCGCATCCACCATCCCGTCGTCGGGCGACTCGACCTCGACTTCGAAAGCATGGAATTGTCCTCGGAACCGGGCCTGCAACTGAACATCTACACCGCCGCGGCCGACACCCCCGCAGCCGACGGCCTGGCATTGCTTGCTTCCTGGGCGGCAGGGCAGGAGCAGATGAACACCGAGCATCACGCGCTCGGATGAGCGAGTGCCCGCTCGGGCAACCGGTCATGCCCGTAACCATCAATCATTCGAATGATCGTGGATTGAATTCCCGCAGTTCACGCGCTTGCGAGGGTCGACGGGGAGTTCTCCCCATTGTCGATCCGCAAGCGGCGATTGCAGACTGATCATGTCAGCAAGAAACGCAGCGACTCAACGAAATCTGCTGCCACAGAAAAGGAATCAACATGATCATCGCCATCTGGAACGTTTTCGCCTCGGTCTGGAACCTGGTCGTCAGCTTCATCTGACCCGACGCATCAACGCACACGCCCGGCACGTCGTACTCGGTACGGCTGGCCGGGCGGCTGCGTTTTTCGATGTGACACTGTCGCAACGCTCCGCTCACTCGTCGTCCTCGTCCCCGTGATCGACCCGGACCACCCCATCGATCGCCGCCAGCGTGCCGGTGGCAGCATCGGCTCCGCGGCCGTGGAAGCGCAGGGTGATCATGACGAGCGGGATCTCGTTCCCGTCGGCGGCTCGGGGGCGATGTCGATCGGCGATGGTGAGGGAGTCCACCGTCCATGACTGGGCGGTGCATGTCGCGAGCAGGTCGCGCAACACGCCGCGACCGTCCTCGTAGGTGATGGTGTACGAGCGCTCCGCCAGGCCACGTGCGCTCACGAACCGTCCGAGCGGTGTGTAGGCGAAGACGATGACGAAATGCAGGCCGGTGACCAGTAACGCCAACAGTGGCAGCCCGGCGCCCGCGGCCATACCGATCGCCGCGGTCTCCCACACCGATGCCGCGGTGGTCAGCCCCCGGATGGCGCCACGCCGCGTGATGATCAGTCCAGCTCCGAGGAATCCGATCCCCGAGACGATCTGAGCGGCCACGCGTGAGGGGTCGAGGACGACCTGCCCGTTCTCCAGGACGTCGCCGAATCCGTATTTGCTGACCAGCACGATGAGGGCGGACGCCGTGCCGACGATCGTCTGGGTGCGCAATCCGGCGCTCTTGCCCCGGAATTGGCGTTCCAGTCCGATCACCGACGACAGTACAAATGCCAGCAGGAGTTCGCCGAACTGTCGCCACTCCTGGCCGTGGGCTGCGTCGATCGCTACAGACAGGTGGGTCATCCACCGATTATCGCGCGGGGTTCCTGTGGTGGGGGCCGCGATCCGCGTCGAACACGGGTCACCGCATCACCGACGGCGTCGGGTGATCTTGCGTCCGCAATAGAGCTTGATCGGATCGGTACTCAGAGGCATCACCGTGAGGAAGGCGAGCACGTTGATCGCGACCGACATCCACAGGTGATTGGTGAACGACTGGAACACGGCCACGCCCGACATGAGTCCGAGGACATAGAGGACCCACCACGCCCAGAGTTTGCCGCGGGTCACGAATGCCGTCGACGCCAGCGCGATGACGGAGATGACCAGAGAGATGCCGGTCGCCGCGACGGCGAGACCGGAGCCGGCCACGATGGAGATGGCGAGAGAGGCGACTTCGATCACCGTCACCACCGCCCAGATCCCGATGATCGTCATCATGCCGGGCTTGACCTGCTGCCAGGTCACCGATGTCGGATTCGTCGCGAATTGCGGACCGCCCATGATCATGTGTTCTTCTCCCGCCCCGGTTGTGTGCGCCGACTGGCACCGACGCTTGACGCACGACCATAACCGACATCGTCGAGATGCTGAATCCGTTGTGGGAGAAGTCGAACCGACGTCATTCGATGAGTGCACCGCATAGTTCCCGAACGCGACAAGCGGGTCTGTGGCGCGCAGTCGCGCCGAAGTGGGCCGGCCGAAGGCGTCGGCAGGGATTGCCAACACTGATATGTCAGGACATACTGGAACCCTAACACTTTGTCAGGACAAATAAGGAGGACCCACATGCCGCTGGTGCACATCCATGTGACCGAGGGCCGTCGAACAGATGCCGAGCTACGACGTTTCGCCGACGTGGTGCAGGAGGTCATGCTCGATCACTTCGCCGCTCCGGCGCGCGATCGCTACCAGATCATCACCGAGCACAAACCTGGACGAATCATCCTCGAGGACACCGGACTCGGCTTCGAGCGCACCGACGACGCGGTGGTCATCCAGATCTTCCAGCAGGGCCGCAGCCTCGACCAGAAGCGCGCTGCCTTCGGCGCACTGGCCGACCGCTTGCACACCGAAACCGGTTTGCGCCGTGCCGATCTGGTGATCTCGGTGGCGGCGAACACGCGCGAGGACTGGTCCTTTGGAGACGGGGTCGCGCAGTTCGTGGACGGGGTGCTGGCGTGACCGGCCGGTCTTCGCATTGATCCGGACGCCCGTCCTCATCCGCGTCGCTACTTCCCGCTGTAGACCGGGAACACCGCGCTGTCGCCGTAGTCCTTCTCGGTCAGGTCCCGCAGCGTCTCCATGTCGTGGTCGGAGATCGTGAAGTCCACTTCGGCGTTGGCGCGCATGTGGTCGGGATTGGCGGTCTTGGGCAGCGACACGGTGCCGAGTTGGAGTGTGTAGCGGATGCACAACTGCGGCACGCTCACCGAGTACTTCTCGGCGATCGCTCCCACGGCGCGGTTGGTGAGGATCTCGCCGTGGGCGATGGGGGAATAGGCTTCGACGACGATGTTCTTGGCCTGGCAGTAGGCGATCAGTTCGGTCGGGGTGTTGCCGGCGTGCACGAGGATCTGGTTCACGTGCGGCGTGACGCTGCCGTGTTCCAAGATGTTCTCCAGGTCGGGCTCAAGGAAGTTCGAGACCCCGATCGAGCGGATCTTGCCCGCGCCGTGGGCCTCTTCGAGCGCCTGCCACGCCTGGCGGTTTCCGTCGGCGTAGTCACCCCCGCGGAAGTCGTCCCAAGGTTGCGGGCTGTGGATGAGCATCAGGTCGATGTACTCCAGGCCGAGCTTCTCCAGTGATCCGTCGATCGCGGCCACGGCCTTGTCGTGGTCCTTGATCTCGGCGGCGAGCTTGGTGGACACGAACAGGTCCTCCCGAGCGACGCCGGCGGTCCGGACTCCCTCACCGACGCCGCGTTCGTTGCCGTATGCCTGCGCGGTGTCGATGTTGCGGTAGCCGATCTCGATTGCGGCACGGACGGCCTCGGCGGCTTTGTCGTCGTCGATGAACCAGGTTCCCAGGCCGAGCTTCGGGATGGTCACTCCGTTGGACAGGGTGTAGGTCTCGTCGAGGATGGTCATGTGTGTACTCCGTTCGTAGAGAGCTCGAATGTCTTGTCACTCATGGTCGTCACGTGATCGCGGTGTGCTGTCACTGCGGCGTCACCCGGTACTCTTCGTCGCTCACCGGCTCCAGCCAGTGCACCGCCGCGTGATCGTCGTCGGCCTCGTTGATCGCCAGGTGCACCATCAATCGATCCGGTGCCGCGCCGTGCCAGTGCTCTTCGTCGGCTTCGAACAGGACGCGGTCGCCGGGCCGGATCACCTCGACGGGCCCGCCGCGGCGCTGGCACAGGCCGACGCCCTCGGTGACGAACACCGTCTGGCTCAACGGATGTCGGTGCCAGAAGGTACGCGCGCCGGGCATGAAGTGCACGAGGTTCGCCGAGATCCGCGACGGAGCGGGCGCGGCAGCAACCGCGTCGATGTAGACGTCGCCGGTGAACCAGTCCGCCGGGCCCTTGGCGGTGCTGATCGAGCTTCGGGTGATTTCCATTGGGATCAAGGTCCTTTCGGGTTGTCAGGTGGCTGGTCCGTCAGTTGGGCGGACGTGGGGCGTGAGCCTCGGAGTGGCAGACCACGCGGGACTCGATGTCGATTGCGGACACCCCCCGATGGTGCCCCGTCGTGGTCGTGCCGCGCCAGCGCGGGAGGGGGTCCTGTCTGTACCCCCTATCGGCAGCCGGGGGTGCGACAGACCCCCTCCCACGCATGCGGTGTAGGTCGTACCGTGGTCGGTGTGGAACCGCGTGACGAGCTCCGAGATCTGCTGAAGACCCGCCGTGCCCGCATCACCCCGGAGCACGCCGGGATCTCCGCGATCGGAGCGCGTCGGGTCCCCGGGCTGCGCCGTGAGGAGGTCGCGATGCTTGCGGGGGTCTCCACCGACTACTACACGCGCTTGGAGAAGGGCAAGGTCGCCAACCCGTCGGAGTCGGTGCTCGAGGCGATCTCGCGTGTGCTCGAACTCGACGACGCCGAGCACACGCACCTTCTCGACCTGATCGCCGCGATGAACAGCCGTGGCGGCGTACCGCGGCACCGGCCGGGTGGCCCGGCGCCCCGCCCGAACCTGCAATGGATGGTCGACGCGATGACAGATGCGGCCGCACTCGTCGCCGGTCCGTTCCTCGACGTCGTGGCCATGAATCATCTTGCCCGCGCACTGTATTCACCAATGCTCGACAACAATTCTCAGGGGCGGGCGAATTTCGCGCGGTTCGCCTTTCTCGATCCCGCGTCGCGCGAGTTGTATCCGAACTGGGACGGCGCGGCCCGGGTGGCGGCCGCGCAATTGCGCCTGGCGGCGGGTAAGCATCCGAATGCTCGGGCACTGTCGTCATTGGTCGGTGAACTTGCCACGCGCAGTGACGAATTCCGGACGATGTGGGCCGAACACGAAGTTCGCCTGCACTTCGCGGGCACCAAGTACTTCACCCACCCTGCCGTCGGTGAGATCGAACTGTCGTATCACACGATGGATCTGCCCAGCGATCCCGGACACGCATTGACCATCTACAACGCCATGCCCGGGTCGGCGTCGGCGGATGCGTTGCGGTTGCTCTCGGCGTGGGCGGCGTCGCGCGCGGTGGCGAGCCCGGTGGAGCCGGGGAGTGACGCGCAGTCGCAGTAGCGAAATCGAGTTATCACACCAGGGTTTCGACGTCGCCGTTGGCGGCGATGCGCTCGGCGGGCCGGGGGCGCACACGCGCGCGCATGGTCGGCCGCGAAGTACACCCGGCGCTCTTCGACGGTTCCGGTTTGCCCGAGACGTCGTACATGTCGGCGTCGACGACGATATGAGTATTGCGCCCCGCATCTTTCGCGGCGAGAAGTGCCGCGTCGGCGATCGACATCGCTTCTGCCAGCGATGGCCTCACGCGCTCGGGATTCGTGGAGTGATCCGCATCGCGGTAGACGACCGCGCCGATGCTCACCGTGGCCGGGAAATCACCCTGTGTACCGGACGGAGCTTCACGGATCTGTTCGATCAGCGCGACGGCCGCGTCGCCGGATGCCCGCACGACGACCGCGAATTCGTCACCACCGAGTCGCCCGGTCGCGGCGTTGGGCCCGGCGACCTCAGCGATCCGAGTGGCCAGGCGACTGAGGATCGCATCCCCAAGCGAATGGCCGTGGACGTCGTTGATCTGTTTGAACCTATCGACGTCGATCATGATCAGCGTGACGGGTCGACCCGACTCGAGGAACTCCGATGCCGCGGAGTTGAATCCACGGCGATTCAGCACACCGGTCAGCGGATCGGTGTTCGCCCAATCCAATTGGGTGCGCAGTGCCCGCTTGAACGCGGCAGAGTACGAGCGCAGGAGTAACACGATTCCGTTGGATGCCACGAAGGCGACGAAAACGCAATACGCGACGGTCCCCACCGCTGCGCCTTCGATCCCGGCCCAGACCGAGAGGCCGACGATCACCAGGCTGCTGAAAGCCATGTGCGCGTACATCACTCCGAGCCGGACGAAATGCGCGACAAATCCCCCGATCACCGCGAAAAGGACACTGCCCTGCACCGCGAGCAGCGGATCTCGGGCGGAGAGAAGTCCGATGAGAAGTCCGAGGTCGGCGTAGAGAACGAAGATGTTGTTCAACGAGGTCAGCGAGTTCGTGCCCACCGCCCGCGACCACCACGAGGTGTAGATACGCATCCTCGTCATCACGATGGCCACCGGGATGGTCGAGGCGGCCAATGCGAGTACCACGGCGGTGCGCACCACCGATCCGCGGGTGCCGTCGGGAGTTGTCGTGCCGAGGGCTGCGACGATGCCGAAGCACAACGTCAACGCCGCAATTCCCCACTGCGCGACTCGATCACGACCGCCCGCGAGGAACAGTGCCGACCTGGCCGATGTGGAGACCTGTTGTTCGCGGAGGTTCCCGGCGCCGTCGTCCTCGTTGCCGCGGCGACGCACGGCGCGGCGATGCTGCCCCGAAAGAGAGGATGACACAGAATTGACCTCTCTTTGTTGGTAGCACTCAGATGTTCGCCGACCTTCCCCCGATGTGATCTGTTGTATGTTATCCACGCTCGTGCCGGTGTTGCGCGCCCACAGCGACAGTGACTTTCAGACGTTTGACAACTGCGGATTGTCAAGATGCTCAAATGCTCAAGACGATCGCGGTTTGTTAAGAACGCAAAGTGTCACTTAACTGAGACCTAATCCCGCCGCCGGTGGCCGACCCCAGTGGGCAAAACCGTGTCCGCCACCGGGCGCCCCCTCGTGACCGGGCTATGGGCAGTTTTCATGACCGCCAGCGGGCAGATACTGAACCGTCCCGGACTGGGTGGAGACCTCGTTTAGGCCCACTTAACTGTGCCGACCGGGTCCGTGAGTATTCGGCGAATGGATGAGACGCCGTCGGCGTGACCGGAGCGAGTCGATCGGAGCGATGCGCTGTTCCTGTGTTCGCTCGGCCACGTGATCGTGATCGATGATGGTGTGGGTGTTGCGTCCGGCGTTCTTGGCCATGAGCAAGGCTTCATCGGCCAGCGCGGTGGCCTGCTCGAGTAGGTCGCGGTACTCGTCTGAGAGCGTCGGCCCCTCCCGGTAGATCGCGGCCCCGATGCTCACCGTCACCGGGGAGCCGCGGAGTACGTCGAGCGGGGTCTGCTGGATCGCGTGAATGAGAATGCGGACCGCTTGCGGCGACGAACGCAGCGCGACGGCGAACTCGTCACCACCGAGACGTCCGACGACGGCATCGGGGCCTGCCAACTCCTGCACGCGCGCCGCGAGCCGGCTCAGGATCGCGTCTCCCACCGAATGCCCGTACGCGTCGTTGATCTGCTTGAACCGGTCGACGTCGAGCATGATCACGGCGACGGGTGGGGTAGCGGCGACGATGCTGTCGGCTGCGACGGAGAACCCGCGACGGTTGAGCACGCCGGTCAGGGCCTCGGTGTTGGCCCAGTCCAGCTGCGTCTGCATGGTGCTCTTGAACGCCGTCGAGTACGCGCTCAACAGGAGCACGATGCCGTTCGAGGCGACCAGGGACACCAACGCGAAGTAGAGCACCATGCCGATCGGGTGACCGTCGTACACGGCGCGTGCCGCGAGCGCGACGATCACCGTACTGCTGAACACCAAGTGAGCGATGACGACGCGGAACCTGACGAAGTGCGCGACATAGGCACCGACGACCGCGAACGTGGTGGCGCCGTGCAGGGCAAGGAGTGGACTCGCAAAGGTGCACAGTGCGGCGGCCACACCGATGTCGGCGTAGGCGACGAACAGATGGTTGTGTGCTCGCATCGACCGAGGGCGTGACCACCACACGTTGCCGAAGCTGATCTTGGACACAGAGAAGGCGACCGGGATCGTCGACGCGACCACGAGAAGAAGGATCGTCGTCCGCACCGCAGACCCCTGGGTTCCTGCGGGAGTCGTGGCGGCGATGAATCCCAGGATGCCGAAAAGCACTGTCAGGATCGCGATTCCACGCTGGAGCAGTATTTCCCTGCCGCCGGCGTCCTCGACCGCACGACCTGCCGTGCTCCAACTGTGCCTCAGTGGCGGAGCGTCGGTCGCCGCGGCGAAGGTCCTCGTGTGGGTACCCGATGGGATGTCACGTCGGTCGTCGGCCTCTGGGGACAAGTGCGCATCCCTCCGTGTGCAGCGCACGAATACAGCTACTGGCTCAGACCCCCCGCGTCCGATGAGAATTCTATCCGCGAATGCCGAACCCGCCGGTGTCGGGTCCGAGCCGGTGCGCCCCGAAGAACACCACGCTCCACCCCGCGTTGAGTACCAGGTTCACCCCGAGCGCGCCGACCAGCGCCCGGGCCTCGGCGTCACGACCGTTACTGCAGGTGGTCACCGACCTGCCGGTGGTGAGCGAGCCGATGGCGGCTGCGGCGGTGGTCGCGACCGAGGTGGTGAGGACGGTGAGGGGCGCATGTTCGCCGCGCCACGCCGATGCTCGAAAGGCTCCCGTGACGACCAGCGGCTCACGGTGGATCACCGTGAGCCGCTGCAGTATTGGACGATGGGGGACGATCAGGTGGCCGGTACCCGGGCGCCGTCGGCCCGCGCCCGGCTGTCATCGGTGTCGATCAGCTCCGCGTCGATGACGTTGTCCGGCAACGATTTCTGCTCGTCGTCGGCCATGACCTCGACGTTCTCGAGGTGCTCGTCGAGCGCGCTGTGCGTCTTGAGCGCGACCTCCTTGATGAACAGCACCGCGATCAGGCTGATCGCCGCCATCACGCCGGCCACCAGGAAGATCCGGGCGGTGCCGTCGCCGTAGGAGCCGCGGACCAGGTCGGCGAGCGGCGCGGGCAGATCGTTGAGATTGGCCAATCCCGCCGAGCCCGTCGTCGAGGTGTCGACGCCGAGTGCGCTGAGCCCCTTGGCAATCAGATCCGCGACGTGATTGGACAACACCGCTCCCAGCACCGACACGCCGGCCGCGCCACCGAGTGAACGGAAGAACGTGATCGTCGAGGTCGCCGACCCGAGGTTGGCCGGGGACACGTTGTTCTGTACTGCCAGCACGAGATTCTGCATGCTCATGCCCATGCCGACGCCCAGGACGAACAGGTATCCGCCGAGCAGCACCATGTTGGTGTGCGCGCCGATCGTCGACAGCAGGGCGAATCCTGCGGTCATCAGCGCCGCGCCGGCGACGATGAAGCCCTTCCACCGGCCGAATCGGGTGATCAGCTGTCCGGAGACCGTCGCCGAGAGCATCGAACCGATGATCATCGGCAGCATCAGCAGACCTGCGGAGGTCGGGGAGTAGCCGCGTGCGATCTGGAAGTACTGGCCGAGGAAGACCGCACTGCCGAACAGCGCGACGCCCACCGCGACGCTGGCGACGGTGGCCAGGGCGATCGTCCGGTCCCGGAACAGGCGCAGCGGGATGATCGGGTCCTTGGCCCGCGACTCGACGAACAACGCCGCCGCGATCAATGCCAGGCCGAGCACGACCAGACCGATCGACCACACCGAGATCCAGTCGAAGTTCTTGCCCGCCAAAGTGACCCAGATGAGCAGGGTGCTGACCCCGGAGGCGATCAACACGGCGCCGGTGTAATCGATGCGGACCTCCTTGCGGATCACCGGAAGGTTCAGGGTGCGCTGGATGACGAGCAGCGCAATCACCGCCAGCGGGACGCAGACGTAGAACGTCCAGCGCCAGCCGAGCCAGCTGGTGTCGACGATGACGCCGCCGATCAGCGGGCCGGCGACGGTGGCCAGCGACATGACCGCGGCGATCGGCCCCTGGTAGCGGCCACGTTCGCGCGGGCTGAACATCGAGGCGATGACGATCACGACGAGCGCCTGCAGGCCGCCCAGTCCCAGGCCCTGGATGACGCGGAAGCCGATCAGCATGCCCACCGATTGGGACAATCCGGCCAGGATCGAGCCGAGTGTGAACACCGTCAGAGCGATCTGAACCAGCAGTTTCTTGCTGATGAGGTCGGAGAGCTTGCCCCATAACGGGGTGGTGGCCGTCGAGGCCAGCAAGGTGGCGGTGACAACCCAGGTGTATTGGTCCTGGGTGCCGTGCAGGTCGGTGATGATCACCGGCAATGCGTTGGACACGATGGTCGAGGACAAAAATGCGACGAACATGCCGAGCAGCAGCCCGACGAGTGCTTCGATGCGCTGCCGGTGAGTCATCGGCGCGCCCGTCGACGAAGCGGGTGCGCGCTTCGAAACGGTCGTACTCATGCGAAAACCTCCCAAAGATCAGGTCGAATCCGTCCGCGGAACGCGGAGAACAAGTCGGGTGTCACGACGAGGGGACCAGTGGTCCGCCCGGTCGAGATATGCGCGGAGCCGACGCGCAGCAATTAGTTGACTAGCGCAACCATAAGCGTAATAGATGCAACATGCAACTATCGGGAGATATTCCTGTCCGATTCGGATGTGATCGGTACCTCAGCGGTTGCCTCCACCCGCTCGACGCCTCAGGCGTCGTCGGTGTCGTCGCTCAGTCGGTGGAGCAGGTCGGTGAGTGTCCTGATGTCCTCGGGATCCCACTCGGCCAAGCGCTTACGCCACTCGACCACCGACGAGGCGACAACCTCGTCGTATCGACTGCGTCCGGCGTCGGTGAGGCGGACGACCCGCGCCCGCGCGTCATGTGGGTCGGGGGAGCGCTCGACCAACCCGAGGCGCACCACCGCGTCGACTTGTCGCGTGACCGTGGACTTGTCCAGGCCGAGCTCATGCACGAGTCGCGACATCGGCAACGACTCGTGGCCGGCGAGGATGGTGATGACCGGATAGGCCGACGGGTCGAGTCGCGGATCGATCGCATGTGCGCGCGAGCGCGTCCGATTGCGGCCGCGCCGCCAGGTGTCGGCGAGTTCGGCTTCCAGCTCGGTGATCGGGTCCGCGCTCATGATCGGCGACATTCCCCTCGGTCGGGAGTGCTCGGGCCCAGTGCCCGGACGAGGTCAGGGTAGTACGTGGTTGCGGCGGGCGTGAGCATCGCGAAACACAGCCGGCCGTCTAGCATTGACGCCGATCACGAACACTTGTAGACCGAACATACTTGTCAATGATGGGAGCGGCGATGGGCCAGGCCACACCGGTGCACGCCCGTTCGGCTGTGGACGTTCCCGTCGACGACTGGCGGCACTATCCGCCGCTGGCTCTGCCGAAGATCCTCGACGTCGCCCTCACGCAGATCGTCGAGCACGGCTATGACGCCACCAGTGTGCGCACCATCGCCGCCGAGGTCGGCGTGACGGTTCCGGCGCTGTACTACCACTACGAGAACAAGCAGGCGATCCTCGTCGCGCTGTTCGACCACGCGATGAGCACGGTCAGCGCCCACATCGACGCCGCGCTCACCGAGGCCGGCGACGATCCGGTGCGTCGGCTCTCGGCGCTGGTCGAGGCGACCGCGTTGTACATGGCCAACCACCGGGACCTGGCCTTCTTGGACTCCGAGCGCCGCTCACTGACTGCCGAGAACGGCCGATGGTATCGCGAGCATCGCGACACCATCGACGGACAGCTGCGTGACGCCATCGAAGACGGTTGCCGCGCTGGGGTTTTCGCGACATCGGTTCCCGACTCCGCGCGACGGGCGATCTTGTCCATGTGCCAGGGCATCGCGAGCTGGTATCACCCCGACGGGCCCAAGACGCCCGCGGAGACGGCGGCGGAGTACGTGCGGATCGCGCTCGCCGCAGTGGAGTTCGCCGCAGTAGAGTTCGGCGCCGCCGACGACAGCTGAAATCGGGGGTCCGGTCAGCCTGTCGACACCTGCTCGACCACGTCCGTCGTCCGGTGGACCGGGCATCCGGGGGCGAAGGTGCCGAGCTTGTCGACCTCGAAGCCGTTGGGGTAGCTGCGGATTCGAGGCATGTCCCGGACCAGGCGGGGTGTGCGCCGAGAGGGGAGCACTGCGACGACCCGGGCGCGTGCCCGGAGTCCTGCAACGGAGAGCTTGCGCGCCAACGCATTCGGCTTGCGATAGTGAAACGCCTGCAACAAAGGGTCGTCCATCACCGAGCGGCTGAAGATGTCGATCAGGGGAGCCGCCGGTTTCGGGTAGAAAGTCGTCATCAGGTGCATGGTCGAGTCCGCGACGCGGCGGGCCCCGGCGTCGAAGGCGAAGTGCGCTGCCTCGTACTCGTCGAGCAGGCGTGTGAAGTCCTCGTGGGTCTCCGGGATGTCGGTGATCCCCATGTGCTTTCCGAGCGAGCGGTAGTAGAGCACCGACGCGCGCACTTCCTCGTAGGTCATCCGACGCCACCCGTAATCGTCGATCCACCGTTTGGGGACGACGACGAATGTGGCCAGGACGTAACGCATGTCGTCGTTGGTGATGTCGTACATCTTGTGCATCTGGTTGATGCGGCGAATGGCCGCCTTGCCCTGTGGACTCGAAATCCCCTCCAGTAGAGGTACTTCCAGGAGTAAGCCGGTGTCGTCGTAACGCTTCTGCACGCGTTCGGTGAACTCGCCGGTCTCGTCGAGCAGTCGTCCGATGCTCGGCACTGCGTAGGTGCGGAAGAGGGCGAAGCTCAGTGCCTGGTTCATGTCCCAGGGGAACTCGTAGGTGACGAGATTGCGGTAGATCTCGCCGAAGTCGGGGTCGAGGCCGTGGTTGCGGTCGATCCTGAGCATGGCTGCCTCCTTGCGTTGTGGCATCGACTATAAGATGACTTACACTTTTGTGCAAGGGGTCACACTCGGCAAGAGGTGTGGCTCAGCCGGGTGGATCCGAAAAGCCCGGGCGGACGTCAGTGGTCGGGGGTCGTGGGCGGGGTCGTGGCCCCGTCGCCGAGCGGGCCGATCGCGCTCTGGAGGAACATTCGAAATCCCAGATCGAGGGCCTCGTAGGAGCGCAGCGTCCCGCTTTCGTATCCGACGAGCAGATACATCGAGATGGTGGCGTACTCCTCGGCGGCGAAGTCGTCGCCGAGGGCCTCACGGTAGGTCTCGGCGATGAAGTCGCGCCGTTCGAGGTCGACTTCTTCCTGATGCTTGCGGACCTCCGGATCCTGGGCGGCCCAGACACGGATGGCCCGCTCGGAATCGTGGGGCAGGGTCAGGCCGACGTCCATCAGTGCCGTGAGGCGCTCGACCGGATCGGTGACCTTGCGCGCTTCGGCGATCGGCCGCTGGCTCTTCTCCTCGCGCCAGTAGGCGATCAGCGCCGAGGTGAACTCGGCCCAGTTGTCGAAGGCGTGATAGAAGCTGCCGGTGGTGGCGTCGGCGCGGGCGCAGACCGCCGCGAGTTTGAGCGCACCGAATCCGTCCTCGGCGAGGACGGTGAGACCTGCCTCGAGGAACCGCACGCGCGCGTATCGCGACGGTGTCGATCTCCTCTCGCGGGCCATAGGGTCCGATCCTAGTAGCGCCGATCATGTACGCCGTCAGAACGTGCGGACGCAGGTCGTGGACGGCGGCGTCGGCCAACTCGCGGGGCGTCCGAGCCTGCGATCTTGTTGATCTGCATCACACCGCCGTGTTACAAACTTAGCGAACGATCAGTCGGTGGTTCGGGTTCTTGCGTGGGCGACGTACGTCCCGCCGCGACCCGGGCGCCGTGAATCCTCCGGAGGTTCTCCCCATGCCCGAAGCCGTCATCGTCGACGTCGTCCGCCTTGCCTCCGGCAAGGGCAAGCCCGGCGGCGCGCTCTCGCAGACCAAACCCGTCGAACTACTCGCGCACGTGCTGCGCGCCCTCGTCGAGCGCAACGACCTCGACCCGGCGCTCGTCGACGACGTCATCGGTGGCTGCGTCGGCCAGGCCGGGGAACAGGCGCTCAACATCTCGCGCACCGCGCTGTTGTCGGCCGGATTCCCCGAGTCGGTGCCCGCGACCACCGTCGATCGGCAGTGTGGGTCGAGTCAGCAGGCCGCACACTTCGCCGCACAGGGCGTCATCGCGGGCGCGTACGACATCGTGATCGCCGCGGGCGTCGAGTCCATGAGCCGGGTACCGATGGGCTTCACCACCGTCGGGCAGAGTCCGTACGGACCGAGCATCGCCGCTCGTTACCCCGAAGGCCTTGTCGGCCAGGGCATCTCGGCGGAACTCGTTGCGGCGAAGTGGAAGTTCGACAGGGATGCGGTGGATGCCTTCGCCGCGGAGTCGCATCGTCGTGCCGCTCAGGCTGCCGCAGATGGCTTCTTCGCCAAGGAGATCCTGCCGATCGAGGTCGCCGACAGCGACGGCAACCGGGTCACCCACGCCGTCGACGAGACGGTGCGCGCGCAGACCACTCAGGAAGGTCTGTCCGGACTGAAGTCGTCGTTCTACAGTCCCGAATACGCCGAGCGCTTCCCCGAGATCAACTGGCACATCACTCCCGGCAACTCCTCGCCGTTGACCGACGGTGCCTCCGGGGCGTTGATCATGAGCGACACCATGGCCGCCAAGCTCGGCCTGACGCCGCGTGCCCGCTTCCACGCGTTCTCCCTCGCCGGCGACGATCCGATCTTCATGCTGACCGCGCCGATCCCGGCAACCCACAAGGTGCTCAAGCGCTCGGGGTTGTCGATCGGCGACATCGACGCCTACGAGGTCAACGAGGCTTTCGCTCCGGTGCCGATGGCGTGGGCGCACGAATTCGGCGCCGACCCCGCCAAGCTCAACCCGCGCGGCGGGGCAATCGCCCTCGGCCATGCACTCGGGTCCTCGGGAACCCGACTGCTCTCGACGCTCGTCAATCACCTCGAGGCCACCGGCGGACGCTATGGTCTGCAGACCATGTGTGAAGGCGCCGGAATGGCCAACGCCACCATCATCGAACGGATCTGAATCCATGAAACGTACCGTCTTCGAGGCCGAACACGAGCAGCTGCGCGCATCCGCCCGCGAATTCCTCGCCCGCGAATGCGCACCCAACGTCGAGAAGTGGGAGGCCGCAGGCCAGGTCGATCGCGAGGCCTACAAGAAGGCCGGCGACGCCGGACTTCTCGGCTTCAACATCCCCGAGGAGTACGGCGGCGGCGGGGTCACCGACGACTTTCGCTTCAACGCCGTCATCGTCGAGGAATTCGCCCGCTTCGGCAGCGCGGCACCCGGTCTGAGTTTGCAGAACGACGTTCTCGTCCCCTACTTCCTGCATCTGGCCAACGAGGAACAGCGTGCTCGGTGGATGCCCGGGATGGCCACGGGCGAAACGATTCTCGCGGTTGCGATGACCGAGCCCGGCGCCGGTAGCGACCTCGCCGGGATCAAGACCTCGGCCCGCCTCGACGGTGACCACTACATCCTCAACGGCTCCAAGACCTTCATCTCGGCCGGCATCAACTCCGATCTGGTGGTGGTCGTGTGCCGCACCAATGCCGACCCGGGCGCCGGGCACAAGGCGTTCTCGCTGCTCGTCGTCGAACGCGACATGGAGGGCTTCGAGCGGGGCCGCAAGCTCGACAAGATGGGCCTCAAGGCGGCCGACACCGCCGAACTGCACTTCACCGACGTCCGGGTGCCCCGGGAAAACCTCCTCGGCGAGGAGAACAAGGGCTTCTACCACCTCATGCAGAACCTGCCGTCGGAGCGGCTGTCGATCGGTATCGGAGCCATCGCCGGCGCTCGCGCCGTCTTCGAGGAGACCCTGCAATACGCCAAGGACCGCAAGGCTTTCGGGCAACCCATCGGTGCGTTCCAGGCGAATCGGTTCTACCTCGCCGAGATGTCGACCGAACTCGACATCGCCGAGCAGTACATCGACCGCTGCCTGCGCGCCGTCCTCGACGGTGACCTGACCGCCGTCGACGCCGCCAAGAACAAGTGGTGGTGCACCGAACTCGCCAAGAAGGTCATCGACCGCTGCGTGCAGCTGCACGGTGGCTACGGATACATGAACGAGTACAAGGTCTCTCGCGCCTACACCGACTCGCGCATCCAGACGATCTTCGGTGGCACCACCGAGATCATGAAAGACCTCATCGGGCGGGATATGGGCCTGTAGTAGGGGTCTCGCCGTCGGCGGTGCCCTCCATCCGGCGGTGCCTTGCCGCCCGATGGTCGAGGTGCCCGGCGCCCCAGGCGCCGGGCCTCGAGACCTCGTGCGCCGGTGCTGGTTTCGGACCAGCGTCGGCTGTCGGTGGTCTCGAGGTTCCTCGCCCCAGGGGGCTCGTCACACCTCGACCATCGGACTAAAGTCCGCCCGGCTCGATCGTGGACCTAACCCACCACGATCCCCGCGACGAGGTTGATCGTCGTCGCCAGGATGACTGCTCCGAAGACGTAGGACAGCAAGCAGTGTCGTAGGGCCACCGACCGGATCTCGCGGTCGGAGACCGAGGTATCCGACACCTGATAGGTCATACCGAGGTTGTAGCTGAAGTAGAAGAAGTCGCGAAAGGCCGGCGGGTCGTCGGAGTTGAAGTCGATCCCGCCGGCTTTTCCCTTGGCGTAGTAGAGAAATGCGTATCGGGTTGCGTACATCAGGTGCAGACTCGCCCAGGACAGGAATACGCCCAGAAGGGCGATCGCCGCGGGTATCCAGTGGGCGTGCGATCCGCCGTCGATGAGTAGTCCGATGATCCCGCCGAGCGCCGAGAGCGCCGCGACCACCACGATCACCTCGTCGACGATGGGACGGAAGTCCTCCCGGCCCACGTGCGCTCGGGTGTCGGCGGCGCTCATGGGCCACAACGCCACCCAGCCGAGAAGGACGAAAACCCCGGCGGTCGTCGCGATTCCGGCGAGGACGCCATGCCCGGCATCCCGGGCGAGCAGGCCGACCCCGACCCCGAGGGCGGCGCCGCACAGCACCGATACCAGGACCCGGGGCGCAGCTGTGTTCGGAACGATGCGCATCACCCCACCATCTGTAGCATCACTGCGTCTACGCTGAGTGCCCAAGCGCCGGACGTCGCGCGTCCGGCACGCGACAGGAGAAGTGATGGCCCGGTCGACGTCGGGGGAGTCGGTACTCGAGCGCGCCGTACGGATCCTCGAGGTCTTCGACGCCGACCACATCACCGTCACCATCACCGACATCGCCGAACGCGCCGGACTTCCGTTGTCGACGGCGTCGCGCCTCGTCGACGACCTCGTCGGTCTCGGCTTGCTCCGGCGCGACGAGGGTCGTCGGGTCCGGATCGGGGTACGGCTGTGGGAGTTGGCGTCTCGGGCATCCCCGACGCTCGGGTTGCGGGAGGCGGCGATGCCGTTTCTGGAGGACGTGCACGCCATCGTCGGACACCACGTGCAACTCGGTGTGCTCGATGGCGCCGAGGTCTTGTTCGTCGAGCGCCTGTCGAGTCCCGGCGCGGTCATCAACGTGACACGCGTGGCCGGGCGGCTCTCGCTGCACGCGTCCTCGGCGGGCCTGGTGCTCCTTGCCCACGCGCCCGCCGGATTCCAGGAACGCGTGCTGAGCCGGACGCTACCGCGGTACACGGCGCAGACCATCGTCGATCCACGTCACCTGCGGGCGTTCTTGGCCGAGGTTCGACGCTCCGGCGTCGCGGTGTGCCCCGGTTTCATCCACGAGGATGCGACGGGGATCGCGGTGCCGATCCGCGATTCCAAAGACCTCGTGGTCGCGGCCATCTCGGTGGTGGTTCCCCGCGACGACCGGCCGACCAGCCACGTCGCGGTACTCCAGGCGGCGGCTCGAGGGATCGGTCGCGAACTGCGTCGCCCGATCGACCGGCGCTGACGGCGGTGGTAGCACTCCCATTCAATGGGAATCGTCTTGTGGGCGGTGTCGGCGATATCCAACCCTTGTGACCATGACCACATCACCGCACGCGTCGTCCACGCCGGTCCGTCTGGTGGCCGCAGCCGCCGCCGACGGCCTGGTGATGACCGTCGTCGCCGGCACGCCCGTCGCCGACGGCGTCGTCGAACTCACCCTGGCCGAGGCGCACGGACACCGACTTCCCGACTGGTCGCCCGGTTCACACATCGACGTCGTCCTACCCGGCGACATCATCCGGCAATACTCGCTGTGCGGAGATCGTTGGGACCCGTTCCACTACCGGATTGCGGTTCTGCGAGAACCCTTGTCACGTGGCGGTTCTCGATACATTCATGACCAGCTGGCGGTAGGAGACGCGCTGCCGATCGGCGGGCCGCGCAACAACTTCGCGCTGGTGCCCGCCGAGCGGTATCTCTTCGTCGCGGGTGGGATCGGCATCACCCCGATCCTGCCGATGTGCCGACAGGCAGACCTGCTGGGCATCGACTGGACGTTGATCTATGTCGGGCGGTCGCGACGCACCATGGCTTACCTGGACGACCTCGCCGACGATCCGCGGGTGCGGGTCCATGCCACCGACGAGGGGCCACGTCCCGACCTCGCCGCCGAATTGGACGCCGTCGGCGCCGGAACCACGATCTACTGCTGCGGGCCCGTCGAACTCACCGCGGCCGTCGTCGATTCCGGTGCGGCCCTGCCGGTTGGCGCTGTACGTGTCGAACACTTTGTTCCCAAAGAACTCTCGGCACCCGTGCGGAGCCGGCCGTTCGAGGTGGAGTTGCGTCGGTCGGGACAAACCGTCACCGTGCCCCCGGACCGGTCGATCCTCGAGGCCGTCTCCGACGCCGGGGTTGCGGTCCTGTCGTCGTGTCGCCAGGGCACGTGCGGCACCTGCGACACCGGCGTGCTCGACGGCCGTCCCGATCACCGCGATTCATTGTTGACCGATTCCGAACGAGAACAGAACGACTGCATGTTCATCTGCGTATCCCGTTCCTGCACCGACACACTCGTCCTCGACCTCTGAAGAGAAGACCATGACCACCGCCACCGACACCACCCGGACACACGCCCCACTCAGCGACGCCGACCCCTTCGGCCACGACATCCTCGAGTCGCCCGACGCCTTCCACGCCATGCTGCGCGACTCCGGTCCTGTGGTGTATCTGAACCGTTACGACCTGTATGCCATGGGGCGCTACGCCGAAGTGCATGCGGCGCTGACCGATTGGCAGGACTTCGAATCCGGCGCCGGCGTCGGACTGAGCAACTTCCGGCTCGAGAAGCCCTGGCGACCACCGAGCCTGTTGCTCGAAACCGATCCGCCGCACCACGATGCGCCCCGCGCCGTCCTCTCTGAGATCCTGAGTGTGCGGGCCCTGCGACGCTTACGCGATCTCTGGTGCGCCGATGCCGACGAGTTGGTGGCCGCACTCCCGGCGAACACGCCGATCGACGCAGTCCCGGAGATCGCCGAGGCGTTCCCGCTGCGCGTGTTCCCCGACGCGGTCGGGATCGGGGCGGACGGCCGGGAGAACCTGTTGCCCTACGGCGATCACTTGTTCAACTCCTTCGGCCCGCACAACGACCTCGTCGTCGCCGGTGAGCCCCGGATTGCCGCGGTGTCCGGCTGGGTCAACGAGCAATGCGGGCGAGACCGGTTGACGCCGGTCGGCCGCGATGGCCACGGCACCTTTGGTGCGCAGATCTGGGCTGCGGCCGATCGCGGTGACATCACCACCGATCAGGCGCCGACGATCGTGCGGTCGCTCCTCTCGGCCGGCGTCGACACCACCGTGCACGGGTTGGCCGCGGTCTTGCACGCCTTCGCGACCAACCCGGACCAGTGGGACCTGTTGCGCGCCAATCCCTCTCTCGCCCGTATCGCATTCGACGAGGCCGTGCGTGTCGAGGCCCCGGTGCAGACCTTCTTCCGTACCGCCACCCGCGACATCCTGGTCGGCGACGTTCTGATCCCCGAGGGCAAGAAGATCCTGATGTTCCTCGGATCGGCCAATCGCGATCCGCGTCACTGGGACAACCCCGACGCCTTCGACATCACCCGCAACCCGTCCGGTCACGTCGGATTCGGGATGGGCATTCACCAGTGCGTCGGGCAGCACGTCGCGCGCCTGGAAGCCGAGGCCGTCCTGACCGCCCTTGCGCGCCGTTTCCGACGCATCGAACTCACCGCCACGCCGCGTCGACACCACAACAACACGCTGCGCGCGTGGGGATCGTTGCCGCTGTCGTTCCTTTGTTGAGGCTCAATCGATCAGGTAACACCGACCCATGTCGATGAGCTGGTCCACCAACTGCTCGTCGCCGATCGGAGCCAGGAATTCCGGTCCGTAAGCCACCCGTATGGCCAATGTGGAGAACAGACTGTGAAAGTAGGTTCGCGTCCGGGATTCCGCAGACACACTGGGTGACGCCCCGCAGATCGCAACGACGAAGAGGTCGGCCAGCTCGCCGACGTAGCGTGCACCCCGTCGATTGACCTCCGAGTGTGCGCCGGACACAAGCACGATTGCGCCGAGGAAGCGGTCGAACTCTCGGAAGATTCCGGCGAGTGTATTGACCGCCTCGGTGATCCTCTCCGCTGGATTCAGTTGGGTCCATCGGTCGTCGGAGTAGGCGTCCTGCGCGGCGCGAGCGCGTGCGAGCCCGTGCTCGTACACCGCCAAGAACAACGCATCTTTGGTATCGACGCGGGCGTAGATCGCGCGCGGTGGAATCGAAGCACGTTCGCACACCGCGGCGATGGTGAACGCGTCGTAACCACCTTCCTCGAGGATCGCCACACCCGCGTCCAGTGCGCGCGTCCACGATTCGCGGCTTCGTCGTTGGACGGGAGGCCGGACGGCCAGTGGATCGCTCTCGTCGGTGGAGGTGTCGGACGTGCTCATGATGGCATTCTCGCCGATTGTCGAAGCCGCCGGCGACAGCACTCGCGACATGGGCTGGGTCAAGTCTTGACACGAGCGTGACACCGGACACATACTCCTAACCGTAGCGCACGCTACGGTTAGGAGGCGGTGAGATGTTGGTCGTGATATCCCGAGGGTTGATTCGCAGTGAGCGGCGTGACGATTTCGTGGCAGCGGCACAAGAGATGGCGATGGCGACCCGAGATGATCAAGGCTGCAGACAGTACGCATTCTGTGCCGACATCGAGGACCCGCGATGGATTGTCTGCGTGGAGATCTGGGACGACGACGCCGCCTTGGACGCCCACATGGGTCATCCGCACACCGCGAGATTCCTGGACAGTATTGCCGACTCGCATATCGGCGATATCGAAATGCATTGTTATACAGCAACACTCAACCAACAGTAATGGTCCTGGCCAGTTGACCATGGCTGGCAAGGGCTGTTCACGCATCAGGAGAAGAGACATGAGTACATCGCATTCCCGAGCACGGGGCCGTGTCGCGGTGATAGGTGCCGGTCCGGCCGGAATGGCCACCGCGCTGTCGGTTCATCAGGCCGGCCACGAGGTCGTCTTGTTCGAGCGATATCGCGAAGCGAGGCCCGCCGGCAACATCCTGAACCTGTGGCCGGCGCCGATCAAGGCTCTCGGCTTGATGGGCGTCGACACGCACGATCTCGGGGCGCCGTGTCGCACCGAAGTCCGTTCGGCGGGCGGCCACCTTCGGGCGTCGGTCCGACTGCCCCAGAGCGTGATCGATCAGTACGGCGGTGGCTTCATCGGGCTGCTTCGGCCCGAGTTGTATCGCAGGTTGGTGGCCACTCTGCCGTCCGGTGTGCTGCAAGTCGATCGCCAAGTCGAGAGCTTCGACCAGGACGCCGATGGAGTGCTCCTGCACATGGCGGACGGCGAGGCCGTCGAGGCTGATCTGGTGGTGGGCGCTGACGGGATCGATTCCATGGTTCGCCAGACACTATGGGGTTTGACACCGAAGCGAAAGCACAACCTACACATCATCGGCGGCTACACCTTTGATCATCCGGCGAGTGCAGTCCGCGGGCTCTGCGTGATGAGTCACAGCCGACGTGTGCAGGGGAGTTGGACGTCGATCCGCCACGAGGGTCGCGACGGCTATCAGTGGTGGGTCCTCGAAGCGCACGAGGACAACGGCGATGAACTCGGTCGGAGCCTGGCCGAACACGCAGCTGAACTGGCGAGTGAATTCGCTGCGCCACTACCGGAACTCGTGGCGGCTACTGCACCGGAAGCGATGCAACGGTGGATCCTTCGGGACCGCAAGCCCATTCCTCAGTGGTCGAAGGGCAGAGCCACACTCGTCGGCGACGCAGCGCACGCGACGTCACCCTATGCCGCGTACGGCGCGGGTATGGCGACGGAGGACGGGTACTTCCTCGGTCGGCGCTTGGCAGGCATCGATCTGGCCGATCCGATTGCGCTCGGTGAAGCGTTGACAGCATTCGAGGCCCCACGCAAGCGACACACCGCCCGTCAGGTCCAACTTGCGTGGGCGCTCGGTAAGGTGTTCCACCACACCCCGACGCCCCTGCAGCCGGTACGTGATGCGGCATTCAACCGAACCCCCCTGCTCCAGAAAGTGATCGGCGAGCAGTCGCCCAAGGAGATCGTTGCGCAGATCGACGAGATCGACGCTGCCGAAAAGGCCTTCGTCGAAGCCATCGGAGTCTGACGGCGGTCCGTCATCCGCCGCACACCTCGTCGACCGCCGCAACGATGATCTCCCGCAAGAACTGATGCTCGGGCTCGTGATCGTGAATGGGATGCCACCACATGGCCTGCACGAGTGGTTCCAACGGAATCGGCGACGCTCGTCTGATCAAACGAGGATGTGTTGTGCCACTGCGCATCAGGGACGGTGCCAAGGCGATCCGGTCGCTGCCCACGAGTAACGAGGGGACGGTCAGGAATGCCTCGGTGACCACTTGCGCCTGCGGTTCGATACCGAGCATGCGCAGCTGTCGCGCGGCCGGGGTCGATGCAGAACTGTCGTGGTAGATGAGCACCCACGGAAGAGTTTTCAGATGCTCGACGGTGAGATCTGCATCGGACAGCGGGTGCTCGGCATCCATCAAGATCACCCACTCGTCTCGATAGAGTTCCTTGTTGGGGAGGTCTGAGACGAACCCGTGCGGCATCAGCATCACGTCGCGTTCGGTCAGTACCTGCTCTGCCCGCACCACCTGATCGGGAGTTGTGGGCAGGATGCGCACCCGGGCGTGCGGTGCGCGGTCGAGTAGTCGGGCGACAAGGGCCTCTCCGAGTAGTTCGGTTGTGTAATCGCTTGTCAGGATCGTGAATTCGCGGATGGTGTCCGACACGTCGAAACCCGCACGACTGTTGAAGACGCGTTCGACCCCCTCGAGGGCCAGTCGCGTACGTGGCCGCAGATCGGCGGCCAGTGGAGTCAACCGATAGTGTGCGCCGCTGCGATAAAGGAGTTCATCGGCGAAGTGTCGTCGAAGCTTGCGCAGATTCGCCGATACGGCAGGTTGTGTGACGCCGAGCTGATCGGCGGCTCGCGTCACGCTCCGATGTTGCAACACCGCGTCGAGCGTGACCAAGAGGTTGAGGTCCAGGTTGGCCAGTGCACGAGGTGGTGTGACCGTCGGGGGTGGCGTGGTCATCGCGACTTCTTTCACGTAGGTGTCGGGGTCAGTCAATCATAAACACTGCTTATGTCGACTATCACCAACGTCATCTTCTCTTATTGTGAGCCAGACCGCACCCTTGGAGTCAGGGCAGTTCCCGTCACCAGCCCCGCGATCCTCAGGAGAAGCACCCATGGTTCACCACTCAGCGACCGGCCGACCCGCGAGCTCGGTTCTCGTCACCGGTTCCGGGATCGCCGGAACGGCCGTCGCCATCTTGCTCGCACGTTCGGGTGTTGCGGTCGATCTGGTCGAGGCGCGAAGCCGCGACCATGCAACCGGATCAGGAATCACTTTGCAGGGCAACGCACTACGAGTACTCAGGCAACTCGGGGTATGGCCGGAGATCGAGAAGCACGGCTGGGGTTTCGACGCCCTCGGTATCCGTGCCGCCGACGCGCACGGCACGCTCCTTGCCCAGATGGATGATGCCAAGACCGGCGGACCTGACTTGCCCGCGACGATGGGCATGGAACGTCCGGTACTCGCTCAGATCCTGCGGGACGCGGCCGACCTGGCCGGGGTGAAATCCAGATTCGCGACCACCGTCACCGCATTCACCCAGGACGCCACCGGAGTCGACGTCGACTTCTCCGACGGCTCCCGCAGCCGCTACGACGTGATGATCGGCGCAGACGGCGTCCGGTCGTCAACGCGTGAGGCTCTCGGTATCGAGTTGGAGACCACGCCGACCGGCATGGGCATCTGGCGCGTGCTCTGCTCGCGCCCCACGTCGATCACCCACACCGACCTCTTCTACGGCGGCGTCGGGTACATCGCCGGCTACTGCCCGACCGGCCCGGACTCGATGTATGCCTACATCGTCGAAGACGCGCAGGATCGCAGTGGCCTCACCGACGACCAAAGGTTGCAGGTGATGCGATCGCTGGCCGAGCATTATCACGGACCGTGGGACGACATCCGTGAACTCATCGACGATCCGACCCGCATCAACTACACCTGGTTCGAATCGCATCTACTCGACGGTCCGTGGAACGTCGGACGAGTCGTTCTCATCGGCGACGCCGCCCACGTCTGCCCGCCCACCCTCGCTCAAGGCGGTGCCCAAGCCCTCGAGGACGCCGCAGTCCTCGCCGAACTCCTCACCTCCGAGCCTGTCGGCGACGATCTGTGGGCCGCCTTTCACGAGCGGCGGGCCGGCCGGGCGGCCGCAGTCGTCGCCGCCTCGCTCCAACTCGGCCGATGGATGCTCGACCACGAACCAGAACCCGATGTCCCGGCACTCATGGGCCGGATCGCTGACCTGGTCAGCACTCCTGCCTGAATCAGATCTGTACACAAGGAAAGAACACGATGACCGACTACGCCTTCACACACCTCCGGCACGTCGCCCTGGCGGTACCCGACTACGACAAGCAACTCGCGTTCTACACCGACCAGTGGGGCCTATCCGTCGCGGGTACCGACGGTGACCTCACCTATCTCGCCGCCGAAGGGTCCCCAGAACCCTACGTTGTCCGAATCCGCAAGGACTCCGACAAACGCCTCGATCTGATCTCCTATGGGGCGGCCGATTCAGCGGCGGTCGACGCGCTCGCCGGCAGGCTCGCCGCCACCGGTGTCCACCTCGTCCACGAACCCACCGACATGCAAACACCCGGCGGCGGTTACGGATTCCGGTTCTTCGACAACGAGGGCCGCACCATCGAGGTGTCCGCCGACGTCGCTCCCCGGGAGCACCGCAAGATCGAGGAGGGCGAGTCCGTCCCGGTCAAGCTCTCCCACGTCGTCGTGAACAGCGCCGACCCGGAGGCGACCGTCGCCTTCTACGAAAAGCACTTCGGGTTCAAGGTGTCCGACGTCCTGATGCATCCGCGCATGGGACAGATGATGTGGTTCCTGCGTACCAACAACTGGCATCACTCGATGGCGGTCGCTCGCGGACCACACCCTGCGCTGCACCACGCTTCCTTCGAACTCCGAGGCCTCGACGAGTACATGCGCGGTACCGGCCGCATGCTGCGCGCGGGTATCGAGAAGATCTGGGGTCCCGGTCGACATATGGCCGGCAACAACACCTTCTCGTACTTCCTCGATCCCAACGGCAACACGATGGAATACACCACAGAACTCGAAGTCCTCGAGGAAGATACGTGGCATCCGCACATCTACGACTTCTCCGACCCGGCCGTCACCGACCAGTGGGGAACAGCGAATGCGATGAACGAGTTCGTCGCCGCCAAGTCGTTCAACGATCCGGACAAGGGCATGTACGTTGCCCCGCCCGTCTGACCTCGACGATCCGAAAGAGGCGTCATCATGCGATTTGCCACCATCCGGCTACCCGACGGCCGTCCGAGTGCAGCCGTACTGGACGGCGAGAACGTCCATCCGATAACGGGTTTCACCGTCCTCGAGCTGATTCGCCGGGGACTGCCCGACGCGCTGGCGATCGGTGCGGACGCGATCGCGCACAGTGCGCCGGCCGCAACGTATGAGTTGCAGGCGCCACTGCGTCCGCCGACGATCCGGGACTTCGTCACTTTTGAGGAGCACGTCGAGGGCGTGCGCACCTCCGTGCAGGGAGAGTCCGGGGTACCCGACGCCTGGTATGAGGCACCGCACTTCTATTTCACCAATCCGCACACCATCAGCGGGCCCGGGGCGTCGATACCGGTACCGCATGGTTGTCGTGCATTGGATTTCGAGCTCGAGGTGGCAGCAGTCATCGGCCTCGCCGGTTCGGATCTCACCGTCGAGGCCGCCGGCGACCACCTCTTCGGATACACCATTCTCAACGACTGGTCGGCACGCGATCTGCAGCGTCGGGAGATGGAGGTGGGTCTCGGCCCGGCCAAGGGCAAGGACTTCGCCAACACTCTCGGGCCCGTTCTGGTCACCGCCGACGAACTCGCCGACCGCATCGATGACGAGGGATTTCTGGCCCTGGAATGTACGGTTGCGGTCAACGGGGTGCAGGTCGGGCGAGATGTGTTGTCCAACATGGGCTGGACCTTTCCCGCAATGATCGCCTACGCCTCTCGCGACTCGCGCATCGAGCCCGGCGACCTGCTCGGTTCGGGGACCGTCGGCAACGGAGGTTGCCTGGCCGAACGATGGGGACGACGCGGGCAACAGGACCCGGCCCCGCTGCGTCCCGGCGACACCGTGACACTGAGCGTCGAGGGTATCGGGTCGCTGACCAACACCGTCGGCGAGCAGAAGGCGTCGGTCCCCGTGGTTCCGGCGGCGAGGAGAAGGGCCGACCGCGGTGCACTCCGCGAAAAGTACTGCGTCACCAGCGATGCACCGGGAGTCCGATCGTGACGGCTCTCGTGATCGTCACCGGTGCCGCAGGCGGCATCGGTGCCGCCGTCACCGATGCACTGAGACGCAGCGGGGTGCAGGTGATCGCGCTGGACGCCACTGTCGACACGACCCGAGACGTGCTCGAATTCGACGTCACCGACCGAGAGCGATGGCGAGCCCTCGCCGCAGATCTGGCAGTCCGCGGAGACACCGTCCGCGGTCTGGCGAACTGCGCCGGAATCACACGCCGTGCCCGCCTTCTGGACGCCGACTCCGCGGACATGATCGACGTGTATCAGGTCAACGTTCTCGGCCCCTTGCTCGCACTGCAGGAGTTGCGCCCGGTGTTCGCCGATCAGGCGTCGGTGGTCAACGTCGGATCGATCGCCGCCACAACCGCGCACTATCCGGTGGCCTACACCACCAGCAAATGGGCGCTGCGCGGACTGACCCACACCGCGGCTCTCGAATTGGGTCCCAGCGGTATTCGTGTGAACATGGTGAACCCGGGGTTCATCGATACCCCGATGACGGCATCGGCACCGGTCGCGTTCCGAGAAGCCTCGGTCGCCGAAACGCCGTTGGGGCGCACCGGAAAACCCAACGAGGTCGCCGCCGTGATCGAATTCCTGCTCGACGACGCCGCAGCCTACATCAATGGCGCCGAGATACCCGTCGACGGCGGCGCCACCTCCCATGGCGGCGTCAAGTCGATCTCCGACGCACTCGCCGCATCATCATCCACTCCCGTCAGCACAGGAACACCATGACCCTCGACGACACCCACCCGGCCCGCACGCTCATCGAACGGGACGACCCCGAGGGCAGCATCGCAGCCGCTGCCGCCCGCTGCTCCAACTGGGGCCGGTGGGGTGAACACGACGTCCTCGGCACCCTCAATCACATCGATGACGCCAAACGCGCCCAGGCTGCCGGTCTGGTCCGACGGGGCAAAGCCTTCAGTCTCTCACTGCAATTCAACATGGACGGACCGCAGAAGGGCTGGCGGCGGAGGACCAACCCGATCCACACCATGCTCGACACGGGCACCGACGCCGAAGCCGGCATCCAAGGCTTTCCCCACGGTCTCGGCGGCGCCGACGACGTCGTCACCATGCCGTTGCAGTGCTCGACCCAATGGGATGGGTTGGGGCACATCTTCGATCACGGTCGGGCCTGGAACGGACGGCCCGCCGGCCAGGTCGTCACCGCGCTCGGCGATCAGGTCACCGGCATCGAAACCGTTGCGGCTGAGATCATCAGCCGCGGGATCTTGCTCGACGTCGGACGTGTCATCGGCACCGACGGCGAACTCGCCGACGGCTTTGCCGTCACGGTGGACCACCTCGAACAGACCATGCAGGCACACGGGTTGGCCGGTCGGGTGGGCACCGGCGACATCGTGCTGGTACGCACCGGACAACTCGCACGTGCCAAGCGGGCGGGGTGGAATGACTACGCCGGGGGCGCGGCGCCGGGGCTGTCGTTCACCACCGCGGACTGGCTGCATCGCACCGAGATCGCCGCGATCGCCACCGACACCTGGGGATTCGAGGTGCGCCCCAATGAATTCGACGAAGCCTTCCAGCCGCTGCACCAGGTGGCCATCCCCAACATGGGGCTGTTCCTCGGCGAGATGTGGGACCTCGACGAACTCGCCGCGGACTGCGCGCGCGACGGCATCTACGAGTTCTTTCTCGTCGCCGCACCGTTGCCGGTCACCGG
The DNA here is from genome assembly GCF_000241325.1 of Gordonia polyisoprenivorans NBRC 16320 = JCM 10675. Taxonomy (GTDB): domain Bacteria; phylum Actinomycetota; class Actinomycetes; order Mycobacteriales; family Mycobacteriaceae; genus Gordonia; species Gordonia polyisoprenivorans. The sequence continues at coordinate 13,278 of NZ_BAEI01000043.1, read as the reverse complement.
TGCCGTGGGCGCACCGGTCAATCCGATCGCGGTCAAGTGACCGGGGTCGAAGGTCGCCTCGTCGGCAAGGTCGCCGTCATCACCGGAACGGCAAGTGGCCAGGGGCGGGAGGCCGCACTGCGTTTCGCGGACGAGGGGGCACTGGTGTACGGGTGTGACATCGAGCCGCATTCCGCGCAGCAGACTGTCGACATGGTCACTGCGGCCGGTGGCCGGATGATCAGTGCGCACCCCGTCGATCTCACCGACGAGGACGCCGTGGCCACCTGGATCGACACCATCGGCGCGTGCCATGGCCGAATCGATGTGCTGTACACCAACGCCGGGATGACGACGTTCGCCCCGGTGTCGGAGATCGCCTTGAGCGAATGGCATTTCGTGATGCGACACGAGATCGACCTCGTCTTCTTGCCTGTTCGCGCGGCATGGAAGTACTTGTGCGCGTCGGGGAATGCCTCGATCATCCTGGTCGGTTCGACCGCCGGGGTCACCGGGTCTCTCACCAATTCCCGACTCGCACACACGGCGTCGAAGGGAGCCGTGGTGGCGATGACCAAACAGCTCGCCGCCGAGGGTTCCCACCATCAGGTCCGCGCGAACTGTATCAGCCCGGGCATGATCCGCACCCCGCAATCCGAAGCGACCCTGCTCGACGACGACCATCCGATGCGCACCATCGAATCGTCAATACCACTGGGACGCTTGGGTACACCGGCCGACGTGGTGAACTACGCGGTGTTCCTCGCCTCCGACGAATCCGGCTACATCACCGGAACCAACCTGATGGTCGACGGCGGATGGTCCGCCGTCCTGCCCGGCTGACCCGAACCACCCACGAAAGGTAACCGATATGTTCGAATACTTCACCGGACACAATTATGTCTGGAACTTCGCCGTCGTCGGCGCACTCAACAGTGGCGGCCGGATCGACGAGGTCGACCGCGCCTGCCGACCCCTTCGCGACGTCGCGTCGACCAACGAGGACCTCGGTACCGTCGATTTTCTGAATTCGTGGACCGCGATGGTCGATCGACTCGTCGTCGAGGCCGATGAGGATGCGGCACAAGGACACACCAGGACAGCTGGGCAGGCGTACGCCCGGGCAGCCAACTATCTGATCACCGCGGAGCGGATGCAGCAGGCGGGCACACCGGAACGTGAGGCAACCTACCAACGCTGCCTCGACCTCATGGAACGTTCCTTCGAGCTCAATGACCCGCTGACCCGGCGGGTGACCATCCCGTTCGGCGACACCACGCTGCCGGCCTACTACACCAAGCCCGTGGACGTCGACGGGCCGATGCCGGTGATGATCATGTGGAACGGCCTGGACTCCACCAAAGAGCACCAATACCTTTCCGGCCACAATCATGAACTGGCCGCTCGCGGCATCGCGACGCTGATGGTCGACTGTCCCGGGTCGGGTGAAGCGTTGCGCAAGCAGGGACTCACCGCGCAGAGCAACACCGAAGAGTGGGCGGCGGCCTGCATCGACTTCCTGGAGGCCGACCCCGACATCGACAGTGCCCGTATCGGTGTCGTCGGGTGGTCGCTCGGCGGTTACTACGCGCCGCGGGCGGCCGCGTTCGAGAAGAGACTTGCACTGTGTGTTGCGTGGGGAGCGAACCACAACTGGGGCCAGGTGCAGCGTCGTCGCGTCGACCGTGAGGGCGAGCGTCCGGTACCCCACTATTGGGATCACGTGATGTGGGTGTGGGGTGAGACCGACCTCGAGGACTTCCTGACCATGGCCGACAACATCCACCTCGACGGAGTCGTCGAGAAGATCACGGTGCCGTTCCTGATCGCCCACGGTGCCAACGACCGCCAGATCCCGGTGGAACTCGCGCAACGGTCCTACGATCAGGCCGTCAACAGCCCGCGTCGCGATCTGCGCATCTTCACCCCCGAGGAGGGCGGAGCCGAACACATCGGCCTCGACGATCTCGGTCACGTCAGCAGCTTCGTCGCCGATTGGGTGGCGGACCGATTCGGCGAGATGGCCGTCGATCGGAGCGCGCCGGTGGCCGCGGTCGCTCTCGGCTGACACCGACCCCACCCACCTGACCAACCCGCCCGGACCACCCGGCACCCTGGAGGGCATGTCCACCTGGGAGCTCGTCGCCGTCCTCGTTGCTGGAGTGGGGGCGGGCGCCATCAACGCACTCGTCGGCAGCGGCACGCTGATCACCTTCCCCACCCTCGTGTCGTTCGGGGTGCCGCCGGTGACGGCCACGATCTCCAACGCGATCGGTCTGGTCGCCGGCGGCGTGTCGGGAACCTGGGGCTACCGCCGCGAACTGCAGGGACAGTGGCCACGGCTGCGCTGGCAGATGCCCGGCTCCTTCCTCGGCGCACTGCTGGGGTGCTTCCTGCTCCTGCATCTGCCGGAGACGGTGTTCGAGAAGGTCGTGCCGGTCCTGTTGGTCGGGGCGCTGATCCTGGTCGTCGCCGGACCACGCATCCAGCGATGGTCGCTGAGCCGATCCGGGATCCTCGGCCATACCGGAGCCGTGACCGAGGCGTTTCCGCTGAGCCCCACCAGGATCGCCGCGATGACCACGGCGACCTTCCTTGTCGGCATCTACGGCGGGTACTTCACTGCCGCGCAGGGCATCTTGCTGATCGGGGCGCTCGGCGTGATCGCCCCCGACGACCTCCAGCGCCTCAACGCCGCCAAGAACCTGCTCTCGCTGATCGTGAATGTGGTTGCGGCGGTGACCTACACGATCGTGGCCTTCGATCGCATCGACTGGACCGCGGCCGGGTTGATCGCCGTCGGGTCGCTGGTCGGTGGGGTCCTCGGCGCCCGATACGGGCGCCGGCTCCCGCCGACGGCGTTGCGGATCCTCATCGTCGTGGTCGGGCTGATCGGGCTGTGGCGACTGTTGGCCTGAGCCCGTTCTGCAGCAGTCTGTTCCGCAGCAGTCTGTTCCCCTGCGCCGCGATCCGGCGTAGCGTCATCCGAGATTGTGTTCGACGAGACGAAGGTGAGTGACGACGATGTCCGCAGTGATCGTGGTGGCAACGATTTCCCCGCAACCCGGTAAGGAAGAGGAGGTCCGTGCGGCCATCCTCACCGCCATCGACAAGGTGCACCAGGAACCGGGCTGCGAGCTGTACGCACTGCACCAGTCGGCGACCGGCAACGAGTTCGTGATGATCGAGAAGTGGGAATCCGCCGACGCGCTCAAGGTCCACGGCGGCGCCCCCGCATTGACCGAACTCGGAGCCGCGATCGGCGGATTGCTGGCCGGCCCGCTGGACGTCAAAACCTTCACCGCAGTGCCCGCGGGTGATGCGGACAAGGGCGCTCTCTGATCAGGTTCCGCTGACCGCCCCGACGGCGCCCGGCTTTTCGCCGACAGCGCTCTGTAGACCGCCGACAGCGCCCGTCAGAGCGCTCTCGACGCCCAGTTGGGCGCTGTCGGCGTTGTGACGGGCGCTGTCGGCGGGTTTCGGACACTCAGTCGCGGGCTGGGACCCGGTCCTCGGCCGCTTCATCGATCACTGCCTCGGTTTGCACGATCTCGGTTTGCACGATGGCGAATTCCGACGAGCCGGCCTCAGCGTCACGCGCCGCGCGTGCGCGCAACCCCAACACCGAGTGTCGACGACCGTAGAGGGCGTAGACGACGATCCCGACGAGCATCCACACCACGAAACGAATCCAGGTCTCGACGGACAGATTGATCATCAGCCAGCCGCAGGCCACGATCGCGACGATCGGCACGAACGGGCTGCCGGGCACCCGGAATCCGCGTTTGAGATCGGGGCGGGTCTTGCGCAGGACGAGGACGCCGGCGCACACCAGGATGAAGGCGAACAGGGTGCCGATGTTGACCATCTGCTCCAGGGTCTCGATGGGGAACACCGCGGCGATCACGGCGACGACGACACCCACGATCATGGTGATACGCACCGGGTTCCCGGATTTGTTGGTGGTGCCCCACGACCGCGGGATCAGGCCGTCGCGCGACATCGCGAACAGGACTCGGGTCTGCCCGAGCATCATCACCATGACGACGGTCGTCAGACCGGCGAGCGCACCGACGTTGATGGCGGTCTCGGCCCACGTCACCCCATGTGCCTCGAAAGCCGTTGCCAGGGTCGCGCTTCCGTCGCCGACCAGCGGGCTGCCGGTGCGTAACTGCTGGTAGCTCACCATGCCGGTCAGCACGATGGTGACCGCCACGTACAGCACGGTGACGATCGCCAGCGAGCCGAGAATGCCACGCGGGATGGACTTCTGCGGGTTCTTGGTCTCCTCGGCGGTGGTCGCCACGACGTCGAATCCGATGAACGCGAAGAACAGTAGGCTCGCCGCCGCCAGCAGGCCGTACCACCCGTAGTTGCTGCCGTCGGATCCGCTCAGCATGGCGAACAACGTCTGGTGCAGACCCGACGCCCCGCTTGTGTTCGGTTCGGCGGCAGGCACATACGGATGGTAGTTGTCGGTGTTGATGAAGAACGCGCCGACGATGATCACCAGCAGCACGACAGCCACCTTGATGGCGGTGATGATGGTGGACACACGCGACGAGAGTTTCACGCCGAAGGCAAGAGTCAACGTGATCGCCCCGATGATCAGCACCGCGCCCCAGTCGGCCTTGAACCCGCCGATGGCGACGGTGGTCGACGTGCCGATGAAGTCGGCGAGGTAGAGTGACCACCCCTTGGCCACCACCGAACTGGCCAAGGCGAATTCGAGAATCAGGTCCCAGCCGATGATCCATGCGATGAACTCGCCGAAGGTGGCGTAGGAGAACGTGTAGGCGCTGCCGGCGACGGGCACCGTGGACGCGAACTCCGCGTAGCACAGGGCAGCCAGCCCGCAGGCGACCGCCGCGAGGACGAAGGCCAACGAGACCGACGGTCCGGCCAGGTCGCCCGCGGTGCGGGCGGTGAGCGTGAAGATGCCTGCGCCGATGACCACGGCGACGCCGAAGGCGGTCAGGTCACGTGTCGTCAGATCCTTGCGCAACTTGCTGCGCGGTTCATCGGTCTCGGCGATCGATTGCTCGACGGATTTTGTCCGCCATATCCCGGTTCCGGGCATGGGTGTCTCCTCACAGCGGGTTCGCTACGCGCAGAGCGCATCTGGCTACCGACCCCAGGGGTGGGCTGTCGGGGCGGGGCATGCGGGGTCACCGCGTGCGCTGTTGCCCGGTCTCGTCGGACAGTCGGAGGTCGGTAGTGCCGTTCATGCAAGCAGTGTGACGTGGGACACGTCGAGAGGATTCGTCGAATCCGCTCGCGAACGCAAAAGATTCAACGCAGCCGGATGATCAGCGCATATTCTTTGCGCTCACCGATGCCACGAGCCGAGCACGATCATGGTCTTCGTGCCGGTGGCCTTGCCACCGCGGCGTAGGTGATTGATCACCTGCTGGAGGTGGCTGTGGTCGCGTGCGCGCACCTTGACGAGCATGTCTGGATCGCCCGCGATCGTGTAGACGGCCTCGACCTCCGGAATGCGCGTCATCTCCGCCATCATCTCGTCGGGTTGCGATGTCCCGACGTAACGGACCTCGGTGAAGGCCTCCACGGGGCGGCCCAGCGCGGCCTGATCGATGGTGGCGGTGAATCCGGTGATGACGTTCTGGGCACGTAGCCGGTCGACGCGACGTTTGGTCGCGGCCACCGACAGATTCACCCGTGACGACAGATCGGAGAAGGTGGCGCGACCGTCGTCGGACAGCAGTGCCAGCAGCTGAAGATCCACGTCGTCGAGCTCGACCATGCGCAATAATTTATCGCAGTGGGGGCATTAGTGACAAAGATTTGCGTTGTGAGCGATAGTTCACGCCAAGTCCTTGTGGGCCTGTTGTCTGGCTCACTACCGTCCTGCGCCATGACCACAGCATCTTCGGCAGACATCCTCGACGACTTCTCCAACCGCGATTTCGAGCAGATCGTGCTCTGCCGCGATCCCGAGGCCGGCCTTGAATCGGTTATCGCCGTGCATGATACGACCCTCGGCCCATCGCTCGGCGGTGTGCGTATGCGCGCCTACCCCACACAAGCCGACGCGATCGCCGACGCGATGAACCTCGCGCAGGCGATGACCTACAAGGCGGCACTGGCCGGGTTGCCGCTCGGTGGCGGCAAGAGTGTGATCAACGTCGATCCCCGCGTGGCCAACCGTGACGAGATCCTGGTCGCCCACGCGAAATACATTGCCGCCCTGGGTGGCCGTTACATCCCCGGCGTCGACATGGGCACCTCGGTGCGTGACCTCGAGCTGATCGGACGACATGTCGACGTGGTGTCCAGCCAGCGCGGCGACCCCTCGTGCTTCACCGCCCGCGGGGTGGTCCGCAGTATCGAGGTCGCATTGGAGGCGTGCGATCGGTCCGTCGACGGAACACGTGTCGCCATCCAGGGCCTGGGCAACGTCGGTCTGCACGCCGCGCGCATGCTGGCCGGCGCCGGGGCCCAGGTGTTCGCCGCCGACATCGATCCACAGCGTGTACGCGGTGCCGTGGACGAGATCGGCATCACCGCAGTCGATCTCGACGAGATCCTGCTCTCCGACGTCGACGTCGTCGCACCATGCGCCGGTGGCGGGGTGATCGACGAGCGGGTGATCGCCGGGATGCGCGCCTCGATCCTGGTGGGAGCCGCCAACAACATGCTCGCCCATTCGGCGCTCGCACGGGACCTGCGTGACAGGGGCATCGTCCACGTCCCCGACTTCGTCGCCAACGCCGGCGGGCTGCTCGCCGTCGAAGCCGAGATCCACGACCGGGAGCAAGGGCTGGAAGGCCGGGTCGACGCCATCGCCGACACCGCCCGCGACATCCTTTCTCGCGCAGCCTCGACCGATACCGACAGTGTGAGCGTCGCCCTCGCGATGGCCATCGAGATCGTCGAGGGCAAGCGGAAGTACCGGCCGTACTTCGCCTCGACCATCGAAAGAATTCACACGGCGGGCTCCTCGCACGGTGGTCGAGGTGCCGACGAGCGCTAGCGAGGAGGCCTCGAGACCTCCGGTGCCGATCAGTATCCGGTGCGTAGGGCAGGAAAACAGCACCGGTGCAGCCGGTCTCGAGACTCGGCGCACTCGCCTCACACCTCGACCATCGGGGGATCGGAGGTGCCCCGAGTCCCGTTCCGGTGGCCGACGTGCACGTCCAGCCGTGAGTCTGGTTATGTCGATGTCAGAGGTGCAAGCCATGTGACCTCGGAAAGGACTCGCCATGACTCCCGCGCATGATGCCGAAGCAGTACAGATCTCCGTCGAGTCGGGTTCGGTGACGATCATCGGCGACCGATGGGGCTCGCCCGGAGACTCGGCACCGATCGTCATGCTCCACGGTGGCGGTCAGACCAGGCATTCGTGGGATCGGAGCGCGAAAGCGCTGGCCGAGCAGGGGCGCGAGGTGTACACCTTCGATTCCCGGGGGCATGGTGACAGTTCGTGGGCGCCCGATGGCAACTATGCGCTCGACGGCTTTGTCGACGATCTTGTCGCGATACTCGCCACCCTGCCGGCCAAGCCGGTGCTGATCGGCGCGTCGCTGGGCGGGATCACGAGCCTGTGCGTGGCCGGCGAGCATCCCGACCTCGCCTCGGCGCTGGTGATGGTGGATGTGGTCGTCGACGTCGAACCCGAGGGGATCGACCGGATCAAGACGTTCATGACCGACCACATCGACGGCTTCGCGTCGCTGGAGGAGGTCGCCGACGCGATCGCCGCCTACAACCCGACACGTCGACGCCCCAAGAATCTCGACGGGCTGCGCAAGAACGTCCGGCTGCATGAGGACGGCCGCTGGTACTGGCACTGGGACCCGGCTTTCATCGCCTCCGACGACGACGAGCCGCGCCGGCACACCGATCCGGCTCGACTCACCGCGGCGGCACGCCAGGTTACTATCCCCACCCTGATCGTGCGCGGCGGAAAGTCGGACGTGGTCAGTGATTCCGGAATCGCGTCCATGAAAGCCCTTGTCCCGCAAGCGGAGATCGCCGACGTCAGTGCGGCGGGGCATATGGTCGCCGGTGACGATAATCAGGTGTTCGCCGGGGCGATCGAGGAGTTCCTGGTGCGGCACTCTCTGTGAGAGCGGTTACGCGCCGGATCAAGGAAGCCGATCCTATTCCGCTGCAGGCGTATCCGCTCCCAATTGCGCCGCCGGACCGGTGAAGTAGTGTTCGCCGTCGAACGACGCCGGATGTCCGGCCGCGAGGTAGGTCCCGAGGCCGGCCTGAGTGAGTTCGGCAAACAGCGGGTTGTCGGTGAGTGCTCCCGATCTGACCACCTCGTCGAAGCTGCGGTAGCGCTGCGAGAGCACCGACGACCCGTCGAGAGCGGTGGCCGCCTCATCGGTGGAGTGTTCGGCGAACCACTTGCCGAACAACGCATTCAGCACGCTGCGATGGGTGTAGCGGTCGGCTTCACAGGAGAAGTCCGCGTCGAGCGCCTGCTCAAGCGAGGCGATGACGGACTCGGTTCCGGTGATACGAACCAGATCCCGGAAATGTCGCGGTGTCAGTGCGACGAGCATGAAGCGGTCGCCGTCGGCGGTGACGACGTCGGTACCGTAGGTGCCGTACACGTCGTTGCCGGTCGCCGGGCGTGAGTGTGCGTTGACCTGCGGTTCGGTCAGATAGCCCAGGGTGCTGGCGATCGACAGTGCGGTGTCCTCCAACGGCAGGCGGATCGACGCGCCCTGGCCGGTCTGCTCGCGCCGACGCACCGCGGCGGTGACGGCCAGCGCCGCATAAAGGCCGCAGACCACATCCCAGGCGGGTAGCACGTGATTGACGGGGCCGTCATGGTCGACGGGGCCGGTGATCTGTGGAAATCCCAGCCCCGCATTGACGGTGTAGTCGACGGCGGGGGAGCCGTCGGAACCGCCGAGCAGCTCCAGGAGGATGACGTCGGGGCGGAGCCCGGCAAGGGTGTTGTGGCTCATCCACTCCCGGCCGCCGGAGTTGGTGACGAGAATGCCGCCGCCGGGACCGGATTCGGTGACGAGGCGTTGGACCAGCCGCTGACCTTCGGCAGAACGCAGATCGGCGGTGACCGACTTCTTGCCCTTGTTGAGACCCGTCCAGTAGATGGAGGTGGTGCCGTCGTCGGTGAGCGGCCAACGATTCACGTCGGCGGCGCCGCCGATCGGATCGACCCGGATGACCTCTGCGCCCAGTTGCGAGAGGGTCAGCCCACACAGAGGGGAGGCGACAAAGCTCGATACCTCGACCACTCGAATACCGGCGAGTGGCCGGGAATGTTCGGTCGGCATGTCACACCGCCTCGACGGAAACGCGTCGTAACCGGTTGCTGCTCATGTCACATGAACCGTCCGCCGGTGACCTCCATGACCGTGCCGGTCATGTAGGAGGACAGGTGAGTCGCGAGAAACAGTGCGACCGTGGCGACCTCGCTGACCTCACCGGCCCGTCCCATCGGGATTTCTGCCATCTTCTGATCCCACGCCTTCTGCGGCATCGCCTCGGTCATCGCCGAGCGGATGAGTCCCGGCTGGATGGCGTTGACCCGTACCCCATGGTGCGCAAGCTCTTTCGCGGCAGCCTTGGTCATGCCGACGATGCCGGCCTTGGCTGCCGAATAGTTGGTCTGTCCGACCATGCCGACCTTGCCCGACAGGGACGAGAGGTTGACGATGGCGCCGCTCTTGCGTTCGCGCATGATCGCCGCCGCCTTGCGGGTGCCGTTCCAGGTGCCCTTGAGGTGGACGTTGATGACCTGGTCGAATTGCTCTTCGGTCATGTTGCGCATGGTGGCGTCCCGGGTGATGCCCGCGTTGTTGACCATCACGTCGACGGGTCCGAAATGTTCTGCCGCAGCTGCGAGTAGCGCGTCCACGTCGTCGCCGCGGGTCACGTCGCACGCCACGCCGACGGCCATACCGGCTCCGCCGAGTTCGGTGGCGGCTTTCTGCGCGGCCTCGGCATTGATGTCACCGATGACGACGTGGGCGCCTTCATCGACGAACAACTGCGCGATGGCGAAGCCGATACCCTGTGCGGCACCGGTGATCACGGCGGTCTGGTCCTTCAAGAGCGGTCCGGGCATGGCGATCCTGTCATGTGAGTGTGCTGGGATGACGTGGGTGTGGCGAGCTATTTGCTCGCGGCGCGAATGAGGTTGCCGCCGATGATGAGTCGCTGGATCTCGCTGGTGCCTTCGTAAAGCCGGAGCAGGCGGACGTCGCGGTAGATCCGCTCCACCGGAACCTCGCGCATGTAACCGGTGCCGCCGTGGACCTGCACCGCGAGATCGGCGACCTTGCCGACCATCTCGGTGCAGTAGAGCTTGGCCACCGATGGTGCGGTCCGTCGGTCCTCGCCGGTGACGTATTTGAGCGCGGCGTCACGTACGAGTGCGCGCCCGGCCATCACCCCGGTCTGCTGGTCGGCGAGCATGGCCTGCACCAATTGGAAAGAGCCGATGGGCTTTCCGCCCTGGGTGGCATTGGCCGCGTACTCAACCGACTCATCGAGGGCACGTTGTGCCTGCCCGACCGCGAGCGCAGCGATATGCACCCGACCTCGCGCCAGGGAGGTCATCGCGGCGCGATATCCGGTCTCCTCATCACCGCCGACGAGCGCCGAAGTGGGCACACGCACGCCGTCGAAGCTGACGTCGGCGGTCCACGCCCCCTCCTGGCCCATCTTCTTGTCCTTGACTCCGACCTCGACCCCTGGGGTGTCGGCAGGAACCAGGAATACGGCAATACCTGTGTTCTTGCCTTCTGCGGACTGTTCTGATTCAGCCCGCTCGCTTCGCTCCCGGCGCTGGGTTCTGGCGAACACGACGAACAGGTCGGCGATCGGTGCGTTGGTGATGAAACGCTTCTGCCCGTCGATCACCCACTGGTCGCCGTCGAGCGTCGCCTTGGTGCGCAGGCCGGCGGGATTCGAGCCGGCGCCGGGCTCGGTGAGAGCGAAGGAGGCGACGACGTCGCCGGAAGCGATGCGCTCGAGCCACTCCTTCTTCTGCTCGTCGGTCCCGAAGTTCACCAACACCTGCCCGGCGATGCCGTTGTTGGTGCCGAACATCGACCGCAGAGCGAGCGTCGTGTAGCCGAACTCCATCGCCAGCTCGACGTCCTGGGTGAGATCGAGGCCGAGGCCACCCCATTCCTCGGGGATCGCGTACCCGAACAGGCCCATCTCGGCTGCTTGGGCGCGCAGGTCGTCGGGGATGGCGTTGGTCTCGGCGATCTCGTTCTCGCGCGGCACGACCTTGGTGCGGATGAAGTCGTGGACCACCGAGCGGATCTGCTCGAAGTCGTCCGCGCTGACGGCGGGAGTGTGCTGCTGTGCGGGTGGAGCCATACGATCGAAATTATCAAATCTGTGAGGCTGTGCCAACCATCCGAGCTATATGTCCAGGCTATGGCTTGCATAGCGGGTGAGTGATAGTTGAGTTTGATAATCTCTGCGCGTTGATGCGAGTCGAGGAGGCAGTGGTGGCACAGCCCGTGGGTGGTCGATCGGTCGAGGCGGCATCGTCGGTGCTCAAGCAGATCGCGGCCCAGGAGATCCGCCGCATGGTCTTCGCCGGCGAGATGCGGCCGGGAACCAAGGTCGATCAGGATGCGGTCGCCGAATCTCTCGGGATGAGCAAACTGCCGGTGCGTGAGGCGCTGATCTCACTCAGCGGGGAGGGGATCATCGAGACGATTCCGCGGCGCGGCGCCTTTGTGGCCGACCTGTCCCGCGAGGACATTCGCGATCACTACTGGATGCTCGGCGTGATCTCCGGGCTGGCCGCCGAACGTGCGTCGGCGACTCTGTCCGACGCCGACCTCGACGAGCTGCGTGTGTTGGCGACCGAGATGGAGGAGACGACCGATCTCCTCGAGATCGAGCGCCTCAACTTCCGCTTTCATCGGCTGATCAACCTCGGCACCCGCTCACGGCGCCTGATCGCCGAGCTCAAACTCCTCAGTGGGGCAATCCCATCCGGCTTCTTCGACTCCCACCCGGACTCGGTCGCGTCGTCCTTGCGGGATCATCGCGAGATCGTCGATGCACTCGCCGGCCGCTCGCCGGGTATGGCGCGCACGTTGACCGAAGGCCACTTCCTCCGCGGCGGTCATCGTGCGGTGGCACTCCTGGAGGAGCGCGGGTTCTGGAGGTGAGTGAACCGTCCCCACGGTGGTAAGGGCGCTCTTCCGCCTTCCCGTCGAGCCCTTTCCGATCGGTGGTCGAGGTGCGAGGCGCCCCAGGCGCCGAGCCGTTCATCGGTGGTCGAGGTGCGAGGCGCCCCAGGCGCCGAGCCTCGAGACCGAGCCGAACCGACGCTGGAACCCAACGAAGACTCACCCGAAAAAACTTTCGACAACCTCTCGCCAACCCGACAAACCCGGCATACACTCGAACACAACAACACACAAACACGTGTTCGCTATCGCCAGGGGGGTGACAATCATGGTCGACACCGCGTTACCCGACGTGTCCGGTTTGTCGACCACCCAGAAACTCGCCCTCGCCCACCGCGTGGTTGATTCGCTGGCCACCGATGATTTGACCGGGCTGTCCAACGACGACCTGGTCACCGTCGCCCAGTCCACCGAACAGTTGATCACCCGCATCACCGTCCAAGGTGATCGGCAGATCGTGGAATTCTCCGACCGCCATTTGGCCCGCGAATACGGGTTCGGGTCGATCACCGACGCCATGATCGGCTTGTTGCGTGTGTCGGAACCGTGGCGGCGGTGGAAACAACTGAAAGCGACCGCCACCTTCCACACCTTTACCGGTGAGGTCGCCGCCCCCAAGTATCCGGCGTTGGCCGAAGCGATGGCGTCTGGGGCGGCCGGCTCGTCGCATGCGGCGGTGGTGATCGACGTGCTGGACCGCATCCCCGCGGCAGTGCCGTTCGACGAGAAAATGTCGGCCGAGGAGACGATGGCCCGCTACGCCCGCACCCACACCCCCTCCGATCTCCGGATTTTGGGGGCACGGGTGTTGGCGCACCTCGACCCCGACGGCCAACTGACCGACGACACCGACCGGCAACGCCGCCGGCAGATCCGCATCGGCCGCCAAGACGCCCAAAAAATGAGCGGCCTGTCCGGGCAGATGACCCCCACCCTCACCGCGCACCTCGAAGCAGTACTCGCCGCGTGGGCAGCCCCAGGAATGAACAACCCCGCCGACCCCGACTCCCCCACCGGCAGTCGGGAAGACGCCGACCCCGAACAGGTGGCGGCCGCGGCGGCCCGCGATCATCGCGATCAAGTGCAACGCAACCATGATGCGTTGGAAGCAGTCCTACGCGCCGGACTGGATGCC
>NZ_BAEI01000044.1 GCF_000241325.1 Gordonia polyisoprenivorans NBRC 16320 = JCM 10675 | reverse complement strand
GCTCCTCCAGCGAGCGCTGCCGGGACCGGCGTGGCGGTCCGGCAGCGGCGCCGGTCTCGGCGACTGCGGTATTCGACATGTCCTGCCTTTCAGATCAATATGTCAATTCTGTGCGGTCGGCGCTGACCGTGTCCGCGAACAACGGGGGTGACGGAGTCATCCGTCGGTCCGGACCGCCTCGACCTCGAGGGAAATCCGTGCGGTGCCGCCGATCTGGGCCACACCGCTGATGAGCGTGTCGTCGAAGCTGATCCCGAAGTCGTTGCGGTGCAACGTTCCCGTCGCACCGAAGGCGGCACGACGGCCACCCCAGGGATCGTCGACCTCGCCCTGATAGCTCAGTTCCAGCTCGACCGGAACCGCATGCCCGCGCAGCGTCAGCGTGCCGGCCAGGGTCCAGGTGTCGTCACCACGCGGCCGGACGCCGGAGGCGGCGAAGGTGGCGACCGGGAAGCTCTCGACGTCGAAGAACGCATCCGAACGCAGATGCTCGTCACGCGTCCGGTTGTCGGTGTCGATGCTGGCGGTCTTGATCTCGGCGAACACCGAGGACTGCTCGACCGATTCGGGGACCTCGATGTGCCCGGTGAAATCGGTGAAACGTCCACGGATGGTGGAGATCCCGAAGTGGCGCACGCTGATCTCGAGCAACGAGTGTCCCGGGTCGATCTCCCAGTGGCCGGTACTCGGGGTGGGTGCGTCGCCTGCGCGTACCGCGGTGATCTCGCCGAGACTGACGGTCCCGGCGCCGGCCACCACGGCCACCCGCGCGGTCGGCTGGTAGCCCTCGGCGGCGATGACCACGGTGTAGGTCCCGGTGCCGAGGTCGTCGGCGACCGCGGTGCCGTTGTCGTCGGAGCGGGCGACGGCCTGCTGCGCGCCGGCGTCGGACATGATCGTCATGATGGCGTCGCGAACCGGCCGTCCGGCGGTACTGACGACGCGTGCGGTGATGGTGGCGTTCATGCCTGCCCCCTTGCGCCCAAGACGAATTCGTGGTTGGCGACGCGACCCGCCGCGACGTCGATGGTGGCAGCCACGGGTGCGTAGCCGTTGGCGACGACGGTGTAGTCACCCGGGGTGAGGTTGGCGAACAGGTAGCGGCCCACCTCGTCGGTGAGGGTGCTCGCGGCCATCTCCCCGGCGTCGTTGAGCAGTGCCACCTGGCTGTGCCCCACGGGGGTCCCGGCGCCGGTGGTGCCGTCGGTGATCACGCCGGTGAGTTCGGCTGCGGTGCGCAGCACGGTGGTGATCTCGCCGTCGGCGAGGTGCACGGTCTCGGCGACCGGATCGCAGCCTGCAGCGGTGACGATGACGGTGAGAGTGTCGTCGCCGAGCCCGCCGATCTGCCAGTGGCCGGCACCGTCGGTGACCGTGGTCGCCACGACCTGACCGGTGCGGTCGGCGATGGCGATGGTCGCGCGGGCGACCGGCTCGCCGGTGGCCGAGGTGGTCACGATGCCCGCGAGGGTCCCCATCGACGCGAGGATGATCTCGGTGTCGACCGGGGCGGTCCCCACGGTGACGGTGACCGCGGCCGGCTCGTGGCCGGCCGCAGAGACGGCGAGCACGTAGTGGCCGGCGCCGGCGACCCGCACACCGAAGGTGCCGTCGGCACCGGCGATGGTACGGGCGGCCTGGCTGCCGCCGGGATCGATGACGGTGACGGTGGCATCGGCGATCGGGCCGCCGTCCGGGCGGTGGACCACGCCCTGGATCAGGCCGACAACCGAGTCGCCGCGACCCGAATTGTTGAGGCCTGAACCTCCGTGACCGTTGATGGCGGGTTCCATCAGGCTCCTTCCTCTGCAGTGTGTGGGGCTGTGGACGGGTGGTCGAGCTCGCAGACGGTGTCGGCGAGCAGTCGCATCGAGCGGGTGACCGCGAGGCGGTCGGCGGGTTCGAGGCGGTCGAGTGCCTCCTCGAACAGGTCCGACTTCCGCGAGGTGGCACCGCGCATGTACTGGTAGCCGGTGGCTGTGGGGGTCAGTAGGCTGACGCGGCCGTCGTGCGGATCGGTGGTGCGGGTGACCATGCCGGATTGCTCGAGGCACGCGACGACCCGTGACATGGTCGGGCCGGCCACCGACTCCCGCGTGGCGAGTTCGGTGGCGCGGATCGGGGCGTTCTGCGCGATCGTCCACAACGCCGACAGCTGACCCGGCGACAACGGTCCGGCGTCGGACCGGGCGCGGATGGCCCGTCCGATCCGGATGAGGTCGCGATGGATCGCGGCCGCGTCGCTGAGGGTCGCGACGGACGCTGCGCCGGACATCTCGTCCATGACTCACCACCGAACGGATTGATAGTTGACCTTGGGTAACTAATTACTTAGTTACTCTAAGCGAAGTACCCGTCAGATCGCTCGTCGGATCGGTGTGAAGTGGGTTACAAGTTCGCCGAAAGGTTCTGCAGATCAGGAAGATTCGGACATTACGTACATCGCCGATGTCGGGTCTGCCCGATGGGGCCGATCTTCACTGACGTCCGAACGTGGTTCAGTGGGCGACGGCGTAAGTCCGGAGCCGTGCGGCGCCCGGCCCGGTGAGAGCCCCGTCGGCGACCGGTCGTCCCGACACCGCGAGCAAGAGATCGATCGCCCGACCACGCACCGTGGGCCCCTCGCCGTAGAGCATCTCGGCGTCGGTGACCACGAGGTGCAGCCCGTTCACCCGCTCGCGCCCGCCTCCCCAGGCGACGCGGGTGCGTGTCTGGTGGACCAGCGCGGTCATCACGTGCTTGACGGGGAGGTCGGCGTCGATACCGAGAGGGCGGCGAATGTCCTCACCATGGACGAACACCTCGACGAGCCGCGTCGCCGGTGCCGCCGGCGGGGTGCGGCGCAGCTGCGCCGACCGTGCCAGACGGGCAAGGGTCTCACGCGGGTCCGGAGCCTTCGCCGAGACGATCCCGCGGTCGTTGTCGGCGTCGAAATCGAAGCGTGAGCGCATCATCCGGCACACGAAGGCGGTCCGTGTGGTGCGGGCACCGTCGACCAGATGGGCCAGCACGTCGTGGACATCCCAACCCGGGCACAGCGACGGTGTGGCCCAGGCGTCCTCGTCGACGTTCTCGAGTGCATCGACGAGCCGTCGGCGTTCGGCGTGCACGACCGGCCATATCTCGCGCCGAGAACCCATCGGTCACCCTCCACTGCTGTTGATCCTGTTGTCTCGAATGCTGACTTGCTGGGCGCCCAGAAGTCATCGCGGGGAAGCAGCCGACCGAATGACCGGCGGGCCGCTCCGATCGGTGATCACGGGATCTCCTGGACTAGCGTGTTCGCCATGATCGGGATCGACGACTGGCGCCACGGGGCTCGCGCGGGTGGGCCCGTCTCGGGTCCCTGGTGGTCACGCACGTGGTTCCTGAATACGTTGTCGGCGCTGACCTTTCTCGCGCTTACCGCCTTTCACGTGTGGTGGTGGCAGGGTCACGGACGGCCCCTGTTGTGGGTTCTCCTGCTGGGCACCCCGATTCTGGCCTTCGTGCCGTCCGGGGTGATCATCAAGTGTGCGCGCCGGCGGTGGGTTCGGGAGTGGGCGTCCGCCAATGGTTTTCACCATCTTCCCGAGTCCGGGTGGCCGTTACCGCCGTGGGACTTCACACCGTTCTCCGTCGGGCGGGCCCGACGCAAGCGGGTGAGCGACGCGATGACCGGTCGCATCGGCGAGTATCCGGCGACGTACTTTCACTACACCTGGCTCAACAACAACCGGGTGAATCTGACGACGCACTACCGCAACGTGTTCACCCTCGGGTTGCCTGCGGCGCTGCCGCGACTGACGATGGGCGTCACCATCGACACCACCACCGGAGAACGCGTGCTGTTCGAATCGGCGGACTTCAACGAGAGATTCAGCGTCTACTCGACGAATCCGGCCTTCGCGCACGCGGTGTTCACGCCACGCACCATCGAGCGCCTCACCGAACTGGGCCGCACCAGCGGCGCGGTGATCATGACGAAGTTCGAGATCGTCGGCGACAGCCTGGTCGCCGTGACGACCCTCGGGAATCGGCCACACCAGATCTCGGAGGTGTTCGCCGCGATGGCGCTGATCGCCGACGGGATCCCGAGATTCATCTGGACCGACTTCGGGGTGTCAGCCAGTCCGGGTGAGCGGAGCGTGTCGTGAGTACCTGGATCGTGGTGATCGTCGTCGTGGTCGTCCTCGCAGGTGTCGGGCTGTGGTACCTGTCGGCGTTCAACGCTTTCGTTCGACTGCGCAACCTCGTGGCCGAGTCGTGGAAGCAGGTTGACGTCGAGTTGCAGCGCCGCCATGACCTCGTACCCAATCTCGTTGCGGCCGTGCGTCAGGCGGCATCATTCGAACAGGGAGTGCTCGAGTCGGTCACGCGTGCCCGCACCGACGCACAACGGTTGACGGCGCGCGACGACGCCGACGTCGTCGCTGTCGCCGCAGCCGAGGAGTCGTTGAGCACCTCGCTGACCCGGATGCAGGCGCTGGCCGAGCAGTACCCGCAGGTGCAGGCGGTGCGTGGATACGACGCGCTGCGGCGTGAACTTGCCGACACCGAGGACCGGATCGCCGCCGCACGTCGGCTCTACAACGCCAACGTGCGCGCGCTGAACACCAGGATCGAATCGATGCCGTCGGCGTGGGTGGCCGCCGCCCATCATGTGGGCCGCGCAGAGTATTTCGAGCCGACGTCGCCCGCGGTTCGTGACGTGCCGGACGTCGGCGACCTGCTGCGCCGGGACCGTCCCGAGGCCTGAGCGGCGGCGTCGCCGGCACGTACTCGTGCGGTTCACATGCAGGTCGGCGGCTGATGGCGCGGTGTTCACACGCGCACGGCTCACTGGGCTCATGCGCATCGTGCAACTCGCGAACTTCTACGGAGAGCGATCCGGTGGACTACGGACCGCCGTCGACCGGTGGGGTGCGGGTTACGTCGGCGCCGGACACCAGGTGGTGCTGATCGTGCCCGGCGCACGATATGCCGAAGAGGTGCTGCCATCCGGCGTCGCGAAGGTGTCGGTACCCGCACCGCGGGTGCCGTTCGCCGGCGGCTACCGGCTGGCCCCACCACGACGTGTGGCCGACATTCTTGCGACGCTGCGACCGGACGCCATCGAGGTGTCGGACCGACTCACGTTGCGCGGCTTCGGAAATTGGGCCCGACGTCGTGGCATCCACTCGACGATGGTGTCGCACGAGCGACTCGACCGACTCCTCGGCCTGATGCTGCCGGCCGTCGCGGCGAGGGCGCTCGCCGACCGCGCCAACCGTGCCACCGCGGACACCTATGACGCCGTGGTGTGCACCACCGCTTTTGCCGCCACCGAGTTCGAGAAGATCGGTGCGCACAACCTCGTTCGCGTACCGCTCGGCGTCGACCTCGACCTGTTCGATCCGCGTCGGCTCGATCCCGAACTGCATCAGCGGTGGACCGAACCGAATGCCGCGTTGCTGGTGCACTGCGGGCGGCTGTCGGTGGAGAAGCGCGCCGACCGCAGCATCGCCGCGGTGGCCCGACTCGACCGCGCCGGGATACCCGCGCATCTCGTCGTCGCCGGGGACGGGCCGATGCGAACGGCGTTGCAGCACAGCGCACGTGGTCGCGGCTTACCGGTGACCTTCCTCGGTCACGTCCCCGATCGCGGGCAGGTGGCGGCGTTGTTGGCCAGCACCGACGTCTCGTTGGCGCCCGGTCCGCACGAAACCTTCTGCCTGGCCGCACTCGAATCGCTCGCGTCGGGGACGCCCGTCGTCGCCTCCCGCTCGTCCGCGGTCAACGAACTCGTCGACGACACCTGCGGTGCGGTCGCCGAGAACACCGGTGCCGCTTTCGCTTCCGCGATCGAGCGGGTGTTGACGGTGCCGCGTGCGCAGCGTGAACGGGCTGCTCGGCAGCGGGCCGCCGCGTTCGCGTGGCCCGAGTCGGTGCGGCGGATGCTCGCGGTGCATCTCGGCGCACCCGACCCCGTGCTCAGGACTCGGCCGTATCGCCCTGCATGACAGCCGGATCCATCCACGCGATCTGCCACGAGTGGCCGTCGGGGTCGTCGAAACTGCGGCCGTACATGAAGCCGTGATCCTCGGTGTCACCCGGCTTGGCGCCGGCTGCGATCGCCCGGTCGACCAAGGCGTCGACGGCGTCGCGGGACTCGGCGTCAAGGCAGATGATGCACTCCTTGGTGGTCGTGGCATCGGCGGTGGTCGCGGGATGGAAGGAGCCGAAGAAGTCGCGTGTGAGGAGCATGGCGACGAAGCTCTCGCCGAGGACCACGGTGATCGCGTTCTCGTCGGAGAACTTCTCGTTGATGGTGTAGCCGAGGTCGGTGAAGAATTTCCGCGAGCGGGCGAGATCGTCGACGGGCAGGTTCAGGAACAGCATGTTGTGCATCGGAGGTCTCCTGCGGTTGTGCGGTGTCCTGTTCCGGACAGGGTCAGACAGGTAGACCCGACGCGGTGGCCGAATTCATCGCGCCCCGGCGCCGCATGAGGGTTAGCCTGGGTTGTGGTCTACCTCTCACTCCTCGTCGCCGTTGTTGCGGTGGGCGGGTGGGTGCTGTCGTATCGACGGTCAGCGCAGGTGCGGCGCGACCCCGACCTCTTCGTCGCACTGGCGGATCTCGACGACGACGCCGCCGTGTCGGGCAGGGAGGTGCGCGCGGCCGCGGTCATCGAGGAGAAGCATCATCTCGAGGCACGCGCCGCCTGGCCGTCGGGTGTGGTGGCAGCGTTGGGCGTGGGAGCTGCCGTCCTCATCGTCCAAGACCCGTCCAACACCGTCGATGGCGGCCGATTGTGGTGGCTGACAAGCGAATTGCTGACGTTGGCGGTGTGCTCGGCGTTCTGGACGGTGTGGTGTGTCCATCGTGCCTCCAGGCTGGCGGTAGGGCAGCGGCAGCTACATCGAGGGCCTCAGGGCTGAGCGGCTGGCTCGCCTCGGCGTCGACCGTGCGCTCATCTGCGTCGATCGGGCGCTGTTTTACATCGATCGGGCGCTGTTTCGCGTCGATCGGGTAGGGGGTTTCACCGCGACCGCACCGCACGTTCGGCGACGGCCACCACCAGTCGCCGTGGCGCGAATCGACTGGAGCCCGCACTGAGCTTGTTGAACGCCCCGTCGACGACGCTGGGCTTGCCGGCCTCGAGTGCCGAAAGCGCGGTGTCGACGACCTGCCGGGTGCTGCGTCGCGTGCCGACCGCCGCATCGTCGGAGCCTGCGACGTCGAAGAACGCGGTGTCGGTGGCACCCGGGCAGAGGGCGAGCACGCGGACTCCGTCGCGCTTGGCCTCCCACCACAGTGCTTCGCTGAGCGAGAGCACGTAGGCCTTGGTCGCTGCGTAGACGGCCATGTGCGGTACCGGCTGGAAGGCGGCGGTGCTCGCGACGTTGATGATCGAGCCGGTCTTGCGGGCCGTCATGCGCTGCAGATAGACGGTGGTGAGGTCGGTGAGAGCGGAAACGTTGAGGGCGACCTCGTCGCGGATCCGGTCGGGGTCGGCGTCGGCCAGATCGCCGTGGGTGCCGAATCCCGCGTTGTTGATCAGGAAATCGACGTCGACGCCGAGCTTGTCGACCTCGGCGACAAGCGAAGTCGCGGCGCCGGGCACGGACAGGTCCGACCCGATCACGTCGGCGCGGATCCCGTGCGTGTTGCGCAGTTCGTCGGCGAGGGCAGTGAGCTTGTCAACGCTGCGCGCCACCAGAATGACGTTGGCGCCCTTGGCCGCAAGCGTTCTGGCGAACTCTTCGCCGATTCCGCCACTGGCGCCGGTGATGAGTGTGGTGATATTGCGATATTCCATGGTGATCACGTCCTGTCGGGTTTGATGTCCCTGTCGGGTCTGATGTCGAGGCCGGAGGCGGCCAGCATCATGAGGATGTCGGTGTAGCGAGCCAGATCTCGATCCCGACTGTCGGCGGCCCCCGCGTCGACGAGTGTCTTGATGCCGTCGAACGCGCCCACGAGTACTGCGGCGAGGGCGTCGGGATCGATGTCGGTGCGGATCTGTTCTGCGTCTTGCCCCTCGCGAATGATGTTGGCGACGAGCGCGATCCACGCGTCCACGGGTTTGACGAAGTCGGTGTCCTCGCCGGCGAGCTCACGAACCAGACGGATGACGCTCCATGCGCCCGGGTCGTTCTGGAGGTGATTCAGCATGGCCGGGATCACCTCCATGAGTTGCAGCACCGGCGTCGACTGAGCGAGTACTCGGGTCTGCACGGCCTCGATCCACAGCTTTTCCTGATGGTCGACAACCGCTCGCGCGAGCTCGGCCTTCGACCGGAAGTAGAAGTAGAAGGCCCCCTTGGTGAGTCCCGATGCTGCGATGAGGTCGGCGAACTTGGTTGAGCTGTAACCGTTCTCGGCGAAGCGCTGGGCAGCGACCGTCAACAGGTGGGCGCGGGTGGCGGCACCTTTGGCGGTCGATGGTTCGGCTGGACTCACGAGTCGAGAATAAACCAACCGGTAGGTTTTAACAAACCGGGCGGTATGTTTTGCGCGATGTCGGGGTGGCAGTAGCGCATGAATCGCGCGTGCCGGAGCCGAGGATGTACTCGGCTTGGGAGCGTGTTGCTTCGGCGAAAGCGGTACTCGGATCGAGCTGGCTCAGGCGAAGTAGTGTGGCTGACCGAGATCCTCGAGGAGACCCGGCTCGGTCGGCTCCCAGCTCAGCAACGCGCGAGTCGCCGACGACGAGGTCATGTTGTCCACCCCGACGAACCCGGCGAGATAACCGAACATCTGCGGAGCGTCGTCGGGTCCCACCGACTTCACCGGGAGGTCGAGCCCGCGTCCGATCGCAGCCGCGATGTCACGGAACGGCACCCCGTCGTCGGCGACCGCGTGCAGGCGCGTTCCCGCCGGGGCCGATTCCACCGCGAGCCGATAAAGGCGCGCAGCGTCGCGGGTGTGCACCGCAGGCCACCGGTTGGCGCCGTCGCCGAGGTAGCCGGCCGCACCATTCTGGCGCGCGAAACCGATCAGTCCGGGGACGAAGCCGTGGTGGTCGAGGTCGCTGTGCACGGTCGGCGGCAGCCGGACGATCGATGACCGAACTCCCTTGTCCGCCAGACCGATGATCAGGTTCTCGGTGTCGATACGAGGGCCGCCGTCGAAGGCGTCCGACTCGAGCCCGGGCC
The DNA here is from genome assembly GCF_000241325.1 of Gordonia polyisoprenivorans NBRC 16320 = JCM 10675. Lineage (GTDB taxonomy): Bacteria > Actinomycetota > Actinomycetes > Mycobacteriales > Mycobacteriaceae > Gordonia > Gordonia polyisoprenivorans. The sequence continues at coordinate 94,139 of NZ_BAEI01000044.1, read as the reverse complement.
GTCCGGTGATCCCCATCAACGCGAGCATCGCGGTGCCGGAGGTTCCGACCAGCGCCTTGCCCGTTCCGGTCAGTTCGTCGGCGATCGCGTTCACCGCGGCCAGGTCGGCGTCGGCGGCTCCGGCCATGTCGCCAACCTGCATCAGGTCATGCCGGAACGCAAGGTGGACGACACCGTCGGCGGCTGCCGCGGCACCGCGGAGGACGTCGAGATCGCCGAGGTCACCGCGCACCACCTGAGCCCCTCGTGCGGCGACCACCTCGGCTGCTTCGTCCGAGCGCGCCAACCCGGCAACCTGGTGTCCAGCGGAAACAAGTTCTGGGATGAGTGCCGACGCGACGTGGCCGGAAGCGCCGGTGATGAATACCCGCATGGAAGACTCCTGTGGTGAGTGATGTCATGGTCTGACATCACAGACCTTACCCGTGATGTCAGAACCTGTCATCACCTATCATCGTCACATGGGACGATGGCCGGACGGTTCACGGGAGCGGCTGATGCTCGCTGCCCTGGATCTGTTCGTCGAGCGCGGGTTCGACAAAACCTCGGTGGCCGACATCGCCGAACGCGCCGAGGTCACCGAGCGCACCTTCTACCGCCACTTCGGCGACAAACGCGAAGTGCTCTTCGACGGCGGTGCCGGGCTGCGGGACGCCGCGATGTCGGCGCTCGACTCAGTCACACCGGATGTGGGCCCGCTCGAAGCGGTGGGCGATGCCCTTGAAGCCGCGGTGACCGCGTTCTTCACCATGGAACGCCAACCGTTCTCACGACGCCGACAAACCGTGATCGACGCGAATCCCGAACTGCAGGAACGGGAATTGTTCAAGATGGCCACACTCACCGCGGCTCTCACCGCCGGGCTGTGCGATCGCGGCGTCGACGAGACGACGGCCCGACTCGCCGCCGAAATGGGCATCACCGCATTCAACTCGGCGTTCGCGCAATGGATCGATGAGGACGATGGGCGGGCGATGGATGTTCTCATCCGTGCCGCGCTCGACGACGTCCGCACCGTCGCCCGACGCCTGAGTTCCTGAACACCGGCGTTCCGCGGGTCGTTTCGCCGTCGTCGCGTTCCGCGGAACGTCAAGTCGGAGTCCATGTTCAGCGGAACCGCGGCCCCTTTCGGTGGGCCCCCGCCGTCCGCCGCGTAGATCGACACCGGCACTCGCGGCCTGATCGTCGAGACGGGCGTGGTCAATGACCGGTTTCGCCGGTACCAGAAGACGATGCCGGCCGAAGGTCGGTTGCGGTGTGTGCGTGCCCCACTGGCTCTGAGTGATTCGGTGGGGCGCTTCTCTGCGTTCTGGGGCTACGAGGCTTCAGCGTCATTCCGGGGGCGAACGATGAAGAACAGGCCGACGAGGATCAGCCACGCGGCGGCGACGATAGCGGCTTCGGTGTACGAGCCGCGCGCTACCATTCCGCCGGTTCCGAAGGCGGCGAGGATCGCACCAGCGATCATTGTGAGTTGTGGTCGTGTCACGGTTACCTCCTCATGTCCGATTTTACCTGCTGTGAATCGACGAGACAGGAACAGCACCTACGGTGTAATCCATCCGTGGGAGGGTGCCAAATACATCATTAGGGTGGTAGAAGCCAGAACCCCATCGCTGGAATCGACCGACGGACCATGCACTTACCGCGTGGACCAACGACCGATTGCCACCTGACCCGAGGGGTAGGCGGTATCGCTGTGACACCGGCTCGCAATTCGCGACATCGAGAGTGGTGGTCTCACGGCACGGGTGAGGACTGGGCTACATGCTGCCCGCTGGTTTGCTTCGAGCGGTATGAGAACGACGGGCGCGAGGTCGGGAATCGGCAACGCGCGCTCAGGGGCTCGATGCCGCATGACGCGGCCACGGCTGAACTGTCCGGGGCGAACGGAAGTCAGCGGACAGGATCTGGGGTCGAGAGCTTCGCGACGACGCTCACGGAATCCGGCCTCGTAGTGCGGTCCGCCGTCCTTGTCCCGTGTGGCGTCGAGGATCGCGGCGAGTAGTGCCGGCGCGACGGGTCCGGGTAACTGGTGGAGGTACTGGTCGGCGGCGTTGTGGCCGTCGCGCCATACCGGTGTGATCGGGTCTTCGAGCGCGTGGACGTAACCCTGATTGGTTGCAGCGCCTATCCAATGAAAAAGGTCAGAGGGCGAAAATGCCCTCTGACCTGCGGAGCCGATGACGGGAATCGAACCCGCGTATTCAGCTTGGGAACGTGATCCTATAGGCGTGATCTGGGTTGATCTGGGTTGCACACGGTTGCCTGACGTGGGCAGAGAGCATCACGGTTGCTTCTACTCGGACTCGAACTCGGACCCGAGCTGAGAGCACTCCAGTCATGATTCGGCCTGTCGAACGGCATGGGCGAAGGATCGAACCGAAGCGGGCGAACGACCCGAACCGCGAGAGGCGCGTGCGAAGCGGAAGCGCCTCCGAGCGGGAAGGGGCGGAAGCCCCGCCCGCGAAGCGGGCTACTTGATACTACGCGAATTAAAGAGTCATCCCGGATCCCGGACTCCTCCGGTGATAACCAGATGGATGTTCTCGAGGAGAGATGGTCTCGTCGTGCTGAGCGTCTAGACATGATGCGGTTCCTGTATCGCAACTCCACCTTGGAGCGCGTACGGAAGTGCGGTCGTGTTGCTGTAGGCGATGTATCAATCGATGTCGGTACGCCAGTCCAAGGTGGTCCTCGGGTTGCCGGCTTCAGGGGCCTGGCTACCTGTACCTCGGTATGGGCCTGTCCTACCTGTGGTCCCAAGATCGGTCGGGTTCGTGCCGACGAGATTCGGCAGGCTCTGGATGCTCATGCGCGTCGTGGTGGTCATGCCCTGTTTATGACGTTGACTATGCATCACCATCTCGGTGTTTCGCTGTCTCAGCTATGGGACGGATTACAGGCTGCATGGCGGTCATTAAGGCAGAGGAAGACATGGAAACTCCTTCGTAAGGTCGGCATTCATGATCTTCGTGTATTCGAGGCGACGGTATCGGAAGTAACTGGCTGGCACCCCCACTTTCATATCGTTCTCTTTGTTCCAGATGAAGGTGCCGAGGATCTGGTTCTCCGAAATTGGACGAAGTTGCAGCGCGAGTGGTCTGCTGCGGTTGAAGCTCAGGGAAGGTATGCAGATCATAAAGGCCAAGATCTACAGGTGATTGATCTTCATGCTGGCTCAACTGACGAGGTAGATAATACAGCTTTGGCTGACTATGTGTCGAAGATCAGTTCGTCGTGGGACATTCCATCAGAGGTTGCGCGTGGCTCCGAGAAAAGGTCGAGAAAGGGTAATCGAACACCATTCCAAGTCCTGGCCGATCTCGTATCCGAAGAAGGTGACTTCGATGAGGACGCTCGCTCTCGTGATCTCGCAATCTGGCGTGAGTGGGAGAAGGTCACGCACGATAGGCGACAGGTCACGTGGTCTCGTGGTCTTCGCGAGGAATTAGGTGTTAAGGAATCTAAGGTCGATGACGAGTCTGTCTCTCAGCCTGACGACGTACCGAATGAAGTCGTGAAGATGCACTCCATCGCGGGAATGTTGCCAAGTGAATGGTCGAAGTTGAATCGGAATCAACAACTTTCGATGAAGGAGGAGCTTCTTCGGGTCGCGGAGCTGTCCTCTGCCGACACAATTTCGGCTTCGCTTCGTGCGGTGTGTGACTCGTACGGCGTACAACTTCTAATTGGAGAGGACTGGATCTGTCATAGGCTGTTTCAGCACCGTCCGTATGGCGATCGATATCAGTATGCCGTGATTCGATATGCGAAGTCTCGACGGAAGGCTGTGGTCGCGTGAGTCAAGGGCGCAAATTCTCATTGTACTGGACATTGTATTAATTGCTACTAAAATCAATTAAGAGAAGAAAAACAAATCTCTTGAGAGGAAATACTGCAATGCCAGACTCTCTGGAAGTAATCAACTTCCTGCTCGCGACTCTGCATGATCCGATCAGGTTCTTACAGGTCCTGATCCCGATCACTCTCTGACGGATACGTAGTTCGAAAGGAAAAGCTATGGCGCCGAAGGCACTCCAGATGGTTCCGGTGGATGTTACCAAGTTTCGTAGATTCGTCTTGGTTGATATCCATCCTGATCTTCAGACGTACGAGGAGGGTGAGAAGCTTGATGTCCCTATTCACAAGACGACGGGCGACGGCCTGCTTGCCTGGAAGTTCACATTCGTTGTCACGGTCGTCACCAAGGCGGGACGGACAACGTCACAGATCGACGTGAAGATCGGTATTGACGATGTCACCGAGGAAGAACTGCTCGATCGGTTCGAAGGCCGTGACGTTGTTCTTGACAATCTCGTTGCTGGTAGCTGGGCTCAGCATACGAAGAGGATAGATGGTCGTGACGCCGCGGAGTCGGACTTCTGGTTCCGTGCCGACGGCATCTCGCTTCTGGCCGATGAGTTTGGTTTGGACTCGACTTCAGCTCTGCTCGACCAGGGTTCGGCGAAGTGAGTTCTGATCACGATCGGCGTGAGGCTGAGACTCGTAGGTGGATTCTCAGCCAGTTGGAGTGCCTGTCGGTCGATGAGGTTCGCAGACGGTGCGACGTCGGTGAGGCGGATTGGCCTGACCTGATCCAGCTCCAACGCGGGGATGATCTGGTCTGTCCGGTCTTTCAGCTTGGTCTGGCTACTGTCCGGATGAATGAGACTGTCCGGTATGCGAATCGAGCGATTGGTGTTCGTGACGATCCCTTCGGGGTAGCGGAGTGGTGGCTCACGGATTCCGCTGTTCTCTCGGCTACTCCTCTTGATGCGCTTCGCACTGGTCGGTTGACCATGCTGGCTGTCGACAAGGTTGTGAAGTATGAACTCAGTTGAGCGCGCACGCCTTGTGAGACACAATCCGATGATTCAGCCGGATGAGGAACAGCGCTGGCGGGAGACTCGGGTCGCTATTGCCGGTATGGGTGTCGGCGCCGGCATCGCTCTGCAACTCGGCCTGGTCGGTGCTGGCGAGCTTCGGATCTGCGACGGCGATGCGATTGAACTGTCCAACTTGAATCGGCATCCCATCGCGACTGTCGAGGATATCGGCTGCCTCAAGGAAGATGTCGTCGCTCACCATCTCGATGCGCTCGGTGTCGAGGTTGCCGTTCGGGATCGGATCGAGGAGTTCGCCCACGCGGAGGAGTTTGTCGCTGGTAGCAGTGTCGTGATCGAGGAGGTGGACCAGTTCCCGGTCAAGTGGTGGTTGCGGCACTCAGCGAAGGAGCACGGCGTCTGCCTCATCACTGCGACTGATCTCTGGGATCGGGTGGTGATCGATGTCGAGGACTATGCCCGAGAACCTGACTGGGAACCATTCCATGACCTGGTGTCTCCGTCACTGTCAGTGGGTGAAGCTCAGCTGCAGTTGTTCGGTCGTCACTGCTCGTCCCAGTTTCTCGAGGCAGTGAAGGCTCGTCGGAGTGGTTTTCCACAGTTCGCTCCCACTGCTGCTGTCGCCGCTGGTCTGGTCGCTGCGTTTGTCCGTGAGCTGGTGATCCTGCGCTCGGATCGGTATCGCTCCGGCCGGTACTTCTTTGATCTCCGAGACGTGCAGGAGGCGAGATGACCTGCTCATCCGGTGGGCTGATCGACGTGCACTGGTTTCGCGCGGGTAGGGCTCCCTCGGAGTGGGAACTGTTCTGTCGTCTCGCTCACCAGGCGTACGCGGCACAGGGTTGCGAGGAGGCGCTGTCCTGGCTGGATGACCTGACCGTGTCCAGTCTCGATGACCTGCACTTCTGCACTCTTTCTCGGAGTGGGAAACCTCTGGGCGGCTTCTCTGTCCGGGCCCTACCTGTCGAGGATCTTCTCGCACCTCATTGTTGGCCGGACTCGACTCAGGTGCGTGTCGCTCTTCGGGGCATTGTCGGCAGCGCTCTTGTCGCGGAGGCGTCGACCGCCTGGTCACTTGATCTGGTCGTATCGCCTCTTCTCGCTGCGGAGGCTGTCACGGCTCTCACACTGACCGGTTGTCGGTGGATGGTGGCCACGTCTGCGCAGCACTCGATTGATCTCTGGCTGAGCTCGGGAGCGAGCCGGGTGAAAGCTGTTCCAGCTGTGCAGTATCCGGACTCTCGGTATCGGACGGAACTACTGCTCTGGGACCGGGATCAGTTCGTCACTCAGGAGAGGGGAGAACGATGGGCAAGCTGAGGTTCGCAGTACGGAGCAGGATCGGAATCGTTTCTCTCGCTGCGTCTTTGATCGGTGTGTCGTTCGGTCCTGGGAGCGCACACGCTGACGTGGATCAGGGTGTGTACACGGTCCAAGCTGTCGCTTACGGTGTTTTTCCCGGCGCAAACCTGCGGGGACGAATCCAGGGCGATGAGCTGATGATTCGTCAGACCAACGGTGCGTTGTCGCACTTGCGGATTCACTCCCGTCGAAACGGGGTCGTTCTGACGGGCTATCCAGGTGATCCGGATGGGCGCCTCGGCTCACGGACGGAGCTGTATCACACCCGATTCGGCTATCAAGGAGTGCAGTACAGCTTCGGCATACCGACCGGTGATCTGATCCTGCGACGGTCGCGATGACAAAACTGAGAGTAGCTGTCGCGCTGATCTTTCTGGTGCTGATCGTGCTGGTGTTGCACTCCTGTCGTGGCGGCGGTGGAGGTGGCGGCGACTCCAGTGCGGATGCGCAGCTTCCCCAGATCGATCACGGTGTGGTGTCGATACCCGCATGTTCGGCTGATCCGAAGTCTGATGCGACTCAGGTGGTGGTGTATCGGGGTGTCGGTATCTCACAGCCGGCGTCGTATGACTCGGTGCAGACCTGCCTCGGGGTGTCCCAGACGATGTTGACTCGGATCAAACAGCTCGGAGCGGTCGGACTGCCAGCTCAGGATCGCTTGGTGCTGGTTGCAGTTGACCTGCGGGATAACCGCTTTCGCGTATGCGGGCTCTCTGATCAGAGTGACGATGATCGGAGTGTTCCAGCGGCTGAGATGACCTGTGGTGCTGGTCAATCAATGGCAGGTGATTGACGTGATCGGTGATCAGTGTTCAGCGATGGGCTGCAAAGAGCCTGCGTCAGTTGATGATAACGGCGACCTGGTCGTCATGATCCGGCTTAGGGAGGATGGCGTACCGCTGCTGCAGGACAACGGTGTCAATCTGCAGTTCTGCGCGAGTCATGCTGAGCACTTTCTGCGGAACTGGGCTGGCCTGCTCGCTGTCAGTGATGCGTCAAACCAGCAGATCTACGTGCTGGTCGGTCTCACTTTGGAGGAACATCGCGCGGTGCTGGCGAGAGGGTTGAGAACAGTGTTGGAACAATGGATAGGAGCGAAAGATGAGTGACGAGGGCGTACGTATGAACGCAAGCATTGAGAATGTGTCTGTTGAAGTGAAGATCTCGGCGTTCGACTCGGTGAGAAAGATGAACTGGGAAGTTCGGCTTGAAGATATACACCCATCCGATTCAATGGCAAGTAGCTTGGATAGCTTAGAGAGATCAGTTCGACGAGGCATGGATCTGGATCTCTCTAACCATTTACTTAAACTTGCTAGGAGTGTTTGGCTCGTGCGCTCTGGACAATTCGAAACGGACTTTCTGAAGAATGGTGATGGACATGACCAGAAGTGACGAAGCGAGTATTGCGGTGCAGGATGTTTCAGTGTCCAGGCAGGACCCCGATGATCCAACATCGTTGTTTGACGTGGAGATCGTGCTCACCGGGGGATCGGGCGACAGAACGGTATTCGAATGGGAGGTCGAGCTGGAGGACGCATCGGAGACCACGGTCCGGTCCGTGGAGAATTTGCTGTTCTCTGCGATCGAAGGGCTGGTCGAGGACGGGGAGTATCGCCTGCCAGACGATCAGGTCGTGATCGGGGCGCGACTGAGACAGGCTCTCGGTCAGCGTGGAATCGAGGTGGAACAGTGAGGCGGAGAGATGTCGCGCTACGGCAGGTGGTTTCGTCGCTTCATGATGTGGAGGTTCGTCGGATTCGGCCGGACGATCCGCAATCGGATTTCTCTCTCTGGGTGGAGGTTGTAGAACACTTCAGAACAGGCGACGTCTCACGGGCGGTGTTTGAGTGGCGGATTACCGTGCTTGATCCTGGGACTGCGACAGTTGGGAGTCTGGAACGACGGTCGAGTGCGGCAGTGGAGGCGGCTGTCGAGGATGATCCGTTGTGGTGGCTGGACGATCAGATGGTGGACTTCGAGGCTGTGTTGGTATCCAATCTGGCTCATCGTGGTATCGAGGTTGTGAGATGACTTCTTCTGATTCTCTCTCTGACGCAGCCACAGTGTTGCTATTCCAGGAGTATGAAGCACATAGCTGCTGCGATCACTACGAGTTGGCCAGTGAACGGCTGGACCAACCCGACATCGGTAGGGCTGTCTACGTGATGTTGTCTCTCTATACGGTGACTTCACTGTCCACTCTGAATCGTTATGTCAGTGAGGATGTTGCCGACGCTGGTCGCGCCTATGCGGAGCGTCGTGGTTGGGTGGAGATCAGAGGGGATCGGATCTACCGGACTGATTACGGTGACCAGCTTCGAGAGCAGTTTCGGATCTGCGGTAGGTCTATCGCCAGTAGTGGTGTATCACGATGACTTCTCCGCAGAAGCCCGGATTCTGGTCTCGGACAGGTGAAGAGGGCATTGTCGAGCGGACTGTGAAGACCTACTTCCTCTCTGCGGTGGCCGGCACTCTCGCGTTGGTCGGGTTGGCCTTCTGGTATGCGTATTCACCCGCGAGCTGGTGGATGTCCTGTCTCGTCGTAGCTGGCCTGCTTCTGCTGCTCGCCCGGATGGCCGGTGGTGATGAGATTCTCACGGTCTGGTGGCGTTGGCCTATCGTCGCGAAGGACTGCGGATTGCTTGCCAACGAGACCGGTGTGCCAGATCTGTTGTGGGTGAGAGCGTCTCAGCGGACCTGCACTGCGATCATCTCCGCTCTGGCTGTTCCGACGATGGATGCTATCGAGACGGAGGACGCTGTCGCTCGCGGGCTCGGTTACGGAGCGGGCGTGATCAAGGAGGTATCCGGTCGGGTGAGGAAGTCTCGGGTGCGCTGGGAGTTGACGATGTACCGCGACAACGTGATGACCTCCACGATCCCTGTTCGGTTTGACTCCTGTCTGGATGCGAACACGGACAAGGTGTTCCTGGGTTGCGACAAGGCTCTCCAACCGGTGACAGTGAACCTGATGGAGACTGCCGGTCACTGGATCATTCAAGGCGCAACTCGCGGCGGTAAGACTGCCTTCATGTATGGGGTCCTCGCCCAGGTGGCGTCGATGCGGAACGTGGTCTGCCGGATTGTGGACCCGACCGGGATTGTCGCACTGCCGTTCTCGGCGTTCGATGAGAACTCTGTCGTACCGTATCCAGGCTCAACGGGTAACGGGCGGTTCACTGAGCTGGCGATGTTCCTGGAAGAGGAAGTTCGGCAGATGGACCTGCGGATCGCCGATTTGGTGAAGAACTGGCAGGACAAGGTGGCCGAGGTGACTCCTGAGCTGCCTCTTCGAATGATCGTGATCGAGGAGTATGCCGGTGTTCTCCAGGCTGCCGATGCAGAGGACGCAGTTGGTGGACGGAAGAGGGCCCAGACGAGATCACGTATCGAGGCGGCGCTGGCTCGGCTCACGGCTGAGGGTGCCAAGGCGGCGTTCAGGGTTGTCCTGATGACCCAGAGGGCTTCTGCCCGGATCGTTGACACGGATACTCGCGGCAACTTCGCTGTCCGGATCTCGTTCCGCGTTGAGGCGACCGAGTCCCTGAATATGCTGCACGATGATCTCGGGCCCGAGTGGGTGACGGAGATCAAGGGATACAAGAACGGCGTCGGGGTCTGTCAGCTTCCCGGTGATCCGATCCGGAAGTTTCGTGCGGGGTTGTTGGCTGACGAGGGCAACGTCGGTGCGGGTGTGGAACCTGATCCGCTGTTTAAGCTGTTCACGAAGCGTATTCTGGGCGCGCTAGAGGTGTCAGAAGCTGCAGTGTTGGAACGGGATCAGTCGATTCAGCGCGAACATGAGCGTCAGCTGCTTAGGTTGTTGGAGGGCGCTGATGAGTGATCCTGCTTTCTACTCGATCCCGTTCGCGGCGAACGAACTCGGGGTGTCGACCACGACCCTCTACAGGTGGGCCTACGACGGACTGATCGAGACGTCCAGGAATCCTGCTGGAAAACTCCAGATTCCTGCGGACGTCGTTGCGGATCTTGGTGAGTCGATGGATGAACCGGAGTTCTACTCAGTCAAGCGGGCAGCTTTAAAGTTGGGAATCGGTGCACCGACTCTGTATCGGTGGGTTCATCAGGGCTATGTGGACACTGCCAGAAATCCCTCTCGGCGACTCCGCATCTCGGCTGAGACGCTTCGCGACCTGATCGCGATGGAGGGGAACTACCCCTGGGTTGGACGTCGGAGACGGTGACAGCTTCGACTCCGTCGACGCCGGCACTGGCTGACTGTCGTCGGGTGCGCGTGGGACTTGTCCCCTACGAGAATCGGGGCTCTCGTACTGCGCTAGCCTACGGCTGTTCGGACGGGGTATCGGAGATTCGAGGAGAGCGACACCCGACGACAGATTCGCTCTCAGCGTCCATCTGAGACTCACTGCTTCTTCGCTCTCGTAGATCTACGCGATACTCCCGGTTGTTCGTTCACGGGCGTCTCAGGGCTATCTGGGTAGCCCGTTGTCGTCGTAAAGCTCTTCTGTCGGGTCTTCGCCGGGTTGGATGTCGAGTTGTTGCCCGATCTTGGCGCCCTCTTCGAGGATCTGCTCGACTTCTGCGGTGGGGTTGGTCTTGTTCATCGACGCTGTTTCCAGAACGGTAGTTGCTGGTTGTTGATAGCTCGCTGCTGTTCGAGGATCTGTCGTTGAAGACGATCTCGCTCCGCTTGTTTGCTGGCAGCGATGCGTTGCTGTTCTTGTCGTCGTTTCGCGGCCTTTTTACGTTGGCGGTTCTCGCGAAACTCTATCGCTTGTCTGGTGAGTTCTTCACTTCGCTGTGCTCTTAGTAGACGTTGTTGCTCCTGCTGTGCGGCGAGTGCTTCTAGGGCTGCTTTTCGCTGAGCCTGAGGGGTGCCATCCTTCTGTTCCAGCACTTTTGTCATCGTTGCGGTCTGCCATTGTTGAAACAGTGTCCAATCGACGGTGCCGTTCACGATCGGTATACCTTGTAGGAGCCACGCGATTTGAGTCTTGAATCCCTCATCGGCGGCGAAAAGTTCGGGGTGTTCTCCGCGGTGGGTGTTGTCGAGGGACAGGTCGCCCGGTCGGCTGCGATGTACGAGAATGATCGGTGCTACGTAGGCTGGTGCAACGATCTTGGCAAAGCGCCGTGATGCGGTGAGGAAGTTGCTGCGGACGAGCCGGGGGTCATCGTCGGGGCCAGCAAGGATGGATTCTCCGTACCAGCGGTACCTGTCGGGAGCCCAGTACTTGCTGTCGACCAGTAGAACGCGGTCGCCGCACACGAGGGCATGATCGATGTCGGCGCTCTCTGTGCCGGGGAATCTCAGGCCATGCACGATCTGTATTACGTGTTTGACCTGGTACTTTGTGATCTCAGTCTTGAAGAGTGCGGCGGATTTTTGCTCGCCGACCAAGCCCTTGAGCAGTGGACCTTCGTCCATCGCGTTTAAGGCTTGATGCGAGACCAGGCCTTCGCCAGGCAGCCCGAACTCCGGTTGTTCGAGTGGTGACGGGAGTGGTACCGCACTTTGGTAGGGCCCCGGATGCGACATGCCAAAGATGATAGTGCGAGAGGTGCGGTAGGTCACCTGGTTGAGGACTTGAGACTCGGAAGCGGGGGCCTGGTTAGAATGACCTGTTCTGAGGGTGTTGGTACTGGGTTGGAGTCTGTTGAGGTGCTATTGGGCGGGGCTGGCGTCGGGAAGCGTTGATAATGAGTTTAATGACTGCGCCTACGACTATCCCGAGTATTAATGCGCCGACGGCGTAGCCGAATGATAGTAGGAATATTACGCCAGAAGTATCTCGTGTTTCGCCTATCGCGCTGATCTCGGGGTCGCTGATCAGTATGAGGAGGACGATTAGGAATGTTATCGCGGCAAACGCTATCCCTATTGCTCCTGCCCAAATGAGGTAACCCTTAGCCTGGCTCGCGGGTTGGTGGGCTGGTATCGGGTAGCCAGGTGGCGGCGGGTACGGGTGGTAGTTGGTCGGTGTTCCCTGCGGTGCCTGCTGTGGATAGCCGATCGGTGCAGGTGAGGGGTACTGTGGACTCGACTGTGGTCCCTGCTGATGGGGGTCAGGTTGGTATGTCACGAACATACCGTATCGAAGTACTTGCTGCGATGCTGCGAAAGAGAGCCCCCTTCGCCAAGAGTAGGAGAGGCGAAGGGGGCGGAGAGGTTCGGCTAGGAAGACTCTCGCTATCGACTATAGCGTCTAAAGTAGATTGATGACACCGCCCTGAATTGGTCTGAATCGCATCTTCGTGAGTTGCTTTCCGATTTCGCTGTCATCGATTGTTAGATCAAACTCTCGTGTTCCTCCGGGGGCATTCTTATAGCCGTTAATCTTGTATATGGCATGAGGGAAACCGCTGGTAGTTGCTGCGAGTCGTTCGCCGACGTAGATTTCGGGATGTCTTACTCGCCAGTATTTGCTCACGGCTTTAATTTGATCTGGATCGTCTGGGGCTGCGTCTGGGTTCCAGCCGAGCCATTTGCGACTTGGATCGGCTTCATCCTCCGTGGCAGCGGCGAGTTTGACGACGAGGATCGGGGGGTGCTGGGCATCGTCGATGTAATCGCGTGCTGCTAGCTGAGTCGCTTCCTCGGCGGAGATGGCGACTGTTCGACCGACTCTACGGGCCGTCTTGACGATGCCCGTGCTGATAAGCGCGTCGATCGCTGGTCCTGAGAGCTGCAACTTCTCCGCGAGTTCCTTGCGGGTCACGTAGTCCTCCATGCGGTCAGTCTACTGCAACGAGGTAGGTTCAACTGACTTCATGAGATAGAACTGTAAAACTATCTGATAGTCTAGCGTTCGAGCGTCGACCGAACGCTCACGGCTAGGAGGAGAACATGAAGGTGAAAGTTGTTAGTCAGACGCCGATAGCGCTGCTAACTGCTGACGGTGTGGCGGAGATTTTGCAGATCAGCACCTGGCGGGTCCATAACTTGGCTCGACAACGTCAACTTCGTTGCGTGCTACTGAGCGGGCGGGAACGACGTTTCCGACTTGAAGACGTCGAGCGGTTCATTGCGGAGCGGGTTTCGGCATGAACGATCTTGAACGGCTTGTCTCATCTGCAATCGTCAAGAGCCTCGAATCGAAGGCGATCTGTGGCTGCGGTCGCGAGGCACCGCTTGTGGGTGAGCTCGGCGATGTGATGCAGTGCGCGGATTGCGGCACTTGGTTCGATTTCGATCATCTCTTGCTGCGCGTAACTGGGAAGAACGGCGGACAGCTGGAAGTCGAGGTCGAACAAGCGCTTGTCCCGCTGGGTAAACCGGACGAGGTGATTGAGATTGAGACGCAACCACTGGAGTTCTGGCCGGATCTACGTCGCGCAGCGACGTGGGGCCGGGAAAGTCAATGCCCCGGTTGTGGGCGCTGGGTGGATGGTCAAGGGGTGTGTGAGCTCGATTATCGTCAGTTGCGCTGCGATTACTGCTGCGCTGTCTGGTCGATAAGGTGAAAGGACGGATTACAGACAAATGACGCCTAACCCGAGGCGGCGTCACGCGCCCCCGGTGCCCAAGAAGGTTCGCACCGGGGGCGCGGTGTCTTGGCAGGTGCGCTGGACAAATTGGGATCCCATCGCGCAGAAGACGGTAGGGGAGCGGAAGCGGAAGTTCCCGACAAAGCGGGAGGCTGAGGAATTTATCGCACGTGAGTGGGGAGTCGTCCGCTCCGATCTTGCGGCGATGCACCTGCAGAGGTTTATCGAGAAGTACGAGGACGAAATTCTGTGGGGACTGGCGAGCCAGCAGACGGCGGCGAACTACCGAGGGCATCATCGGCTACGAATTATTCCGACTCTGGGCAGGATTCGACTCAACGAGCTGACGAGCCTGGATATTGAACGCGCACAAGCTAAGTGGGCTGCGGATGGCACTACGTACACGGTTCTAATGGGAACTCGGAGCGCGCTCAGTCGTGCGTTGAATCACGCCGTTGAGATGGATGCGATACAAGCCAATGTCGTTCTAAAAGCACGCAAGCCGGCCAAAGGCGTTGAACGAGATGTGCTGACGTTGACGCCGGATGAACTGCGGATCGTCCTAGTGAAGCTCGCCGAGAAGGACCAGCTCTACGCCGATATGGCGCTCGTCGCAGCTCTGACGGGACTTCGAGCCGGGGAACTGCTCGCCCTACAGCATGGAGATATTGACCCGTCTGTCGGTCGGGTTATGGTTCGTCGGGCATGGTCAGGTGTCGGTAAGACACGAGAACTGAAACCGCCCAAGAACGGCAAGACACGGACCGCGCCCTGGCCTGCGGACCTTCATGAGGTGCTGGAGCGCCGCTGGCGGCCCGAGAAGAAGCATCGCACGGGGTTCTTCTTCACCGGTGTAAAGGGTGGCCAGCTTCGACACGCCAACGTGCTATCGCGATCCGGCTTCCGGGACATCGTGAAGGAGCTCGGTCATCCGAACTTCCACTGGCATGATTTACGCGCCACAGCGATCGTCACGTGGATTCGGGCCGGGATTCCGCTCATGGAAGTTCGCGAACTTGCGGGTCACTCTTCATTAAGGCAAACCGATCGGTACGCCCGGGTTGCACGGAACGATCACGCCGAGGCGGTTGTCCAGCTGAACTTGTACCTGGCTCGTACTTCTACGGAGAACGAAGGGAGGGAGACAGCAGAATCATGACCAAAAGGTGCTCTTACCTGCGGTGATAGCAGGACCTACCGTGGAGCCGATGACGGGAATCGAACCCGCGTATTCAGCTTGGGAAGCTGATGTTCTGCCATTGAACTACATCGGCGTGCGGACCCGAGGACCCGCGACGGCAATGCTAGCAAAGGATCTGTCGAGCGCGTCGCAGCAGGTCGCGACATGCGGCGCGTTCAGGTCAGCGTCGCGACCCCGTCGCCGGTGAGATCGGCCATGGCGATGCCACGGCCTGTCATGACCAGCATCAACGACTCGGCGGGACCCCGGACATCGGGCCCGTCGCCGAAGGTCCAGTCGAGATCCGTCGCCACCCAGCGGACCGGGGCAACACCGTCGGTGAAGCCGCGCGACGCCTTGGGGGTGACGAGGAAGTCCAGGACGGTCCGACGACGGTCGGGATCGGTGGTCGACGGCAGACCGAGTGGTCGGCGGATGTCGGCTCCATGAATCACGATGTCGCTCAAGGGTGCAAGCGGTCCGTTGCCGGGCGGGGTGAATCGCTTGTCGGCCTTGTCGCGCAGCACTGCGGCCAGGTCGTCGTAACGCTGCGCGACCTTGGTCGTCACCGCGACGTTGGCCTTGTCGAAGTCGCCGAACGCGCGGATCATCGCGAGGACGATCGTCGGCGTCGATACCACCAGCGGCATCACCAGATGCGCCACGACGTCCCGACAGGTCCAGCCCGCGCACAACGACGGTGTGGCCCACTGTTCGTCGGTCAGCCCGCTCAGTTGGTCGGCCAGACGCCGACGCTCATCGGCGATCTCGGCGAAGAGCCGCCCGTCGTCCATGGGTAGTGACGGTACGTCTTCCCAGCGTCGCAGACGTAGCAGAACGTCACTCCCTGGGCGAACCTTCTGCTACGTCTGCGCACGCTGGTCCGATAGCCTCGCAGTGTGCTGCTCTCCGACCGCGACATCCATGCCGCCATCGACAGCGGGCGCCTCGCGCTGGACCCGTTCGACGCTGCTCTCGTCCAGCCGTCGAGCATCGATGTGCGCCTCGACGGGTTGTTCCGGGTGTTCAACAACACCCGCTACACCCACATCGACCCCGCACAGCGCCAGGACGAGCTGACGACCCTGGTCGAGCCGGCTCCGGGGGAGCCGTTCGTGCTTCATCCGGGCGAGTTCGTGCTCGGGTCGACGCTGGAGGTGTGCTCCCTGCCCGACGACCTCGCCGGCCGACTCGAGGGCAAGTCGTCACTGGGACGCCTCGGGCTGCTGACGCACTCGACCGCAGGGTTCATCGACCCGGGCTTCTCCGGTCACATCACCCTCGAGCTGTCGAATGTGGCGAACCTGCCGATCACGCTGTGGCCGGGGATGAAGATCGGGCAGCTCTGTCTACTGCGGCTGACCAGCGCCGCGCTGAATCCGTACGGAAGTGCCGCGGTCGGCTCGAAGTACCAAGGACAGCGGGGACCGACGCCGTCGAAGGCGTATCTGAACTTCGTGCGCGACGCCGACTGAAGGGCCGTGGGCGGGTTCCGGCGTCGGTGAGGGTGGTCTCGAGGTTCGTCGCTATCGCTCCTCTCACCTCGACCATCGGGGGAAGGCGTCGGCCTTCGGTGGAGGGGTGGTTCCGGCGTCGGTGAGGGTGGTCTCGAGGTTCGTCGCTATCGCTCCTCTCACCTCGACCGTCGGGGAAGGCGTCGGCGATCGGTGGAGGGGTGGTTCCGGCGTCGGTGAGGGTGGTCTCGAGGTTCGTCGCTATCGCTCCTCTCACCTCGACCATCGGGGGAAGGCGTCGACCATCGGGGGAGGCCTCGACCATCGGGGGAGGCCTCGATCGTCGGGGGAGGCGTCGGCCATCGGGAGGAAAATCGGCGAGAGCACGAGGGCGGGAGTTCACCGACGCGTCGCTGCGTCGCCACGCCATGGTGGGCTGTGCGCCCGACGCCGCGCGTACGTCTACTCCTATGAAGCTCACCGTGATCGGATGTGGTTACCTCGGCGCGACGCACGCGGCCTGCATGGCCGAACTCGGGCATGACGTCCTCGGGGTCGATGTCGACGCCGAGAAGGTCGCCCGCCTGCGCGCCGGTGAGGTGCCGTTCTTCGAGCCCGGACTCTCCGACATCTTGCGCCGCAACATCGCCGCCGGCCGCCTCGAGTTCTCGACGTCGATGCAAGCGGCCGCCGACCACGGCGACGTGCACTTCGTCGGTGTGGGCACCCCGCAACAGGCGCGCGGCTACGGCGCCGACACCTCACACGTCTTCTCGGCTGTGGAAACGCTCGCCGGGCTCGTGCGCGGCGAGCACCTGATCATCGGGAAATCGACTGTCCCGGTGGGAACCTCGGCCGAACTCGCCGAGCGGATCGCGGCGATCACCGGCGACCTCGCCGACGTCGAACTGGCATGGAGTCCGGAGTTCCTCCGCGAGGGATTCGCCGTCGAGGACACGCTGCGCCCCGATCGCATCGTCGTCGGCACCGACCCGGCGCATGATCCGTCGTCGAGCGCCGCGGTCGCGGTGATCGGCGAGGTGTACCGCGAGATCCTCGACACCGGCGTCCCGATGGTCACCACCGATTGGGCCACTGCGGAATTGGTGAAGACCTCCGCGAATGCCTTTCTGGCGACCAAGATCTCGTTCATCAATGCCGTCAGTGAATTGTGTGAGGTCGTCGGCGCCGACGTCTCGGCCCTGGCCGACGCCATCGGCTACGACAACCGGATCGGTCGACGATTCCTCAACGCCGGCTTGGGTTTCGGCGGTGGTTGCCTCCCCAAGGACATCCGCGCGTTCATGGCACGCGCCGAGGAGCTCGGCGCCGGGCGCACCTTGCGCTTCCTGCACGAGGTCGACGCGATCAACATGCGCAGGCGTGCGGCGATGGTCGATCTGATCGAGGACGCCTGCCCCGGTGATCTCATCGGTGCGAACATCGCGATCCTCGGCGCCGCATTCAAACCCGAGAGCGACGACGTCCGTGATTCGCCCGCCCTCTCGGTGGCCGGCCAGCTCGCGTTGCGGGGTGCGTCGGTGACGGTCTTCGATCCGAAGGCCTCCGACAACGCGCGTCGCATGTACCCGATGCTCCACTTCGCCGACACCGCGCGCGCCGCGGCCGCCGACGCCGACGTCCTCGCACTGGCCACCGAATGGGCCGAATTCGTCCACATGAGCCCCGATGAGTTCGACGGCGTCGTCGCGCACCGCGTCATCGTCGACGGCCGCCGATGCCTCGCGGCAGCGCAGTGGCGGGCAGCCGGTTGGGAGTATCGGGCCCTCGGCGGCGAGGTCCGCCGACCATCGCCGGTGACCACATCGGCGGAGGTCGCCGGGCCCGCCGACCGGATGACCGCTCTCTCATCGGTCCGGTCACGACGCGGTCACATGCTAAGTTGACAATCGATGGGCGCAGGGGGGCGTCCGGGCGACCGGGATTCATCCCGGTTCGACCGGGGTAATCGGTCGACGAGTGCCGCGCCCCCGACGACCGCAGGAATGTCACCCACGATGATCGAACAGTCACACACCGCAACCCGCGTGATCGACGCGGCTCTCACCGAGCCGGTCCGACAGCGGGTCTCCACCCTGGGCGCGCATGTCGCCGCGGTCGTGGACCTCGACGTCTCCGGAGCGGTGATCGTGGTCGCCGACACCGTCGATGACCAGGTACTTCTGGCTGCACCCCCGCTGCACGACATCACGCCGCGCGAGCTCGATCGCGCACTCGCCGACCACCTCGTCGCGGTCGGGCGGGTCAACCGCCCCACCGATGACGAGTGGCGCGACGAACTCCGCAAACTGGCCGGCCGGGCCCGCACCCGGCTCGCGGCGTCGGGCGGTGCGTTCATCATGGGTGAGCGGCAGGTCCGGCTGTTCCGCGTGACGCGACGCGACGTCGAGGTGGCCACCGCCGCGCTGGTCGCCGACCTCGCGGTACATCTCGACGGGGTGCTCGCGCAGACCGGGTCCACCGATGCACCCGTCGTGCTCACCACCACCCATACGCAGTGGCCCGGACTGCCCGCGATGCTCGCCGACGCGCGCCGCAAGCCGGTCATCGTCGTCGACGACGAGGCCAGCCTGCACACGCCGACCCATGGCGTGACACCGACGCCGTCCGGCGATTTCCCGACCCCCGGCCCGGTCAGCGGTGACGTCGTCAGCGTCGTGGAGCCCGCACCGATCGCCACAGGGCTTGCCACCGAGCCGCCTGCCGCCGAGCCGCCCGCCCCAGGGTCACTCGCCGCCGAGCAGTCCACGCCCGAGGTCGCCGACGCCGTCACCGAGGAGATCCTCACGGTGACCGACAAGATTCCGGTACTACACGGCGACGATCATCCCCACAGCGACGATCCACTTCACGAGGATTCCCTCTACGACCACGGTGTGTTTGCCGGTTCGGAGCTCCACGCGGCGGATCGCCGATGGTATTCGCGGCCGCGCTGGCTGCTCGGCGGTGCGGTGGCCGGGGTGCTGCTCGTCTTCGGGGCCGCGATGGCCGTGTCGTCCGCCGGTAGCTCGCCCGCACCGGCACCGCCTGCGGCCGCGGTCTCGACGACCACCGAGCAGGCCGCCGCGACGTCGTCGACGCCGACCTCGCCACCGCAGTTCGCCGACCCGTCAGATCTGGTGCAGGCGCGTCAACCCGCGGTCGTCTATACGACGCCACCGCCGCCTCCGCCGCCGGTTCAGACCAACTCGCGCACCCCCAACAACCCACCACGCCGGGCTCAGCCGCGACCCGCGCCCCGACTGACCATCCCGATCCCCGGTCGCCCGCCCATCGTCATTCCGTGAGGCGCGCGAGCCCGGCGAGTTCTGCGCCCAATGGTTCAGTCGGCGAGCTCGGGGTCCTGGCCGGATTCGCGTGCGGCGTCGAGGTAGTCGGCGAGCTGGCGTGCCATGTCCCGATCGAGTGCGCGGTCGAGCGCATTGTGCGCCGAAACCTGGCCTGAGCGACGGAGTTCGGTGAGGAGCCGGGTGGTCTTCTCGGACTCCTCGGCAGTCTGCGGAATCCACCCGTCGGCATGCCCCAGCGTCACCTGACGCCGGCCCGCGGAGATGAGGGTGTTCGCGGCGGCATCCATCGCGCGATCGAGTTCGGCGTGGACGTCGAGGATGTGACTCAGGGTGAGACCGAGCGCGACGAGGCGGCCGTATCCGGCGACGGTCTCGGGGTCGAGGATCACGTAACCCTTCGGGTCGGGATCGTCGGAGTCGGGCCGGATGAGGCCGAACTCGGTGAGCCGAGCGATGTTGTCGGGGTCGGTGGTGTGCAGCATCTCGGCGAGTTCGTCGGCGCTCACCGTCGCCGAT
The DNA here is from genome assembly GCF_000241325.1 of Gordonia polyisoprenivorans NBRC 16320 = JCM 10675. GTDB lineage: Bacteria > Actinomycetota > Actinomycetes > Mycobacteriales > Mycobacteriaceae > Gordonia > Gordonia polyisoprenivorans. The sequence continues at coordinate 73,996 of NZ_BAEI01000044.1, read as the reverse complement.
TGCGTCGTCGACCACCGCTCGGAGACCACCTCGCGCAACCCGAGGACGTCGGCGAGGTCGTCGCCGCGCTGTACCCCGGTGAGGAATTCGCCGATGTGGCGAATCGTGAAACCACGCTTGAGCAGGTCGTTGATCACCTTCAGGCGCTTGAGGTGGGCATCGGTGTAGATGGCGATGCGCCCGCGTCGGAGCGGTCGCGGTAGCAGGCCACGGTCCTGATACCCGCGCACATTCCGGGTGGTCGTCCCGGCCGCGCGCGCCAGGTCGTCAATCCGGTATTCGGTCACGATTGCACATTCTCTCAGATGGGCCTCGACGTTCGGCCAGGTCGGCGAACTGCGAGTGGTCAGGGGCGCAGTCCGCGCGCGATCAGTGCGATCACCGCGCCATAGTTCTGCGCGGGATCGATGAAGGGTGGACCCGCGTCCGCCAACTCGAGGCTGACCGCGCCGTGGACACACGACCACACCTGCATCGCCAATTCCAGCGGGTCGCCCACCCGGATCACGCCCGCGACCTGACCGTAGCGAATCACGTCGGCGAGTGCGTCGAACGCCGACGCGGCGGCCTCGGTCGACGGATCGCAGTCCGCGGAGAACATCAGCGCGTAGAGCATCGGGTAATCGAGGGCGAACTGCCGGTAGGCCCGCCCGCTGTGGGCCAGTCGCTCGGTGGCGTCGGCCTCGGTGGTGGCAACGACCCGTCCCAACTCGACGAAGGCGTCGCTGACCAGGGCGTCGAGTAGTCCTTCCTTGCCGTCGAAGTGGTTGTAGACACCCATCGGCGCGACCCCCGCGGCCTTTGCGACCGCCCGCACGGTGAGGCCGTTGACCCCGTCGGTCTCGAGAATGCGGCGCCCGGCGCGGATCAGATTGGCGCGAACCTCGGTGGCAGGGGTGCGGCGCTGGGGTGAGGAAGCGCGCGTCGGAGAACCGGGGGTCGAGGGGCTGGCCATATTGACAACCTACTAGAACAGTGTTCTTCTTGTGTAGAACAACGTGCTACAACAATGGATCGCCGTTACAGAACTCTTCTGGCCGTTTCCCGAAAGGACGTGTGATGCGGACTCGTTGGTGGGCGCTGGGCGCCCTGTGCTTCGCCGAACTACTCGTGATGATCGACAACACGATCGTCAATGTCGCGCTGCCGACCATGTCGCGCGATCTCGACGCCGGCATCTCCGGACTGCAATGGATCGTCGACGCCTACACCCTCGTGTTCGCCGGTCTCCTCGTCACCGGCGGATATCTCGGTGACCGCTACGGGCATCGCCGGATGCTGCTGCTCGGCATCGCCGGATTCGTTGCCGTCTCGGCGCTCGCGGCCGAGTCGCAGACCCTGGGGCAGTTGATCACCGCCCGTGGCGGACTGGGACTCTTTGCCGCACTGGTCTTTCCGGCGACCCTGGCCCTCATCACCACGATCTTCGCCGAGGGGCGCGAACGTGCTGCGGCCGTGGGGGTCTGGGCGGCGACGTCGGGCGTGGCGGTCGCGATCGGCCCGGTGCTCGGTGGGTGGCTGCTCGAGCACTTCAGTTGGTCGTCGGTGTTCTGGGTGAACCTGCCGATGGGGGTGATCGCGGCGGCCGCGATCGTCGCCGTCGTACCCGGAACGCGTCCGACGACGGTGTCCCGCTTCGACATCGGCGGTCTGCTGCTGTCGATCGTCGGCCTCGGCCTGCTGGTCTATTCGCTGATCGAGGGGCCGCACTTCGGGTGGGGCGATCCGCGGACCATCGGTGGTCTCGCCGGTGCCGTGGTGGTGATCGGGCTGTTCATCTGGCGCCAACTCGTCATCGCACATCCGATTCTCGACGTCCGGCTCTTCGCCAATCGCCACTTCGCCACCGCCGCAGGCATGGTCAGCGTCGCATTCTTCGCACTGTTCGGATTCATCTTCCTCATCACCCAGTTCTTCCAGGCGGTCAAGGGATACGGCCCGCTCGACGCCGGTGTGCGCACACTGCCGTTCGCGGTGGTGATGGCCGTCTTCTCGCCGGTCGCGATGGCGCTGTCGCACCGCTTCTCGCCACGTCCGGTGGTGGTGGCCGGAGCGCTGCTGATGGCCGGCGGCTTCGCGCTGGTCGAATTCTCCACGCGTACTTCGGGTTATTGGGAACTGATCATCTGGTCGATGTCGCTGATGGCCATGGGATTGGCGTTCATCTCCGGCCCGTGTACGCAACTGATCATGGATGCGCTCAAGCCCGAACAGGCCGGTGCGGGCAGTGCCGTCAACGACACCACGCGCGAGGTCGGCGGCACGCTGGGGGTTGCGGTGCTCGGGTCGGTGCTCACCTCCGTCTACACCTCGGGGGTCGGGGACAAGCTTGCCGCGCTCGGAGTTCCCCATGCGGCGGGCGCCATCGCCGAACAGTCGGTGATGGCCGGTGTCGAGGTCGCCGGGCGGGCGCCGGGTGCCGCGGCCGACGCCATGCGCGCGGCCGTGCAAGACGTCTTCGTCGACGGGCTGCACTCGGCGGTGTGGGTCGCGGTGGCGATCACCGCGGCGGCCGCGGTGGCCGCAGCAGCGCTGTTACGGGGGCGCCGCGTGGCGTGTCGCCCTCCGCGGATTCCGTTGCCGGCGACAGTGATACCGCCGACGATGGGTTGGTCAGAGATCGAGCGTGAGGTGATCGCCCTGGGCGCGTGAGACGCAGGTCAGGATCTGACCTGCGTCGCGCTCGGGCTCGGTGAGGATGTTGTCGCGATGGTCGATCGCCCCGGCGAGGGTCCCGAGTTTGCAGGTTCCGCAGAAGCCCTGTCGACACGAGTACGGCACCGACGGGATCTCGCGCTGCACAGCAGAGAGCAGCGATTCGGTTGCACCGACCGTGATCTCGGCACCGGTGGAGGCGATGGTCGCGATGAACTCACGGCCGTTCTCCACCGGCGGTGGGGTGAATCGCTCATAGTGCAGCTCGATGTCGGGGCGGTCGGCGAGATGTCGGCGCAGACTTTCCAGCATCGGCACCGGGCCACAGCAGTACACCGCGAGACCCGATGGGGCACGACCGGTCTCGGGGTCGACGGCACCGAGGAGTGCGTCCATCGTCGGAAGTCCGTCGGCGTCGTCGGTGCGGATGGTCACCTTGTCGCCGAAGCGCGCGACCTCGTCACGGAACGGGATCGACTCGGGCGAGCGGCCGGTGTAGATCATCGACCAGTCCAGACCGAAGCGTTCGGCGGCGGCGAGCATCGGCAGGATCGGTGTGATCCCGATGCCCGCGGCGATGAACCGCAGCTTTGTCGCCGCGGAGCCATGACCCGGAAGCGAGATCGGAAAGGCGTTGCGCGGGCCCTTGATCGAGAGGAGATCACCGACCTTCAGCGTGTCGTGCACTTCGATCGATCCGCCACCGCCGTCGGGGATGCGGCGCACGGCGATGCGATAGGTGTACTGATCGGCGGGATCGCCGCACAGCGAATACTCACGCATCCGGCCCGACGGCAACAGCAGATCCAGGTGTGCCCCGGCGTGCCAGCGCTGCAGGAGCCCGCCGTCGGGGTCGGCGAAGGTCAGTGCGACGACGTTCTCGTCCTCGGCGACCACCTCACGGCCGACGACGCGCACCACGGTGATGCCGTTGTCGGCGACGGTGTCGTGCAGCGGCGACAACGGCCGCCACAGTGGCCACCAGATCTTCGAGATGGCCGTGCCGACGGTCAGCAACGGGTCGTGGCGCCAGCGCCCGTAGAGATGCGGTGGCGGAGAGGTCAACGTCGTCGTGTGGGGATGTGCGCGCTGGTTCATCTCGTCGCAGCTCCTCAGCTCGCGTTCCGGGCCGCCGGTGAGGCCGCCAGATAAGCGACGGCCTGTGCGGTGGAACCGATTTCGTTGGGGTGGAACCCCGGACGGAAGTAGCTGAAGGTCGAGAAGACGATCTTCCACAGCTTCGGCAGGACCCCGGCTCGCACCCCGCGGAAGTAGTGGTACTCGCGCTGGAAGAAGTTGTAGTCGATCGTCGGGTCGGACTTCATGATGAACCGGAACCCACGATTGACGAGCAGCAGCAAGACCGGCAGTGCCACCAGCATGGCCCGCCCGCGACGCAGGTAGCTGTCGCCGAAATACACCGCGACCTCGTGAGCGACCGCCCGATGTTCGACCTCTTCCGCGCCGTGCCAGGTGAACAGATCCGTCATCGCCGGGTCGGCGCCGTGCTCGACCCAGGTGTTGTTGAGCGCGAAGTCACCGAGGATGGCGGTGTAGTGCTCGAGCGCGGCGATCAGCCACAAACGTTCGATGAGGTGCTTCTGGCGCGCTGCCGGAGTGGCTTTCTCCAGTGGCCCCAACAACTTCCGGAAGATCCACTCCATCTGCCGACAGAACGGGCGCGGATCGATGCCGTGGTGGTCGAGGAACTCCCACAGCACGTGGTCGTGGGCCTCGGCATGCATGGCCTCCTGGCCGATGAATCCGCGCATCGTTGCGGCGAGCTCGTCGTCGCGCACCAGTGGCAGTGCCTCGTTGTAGGTCTGGACGAACCACCGTTCGCCCTCGGGGAGAAGGAGATTGAGAACGCTGATGAAGTTCGACGCGACCGGGTGTCCGGGAATCCAGTGCAGTGGTGTCTGCGTCCAGTCGAAAGCAACGTTGCGGGCATGCAGTTCGACGGGGCCGGGGTCGGACCCGTCGGCGTCGGCGGGCTCGCGGGAGTCGTTGATGGAATGGGCCTGGGCAGACATGATCGTTCCTTTCACGGTCGCGTCGCGCCGACGACCTGACGTCGGGCGATGACACGAGAGATCCACGGGGTGAAACGGTAGAGGCGATAACCGATCCGGGCTTCGGTTGTCACCGGCACCACGGCCTTGTCGGCTCGGATCGCTGTGACGATCTGTGTGGCGACCTCGTCGGCGTCCGGTGTGTCGCGCACGGTGGGGCAGATGGCGCTGACGCCGATGTGATGCTCGGCCAGCTCCGCGCGTAACGATTCGCTGTAGAGCAACACCCCGGCCTTGGCCGCGGCGAAGATGCCCAGCCCCCGTTGCGGGGTGAAGGCCGCCGCGGACGCGAGATTGACGATGTGGCCGCCGGTTCCGCGGGTCACCATCTGTCGGCCGAACTCCCGGCACCCGGTGAGGACACCGCGAAGATCGATCTCCAACAGGCGATCGATCTGTTCGTCGGTGGCGTCGAGCGACGATCCGGAGAGCCCGATCGCGGCGTTGTTCACGACGATGTCGGGGACCCCGTGCTCACGCTCGACGTCCTTCGCGAAGTCGATGAAGGCGTCGGTGTCGGCGACGTCGAGGTGGTATACCGCTGTGGCCGAGCCGCTTTCCTTGCACAGGCGGGCGGTCACCTCGGCGCCTGTGGTGTCGATGTCGGCGAGGACGACGTCGCATCCGAGTTCGGCGAGGGCCCGTGCCGTTTCGCGGCCGATACCGCTGCCCGCTCCGGTGATGACCGCGAGCCGGCCCGTGAACGCCTGCCCGGGGCCGAAACGTCGTGTTCGCGAAAAGCTCTCGGGGACGAGACGATCGCCGTCGAGGGTGGCGAGGAGGTTGTGTACGTTCTCGGCGATGTAGGCGGGGTGCGTCGAGGGCAGCCAATGCCCGGTCGCGGCGTCGCGGCGCCACAGCCGGGTGACGTAGCGGTGGGTGGTCGAGAACGTTGCCGGACGGATCGCGAAGTCGCGGGTGTTGAGCAGTTCGAGAACCGGTACCGCGACCGTACGCGGGGACGGGAACAGCAGGCGCCGAAGGATGTTGGCGCGGTAATACCGGACCCCGGAGTTCATGTCGCGGCGTAGCGTCGGGGCGGTGGTGATCGCATCGCGCGGTGTGCCGTCCATCAGATGCAGGAACTCGCGCCACACCCGCGGGGAGCCGAGAACTCCGAGAAACAGTCGAGGCAGCACCGGTAGATGGAACAGGCCGATGTAGGTGGAGCTGACCATCTGCGAGATGGAGGTGCCCAGATTGCGTGGCGTCGGGTGAGTGATGTTGTGGCGCAACAAGGCTCCGACGTGGTCGAGGCTCGGCCCGGAGATCGAGGTGAACGATGCGATCTGCGTTGCGGCGCCGCTGCGCGAGACGGCCTCCCAACTCTGGATGGATCCCCAGTCGTGGGCAACGACGTGAACCTTGCCGCCCGGGTTGACCGCGGCCGCCACGGCGAACAGATCGTCGGCGAGATTCTCGATCCGATACGCCGACACCGGCAGCGGGCGATCGCTGTCACCCATGCCGCGGGTGTCGTAGGCGAAGACCCGAGCGTGACGGGCCAGATGGGAGGCGACGCCGTCCCACACCACGTGGGTATCGGGCCAACCGTGCACGAGAAGGATTGTCGGCGCGTCGTCGTCGGTGGCGGTGCCGTCGTCGGCGACCGCCTCGAACAGCGCGAGGTTCACCCCTGCGCTGTTGACGTTTCTGCGCCGCTTCCAACTCACCATCGACTCCTCGATCCCCTGGATGGGAGTACACGTTACCAACGGTTACAGGAATAGCCAATGGGCAGGCTCTGCATACGAGAACACCGACGTCCGGGGCTCGGACGTCGGTGTGTCGGTACCTGTGACTGCGGGTTGGCTACTGGCGGTACGAGGAGAGGAAGTTGCCGATCCGCTCGATCGCCTCGCCGAGCTCACGCGCCCACGGCAGGGTGACGATCCGGAAGTGATTGTGGTCGTCGAGGTTGAAGCCGGTGCCCTGCACCACGAGGATCTTCTCCTGTAGCAGAAGATCCTGGACGAACAGCTCGTCGTTGTGGATCTGGTGGACCTCGGGGTCGAGATGGGGGAAGGCATACAGCGCGCCGCTGGGTTTGACGCAACTGACGCCGGGGATCTGATTGAGCTTCTCCCACGTGACGTTGCGCTGCTCGTACAGCCGTCCGCCCGGCTCGACGAGCGCGTCGATGCTCTGATACCCGCCGAGGGCCACCTGAATCGCGTGCTGGCCGGGCACGTTGGAACACAATCGCGTCGAGGCGAGGATGCCGAGGCCCTCGATGAAGCCCTGCGCGTGCTCCTTCGGGCCGGTGAGGACCACCCAGCCGGCGCGATAACCGCACACGCGGTAGGCCTTGGAGAGCCCATTGAAGGTGAGGCACAACAGATCCGGGGCCAACGAGGCGATGTTGGTGTGGACGGCGTCGTCGTAGAGGATCTTGTCGTAGATCTCGTCGGCCAGGATCAGCAGCGAATGTCTGCGCGCGATGTCGGCCAGTTTTTCGAGCACCTCGCGTGAGTAGACCGCGCCCGTCGGGTTGTTCGGGTTGATGATCACAAGGGCCTTGGTGCGGTCGGTGATCTTGGCCTCGACGTCCTCGATGTCGGGGTTCCAGCCGTTGCTCTCGTCGCACCGATAGTGCACCGGCTGACCGCCGGACAGCGCGGTCATCGCGGTCCAGAGTGGATAGTCCGGTGCCGGGATGAGGACCTCGTCGCCGTCGTTGAGCAGCGCCTGCATCGTCATCGTGATCAGCTCGGAGACACCGTTGCCGAGGATCACGTCGTCGACGTCGAAGTACGGGAAGTCGGGGATGAGCTCATAGCGCGTCACGACGGCCCGCCGGGCGGACAGCACGCCCGCGGACTCGGAGTACCCCTGGGAGTAGGGCAGGGCGTGGATCATGTCGCGCATGATGACATCGGGGGCCTCGAAGCCGAACAGCGCCGGGTTGCCGATGTTGAGCTTCATGATCCGGTGGCCCTCGGCCTCCAACCGGGCCGCGTGCGCGTGCACCGGCCCCCTGATCTCGTAGCACACGTTCTGCAGCTTCAGGGACTGCTCGAGCGGCTTGAGGTTCTGGTTCAGGTGGGATACGTAAGGCCTACTCACGGGTTCAATTGTCGCAGCCGCAGGCAAATCGATTTCTCGGGGTTGGTGAGCGCGCTCGCGGCGCCCCCTGTTTCGCCGACAGCGCCCTCTGTTTTCGCCGACGGCGCCCAGTAAACCCGCGACGGCGCCCTTCATTTCGCCGACAGCGCTCCTCATGGCGTCGACAGCGCCCTTCGACGAGCCGAAAGCAACGAGCCCGCCCGGAATTCACCGGGCGGGCTCGTTGTGAGCGGATATTCAGGCGTCGATCGTCACGACCGGTGACCGGGCCGCTTCTTGCCCGCGGCCAATCCGAAGCCCTTGGCCTTCGACGCACCGACCTCGCCGATCGTCCGATCGTCCGATGTTGATCCGTTGGACGCCGATCCGTCGGACGACGCCGCCGGGGTTTCGTCCTCGGCAGGCGCCGTTGGCTCCTCGGCAGGCGCCGTCGCGGCTTCTTCGGGCGCTGTCGGCTCCTCATCGGGCGCTGTCGCGGATGCGGCGGGTGCGGCTGCGGCCTTCGCCCCGGGGCGCTTCTTGCCTGCGGCCATACCGAAGCCCTTGGCCTTGGCGGTACTCGCCTCGGTCACCGCGCTCACCGTGCCGGCCGACTCGGTGTCGGCGGTTGCCGCGGCGTCGGGCGCGGAATCGGCGTCGTCCACCTGGTTTTCCGCGGGTGCGGTCACTCCGGCGTCGGCAGCGGCCGCATTCGGTTGCGCCGGGGCCTTTGCAGCGCCCCCGGGCTTCTTCATGGGCTTCTTGCCGCCACTCATCGCAAAGCCCTTGGCGGCGGCCTTCTTCGGAGCACCGCTGGTCTCACCGGATTCGGTGGCGGCGTCGGCGACCGCGGCCGACGACTCCTGCTCGGCCGGTGCGGGCGCAGCGGACTTCGCGGCGGCACCGGGCTTCTTGCCGCCCTTCATCCCGAATCCCTTGGCGGCGGGTTTCTTTTCGGCTGCTGCGGTCTCGGTCGAGCCGGCGTCGGCAGCAGGCGCCGGGGCCGAGCTCGCGGCGGCGCCCGGCTTCTTGCCGCCCTTCATCCCGAATCCCTTGGCCGCGGGCTTCTTTTCGGCCGCAGCGGCGTCACCCGAGCCGGCCTCAGCCGAATCCGCGGGGGCGGCCTTGGCGGCACCGGGCTTCTTGCCGCCCTTCATACCCAGGCCGACCTTCGGCTTCGGCTTGGCCTCGGTCGTGGTACCGGCAGATGCGGCGGCCGCGGCGGGAGCCTTCTCCTCCTCGGGTTCGGGTTCCGGCTCCGGTGCCGGCTTGGGAATCGGACCGAGGAAACGTCCACCACGCTTGACCTCGGGGGCCCCACGCGTGACCGACTCGAGCAGCAACTGTGCGACGTCGACGACCTCGACCTTGCCCTCGTTCTCGGTGCCCGAGGTTCGGGCGGTCACCCCGTCGGTGAGCATCACGCGGCAGAACGGGCAACCGGTGGCGACCTTCTGCGGGACGTCGCCGCCGATCTTGTCGCCGAGGGTGTCGAGTGCCTCGTCGACCCGGTCGATGTTGATGCGCTTGCCGATCTGCTCTTCCATCCACATGCGGGCGCCACCGGCGCCGCAGCACATGGACCGTTCGCCGTGGCGCGGCATCTCCCGCAGGTTCGACCCGGAGGCCGCCATCAGCTCGCGCGGGGCGTCGTAGACCTTGTTGTGGCGACCGAGGTAGCAGGGGTCGTGGTAGGTCACGCCCTCACCGAGCGGCGCGACGGGGACCAGACGCTTCTCCCGGACCAGGCGGTTCAGCAACTGGGTGTGATGCACGACCTCGTATGTCGCGCCCAGTTGCGGGTACTCGTTGCCCAGCGCGTTGAAACAGTGCGCACAGGTGACGACGATCTTCTTGCGCTGCTGCGGAGCCGTCGAGAAGACCTCGTTCATCATCTCGATGTTCTGCTGCGCCAGCATCTGGAACAGGAACTCGTTGCCCGCGCGGCGAGCCGAGTCACCGGTACAGGTCTCACCCTCGCCGAGGACCAGGAAGTTCACCGCGGCGATGTCGAGCAGCTCGGCGACGGCCTTGGTGGTCTTCTTTGCGCGGTCCTCGTAGGCGCCGGCACAACCCACCCAGAACAGGTACTCGAAGCCCTCGAACGATTCGACGTCCTGGCCGAACACCGGGATCTCGATGTCCATCTCGTCGATCCAGTTGGTGCGCGCCGAGGAGTTCTGGCCCCACGGGTTGCCCTTGTTCTCCAGGTTCTTGAACATGCCCGCGAGCTCGGTCGGGAAGTCCGACTCGATGAGCACCTGGTAGCGGCGCATGTCGATGATGTGGTCGACGTGCTCGATGTCGACCGGGCACTGCTCCACACACGCCCCGCAGGTGGTGCAGCTCCACAGGGTTTCGGTGTCGATGACCGCACCGAGTTCACCGTCGATCGCCCCGGTGCCGGCCGACTCGCCGACCAGCTTGCGGGCGGCCTCGGCACGCGCGGCCTCGGGGATCTTGGCGAGCTTGGCCTCGTCGGGATTGCCGTCGGCGTCGACGAGACCCACCTCGTCGCCACCCATGTCGGTGCGGCCACCGGCGATCAGGTAGGGCGCCTTGGCCTGCGCGTGATCGCGCAGCGACATGATGAGCAGCTTGGGGCTCAACGGTTTTCCGGTGTTCCATGCCGGGCACTGGCTCTGGCAACGGCCGCACTCGGTACACGTGGTGAAGTCCAACCACGCCTTCCAGGAGAAGTCCTCGGCCTTGCCGGCACCGAAGGCGTCGACGTCGGGGTCGGCGGTCTCCATGTCGAGGACCTTGCCCGCCGACATCATCGGCTTGGCCGCACCCAGTGCGACACCGCCGTCGGCCTCGCGCTTGAGATAGATGTTGAAGAACGCGGCAAAGCGGTGCCAGGCCACACCCCAGTCGATGTTGGAGCCCACCACGGCCAGCCAGATCATGCCGCTCATTAGCTTGATGACCGCGGCACCGGTGACCCAGTACTCCGAGGACCCTTCGAAGAGCTGGGCGAAGTAGTGGGTGAAGAAGGAGGTCCAGATGGGCGGATTCTCGAGGCCGGCCGAGATCTTGAAGGTCTTGACGAAGACCATGCCCAGACCCTCGAGCAGCACCACCCACTCGACGAAGTACGCGGCACCAAAACGGGAGCCGGAGAAGCGCGACAGGCGCTCGGGTACCCGCGGGTGATTGAGCTGGCGGATGATCATCAGCACGGTGATGCCGATGACGGTGCCGAGGCCGAGGACCTCGTCGGCGAAGATGTAGATGTTCCAGGCGCCGATGACCGGCCAGTGGAAGTGCGGGTCGAAGATCTGCCCGTAGGCCTCGAACCAAAAGATCGCGCCGATGAGGAAGCCGAACATCACCAGCCAGTGCGCCCAGCCGACCGTTCGGAACTTCACCATCCGGGTGTGGCCGACGAACTCCTTGAGCATCGTCCACAGTCGCGGGAGGATCGGGAAGTAGCGTGAACTGTCGACGCGCTGGCCCTGTGCGATGGCGCGGATCATTGTCCACACGCCGCGCAGGAACAACGCCCAGCAGAACAGGCTGATGACCGCGGCAATCGTGCCGATGGTGATCGTCGTGGCATTCACGGCGTCACGGCCCCTCTCTGGTTGTCTAGAGACCTTCCGGCGCGGGCTGACGTGCGCGGGGTCCGACGTCTACTACGGGTAACCGTAATTGCTGAGGACGTGCAAGCGCTGCCAAGGCTGACCTAAGTAACGTTCGGTCGGTCTTCGGAGTTGTCCAGAAAAGAATACCCGCCGGTAACTTACTGTCTAGTCAGTACCGGCGGGTGTGACATTTGCGACCTTCTCGAGTTCCTCGAGGGCGGTGTCGAGATGGGTCAGCAGCCGCTGCAGGCTCGGCAATTCCTTACGGGCGCCGATCAGGCCGAAGTTCACGTGCTCGGCGGTCGTGGTGACGGTGATGTTGAGCGCGAGGCCCTCCATGGCGACCGACACCGGGTAGACGCCGTCGAGGCGGGCGCCATTCCAGTACATGTGCTCACTCGGGCCCGGCACGTTGCTGATGATGATGTTGAACTGCGGCGGCGTGTACCGCACGAAGCCGGGGATGGTGGCGAACGCCAGCGAGGCGATCGTCGCGGCGCCGTACGCGAGCGCCTGGAGCGGGGCGAGTCCGCGGATCACCTTCTTCGACTCGCGCATCGAATTCACCAGGGTGTGCAGCCGACGCTCGGGATCGGGCTGATCGGTGGCCATGTTCGCCAGGATCGCGGTGATCGAGTTGCCGTCCTTGCCGTCGGGGCCACCGAGGTGCATCGACACCGGGACCGCGGCGATCAGTGGCGCCGACGGCAGGGCGTCGCGGTCGATCAGATAGGACCGCAGCGCACCCGAGCACATGGCGATGACCACGTCGTTGAGGGTGATGTCCATCTGCTGGGCGACCGCCCGCAGGCGCTCGGTGGGCCACTGCTGGGCGGCGAACCTGCGTGCACTGCCGATCGGGACGTCGAGGATCGTCTTGGGTGCCGGACGGAACGGTGCGGCGAAGTCCTTGTTGGTCATCGCCGTCCACGCGATCTTGGTGGTGGCGGGGACCATGCCGACGAGCTGTCCGCCGACCTCGAGAGCCGCACCCGCCAGTCCCATCGCGCCGGACAGGCCGGGGATGCGGGAGGGGCTCGGCGCCTTGGGTTTACGGGATCGCCGATAGAGCGCCGGATCCCACGGCGCCGACCCGCTCCGGTCGTCGGGATCGGTGGACAGGGTCCGTTGCAGCATCCGCAGCGCCGAGACGCCGTCGATGAGCGAGTGATGGATCTTCGTGTAGAGCGCGACGCGGCCGTCGTCGAGACCCTCGACGATGTGCACCTCCCACATCGGACGATTGCGATCGAGCAGCGCGCTGTGGTGCAGCGACACGTAACGCAGCAGCTCGCGGACGCGGCCGGGCCGGGGTAGAACGGCGCGGCGCACGTGGTAGTCGAAGTCGATCTCCTCGTCGAACGACCACGCCGTATATCCCATGACGCTGGCCGGACTCGCCGGGCGCTTGCGGAACAGTGAATGCAGCTCGGTGCAGGCGTAGAACCGCTCGACCATCTCCTCGGCCAGCTCGTTCGACGACTGGCCCTCGCGCGGGACGAACAGCTGCAGCCCTCCGACGTGCATCGGCTGCTCGCGGGTCTCGGCGATGAGAAACATCGATTCCGTGATCGGCATGTACGGCATGCGGGCCACCCCCTCCTGCTGACTCGAACTGTGGCTGGGATCACACTACCGCCTCTTGCGGCAGGCGCCCACACGAGATCCATCGACGCAGGCCAAAGGTCCCGGGTGCCCGTTGGCGGGTCGGGCTACGGTGGGCGGGTGGATCTGCGGAGCGCGGCCCGGCGTGCGATCCCGGTGGCGCTGATCGTCGTCGAACTCGTCGTCACCATCGCGGCGACATGGGTGTTCGTCGCTGCCCATGGTCGTGTGCTGGCGCCGGATCGGGTGCCCCGCGGCTCGACGGTTGTCGTCTTCGGATCCCTGGTCTCCGATGGTGATCCCGGCGACTACGTCCGGGGCCGTCTCGACACCGCGCTGGACCTGTACCGATCCGGTGCGGTTGGTCGGATCATCAACTCCGGCAACGGTTCTGCCGATGCCGGTGACGAGCCCGCGGTGATGCGCGCCTATCTCGAACAGCGGGGTGTGCCGTCGGGGGTGATCGTCGACGATCCCGCGGGGTTCGATACCGCGGACACCTGTCGACGCCTGCGCACGGTGTACGGCGTCGATCGTCCGGTGCTCATCACGCAGGACTTCCACATCCCGCGTGCGATTGCGTTGTGCCGCAGTCTCGGTGTCGACGCCACCGGTGTGGATGCGCGGTGCGAGTGCTCGGTGATCACGCAGGCGCGCAACGTGATCCGTGAGGCGCTGCTCGCACGACCCAGAGCACTGGTGACGGCGGTGACCGGATGGTGACGGCGACGATCCGGTTCTGTAGTGCCGATCAGGTTGTGCCGCGCGCCGATTCGGACACCAAGTCGGCGATTGCCACCTTGCCCGCCGGAGTCTCGTGATAGGGGGCCGGCCCCTGGTATCCGAGCAGCCACGGAACCGGTGAGCACACCCCGTGGTCTCGCCCGGCCGTCGACACCGCCACGACGCGCGCGTCACCGCGTTTCGACGCGGTCGTGATGGCGGCGTTCAGCCCGCGATACACGGCGTCGGTTTCGGCCTGCTGCTCGGTGGTCAAGGGCAGCAGGTCGCACTGCGTGCCGTCGACGAGCGGGAGATAGTCGACGAACAGGACCGACGCCCGCGGCGCACGCTGGTGGATCACACGCAGCATGCGGACCAGATCGTCGGTGAGATGGGCGAATTCGCGCACACCCGGTGGTGGGGAGGGCTTGGCATTGCAGTGGTCGGGTCGTACCCCGACGACCGGGCCGACCGCCTGGCAACTGTAGGCCATGACTCGACCGACGTAGTGGATGTTGTTGCCGCCCACCGTGACGGTCACCAGCGAGGTGTCGGGGGTGAGCACGTCGACCTGTGGTCGACTCGCCCGTCCCGGTTGGGCGCGGTCGATGACGTCGGCCACGACGGCGCCCGAGCAACTCGCGTCGGTGAGTGTGAGTCCGAGGCGCCGCGCGACCAGACTGGGATAGTTGTCGGCCGAGCGCATGCACCGCTTGTCGGTCAGCCGCGTCCCACCCGGTCCCGCCGCATATGAACTTCCCAGCGCCACATACTTCTTCGTCGGTGGCGCCGATGGTGAGGGCGATCCACGCGGCGGTGATGCCGGGCCTGCCGATTCGGGTGCGCCGCACGCCGCGACGAGACCCGCGAGGATCACCAGGAGCGTGACGAGGTACCGAGTGGTGTGGTGTGTCCCCGATGACGTCACGGGTCCATTGTGCATTCGCGCGGCTGTGCGGACGGAATGCCTCGCCCGGAGCGGCTATCGGCCGGCGTCGGCCGTGGTGCTCGCGATGCGCCCGGTCAGCTCTGCGAGGCCCGGTTCCGACGCCACGGCATCGGGATCGGCAAGCGTGGGCGTCCGGTGACGTAGAGCGAGCCGGGAAGGTGACGCAGTATCTCGACGAGAAGCAGCGAGCCGGCCAGGGTCAGCAGGTACACCACGAAGGTGCTCCAGGGCTCGCCGATGAGAACCAGCATCGCGGGCCTGCCGTTCATCTGCGGGTACAGGATGAAGAACAACACCAGTACGTGGCAGAGGAACACGCTGAAGGACCGGTTGGAGGCGAACGAGACCGCGCGGGCGAACCGAGGCGTCATCTCGCGCCAGTGCTCACCCCAATGCGCGGCCACCGCATACAGGCACGTCATCGCCACGACGAGAAACGGCACGAGCGCGGGGTAGAACGCGGAGTTGTTGTCGTGCACCGGCTTTCCGTCGTACCACACCCCGTAGAGGTACGTACCCAAGGCGAGGGCGGCCGTGGCCAGCAGCGCGCCGAACAGCCACCAGCCCTTTCCGGAGAGCCAGCGCCCGATCTCTTCACGATGCACTGCGGCGACCGCACCGTAGAGGATGAAGAACTGGTACGGGATGAAGGTCGCGTAGTTGTGCCACCAGTAGGTGGCGATCGAGGCCGGCGGTTCCCAATAGGTGATGGTGGCGGTGATCGCGAGTTGCGCGGCGAGGCTGGCCAGCAGCACCCACTTGTGCTTGCCCACGGTCGCCCGCACCAGCCACAGGACCAACGGGAAGAGTAGATAGACCTGCAACATCACGAACAGGAAGTACATCTGGAAGCCCGACAGGCCCCACATCGCGAGTTTGCCGAACTCGTTGAGGCTCGTCGGGACCTCGCGTAGCCGTCCGTGTACCCACATGTCCTCGACGACCCAGTAGATGAACGACCAGATCACGTAGGGGAAGATGACGAGCTTGATGCGCCGACGCCAGAAGGCGAACGTCGAGAAGTCACGCTTGTCGAAGTTCTGGTACATCAGCACGAAGCCGGTGAGCGCGAAGAAGGTGTTGCGGGTGAAGTGCAACAGCATCGAGGTGGTGTTGACCGGCAGGCTGGTGAACTCGTCGGTGGTCTGGGTGAGGCAGTGTACGAAGATGACGAGGGAGAACGTCGTCGCGCGGATGAGGTCGACGTGGTGCAGGTAGGCCCGCTTGGAGCGCTGCCCGACGGACGGGGCGCTGGCCGAAGGTGCCTGCGTCTGCACGCCGGTGGTGGTCGCGCGCGTGAGTGCTGTCGTCATTCCTCAACTCTCGAACGGCTGCTCGGGACGGATGATCGCCACGTCGCGCGGGGTGGTCCGCGACACCGCCGACGTGCGGACGCGGCGTCGCATCCGAAGACCGTCGTGATCTATCCGTGATCAAGCGTCACAGTATCAGCGCCACCTTGCGGGTCGCTGAGACAATTCTGGACGTACGTTCCCAAGTGAACAACATCACATGAATTTCGCGAATCCGACATGTGCTCTTCTGATGCACGTCGCCCTGACCTCATCTTTCCCTGCAGGCGACCGATGAGATTGCACTGAACGAAATCCTTTTGCCGTTCCTGAGGACCCGGCACCCTGACTCGCACCTGCCCGCTCGGGCGACTTGCGACGCCTGACCCGCGACGTCGAATCCGAGCGGACCACGAGGTCGACAAGGGAAGAGGACAACACATGACAGATCAGCACAACGGGGAAGCGCGGAAGAGGTCGGTGGCGGTGGTGGGCGCTGGGCTCGCCGGGACCAGCGCGGCGCTCGGGTTCGCCGACGCCGGTTTCGACGTCACCCTCTACAGCGACCGTAACCGCGAAGAGCTCCGCGACAAGGTGCCGCCGACGGGCGTGGGCGTGCTGTTCGGCAAGCCGCGGGAGTGGGACGCGGAGATCATCGAGGATCTCTACGAGGTCGGTAACACCACCGGCATCAGCGTTCGGCTGCATTCGGGCAGTGGGGACGAGCGCGCGGACGTGCTCGCATTCAATCCCGATTACGGCTATGTGGCGCAGGCGGTGGACCTCCGACTGCGGGCCGACGACCGACTCGGCCGTTTCCTGGACCGTGGCGGGCGTTTCGAGGTGGGACATGTCGACGCCGCTCGCCTCGACGAGATCGCCGGCGCCCACGACGTCACCCTCGTGGCCACCGGCAAGGGTGGCCTGTCGGCGCTGTTCGAGGTCGACGAATCGCGCACGCATTATCACGAGCCGCAGCGCCGGCTTCTCCAGGTGACCCTCGAGGGTGTCGACCACGGCCCGGACACATTCGCCTACCGCTCGCGCGAGGGCGGGCAGCACTCGCTGTTCAATCTCGACAGCGACAACGGCGAGATCTTCGTCGGCCCGTTCCTGCACAAGGATGCCGGATCGACGTGGTCGTTCATCGTGTTCGCCAAGCCCGACGGGCAGTGGGCGCCGCTCATCGACAACGTCGTCGACGCGCGATCGGCGCGCCAGACCGTCCTCGACATCTTCGAGAAGTTCTTCCCGAAGGACGCCCCGGTGGTCTCGCGGCTGCAGGTGATCGAGTCCGATCCGTACTCCTGGCTGACCGGCGCGGTGACTCCGACGGTTCGTAAGGCCGTCGGACACACCGCGAGTGGTCATGTGGTCGCCGCCATCGGTGACACCGCGATCGCCGTCGACCCCGTCGCGGGTCAGGGTGCGGCGAACACCCTCATCCAGGTCGCCGAACTGGTGAAGGCGGCACGCGCCCGGCTGGCCGACGACCCGGATGCCGCCCTCGACGAGAACTGGCTGACCGCCGAGTTCGAAAAGCACTGGGAGCGGCGTGGTCACGCGGCCACCGAGGTCACCCGTCTGTATCTCGGCGATCCGGACTTCGCCACCCACCTCGAGCTGGCGTTCCCGGCAGCGGCGGTGAACACCGACATCGCCTCCGCCCTGTTCGGTCTGCTGTCCGATCCGAATCCGTTGCTGTCGTTGAAGTCTCGCGACGACGTGTTGGGCTTCATCTCCGCGGTGGCCGGCGAGCCCGCCGACGATGTGCTGGCCCGGTTCACACCGGCCGGGGAGTTCAGTGCCGCTCCCGAGCAGAAGGAAACCGTCCCCGCCTGAGCGGTGTCACCGGTGGTCTCTCGACCACCGCGGTTGTGTCATCCGAATACAGATTCCACCAAGTTGGCCGAAAAACCCCGATTTTCGGGGTCGAGGGTCCGCTGGCGTGGAATCTGTATTCGTATGCGGGGCGTTCGATCAACGATCGTCGTGCGCCGGTGCCGTCAGGCCGACGGCGGCGACGATTTCGTCAACGAGGCGATCGAAGGTTCTTGACGACGGCGAAACGATCGACGAATGGGTTTGTCCGGCAAAGACTATGAGTCGGGCATTGCCGCCGACCGCGGTGTCGGCGGTGACGTAGTCCTGGGTGAGAATCGCCGGCACGGTGGTGTCGAGGCTGCCGACGAGCCCGATCACCGGGACCTGCGGGTCGAGATTCTGGATCGGATCGACAGCGGAGTACCGACGCGGCACCCGCTGCGGCGGGCCGCCGAGCACCCGCACCACATTGCGGTCGCCGAGCGCTGCGGCACGACGCATGTCGAGCGGCCCGGCGATCGACATCGCCACCGCGGGCCGATATCTCACCGGTACGCCGAGGGCGTCGACGCTGCGGTAGTCGCGGGTGGCGGTCCACACCGCGAGCTGGGCGCCGGCCGAGTGACCGACGACCACAGATCGTCGCGCATCGATGATCGGGTAGTCCCGGGCCACGACCGGGATGTCGTTGACGGCCGCGGCGACGTCGGAGAACGTGGTCGGCCAGCCACCGCCGCTGCCCACACGGCGGTACTCGACGTTGAGTACGGCCACGCCGCGGTCGGCGACGGTGGCGGCGAAGACGTTGAAGCTGCCTGCGCCGATGGTCTTGCCCCATCCGCCACCGTGGATCAGGATCACCAGCGGTATCCGGCCCAGGTGCTGATGGTCGGGGAGATACAGATCCATCCAGTTCTGAGTCGGATCGGCGTGGGGCACCGGGTAGTCGATGCGCTGAATCCGGAGTCCGGCGGGTGCCACGGGCACCGGGGGTGGCGCCGCATCATGGGTGCCCGCGCAGGCCGCGAGTCCGAGCACGACGCACAGGGCCACGACCGCGTACGCGAGCGTCGACCGCACTCGCGCGACACGCGACGGCGACGGGGGTACGCGCTCGGTGGGCACCTCCACATTGTGTCGCCATCGTGTCGGAACCGCCCATCCGACACCGACATTTCGGCTGTGTGATACCCAAAGGGCACACCACAGGTCAGGAGGGGCAACGATGCGCGGTAGAGGTTGGGGTCTGGCGGATGCCCCCTCGCAGCACGGACGGGTGGCGGTGGTGACCGGCGCCAACTCCGGGATCGGGTTGGAAACCGCACGTCAGCTCGCCGGATTGGGTGCGCGGGTGGTGTTGGCCTGCCGCAATCCGCGGTCTGCCGCCGACGCTCGTGAGGCCATCGCGGCAAGCGTGCCCGACGCCGACCTCGACGTCGCGCGCCTCGACCTCAGCGATCTCGCGTCGGTTCGGGAGTGCGCGGACAAGCTCTGCGCCGAGTATCCCGTCATCGACCTCGTCGTCGACAACGCGGGCCTGATGCGTCAGCGCCGCGAACTCACCGTGGACGGCTTCGAGATGGACTTCGGCACCAACTTCCTCGGTCATTACGCGCTCAACGGGTTGTTGCTCGGCGCGGTGACGGCCGCCGAGGCGGGGCGCTTCGTGACAGTCGGTTCCAAGGTGTATCGCGCGGGCCTGATCGACTTCGACGACCTGACCATGGACCGCGGGTTCACCGCCGCACGTGCATACTCCCGCGCCAAATTCGCCCAGCTGGTGTACGCGGTCGAATTGCAGCGGAGACTCACCCGCGCCGGGCAGCGCGCGCTGTCGGTCGCCGCGCATCCCGGCGCCACACAGTCCGGTGTCATGCGCGATCAGAACGCACTCCTGCAGTGGCTGTTCACCACACCGTCACTGCGCTGGCTGCGGCGCACCTTCATCATGGAGGCCTCCGGCGGGGCGCTCATCACCGTGCGTGCCGCCACCGATCCGGCGGTGCTCGGCGGTCAGTACTACGGCCCGCGCGGCGCCATCGGGTTCAGCGGCCCGCCGGTCCAGATCCCGTTGGCCGAGAAGGCCACCGACCCCGTACTGGGCCGGCAGCTGTGGGAGTGCGCGGAGAAGCTCACCGGGGTGCATGTCGATCTGTAGATCGATCGGGGGGCACCGTGACGACCGGGATGCGGCTAAATTGTCGCAATGCCGACACATCTTCTGGCAAAAGGTGCAAATGTTCGGGTCGCAGACTTCTTCGGTGACCCCGACCCCACGCTGGAAGTGACGATCAGGGTATCGCCGCCAAGCGCTCTCACGGCGGTGGACGCGAGTGTGCTCGTATTGGGCTCGGCGGGAAGCGTGCAGTCCGGTGACGATCTCGTCTTCTACAACCAGCCGGTGGGAATCGACGGCGCCGTACGCCTCCTGGTCGACCGACCGGAGACGGACTCGTCGGACGATGCCACGAATCCGGCCGGGGCGGTGGCACTGGATATCGCTCGGCTTCCGGACCACGTCGACCGAGTCGTCATCGCTGCCAGCGTCGATGCCGAGTCGGGGGAGCACTTCGGTCTGGCCGGTTCGCTGGACATCGACGTGGATCTCGGTGGCGATCAGGCGAATTCGACACCGATCATCCGGAGTGAACTCGACGGGTTCACAGAGGAACGTGCGCTCATCGTCGGCGAACTGTACCGACATGACAGTGGATGGAAGCTGCGCGCCGTCGGCCAGGGATATCGGGACGGGTTGGCGGCTCTCGTCACCGATTTCGGGGTTGAGGTCGACGATCCACAGGAGGCCGCCGACGAGACGGACAAGGCATCGGCGCTGGTCGAGCCCTCCGCCGAGAGCTCGGTCGTCCACGACGAGAACAAGGTGAGTATTCGTCGGCGCAAGCGAGTTGCTCGGATTTCTCCGGACTGGCGTACCAGGCACTCGCCGTATCTCCTGGAATCGGCGACCGCAGAGGGGTGGACGTCGGCACGAATGTTCCCGGCCGAGAAAGCATCTTCGGCCACCGAGCAGGAGACGAGGGCTACCGCGGTGACGCTGGCCGTGATGGAGATCGTCCCCGAGTTCGGCAAACGCATTGTCGGTCAGGCCGGGGGACCCCGGGGCAAGATCGAGTGTTTCACCGAGGTCCGATTCAACCACGCGAACCAGGACCTCAGACCGGACGGACTGATCCGGGTGACCCGCGGCGACAAGCAGTGGACCGCGTTGGTGGAGGTGAAGACCGCCAAGGGGGTGTTGAAGGCCGATCAGGTCGAGGCCTACGTGAAGTTGGCCAGGGCCAAGGGTTTTGATGCGGTGATCACGATCAGTTGCGACATCATGCCGACCGCCGATGACCTGCCGGTGACGGTTGACGCGCGTCAGCTCCGCACGGTCGCATTGCGGCACCTCTCGTGGGAGCAGGTCTTGGCCGAGGCTTCCGTCGTGAGCGCACACGTCGGGGTCGATGACCGCACGCGTGCGCGTGTTCTCGCCGAGTATCTCCGCTACGGGTGTGACCAGCGGTCGGGCATGTGTGTTTTCGACGACATGGGCAAGCATTGGGTGAAGGTCCGGGAAGGCGTGAAGAACAGCACGCTGTCCTCGGGCGATGCCGCCACCGCGGACGTATGTCGCCGGTTCGATCAATTGGGGAAACACCTGGCGTTTCAGCTCAGTTCACTGACCGGCCACGAGGTTATCGCCCGCCCGGCGGCCGCCCACGTCGACGCTGTCAGCCGGGCCAAGCAACTCGCGGACTCCGGCGAGCTGTTCGGCACCCTGCGCGTGTCGGGAGCGGTCTCACCGATCGTCTATCACGCCAACCTGGCCCGCGAGAGGATCAGCTGCTCGACACGAGTGCCTGCCCCACGCGCAGGCAGGCCGTCCACGAAAGTGAATTGGCTCATCCGACAGCTGGACAAGGCGCCCCCTGGTGTGCGCGTCACAGCTCATCAGTTGGGCAGCCGGACCGAGTCGGCGTCCGCGCTACTCGAAGGACTTCGGGACAGCACGGATGCGATTCTCCCGCCGCCCGGAAAGGACATCCGCGAGTTCACGGTGACACTCGAGCTACCGATGGGGTCCAAGCGATCCTCGGACAAGGGTTTTGTCCACGCCATGACAACCCTGGTCAACGGTTTCTACGAAACCGTGGTCGGTGAGGTCAGGGCTCCTCGCGATCCCGAATGAGCTGGTTTCGGGCATGCTCGTCGGGGTGCGCCCGTACGATCAGACCGATGACTCGATCAGCCGGCTTCCTGCGTATCGGAATCGCCTACACCCTCGCGATCGCGGTCGGTCTGGTCTGGCTCTTGTGGGGTCCGCACGTGTCGATGCCATGGTTGGACGCGTTGATCGCCGACGTCCTCGCGACGCTGGTGATCTTCATCTTCAGTCGGGCACACCACAATTCGAGCTTCTACGACGCGTATTGGAGTGTGATCCCGCCGCTGCTGGTGGTGTGGTGGTGGGTCGACGGCGACGCGGGAATCGGGGCGGTGCACTGCTGGCTGCTCACCGCGCTGGTCGTGGCATGGTCGATCCGGCTGACGGTCAACTGGGCCAAGGGGTTTCCCGGACTCCACCATGAGGACTGGCGGTACCCGATGTTGCGCGATCAGGCCGGGCGCGGCGAGATCGTCGTCGATCTCACCGCGATTCATCTGATCCCGACGCTGCAGGTGTTCCTCGCGCTGATGCCCGCCTACATCGCAGTGCGCCAACCCGATACCGAGGCGCCGTGGCTGACCGCGGTCGCGCTGGTGGTCGGGGTGGCCGCACTTGGTCTCGAGACCGTCGCCGATCGTCAGCTGCATGCGTTCGTTGCGACGGCCTCGCCCGGAGCGGTCATGGATCGCGGGGTGTGGTCGTGGTCGCGACACCCGAATTACTTCGGCGAGTTCGGATTCTGGCTTTCGCTGGCGTTGTTCGGGGTGGCGGCGGCTCCTTCCGATGCGTGGTGGATGTTCGTCGGCGCGGTGGTGATGCTGGCGATGTTCCTCGGCGCCAGCATTCCGATGATGGAACGGCGCAGCCTCGACCGGCGCCCCGACTATGCGAGAGTGATCGGCCGGGTGTCGAAGTTCGTGCCCTGGCCACCACGACCGACCGTGCAGACCGATCCGGCGTGAGCAGACCACGGGTGGTGATCGCCGGGCTCGGCGACACCGGCACCCTCACTGCGATCCACCTCGCACGTCGCGCCGACGTCGTCGGGATCACCGTCGCACCGGGTCTGATCAGCGGGCAGGAACTCGGCATGCGGTTGACCCGTCCCGAGGCGTGGGCACACGAATATGCGTTGCCCTACCGGCGATATCGCGCGCTCGACGCCGCCACGATCGTGCACGGACGCATCACGTCACTGGACCCCGACGTGCGGCGACTCACCGTCGCCCGGCCCGACGGCACGACCCTCGACGAGTCGTATGACGCCCTGGTCATCGCGACCGGTGTCACCAACGGATTCTGGCGGACCACTCGGTTCCGCGACGAGGGGCAGGTGTCCGCGGAATTGGCCGACCATCATCGGCAGGTCCGCCAGGCGCGTTCGGTGATCGTCGTCGGCGGCGGGGCGTCGGCGGTCAGTGCGGCCGCCAACATTGCCGCCCACAGCCCGGATACCAAGGTGGACTTGTATTTTCCCGGTCCATCGCCGTTGCGGACGCATCATCCGCGCACCTGGCGCACCGTCGGTGAACGTCTCGAACGCGCTGGTGTTCGACTGCACCCCGACCATCGCGCCGTCCTCGACGACGTCGACACGACCCGACTCGACGCAGGCACCGTGCACTGGTCCACCGGCCAGCCCCCGGCGCAGGCCGACCTCGTGGTGTGGGCGGTCGGCCGCACCGCCCCCAACACCGACGGACTGCCGACTGCGCTGCTCGACGACGACGGCTTCGTGCAGGTGACGCCGACCCTGCAGAACCCGTTGTATCCGAACATCTTCGCTGTCGGCGACGTCGCCGCCACCGATCCGCTGAGGTCGTCGGCACGCAATCGCGCCGACCGGCTGGTCGCCCACAACGTCCGTGCCCACCTACGGGGCGGCCGGCTGCGGACCTATCGGCCGCCACCCCGACGGTGGGGGTCGGTTCTCGGCCCGCAGAGCGACGGTCTGCAGGTGTTCGCGCCGAACGGCCGCGCGTTCCGGTTCCCCGCGTGGGCGGTCGAGAGAGTGCTCTGGCCGGTCATCGTGCGGCGTGGGATCTACCACGGTGTACGTCCGGAACGGGAAGGCCCCGATTGGTGACGACATATCGGTGACGACCTGATCGCTGCTCGACGTTACAGTCCGGGGTTCAACTGTCAGGTTTGTTCTGTATTCTGTGGTCCTGTCTCACGTGAAAGGGGGAGCCATCATGATCGACAACATCTTGTGGAACGCGATCCAATCCAACGACACCGTGCTCGCTGTGCTGCAGTACATCTTCAGCGGCGTCAAGTAGAACATCACGCGACATGCCCCGATCCTCGGTGAGGATCGGGGCATGTCGCTGTCTGACGATGCCTGCGCGCGAGGCTCAACCGGCGAAGCGTCCGGCGAACGCACGCAGTGGCAGGTCGGCGCTGGTGACGATACCGGGCGGCGCGGCGACGACCGTGCGGATCGCATGCAGCGCGGGCATTCCGGTGACCGTCATCCCGATCGACGCGAAATTCTGCGGATCGGAGAGATCGACGCCGGGCCGCGGGAAGATCATGTGCTTGTTGTAGACACAGGGATCGCCCTGGATCTGAGTCAGGTAGCAGCCCTTGATGTCCCACGAGGGATCGGTGTGCGGCGTCATCTGCCACTCGAGGTGGGACTCCACACGCGGGACCCCGCCGACCATGCCCTGATACCGGATGTAGCTGCCGCCCAACGATCCCTTCGGTAGCTGATACCAGCCGAGATCGACGTCCTTGGTGCAGGCGCCGAGCTCATAGCCGAACGTGACCTCGTCGAGTGGGAGGTCGAAGGCGTCGGCCATCAGATACACCGAGTCGGCGAAGACCGCGGTGTATTTGTACAACATGTCCGGCAGACGCGGATCATCCACGGGCAGGCCGTAACCCACTTCTCGCCAGGTCTGCGCGGAGTGATGGCAGGACACGTCGACCGACTCGGTCACGGTGATGTTCTCGATGTCGGCGACGTCGGCGGAATTGACGATGCCGAGGATCTGACAAAGCCCCGGATTCATCCCGGTCCCGTAGAAGGTTGCCCCGCCACGTGCGCAAGCATCGGCGATCACCTCGCTGACGCGTCGCCCCGATGGATGCGGGTGGTTGGTGTCGCGGTGGTAGCCGGTGATCCAGTCGGCGGTGGTCACGACGTCGATCCCCGCTTCGAGGACCGCCACGTAGAGGTCTTCGTCGGGGAAGACACCGTGAAAGGTCACCACGTCCGGGCGCGCGGCGATGATCTCCGCGACGGACCCGGTGGCGCGCACTCCGATCGGTTCCATCCCGACGATCTCACCGGCGTCGCGGCCGATCTTGTCCTCGGTGTAGCAGTGCAGCCCGACGAGCTCGAGATCCGGGTGGCGCTGGATGCGGCTGATGGTCTCGGTGCCCAGATTGCCGGTGGCGACCTGGAATACGCGGATGGGAAGGCTCATCGGGATTACCTCTCGCCGTGGTGTGGTGTCGGGGATCAGGCGCTGGTCACGTGCGCGGACGGATGCAACGGAACGATGGCCCCACTGTGCGGCATGCGTGGGTCGGTTCCCAGATCCTCGCCGTCGGGGTAGAACTGCTCAGCCCAGCGTCGAAGGGCGGTGAACCCGGCGAACTCCTTGCGGGACAACGCCGGTGGGTCGGAGTAGCGCTGGTGCGACCAGATCTCGACGTCGGCGGCGAACTGCTCGATGACCAGGTCGGCCATCGTCTGCCCGTAGGGGGTCATCCCGGTGGCGTTCTCCTCGCCGGGTTTGCGGCCGATCCACACGGTGAACCGGACGTCGCAGGTGTGCTCGTCGACCGGGGTGACCGCGGGCATCGTCCGGTTCTCGATCATGCCCCAGGACCTCGTCACCGAGCAGCCGAGCCCGGCGTTGATGGAATAGACTCCGCTGCCGGCATTCTCGAGGGTCTTACCCTCCTCGAACGCGATGGTGAAGTCGACATAGGACACCGGGCCGTCGAAGTCGTGCCGGGTGAACTCCGGCATGAACGGTGTCTTGTGCACGAAGAGGAAATGCGCGAAATCGACGCCGTTCTCCAGCACGTACTGCGGGTGCAGCTCGAGCCCGCGCCAACAGCGGATCGCCGCGGGCACCGGCGGATAGTAGCGACGCGCGGCGTCGGCGTCGTCCCCGAACGCGGTGAAGATGTCGGGCACCTCGAAATACGGTGCGCGACCGTGCTTGTCGTACCAGATCCAGATCGACTCGTTGCGCTCGACGACCGGGTGACTACGGATACGGCGGCCCTTGTTCGGGCGCGCCTCGTACGGGATGCACACGTTGCGCCCTTCGCTGTTCCACTGCCAGCCGTGAAACGGGCACTCGAGGTTCTCGCCCTCGACATGTCCGCCGTATCCGAGGTGGGCGCCGAGATGTTCGCAGTAGGCGTCGAAGACCGAGACCCGGCCCGACGCCGACCGCCACGCGACCATCTCCTGGCCGAAATAGGTCATCCGGACAACCGCGCCGACCTCGATCTCCGCCGACCACGCGACCTGGAACCAGCCGGTCGGTTCCATCGACAACGGAGTCTTGGCCACCTCGGGTCCTTCCGGCAGTTCGCCTCGCCCGCGGGCTGTCGCGAGCGATATTCCCACCAGAAAAGTAGAACCCTCTACGAAAAAATACAAGAGGGTTCTACGAAAAGCCTCGCGCAGTAGGCTCCAGATCATGACAGAGGCTGCGGTGCGTCGCCCCAACAAGCGGGGACAGGCCACACGCGACGCGATGCTCGACGCCGCGGTGGCGTCGTTGGCCACCGGTGATCCGGGATCGGTCTCGGGCAACCGCATCGCCAAGGACATCGGGGCGACCTGGGGAGCGGTCAAATACCAGTTCGGCGACATCGACGGACTCTGGGCGGCGGTGTTGCGCCGTACCGCGGAGCGCCGGGGCACCCTACCGGTGCGCGCCTTCGACCACCACACCTCGCTGCGCGAGCGTGTTCACGCCATCGTCGACCTGATGTACGAGGGACTCACCGCGCCGGACTCGCGCGCGATCGAGACCCTGCGCGCCGCTCTGCCGCGCGAGTCCGCAGAACTCGAACGCCTCTACCCGCAGACCGCCACCGAACTGCGCTCGTGGGCGCCGCAGTGGAACACCGCCTGCCAGAACGCATTCGGCGATCTCACGATCGACCCACAGCGTGTGACGGCGGTGGCCGCCTTCTTACCCGGCGCAATGCGGGGGCTGGTCTCGGAGAAACAACTCGGCAGCTACAGCGACCTCGACGTCGCGCGTCGCGGACTCGCCGACGCCATCGTCGCCTACCTCGCGCCGACTGTGGAGAGCGGTCAGGACGAGGCCTGATCCGACTCCGACTTCGCGATCTCGGCGCGGACCTCGTCCATGTCGAGGCCCTCCACGGCGTCGATGAGTTGCTCGAACTGCGCTGCGGGTAGCGCGCCGGGCTGATTGAAGACGAGGACGCCGTCGCGGAAGGCCATCAGCGTGGGGATCGAACGGATACCCAGGCTCCCGGCGAGCTGCTGCTGCGCCTCGGTGTCGATCTTGCCGAAGGTGATGTCGGGGTGGGCTTGGGCGGCCTTGTCGAAGACCGGCGCGAATTGGCGGCAGGGCCCGCACCAGCCGGCCCAGAAATCGAGGAGCACGATGCCGTCCTGTTCGACGGTGGCTCCGAAGTTCTCGAGAGTGATCTCGTGTGTACTCATATCCCTGTCAAGGCCGACCCACCAGGGCCTATTCCCGACGACCCAGTCAATCCACCGGGACGCCCAGGCCGGCGCGCGCATCGGCGATCTCTCGGGTGATCCGCGCCGCGTCCCATCCGAGCTCGGCGCCGGCGATCTGTGCCATCTCGGTGAGGTCGTCGTCGGCGGGCCGACCCACCGTCCCGATACCGGTGCGTCGCAGTAGCAGATCGAGCAGGGTGCGAGGCGATTCGTGTCGCGCGGAGTGGGCCACGGCCGCCAGGGGGATGCCGTCGTGGGTGACCGTGCGCGCCAGGTCCGGGCGCTCGATCGCCCGCGCCAGCACGTCGTCGGCGTCGCTGCCAAAGATCTGCTCGACGATCGCGACCGTCCGTGCATCGAGCCCGCCGGCCTGCCGGACGTGCTCGCCGGTGGGTAGGCAGCCCGCGAGAAGTGTTGACGCGCTGGAACTCCGGCGTACCGACAGTCCCTCACGCTCGCTCAGCGTGGTGACCGCCTTCTGTGCGAAGGCCCGCGAATTGGTGTACTTGCCGCCCGTCGCGGTGACGATGCCGGCGAGTCCGTCCCTGCGGTGGTCGACGAGTTCCGAAGCGCGACTGGCGTTGTAGGTGTCCTCGCCGTTCTGCTCGGTCAGTGGTCGCAAGCCGCCGTAGGCCGCGACGACGTCGTCGAGATCGAGCCGGACCGGGACCATCGATGCGGAGTTGATCGCGTCGAGGAAGGTCTCGATCGACGCGCGAGTCAGTCGCCAGTCCTCGACCGCGCCCCGGTACGGGGTCTCGGTCGGCCCGATCAGTGAGAGCCCACGCCACGGCGCGAAACTGAAATGTCCGTGCCCGGAAACGGTGAGCACCATCGTCGTCGACAGTTCACGGGTGACGAGATAGATGCCTTCGGACCGGACCGTCGGCGGTGGTCCGGCGAGGGTTTCGGTGAGCGGACTGCCCGCTAGCACGTCGCGCGCCCACGGCCCGGTCGCGTTGACGGTGACGCGGGCGCGCACCTCACCGACCTCCCCGGTCAGCCGATCGCAGATGTGCGCCCCGACCACACGTCCACCGCCACCGATGATCGTTTGCACCGCAACACCATTGGCGACAAGGGCCCCGTGCTCGGCGGCACTGCGCAGGAAGGCCAGGGTGAGGCGTTCGGGGAAGGCCATCATCGCGTCGTGGAACAGGGCGCCGGAATGCAGGTCGGCCAGGCCGCGCGCGGCGAGCTCGTCGTGATCGAGAATGCGATGGCGCGGAATGTGTTTGGTCGGATCGCCGATCCGGTTGCGGTCGGCCGAGAGGAGGTCGTAGGTAGTCAGTCCGAGGCGTTCGACGATGCCGGGATCGGGCAGCACCATCGGGATCGGTGAGACCAGGTTCGGGGCGATCGACATCAGGGTCCGCCGCTCCGCCAGGGATTCGCGCACCAGCCGGATATCGAACTGCTTGAGGTATCGCAGTCCGCCGTGGATCAGTTTGCCCGTCGCCGCCGACGTCGCACCGCCGAAATCGGACCGTTCGACGAGCGCGACGTCGAGTCCGCGGCTCGCCGCTTCATAGGCGATCGCCGCACCGGTGATGCCGCCACCGATGACCAGGACGTCGACCGTCGTCGTGCGACCGCCGAAGTCGTTGCGCCGCAACCGGGGTGCGGGACTCATCGGCCGGTCCCGGAAGGATCGGCCCCGCCGAGGTCGGCCCGGATGCGGGCGAGTAGATCGGTACGTTCGCTCTCGACGTTGAGCCAACCCAGACGCAGGATGCGGGCAGTGGTCATCCACGGTTCGATCCGCTCGGGTCCGATGCCGGTGCGACGTTGGTACTCGGCGAGGTAGAACCGCAACATCACCCGCCGAACCGATTGGTAGACAACGCGTTGCAGCGCCGAGATACCGGGGAACAATTCGGCTTCGGTGAACAGCAAGGACGTCGCGGCGACGTCGGCGGCGGGGTCGCCGAGCGCTGCCGACTGCCAGTCGATCGTGGCCAGTCCGCCGTCGTGTTCGAACACGTTGAGCGGATGGAAGTCCAGGTGCAGCACCGAATCACCACTCGGCAGTGCGCGGATTCGACGGCGCAGCACGTCGCGTTCGGGGTCGTCGAGGTCGGACAACGGAGCGGTGTCGAGCAGCGAGACGGCCACCTCCCGCACATCGGGGAAGACGTCGCTGCGGGCGGCGTGGATGCGGGCGTGCTCGGCGGCGAGCATCCGGGCCACCGCCGGGATGCGGTAGGGGCGTCGTTCGGCGACGGTGGTGAGGGCCACCCCGTGGAGACGATCGAAGACGATTCCGACCCGCCCGTCGTCGAGCGCAGCGGGGCCGTGACAGCGAATCGGGGTGATGCCCAACGTATTCGCCTCGATCGAATCGCGGACCTCGGTGGCGATGGCGGCGTCGTCGAGGGCCCCGGTGAACACCTTGACGACCCGGTCGGGATCCCACTCGAAGATGTCGGCGGTGCGACCGGTGGCCAGTTGACGCCCGGGTGTTGCGGTCATCCGATCTCCTTCGTGCCGCCGTATCCGATGCGCAGCGCATGCTCGATGACGCCGTGCTGCTGGGACTCGTTCAGAGTACGGGGCGCACCGATGGCATGTGCGCGCCAATAGATCTCACACAACCACTCGAGGAGCAGCGCGTTGTCGGCGGCGGCGGCGAGATCGTTGCCGAGAGCCACCGCACCATGATTGGCCATCAGTGCCGCGAGGCGTCCGCTCAGCGCCGAGTGCACCGCCGTGGCGAGCTCGGGGGTGCCGAAGGTCTCGAACGGCGCGACACGCAGCGATCCGCCGAGGGAGAGCTGTTGATAGTGGATCACCGGCAACTCGGTGCACACGATGGACAGCGCCGTCGCGAATCGGGAGTGGGTGTGCACCACCCCGGACAGGCCCGCGAACTGCGGCTGCCGGTACACCCCGAGATGCAGATCCACCTCGGAACTCGGCGACAGATGACCGTCGAGTACCGCGCCGTCGAGGTCGACGACGGTGACCTCGTCGGCGTCTGCGGAGGTGAGATCGATCCCGGATGCGGTGATGGCCACCACCCCGTCGACCCGGGCACTGACGTTGCCCGCGGTACCGATGAAGAGCCCGCGTTCGCCGAGGTGGCGGGACATTGCGGCGACGCGTTCGCGCAGAACGGTGGTGTCGACTGTCACGCACAACAGCGTGAGTGGACGGAAAACCAAAGGCAAGTTTGGTTGTGTGTCGCTCGACGTTCGGCGGATATGGTGGGCCGGTGTATTCCGCTCCAGACGAGCCGGCTCCGGCCGCTCCGCCGACAGACGATCTTTCGTCGGTACCCCTGAAGCGCACGCCCACCCAGTCGCGATCACGCGAGAAGGTCAGCAAGGCCCTCGCGGCCGCCGACCGGATCGCGGTGCGCGAGGGTGTCGACGCGCTGACCCTGACCAGGGTGGCCGAGGAGGCGGGGCTCTCGGTCGGCGCCCTGCATCAGTATCTGCCCGACCGTGACGCGATCGCCGCCGCCCTCGTCGCCCGCTACCACGAGCGCATCGAGAACCTGATGGACGACGTCATCGATCGCATCGAGGTCGAGGAGATCGCCGACCCGGTCGCCGAGGTGATCGGTCACATCGCGGGGATCTACACCGACGAACGCAGCGTGCAGATCGTGCGGTCCATCGCGCGGCTGCCCGGTGGACCCAGCCGTGCGCACAAGGCACGGATGGCGGTCAAGGTGTGCGAGCTGATGCAGGCGTGTGGACTGACCGGATGCGATATGACGGTGGCGCGCACCGTGTTCGCCGCGGCCGACGCGGTGATGCACGAGGCGTTCAGTGCGGTGGGTGAGGACGGTGCGACCACCCCGGACACGGCGTTGCTGGCCGAGTTGGAGGACATGATCCGGGCGTACCTGGATCAGCGCTGACCCGGAGGGTCTTGATCAGCGCTGACCCGGAGGGTCTTGATCAGCGCTGACCCGGAGGGTCTTGATCAGCGCTGACCCGGAGGATCGGAATCGCCGACCACCTCGAGTGCCGACAGCCCGACGAGGAGCGCGCGGAGACCGAGGAGTAGGCCCTCGACGTCGGTGCTGTCGGGATCGGCGATGCGATGCAGCGAGAATCCGTCGATCATCGCGAGCATGGCGTCGGCGGCCAGCGGGTTCTCGACACCTGCGGCATTCAGCGCTCGGCGGGCGATCTCGCGGGTGGCCTCGATGATCGTGACGACCCGTTCGCGCAGCTCCGGCTTGCGCGAGGCGTAGAGGTAGATTTCGAACTGGGCGACGGTGTGCGGGTCGTGTTCGCTGCGGATGAAGTCGACGAAGCTGCCGATCAACCGGCCCGCCGACGCGGGACCGTCACCGAACGCGCCCTCGAGTGCGCCGAGCCGGGCGACCTCGCGGTCCATCGCCTCGGTCACCGCTTCGGCCATGAGCTCGTCGATCGATTCGAAGAAGTAGCTCGTCGACGAGGCCGGTAATCCGGCCGCGGCGGCCACCGCCCGGTGGGTGACGGCGGCGAGCCCCTGTTCGGCCATGATCTCGATGGTCGCGTCGAGCAGCTTCTGCCGACGCTGACGGCTGCGTCCGCGGACGCCCCGCTCGGTGGTCTGGTGGCTGGTCATCACACCGCGCTCGGGGCCGGACGCCAGCGCGTCGAGTCGATGCGTCGCGCCAGTGGGATGACCGCGACGAGACCGGCCGCGGGGATCAGGAACCCGAGACCGATCCCGGAGCCCGATGCGATGGCGCCGATGATCACCGCGCCCAGGATGACGCCCGCGTAGTTGAAGAGGTTCACCCGTGCGATGACCTCGTCCCGGCGTGCGGGCAGGATGCGTCCGGCCGCGGCGAAGGTCACGGGGATCAGGATGCCGCCGCCGATGCCGGCGATGGCCAGGCCCACGATCGCCCCGGCGAAGGCCGGGACGGCGGCGATCACCACACAGCCGGCGACGCCGATGCCGATCGCTGCCAGGGCCAGACGGGTGATGCCCACCCGTATTTCCAGGCGGTCGGTCACCAGGCGCGACAGCAGGGTGGTGACCTGATAG
The DNA here is from genome assembly GCF_000241325.1 of Gordonia polyisoprenivorans NBRC 16320 = JCM 10675. Lineage (GTDB taxonomy): Bacteria > Actinomycetota > Actinomycetes > Mycobacteriales > Mycobacteriaceae > Gordonia > Gordonia polyisoprenivorans. Next base: position 41,377 of record NZ_BAEI01000044.1, on the reverse strand, counting down.
AGCGCATACCCCAGCGGGGCGAGGTGGGCGAGGTTGTCGAAGGCGTTGGTGAGGTAGACGGTGCTCCACGTCGACACCGCGGAGTCGAGCATGTAGATCGCCATCAGCGTGGCACCGACGAGCCAGATCGCGCGGCGCGGCAACGCAATTCGCTCCGCATCCGGCGCGGGTGACTGCTCGGTATCACGCTGGGCGTGGACCGCCTCCCGGGACGGATCGAGGCCGACGACGCCGAACACCGCAACCGCGAGTTGGATCGCGCCGGCGGTCAGCAGCGCTCCGATCGCGCCCGCCGCGGTGGACAGGAAAGCGCTCATGGCCAGCGCACCGAGGGCGGCCGCCGCGGTATAGGCGGCATAGAAGCGTCCGAGATGGGGTGTGGCCGTGCGGGCTTCGAGCATGGTGCCCTGCATGTTCGCGGCGGCGTCCATGGTGCCCAGGCCGATGCCGTAGACCACCACCGCCGCGATGAACGCGGCGAACACGGGCGCGAAGGCCATCGTCGCAATCGCCGCCACCTGCACCGTCAGGGCGGTGCAGACCGCGACCCGGCTGCCCCGGCGTACCGAGATCAGGTCGGCGGCCACCGAGCCGATTCCGGCCATGACGCACGTGCCGAGCAGGATCACCGCGACGCCCTGGTCGTCGATTCCCCAGGTGTCCTGGAAGGTCGGCAACGCCGTCATGACCGCGGCGTAACCGAGTCCCTGTGCGGCGTATCCGCAGGCCACCGCGGTCTTGCGGACCCGCAGTGAGGGCAGTCCCTCGACCGTGCCCGGTCCTGTCGGCGTGATCTGCATGCCTGGTCCCCCTGTCGGTGTGCGGGTCAATTATCACCGGCGCCGTGGCGTGGTGGACGCCGAAACCTTGCCGGACTCCAGAGTCTGGACTAATGTCCCGGTTACTCCCATTAAGAGTGCGGGAAGTCGACGCCGCAAGTGGGAAGTTTCAGTGTTTACGTCGATGAAACTCGAGAATTCTGCGGCAGCGTCGCCAGCCGAACGAGTCATTTGTCCAGAAATTGGGGATGTGTGTGACTGCACGCTGTCTCCGGGAAGCGGGAGCTGTGAGCGCAGATGCGCCGACGGCGCTGGTCACCGGCGCCAGCTCGGGTATTGGCAAGGGCTTTGCCGAACGGTTCGCCAGGAACGGCCACAACGTCGTGCTCGTCGCGCGTCGGGTCGAGCGACTGCGCGCCCTCGCCGAGAGTCTCGAGCGTCGATTCGGGGTGTCGGCGGCCGTCGTACTCGCCGATCTGGCCGACCCTGCCGCGCCGGGCGCGCTCGCCGCACATCTTCGCGAGGTTGGCCTCGAGATCGGAATCCTGGTGAACTGCGCGGGTTTCGGCACGGCCGGTCGGTTCGTCGACGAGGACGCCGATCGGATCCTCGAGGAGATGACGGTTGATGTGGTGGCGCCGGCACTGCTCACCCGCCACCTCCTGCCCTCGTTGCTGGCGGCCGGTCCGGCAGGCGCACTGATCACCGTGTCAAGTACCGCCGGCCACCAACCGGTGCCCAATCTCGCCGTCTATGCCGCCTGCAAAGCTTTCGTGACGTCGCTGACCTCGGCCATCTGGGAGGAGAGCCGCGGAAGCGGTCTGCGCGTCCTGGCTCTCTGCCCCGGGCCGACCGCCACCGAGTTCTTCGAGGCTTCGGGCTCCGAACAGTTCAAGGTCGGTCGGCTCGGCACCGTTGAGGAGGTCGTCGATGCCGCATTCGCCGCGCTCGACACCACGTCCGGGCCGGTGGTCACCGTCGGCCTCGGCAACCGGATCCAGGCGTTCGCCGCCCGATGTGCCCCGCGTCGGCTGGTGCTGACCGTCGGCGCCCGATCGACCACCCGGGCCGGCAGCGGCCCTCGAGAAAAGGATGGCCGCCCATGCTGATCGACGTCGACGAGCGCGTCCGCGCCGAGATCAACCTCGACGCCGTGTTCGGGGCACTGCCGACCCTGGTCGAATTGGTGCCCGACGCCCGCGACATCCTGTCGCCCATGCGCTCGGACACCACGTTGACACTCCGGGCGCCCGGCGGACTGAACGCGCGCTACACCTTCGGGAGCGGCGGTATCCGACCTGGTTGGGGCGCAGGCGGTCCCACGTTGTTCTTCACCTCAGCCTGCCATCTCAACGCGGTCGTCGCCGGTGATTCGTCGCCCATCCCGGCCGCCGGACCGCGCGGGCTACGATTCCTCACCACGGTGTTCACACCGCTGACCAACCTTCTCGGTGAGTATCTGAGACCCGACCCTCAGCGTCTCGCCGACCCGCGGTTCCGGGAGATCTCCACGTTGCTGACCCTCGAGGTGGTGGCCGGCGCACTCACCGTTGTTGCCAATCATGATGATAGCGGCCGATTCTCGGCGGCGCATATGTCCGACGGGCGCATCGACATGCAGATCGGTGACGAATACACCTATCGATTCCGGGTCGCCTCGTCGTACATGCGACGCACCGACGTCACCTCTGCCCGCCCGACCGCGGTCTTGCGTTTCGCCGACCTGACCGTGGTCGGCGACGTGCTCGCCGGGCGCGAATCGTCGTTGGCCTGCGTTGGCGACGGCCGCATAGCCATGTACGGACTGATCCCGCTCATCGACAACCTCAACCGCATCCTCGACCGTGTCGGGGCCTACCTGGAGCCATGATCGTCACATGACCGACATCCAATCCCCCAGCCGCCCTTACACATACGCGGCGAGCGACGCCGCATTTGCCCGTGCCGCCAAGGTGATTCCCGGAGGTGTCTACGGCCACCTGTCGCCCACCGAGGGCATGCACATCCCGCGATCGGCCTTCCCGAAGTTCTCCTCACATGCCCAGGGCACCCGATTCTGGGACCTCGACGGCAATGAATTCATCGACTACATGTGCGGATACGGTCCCAACGTCCTGGGTTACGGTGATCCCGATGTTGCTGCCGCAGCCGATGTCCAAGCGCGCAAGGAAGATACCGTCTCGGTTCCGTCGGTGGCGCTCGTCGACTTCGCCGAGGTGATGGTCGACACCGTCGCGAGCGCCGACTGGGCATTCTTCGCCAAGAACGGTGGCGATGTGACGACGCTGGCGATCATGACCGCGCGCGCCGCCACCGCACGCCGCCGAATCGTCTTCTTCTCCGGCTACTATCACGGCGTCGACCCGTGGGCACAGAAGCTCGACTATCCCGGCGTCCTGCCGCAGGATGTCGGTGGCAACATCGAGGTCAAGTGGAACGACATCGACTCGCTCAGAGAGACTTTCGTCGAACATCGCGGTGAGATTGCCGCCCTCATTGCACAGCCGTACCAACACGGGAACTTCGCCGACAACGAGCTACCAGCGCCTGGGTTTTGGGCCGCGGTTCGTGCACTCTGTGACGAACACGGAGTGGTGCTCATCGTCGACGACGTGCGCGCCGGCTTTCGTCTCGACCTCGCCGGCAGTGACCATCACTACGGCTTTTCTGCCGACCTCATCTGTTTCTGCAAGGCGATTGCCAACGGCTACAACGTGTCCGCCCTGTGCGGCCGGGAGAGCTTGCGGTCGGCGGTCAGCAGCATCACCTACACCGGTAGCTACTGGATGAGTGCGGTCCCGTTCGCCGCCGGTATGGCAACCATCGCCAAGCTCAAAGAACTCGATGCGCCTGCGTTGTTCCGGGAACTCGGCACTTCTCTGACCGAAGGTCTCGTCGACGTCGCCGCCGGTCACGGTCTGACCCTTGTCGCCTCCGGCGAGCCCGCGCTGTTCTACCTTCGCATCGCCGACGATCCGTCGTTGATGTTGCATCAACGCTGGATCGCCGAATGTGTTCGACGCGGGGTGTTTCTCACCTCCCACCACAACCACTTCATCAACGCCGCCCTCACCTCCGACGACATCGTCCGAACACTGGAGGTCGCCGACGAGGCGTTCGGTGCAATCGTGTGAAGACTGTCGGCACACACGCCCGGCGTGCCTCAGGTGAGCCCCGACTGCTCCGCCGCAGCCACCGCGGCCTCACCCGCGGAGGTGTCCTTCAGGGCGACACCCGACGCGCCGAGTTGCCGGGCGCCGGCGACCAGCGCCGCGACGATCCGGGCGGCGTCGGCGTACCCGAGACCGTCGGGTGGGTGGATGTTGGAGATGCAATTGCGTTCGGAGTCACGCCGACCCGGCTCGGGCGCATAGGTGAGGTAGATACCGAGACTGTCGGCCACCGACAGGCCCGGCCGTTCGCCGATGATGACGATCAGCATCTCCACACCGAGTGCCTCACCGATGTGGTCGCCGAGGGCCACCCGGGCCTGGGAGGCGAGAACCGGTGGCGCGACGGTGAATTGCGGTGTCAGAGCCGACGTCAGGGCGTCGATGAGGGCGACGGCGTGGGTGTCGACGGCGGTCGCCGACAGTCCGTCGGCGATGACGATGCCGATGTCGGCGCCCGACGACTCGATCGATGACAGATCCGCGGGCATCCGGCCGAGGTCGGGCCGCCGCAGGTATTCGGCGCGGGAGGAGGCCCGGCTGGTCACCGCGATCGGTTCGCCGAAACCCAACTCCCGCAGTCCCTTGCCGACGGTGTCGATGTCCATCGGGGTGTGGACGGCGTCGCGGGCGGCGGCGTGATCGGCCTGGAAGGTGAGGACGTCGCGCGTCGAGAGGGTGTATCCGCTGCGCCGCAAACCGATTCGCGCCTGTGTGGTGCGCCGCATCAGGTCCCACGGGTCGTGGGCGGGGGTGTTGCCGGTGCTCATGAGGCGGCCAGTCCGCGCAGCGGTGAGGTGTGCGGATCGAGGGGGGTGACCCGTCCGCCCTCGTCGGCCATGCCGATGGTCTGCATCCACGCCTCGAATTCCGGTGCGGCGCGCAGTCCCATGACCTCGCGCAGGTAGAGCACGTCGTGAAACGACAGGCTCTGATAGCCCAGCATGATGTCGTCGGCGCCGGGCACGGTGATGACGAACGGGCAGCCCGCCAGGCCGAGCAGACTCAGCAGGGTGTCCATGTCGTTCTGATCGGCCTCGGCATGGTTCGTGTAGCAGACGTCCACACCCATCGGCAGGCCGAGGAGCTTGCCGCAGAAGTGATCCTCGAGGCCGGCGCGGATGATCTGTTTGCCGTCGAACAGGTATTCCGGCCCGATGAATCCGACGACGGTGTTGACCAGGAGCGGGTCCAGCGCCCGGGCCACCGCATACGAGCGGGTCTCCAGGGTCTGCTGATCAACCGGCCGGCCGCCGGTGCCCAGGTGCGCCCCCGCCGAAAGTGCCGATCCCTGACCGGTTTCCAGGTACATGACGTTGTCGCCGACCGTGCCGCGCCCCAACGATCGTCCGGCCTCGTCGGCTTCGCGCAGCACGGCGAGGTCGACACCGAATCCGCGGTTGGCGCCCTCGGTTCCGGCGATGGACTGGAAGACCAGGTCGACCGGCGCGCCTTCCTCGATGAGCCCGATGGTGGTGGTCACGTGCGAGAGCACACACGACTGCATCGGAATGTCGAAGCGGGTGCGGATCTCGTCGAGCAATCTCAGCAGGGTGGCGGTGGCGTGCGGTGAGTCGGTTGCCGGGTTGATCCCGACCACCGCGTCACCGCAACCGAGCAGCAATCCGTCGAGCAGTCCGGCGGCGATGCCGCGCGGATCGTCGGTCGGATGGTTGGGCTGTAGCCGCGTCGCCAGGCGGCCCGGCAATCCGATGGTCGTGCGGAACGCCGAGATCACCTCGACGCGACGGGCGACGGCGATCAGGTCCTGGTTGCGCATCAGTTTGCTCACCGCCGCAACCATTTCCGGTGTCAGCCCGGGTGAGACGGCACGCAGCCGGCGTGGTCCTTCCGGATCACCGACCTGTTCGAGCAACCAGTCGCGCAGGCCGCCGACGGTCAGGTGTGACACCGGCGCGAAGGCCTCGCGGTCGTGGGTGTCGATGATCAGCCGGGTGACCTCGTCGGACTCATACGGCACCACCATCTGTTCGAGGAATACCGTCAGCGGGAGGTCGGCGAGCACCCAGGCGGCGGCGGCGCGCTCGGCGTCGGACTCCGCGGCGCACCCGGCCAGCTCGTCGCCCGAGCGTGCGGGCGTGGCCTTGGCCAGCACCTCGACGAGGTCGGCGAAGGTGTAGGTCTGTCCGCGCAATGTCTGACGGTAGGTCACGAGAGTCCTTCTTCGGCGTCGGCGATGGCCTGGAACTCTTCGTCGGCGGTGGCGAAGACGAGCCGCTTGCGGCTGTAGAAGCCAAAATAGCCCATGATCACCGCGAACACGATCAGACAGCCGGTGGCGGCGGTGATGTCGACGAGGAAGGTCGCGATGACCGCGAGGACGGCGACGACGAGGGCGAACGAGGTGGTGACGATGCCGCCCGGCGTGCGGTAGGGGCGTGGCAGCTGCGGTTCGCGCACACGTAGCACGATGTGACTGATCATCATCAGCACGTAGCTCAGCGCGGCCCCGAAGACCGCCATGTTCAGCAGCATCGCGCCCTCACCGGTCAGTGACAGGCCGAATCCGATGACGCCGGGCACGATCAACGCCAGCGTCGGCGCCTTGCGAGAGTTGGTGACCGACAACGACTTCGGCAGATAGCCGGCGCGCGACAGCGCGAACAGCTGCCGGGAGTAGGCGTAGATGATGGAGAAGAAGCTCGCGATCAGGCCGGCGAGGCCGATGTAGTTGACGACGGTGTGCGCCGCGCCGCTGCCCAGCGCCTCGACCAGCGGGTTACCCGAATCCTGCATGGCCTCGGCGCCACCGGCTCCCGACACCAGGAACAAGACCAGCGCGCAGGTGAACATCAGCGCGCACATCGCCGCGATGATGCCGCGCGGCACGTTGCGGGCCGGGTCCTTGGCTTCCTCGGCGGCCAGCGGGACACCCTCGACCGCGAGGAAGAACCAGATCGCGAACGGGATCGCCGACCAGATGCCCAGAAATCCGTGCGGGAGGAACGAACTCGCACCTGCGGCGTCGGTGGGCGCGATGTTGGTCAGGTTGGCCCACGAGAAGTCGCCGAGCGCCGCGATCGCGAAGATCAGTAGCCCGAGCAATGCGATCGCGGTGATCACGAACATCACCTTGAGTGCTTCGCCGACGCCGGCGAGGTGGATGCCGATGAACAGTGCGTACGCGGCGAGGTACACCCACCATCCGTCGGTGATGCCGAACAGATGCAGCGATTCGACGTAGGACCCGATGAAGGTCGCGATGGCCGCCGGGGCGATCGCGTACTCGATGAGCACAGCGGTGCCGGTGGCCATCCCGCCCCACGGCCCGAGCGCACGACGGGCGAAGGTGTATCCGCCGCCGGCCGCGGGCAGTGCCGAACTCATTTCGGCCATGCCCAGCACCATCGCCAGATACATCGCGGCGATGATGACCGCGGCGATCGCGAGACCTCCGAAACCGCCCTGGGCCAGGCCGAAGTTCCAGCCGGAGTAGTCACCGCTGATGACGTAGCTGACGCCGAGCCCGGCGAGCAGCACCCACCCGGCGGTGCCCGTCGCGAGTCGGCGTTTGTCCAGGTAGTCGGTGGTGGCAGCGGTGGCGTCGGCGACGCGACCGTGTTCGGTGGTGCTCATGGGCGCCTCTTTCGGTGGGCGGCGAGATCGGCGTCGGTCTCGCCGGGAAGGGAACGAGAATCGACGCTACGAGGTGTGTGTCACGTCACAATGGCGCCCATGTAAGGCATGTCGAGAATCACAGACGCCGACATTCTCACGCTGGTTAACACGGATGAAACATGAAAACGACGCGCGGAAACGCGCTCTCGGCCACCGTGGAGGGCGCCATGTCCTCGTCGATCTCTCGCCGTCGCGCCACCGGATCGCCACTCGTCGCCGACGAGTCGCCCGTCCGGGGGCTCACGCGTCGTCAACTCCCCTTCATACCCGTCTTCGCGCAATCGGTCGCGGCCATCGCCCCGGCCGGCACGTCGGCGGTGACGCCCCTGTTCGTGATCGCGGCGATCAGTGGTTCCGGTGGCGTGCTCGCCTTCGCCGCGGCCGCCGTCGTCATCATGCTCGTCGCTGCGTGCATCCGGCCGATGGCCCAGCGACTGGCGGTGGTCGGCGGGCTGTATTCCTATGTGGCCCAAGGGTTCGGACCTCGTGTGGCGCTACCGACGGCGTGGTCGGCGATCCTCGGCTACGGCTCGGTGAGCATGGCCGGATTGCTCGCCGTCGGGCTATATCTGAGCCATATCGCGGTCAGCCTCGGCGTGGCCGCCGCGCCGTCGGTGATCGCGATGTGTGTCATCGTCGTCGCGTCGGCGGCGGTGATGACGGTATTGATGGTGCGCGGGGTCAAGGTCTCGGCAACGGCAATCCTCGGCATCGAGATCGTCGCCGTCGTCATCATGGTCGGTCTGATGCTGTGGTTGGGGATCACTCACCGCGGTGCCGGATATTCGGCGGCCTTCACCTCGCACATCGACCCCGGCTCGATGGGTCTCAACATCGTCGTCGCGGTCAGCGCATTCGTCGGATTCGAATCCGCGACCACCCTCTCCGCCGAGGCCCGGCGGCCCTTCCGCAGCGTTCCCCGCACCCTGATGTGGACGCCGCCGGCCGCTGCGGTGATCTATCTGCTCGCGGTCACCTCGCAGTCGGTGGCGATGGCCGGCGCCCCCGAGCGCATCCGGGAGAGTCCCACCCCACTGGCCGCCCTGTTCCTGTCCGAAGGCACCCGCGTCGCGTCGGTGATCCTCGACCTCGGCATCGCGACCTCCTTCTTCGCCTGCGCGCTGGCCTCGGTGAATGCACTGGTCCGGGTGCTGTTCACGCTTGGCCGCGAGCAGGTCGTGCCCGCCGGTTTCGGCCGGGCGCACCGGCGGTTCCACACCCCGGCGTTCGCGACGGTGTGCGCGATGGGCGCCGTCGTCGCCGGGCCGCTGATCTTCCTGTGGTGCGGCGGCAACCCGCAGACCGGCATCCGCGACTTCTTGACGCTGAGCGCGCTGGGCTACATGGGCAGTTACCTCACCGCGTGCCTGGCGGCGCCGGCGATGTTGCGTCGGATCGGCGAGGCGAGCCGCGCGATCACCGTGCTGGGTGCGGTGACGGCGACGATCCTCGTGGTGCTCCTCGTCACCGGCTTCACCACCGACGTCGGCAGCGGGCGGGTGCTGTGCGCGATCTATGTGATCTCGATGATCGTTGTCGTTGTCGCGGTGGCGGTGGTCGCACGATGCGCGCCAACCCGATTCGGCCGCGTCGGTGTCTTCGACGCCACGAGCCGCGACGACATCCTCACGGTGACCCTGCGATGACGCGGCAGGTGCACCCGTGGCGATAGGACGACCCGACCGTGCTGATTCGGTGGCTCGGGCGCTGCAGATCATCGAGGCGGTCGCCGATCTGGGGCTGGGCACCACCGGCAGCGAGATCGCCCGTCATCTGGGCTTCCCGCAGGCCAGCACCTACCGGCTGCTCAACGGACTGGTCGCCGACGAATACCTGGTACGGACCGCCGACCTGCGCGGCTTCGCGCTGGGTGCCCGGCTCTCGACGATGCTGTCGGGGGTGCTGCCACCACCGGTGCCCGCGCGGGCGCGGGAGCTGATCGACGAGTTCCGGTCATCGGTGCGTTTCGCGGTGCACCTGGTCTACTTCCGGCCCACCACGCTGCGAATCCTCGACCCAGACCCCGACCACCCGCTGACCGGTATCGGCGAACTCATGCGCTATCCGCACGCGTCGGCGCCGGGCAAGATCCTGCTCGCGTCGCTGTCGGAGTGGCGGGAGGTGGTCGGCGCCTCACCGGCACCGATCACCCCGGCAACGATCATCGACCTCACCCGCCTCGGCGATGAGATCGCACAGATCCGCCGGACCGATGTCGCGATCGACGACGGTGAGCTCGTCTGCGACCACGCCCACGTCGCCGTGCCGATCCTCGACGCCGACGGCGACGTCCGCGGCGCGGTGATGATCGGCGGCGTCTCCACCCGGCTCGACGCGATCCGTTCGCTGGTCGACGCGGCGAAGGGGCTCTCCTCGGCGCTCGGTCCGCTGCTGTTCTGACACCGACCTGGACATCGGCGCCCGGCGAGCGGCTACCCTCGAAGCAGTGGTGCTCGAGAAGCCTGGCACCCTCGCGCTCGCCTTTGCGATGCGAGCCGGCGCCACAGCCCGGCGTCGGCGATGGACACAATCAATCCGGCTCAAGGCCGTTGGAGGCGATATGTCCGAGAACAACGATTTCTACACCACCCGTGATTCCGGGGCCCCGGCGGGCAGCGACGAACATTCGCTGACCGTCGGCGCCGGCGGGCCGATCGTGTTGCACGATCACTATCTGATCGAGCAGATGGCCCAGTTCAACCGGGAACGCATCCCGGAGCGACAGCCACACGCCAAGGGCAGCGGTGCCTTCGGCACCTTCGAGACCACCGAGGACGTCTCGGCGTACACGTGCGCCGGGTTGTTCCAGCCAGGGGTGAAAACCGAGATGGTGGCCCGGTTCTCCACCGTGGCGGGGGAGCGTGGCAGCCCCGACACCTGGCGTGACCCAAGGGGTTTCGCGCTCAAGTTCTATACCGACGAGGGTATCTACGACATGGTCGGCAACAACACGCCGGTCTTCTTCGTCAAGGACCCGATGAAGTTCCAGCACTTCATCCGGTCGCAGAAACGTCGCGCCGACAACAACCTTCGAGACCACGACATGCAGTGGGACTTCTGGACCCTCTCGCCGGAGTCGGCCCACCAGGTCACCTGGCTGATGGGTGACCGGGGCATCCCGAAGACGTGGCGGCACATGAACGGCTACAGCTCGCACACCTACCTGTGGGTCAATGCGCAGGGTGTGAAGTCCTGGGTCAAGTACCACTTCATCAGTGATCAGGGCATCGAGTTCTTCACCCAGCACGAGGGCGATCAGATGGCTGCGGCGGACACCGATTTCCATACCCGGGATCTATTCGAGTCCATCGCCGGCGGCGACCATCCGAGCTGGACGCTCAAGGTGCAGATCATGCCTTACGACGACGCCGTCTCGTACCGGTTCAATCCGTTCGACCTGACCAAGGTGTGGCCGCACGGCGACTATCCGTTGCAGGAGGTGGGCCGGATGACGTTGCACACCAACCCCACCGACAATCACGCACAGATCGAGCAGGTCGCCTTCGAGCCGAACAACGTGGTGCCGGGCATCGGGTTCAGTCCCGACCGGATGCTGCTGGGCCGGGTGTTCTCCTACGCCGACGCGCACCGGCACCGTCTGGGCGCCAACTACAAGCAGATCCCGGTCAACGCCCCGCGCAACGAGGTACACACCTACTCCAAAGACGGTGCGATGCGGATCAATCCGGTGACCGACCCGGTGTATGCGCCGAACTCCAAGGGCGGTCCGGCAGCGACGTTCGCCGGGCAGGCCGAGCCGCAGTGGGCCGCCGACGGCGACATCATCCGCAGCGCCTACGTCGATCATCCCGAAGACGACGACTGGGGTCAGGCGGGCACGATGGTGCGCGAGGTCCTCGACGACGCCGCCCGGGATCGCTTGGTGGACAACATCGTCGGTCACCTGCTCAACGGTGTCAGCGAGCCCGTGCTGGCCCGGGCCTTCGAGTACTGGAGCCGGGTCGACACCGATCTGGGCGCCAAGATCAAGAAGGGTGTCACCGAGAAGGCCGACGAGCCCGACCCGAAGAAGGCCGAGCAGGGCAATCCGGCGCGCTCGTCGATGCAGCAGAAGGTATAGCTCGGCTGCCGAATACAGATACCACGTGAGCGGGCTCCGACCCCCGATTTTCCGGGTCCGGAGCCCGCTCGCGTGGAAGCCGTATTCGTGGTGGGAGGATCGAGACATGGAATTCGACGACGTCATCCGCACGACTTTCGCCGCACGCGAGTTCACCGACGATCCGGTGACCGACGAGGTGCTGTGGGAGATCCTCGACACCGCGCGCTTCGCGCCCAGTGGCGGTAACCGCCAGGGCGCACATGTGATCGTGGTGCGAGACCCGGACACCAAGCAGGCGATCGCCGAAGTGAGCAAGACCGGTGCCCGCCGCTACCTGGCCCAGCGTGCCGCGGGCGAAATGCCGTGGAACGTCGTGCATCCCAGCGCGGTCACCGACGCCGACCTCGCCGTCACCGAAGGCGTCGACGAGTTCGTCGCCCCGCTCGCCGCTGCGCCGGTGCTGCTGGTGGTGACGGTGAACCTGGAGGTCGTGGCGTCGATGGACAAGGACCTCGACCGCATCGGCGTGGTCCCGGGTGGCTCGATCTATCCGCTGGTGTGGAACATCCTCACCACCGCACGTTCTCGCGGATTCGGCGGCACGATCACCACGATGGCCGTCACCGAGGAACCCGGCGTCCGCGAACTCCTGGCGATCCCCGACACCCACGCGGTGGCGGCGGTGCTGCCGCTGGGCAAGCCGGTCAAACAACTCACCCGGCTACGGCGGGAACCCGTCGAGGACTTCGTGACGCGAGAACGCTTCGACGGCAACCCATTCACGCGATAGCGCGGGCGCTCCAACGTCAGTTCCCCGATTCCGTCAGTCGACAGATTCGGCATGACGGTCGTCGAACACCCGCCAGCGCCCGGACCCGCCGTCGGCCGCCCCGATGTGGTCGACCAGGCCACGATGGCCGGCCTCGCGTGCACAGTGCGCGCAGCAGAAGATGTCGTTGCCGCTCTCGAGTCCGTGCCCGAGGATGCGGCACCGGCAGTGTCCGCAGTGCGGTGCGAGAGCGGCGATTGCACATTCGAAGCTGTCGAAGACCCCGCCGGAGTGCGGATCCGTCCCGATCGTGATCGTCATCGCCCGCGGATACTCGTTGCCGCACATGTCGCAGATGGCCATAGCCGTCTCCTCGTCTGAATGGTGGGGAAGACTTCCCGCTGTCCGGGGATACCCGGGGACGCCGAGGTCAAACCCGTAGAACGCCGCGATTGACCCGCGTTCGCGATGGGTACCCCGGACCATATGACACGAGCAGCAGACGAGGCACCCGGTTTACGCATCATCGCCGAACCCGGCTTGCCCGCCACCATCGTGGAGAAGTCCGAGGACGAGATCCGCGACGTTCTGGAGCCCAACGCATTCGAGTACGCGGGGCTGACGGTGGCCGACGAATCGTCGCTGGAGCTGGAACCCAAATCCAACCTGGAGGCCGTGCGCTCGGGCGAGACACTCGGCCCCGAAGCGGTGGTGTTCCTCACCGAGATACCGAGATTCGCCGAGAGTCGTACCCGCACACCCGATGTGGTGTCGATCGAGGTCGACGCCGGGCGCGAGTCGGCGGTGATCTCCGCGCCGGCCTTCGGCCCGTTCCCGCGGAGGCGACTGATCGACGCGATCGGCCTCGCCGCCGGCCGACTCGGTGGTCGGCGAGAGCCCCAGCCGGGCGGGCGCCGCTGGTCGACCGACCCGACAGCAGGCACCGACCGACTGCTCGACGGCGGGCGAATCGGCCGAATGCGGTTGACACTGGGCATGGTTCGGGGCAACCGGCCGTGGCGGCTGATCCCCACGCTCACCGGCATGACCGCGGCCGCGGCCGCCGCGGCCTCGTTCGGGGTGTTCTTCACCTCGATCTGGTCGATGGCCGATGCGCTGAGCGTGTGGCGGCTGCTGGGCATCTCGCTGCTGTCGCTGGTTCTCGCGACCGTCTGGCTGGTGGTCAACAATCGGCTGTGGGACACCCCGCGCCGCACGACGGCGCGGCGTGCGCGGCTCTACAACATCGCCACCGTGGTCACCGTCGCCTTCAGTGCGGCGGTGCTCTATCTCGGATTGTTCACCGCGACCCTGCTCGCCGCGGTCATCGTCATCGACTCCGGGTTCATGACGCAGACGCTGGGGGCGCCGGTCGACGTGTGGAACTACCTGAGCCTGGCGTGGCTGGCGACGTCGTTGGGAATGTTCGCAGGCGCCATCGGGTCGAGCGCCGACAGCTACGATGACGTCCTGCGCGCCACCTACGGCTACCGGGAGCGCACCCGCCGGCAGGCCGAAGACGACCGCCGGCACAACGGGGGTTTTGCCCGGCGAAGGGATGGGTAAGAACCAAGTCAGAAGCCAACCATCGTGAGGAGAGGATCAGTGACAGACAGCGGCGTGAGTGGTGGCGGCGGGCAGACGGTGATCGTCGACCTGTTGGACGCCTCCGGAGAACCGGTGGAGCTCGCCGTCGGCGCGGAGTCCGACCGACTCTCGATCATCCGGTCGGTCGTCGAGCGCACCCTGTACCTCGCCGACTGGACCGTCGACGAGGTCACCGACGTCAAGATCGCGATCGACGAGATCTGCTCCCAGCTCATCTCCGCAGCCGTTGCCGGTGCGCGGGTGCACCTGTCGCTGACCGTCGGTCCGACCGGTGCGGTGGCCCGCGCCGCGAGCCCGGTGATCCCCGGATTCGAGATCGACACAACAGGTTTCGGGTGGCGGGTGGTGACCACGCTCACCGATGCGCACACCATCGAGTGTGTCGATCGTCCCGATCACCGGGATCTCACCGTCACGATCGGTAAGACGCGGCAGCGGTGATCACCGCCCACCCGGCGGCCTCGACCGAATCGTAGACGTCGATACCCGTCTCCCCGGCGCATGCGCGGATCGGCCGTGCGATCGGGGTACCGCCGACCACGGCGACAGGAATGCCCTGGTGAGCGGCCTCGTCATGGAAACCGACCAGAACCCCGAGTCCGGATGCGCTGAGGAATCGGACATCGGTGAGGTCGAGGACCACACCCTCGGGCTGCTTGGCCAGCACCCTGTCGAGGGCCACCGCGAAATCGGCGGTGGTCTGCATGTCGATGGCGCCGGAGAGATGCTGCACGCAGAACGACCGTCCGACGGCCATCGGTGTGGACGCGCGATCACGATGCGGCGCCGAGTACGTCGCTGCTGAATCATCCGGGTCGTTCGCCGGATGGAAAGTCATGTTGGTGTCGAGCTGTTTCATGGCGGCCTCCGTCGCATAGGTGACATCGGAGTCAGTGAAAGATCGGAGTCGGTGAAAGGATGCGACGAGACGGAGATGGTCCAGTCCGCGCCGCTCGCAGCTGCTTGACTGAACCGCTGTGTCCAACCGTACGGACCGGCGGGTAGGTCTTCAAGGGGAGTTTCGGGTCCGGCGCAACTGGGTACGGTGACAAGAGAGCCATATCTGCCGGTCAATCGTCCGAGAACGCCACCTCGGGCCATGGAGGATTTGTTTGTCGCCGTCTACGCAAGGACAGGATCGCCGTGATGACGAGTACGCCGACGTCATCCCGATGCTGGCGGAGATGCGGGCCGAATCCGACGCCGACCATCGTTCGGTTCTGCGGGATCGGGTGATCGAGCGCTGCCTGCCGCTGGCCGAGCATGTGGCCCGCCGTTTCGCCGACCGTGGGGAGGCCTTCGACGATCTCGTCCAGGTCGCCCGGATCGGGTTGGTGAACGCGGTGGATCGCTTCGACGTCGAGCGCGGCGCGAATTTCCTGTCGTTCGCCGTGCCGACCGTGATGGGTGAGGTCCGGCGCCATTTCCGTGACGGCACGTGGAGTATGCGCGTGCCGCGTCGCAGCAAGGAGATCTCACTGCGGATCGGCCGGGCCGCCGACGAACTGGTGCAACGCCTCGGGCGTTCGCCGCGACCCAGCGAACTCGCCGAATTCCTCGACCTCTCCGTCGACGAGGTCATCGACGGTCTGATGGCCCGGTCGGCCTACAACTCCATCTCCATCGATGCCGAGGCCGACGAGCAGCGGCAGTCGATCGGCGACACGCTCGGCGACGACGACGAACACCTCGCTGCGGTGGAGGATTACGTCACGCTGGCCCCGGCGATGGCCCGACTCCCCGAGCGTGAACGAAACATCCTGTCGCTGCGCTTCTTTCGTGGGATGTCGCAGAGCGAGATCGCCGCGGAGGTCGGCATCTCGCAGATGCACGTGTCGCGGCTGCTCTCCCGGACCCTGCGGGCCCTGCGGGAGGAGCTGACCGATCCCGAGGAGGACGCTCCTTCCGCCGGGTGACCGCGATTGTCGCGTGCCGTCAGGGCTTGAGGGTGATCTTGACCGCGCCGTCCTGCTTGTTCTGGAAGATGTCGTAGGCGTGCGGCGCCTCGTCGAGCGAGAGTTCATGAGTGGCAAAGGAATCCACTCCCAGCGGGTCATCGTCGCCGAGGAGCGGCAAGATGTCGGGAACCCAGCGTTTCACATTCGCCTGACCCATCCGGAGCTGAATCTGCTTGTCGAACAACGTGAGCATCGGGATCGGGTCGGCCGTGCCCCCATACACCCCGCTCAACGAGATGGTGCCACCGCGGCGGACGGCGTCGATCGCGGTGTAGAACGCGGCCATTCGGTCCACACCGGCGTGCTGCATGAGTGGCTCGGCCACCGCGTCGGGTAGCAGACCGACCAGACGCTGGGCCATCTGATTGACCGGCGAGCCATGGGCTTCCATGCCGACGGCGTCGATCACCGAGTCGCTGCCGCGTCCGTCGGTCCGTTCCCGGACCGCTTCGGCCACGTCGTCGACGGCGTCGAGGTCGATGGTGGTGATGCCGCGGGCCTCGGCACGGGCGAGTCGTTCGGGTACCCGGTCGACGGCGATCACCCGCGCACCCCGATGGGCGGCGATGCGGGCGGCCATGTCACCGATCGGTCCGAGGCCGAGCACCGTGACGGTGCCGTTGTCGGGGATGCCCGCGTACTCCACGCCCTGCCAGGCGGTCGGCAGCACGTCGGACAGGTAGACGTACCGGGAGTCCGGTGCGTCGTCGGGCACCTTGATGTGGGTGAACTGTGCTTGCGGCACACGGAGGTACTCGGCCTGCCCGCCGGGCACCGACCCGTAGAGCTTCGAGTAGCCGAACAGTGCCGCACCCATCCCCTGATCGCGGACTTGTGTTGTCTCACATTGGGTGTAGAGCCGGTCGTCGCACATGCGGCAGGTGCCGCACGAGATCTGGAACGGGATCACCACACGGTCGCCGACCCGCAGTTCGCCGGTGTCGGCGCCGACTTCCTCGACGACACCCATCGCCTCGTGTCCGAGGATGTCCCCGGGAGTCATGAAGGCGCCGAGGACCTCGTACAGGTGCAGATCGGATCCGCAGATGTTGGTGGAGGTGACCTTGATGATCGCGTCCGAGGGTTCTTCGATCTTCGGGTCGGGCACCTCGTCCACCGACACCGTGCGCTTGCCCTGCCATGTCACCGCTCGCATCTGTTCCTCCTGGTCGCTGATGGTCTCCCGTCAGCGTGCCCAGGTCGGCGGTGCGTCAAACATGGGGTGCGTCAAACATGTTCGGCCCGAGAGCATTCACGCGGACCTGACCTGGCCGGGTGCGCGTCAGGCCTTGCGATCGACACCTTCGGCCATCGACGCCAGCCGGCGGAGGCACTCGCGCAGCCGCGGTGCCATGGCGAGGTGCTGCACCTCGTCGGGTAACCAGGACATGGGCGGGGTCTCGGCGTGCTCGACCATCTCCAGCTGTGTGCCGTCGGGGTCGGGCCGGACCGTCACGACCACGCGCGCCCTGCCGAACGGCCATGCGGCCGCGGACAACTCGAGCGTGGTGGCGTCCGGGCTCGTGGTGTCGATGCGACGAACCCAGGTCTTGTCGTCGAGCAGCGCGGGCCACGCGCCAACCGAGTGGTGGATACGGGTGCCGGCAGCCGGCCACCCCGCGTCGACCTGTCGGATGCGGGCGGCTCCGACCACCCACGACGAGTACAGCCAGCCGTCGGACAGGACCGACCACACCTGGTCCGGGCTCGCCGTGCTGTGCTCGATCACGGGCTTCATGGCTCGATCACCTGTGCCCCCTCGGACTCGACCGGGTCGACCGACTCGTGGGCGGTGAGTAGCAGGTGGTCGAAGTCTTGCCGGACGGCGTCGGGTACCTCGATCGCCTGGCTGCCGGTGAGGATGCTGCGGCACAGGCTGCTGACCTTCACGTTCGTGGTCTGCGATCGCCATTTGAGTACCTCGAAGGCCTGCTCGGCGCTGACGCGGTAGGCGAACATGATCATTCCCTTCGTCTGCTCGATGACACCCTGGCTCTCGCGGAAACGGTTGATGTGGTGGTCGATCTGATCCTTGACGACGTTCGTCTCCCACCCGTCCATGTCCAGGTAGACGCCCTCGGTGCCGATTGCGACCCCCGACGCATCGAGGAGCGGATGCCCGATCACCACGACGTGATGGAGCACGCCGCGCGTGTCGATGATGCGGTGTCGGCTGGAGAACGGGCTGTGCTCGGAGAGCATCCGCTCCACGAGGCGCTCGAAGTCCTCGCGATCGTCGGGGTGCTTGTGACCGACCATCAGTTCGGTCGTCGGCTCGACCTCGCCGGGAGCGTAGCCGTGTAGAGCGGCGACCTCGTCGGACCATTCCCATCGCTGCGTGGCGAAGAAGAAGCGGAAACTCCCGACGTTGTGGGCGCGAGCCGTGGCGTCGAAGGCAGCATCACGTCCGGCGTCATCGAGCACTGAGAAACCTCCACACGTGAATCCAGTAGAAGTGCCAGCGGGCTCGGGCATGATCACCTTACTCACCTGCCCCACCCGCGTCACCTTCGCTGCCGCCGCGCAGTGGTGCGGTCCAGGCGTTTTGCGGATACCGGCCGCGGATTCGGGACCTTGGTCCCGTCGGTCGGCTGCGGACGGGGGTGAATGGGAGTACGCAGGGAAGGGTGACGCACACCGAGGACTCCGGCGCATCCATCCACGCGAAGATCGCCGAACTCGCGCGCGCCGTCCACGGGGTGTCCGAGGCGGAGTTCGGGCCGGACCGCGTCATCCGACACGTCACCGAATCGGCGGTGCAGATCCTGCCCGACGTCGACCACGCCGGGTTCACCATGGTCGTGCGTGATGCGGCGGGTACACCCACGCTCGAGTCGACGGCCGAGACCGATCTGATCGCCCGCCAATTCGACGTGCTGCAGCACGAGTATGGCGACGGCCCGTGCTTCGAGGCCATCTGGAACGAGCGGATCGTCGGCATCGACGACGTGGAGACCGAGCCGCGGTGGCCCGAACTCATGCGGGCGGTGCGTGAACGCACCCCGATCCGGTCCAATCTGTCGATCCAGCTGTATGTGTCCGGCCGCGAACTCGGTGCGCTCAATCTGTTTTCCGGCACCCCGCACGCCTTCGACGAGGAGGCCCGCGATCTGGCCGAGACCCTCGCGACGCATGCGGCGATAGCGCTCAACACCGCGCACCGGGGCGAGCAGTTCCGCAGCGCGCTGGCCAGCCGAGACCTCATCGGGCAGGCGAAGGGCATGATCATGGAGCGCTTCCGCGTGGACGCGGTCCGGGCCTTCGAGATCATCCGGCGCCTCTCCCAGGAGTCCAACACCCCGGTCGCGGAGGTGGCGGCACGGATCGTCGCGGCCGAGGAGTTCGACGATCGGGAACGCAGTTCGTGAGAGCCGGGTAGCGTCGGACGCCATGGATGCGCAGCGCGTGGCCGACACGCTGGAGATACAGCACCTGTTGACCGGGTACGCCAGGGCCGTGGATACCCGCGACTGGGAGCGATACCGCTCGTTGTTCACCGCCGACGCGACGATCGACTACCGCTCATCGCCGTTCGGGATCGTCGGGTCCGTCGACGAGGTGGTGGAGTGGTTGGAGGCGGGACTCTCGGCACTGCCGATGACCATGCATTACGTGATGAACATCGACGCGACCATCAGCGGTGACACCGCCACGGTCACCGCGCAGTTCTACAACCCGATGCAGATACCCGGCTTCGACGAGCTGAGTACGTGCGGCGGCTATTACCACCACACGATGGTCCGCACCGCCGACGGCTGGCGCAGCCGCGGCATGCGTGAAGAGATCCTCTGGTTCGTCAATTCGCCTGTGCCGCAGCAATGATCATGGTCTGCTGCAGCTTTCGTGGGCACTTTCAGTCGACCGCACCTGCCAAGGCGTCCGCGGCACGCACAAAGGCCAGGTGCGACAAGGCCTGAGGGACGTTGCCCACCTGCCGCCGGTCGCCCGGGTCGTATTCCTCGGAGAACAACCCGAGGTCGCTGGCGGTGTCGCAGGCCCGGGTCATCAGTGTCTCGGCGTCCTCGACGCGCCCGCTGCGGGCGTACTGTTCGACGAGCCAGAACGTGCACGCCAGGAAGGGGTGTTCGGTGCCCGAGACGCCGTCGACGCCCGATTCGGAGCGATAGCGGGCCACCAGTCCGTCGGGCATCAGGTCGCGTTCGATGCGCTCGACGCAGGCCAGCATCCGCGGGTCGTCCGGCGCGCAGAAACCGATCTGCGGCAGTTGCAGGAGTGCGGCGTCGACCTCGCCGGTCCCCGCGTATTGCACGAAGTAACCGCCGTCGGGATCGACCATGCGGCTGTCGATCTCGGCTCGCAGATCGTCGCGGTGCCGCTTCCACTTGTCCAGCGGGCCGGTCAGGCCGAAGTCCTCGATCGCCTTGACGCCGCGGTCGAAGGCCGCCCACTCCTGGGCCCGTGAATGGGTGAAGAACCTCGGTTCGCCACGCATCTCCCAGATGCCCTGGTCGGGCTGGTCGAGGTAGGCCTCGACGCGCTTGAGCAGGTGCCGTTGCAGGGGCCAGGAGAAATCCGTCTCGGGGAGTCCGGCCGTCCGCGCGGTGTGTAGCGCGACCATCACCTCGCCGATGGTGTCGGCCTGGAACTGGTCGACGGCGGCGTTGCCGACCCGGACCGGGGTCGAGTTCTCGTAGCCGGGCAGCGGCAACTCGCGTTCGGGCAGATCACGTTCTCCGGCAATGCCGTAGAGGATCTGTACCCGTTTCGGGTCACCGGCGATCGCACGCATCAACCAGGTGCGCCAATGATCGGCCACATGCAGGAAGCCGTGGCAGATCAGGACGTCCAGCGTCAGTGCCGCATCCCGTAGCCACACATATCGGTAGTCCCAGTTGCGTTCCCCGCCAGGCATTTCCGGTAGCGAAGTGGTGGCGGCGGCGACGATGCCACCGGTGTCGAGGTTCGACAGTGCGCGCAGGGTGACCAGGGATCGGACCACCCGATCGCGGTGCGGCCCTTGATGTTCGATGTGGCTCGCCCACTCGGTCCACCACTGTCGTGTCGTCTCGAGGGCGGTGTCGACGTCGAGTGGTGCGGGTTGCGGCCGGTAGGAGTGATACCAGGTGAGGACGAGGTCGCGGTGCTCGCCGGCGTCGACGGAGAAACCTGCGCGGTGGACGTGGTCGGTGGCGCGCAGGGTGACGCCGCGGAGTATCACGGCATCCGGTCCGGCGATCGCCAGGAGGGCGGGTTCGTCCTCGCCGACCTGACGTACCCAGGGGACCGACCGGGCGTAGTCGAAGCGCATGCGCAGCGATGTCGTGAACTCGACTGTGCCGGTGATCCCGACGACGCGGCGTACCAGGTCGACGCGCCCGCCGTCGACGGGCATGAAGTCGTGGACCTCGGCGACACCGGTTTCGGTTTCCCACCGGGTGACCAGGATGAGCGTGTTGCCGTCGTAGTGGCGGCTGACCGGGGTCGCGTCGCCTGCGGGCTTCAGCGACCAGCTTCCGTGTTCGTGGGAGCCGAGCAGCGACGCGAAGATCGACGGTGAATCGAATCGTGGGACGCACAGCCAGTTCACGCGTCCGGTGCGGGAGATCAGTGCCCCCGTCCGGCAGTCGCCGACGAATCCGAGGTCCTCGATGCGGGTGGTCATCCGTCGATTCTGCCCTCACTCGACCGGCTCATGGGCCTCTCAGGTCAGCGTCGACACGAACAATCGGAGCGCCTCGATGGTGGTGGCCTCGACGATCTCGGCGGGTTCGCCCTCGAATCGGCGACGCCGCGTCTCGGCGTGGCCGCCGCTGAACACGCCGAACCACACCGTTCCCGGCTCGTCCTCCTGCGGCTGCGGCCCTCCTTCACCGGTGACCGCGACCGCCACGTCGGCGCCGAGCAGACGCGCCGTCGAGGTGGCCATCGCCGACGCCGCCTCCGCGCAGACGACCGGCCCGGGCGGTACCTCGAGCAGCCCGTGTTTGACCTCGGGGCGGTACGCGACGATGCCACCGGCGAACCACGCGCCCGAGTTCTCCGCCCGACTCAACGCCGCGGCGATGTTTCCTCCGGTCAGCGATTCGGCGACGGCCAGCGTGCGGGTCCGATCGCCGTCGGCCAGATGGGAGATCGTGGCGCACAGGTCATCGATCGGCTCCGTGCCCGACATCATCGAGCTCCTTTCCTTCGACGTGCATTGCTACCGCGGTGGGTACCCGCCCGAGCTCGCATCCACACCTGCGCGGTCGCGGGTGTGAGTAGGCTTCGGACGAGGCCTGCTGCGTCCACCGGTCCGGTGTTCACCGGACATGATCACCAGGAGAAGCCATGACGGACACCACCCTGATCATCTTCGGAGCCACCGGTGATCTGACCAAGCGGCTGCTGTTGCCCGCCCTGGGGCAGTTGCTCGACCGGGAGCCGGATCGCCGGGTGCATCTCATCGGGGTCGGTCGATCGGAGCGTGACGCCGACACCTGGCGCGGCGAGGTACGCGAGGCGTTCGGCGACGATGCCGGCCCCAGCGCCCTGGCTCTCGCCGACGAAACCGTCTACCGGCAGGGCGATCTGACCGATTCCGACGATCTGTCGCGGCTCCTCGGCGAGGCCAAGGGACGTCCCGTGCTGTACTTCGCGGTGCCGCCGGCGGTCACCGAGAAATCGTGTGAAGCGTTGCGGGATGTGGACATTCCGGACGGAACGATCCTCGCCCCGGAGAAGCCATTCGGCACCGACGAGGCCAGTGCGCACGCGCTGAACCAATTGCTCACCCAACTCGTCCCCGAGGAGCAGGTCTTTCGCGTCGACCACTTCCTCGGGCAGTCGGTGCTGCTCGATCTGCTCAGCGTGCGCTTCGCGAACCGGATGTTCGAGCCGGTCTGGTCGGCCGACCACATCGAGTCCGTCGTCATCCGCTATGACGAGGATCTCGGGCTGGAGGGGCGTGCCGATTTCTACGAGGGCACCGGCGCATTGCGGGACATGGTGCAGAGCCACTTGTTGCAATTGCTCGCCGTGGTGGCGATGGATTCGCCGGCGACGCTCGGCGAACGCGACCTGCGAGATGCGACGGGCGCGGCGCTGCGTGCGGTGCAGATCTGGGGCGACGACGCGGTCGCCCATTCCCGTCGGGCGCGCTACACCGCGGGAGAGGTCGACGGCAAGCAGTTGCCGTCCTACGTCGATGAGAAGGGCGTCGATCCCGCACGCCACACCGAGACGCTGGCCGAGGCGACGTTCGGCGTGCGCACCGCGCGCTGGGATGGGGTGCCGTTCACGCTGCGCTCCGGCAAGGCCCTGGCGCCGCCGGTCAAGGAGATCGCGCTGACGTTCCGGCCGGTGCGTCATCTACCCGCGCAGTTCGGCACCGAAGTGGCACCGAATGTGTTGCGGCTCAAGCTCGGTCCGGATGTGATGAACGTGCAGCTGAACATCCACGACGGCACCAACCCGTTCGCCGTCAAAACCATCGACTTCGACGCCGACCTCGGTCACGGGTCGGTCCGGGCCTACGCCGAGGTGCTCTCGGGCATCCTCGACGGTGACGCCACCCTCGCGGTCCGCGGTGATGCGGCCGAACAATGCTGGCGCATCGTGCAACCCGTGATCGACGCGTGGGAGGCGAACAAGGTGCCGCTGGAGGACTACCCCGCGGGCAGTTCGGGCCCGCAGTCCTGGCCCGCACTCTGACGGCGTCGGGATGAAGTCGACGGCCCGTCTGCAGATCGCCGATGTGACAGTGCAATTCGGTGTCGCCTCGGAGGTCGCATACGACTATCTCAGCGATCCCGGCCGCCGCGCCGAATGGCAGGCCAGCCTGCTCCGGGTCGCCGACGAGGCCGATGTGGGGGAACCGGGTGAGGCCGGTTCGAGTTGGATCGATGTCACCGCCGTCCCCTTCGTCCGGCCGACCATGGAGGTCGTGGAGAGCCGCCGAGCGCAGCGGTGGCGCGAGATCGGGCGGTGGGGACCGGTCGATGCGGCGTTGAGTCTCGACTTCGAGGCGCAGGGCGAACATTCGACGCTCGTGCGGGCACGTGCCCATCTGACCGTGCCGTTGGTCGCCGTTGCCGGACTGTTCGGCATCCGCGTCCTCGCTCCCGCCGCGCTTGGCGCGGATCTGCGCACTGCGGCAAGGCTTCTCGAAGACAGACAGATAACCGACCATCAACAGGAGGCATCATGAGCGACCGACCACGACTCACCCCGGACGCCACCCATCCGATCACCGTCGAACCGACGCCCGGCCGGGTACGGGTGTGGCTGGGCGAGCAACTCATCGCCGACACCACGCACGCGATGACGCTGCGGGAGGCCACTTATCCACCGGTGCAGTACATTCCGCGCGACGACGTCGTCGCCGACGTGCTCACCACGAGTGCGCACAGCACCTACTGCCCGTACAAGGGCGACGCCGGCTATCACGGTCTGCGCGAGGCCGACGGTACCGAGGTCCCGGATAAGGCGTGGTTCTACGCCGAGCCCTATCGGGCGGTGGCCGAGATCGCCGATCATCTGGCCTTCTATCCCGATGCGGTACGCGTCGAGGTCGAGTGAGGGTGAAAATGGTTTTGGCAACTAGGTTGTGCAACACCTAGTTGTGTGGCACCTAGTTAAGGGTTATGGTCAGACACATGGCGACTCCTCGTCTCGACGACCAACTGTGCTTCGCGCTGTACGCCGCCTCGCGCGCGGTCATCGCCGCGCAACGGCCTGGGCTGCAAGAACTCGGACTGACCTATCCGCAGTATCTGGTGATGCTGGTGATGTGGGAAGAACGGTCGGTGGCGGTCGGCCGGCTCTGTGAACGTCTGCACCTCGATTCCGGAACCGTGTCGCCATTGGTCCGCAGGCTCGAGGGGGCCGGTCTCGTCGAACGCAGGCGTTCGACGGAGGACGAGCGGTCGATCATCGTCGAACTGACGCCGGCCGGCACGGCGCTGGGGGAGCGGTCGGATTGCGTTCTGGCGGCACTGCTGGAGGGCCTGACCGCGGCGGCCGACCAGCCCGGGGAGCCGGAGTTCGTTCCCGACGACGTCGTTCCGCTCCGATCGTTGCTCCACAACCTCATCGGAGAGCTCGACAGGCTCAACAACCTCGACAAGTCCGACAACAAGGGAGTATCAGCATGAACCATCTCTATACCGCCGAGGCGCTCGCCACCGGTGACGGCCGAAACGGGCACGGGCGCAGCGCCGATGGCCGCCTCGATCTCGATCTGGCCACGCCGAAGGAACTCGGCGGAAGCGGCGAGGGCACCAATCCCGAGGAACTGTTCGCGATCGGATACGCGGCGTGTTTCCACAGTGCACTGCGGATGGTGGCACGGTCGGAGAAGGCCGACGTCACGGATTCGGCTGTGGGCGCGCGGGTATCGTTGGATTCCGACGACGCCGGGAAGTTCGGCATTTCCGTCGATCTGGAGATCAGTCTGCCCGCGGTGGACGCCGCAGCCGCGCGCGACCTCGTCGAGAAGGCTCATCAGGTGTGCCCGTACTCGAACGCGACCCGCGGCAACGTCGAGGTCACGCTCTCACTGGCCGACGACTGAAAACGGCCACCGATGATCTGGACGAGTAGTCTGCCGGCCCCATCCCCGATGCCCCAGACCCGTGGCCGTGCCGTGGCCCGAACCGCGTTGGGTGCTGTTCTCGCGCTTGCCGGCATCGGACACATGACCTTCCAGCGCAACGAGTTCCAGGCGCAGGTGCCCGATTGGGTACCCCTCGGCAAGGATGCCACCGTCTTGGCGTCCGGGGTGGTGGAGATCGGTCTGGGTGCGGCGCTCATCGCCTTGCCGAGGTACCGGCGGATCGTTGCCGGCATCACGGCGCTGTTCTTCATCGCGGTGTTCCCGGGCAACATCCACCAATATGTCGCGCACATCGACGCTTTCGGACTCGATTCGGATGCCAAGCGATTGGGGCGCCTGTTCGGTCAACCGGTACTGGTGCTGTGGGCACTGGCTGCCGGCGACTACGGGGCGCGTAAGGGCCGATGACCTCCGACGGCCACGATGATCAGTCGGGCACGCTTGCCGCCGCGTCGGCGCGCGGCCGCTGGCTGATCGTCGCAGCCGTCCTGGGTTCCGGCGTCGCGTTCCTCGACGGGACCGTCGTCAACGTCGCCTTGCCGGCGATCGCGCGTGATCTGGACACGGATCTGCGTGGGCAGCAATGGGTTCTGGACGGGTACATGCTCACCCTGAGTGCGTTGCTGCTGGTGGGCGGGGTGGCCGGTGATCGATATGGCAGGCGGGCGGTGTTCGTCGGCGGGCTCGTGGTGTTCGCGGTCGCGTCGGTGGGTTGCGCACTCGCCCCGAGTATCGAGTGGCTCGTCGTCGCCCGTCTCGTGCAGGGCGTCGGAGCGGCCGCCGTCGTTCCGGGTAGTCTCGCGCTGATCAACTCGGAGATCGCGCCCGACGATCGAGGTGCCGCGGTCGGCCTGTGGGCCGGGATGTCCGGGGCCACCAGTGCGCTGGGGCCGTTCGTCGGCGGGTGGCTCGTCGATTCGGTGTCATGGCGTGGGGTGTTCTATCTGAGTGTCCCGCTGGCGGCGGGAGCGATATGGATTGCGCTGCGCCATGTTCCGGAGTCGCGTGATCAGACCGAGCATGCACGGCTCGACGTGCTCGGCGCCGGCACCATGATTCTGGGGCTGGCAGGAGTCATCTACGCGCTCATCGAGGGACCTGCCCGGGGCTGGTCTGCGCTGTCGGTCGGCGCCGCCGGAGTCGGGTGCGCGGCGCTGGTTGTTTTCGTGATCGTCGAGCTGCGGGTGCGTGATCCGTTGTTGCCGCTGAGCCTGTTTCGGTCACGTCAGTTCACCGGAGCCAACCTGACGACCCTGCTTGTTTATGCCGCGCTCGGTGGAGCGCTGTTCCTGCTTGCCCTGCAGTTGCAGCAGAGCATGGGGTATTCGGCGTTGGAAGCGGGTGCTGCGATGTTCCCGAGCACGGTGATCATGCTGTTCGGGTCGCCGCTGTCGGGAAAGATCGCGCAGCGCACCGGGCCTCGCCTTCCGATGACCGTGGGACCCCTTGTGGCCGCAGTTGGTTTGGGACTGATGGCGCGTGCCGTACCCGGAGTTGGATATCTGGGGGGTGTGTTGCCCGGGGTGGTGATGTTCGGGCTCGGTATGACAATCACGGTGGCACCGTTGACCTCCGCCGCACTGGCCGCTGTCGACGACAGCCGTGCGGGCACCGCCTCCGGTGTGAACAATGCGGTCGCCCGCCTCGCCGGTCTCCTCGCAGTCGCTGTCCTACCCGCAGTCGCCGGCCTCGACGCCGGACCCGGCCAGCCACTCGGAAGCGGATTCCAGGTCGCCATGATCATCGCCGCAGTGTGTTGCGCCGCAGGTGGTCTCGTCGCGCTGCTGACCATTCGGAAAGGTACCGGCTTCCGCCCGCAAGTCATGCCCGCGGTCAACTCCGCATGCCAGGACGCCACGACCCGAACCCGTTAATTACTGTGCGGGCGAGACCCTGTCCCCCGATGGTCGAGGTGCCTTTTCATGGTGGTCGAGGTGCGACGAGCGCCACCGAGGAGCCTCGAGACCCGGTGAGCCGCAGCTGGTTCCACACCACAGACAAAGAAGTCGTCACCGCGGATAAGTGACAATCACCTGCCCACTCCACCGACTCCGCCACTCCACCCGCCGATCGGTGTAGAGCGTCGGCACCCATTCGGCGAGGTGTTTGCGTTGGTGATCGGCCCGGCACAGTGGGATCAGGTCACCGAGCACCGTCCACCCTCCGGCTTCGGGGTCGGTGTGGTTGAACGGTCGCCAATGGTCGAGGTCGCACAGGTGTGACGGCCTGCCGCAGTACGGGAATCGGCACCAGGCGTCGTTGGCCAGCACCTCAGCGCGCAATGTGGCGCTGGGTGCATAGGTCAATGCCCCAGGTGGTGGCACGGTGTGACCACCGTGTCCGGTCGGATCCGCCGGTGGGGCTTGGGGTCGGTCGGAGATCTGCGGGATGAGTGGTCCCGCGGCCCGGGCGGATTCGGGGTAGTGGATGGTCTTGGCCACGTCGGCGAGGGTGGTGGCGTAGTCGGGGTCGATGGGCCCGTATCCCTGCAACCGGGGTACGAGAATCCCGTCGGGGTCCTTCAACACCGTCAGTACGGGTGCGCCGGGTACGACCAGGGAACGTCCGAATGCCACCGGCACCTCATCCGGCGTCGGTGGATTCATTGGGTCGGGGATCTCGGGTTCGACGACGGGCTCCACCGGATCGAGTTCGGGTGCGTCGGCATCGGCGGGTTCGGGTAGACGGTCGTCCCACGCGTGCGCGTCCTCGGCGTCAGCGGGTGTTTCGGCGGAGTCGTTCCTATCGACAGAACGGCCCTTGGCGCAACTCTCCAAGCCGCATTCGCAGTCGAGGTGCGCTCCCGGCACACCGGTGATCTCCCCAAGGGCGATCACCCGCAGTGATCCCACGCGTCGCGGGTCCTTGCGGCAGGTGCGTTCATCGATCAGCGCCTCGATCTGGGTTGTGAGGAACACCCCATAATGCGCAGGCACGACCGCGTCCAGGTCGGAGTGCCCCGCAACATCGGGGGTGATGGTCACGTTCTCGACCAGGTCGGTGATGGTCTCGCGGTCCTCGATCACACTGTCGGGGCTCATGGAGATCAGCGCGGCCTCGAGCTGTTGCGCCAACACCGGATCAGTGCTCGCCCGGGACCCGTGATCCAACACGATTTCCTCGAACGTCAACCCGGAGTCGTCGCCGGTGTCGATGTCCCCGGCACGCTGCGCAGCCCGCACCATGATGGAGACGCGGTTCGTGGAGAAGTCCCCGTTCAGGTAGGCGGCACGGATCAACGGGAACTTCTCCAACAGATCCGCCAATGCCACCCAACTCCCGGCTTTGCTGCGGGAGACCTTGAACTGCAGAGACACTTCGGCGCGTGCGAGTTTGTCGGCGTGCTCGATCACCGACCCCCATACGCCGGTCTCGGACCGCCCGGCGAGGTGCTCGCGATACACCCGCTCCGCCAGCGCAGCGGCAGCCAGGACCGTCCGGGCCTCGTGCTGACGCGATTGGCGCAACAGATCAGGGCCGGTCTCGATGAGCTCGTCGCGCGACATCGATGTGATCGCGGCAGCGTCGGCATCCGGATCAGTGAACGTCAACACAATCGACATCAGATACCCCCTCCCGCGATCGGTGATCGAACTTATGGGCACAAGTGTACGAAGGGGTACCGACAAAACCGGCGCGGCGATCGCGCGGCTCGAGAAATCTGTGGACAACTCTTTCCGCGCGCGTCAAGTGGGCGTCGATGTGGTTGCGATACTTGTCATCTCGCCGGGTCTCGAGGCTCGCCGCACGCGGCTCGCACCTCGACCACCGGGGAGGAACGGTCGAACATCGGTCAGGAAACGGCCGTCATCCGTACCATCGGGGAAAGGGGCGAGCGTCGGGTGATGGAAGCGCTCGACCTTCGGGGGAAGGCCAGGCGTCGGGTGATGAAAGCCCTTGACCATCGGGGGGGAAGGAGTTCTCAACCGTCGGGAAAACGGGCCGATGAGTTCTGTCGGTCCCGGTGGTCAACCTCGTGAGCAACTCTCCGACGCAAGGGGGCCATCATGACCAGACGACTGTTGTTTCTGCACGGAGCGGGCGGATTCGTCGACGACGCCACGCTCGCCGACGAACTCGGCGCCGCGCTCAACGCGGTGGTGCGTTACCCGCGGATGCCTGCGGACGACATGTCCTACGAGAGCTGGGCGAAGTCCGTCCGTATCGCGCTCTCGCGCACGCGCGCCGATGACGTCGTCGTCGGTCATTCCTTCGGAGCGTCGATCCTGCTGCGGGTTCTCGCGGAGACGGCCCGACCGACCCCGGCGTCGGTGATGTTGTTGGCCATGCCCAACTGGGGCCCCGACGGCTGGGATCTCGCCGAATACGCACTCACGAGTCCGCAGCCCTCGATCGCCGTCTCGTTGCACCACTGCCGCGATGACATGGTCGTCGGCGCCGATCACCTCGCCCTCAACGCTGCGCTGCTGCCGTCGGGCCGCGTCCATGAATATCCCTCGGGTGGACACCAATTCGATGGTCTGGCAGAGCAGATCGTTGCGGCCGGCAGCTGAGTGCGAGGCCACGACGGTCACGGGGTCCTCGGATGCGCCCGGCCGTCGTCGGAGTTCAACGACTGTGCGTAGACCACACCGAGCGTCAACAGGAGCAATCCGACGACGATGAAGGCGATGACCCGGAACAGCCCGTCGAGGGCGGCGAGGTCGAAGAGGAACAACTTGGCGACCGCGGCGGCGACGATCACCAGGCTCACCGTCACCGTGAGGGTGCGGGACGAGCCGTGGAGTCGACGAGCCCAGATGAGGCCGGCTGCGGCGGTCAGCACCCATGTGATGGTCGCGACGGTGTGTCCCGCGCGGAACCCGCTGTCAGCGCCGCCACTGATGGCGCCACCGAGGCCGACGCAGATCTCGGTGACCAGTCCCAGAGAGATCAGGCTGCCGATGGTCCCGATGGTGGGCACGTCGCAGCGACGAACGCGGGCCCACGACCAGGTCAGCGTGGCGACCGCGGCAAGCGATACCGCCGCGACGATCACCAACTGAGCCTGCGTGGTCGCTGACAACGAGTTCCTGAGCACCATGCGATCGATGGCTCCGAGGGACATCGACCCCAACAGCGCGAGGCCGGTGAACACGGTGCCGACGATCCGCAACTGCAACGCCAATTGATTTGTGACGCAAGCGCCAACAGCGACGACGAAGCCGACGCCGGCAAGCCCGATGACGAGACCGGGGCCGTCGAGACCGGCCATCAGCGCACCGCAGGTGGCAACCGCACCTGCCGCCAGCCACACCGTCCGTACCGCGGATGTGACACCGCGCAGGTGGTCGGTACCCAGCGCCAGAGTCGCCAAAACGACGGCTGTCAGCGCCAGCATGATCGAGGCGACCATCGGTCCTGCGACCGGAGTTGCCCCGAGCATCGGCACCAAAGTGGCGCTCGCGACGAGCGTCACGATCAGCGGTTGCGTCGAACTACGAAGCAGGACAAGCGCCGAGCCCGTCGCAAGGAGCATGTTGAGGCCCAGAGCGATGACGACGAACCACTGCACAGCATCCGGGGAGGTGAGCATGCCCTCGACCACCGCGTAACACAGGGGGAGCGTGGCGACCGCCGTATTGGTTGCGAACATCGCAATCCAGTTGCGTCCCAGTTGAATCCACAGAGTGGCGGCGGTGTAACCGAGCAAGAAACCGACGAGCACGTCGTCGATCTCGCCGGTGATGAACGGCGCGAACACCACCAGCGGGATTCCGACCATCAACGCCAGTGCCTGGCTGTCCCACCAGTGCGCGATCCCGAGACCACCTGCGGCAATGACGGCCGCCAGAATGAGCGCGGCGTAGTCGGGTACCCAGTGATAGATCGCGGTGATCGCCAGCACGTCGAACAGCGCGGTGGCCACGCCGGTGGCAACGAGAGCCGCAGCACCCGAACGCCTTCTGGCATCTCGGCCGAGAACGGCACCGACGCCGACGAGTGCGACAGCCAATAGTGCGCCGCCGGCCACCCGTAGCTCCGGCCGGAGCAGACCGGCCTGCGCGGCCAGAACCAGTAACAGCACCACGCCGATCAACGTGATCCCGACGCCGGCCGCGGCAAGGAGCTTGCCGACGAGTCCACGTTCAGCGGCCTGCGAGATCCGTTCGGACATCGTCTTTCTCGGTGGTATCGGTGGACGATGGCCGGCCGGAGGATAGGGCGGACGGGGTGGTATCGGCCCAACCGGCATGGGTCCGACCGGCATCGGTCCCGCCGGCATCGCGTACGGTGCGGGCCGCACCGGCTGATAGGTGGGGATCGCATAGGGCGCAGGCATCGGCTGATGGTGATGAGGCGAGGGCGGGACGGCTTGCGGCGGAACCGGTTGAGGAGACGGCTGCGGCGGGACGGGCGCGGCACCGAGGATGCTCTGCAACGTGGTCATGTCGTCGGAGATGGAGGTCATGGAGCGGGCGATGTCGGCAAACTGGCCGCTGATCCGCTCGAGGACCGTGACCGTCGTGTCACTCGGGGCGGGCGTGGGCCCGCCGGGGGCAGGTGTGTGGTTCATGGGGACAACTGTGCTGGCCCGGAGGCTGCCGATCTTGAGTAGATCTACCCGGATGCCGTGAGTGAAGCCCGCTGACCTGCGGAGGAGCCCTGGTCGGCGTCGTTCGGTCGGATGGTGTTCAGTCGTCGTCGAGGCCGTGTTCGATGGCGTACCGGGCCAATTCGACCCGGTTGGCCAGCTGTAGTTTCCGCAGGGTCGCGCCCACGTGGTTCTCGACGGTACGCGGGCTGATCGACAGCCTCGTGGCGATCTGCTTCGACGACAGACCCTTGGCGACCTCACGCAGCACCTGGGTCTCCCGGTCGGTGAGTACGGGGGTGTCGGGGCCCGGATCGCGCGCGATCCGCCGATACTCGCCGAGGACCAACCCGGCCAGGCCGGGCGTGAACACGGCCTGCCCCTCGGCGGTTGCGCGGACCGCCGCCACCAATTCGTCGCGGTGAGCGCTCTTCACGAGATAACCGGTGGCACCTGCCTTGACGGCGTCGAGGACGTCGTCGCGTTCGTCGGACGCCGAGAGCACCAGCACCCGGGCGCCCGGGCAGACGGCGAGGAGTTCGGTGGTCGCCTGCGCGCCACTGCCGTCGGGCATCTGCATGTCCATCAGCACCACGTCGGGCTGGACCGCCGCGGCGCGGACGGTTGCCGCGCGCACCCCATCGGCGGTGGCGACCACCTCGAACCCTTCGTCGGTCAGGTCGCGGGCGACCCCGTCGCGCCACATCGGGTGATCGTCGACCACCATCACACGTACTGTCATCGCCGTCGGCCTTTCTCCACCGGGATCGTCAGCTCCCACTCGGTTCCCATGCCCGGCGCCGAATGTAGTTGTGCCCTGCCGCCGAGGTGCTCGATGCGTCCGACGATCGAACGATCGATACCCATCCGGCCTTCACTTCTCGCTTGCGCGAGCCGACCCGGCGCGATCCCCACCCCGGTGTCGCGGACGCTGATGATCACCTCGTCGTCGAGATCCTCGAGAAGGACATAACTGTGTGCCTCCGGCCCGGCGTGCAG
Organism: Gordonia polyisoprenivorans NBRC 16320 = JCM 10675; assembly: GCF_000241325.1. GTDB lineage: Bacteria > Actinomycetota > Actinomycetes > Mycobacteriales > Mycobacteriaceae > Gordonia > Gordonia polyisoprenivorans. The sequence goes on along the minus strand of NZ_BAEI01000044.1, from coordinate 8,301 downwards.
CGCGGAATTGGTGAGGATGTTGTCGATGGCCGACATGACCTCGGCGAGAACCGTTGCCGGTAGCGGAACCGGATCGGGCGGTGCGCTGACCGACACCCCGTCGGCGGCCAGGGCTTGCAGCGCTCCAGCGAGATCGGTTTGCGCGTCGGAGCCACCGTCGACCGGCCGCGCTGCGATCAGCCGGCGCAGGCGCTGCTCCTGCTGGGCCGCCAGAGCCGCGAGTTGTGCTGTCTCACCACCGATCTCGGTGCCTCGTCGGGCGACCAGTGCCAGCACCTGCAGCACGCCGTCGTGCACCTCACGGGCAAGGCGTTCGCGTTCGGCGGCCTGCGCGGCCGCGCGGATCGCGATGGTCAGCCGTTCATGGGTGACGCGCGCCCGCGACGCGGCGAGCCCGATCGCCATGCCGGTCATCAACAGCAGCAAGGCGGTGGCGTTGCGGCCGAAGTTGAGGATGATCTCGCCCTTCACATAGAAGTTGGTCAACCCCACCGCGGCCCCGCCCAGCAGGCCCCACCAGGGCCCGCCCAGAAGTGCGCTGGAGAGAACGCAATTGGTCATCCAGAGTGTCGTCGGCCAGGTCTGGTTGTTCGCCACCCAAGCCATGTCGGCGACGTAGGAGGTCGACAGCATCATCACCGCCGAGACCGCGACTTCCGACGCCACGAACCACCAGCGCCGGCCGAATCCCACGAGATAGCCCGCCGCCCACCAGATGTTGGCGACGGCCAACAAGCCGAACAACGCCCACGTCAGGCCCGGCCGATCCAGGTCGTGGTTCACGACGATCTGAAAGCCCAATGCATAGCAGAAGGATGCGAGCCGGAAGATCTGCGCGGCCCGCCACAGCGGGCCGACGGGATCGAGGTCGTCGACGCGTAGCCAGGGCGAGAATATGCGGTCGAGCCCGGTGGAGACAGGGGTGACCGATTGCGGTGACTTCGGCATCCTCACCCCGCAGGTACTGGTGGTACGGCCGTGTGCACACGACCATGGTGGTGCAACCAATCCTAGCCATCACCGACCGGCGGAATTGACCGCTGTCAGGCCAGCAGGCCACTGGCGTACCAGTCGTCGGCCGAGCGGACACCGGGTACCACGAAGAAATAGCCACCCCCGAACGGCTGCACGTAGTCGATGAGGGGCTCGCCGACGAGGCGCAACTGGATCGTCTCGAACTGGCGCACCACGTCCTGCTGATAGGCGAGGAAGACATGGCCGGCCTGGATGTTGCCGTTCGCGTCGACGCCCAGATCGTAGTTGTAGGAGCGGCGGATGAGGCGCTGGTTCTCGGTGGCCGGTGTGCGAGGGTTGGCGATGCGAATGTGCGCGTCGAGCGGGATGACGGTGCCCTTCGGGTCGGCCGCGTAGTTCGGGGTGTCGAACTCGGCGTTGCCGTCCAGTGGTGCACCGGTGTCTCGGCGGCGGCCGAACATGTTCTCCTGCTCGTTGATCGACACGCGGTCCCAGAATTCGACGAGCATCCGGATCAGTCGCACCACCTGATAACTGCCACCCCGAGCCCACCGCGGTTCACGCGGATCATCCACCCACACCAGCGATTGCGCCTCGGACCCGGTCGGGTTGGCGGTACCATCCTTGAACCCCAACAGGTTCCGTGCCGTCCCCGAAGGGCGCGGCGGCGAGTTGTATCCCTCGATCTTCCACCGGATCTGCATCGCGCCGCGGGTGTGACGGGTGATGTCGCGGATCGCGTGATGAATGGTGTCGGGGTGATTGGCGCACAGTTGCAACGAGAGGTCGCCGTGCATCCACGCCGGATCCGGGGAGTCATCGGGAAACACCCGCATCGGCTTGAGCTGCACCGGTTTCGACGACGCCAGACCGAACCGATCGTCGAACAGACTCGCACCCATACCCAGTGTGGTGGTCAGTCCGTCGGCGGGCATCTGCGGGCCCAGCACGTCGGAATCCGCGGGCGGTGCCGACACCCCGGAATCGGTCGGTGCGCCGCCTGCGGTGAGGGTGCGGGCACGAGTGGTCAGCGTCTTCATGAGATCGACGAGGTCGGCGCGCGAGGTGCCGTCGACGACGTCGAAGGCGGCGACGGCCGAGAACGCCTGCTTGTCGGCCGGGCCCGGTGTCAGGATTCCCGACTGATGCTCGGAATGGAAAGGATACGAATCACTTTCGGACGGACCGGAGTCCGCCGAGCGTGCATCGGCGGCGACGCCACCGGCGATCAGCCCTGCGGTCAACGCGGTACCTGCGGTCCCGGCGGCCGCGCCACGCAGGAAACTCCGTCGGTTCACCGCGGAGGGGCTGGGGTCGAAATGCTTGCGCATGTGGGGTTCTCGGCTCTCGCTACAAGGTAGTAGGAATCAGGTCGGTGGCGGTCACGAGCTGGGCGGGACCTCGAGCAGCCCGGGCTCGTCGGACAACGACTGCAGCACGGCGCCCAGCGCGGCGTTGACCTGCTGACGTTGGGCCAGGGTCACCGTGTCGCTGGGCTGCCAGCCGTTGGGGGTGCGGGTGGTGTTCAGCGCGGCGTCGAGGGTGTCGAGACCTCGGGTGATGGTGGCGACCAAACCGGGGTCGCGAGCCTGCACCAGCGGGGCGACCTCGGCGAGCACCACGCGCGTGACCTGGGTGTCGGCGGAGGTGGCCGCATAGGCGGTCTGCGAGCCCAGATCGTCGATCCCGGAGAGGTGGTCGCGTTGGGCGTCCTCGAGGATCTCGTGGACCCGGATCGGCAGGTTGGTCGGATCACCGGCCTCGTCGTCGGTCGTCAGACTCTGCCGGACGACGCCGATGTCGGTGGTCAATTGGTCGATCACCGGCAGCAACTGGGACGGTCCCTGACCGTGGTAGAGGCCGTACTCGACGCGGTGCAGTCCGGTGAACCCCGGATCGTTCACCCCGCCGGGAAGACCATCGGGCAATCCGTCGACGGCCTGCCCCTTGTCGCCGAAACTGTCGTAGGAGGCGCCAACCCGCTCCCAGTCGAGTTGTGCCGTCAGCCAACCTTTTTGGGCGCCCGCGAGATCTCCGGATGCCACCGCCGAACGCAGGGCGGCGACGTCACCTGCCAGGGTCGTCAGCGTCTGCGCGGCATACGCCTGATAGGCATTGTTGGGGCCGGTGAGGTCGGCGATGGTGACCGGTTTGACGGCAAGGACATTCGCGACGTCGTGCCCGGTCACCGTCACCGCCGCGCTGCGGGTGGTGCCCCCCGGCATCAGACACACGAACGAGTACGTCCCCGACCCGAGCGTGGCGGTGAGCGTTGCGGTGGTTCCCGGCCCCAGTGTCTCGATCTCACCGACGACACCGCCGGACGCGTCGTCGAGGTTGATCTCCCCGGCGTGCGAGGACTTGTTCGCCACGTCGATGCTCTGGGTACCCGAATGCGCCGAATTCCATTCGTGCGCACAGCTGTCCGCGGTGACCGTCACGGCGGTGTCGGTCGACGTGGGAGTGGGGAGGGCGAGGATGACCACGACGGCGACGAGCACCGGAACCGCGATCAGTGTCAGGGCAACCGGCAGGGTGCGTTGCTGGGCCCACCGTTCCCATCGTGGCCGTGCCGGCTCGGTGGTGTCGCGCGCGGCGAGGTTCGCCTCAGGGGCGCTCGCGGCAGCCGGGACAACGGCGTCGGCGCGCAAGAACATCGTCAGCACCACCACGAGGTAGACGGCCCAGGCCACGATCTGCAGGACCGTCATCTTGGGGGTGAGCTCGGTGGTGCCGCTGATCAGCGTCACCCACCAAGAGGTGGGATCGATGTGGGCCGACAGGTCGAAGGCGACCCACGAGCTTCCGGGTAGGAGTCCGGCATCCTGCAGGTCGCCGAGGCCGTAGGCGAGGACGCCCGCCGCGATGACGATGAGCGCCAGTGCCGTCCAGGTGAAGAACTTGCCGAGGTCGAGGTGTATCGCTCGCCGATAGAGCAACCAGCACAACGTGATTGCGATGACGATACCGATGGCGGCGCCGATCAACGGCGCCACCGTCGATCCCGACGCCTTTACCGCGGTCCACAGGAACAGCGTCGTCTCGAGACCCTCGCGACCGACGGCGAAGAACGCGGTCAGCGTGAGCGCGCCCGCGCCGATGGCCAGCGCGCGTTCGACGTCGCCGCGCAGTTGCCCCGACAGCGACCGTGCGGTCTTGCGCATCCAGAAGATCATCCCGGTCACCAGAACGACCGCGACCACACTGAGCGCGCCCCCGATCGCCTCCTGCGCCGAACTCGACAGGATGGTGGTGGAGTAGGTCAGTACCGCCGCGAAGCTGCCGGCCAGCGAGACCGCACCGAGGACGCCGAGCCAGATCGCGGCGGTCGATACCTGCCGTCCGGCGGGGAGGGTGGCATTGGCCTTGTGCAGGGCGGCGAGCAGGATGCTGACGACCAGTCCGGCCTCGAGCCCTTCCCGGAGTCCGATCAGCAGATTCGGCACCGCGTCAGCCCAGTTCATGAGAAAGAAAGGTATGCCTTGGCTGCCCTTCGTGGGGTAAGGATTGCCTGAGATTATTCTCACCAATTGCATTGCGGCGTAGAATGATTGGGAGAACTGCGACAATTCGACCCAGCTCTTTGGGGTCACTTTTCCGGCGGTTTACCGACCCTTGGATATTCGGTGATCGGAGTCGAGATGAACAGGGTGATCGTCCGGTGCGATCGAGGCGCCTACTACTCGACGATCTGGTGGCCGTTGGGCTCGTTCAAGGCCGCGCGGTTCGGGCCGATGCGCGTGCAGCGTTGCCCCGTGCACCATGCGTGGGAGAAGACGCGGCGGGTCGATCCGTCGCAATTGTCCGACGACGTGGTGGCGGCTGCGCGAGCCACGACCGACTGGCCGATCCCGTAGGGGTTCCCGTCGTCGGGTCGCGTCTCGGGAACGACGGGATCACGATTCGATTAGTCGAGTTAACGATCGTGAAGGCACAGCCGATACTCAGCACATGAACAGCACATGGAGAAACCGGCTGGTAGCCGGAGCGCTCACGGTCGCCACGGCGGCGGGAATGCTGATCGGCGCGGGTACCGCGTCGGCCGACGACACCCTCGGCCGGCTCGATGACCGCACTTGTCAGGGTGTCAGTCCCAACATCGTCGATTTGCCCTACAGCGTGGGAATCCGCGTGCAGCAGACCCAGAAGCCGATCGTCCACAACAGCGTGACGCTGTACTTGACCAAGCCGGTGACGTTCCTCGCCCCCTACTCGGCAAGCGGCACACTCACCTGGCGCAATCCGGTGTCCGGACAGCATGGCTCCCAACGATTCTCCGACACGATTCAGCGCTACCAGCTGCTGATGCCCTTCGTCGACATGTCGAGCATGCCGACGCTCTACCTCCACCCCGGGGTGGGCCCGCTCGACGTGTCGATCAGCGCTCAACCCAAGGGGTTGGTGCCGGTTGCGCCGGTGACGTGCACCGTGCGGTTCACGGTGATCTGATGGCGGGCTCAGGCCGACTGTGCGGCCAGAGCCTTCTTGCGGCGTGAGAGGACGCCGAAGGCGCCGCCGACCGATGCCAGCAGCGCGGCGACACCGACCTTCTCGTGCGCGAGCGGGTGCTTGACGACGGCGTCCAGCGAGTAGCGCCCCGGGCCGGTCAGAACGATTGCAGCAGAGGACAATCCGAGAACCGCGGGATACTCGAAACCGCCGTTCTGCGAGAAGAATCCGCTCGGGCGGTGGACGTCGGCGGCGGCGATCATCGCTGCGGTGCCGACGGCCGCCGCGACCCGGGTGCCCGCACCGAGCACGACGAGTCCGCCCGCGGCCTCACTGATGCCGGCGGCCACCGCCGACGGCTTGGCCGGCTCGAAGCCCATCTTCTCCATCCCGGCGGCGGTGCCGTCGATGCCGGGGCCGCCGAACCATCCGGCGAGTTTCTGGGTGCCGTGGGCGAACAGCGTGGCCCCGACCGCGACGCGCAGGGTCAGCAGGCCGGCATCGAGTGCCCGGGAATTCTTCGAGGTACGAGGCATGGGTGGTTCACCTTCCTAACGATAGGTCTAACAGGACTCTAGTCCGTTTACTCGGAGGCGTCGTCCCCGGGGTGGGAAGGGCCTTGGATGGACGCGGGCACAATCGGCACCATGAGCAACATCGAGCCGATCCAGGACCTGTCCGGACTCGTCGGGCATCGCTTCATCTACACCTACGCCAATGGGTGGCAGTACGAGATGTACGTGAAGAACGCGTCGACGATCGACTACCGCATTCATTCAGGGATGGTGGGTGGTCGGTGGGTGAAGGATCAACGCGTCGACCTCGTGCAGCTCGACGACGACGTGTACAAGGTGTCCTGGAACGAGCCAACCGGAACGAGCGTCGTCGTCAACGTCCTGCCGGGAAAGCGCAGACTGCACGGAACGATCTTCTTCCCACGATGGGTCGAGGAGAACGGCTCCGCCACCGTCGTGTTCCAGAACGACCACCTCGACGAGATGCGCGCCCTGCGCGACGCCGGGCCCACCTATCCGATGTTCGTCGTGCCCGAGTTCGCCCGGATCACCTTGTTCGAATTCGTCGGCGCCGACGACGAGTCGGTGATTTCGGTGGCACCGGGAGCGTTGCCCGAAGGCTTTGCCGATCGGACGAATTGACGCCAATCGGAGATTGTGACGGCAATATCGCGTCGGTTCTGAGCCGGATCAACCATCGAGCCGAAGCCATTGACGTCACGCGCCTCTAACCTGGTCCCATGCATGAGCAGCCAACCGAGGAGGTCCGCGCCGTCGTGCAGCGGATCACCGGCTATCGGTTCCGCTCCCGCTTTCATCTGCGACGCCACGAGCAGGCCATCGTCACCCGAGACGGCATGAAGCTCATTCGAATTCACGCCGCCGATCTGCTGGGTGCCCGACTTGCCCCGGCATATCCGCGCAACGACGGAAAACAGACGCCGTGGGGTGGTCACCCGGTGTTCCGTGCGCAGCACGCCACCGGAACCTGTTGTCGGGGTTGCCTTTACCGACTGCACGGGATCGCGACGGGACGCGCGCTGACGGCCGCGGAACTCGACTACGTCTGCGACGTGGTGTGCTGCTGGATCGGTATGGAGATGGCGGATGGGCCTGCTGTATCACCTCCGCCGGTCCCGCGTCGACGCTCCGCGCGGGGTTCGGGTCAGGGGACGTTGTTTTGAGGTGGCGCGTCGATCTCCTGGATGTGTGTCGACTTCGGGGATGTGTGTCCTGCAGGACGCACAGACGCCAGGTCCGCACACGTTTGCCTCCGGCAAGGGGTGACGATGGACGATGAGACGACCGACGCTGCAATGGCTGGCGAATTCGCAACCGAGACACTTGATTACGATGGTGGTCGGCCCGTCACGGTGTATATCCCGCCGGCGAGGCCGGAGGCCATCGTTTTCGCCGGCGATGGTCAGTCGACCCGGCGTCGGGTGCAAGCGCTCGACGCGGGCACCGCCGAATCCACCATGGTGGTCGGAACGCACCGATCGGCTGATGAAACGGTGCGTCTGCAGGAGTATTCGCCGCCGATCGCGCCGGAACGGTTCGCCGCGCATGAGAGGTTCTTCGTCGGCGACGTACGACGATGGGTGGCGTCGCGGTTCGGTGTGGACCTGCCGCCGGCGCGGACTGCCGTGTTCGGAGTCTCCGCCGGGGCCGAATTGGCGCTGGCTCTCGGGCTTCGGCACCCGTCGATCTACGGCGTGGCGCTCGGCGCGTCGCCCGGTGCCGGTTACCGTCCGCCCGTGACCATGCCGGTCCAACTGCCGCGCGTGTATCTCGTCGCGGGCACCTCGGAATCGTTCTTCCTCGAGAACGCTGCGCGATGGGCGACCGCACTTCACGGAGCCGGAGCGGACGTCGTCATGCATGAGCGGGACGGATCGCACGGTGGGGCGTTCTGGAATACGGAACTCTCGCTGATGGTCCGGTGGGCGTTCGGGAAGTGAGTCCTCCACGCTGTCGGCCTTCCCGACCTGCCTCGAGCAGCGTCGGAGGGCGGGTCGATCCCTGAATGTGGGTCGACTTCGGGAATGCGTGTCCTGCAGGACACACATCGGCCGGGTCGGCACACAAACGCGCCCGTTTGTAGGATCTCATCCTCTTTGTCAGTCGCGAACTGGGGTTTCTCATGATCTTGTCACCTGTGGGTTCTCACTAACTTGTCAGAATCCTCAGGCCAGCACTGCTCCCCGGCCGGCGCGTCATAGTTCGAGGTTGCAGTGCTGAAGCGGCGGGTTGCTAGGAGACCGCTACGCGACGTGAACTGCGGCTTGTGAATGGTCGAACCGTCCGACCGGCTGAACAAGGGCGATCGAACGCCGGCCGGTGTCGTGGCGATGTTCCCGGA
>NZ_BAEI01000045.1 GCF_000241325.1 Gordonia polyisoprenivorans NBRC 16320 = JCM 10675 | reverse complement strand
GTGGTTCCCCCGGAATCGTGGAGGACTCCTCTATGCGGCTTCGGGCTCGGTGACTGCGGTGTTCTCGTAGTCGACCGGACTCATCATCCCGATCGCGCTGTGGCGACGCTGGTGATTGTAGAAGCCGTAGCACCACTCCAACACGACCGCCTGCGCCTCCATGATAGTATGGAACTCGTTGCGTGACAACACTTCCCACTCCAAAGAAGAGAAGAATGCCTCCGCTGCGGCGTTGTCGAAACACGATCCGACCCGGCCCATCGACTGCCGGATACCCATCTTCTGGCACAGCCTGGTGAACCGTTTCGCGGTGTA
>NZ_BAEI01000046.1 GCF_000241325.1 Gordonia polyisoprenivorans NBRC 16320 = JCM 10675 | reverse complement strand
CCGTGGTTCGATCGCATCGTCGAGACATTGTGATGCGGAAATTCCGGCGCGTCGCCGAGGTCGACGTCGTGAACGGACGAGGCGGTGACGGAGGCGTGGACGTCTCCGTCACTTACCCCGACGGCCGGCTCGTTATCTACCAGTTGAAGTATTACCCCGAGGGCATGTCCGGCGGGTTCGTGGGACGTCGAGACAAAGTCAAGAAGTCCTTCGTGCGGGCGGTGAAGGAACAGGAGCCGCACGAATGGGTTCTGGTAGCCCCATGCAGCAACTTCACCACCCCCGAGAAGGGCTACATAAGACGCCTGCCCGAAGCCTTCACTCCAGCGGGGAAACGTCGACCCACTGTGGGATGGATGGGTCGCGCAGAGCTCAATCAGATGCTCATCGACTATCCCGAAGTGGACCGATGGTTGACGCTCAACCACTACCGACGCACCCGGCAGATCTTCGAGCAGGAACAGACCGCAGCCCAGCGGTTGGAATGCTAATGGAGATCCGGTTCCTCGAGGACGGTGAAGTCGTAGCCGCCGAGGAAGGAACGGTCACGGAGGTCCGCCAAGGAACTCACGGCTTAACCAGCGTGATGTCGTTCTGTGGGAGCCGGCTCACGGTGGCCGCAGAGATTCCGTATCGAGCCACGTCCGGCCAAGCGTCGTCGATGGACGTCGGATACAAGATTCGCGGGCTCAGTCCGCGCTCTGTCGCCGAACTGTTCAAAGTTCTTCTCGGCCTTCGCACATCCAAAGAGGTCGAGTTCCACATCGACGGCCGATTCCTGACCAAATACGGCCGATCTAGCGACGAAGTTGACAACGAAGACCCCGACTTGAAAGAGCAACTCATGGTCTACCGGTTCGCTGAGGACCTGGCCGCAGTCCTCGCATATACAAGGCAGAGCATGACGCTTCCCAACGGCTTCAGTGGGAACGACCGGGTCCATGCCCGGGTTGCCCGACTGCTACTTGATGGCCACATTGTGGCCTCGGCCCTGGCGCGAGGAGTCCGCGGACGCCTTCCCGACAGCGCTGAGCCCACCCAGGAGATCCGCAACACCCTGACAGAACGACGAAACATCCACTGGCCGGCTGGCCGGTACACCGCTCCGATCGTGGGCCGGAACTTTGACCTTCAAACGCTGGGAGATCTGCTCTGGACTCCACGCCGGCGACCACCGCCGGTCGGCACGGTGCGGCTTGTTGAGCCCCTTCCACGGTGGTGGCGTGGGGCCCGCAGCGATCGTGCCATCGGGACGGCGGACAACGCCGGCCAGGCGGTGCTGTACGTACTCCCGCAACTCGACGTGGGCCACGAGCTTCGCTGTTTTCGGGCGCTTGGCGGCCTGCTGGGCTTTCCACTGCGCCACCAACGCCCGATACTCAAGCTTCCCGCTCCTGGTTGCGGCGTTGCGCCGTAGCTCACGCGAGATCGTGGCCGGACTGCGCCCGATCCGCCGTGCGATCTCACGCACCCCACAATCCTGAACGCGAAGCAGCGCGATCTCTTCCCGTTCCGCGAAGGATAGATAGCGGCCCGAAGGCTCATCCAGACTCAGCGGCCTCATACCGCCAGCGTGGCGGAACCACCGTGTACCCACCGGCACCGACACACCGACAGCGATCGATGCCTGCGCCGTGCTCACCCCCGTCGCGACCACCCGCCAAAACTCACGTTGCACCTGCCGCGACGGCTCCGGCCGCCCCGGCGATCGCATCGCCGGCCGAAGTGCACGATCAGCACGCCACTGTCGACGAACACCTACCGGCACATCGCTGGTCTTCCTGCTCCAGTCCGCTGTAACCACGCCGCACACCTCCGAGAATCAGGGTGTTGCGACGACCAGTTGAATCCG
>NZ_BAEI01000047.1 GCF_000241325.1 Gordonia polyisoprenivorans NBRC 16320 = JCM 10675 | reverse complement strand
ACAGGTTTGCACGGTGGCCAGCGGCCAGGTCGCCTCGATCGCTTCGGGGAATCCGGTGAGCCCGTCACAGCACACGATCAGCACGTCCTTGACGCCGCGGTTGGCCAGATTCGCACACACCCCGGCCCAGAACTTGGCGCCTTCTTCGGCCTGTATCCAGATTCCCAGCACATGCTTGACGCCGGCCATATCGACGCCAATAGCAATGTGGGCGTGCTTGTTTCGGACATGGGCGCCGTCTTTGACCTTCACCACCAGGGCGTCAAGGTAGATGACGGGATACAACGGCTCCAGCGGCCGGTTCTGCCATTCATCGACCGCGTCGAGGACCTCGTCGCAGATCTTCGAGATCGTCTCGTGCGAGAGATCGGTGCCGATCGTGGAGGCCAAATGGTGTTGGATGTCGCGCAACGTCATGCCGCCGGCGTAGAGCGAGATGATGATGTCGTCGAGGCCGCCGAGGCGGCGCGAGCCCTTCGGGACCAGCCGCGGGGTGAACGTGCCGTCACGGTCACGAGGAATGTTCGGCTCGACCGGCCCGGCCTGCGAGGCCACCGTTTTCGGGCTCGACCCGTTACGGGCGTTGGGCAACTCCCGCCCGGCCGGATCGCCCTTGGCATAGCCGAGGTGATCGGTCAGCTCGGCCTTCAGACCGCGTTCGAGGGCCAGTTTGATCAGACCTGGGATCAACCCGCCTTCGCCGGTGATCTGGATCTGGCCGGTATCGATCTGGGCGAGCAGCTCATCGACCATGCCCGAGGCCTGTAATGCCTCGGCGACTTCCGCGGTCGAGCGCGGCTCGGCCAGTTCAGGCAACTGCTCGTCGTCGTGGCCCTGCTGCTTGTCGTCTAACGCCATGCTCATAGATCTTCCTCTCACTGATGAGCACTGGACTTACACAGACCATCTGA
>NZ_BAEI01000048.1 GCF_000241325.1 Gordonia polyisoprenivorans NBRC 16320 = JCM 10675 | reverse complement strand
AAACGCCGGTCACCGACCACGACCGGCAAAATCGAACGATTCCATCGCACATTGCGCCGGGAGCTTCTCGACGAGACTGGCGCCTTCGACACCATCGAGACCGCGCAAACGG
>NZ_BAEI01000049.1 GCF_000241325.1 Gordonia polyisoprenivorans NBRC 16320 = JCM 10675 | reverse complement strand
CTATCGCCGGGACACCATCGACCGGGCCGTGGCGGTGGCGCTCGACAAGGCCCGCGGCCTGCACGGGTCACCGCGCCTGCATGCGGATCTGCGTGCTGACGGGTGGACGGTGACCGAGAAGACTGTCGCTGATTCGATGTGTCGTCAGGGCCTGGTCGCGCGGCGGATCCGCCGGCGCAACGGGCTGACCCGTCAGGACAAGACCGCCCCGAAGTTCCCCGATTTGTTGGGTCGCGATTTCACCGCACAGTGCCCCGATCAGCGGTGGGTCGGCGACATCACCGAGATCCCGACCGCGGCGGGCAAGCTGTATCTGGCCACGGTCATCGACCTCTACAGTCGCCGCCTGCTGGGGGCGGCCACCAGTCGTCACCCGGATGCAGCGTTGGCGTGTGCGGCGATCGAGATGGCGGTCGCCACGCGGGGCGGTATGCAGGCGATATGGCGTGATGACGATGCGCAGAAGCTGATTTTCCACACCGATCGTGGGTCGACG
>NZ_BAEI01000050.1 GCF_000241325.1 Gordonia polyisoprenivorans NBRC 16320 = JCM 10675 | reverse complement strand
TCGGTCCTCACTACAAGTGGATTGCGTTGTCCAACACCACGTTGGGCATGCTCATCGCCACCATCAACTCCTCGATCGTGCTCATCGCACTGCCCGACATCTTCAAGGGCATCAACGTCAACCCCCTCGACAGCAGCAACACCAGCTACCTGCTGTGGATGATGATGGGCTTCCTCGTCGTCACCGCCGTCCTCGTCGTCAGCTTCGGCCGCCTCGGCGACATGTTCGGCCGAGCCCGCATGTACAACATGGGCTTCGCCATCTTCACCATCTCCTCGATCTTCCTCGCCATCACCTGGTTCGACGGCAGCGAAGCAGCGATCTGGCTGATCTTCTGGCGCATCGTCCAAGGCGTCGGCGGCGCCTTCCTCATGGCCAACTCCTCAGCCATCCTCACCGACGCCTTCCCCGCCAACCAACGCGGACTGGCCATGGGCATCAACGGAGTCGCCGCCATCGCCGGCTCGTTCCTCGGCCTACTCATCGGCGGCATCCTCGCCCCCATCCAATGGCACTACATCTTCCTCGTCTCGGTGCCCTTCGGCGTCATCGGCACCATCTGGGCGTATCTGAAGCTGCACGATCTCGGTGAGCGCAAGCACGCCAAGATGGACTGGTGGGGCAACATCACCTTCGCCGTCGGCCTCATCGCGATCCTGATCGCCATCACCTACGGCATCCAGCCCTACGGAACCCACGCCATGGGCTGGACCAACCCCTGGGT
>NZ_BAEI01000051.1 GCF_000241325.1 Gordonia polyisoprenivorans NBRC 16320 = JCM 10675 | reverse complement strand
ACTCTTCCGTGAGGGTTTGGCGGGTGGGATGAGCGGAACGCTTGATGCCATCGGCTCTCGCGCCAACTCGATATACCCGCCGGGGATGTTCGGTGTTCCGGTGAACCTCGGTTCCTACGGTGGGATGTTCTCGGATCACCTTATGAGTGCGCCTGGCCTCTCCTCGCTTTTTCAGAACGCGCAGAAGCAGATGGTCGACAAATACCCTGACGTGATCGCGCGTGATCAGTCAGCTGAGGTGATGTACAGCGCTCCCGGAGCAGCCGACGTACGGGTCGATCTCCAGTTCGCCGACGACATGGGCGACTTGTGGCGTCGACGGCACGGTCAGCAACCCGAGCCTGTGATGGAGGACGAGTAGGCCAAGTCTCCGAGTCCGACCCACGTCCGAAATGATAAGAACGTCATAACACCTAATCGCAAGGCGCCAGACCTTGGTCAGTCGCCTCTAAGAGCAGAGCCACTCGATGTCGACCACTATGCCCAAACAAACGCCCCCGAAGATTGCTCCCTTCACCCCGGATTTCGTCAAGGGCGTGTGCGACGTGCTTTCGCAGACAGATCATCCGGGACTCACCGGTTCCGAGATCGACTCCTTGCTCCAGATGGTGGGAGTCAGGCAGCGTGAGCCGGGCGGCAACAAGCGCGACAGCCTGTACGTCACTCTCTACAACGTCCAGGTTCGACAGCAAGCCGGCAACGTCATGGGCGGATTCATCGCAAAGGCCATGAATCCTAGCCGGTATGCCGCTCAGCCAGCTCGTTTCGACGAGCTGCGCGACCAGCTCAACCAGTTCCTCGTGTACTACGGCTACGCAGTTAACGAAGCGGGCAAGCTCGCATCCGGAGCGAAGGCATCCAGCATCTCCGAGGGTGCCGCCCTGGCCGGACGACTTCAAACTGAGCTGAGGCGCCGAGGGTGTCACAGCGAGTTATTCCGCTACTGCGACGAGGAACTCATCGGGCGTTCTCTGTTTCATGCAATGTCGGAAGCGTCGAAGAGCATCCCAGCAAGAGTCCGCGGCATCACGGGGTTGGCGGGTGATGGCGCAGCTCTTTACGACGGCGTCCTCGGAACCAATCGCGAGCATCCCGCCTGGTCCATCAACGCCCATGAATCAGACTCCGACATCAGCGAGCACCGCGGCTTTAAAAGCCTGCTCGTTGGGATCCACGGGCACTTCCGAAACCCGCGCGCGCACTCCAGCCGAATCTTCAATGATGAGGTTCTGAACGATTTCTACGACGCGTTCTCGCTCTCCTCCTACGTACATCGTCGGCTCGACTCAATGAGGAGATTGACCGCACCCCACTGAGCCGAAAGCTTGGCTTGCGGCTATCCGCGCCGAGGAACGATTGCTCGGGTCGCTGCTCACGGTCTCAGGTCCGGACCACACCAGAACCAACGGCCCGCTCTAGATCCGCTATGACGAGTCCTCTCATCCGTTTCATCACGACCGGCTTTCTGGGTGCCCACCCCCTCGCTGCGAACGTCACCAATCTGCTCATGCGGCTGCCGACCTCCGGGAGGGCGGCAGATCAGCGCGCCCAGCGAGTGGCGCCGCCAGAATGTCCTATCGCGCCGATATCCTGCCTACGTGCCTCCCCGGTCGCGGGAGGACGTGCTGCGCGATCAAGGGTGAGTGATGATTGACGAATCGGCGGTCGTCGAACAGTTCCTCGAGCTAGCTCGGGGCACGAGCAGCTCGCTGATCAGCTTCCTGCCGGCGTTCGAGGACGCCGTCACAGTTCCGGAAACATCGACTATCGTGCGGACGCACTTTCTCGCACATGATGCCAACGGAGCGCCTGCTGTGGAGCAGCTCGCAGGAGCGATGGCGTCTGCGGCCATGGATTTCTGTATAGCACGTTCGAAGATCGAGCGAGCGTATGCAGAGTACGAGGAGACTCGATCGACCGCGGCCATCGTGAGCTTGAATGAGC
>NZ_BAEI01000052.1 GCF_000241325.1 Gordonia polyisoprenivorans NBRC 16320 = JCM 10675 | reverse complement strand
TCGCGGGTGGTGTGCAAACCCGTTGCCGCACCCGGCGATTGGGTCCGCTTATGCCATTTGTAGAACCACGCCTCGCTGACCCCGAGCAGCCGGCAGGACACCGCGTGTGGCACCCGATAGTTGGTCCTCTGGTCGGCGATAAAGCGTGCCACGCTCACTTCGTCGCCTCCTTCACCCACAGGACCACTGATCGCTTGAGGACATCACGCTCCATGCGCAGCTCGGCGACCTCGTCACGCAACCGTTTGAGCTCAGCAGCGTCATCAACGGTCAGCTCGCCGCGGCCCTCCCGCTCGGCGCGCGCCCGGTTGACCCAGTTACCCAAGGTGCCCTCGTTGACCCCCAGGTCTCGAGCGACCTGGGCGATCGGCTTACCTGTCTCCTCGACGATCCGGACCGCCCCATCACGAAACTCCCGGTCGTACTTCTTCCGCTTCTCTGGCATCGTGCTCCTCATTATCGATGCCTCTACGGTTCGGGGGGAACCTC
>NZ_BAEI01000053.1 GCF_000241325.1 Gordonia polyisoprenivorans NBRC 16320 = JCM 10675 | reverse complement strand
TCGGTGAGGGCGGGGCCGCGGCCTCGAACGGGATGGGCGCTCAGAAGGTCGCCATGCGGTCTCCTGCACCCGCCCAGACGGGGTTGCTCTCGATGGCGGCGATGATGCGCGGACGCAGTTCCGCGGCGTCGATCACCGCGTCGACCGAACCGACCTCGACGGCACGACGGATACTGTGCACCGAGTCGAACTCGGCCGCGAGCTCGCTGATCTTCTCCGCACGCACCGACTGACGGATGTCGGCGAGCTCGGCGTTGATCGCGGGACGGTCGGCACCCGAGGCCTGCGCGAGGCGGGCCTCGACCTCACGAACCCGCGGGTCGGCGGCCGTGCGCTTGCCTACCTCACCGGCGAACACGACCGCGGCCGCGGGCGCACCACCGAGCACCGACGCGAACGACCCGTCGATCGCGAGCACGGTCATGTTGGGGTTCAACGCCTTCGAGAACACCACGAACGCGCCGCCGTGGTAGCGCGAGATGACGCAGAAGACGATCGGTCCACGGAAGTTGACGATCGCCCGACCGATCTCGGCACCGTACTCCAACTGCAGTTTGCGCATCGATTCCGGCGATCCGTCGAAGCCGGAGAGGTTGGCCAACACCACCAGCGGACGGTTGCCGCTGGCCACGTTGATCGCCCGCGCCGCCTTCTTCGACGACTGCGGGAACAACGTGCCTGCGGTGTAGGTGTCGGGCCCATCGGTCGGCTTGTAGCCGCGGCGCTGCACCTCGCGGGACTCGATACCCAACAGACACACCGGGATTCCGCCGAGATGGACGTCGCAGACCACGGCGGTCTCGGCGTCGGCCATCCCCGCCCACCGCTCGAGGACGGCGTGGTCCTGGTCGGCGACGGCCCGCATCACGGTCCGAATGTCGAAGGGCTTCTTGCGATCCGGGTTGTGCGCGGGCGAGAAGATCTGCCCGACCGTAGTGAAGTCGCTGCCGGACAACACATGTGGGTAATCGGAGATGTCGCGGGCGACTGGATCTGAGGATTCGGCACGCCGCGGCGTCTGCTCGCCGGGAACGATGTAGGTGTGATCGTAGTGCGACATCAGCACATCGCGCGCCGAGACGAGATTGGGCGCCCAGTACTGGGCCTGGCCGTTGGGGCCCATCACCCGGTCGTAACCGCCGATACCGAAGTTGTCCTCCGCCGACACGCCACCGGAGAAGTCCAGGGACTGCTTGCCGGTCAACACCATTGCCGAATCCGGGGTCATCACCAGGATGCCCTTGGTGTGCATCAGCATCGTCGACTCGGCATTCCAGTACGGCTGCGCACCGACGTTGATACCGGCGACCACGATGTTGATCTCGCCGCCCGCCTGGGTGAACTCGACAACCCGCTTGAGCGCACGAGCGACCCAGTCCATGTTCTCGGTACCGGAGTCCATCGAGATCCGGGCACCCGAGGACAACGCGTACCACTCGAGCGGCACCTGCATCGACTCGGCGAGGTCGAGGGCCGCGATGACCCGGGCGCACTCCGGTTCGGAGAGGGCACCGAGCGACTTCGTCGGATCACCGAGCAGCACCACCCGGGTCACGCCCTGCGGGTACTTGTCGGTGGGCGTGGTGATCACGCCGGCGACGATCGCCGCGGAGTTGCGACCCTTGGGCCGGTCCACCGGCACCAGTCGTTGCTCGTCGTCGAGGTCGTACTCGTCGAAGGACCCGAGCAATCCCACCAGCTCGTAGGGGTAGACGGTGTTGCGACGCGCGGCGCGCAACACCTTCTGCCGGAACGCGTCGACCGGTTCGATCGGCTCGTCGGACGGCTCACCGACGATCACGTCGAAGCCGCCTGCCGCGTTCACCGCGAACCGGACGGCGACCTTCGTCAGCTCGCCGGTCTCGCGATCACGCTGACGCGCGATCAGCAGGACCTCTTCGAGTCCCACCCCGGCGGCGGTGCCGCGGATGTGGTCGGCGATGGTCTGCAGGTTGTCGCGGGCACCGTCGATCGGCGGCCAGACGTACATGACGATGCGGTTGGTGGTCGAGGTCAGGTTGGACCGGCGTTGCGCACGGCGGATCGAGTCGACGCACGACGAGAGGATGCTCTCGGCACGGGGCAGCGTCAGCAGTTTGCCATCGGTCTCGCGCAACGCGGTGAGATCGCGGACCTGGGCGAAGGCGATGAGCCGCTCGTCGGACGGATTCTCCTTGGCCACACAGTGGAACAAGTAGACCTCTTCGTCGTCCGCCGACGGCAGACGCGTGAGGTCGAACTTGCGCAGCCGCTCCATCTGCATCCGCTGGGCGATGTACGGGTGCAGCCCGCGGATGAGACGCTCCTCGGCCATGCCCGTCGACGACGGCCGGAACGTGAAGTGGTGATGCATGAGCGCCTCGTTGCTGCCGGCCACCGCGATGGTCAGCCGGTGCACCTGCTGCGGCAGCGAGGCCGCGGAGATGCGCTCGTGCAACGCATCGGCCATGGCGTCGAAATCGCTGGGCTGCTCCTCCCACGAGAGGTAGACGTCGGCGTCGACCGAGGCCACCCCGCGCGCCATCTCGGCGAGACCACCGAGCACCGTGTCGAGTTCGTCGAACCGGACCGCGGCCGAGACGAGGCTCAGGCCGTTGCGCTCGGCGATGACGAAGCTCGCACCACCGAACTCCTGCACACGAACGTCGCGCAGTCCCTTGTTGCCGTAGTAGCGGCGGGTCAACACCTCGAGCATGACCGTGTTGTCGGCGATCCCGCGCACCATCCGCTGGCCGAGCAGACGGACCAGCGGCTCGGTGGAGCGGACCATGTCGGCGATGTGCTCGTCACGGTCGGCGGCGTCGGGATTGGCGTCGAGGTAGCGCAGGTGTTCGCGCAGCTCGCCATACACCCGGGCCCTGTTACGGCGCAGCAGTGGCTGGCCGTACCAGGAGTAGACGACGCCACGGGCGAGGTCGGCGATCGCCGGGAACCGCAGCTGCGTCGCGGAGACGAGCTTGTCGAGGGCAACCCCGACACGGTCCTGCAGTTCCTCGCGCGGGGTGGGCTCGCCGAGCCACTCGCGCAGCAGGGTCGAAACCGAGGTGACCGAGTCCGACGGATTCTGCAGGGCCAGGAACACGCGGAAGACCGCGGCCTCGAGTTCGGGGGTCCGGTCGAGATCGGTGACCCCGTAGTGCGCGAGAGCCCGGCTCAGCTGATCGTGGAACGACTGCGGGAGCCCGTCGCGTTCGACGTCGAGGCTCTGCAGGTAGGTGTGGAAGTTCTCCCGCGCGCTGTGGACGTGCTCGACGCCCATCTGGTCCTCGGAAGGACGATTCTGGCTCAGCTCGGCGAGATCGGCGAACACGGTGATCAGTTCGAGTTCGTCGGACAACGGCCGCCGACCGGACTCGATGACCGCGTGCCGGACCGCCAGATAGTCGTCGAGCAGCCTCGTCCGATCGTGCGGATCGACGTCGTAGCCGAGTAGTTGGCTGCGCAGGTCTTCGAGGGTGCGGGTCGAGCGTTCGTGCGGCTCGATGTCGGTGGGCATCGACGGCAACTCGAGTTCGACGCCCTCGGTGGCCTCCTCGGCCGCATCCGCGTCATCGTCGTCGGCGAGGGGTTCCAGGCGCATCAACGCCGCGCCGGTCTCGACCTGGGTGCCGACGGAGACCACGCACTCCTTGAGTCGTGAACGGACCGGCGCCCGCAGCACCGTCTCCATCTTCATGCTCTCGAGCACCAGCACCGGGGCGCCGGCCTCGACCTCGTCACCGACCTCCAGCGGAGTCGCGACGACCAGCGCGGGAGCGGGCGAACGCACCACGCCGCCCTCGTCGCGGCTGACGCGGTGGGTCACGCCGTCGACGTCGACGAGGTGGACCGGGCCGTGGGTGTCGGTGATCAGGCGGTAACGAACATGATTGATGACCAATTGAGCGGCGTGCTCGTCGAACCGTTCCAGGTCGACGTCGGCGCTGTAGGTCTGGTCGCCGGATTCGATGCCGACGCGGAAGCGGTGCGCACCGATCCGCGCCACGCGCACGCGGTAGGTCGCGCCGCGCAGTTTCAGATCCAGCGGTCGGCCACTGTCGTGCTGCACCTGCGGGCGACCGCCCGACGCCGTCGACAACAGGCGCTGCCGCTCGACGAGTTCCTCTTCCTCGTAGGCGTCGATCGCGGCAGCTGCCAGCGCGATCGCCGAGTGCCGATGGGCGACGAGGCCGCCCTCGGCACGGACGCGGTCGATCCAGCCGGTGTCGGCGCTACCGTCGATCACCTCGGGCTGATTCAGCAGTTCGAGGACGAAGCTCTTGTTGGTGGCGCCGCCCTCGATGATGACGCGGGTCTCGGTCATCGCGCGGCGCAGTCGCCCGAGGGCCTCGTCGCGGTCGCGGCCGTAGGCGATGATCTTGGCGATCATCGAGTCGAAGTCGGCGGGGATGGTGTCGCCGGCGCTGACGCCGGTGTCGACGCGGATGCCCGGGCCCGCGGGCAATTCGAGACGCGCGATCCGACCCGGCGCGGGCGCGAAGTCGCGGTCGGGATCCTCGGCGTTGAGCCGCGCCTCGATCGCGTGACCGCGCTCGGCGGGCGGCTCGCCTTCCAGCTTGTTGCCGGAGGCGACGTGTAGTTGCGCCCGGACGAGATCGAAGCCGGTGGTGGTCTCGGTGATCGGGTGCTCGACCTGCAGTCGGGTGTTGACCTCGAGGAAGGCGAACAGCTTCTCGCCGGGGTGATAGAGGAATTCCACGGTCGCCGCACCGCAGTAGCCGACGGCGACGGCGAGTCGTTCGGCCGAGGCCTTGAGGTCGGCGACCTGCTCGGGCGACAGGACCGGCGACGCGGACTCCTCGATGATCTTCTGATTGCGGCGCTGCACCGAGCAGTCACGCACACCGAGCGCCCATGCGGTGCCCTGACCGTCGGCGATCACCTGGACCTCGACGTGACGGGCGCCGGTCACCAGACGTTCGAGGAAGACCACACCGCTGCCGAAGGCGCGTGCGGCCTCGTCGCGGGTGCGGGCGTACGCCTCGCGCAGGTCGTCGTCGTTGGTGATGACGCGGATACCGCGACCACCGCCGCCGGCGGTCGCCTTGAGCATGAGCGGATAGCCGATGTCGGCTGCCGCGGCGACCGCCTCCTCGACGCTGTCGACCGCACCGCGACTCCACGGGGCGACGGGTACACCGACCTCTTCGGCGATGAGCTTGGCGCCGATCTTGTCGCCGAGTTTGCGCATGGCCTCGGCCGACGGGCCGATGAAGGTGATGCCGATGCGGTCGCACAGTTCGGCGAACAACGGGTCCTCGGCCACGAACCCCCAGCCGACCCACGCCGCGTCGGCGCCGGTCTCGAGCAGTGCGCGCTCGAGCACCTTGAGGTTCAGGTACGGGCGCTCGGCCGCCGGGCCGAGGTCGTAGGCGATGTCGGCCTCACGGACGAAGGTCGCGTTGCGATCCACATCGGTGTGCAGTGCGACGACCTCTATCGACTGTCCTGTTTCTGCGCACAGGCCCCGAACGGCGTGAATGAGACGGACGGCCGACTCACCCCGGTTCACGATGGCAATGCGAGTGAACATCACCGACTCCTCATCTTTTGTCATACCCAACGATTGTCCGCGCGCGGGGCGCGGATGCGGCCACGATCGTCCCCACCCGAATGGCGCGGGGTGGATCCGGCGGGCGCTGTGAACGCGCCGACAACCGATCGGGGACGATTCTTACGAATGATTTCGCTACGCGCGAGTACGTACCCGACACACCGAGAAGATCACACCGATCCGCGGGCGTCGGATCCGCGGATTCGCGAGCGTGTAACTGCGACAACGGATATTGATTTACCCGTCGGTAAGCACCGTGTCGATGCCCCGCGCACTTCCCATCGTCGGTCACGCGGGGTGGTCCACCTCGACCGTCACCGTCACCTCGTCGGCGACCTTGAGCGCACCCATCATCAGGGCGTACGGCTTGATTCCGAACTCGGTCTGAACCAGCGGTGTCTCGGTGGTGATGTGCCACCGACCCGAGGCGTCGGTGACCGTCAGCTCCAGCGGGTGAGGACGGCTGCGGCCGAGGATGCACACCGCACCATCCACGCGATAACCGTTGTCGGACTTGATGATCGAGCTGGATTCGTATTCGATCTCACGAAACTTGTCCGCCTTGAGCGATTTCAGGGCATTGGACCTCGCCACCGAACGCTCCGGACCGGACATCGGCGTGAGTCCACCTTCGCCGGAACGGACCTGCAATGAATCGACGACGATCCTCGCGGTCAGCGATTCCGGCTCGGAACCGGCCCACCGCACCTGCGCGCTCCATTCGGTCATCTCGATCGTCAGTCGGTGTCCAGTACGTGCTGCCGGGCCGGTCACGTCGGTACGAACCATCACCGTCCCGTCGGCAGCGGACAGCTCCCACGTCGTCGAAACCATGACCGCGACTCTAGTCGGCCGAGGAACCATGATCGCCGACCTGAGGAAGATTGCCTGCCCACGGCACGGACTCACCGCTGCACCGGCAGGAGACGCGGCACCACCCGCACGCAGACCACCATTCCGATGACCTCGACGAGCGTCTGGGTGACCACGACGACCGCGGCCGCCTCGAACCCCACGGGTAGGGCCAACGCCAACGGCAGGACCACGAGCGAGTTGCGTGTCACACCGCTGAACATCACCGCCCGGCCGGCCGGAACGTCGAGGCGCGCCCACCGGGCGATGATGAGCCCGATCCACGGCATCACGATGAGAAAGGCCACGTAGAACGGAACCGCGGCGAGCACCGAGCCCGCGGCGTCGCCGACCGTCGGGATCTGCGAGGCGACGACCACGGCGAGCACGAGCATCATCAACGGAACCATCGTCGTCGACACCGCCGTCGAAAAGCGCTGCCCCCGAGAATGTCCCGGCCGAGAATGCCCCGACGACCACCATTGCGTCGCCCAGGCGAGCCCGAGCGGTATCACGATCAACACGACAAACGCCTCGAGGAACGGCTCTACGTCGACCACCGCCGCGAGGTCGGCACCCAGGAATGTCATCAAGAACAGTGGCAGCGTCACCATCTGCACGATGAGCAGCAGGGGCGTCGACACCAGGAGTCTGCGTCGGTCGCCGTCCGCCAGGCCGGTGAAGACGATGACGTAATCGATGCACGGACACAGGAGCACGAGCAGCATCCCGATGCGGATCGCCTCGTTGCCCGGCAGGAACGGATACATCGCACCGACGACGAGCGGGACGGCAACGAAATTGACGACGAGCACCGCACCGAGAAATCGGAGATCACGCAGCGCCGTGATCACCCCACTCGCAGGCACCTGCAGAAAGGTGACGTAGAGCAGGGCCGCCAGCGCAGGGGTGACCAGGTGGGTGAGCACGGGAGCGAGGCCGGGCGCACCGACGCCGATCACTCCCCCGACGATCAACGCGAGGAGATACAGCGGGACCTGACGGTGTTCCATCACAACCAGGGTTCCATCACAACCAGGGCTCCATCACAACCAGGGTTCCATCACAAGCGCCGCGGCGTTATGCGAGATCGCGCGATCCGCGGTCACCGGAATGCAAACGCTCGATGTGATGGACGGCCTCATCGAGGAGTGCGGCGACATGCCCGAGCTGAGCGCTGTTCGACCGGCACGCCCACGGTTACCGCCGTCATTGAGCTCGACAACCCGAATCGATGGCACCGCAACGAGATACCGGCACTCGCAACCACCATCGCGGTCCTCGTCACATGGGACATCGTCGGAACCCTGCCCCTGCCGCTGGGTGTTGCCGGCCACGAGGGATCGACGATTCTGGTGGCGCTCAACGGTCTACGCCTGCTCTCGCGTCGCGCGTGGCCGGCCGACACCGGCGGCGGGTCAGCGTAACTTGGCCCCGTACACCCGGGTGATGGCCAACTCCATCAGCACCCGCCGATCGGTCACCATCACCTCGCGGTACTCCGCCCAATCCGGATGTTCCCCCGCCCCGCGCCGGTAGTACTCGACGAGGGCGTCGACCTCCGGTCCGTCCGGGTCGGTGCCCGGCCCGGTGAGGGTGGCGGTGCCCTCGGCGGTGGCCCACGTGTACCCGTCGGCACTGGTGAACTCGATGGCGGCGCGGGGATCCCGTCGCAGATTGGCGGTCTTGGCACGCCCCTCGGTCATCGACACGTAGATGCGGTCGGCGTCACCGTCGTAGACCACGGTGACGGGCGAGAGTTGGGGAATACCGTTGGCCTTGATGGTCGCGAGGATCCCGATCGAACTCTCTGCGATGAGAGTGCGCGGATCGAAGGCTTCGGGAGCGGTCTCGGTGGTCATGGCTGTGCCAACCATGGACCGCCACGGCGGTATTCCATCGACCGATCGACATCCGGGGATCACAGCGAGCGGTCCACGTAGGGTCATCGTGACCAGACAGCCCAGACACTCGGTCGACATCTTGGGAGGACCAGGCATGACCCCACGCATACTCGGACGCGGCGAGAACACCCCGCTGGCGTCTGATCGGCTCACGGTGGCGGTCGGTGCAACCGCCGGTGGATCGGCGCTCGATGTGGTGGCGTTTGTCCTCGGCTCCGACCGCCGCGTCCGCAACGACGCCGACTTCGTCTTCTACAACAATCCCCGCAGTCCCGGCGCCGAGGTGACGCTGACCGGCCCGGCCACGCTCGACATCGATCTGACCCGAGTCGCCGATGACGTCGAGCGCATCGCGATCGGCGTTTCCGTCGACGCGCCCGCCACGCTGGGCGGGTCGACCATCGAGACCACGCTCACCGCCGGAGCCGACACCATCGTCGCGCCGGCGCAGGGGCTGCGTTCCGAACGTGCAGCGGTGCTGGTGGAGATCTATCGACGCAATGCCCAGTGGAAGGTCCGCAGCGAATCAGCCGGATGGGACGCCGGTTTCGCGGCGCTGGTGCGCGAGCACGGGGTGATCGTCGACGACGCCCCGCCATCTCAGACCTCGACACCCGACGCCCCGACACCCCTGACCCCGGTACCCGCGTCTCCCACTCCCACTGCTCCGGCTCCCGCACCCGGCATCCGGATGGTCAAGGGCGAGGAGAAGCTCTCGCTGGAGAAACGTCAGAAACTCAACCTCCGCAAGGAGCAGGTCCATCGGGTGCTGCTCACCAAGGGGGCCGCGGGTGCCACCGCGCGGGTCGTGCTGGTCATCGACAAGACCATGTCGATGCGCAAGCTGTACAAGAAGCAGACCGTGCATCGGGTCGTCGAGCGGATGATCCCGGTCGCGACACAGCTCGATTCCGACGGCAACCTCGAGGCGTACCTGTACGGCTCCGGTTACGCGAAGCTCCCCGACGTCACCGTCGCCGATACCGAGATCTGGATGGACACCTATATTCATCTCACCGGACGCCACGGTGCGCCGCTGGGCCCGGAGATCGATTACGACCGGCAGATCGGCGGGGTCAACGAGGAACTCCCGATCATGAATGCGATCCTCGACGACGCCGCGGGTGGCGAACCGGTGTTGGTCCTGTTCTTCACCGACGGCGGATTCCACTCCAAGGTGCCCGCGATCCGCACGCTGATCCACACCGCATCGGCGCGGCCGGTGTTCTGGCAGTTCATCGGGTTGGGGCGCAACCGATTCGGCATCCTCACCGAACTGGACACCCTGGCGGGCCGAGTGGTCGACAACGCCGGATTCTTCGCCATCGACGACGTCGACGCGATGAGTGACGCCGACCTGTACGAGCAGTTGCTCTCCGAGTTCCCCGAGTGGCTGCGCGAGGCGGTCCGCCACCGGATCGTCGATCCCCGGTACGCGCCGCGCTGAGCGGGTTGGTGCCTCCGAACGGCTACCATCCGCAGAAGGGCGGGTGATACTGGCACGGTGCCCACACCGATCCCCCACGACACCCGCCCCGACGACGACGTCGACACCGATGGCTTCCACCCCGACCTCGCCCTGGCGGCGCGGCTGCTGCCCCGCACGGTCGTGACCTCGCTGACGATGCGCCCGCTGCAGGTGCTCTCGGGAGCGCTGTCGCGTCATGTGCCCGACGATGTCGAGGTGGCCCACCTCGGCGACGGGGTGAGCGTGCGGCTTCATCGCCCGAACAACCCGCGCGGTACCGGTCACGCGCTGTTGTGGATTCATGGCGGTGGCTATGTCATCGGTACGGCGGCCGAGGACGACGCACTGTGTCGGAAGTTCGCCGACCGGCTCGGAATCCCCATCGCTGCCGTCGACTACCGTTTGGCACCCGCGCACCCCTACCCGGTTCCGGTCCAGGATTGTCATCGCGGCCTCGATTGGCTTGCCGCACAGGATGATGTGGACCCCGAAAAGATTCTCATCGGCGGCGCCAGCGCCGGCGGCGGGCTGACCGCGGCATTGGCGTTGCGGTGCCGGGACATGGCCGGTCGAGACTCCGGCAGCATCACTCCGGTGTTCCAGTTGTTGGTTTATCCGATGCTCGACGATCGGACGACGGCGGGGACCGGCGATCCGAAGGACTATCGCGTGTGGAGCCCGTCGTCGAACCGGCTTGGCTGGGCGTCGTATCTCGGCGGCGCCGACCGCTCGATCGCCGTGCCGGCGCGCCGCGCCGATCTGACCGGATTGCCGCCGGCGTGGATCGGGGTGGGCACCCGTGATCTGTTCTTCGCCGAGGACCTTGCCTACGCCGAACGCCTGAAGGACGCGGGTGTACCCGTCACCGTGGACACCGTCCCCGGCGGTTTTCATGCGTTCGACATGTTCGCACCACGGGCCGCGGTGTCGGAGAGCTTCTTCGACCGTCAGTGTGAAGTGCTCAACGAGGCCATGAGACCCGCCGAGTGAGTTGAGTCGAGCCGACCTCGCCTCACCGCGGATCGTCGAGCTCGGCCAACTCCTGCTCCAGTGCCGCCACGCGTGCGGATGCCGCAGCCGATTCCTTTGCCGCGGAGGCATATTCATGCTCGGCGGCCGTCACGCGACGGCGCGCGAAACCCCATTCCTGCTCCACCCGGGCGAGTTCTGTGCGCAACCGATCGGCGTCGGCGGAGAGCGCCTCGGCAGCATCGCGGGCAGCCGCTGCCGCCGTCTGCGCTTCGGTGGCGCCACGCTGAGCGCTCGTCGCGGTTTCGCGCGCTCGTCGTAGCTCTGCGCGGGTGTGCTCGCGAGCCACGGACCGTTCGGCCTCACCATGTCCGGCCCGGCCGTCGCCGGTACCGCGTTGTGCCTCTTCGGCGGTCGTGGTCGCCGGAACCGCCACGATCCCGGCGGGCCCGAATCCGGTGTATTCGGCGGCGGCCACCATGCGGCCACGATGCAGGAGGGTTGCGGTGGACTCGTCGGCCACGACAGCTCGCAGCGTGGCCACGATCTCGCGGTCGGTGGCGCCGGACACGGTCACGCCCAGATCGGCGGCGAGGTGCGCGACCCGGCCCGCCACGTCGGCGATCACCTCCTGTCGACGTGCGGACAGGTCACGCATCCGGGCGGCATCGACACGACGCTGCGCATCCCGAAGTGCCGCAGCGAGTTCGGTGATCTCGTCGGCACCGTCGGGGTGGCGGCGGATCCACTGGTTGAGCAACCACGCCGACTGGGTGGGACGACGCAGCGCCGCGATCGCCGTGGCGAGATCGCGGTCTCCCGCGCCGCGCGCCTGGCGAGCGAGCGCATTGCGCCGACCGGTGAAGTCACCGGGAGGTAGTCCGTACAGTTCGTCGGCGACCTCGTCGAAGTCCAACCCGGACTCGGACGGTGTCATCTCTGCTCCCCCTGTACCCGATTCCCCTGGCCGGGCACCGGAAACCAGGTCAGTCGTCGCTGCGCATAACGCGCGAACCCGATCCGTTGGAGTATCGGCGACGAGGTCTGCTCGGCGTGCACGAGTGCAAGTCGCGCTCCGCACCCCAGCGCGTCACGAAGGCGTGCGGCCACCAGCGCCCGGTAGGCCCCACGGCCACGATATGCCGGCAGGATCGCCGCACCCCAGAATCGTGCGGTCGACCCCGCCAATTCGTATCCACCGGCGCCGACGTGATCACCCACGGGTTTTCCCGGCACAGAACAGGTTGCGCTGGAATTACCTTCGGCGACGAACAGGCGCGTCGTGGGATCCGCGACGTCGAAGTCGGGGTCGGCGAGCACCGGTGGCGCGAAACCCCAGGCACGCTCGGAGATCGAGGCGAACAGCGCGAGGTCCTCGGCCGTCCGCACGCGACGCACCGCGATGTCGGTCGGCACCGGTATGGAGTCCGGCACCGACGCGTCCACCGCGCGTGCGA
Source organism: Gordonia polyisoprenivorans NBRC 16320 = JCM 10675 (assembly GCF_000241325.1). Taxonomy (GTDB): domain Bacteria; phylum Actinomycetota; class Actinomycetes; order Mycobacteriales; family Mycobacteriaceae; genus Gordonia; species Gordonia polyisoprenivorans. Next base: position 1,863 of record NZ_BAEI01000053.1, on the reverse strand, counting down.
CGACATCGACCACAGCGACGAGGGTTCCGCCGCGGCGCGCTACCTCGTCGTCGTCGAGATCGGCAAAAGTGCCCAATCCCACCGTGATTCGCAAACCGGACGCGCCGTGGACGGAGACGGTTCGCAGCGCGTCGTCGAGTATCCGTCGCGGATCGCCGTCGGGGCCGTGGAACCGCAGCAGGGTGGCGTCGGCGCCGTCCACGTAGAACTCGAAGGCCCCGTCGACGATGTGGCGCGAACCGTCGGGATGCCACGACGAACGCCACGCCACCGACTCCGAGAGCACGGTGCGCGCGATCGGGTCGAGGAGCGTGTCGGCACCCGCGCCCAGCCCGTTTTCGTCGACGTCCACGGCTCCACTCTCTCATGACCGATGGGGCCACGAGAGTGGGCCTGTCGTCACCATCCCGCCCGATTTCGGCCCGTGACCAGCGCCAACAGCCTTGTGCGCGTCTCATTTTGCGAAAGTTCTGAATCATTCCAGAAAAGCGTGCATACTGTGCGTCGTGACCTCATCGTCGGACTTCGCGGGCATGTTGCGCTCCGTGGAACTCCGCGTCACCCGTCCGCGGGTGGCGGTGCTCGAGGCCGTCCATGCGCACCCCCACGCCGACACCGAGTCGATCTTCCAGGCCGCCCGCGCGGACCTGCCGGACGTCTCTCGGCAGGCGGTGTACGACATCCTCGCGGCACTCACCGATGTCGGACTCGTCCGCCGTCTGCAACCGTCGGGCCACCTGGCCCGGTATGAGGCGCGGGTGGGCGACAACCACCACCACACGGTGTGCCGCGGCTGCGGGGCCATCGCCGATGTGGACTGCGCGGTCGGCGAACGCCCGTGCCTGACCGCCTCCGACGACAACGGTTTCCTCCTCGACGAGGCCGAGGTCATCTACTGGGGTCTGTGCGCAGAATGCGCAGCCTCCTCACACCCCGGGTCACGACCGTGATCACAGCCCGGATCACCCATCACCGAAAGGAACGTCGTGTCTGACGAGCAAACCGCACCCCCCATCGGGGAGGCCCAGACCCCCGCCGGAGAGCCGTCGGGCTCAGGATGTCCCATGCACATCCGCCCACCGGTGGAGGGCGGCGGCAACAACCAGTGGTGGCCGGACAAGCTGAATCTGCGTGTCCTGGCCCATAATCCCGATGTCATCCGCCCGCGCGGCGGCGACTTCGACTACGACGCCGCACTCGCCGACCTCGACGTCGACGCACTCGTCGCCGACGTCAAGGCGGTCATGACCGACTCGAAGTCGTGGTGGCCCGCCGACTTCGGTCACTACGGACCCTTCTTCATCCGCATGTCGTGGCATGCCGCGGGTACCTACCGCGTCGAGGACGGCCGCGGCGGTGCCGGCACCGGCATGCAGCGTTTCGCACCGCTGGACAGCTGGCCGGACAACGTCAGCCTCGACAAGGCGCGCCGGCTGTTGTGGCCGGTGAAGAAGAAGTACGGCAAGGCGCTGTCGTGGTCGGACCTGCTGGTCCTCGCCGGCAATGTCGCCCTCGAGGACATGGGTTTCCACACCAAGGGATTCGCGTTCGGCCGCCCCGACGAATGGGAAGCCGAGGAGGTGTACTGGGGTGCGGAGTCGACCTGGCTGGGCACCAATCTGCGCTACTCCGGTGAGCGCAACCTGGAAAAGCCGCTGGGCGCCACCACGATGGGTCTGATCTACGTCAATCCCGAAGGGCCCGAAGGCAATCCCGACTATCTCGCCGCCGCGCAAGACATCCGGGAGACCTTCGGCCGGATGGCGATGAACGACGTGGAGACCGCCGCGCTCATCGTCGGCGGACACACCTTCGGCAAGACCCACGGCAACGGTGACGCCGAGAAACTCGGCCCCGAACCCG
>NZ_BAEI01000054.1 GCF_000241325.1 Gordonia polyisoprenivorans NBRC 16320 = JCM 10675 | reverse complement strand
GGCGACGAGCGGATCGAGACGTGTGCCCGGAGTGCGCGAGACGGCGACGACGGTGTGCGCCCCGCGGTCGGCGAGGTGAGCGATCAGGTGCGGGCCGATGTGTCCGGTGGCGCCGACGACCAGATGTGTCTGTCCGGTGATCGGTTCTCCCCCGACATCGTCGGACGATCTCACGCCCGCACGCAGTCGCGGGACACGACGTGCGCCGGCCCGGTAGACCACCTGATCCTTGTGATCGTCGGCGCCGATCTCGTCGAGCAGATAGCGTGCGACGACGCCGCCGGGGACCGAGGCGTCGACGTCGAGGACACCGCCCCAGATCTCGGGATGTTCCAGCGCCAAAGTGCGTCCCAGTCCCCACAGGGCGGCGTGCGCGGGGACGGCGTGATCGCCATCGGCCAGCGGTGCGCCGTTGCGGGTGATCAGGTGCAGCCGGGGTCGGGTGCCACTCGACACGGCAGCGCCGACGAGGCGACGCGCCACTGAGAACAACCGATATGCCGGTTGCGCAGAGAACGGATCCGCCTCTGTGGCCGGGGCGAAGATCACACGATCGGCGCCGGAGATGCTCTGGCTCAACGTTTCCGAATCGTCCGTATCGTCGGCGAATGTATCGGGGTCGATCGGGATGATCTGCGAGCCGCCGGGAAGCGTGGCGCGCAGCACGGTGATCGACTCCGTATCGACACCGTCACCGACGATCACCCAGCGCTGCGGGTGCACGAGCGTCGAGGTGCGGGGTGCCGGCATCGTCGGCCAGGCCAGGTGATGCCACCACGATCGGGGGACGCGACCGTCGGCGGGATAGGAAGGTGACCCTGCTCCGGGCCCCGCCGACGCTCCCGGGGATCGGGTGGGTGTGGGCAGCCAGAACGGCGTGTGTCGCCACGGCGTGCGCGGTAGTACCGGATGCGGTTCGGCCGGATGCGGGGTCGACGGAACACCCTGGGCGGCAGCGTGATACGCGCGGTGGAACGAGATGGTGTCGTCACGGTCGCGGTGCAGTGTCGCGACGACCTCGGCGTCCTCGGCCCCCGACTCCTCCAGGCATTCGACGAGCGCCTGGCCGAGGATGGGGTGCGGGCTGATCTCGACGAAGGTCGCATGGTCTTCGGCACCGCGGGCGACCGCCTGTGCCAGCCGTACCGGCATCCGCAGGTTGTCGGCCCAGTAGTCGGCGTCGACCACCGGAGCGGCGGAGTCCGCGGATGCCGGGTGCACGGTGGACAGGAACGGTATCCGAGCGGGCCGCGGAGCCAGGTCGGCCAATGCCGAACGCAGTGGTCCCAGAAGCGGATCCATCAGCGCGGTGTGCGAGGCGACCGTCATGGCGACCCTGCGCGCGAACACGCCGTCGGCGAGGACCTCGGCGAGCACCGCGTCGACGGCCTCGGGTGGACCGGCCACCACCGTCTGCCGCGGTGCGAGGTGACCGGCGATCTCGACGCCCGGATGTGCTGCCAGTCGTGCCGCGACCTCATCGCACGAGAGGCGCAGGACCGCGACACCGCCGGCCGGGGCCGCCGACATCAACCGCGAGCGGATACCGATCACGGCAAGTCCCTCGGCGACGGTGAGCATGCCGGCGACGACCGCGGCGCTCACCTCCCCCATCGATTGCCCGATCACCGCGTCGGGATGCACACCGTGATGTGCCCAGAGCCGGGTGAGCGCCACCTGCAGGCCCATCAGTACCGGTTGCACCTCGGCGTCACCGTGCAGGTCGCGGCGCTCGGCCAGAGCGTTGCGCAGTGAGAATCCGACGTGGTCGAGAAAGTCGGCCTCCATCTCGTCGACGGCGTCGGCGAAGGCGGGTTCGTCGGCGAGCAGAACGGCGGCCATCCCGGCCCACTGGGAGCCCTGGCCCGAGTAGACGAACACGGTACCCGTTGCGCGCGCGGCGTCCTCCCGTGGCGGGGTCACCCCGACGGCAACAGCTCCATCCACCGTGTCGCCACCGGCGAGGGCGCGCAGTCCGGCGATCGTGCCCGCCCGATCGCGGGCGGTGACGGTGGCGGTCACCGGCAACACCGCCCGGTGATGATTGAGGGTGTGGGCGATGTCGGGGACCGGGATCCCGGCACCGTCGGTGGTCATCCAGTCCGCGACTGTCGCGGCGAGATCGACGACCCGCTCGGCGCTGCGGCCCGAGAGGACCAGGGTGCTCACCGCCGGGGCGAGCATGTCGACGGGCGGCGGATCGCGATGCACGACGGGTGCCTGCTCGACGACGATGTGCGCATTGGTGCCACCGAAACCGAAGGACGACACGCCCGCTCGTCGTGGTCGTCCGGTACTCGGCCATGCCCGCTTGGTGTCGACGACCTGCAGCCGCAGTTGGTCGAATGGTATGTGGGGGTTGGGTTCTCGCTGATGCAGAGTGGCCGGGATGGTGCCGCGCGAACACGCCAGGACGGTCTTGATGAAACCTGCGATCCCGGCGGCAGCCTCGAGGTGCCCCAGGTTGGTCTTGACCGCACCGAGTAGCAGAGGCGCGTCGGCAGGGCGCCCACGGCCGAGCACCGTGCCCAGTGCGCGGGCCTCGATCGGGTCACCGAGCAGGGTCCCCGTCCCGTGGGTCTCGACGTAGTCGATCTCGCGCACGCCGATGCCCGCGCGGGTGTACGCGGTGCGCAGCACCTCCATCTGCGCGGCGGGATTGGGGGCGAACAGCCCATTGGAATGGCCGTCCTGGTTCACCGCGGTACCGCGGATGACGGCGAGGATTCGGTCGCCGGCGGTGAGCGCGTCATCGAGACGCTTGAGGATGACCGCCCCCGCTCCCTCACCGCGCACGAAACCGTCGGCGGCGGCGTCGAAGGCATGACACGCGCCGGTCGGCGACAACGCGCCGGACTGATCGAAACCGGCGAACACCGCCGGCGTCAACAGTAGGTTCACCCCGCCCGCGACCGCGACGTCTGCTTCACCGGACCGCAGGCTCTGGGTCGCGAGGTGGATCGCCACCAACGACGACGAACACGCCGTGTCGATCGTCAACGACGGGCCACGCAGATCGAGGACATAGGACAGCCGATTGGCGATGATGCTCAGGGCCGCACCGAGATTGCTCCACGCGTCGATCGTCGGCAGGTCGGTGGACGCGAGATACCCGTATTCGCCGGCGCAGGCGCCGACGAAGACACCGGTCGGCGACCGGCGCAGGGATTCGGGTCGGATCCCGGCATGTTCGAGGGCTTCCCAGACGACCTCGAGCATCAGACGCTGCTGCGGATCCATCTTGGCCGCCTCGCGGGCGGTGATCTCGAAGAAGTCGGCGTCGAAACCCTCGACGTCGTCGAGGAAGGAGCCGTGGCGGGTGGTCGAGGCGAGGGCGTCGACAACCTCGGGACGACCGTCGTCGAAACGGTCCCACCGGCCCCGCGGCACGGTGGTGACGGCATCACCGCCGGCACAGAGAAATTGCCAGTACTCGTCGGGACCGCTGATCCCGCCGGGGAATCGGCATCCGATGCCGACCACCGCGATCGGACCGTCGTCGGCCGATGATCGCCCCGCCGATGCCGACTGCGGTTCGACGTGGTCCCCGAGGCACAGGTGGGCCACCAGCGCGTCGATCGTCGGATGCTCCCAGAACTCGACGGGCGAGACCTGCCTGCCGAGGAACTCGGTGAGTTCACCGGAGATCATCACCGAGTCCCGGGAACCGAGCCCGAGATCGGCCAGCGCCACCGTCGGATCGATGTCGCTTGCCGGGCGATCGACGAGGGCGGCGAGCCGCGTGGTCAGCCAGTCGCGCAGAACGGATTCGAGGTCGTCGGCGCTCATCGGAGACCGTGCTCCGCACCCAGCGGTGACGGCGCGGACTCGGCGTCGGCGAAGAGATCGTCGAGCAGGCCACCGGAATCCTCGGCGGGCAGTTGTGCGGCCGGCTCGTCGTCACCGGCGATCCGGGTGGCGAGGTAGTCGGCCAGCGCATCGATGGTCGGGTGATTCCACAGCATCGTCGCCGACAGTTCGAGACCGGCCAGTTTCTCGGCATCCCGGCGGATCGACATGGCCATCAGCGAATTGAGGCCGAACTCGGCGAAGGGGACGTCGGTGAGCAGGTCGGCCTCCGACATCCGCAGTTCCCGGGCCAGGATCGCTCGCAAGCCGTCGCGCAATCCGGCGAGCAGGTCGGGCCTGGCCATCTGCGACCACGACGGTGTGCCAGTGGTGGCGTCGTCGGCGTTCGGTGCGGGCGGTGGTGGCGGGAGAACGACTGCTTGTGCCACACCGGATTCGGAGATCAGGTCCCAGGCGTGCAGTGCCTCTGCCGGGGTGACGGGCCGGGATCCGCGGCGGGCGAGTTCGGCGGTGACGATGTCGGCGTCGACCGCGAACCCCAGTCCCTGCCAGGCGACCCAGTCGATCGTCAGGGCCGGGGTACCGGTATGGCGGCGCAGGCGCGCGAGCGCGTCGAGGTAGGCGTTGGCCGCGGCGTAGCCGCCCTGGCCCGCAATACCGAAATGCACACCGGCGCTCCCGGTCATCTCGAAGAAGTCCAGGCTGTCGCCGAAGACCTCGTGCAGTATCTGCGCCCCGGCGATCTTGGGTCGCATGACGGTGGTCAGTGCGGTGTCGTCGGTCTCGGTGAGCAGTCTGTTCTCGGTGACCCCGGCCGCGTGCACGACACCACGGATGGGTGCGGCACCCTCATCGTCACGACGGCTGAGGAAGGCCTGCACGGCCGCGCTGTCGGCGACGTCGAGTGCGACGACTGTGACGGTGATGCCGCGACTCTCCAGGTCGCGCACGGTGTTGATGCGGTCGCGGAGGATCGGGTCGAGATCGGCTCGGTCCCAGTCGCGGCGCGCCGGCAGACCGGTGCGGCCGACCAGGATGAGCCGGCGGGCACCGTGATCGACGAGCCGTCCGGCGATCACGCGGCCGAGTGCCCCGAGTCCCCCGGTGACGAGGTAGGCGGCATCCGGGCGGCAGCGCAGCATGACGCCGGCGCGTGGTGCGGGATGCGTTGCCTCGCCGCGGGTCTCGGTGTCGTCGCGGGACTCGGGGGTCTGGAGGGGTTCGAGGCTCGGACGGAGCAGCCGACCGTCGCGCAAGGCGGCGATACCGCCCCACGGCCGACCGAGCCGCTCGGTGATCAGCGGCGCCGCGGTGGCCGGATCGGCACCTGCGGCCAGATCGATCAGTCCGCCCCACGCGTCGGGGTGCTCCTCGGCCATCACCGTGGCCAACCCCCACAGCGCGCTCTGGGGCAGATCGCCGGGCGAGTTCGGTTCGCGCACACCGCGGGTCACGATCCACAGGGTCTGCGAGGTCGCGTTCCGGGCCATCCGTGCGATGACGGCGGTGACCTCCGAGGTCATTCCCGCCGCGGCAGCAGCATGATCGGCAGCCAACTGATCGGGGTCCGCCGCGGTGGTGGGAGCGACGTAGATGACGTGGCGGGCGTCCTCGGCCCGATCGCGGCATGGCACTCCCGCACGCGCGAGTGCCACGGCGAGGGCATGCGCGTCGCCGAGCACAGCCACCGCGTCGCTTTGTGCGATCGTCGTCGGTGAGGCCGTGTCGGTTCCGACGTCCTCGCGCCACACCACGGTGCGGACCAGCGACTGCGGATCGGCTTCCGCCACAGCGGATTCGGCCACACCGGGTTCGGCGTCGACCAGGGTGAACCGCAGGCCGCGGACGAGGAGGGCGTCGTCGGCGTCCTCGGTGGATCCGACTATGTCGACCACGAGGTCGGCATCGTCGGACACCACTCGGCGGATGTCGAGGACGGCGCGGGTGCCGCGCAGGGTTATCGGCAGGAGCACCGAGTCGATCCGGGCGGGAACCATCAGGTCGCGGGTCGAGTCGTCGACGAGTCGGGCGACGTGGGCCGCCGCGTCGAGCATCGCGGCCGGCGAGGGCTCGGGTAACCCGATGTCGGCCAGCATTCGGCCGGTGCTGCGCGCGACGCGTGACACCTCCCAGGCGAAGGGCTGCCCCTGCACGCCCCATTCGGCGAGGAGATCTGCGGTCGAGGAGGTCGGCGTCATCGCCACCAGGTCGGCGGTGTCGATCGGCCGGGAACCGTTGTCGGGGTGGGGGCTTGGGCGCCGGCCCGGCAGGGTCGACGATGTCGGTCGCGCGGTGACGTGGCGGACCCACCGCGAGGTGTCGTCGTCGGTGATCGCCGAGGACGAGATGGACACCGAGTCGGCGTCGGCGACGACGTGGATGCGTCGCGGCCGGTCCACCGCGATCGGATGGCGCAAGCCGATGTCGGTCAGCGCGTCGGCACCGAGGTGGGCCGCGGCGGCGCCGAGGGTGGCCACGAGCACCGAGACGGGGACCACCTCGAGTCCGTGCAGCAGGTGATGTCCCGGGTACGGCAGGGCCTCGGGGGTGAGGTCGGCGCGCCAGAGGTGGGTGATGTCACCGACCGCGATGTGCTCGCCGAGCAGGGTGCCCGGTCGTGGGGTGAAGCCGGCGCTCGCCGCACGCGACCGGGAGGAGCGGGCGCGGGTGGCGAACCAGTGCCGGGAGTGATGCCACGGTGTCGTCGGCAGTTGCGGATGCGGACTGGACGGATCCGGTGCCGGGATGTGGCGGCGATCGGTGCGTGCGATGTTCAGATGGGTGTGAAAGGTTGTGACCTCGTCTGCATCACGCAGGAGTGTGGGTACGGCGTGATGATGGATGTCGGAAAGGGTCTCGTCGATCGCGTGGGTCAGTAACGGGTGCGGGCTGACCTCCACGAACACTCCGTGGTCGGCGCCCGCCCGGGCCACCGCCGACGCGAACCGGACGGGATTGCGCAGATTCGCACACCAGTAGTCGGCGTCGAAGGTGGGTTCTCCGGTGTCGAGCGTGGTGCTGAGCAGCGGCAGGTGGGGACGCCGGGGGCTCAGATCGGCCAGTGCCGCACGCAGATCGGGCAGCACGGGATCGATGATCGGGTGGTGGGAGGCGACGTCGACCTCGACCCGCCGGGCGAGACGATCCTGCGCCGCCACCCGATCGACGACGGCATCCACCTGTTCCGGGGCGCCGGCGATGACGCATTGCCTCGGTGAGGCCAGCACCGCGACGGTCACGCCGGGAAAGCCCGCGACGAGTTCGTGGGCGGAAGGGGCGTCGAGTTCGATGAGCGCCATGGCGCCTTGTCCGGCGAGCCGCCGCATGAGGCGCGACCGTGTGGCGATGACCTTCAGGCCGTCGGCCACGCTGAGCGCGCCGGCGACGACGGCCGCTGCCACCTCACCCATCGAGTGGCCGATGACGGCGTCGGGGACGATGCCGTGGGCGCGCCACAGTCGCGTCAGGGTGAGCTGGAGGCCGGTGAGGACCGGCTGGATGTGGTCGATCCCGGTGACCGGGGCACCGGAGCGGACGACCTCGATGAGCGAGAATCCGACCTGCTCGACGAAGTCCGGTTCGATCTCCTCGAGCGCGTCGGCGAAGGCCGGGTCATGGGCCAGCAGACCACGCGCCATCCCGACCCACTGCGATCCCTGGCCGGAGTAGACGAACACCGTCCCGGGGCGACACGGCTGCTCGTGGGCGGCGACGACACCGGGTGCGCTCACCCCGTCGGCGAGCGCCCGCAACCCGATGATCGCCGCGGCATGGTCGGTCGCGACGACGGTCGCGAAGGCGCGTGCGCGATCACGGTGGTGATCGAGACCATCGACGACCTCGGCGAGCGGCACCGAGACACCGTCTCCGTCGAGCCAGTCGGCGAGAGCGCCGGCCGTGGTCGCGATGCGCTCGCGAGATCTACCTGCCACCACCAGGGTCGCGATCGGGGACTTCGGTGATCGGCCGGTGCTGTCCATGCTCCCGGCCGCCGGTCCGGTGAGGGCTTCGGGCTCCGGCGCCTGCTCGAGGACGAGATGGGCGTTGGTACCGCCGAAACCGAAGGCCGACACCCCGCCGCGACGGGGCCTGCCCGTCGTGGGCCACGGTGTCGTTTCGGCCACCACCTTCAGGCGCAGGTTGTCGAAGTCGATGTGTGGATTCGGTTCTGAGAAGCCCGGAGTCGCCGGGAGGCAACCCTTCTCGAGGGCCAAGGCGACCTTCAGGAAACCAGCGATGCCGGCCGCGGCCTCGAGGTGACCGAGATTCGATTTCACCGCGCCGATCAACAGCGGGTCGTCGGCGGGGCGTCCCCGACCGGCGACCGCGCCGAGGGCCCGCGCCTCGATGGGATCTCCGAGCAGGGTGCCGGTGCCGTGTGCCTCGACGTAATCCACCTCGCGCGGCCCGATGCCCGCGGAGATGTAGGCGGCCCGCAGCACGGCCATCTGCGCCGACGGATTGGGCGCCATCAGCCCGTTGGAATGACCGTCGGAGTTGATGGCACTCCCCCGCACCACCGCGAGGACGTGGTCGCCGTCGCGGCGGGCGTCGGCAAGACGTTTGAGTACCACGACGCCGCATCCCTCGGAGCGGACGTAGCCGTCGGCGGCGGCGTCGAACGAGTGGCACCGCCCGCTCGGCGACATGGCGTCGTTGCGGTCGAAGCTGCGCGTGATCGCCGGGGAGAGCATGACATTGACACCTGCGGCGAGCGCCGTCGACGACTCACCCGAGCGCAGACTCGCCACCGCGAGGTGGATCGCGACCAGCGACGACGAACATGCGGTGTCGACGGTGATCGACGGACCACGCAGATCGTAGTGATAGGACACGCGGTTGGCGATGACCGACAGCGCGCCGCCGGTCCCCGACCAGTTGTCGACCTCGGCGAGGTCGGCGGTGGCCAGGAAGCCGTACTCCCCAGCGCAAGCGCCGACGAACACCCCGGTCTGGCTGTGCCGCAACGATTCCGCAGGGATTCCGGCGTTCTCCAGCGCCTCGTGCGAGACCTCCAGCAGCAGCCGCTGCTGGGGGTCCATCTTGTCGGCCTCGCTGGGCGAGATGTCGAAGAACTCGGCGTCGAAGGCATCGATGTCGTTGAGGAATCCGCCCCAGGTGGTGGTGCGCGCCAGCGCCGCGTCGGTCTCGGCGGTGCCGTCGGCGAACGACTCCCATCGTTGCGGATCGACGTGGCCGATCGCATCGCCCTCGGCGAGCAGGAAATCCCAATACTGTTGCGGGCCAAGTATGCCGCCGGGGAACCGACAGCCCACCCCGACGACGGCGATCAGATCATCGGTGTCGGTGACGGGGCGCGCGTCGGTGTCGGGGTTCCGGGCTGCCGGCGCCGAATCGGTGGCCGCCGACCCGGTGTCTCGGCCGAGCGCGAAGCGTGCCAGCGCTGCGACGCTCGGGTGCTCCCAGAGATCGACCGGCGACACCGGCCGGCCGAGGTATTCGGCGAGTTCGCCGGCGAGGACCACCGCGTCGCGGGACCCCACGCCGAGATCGTGGAACGGGGTGTCGACGTCGACCCCGTCGGGGTCGCAGCCCATCAGGACGAGCCGGTCGACGAGCCAGTCACGCAGTTGCCGTTCGGCACGATCGTCCTCGCCCCGATCGGCGCGATCCCCTGACGTCACCGGTGGCCGTCCAGGCGGGCGAATCCGCCGGTCCGATAGGTCTCGCCGGCGGCGGCGCGCCGGGTCTTGCCGCTGGTGGTGATCGGAATCGAGCCGGGCGCGACGAAGACCACGTCGGCCGCGCGCACGCCGTGTCGACCGGAGATCGTCGCCACCACCACCGCCCGCAACTCGTCGAGGTCGACCGGCTCTCCGCGATCCTTCACCTCGGCGATCACGACGAGTTCCTCGGCGTGCTCACCGGGTACCGACACCGCCGCCACGCGGCCCCGGGTCAGCTCGGTGACCGTGCCCTCGATGTCGTCGGGATAGTGATTGCGGCCGTCGATGATGAGCAGATCCTTGATGCGACCGGTGATGAACAGCTCGCCCTCGGACACGACCCCGAGATCGCCGGTGCGCAACCATGGTCCGGCCGGGGTGTCCGAACGCGGATTCTCGATCCAGCCGCCGAACGTCGCCTCGGTGCGTTCGGGATTGCACCAGTACCCCGCGGGCACGTTCTCGCCGTGCACCCAGATCTCGCCGACGCGGTCGGCGGGGTTCTCCTCACGGGTATCGGGGTCGACGATGCGGTAGGTCACCGAACGCTGGGGTCCGTGACTCATCAACACCGCGCCGTCCTGCCCTTCGCCGCACCGCAGCGCGTAGCCCTTCGCCAGCTTCTCGAAGTCGAACCGCACGCCCACAGCCGGAGTACCCGGAACGAGCGCGGAGACATACAGCGTCGCCTCGGCCAATCCGTACGCGGGCCGGACGATGTTCTCCGGCAGACCATCCGGGGTGAATCGGTCGACGAATCGGCGCACCGTGGCATCGTGGACGCGCTCGGCTCCGCACATGAATCCGGTCACCTGGGAGAGGTCCAGACCGGCCAGGTCGTCGGCGGAGGTCCGGCGGGCGGCGAGCTCGTAGGCGAAGTTCGGCGCAGAGGTGAACGACTTGGGATGACCGGCCATCACCTGAATCCAGCGGGATGGTTTCTGCAGGAACGCCATCGGACTGATGTCGACGGTGTGCAGACCCGCCATCACGCCACCGCAGATCCCCAGGAGCAATCCCATGTCGTGGTAAAACGGCAGCCACGACACGAGCGTCGAGTCACGATCGGGCCAGCCGCCGTGATGGGCGAACATGTCGGAGATGAGCTGGTCGAGGTTGATGACCACGTTCTTGTGCGAAACCATCACGCCCCGAGGCGAACTCGTCGACCCCGAGGTGTACTGCAGTACGGCGGTTCGGTCCCGGCCGACCTGGCTGCCGGCGGCGGCGACAGGTGTGTGGTAGTCGAGGGCGTCGATTTCGACGACCGCAGGCGTCACACCGGGCACGCTCTGCGTGTAGGGCAGGATCTCGTCGATGACGGTCGTGGTCGCGAAGACGACCGCCGGCGTGCAGTCGGCCAGAGCCGAACTGATGCGCTCGTCGTGGTGGGCTCCGAACATCGGAACCGACAGCGGCACAACGATGAAACCAGCCTCGAGCGCTCCGAGGAACGCGACGATGTAGTCGAGGCTCTGCGGACTCAGGATCGCCGCCCGGTCCCCGGGCGCGCCGTGCCGACCGAGTTCGGCGGCGACGACGCGTACGCGGTCGTACAGCTCGGCCCACGTGAGCGTTTCGGAGAAGCCGGCCGGATCGACGTCGTAGTCGATGAAGGTGAATGCTGCGGCATCGGGCTGGTCAGCTGCGCGAGCGCGCAGAATCCCAGGGATGGTGTCCTGCAGCGAGGGTCGTGCTCTCCCTCGACTGTTCACTGCTGTCCGTCACTTTCCCCCCGACGGCGAAATGTGTGTCTGTATGCGCGATGTGGCGGCCAACAACCACCGCAGGGTGCATCGCAACGATGTCTGTCGAGCCTCCCCTCCCAAGGAGGCGTTTCGAGTGAGCACGTGCGTCGATTCGACGGTTATCACGACGCGTGAGGTGTTCACGCTGTCGCGATCGTCGTTCAATCACAGCAACTCTCTCGTGAGCCGACGATACATGCACTGACTGTGAAGAACGGTGTCCGAGGGCGTCCCACACGACTTTACTGCCAGGTGTCACAGTGGGATTGAGGGAAACTCCGCCGAATCCGACTTCACCGGTCCGATTCATGCCTTTGCACCGAATTTACGTCGAGAATTCACCGAATCCGCGAAATTCACGGAAAGTCGACAGCGTTTTTCCAGGAATGAATTGGCGTTGTTTCTGAATTCAAACAGCCCCGAAATTCGGTGAGGAATGTCGATGTGAATTCGTGGCGGAACGACGGGCGCGGGTCACCCGGGTCGTGCCCGGGGTCGGCGTCAGTCCTTGGTGGCGGACAGGCGGCGCTCGATGTCGGCTGCCACGTCGGCGAGGTGCTCGGACAGATAGAAGTGGTGGCCGGGGAACTCACGCATGGTGAATTCGGCCGAGGTCCGTTGCTCCCACGGAGCAACCTTCTCCGCGGTGGCGACCTCGTCGTTGTCGGCGTGATACGCGTGAATGGGACACGCCAGCGTCACCTCCGGCGGGCATTCGTAGGCCGTGATCGCCTTGAATCCGCGCAGGGTCGGCAGAATCCGTGACGAGAAGGCCTCGTCCTGCAGCATCGCGGGGTCGAGTCCGGTCATCGCCGAGACCGCGTCGAGCAGTCCACGATCGGACTCCGGGATGTATTCGTACCCACTGCGGCCGGGTGCGGCGCATGCGGAGACGAACAGCGCCTCGATCTGCACCCCGCGCTGTTCGAGGCGGCGGGCGGTCTCGAAGGCGACCAAGGCCCCCATGGAGTGGCCGAAGAACGCCACGCGCGTGTCCGGGCCGAAGGCCGGCAGTTTGCTCAGCACGGTGTCGGCGAGGGCGTCGATACCGGTGAAGGCGGCCAGGTCTTGGCTTCCGTTCTTTCCCGGGTACTGGACCGCCACCCGTCCGATATCGGTGGTGAAGGTCCGTGCGAAGGGCACGTAGAAGGCCGCGGAGCCGCCGGCGTGCGGGAAGATGTACAGCGTAGGCGCGGTCACGCCGCATACGATAGCGCCTCACAGGGCACGCGGGTCCGCGACGATCACCGCCGGCCGGACCGAGTTGGCGCACCGAGCAGATGATCGGTCCCGACGGCGCTGCCGATAGGCTGACGGACATCATGACCGAGTACCTGCGTGATGGCGCCTCCATCTATCGTCGATCGTTCGCGATCATCCGTGCCGAGTCCGACCTGTCCGCGTTCGCTCCCGACGTGGCCGGTGTCGTCGTGCGGATGATCCATGCCTGCGGACAGACCGATCTCACACGCGACGTGGTGGCCACCGAGGGCGTGGTGCGCGCCGCACGGAATGCCCTGACCGACGGCGCGCCGATTCTCTGTGATGCCACGATGGTCGCGAGCGGGATCACACGGCGTCGTCTTCCCGCGGACAACGAGATCCGATGCCATCTCCACGATCCCGCGGTGCCGGAGTTGGCCGAACGCATGGGTACCACCAGAACCGCTGCGGCACTGGAACTCTGGAAACCGGTCCTCGACGGCGCCGTCGTCGCGATCGGAAACGCCCCGACCGCACTGTTCGCGTTGTTGGAGATGATCGACGCCGGGGCGCCGCGGCCGGCGGCGATCGTCGGTGCGCCCGTCGGCTTCGTCGGGGCCGCCGAATCGTGCGCCGAGCTGGCCGCCCGCGCCGACCTCGAGTTCATCACGGTCACCGGCCGCCGGGGCGGGTCCGCGATCACCGCTGCCGCCATCAACGCACTGGCCAGCCCGGAGGAATGAGGCGTCGACCATGGGTTCAGAACAATCGGTGTCATCACAATCGATGTCGTCGCGGCGCCTCGGCAAACTGTGGGGAGTCGGACTGGGACCCGGTGACAGCGAACTGATGACGGTCAAGGCCGCTCGGGTGATCGGTTCGGCCGAGGTCGTGGCCTATCACTGCGCACGCCACGGGCGCAGTATCGCCCGCGGTGTCGCCGAGCCGTATCTGCGTCCGGGGCAGATCGAGGAGAGGTTGATGTACCCGGTGACCACCGAAGCCGCCGACCATCCGGGCGGCTATCGTGGTGCGCTCGACGACTTCTACACCGACAGCGCCGAACTCCTTGCCTCTCACCTGCGTGCGGGCCGCGACGTGGCCCTGCTCGCAGAGGGCGACCCGCTGTTCTTCAGCTCCTACATGCACATGCACAAGCGCCTGGCCGCCGAGTTCCCGACCGAGATCATCCCGGGCGTGACATCGGTGAGTGCGGCGTCGGCGGCAATCGAGGTCCCGCTGGTGGAGGCCGAGGAGACGCTGACCGTCGTTCCAGGCACCCTGCCGGTGCCCCGAATGCGTGAATTGTTCGCGCACGCCGATGCTTTCGCGGTCATCAAACTCGGCCGGACCTTCACCGGGGTGTGCGAGGCGCTGCGCGCGGCAGGCCGGCTCGACGAGGCGTGGTACGTCGAACGCGCATCCACCACCGCACAGAAGGTGGCCCCGGTCGCCGAGGTCGACCCCGCGCAGGTGCCGTACTTCTCGATGGTGGTGGTGCCGGGTCGCTTGAACAACCCGCGCGCAGGCGCCCCCGACCCGCCGCGGGCGGAGGTGGTGGTCGTCGGCCTCGGGCCGGGCGCCGACGATTGGACCACCCCGCAGGTGGAGCGGGAACTGGCGGCAGCCACCGATCTGGTCGGCTACAAGACCTATCTGGCACGTGTGTCGCCGCGGCCGGGACAGCGCATCCACGCCAGCGACAACCGCGTCGAGGCCGAACGTGCCGAGTTCGCACTGGATCTCGCGGCCCGAGGCGCCCGAGTCGTGGTGGTGTCCTCCGGCGACCCGGGAGTGTTCGCGATGGCCTCCGCAGTGTCCGAGGTGGCCGCCGAACCCCGGTGGGCCGATGTGCCCGTGCGGGTCGTCCCCGGCATGACCGCGGCCAACGCGGTTGCAGCGGCGGTCGGCGCGCCACTCGGCCACGACTTCGCGGTGATCTCACTATCGGATCGGCTCAAACCATGGGAGGTGATCGCCGATCGGATCCGCCGCGCGGTGACCGCCGATCTGGTGATCGCCATCTACAACCCGGGGTCGCGCAGTCGAACCTGGCAGGTGTCGGCACTGAAAGACATCCTGACCGAATCGGTTTCGGCAGATCGGGTGCTCGTCCTCGGACGCGACGTCGGCGGCGACGAGCAGTCGCTGACGGTGACGACCGTCGGCGACTTCGATCCGGCTGTCGTCGACATGCGCACGCTGATCATCATCGGGTCGTCGGCGACCCGGGTGGTGCGACGTGGCGGTGGTGATCTCGTCTACACCCCCCGCAGTCACCCGGGTCACTGAGCGCTGGTGGCACGCCGGGCACTCGGCGCACCCGGTGGCGAACCGGCCGATGTCATCCGTCGGTGAGCGTCCGGACCCATGCGGCCGCGGAGACAACGTCGCCGACGGCGGTGACACCCAGCGGTTCGGCTGGTCTTTCGACCATGATCACCCGGACCCCCAGTTCGGCGGCGGCGTCGAGTTTCGGGCGGGTCAACGCTCCGCCGCTGTTCTTGGTCACCAGCGTGTCGATCCGATTCTCCTGCAGCAGTTTCCGTTCGGCGTCGAGGTGATACGGACCGCGGGACCGCAGGATCGCGTGATGGGCCGGGAGCCGGCCGGTCGGCGGGTCGACCACCCGGATCAGGAACCATGCGCCGGTGACCCCGGCGAAGGCGTCGGCGTCCTGGCGACCGGTGGTGAGCAGGATGCGACCGTCGTGACCGCTGACCGCCACGGCGGCGGCGCCGATGTCGGGCACCTGCGTCCAATGGTCACCCGCGCGTGCGACCCACGGTTCACGTCGAAGTCGCAGCAACGGTGTGTCGGTCACGGCACACGCCGTGACGGCGTGCGCGGTGATCGTGGCGGCGAACGGGTGGGTCGCGTCGACCACGGCGCGAACGTGGTTGTCCTGCAACCACCTCGACAACCCGTCGACGCCGCCGAAACCACCGATGCGGACCGCGCCGACGGGCAGGCGGGGTCGGGCGACCCGCCCGGCGAGCGAACTCACGATCTCGATACCGTCGTGGTGCAGGTCTGCCGCGAGGTCCCGGGCCTCCGCCGTACCGCCGAGAATCAGCACGCAGTCGCGGCCCGGCGGTCGGCTACCGGTCATCGGGTTGTCCCCGATACCCATGGGAGTCGTTGCGCAACTTGGTGATCCGAGCGTGGGAGTACAGGTAACTCTCGAGCCGGTCGGGATGATCGGCGGCATCGAGAACACGTCCGACGAAGATCACCGCGGTGCGGGTGATCCCCGCGTCGGCCAGTGCGGTGGCGAGGTCGGAGAGCCGACTGCGAATGATCACCTGATCTGATCGAGAAGCGAAAGCAACTGTGGCAGTAGGGCAATCGCTGCCGTAGACGGGGCTCAGCGTCTCCACGATCTGCGGCGCGCGATGGGCGGCGAGATGCAGCGCGAGTGTCACGCCCGCCGCGGCGAGTTCGGTGAGATCTTCGCCGGGCGGCATGTCGGTCGACAGCGTCGACACGCGGGTGACCAGCAGGCTCTGGCCGATCCCGGGAACGGTCAACTCGTTCTGCAGCGCCGACGCCGCGGCGGCGAAGGCCGGAACGCCGGGCACCCATTCGACATCGATACCCTCGGCGCGGACCCGCGCGACCTGTTCGGCCACGGCCGAGTAGAGCGAGAGATCCCCCGAGTGCAATCGGGCCACATCGTGGCCGGCGCGATGCGCATCGACGATGTGGGAAATGATCTGCTCCAGCGGCATTCGTGCGGTGTCGATGATCGTGGCGTCGTCCGGACACATCGCGAGGATTTCCGCGGGCACCAGCGATCCGGCCACCAGGGCGGTTCGGCAACGACCGAGGATTCGGGCGCCGCGCACGGTGATGAGGTCGGCGGCGCCCGGCCCTGCGCCGATCAGGAACAGGGTCACGACGTCACCGTCCCGTCGGTCGCCTTGGTGCCCGCCCAGCTGACGATCGGCAGTGCCGGGCGCCAGGTGAGGTACCCGCCGAGTGGTGCCGCGGTCTCCACCGCGACCCGACGTAGGGTCGATTCGGTGGCGTCGCTGCGCATCCGATGCCAGTCGGCGAGGATCGCCTGTGTCTCGATCGTCACCGCGTTGGCGACGAGCCGCCCGCCCGGCCGCAGCGCCGCCCACGCGGTGTCGAGCACCACCGGTGAGAGGCCGCCGCCGATGAATACCGCATCGGGAATGGGGGCGTGTACCAACGCATCCGGTACGGCACCACCAATCGTCACCCGTCCCGACACACCGTGCCGGTGGGTGTTGGTACGGAGTCGTTCTGCCCGTGCCGTGTCGCGTTCGAAGGCGATCACCACACCGCCTGGTTGCGCGCGCAACCATTCGATCGCCACGCTGCCGGAGCCGGAACCGATGTCCCACAACGTTTGTCGGTAGGACGGTGCCAACGCGCACACGGTGAGGGCGCGGATGACGGACTTGGTGATCTGTCCGTCGTGCTCGAATGCGCTCTCGTCGCGACCCGGCAGTGTCGAACACCGTGGGCCGATGCAGTCGACGGCGATGATGTTCAGTGGGTCGACGACGGTGGCTGGATCCCAGCTGTCGGCACGTGCGCTGGTCACCCGCTCGCGAGGCCCGGCCAGCTGCTCCAACACGGTGAACGGCGAAGCGCCGAAGCCGTGGGCCACGAGAAGGTCGGCGATGCGGACGGGGGTGGTGGCGTCGCGTGCGAGTATCAGCACGCGCCGGGCGTCGGTGATCTCGGTGAGCACGATCTCCGGGTCGGCTGTGACCGCACTGACGACCGCGACGTCCGCGAGATCCCACCCGAGGCGGGCGCACGCCAGCGAGGCACTCGAGACCGTCGGGATCACCTGCACGCGGTGTCCCCCGACCGCAGCCACGATGGTGGCGCCGAGTCCGTGGAACATCGGATCCCCGCTGGCCAGGAGATGGATGCGGGTACGGCCGGGACCGCCGTACCGCGTGAGCTCGGCGGACGACCCGGTGAGGACGGCATGGAGATGCTCCGACATCGGCGAACGCCAGGCAACGGTCGTGACGCCGAGATCGGGCAGCAGAGCCAGTTGTCGGGCCGAACCGAGGATCATCTGTGCGGAGGTGAGTTCGGACCGCGCGATCGGCGACAGACCGTCCCAGCCGTCGGCACCGATGCCGACGACGACGAAGGTCGAGTCGTCCTGAGCGGGAACGGAATCACTCATCGGGGCAGTCGCCGCCAGATCGCTCTCGGCAGCAGTCGCATTCCGACGAACAGCGGACGCAGGAGGGCCGGTATCCACACCTCGGATCGTCGCTTGCGGTAGGCACGTGCCACCGCGTCGGCGACCTCGTCGGCCGTCACCGACAGCGGTGCGGGTCGGGTGCCCTGCGCCATCAACTCCGCCGTCATGTTGCCGATGACGAAGCCCGGCCGGGCCAACAACAGCCGAACACCACTGCCGTGCAAGGCATCCGCAAGACCGCTGGCGAAGCCGTCGAGGCCGGCCTTGGTGGAGCCGTACACGTAGTTGGCGCGGCGCACCCGAATCCCGGCGACCGAGGAGAAGACGATGATGGTCCCGCTGCGCTCGGCGCGCATGGCCGTCGCGAGCGGGGTAAGCACACTGATCTGGGCGAGATAGTCGGTGTGCGCGATCTGCAGGGCGTGGGCCACATCGGTTTCGGCGCGCGCCTGATCGCCGAGGATGCCGAACGCCACGATCGCGATCCCGATCGGGCCGTGCTCGCGGGTGAGGGTGTCGATCAACGCGGGGTGGGTCGCGGTGTCGTCGGCGTCGAAGGCCACGGCGACGACGTCGGTCGCTCCCGCCGCGAGCAGGGTCTGCCGTTGGGGTTCGAGATCGTCGGGGCGGCGGGCGGCGAGCACGACGATCCGGCCGGCACACAGCCGCTCGGCCAACGCCACACCGATCTCGCTGCGCCCGCCGAAGACGACCACGGTCCCGCGATCGGGCTCCACACCCTCGTCTGCCACGGGATGCAGTATCGCATCGCGCGGGCGCCCGCGAGGTGCCGGGCATCCGGCGCGATCACCCACGCACGGTCGCTACCGTGAAACCATGCCACGCACGCGCGCCGATCTCGGCTCCGACGCCCTGTCCTTTCTCGCCGAGCGCCACCTCGCGACCATCGCGACCCTGCGCGCCGACGGCACACCGCACGTCGCGGCCGTGGGATTCACCTACGACGAGGCAGCGGGGCTGGCCCGGGTGATCACCAGCGACGGCAACCAGAAGGTACGCAACGTCGAACGCGGCGGATACGCGGCGCTCACCCACGTCGACGGGCCGCGCTGGCTGACCCTGGAAGGGCCGGCCAGCATCCGTCGCGAACCCGAGCAGGTCACCGATGCCGAACAGCGATACGCCCTGCGCTACCGCGAACCCCGGCCGAATCCGCGGCGGGTGGTCATCGAGGTCAGCGTCGAACGCGTGATGGGCTCGCGCACCCTGCTCGGCACCGAGCCGCAGCGGTGAAACGCCCGCCCCGGGAGCTCAGAGCACCACGAGGTCGTGCGGCCGGACGTTGAGTGCTTCGTGACCGTCGTCGGTGACCACGACGATGTCCTCGATCCGCGCACCCCATCGGCCGGCGAAATACACTCCCGGTTCGACACTGAAGGCCATACCCGGGCGCAATAGTAGATCGTTTCCGCCCACGATGTAGGGCTCCTCGTGGACCGACAGGCCGATGCCGTGCCCGGTGCGGTGGATGAAGTTCTCGGCCAGCCCACGCTCACGCAGCAGCTCGCGGGCGGCGGCGTCGATCGACTCGGCGGTGACGCCCGGACGCACCGAATCCACCGCACGCGCCTGGGCCTCCTGCAGGGCGGCGTAGGCGTCGGCGATCTCGACCGGCGGGGGTGTGAAGCAGTAGGTGCGGGTGGAATCGGAGTTGTACCCGGGCTCGACGGGGCCGCCGATGTCGATGACGACGACATCGTCGGGCTCGATCACCCGGTCGGAGTATTCGTGGTGCGGGTCGGCGCCATGTGGTCCGGAGCCGACGATGACGAACTCCGCCCCGGTGTGGCCCTCGTCGACGATCGCCGCGGCGATGTCGTCGGCGACGTCTTTCTCGGTGCGTCCCGGCCGCAGCCATTCACCCATGCGCGCATGCACCCGATCGATGGCCGCGCCGGCCCGGCGCAATGCTTCGATCTCCGCGTCGTCCTTGATCATTCGCAGTTCGCGCAACACGTCGGTGGCCAAGGCGGGGGTGGCGGCGACCCGCTGCGCGATCGGCACGAGGTGCAGGGCGGGCATCGCGTCGGACACGGCGAGCCGTGGGTGGTCGGGCAACCCGGCCAGGGCCAGCGCGTGGGCGTCCTGACCGTCGACCCAGTCGACGATCTCGATACCGAGATCGTCGGCGGCCGACTCACGCACCGAGGCCAGCTCCAGACGCGCGACGACCAGGCGTGCGGTGCCGTCGGCGCCGATCACCAGCGCCGTCAACCGCTCGAAGGTCTCAGCGCGCGAACCGATCAGGTACCGCAGGTCCGGGCCGGGCGAGACGATCAGGGCGTCGAGTCCGGCGCCGGCGGCCAGTTCGGCCGCGCGGGTCACCCTCGTGCGGTACACATCGGAGTCGAATCGCGAAGCGCTTCCCATGCGGGCAGCCTACGCGGACCGCGGCGCTGCGACGGATTCGACGCCACCGGCGTGGGAGTGCCGCGCGGATGACAGAGTTGTGGGCGTGACCGACACCGGACGATCCACCCACGGCACCCTGATGCTGCTCGACGGCGCCAGCTTGTGGTTCCGCTCCTTCTTCGCGCTGCCGGAGAAGATGACCGCGCCCGACGGCCGGCCCGTCAACGCCGTCCGCGGTTTTCTCGACACCATCGCCACCCTGGTGACGCGCGAAGAACCGACGCGACTGGTGGTCTGCCTCGATCTCGACTGGCGACCGTCGTTTCGGACCGACCTCATCCCCTCGTACAAGGCGCACCGAGTCGCCCAGCCGGGCGGCGACGCCCACGGTAGTGGCTCCACAACCGTTGATATCGAGGAGGTTCCGGACACCCTCACCCCGCAGGTCGACATGATCCTCGACGTACTCGCCGCGGCCGGAATCGCCACCTCCGGCGCAGCAGGCTGCGAGGCCGACGACGTGATCGGCACGCTGGCGTTCGCCGAGTCCACCGACGACGTGATCGTGGTGAGCGGCGACCGGGATCTGCTGCAGGTCGTCGCCGACGATCCGGTCCGGGTGCGTGTTCTCTATGTGGGACGCGGGCTGGCGAAGGCGGAGATGATGGGTCCGGTGGAGGTCGGCGAGAAATACGGCGTGCCCAGCGAGCGTGCCGGTGCGGCGTATGCGGAGATGTCGATCCTGCGAGGAGATCCGTCCGATGGTCTGCCCGGGGTGAGCGGGATCGGCGAGAAGACCGCGGCCAAGCTCATCAACGAGTACGGCGGACTCGACGAGCTCGAGACCGCGGCCGCCGATCCGTCGTCGGCATTGACGCCGCGAAACCGCAAGGCGCTCATCGCTTCCGCCGACTATCTGAGCGCTGCACGCACGGTGGTCTTCGTCCGCACCGACGCGGAGACCGTGGAGAGCACCGACGGCGACCGCCTACCCGCGGCACCGGCGGATCCGGAGTGTCTGGTCGAACTCGCGGCCGAACTGGGGATCGGGTCATCCGTCGGCCGCTTGTCCAAGGCTCTGGGGTGGGATCTCGACGTGCCGCGCTGATCGCGTCCGGCCGCATGTCGTGGTGTGGCCCCGGTCGGCTCAGCTGGTCGGTCGCGCCACCTGGTACTTGCCGTCGTCGTCGAGGAAGGTGACCTTGACGTTCTGTTTCTGGCCGCCGACGGTCACGGTGCATGTGAAGGAGTTGCCCTTCTTGACCTTCTGGCCGGAGGGGCAGCTCACATCGGAGACGTCGCTGGCCTGATACTGCTCGGTGAGTACCTGTTTGACACCGTTCTGCGCGGCGGTCTGATCCAGTTCCCGCGGCCACCACCACAGCCAGCCGGTGACCACGATTGCGATCGCCGCGACGATCAGGACTGCGCCGACCGCGATCAGCCCCTTCCAGAGCCCCTTCTTCTGCGCGGGTGCGGCCATGCCGGCGAACTGGTCGCCGGGTGCTCCATACGCCCCGTAGGGGCCCGGCTGTCCGGGCTGTCCCGGTTGCGGCTGGCCGAACTGACCGAAACCCGCGGTACCCGGCTGACTCTGTGCCCCGTAGGGCGTGGTCCCCGGCTGCTGGCCATACGGCGCACCCGCCTGCGGGGCCGCAGCGCCGTACGGCGCTTGGGCGGCAGCGCCGTATGGCGCTTGGGCGGCAGCGCCGTACGGCGCACTCGCCTGGCCGGGCTGCTGGCCGTACGGCTGGGGCTGACCGAACTGCTGGGGCTGACCATGGGGCTGGGCCTGGCCGAACTGTGCGGGCTGCCCCCCATACTGCTGCGGCTGGCTGGTGGGCGCCATCTGGGTCGGGTTGTACTGCTGTCCGCTCCCGTCGCCGAATCCCGTTGGCGCCGAGGGGGTTCCGTAACCAGGTGCAGGGTATCCCGGCTGTGCCGGCTGGCCGGGTTGTTGGGGAGGAGCGGGCTGCTGGGGTTGGGCGGGCTGGGCAGGGTATCCGGCGGGAGTGGCCGTGGTCGGCGGCGCCTGCGGCGGTTGCTGCACGTGACCCGGAATCTGCACGACCTCGGTCTTGCCGTCGGATGCGGGTCCGGTCGGGTTCGCGCCGGAGTCGGGTGTGGCAGGGTTGCCCGGACCCGCGTCACCCGCCGCCGGTGTGCCCGGAACCTTGTTGCTGGGGTCTTCCGGATTGGTCATCTGTGGTCTCCCGCCTTCGCTGCGCCGCTTGGCGTGCGCGTGTCGCCGATTCGCCCGACTCCATGGTCGGCGAACTCCCCCCGAGGTGCACCCGGCCTGTCCGCCGGCATCAGCGCGGGAGGTCGCCCACCGGCCCGATCAGCAAGAAACGTTACCCCAGCGACCGCCCTCGATCACTCAATGCGCCCGACGGCGACGAATGGTGTCGATCGGACGACCGAATATCGACGGTCAGCCCAGTTCGGCAGCGACCACGCCGCGGCGGATGGCCCCCACCGCGACGCGCGCGGGGCGCGCCAGCGGCGAGTCCTCACCCACGCACAGTCGGATCTGTTCGAGCAGGTCGACGACCTGTCGATTCCATCGGACGAAATCTCCGGGCGAGAGCAGATGTCCGCGTTCACCGGCCGCGGCGAGCGCCTCGGTCAGCGACCGGCCCGACACCCACAGCGAGACCGCAACGGAGAAGCCGGTGTCGGGTTCACGGGTCGGCGAGACGTGGTGGCGTGACTCGACGGCGGTCACCGATCGCCAGATCCCGACGGTGTCGGCGATCGCCGTGCGCAGTGCCGGATTGCCGCTCATCGCGTCGGCGCCGGAATAACTCTCGCGGCGCGACTCGAAGACCATCGCGGCGACGACGGCCGCCAGGTCCGGCGGTGAGAGCTTGTCCCAGATCCCCGCCCGGATGCACTCGGTGACCACCAGGTCGCTCTCGCTGTAGATCCGGCTGAGCACCTCGCCGGTCGGCGTGACACGCACGGTCTCGTCGACGTACTCCACATAGCCGAGTTCACTGAGCACCCCGACGATGTGGTCGAAGGTGACACCCAGCGTCGAGGTGCGCGCACCGATCCGCGCCTGCGCGTCGACGATGTCGCGCAACAGCCGATTGCGTCGTTCGGCCAGCCGGAACAGATCGTCGGAGGCCTCGATGCCGTGGGCGGGATGCGCCTTCAGCGCGTGCCGGAGCCGCTTCAATTCGGCGTCGTCGGCGGCCTCGGCACGCTTCTTGCTCCCGCGCCCCCGGGGCATCTCGATACCGGTGGAGCGCAGCGCCGTCGCGAGGTCGCGGCGACCTCGCCCGGTACGACGATCGGCGTTGCGCGGCAAGCGCATTCCGCCGAGGACCTCCGGCGGATTGACGAAATCGGCGACCCCGACGCGACCACACCAGGCGTCCTCGGTGAGCACCAGGGGTTTCGGGTCGACCGGCGCCCCGGCGGTCTCCAACACCACCGCGATCCCGCGATGGCGCCCCGTCGGCACACCGATGACCGCACCCCGTTTGAGCGAGGCGAGTTCGTCGGCGATCGCGTCCCGACCCTCGACGCGACGCCGGAACCGCAGATCCCGTTCGCGGCGACGGATGTCCTCACGCAGGGTGATGTATCCGAGGAAGCCTGCGTAGGGTTCCTCGGAGCCGTGCGCGACCTCTGCAGCGTCTGCGGGGCCGGCCGTGTCCGCGTCGACGCCGATCGGTCCCGGATCGATCCCCCGGCGCTGCGCAGCACCGGCGAGCTCGACGTCGAGGCGCCGCAACTGGCGGCTCATCTCGTCGACCTTGCGCGCCTGACCGACCACCGAACGGTCTGCCTGGAACTGTGCGAAGGAGCGGTTGAGCAGGTCGCGCGACCCGGCGAGGCCGAGTCGCCCGATCAGATTCACCGCCATGTTGTATTCCGGCGCAAAGGAACTCCGCAGCGGGAAGGTGCGCGCACCGGCCAGCCCGGCGACCTGCTCCGGGATCAGTTCCGGTGACCACACGATCACCGCGTGTCCCTCGACGTCGATCCCGCGTCGACCGGCGCGGCCGGTCAGCTGGGTGAATTCCCCGGGGCTGAGGTCCACGTGCGCCTCGCCGTTGAACTTGACGAGCCGCTCGAGTACCACCGACCGGGCGGGCATGTTGATGCCCAGCGCCAGGGTCTCGGTGGCGAACACCATACGCACCAGTCCGCGGACGAACAGCTCCTCGACCGTGTGCCGGAAGGTCGGCAACAGACCGGCGTGATGGGCGGCGAACCCACGTCGCAGACCCGCCCGCCACTCGTCGACACCGAGGACATCGGCATCGGCGGGTGAGAGTTCGGTCAGATGCCGATCCACCACGTCGTCCACCGCCGCGACCTGATCGGGGGTGAGCAGGTTCAGACCCGACCGCAGACACTGCGCCAGCGCGCCGTCACAACCCGCGCGGGAGAAGATGAACCCGATCGCGGGCAGCAGACCTTCCTTCTCCAAACGTGCGACGACCTGCGGCCGGGGCGGACCCGGCTTGCGTCGGGGACGGCCCCGCCCGCGGCGCCCGCGCTGGTCATCGTCGTCGTCGAGGAGCATCCGGTGGCGGATGAAACGCTTCAACTCGGGATTGACCTTCGGCCGATGATCACCTGCCGCACCGCGGGAGTCGAACAGATCGAACAGGCGGCTGCCGACCAGCATGTGTTGGGTCAGCGGCACCGGCCGGTGATCGTCGACGATGACCGTGGTGTCGCCTCGGACCGTTTGGATCCACTCGCCGAACTCCTCGGCGTTGCTCACCGTCGCCGACAGGCTGACCACCCGTACCGAGGGCTCGAGATGCAGGATGACCTCTTCCCACACCGCGCCGCGGAACCGGTCGGCGAGGAAGTGCACCTCGTCCATCACCACATGCGACAGGCCGTTCAGCGCCGGCGAATTCGCGTAGATCATGTTGCGCACAACCTCGGTGGTCATCACCACCACCGGCGCGTCGGAGTTGATCGAGGTGTCGCCGGTGAGCAGCCCGACCGACGCGGCACCGTGCACCGCGACCAGGTCGGCGTACTTCTGGTTGCTCAATGCCTTGATCGGCGTGGTGTAGAAACACTTGCTGCCCGACGCGAGCGCCAGGTGCACGGCGAACTCACCGACGATGGTCTTGCCCGCACCGGTGGGGGCACAGACGAGGACGCCGTGGCCGCTCTCCAGAGCGTGGCAGGCGCGGATCTGGAAATCGTCGAGACGGAAGTCCAGGCGGGCGACGAAGGTGTCGAACGCCGAACCCGCGGTGGCGGAGGGGGCGTCGAGCCGGTCCGAGGAAGTCATCGACACCAGCATGTCACCTTCGAGGCCATCGGTGCTCTCTGTGCAGCTCCGTCGTGGCCCGGTGAGACGTGGCCGGTGAGAGGTCGGTGGGTCAGAGGATGTCGTCGAAGGTGGATGCGTCGCGCACCCGGGCACGCGGCGTGCCCTGCTCGGTGGGGCGGCTCCCGGTGCTCACGCCGACGGCCGGCTCCAGCCGCGAGGCCACCGGCGGCGCGGACGGCGCGGGGATCGTGCTGGCCTGGTCGTCGGACAAGGCGTCCCACTCCTGGGTGCGGCGGGTCTTGCGGCGATCGTTGACGCGGGCGATCTGGATGGCTACCTCGAGCAGCACCGTCAACGCCAGGGACAACGACAGCATCGTGAACGGGTCCTGGCCGGGGGTGACGATCGCCGCGAAGACGAACATGGTGAAGATGAGCCCGCGCCGCCACGCCTTGAGCTTCTGATAGCTGACGACCCCGACGAGGTTGAGCGCGACGATGAGCAGCGGGAGTTCGAAGCTCACGCCGAAGATGATCAGCAGGTGGATCATGAAGCCGAAGTACTGGTCACCGGCCAGAGCGGTCACCTGCACGTCGTTACCGACGGTCAACAGGAAGTGAAAAGCCTTGGCCACCACCAGGTACGCCATCACGGCGCCACCGACGAACAACACCGCCGCCGCGGAGACGAAACTCATCGCGTACTTGCGTTCGTTGGCGTGCAGGCCGGGGGTCACGAACTGCCAGATCTGATACAGCCAGACGGGGCAGGCCAGCACCATGCCGGCGGTCAGCGCGACCTTCAGACGCAACATGAACTGGTCGAAGGGGCCGGTCGCGAGGAGCCGACAGCTACCGTCGGCGGTCAGCGTCGCCCGGGTCGACGGCGGCAGCGAACAGTAGGGTTCGCGCAGCAGATCGCCGAGGGATGAGATGCCGGGAATGCCGTGCGAGTACCAGATGAAGCCGACAATCGTGGTGACGACGATGGCCGCCATCGCCACGAGGAGTCGGTACCGAAGCTCCTGCAGATGCTCGACCAACGGCATGGTGCCGTCGGGGTTGAGCTTGCGTTGTCGCTTACGCGGGTCGAGTGGGATCCGCACGCCGTACGCGCCTAGGCGGACTTCTTCGTGTTGTCGGCCGGCGCGTTCGGAGCGGCCGCGTTGTGCGTCGGCGTCTCCGAGGAGGTCGGCAGTTCACGCGGCGGGGCGGGTTCGGCTGCGGTCGGTCGGGTCTCCCCGTCCTTCTGCATCTCCTGCACTTCGCTCTTGAAGATCCGCATTGACTGGCCGAGTCCGCGTGCGGCGTCGGGCAGCTTCTTCGATCCGAACAACAGCACCAGAACCACCAGCACGATGACCCAGTGCCACCATGACATTGCACCCATTGAACTACCTTTCCCCGTCATTTCTCGGCCCGAGCGCCATCGTACCCCGCACCCCGGGCCGCCCGTCACCGCAAGTGCGACGACTCGTGATCACGCCCCCGCCGGGCCGGTCGTATAGCGAGCCCGGGCGCGCGCGGCCTCGACGCCGATCGCCGTCGCCATGTCGGCGTCGTCGACGACGCGCACACGCCCACCGAATCCGAGGAGGAAGCGGGTCAACCAGTCCGCCGAGCCGTAGACCAGGCGAGCCCGGACCGGCGCGGACGGATCGGGCCGATTCTCGATCGGTTCGAGTGGTTCGACGGTGTAGTAGTCGAGAATCCACAACTCCGAGGAGTCGATCTCGATGTCCACCGACGGAAGGTCCGGGTTCTCGGTGAGAATCGGCGACTGCACGGTGTGGCGTGCCTGATCGGGCGGTGCGGCCGGTTCGTCGAGCATCACCGCCTCGTCGATCCGGTCGAAGCGGAACAGCCGGACGCCCTCGCTCTCGCGGCACCACGCCTGCAGATAGGTGTGACCGTCGACGGCCTGCAGCGAGATCGGGTCGATGATCCGCCGGGTCACCACGTCGCGGCTCGCCGAGTAGTAGTTCAACGCCAGGGCACGGCTCGACCGCACCGCCTCCCGCACGATGCGATAACGGGGTGACTCGGTGAGATCGTCGCCGGAGGCCGAGGTGAGAGGTACGAGTCCGGAACCCCCGGCGGCACCGGGTGCCGGGGCACCGACCGCCTGCTCGATCTTGGCGATGGCCCGCCCGGCCGCTTCGCGGTCGAGAACACCCGGGGTGTCGACGAGCGCACGCAATGCCACCAGCAGGATGCTGGCCTCGGTCGGGGTGAGCCGCAGCGGCCGGTCCATCCCCGCGGTGAATCCGACGTGTACGTGGCCCTCGCTGAACTCGACCTCGATGAGATCGTCCGGGTAGTAGCCCGGCAGGCCGCACACGAACAGTTGCTCGAGGTCCTTGGTCAGCTGGCGCTCGGTCACCCCGAGATCGGCCGCCGCCTGATCGATCGAGATGCCGTCGTGGGCAAGGAAATACGGGACGAGCGCAAGCAGGCGGCTCAACCGGGACGGTGCAGCCTGGGCCATCAGGCACTCACCTGCGTCAGGGTGTCCAGAGCATCGATGACGATCTGCCTCAGTTCCGGTGGCGAGAGCACCACCGCGTCGGCGCCCGCGCCGAGCACCATCCGCGCGAGACCGGTCAGCGAGCCGATCTCGATGTCGAGGATGTCGCCGGGTTCGCCGTCGTGGTCCTGCGCGGTCTGGCCGGTCGCATGTCGCCGTAGGCCCGCGGCGCGCCCATGCGCCACCCATACCCGCGCCGTACGGCCGTCGGCTCCGGCTGCGGATTCGACCGCCGAGGCCACGATCGCCTGCAGATCGGTGCCGTCGGGGACGGTCACCGAGCCCGGCTCGCCGACAGCCGTCACGTCGGTGAGTCGGCTCAGCCGGAAGGTGCGGGTGTCGGCGCGGTCCCGATCGTGGCCGACGACATACCAGCGGCCCCGATGGGTGACCACACCCCACGGTTCGAGGGTCCGCGGCATCCCCACCGATCCCGATCCGGCCCGGTAGGTGAAAGTCACCGCGCGTTGCGCCTCGATCGCCGGCAACAACGCACCGAGGGTCGCCTCACTGCCCATCGACCTCGCCGAATCACCCGCGGAGACGCCGATCTCGTCGTCGGCGCGGACGTCGAACCCTGCGGCCCGCAACTTGAGGACCGCGGTCTGCGAGATGGCCGAGATCTCCGGGGTGTCCCACAGCGTGGCCGCCATCGCGATCGCCGCGGCCTCGTCCCGGTCGAAGGAGATGTCGGGCAACTCGTAACTGTCACGATTGATGCGATACCCGTCGAGCCCCTGCCCCATCGCCGAGGGCCCGGTCACCAGCGGAATGCCCAACTCCCGCAACTCGGTCTTGTCGCGTTCGAACATCCGGTTGAATGCCTCGGCCGACTGTCCGTCGTCGTGGTAGCCGACCACATTGCGTCGGATGTACTCGGCGGTGACGAACTGCTTGGTCGCCAGCAGGCAGATCACCAGATTGAGGAGCCGCTCGACCTTCGAGACCTTGGTTGCCACCCGTCGAGCCTACGACTCACATGGACGCGATCAGGCGATCGACGCGCTCGTCGACCGACCGGAACGGGTCCTTGCACAGCACCGTTCGTTGCGCCTGATCGTTCAGTTTGAGGTGGACCCAGTCGACGGTGAAATCGCGACCCGCCTTCTGCGCCGCGGAGATGAAGTCGCCACGCAGTTTGGCCCGGGTGGTCTGCGGCGGTTCGTTCACCGCGGTCTTGATCGCCTCGTCGGTGGTGATCCGGCGGACCAGACCCTTGCGGGACAGGACGTCGAAGACACCGCGACCGCGTTTGATGTCGTGGAAGGCCAGGTCGAGTTGCGCGATCTTCGGGTCGGACAGATCCATCGAGTACCGGTCCTGGTAGCGCTCGAACAGCTTGCGCTTGATCACCCAGTCGATCTCGGTGTCCACCCCGGAGAAGTCGCCGCTCTCCACCGCGTCGAGCATCCGGCCCCACAGATCGACGACCATGTCCATCTCCGGATCCGGGCGCCGGTTCACCAGGTGTTCGACGGCGCGCGCGTGATACTCGCGCTGGATGTCCAGGGCGCTGGCCTGCCGACCACCGGCGAGCCGGACCGGGCGACGCCCCGTGGGGTCATGGCTGACCTCGCGGATGGCACGAATCGGGTTGTCCAGCGCGAAATCCCGGAACACCACGCCGGCCTCGATCATCTCCAGCACCAATGCCGCCGAGCCGACCTTGAGCAGCGTCGTCATCTCCGCCATGTTGGAATCGCCGACGATGACGTGCAGCCGCCGGTACTTCTCGGCGTCGGCGTGCGGCTCGTCGCGGGTGTTGATGATCGGGCGGGAGCGCGTGGTCGCCGACGACACACCCTCCCAGATGTGCTCGGCGCGCTGCGACAGACAGAAGGTCGCCGCCTTCGGGGTGGCCAGCACCTTCCCCGCGCCGCAGATCAGCTGCCGGGTCACCAGGAACGGCAACAGCACATCGGAGATGCGGGAGAACTCGCCCGCCCGCACCACCAGATAGTTCTCGTGGCATCCGTAGGAGTTGCCGGCCGAATCGGTGTTGTTCTTGAACAGGTAGATGTCACCACCGATGCCCTCGTCGGCCAGGCGCTGCTCGGCGTCGATCAGCAGATCCTCGAGGACGAGTTCACCCGCCCGGTCGTGGTTGATCAGCTGGACCAGACCGTCGCATTCGGCGGTCGCGTACTCCGGATGCGACCCGACGTCGAGGTAGAGCCGCGCGCCGTTCTGCAGGAACACATTCGACGACCGGCCCCACGAGACAACCCGCCGGAACAGATAGCGGGCCACCTCGTCCGGACTGAGCCGACGATGACCGTGGAAGGTGCACGTGACACCGAATTCCGTCTCGATGCCCATGATTCGACGCTGCACGTGATCAACCCTACCCGCGCGCCGCCCCGGCGACCTGCCGGACGCGCGACGCGAAATCCCCATCCGCAGCCGGGAAGAAAGTGCTCACTGCGGCGCGGGATCGGTGGAACCCGCGGTGGACTCACCCGGCTCATCCGAGGTGCCGACGCCATCGGTGCCGACGCCATCGGTGCCGGCTCCGTCGACACTCGCGAGCAACTCCGCGACGCGTGCGGCGGTGAGCCGCTTGAACGCCCGCCGGGGCCGATTGCGGTCGAGGATCGCGACCTCGAGATCACCCGGCGTGAGTTCCCGGGGCGTGGCCGCGGCACCGTTACCCGTGTCGGTGGGGGTCGCCAGCGCGGCGACAGCCACCGACAGTGCATGCGCGAGATCGAGGTCCGCCGCATAGCTGTCCTTGAGGGCGGCCGCGATGGATTCGGTGGCACCGCCCATCACCAGGAACCGCGTCTCGTCGGAGATCGAGCCGTCGTAGCCGATCCGGTACAGCTGCGAGGGCTTCGGCTTACCGGGTCGGGCCACCTCGGCGACGCAGAGTTCGACCTCGTAGGGCTTGGCCTGTTCGGTGAACACCGATCCGAGTGCGTTGGCATAGGTGTTGGCCAGGCTCAGCGCCGACACATCGTTGCGGTCATAGCTGTAACCACGCATGTCCGCGAGCTGGATCCCGGCCTTGCGCAGACTCTCGAACTCGTTGTACTTACCGACGGCGGCAAATCCGATGCGATCGTAGATCTCACTGGTCTTGCGCAGCGTGTTCGACGGGTTCTCCGCGACGAACAGCACACCGTCGGCGTAGGTCAGGATGACCACACTGCGGCCGCGGGCAATACCCTTGCGCGCCAACTCCGAGCGGTCGCGCATGATCTGCTCGGCACTTGCGTAATACGGAAAGGTCACCGCGGATCTCCTTCGTGCTCGGCGGCGCGGCGGTCGATGATCGCACGCGCGGCCGCCTCGATGGCCTCCGAGTCGACCTCGTGGGCACCCTGCGCACCCACCACGACCGCCAGCGGGAAGATCTTGCGAACCAGATCGGGACCACCGGTGGCGGTGTCGTCGTCGGCAGCGTCGTAGAGGGCCTCCACGGCCACCGCCAGCGCGCCGTCGGCGTCGAGATCACGGCGGTAGAGCTTCTTCAGCGACGATTTGGCGAACACCGATCCGGAACCGATGGCGGTATATCCGCCGAACTCCTCGTGACGGTCGCCCGCGACGTCGAAGGAGAAGATCCGACCGCGCTCGGTCGGGTCGTCGTGATCGATGTCGTAACCGACCAGCAGCGGGATCGCGGCCAGACCCTGAAGCGCCGCACCGAGATTGCCGCGCACCATCGAGGCCAGCCGGCTCACCTTGCCGTCCAGCGTCAGCGGCACACCCTCGATCTTCTCGTAGTGCTCGAGCTCCACGGTGAACAACCGGATCATCTCGATCGCGATACCCGCGGTACCGGCGATACCGGCCGCCGAATACTCGTCGGTGATGTAGACCTTCTGCACATCCCGCGTGGCGATGAGATTGCCCATGGTCGCTCGCCGGTCGCCGGCGAGCACCACCCCGCCCGGATAGCTGACCGCCACGATGGTGGTGCCGTGCGGGATCTCGGAGGTGTCGGTCGCGGCGCTCATGTGCTGTGCTCGCGCCCCCGGCAACTGCTCCGGAGCGTGCACCCGGAGGTAGTCACTGAACGAAGAGATGTCCGCGCCAAGGGAAAGAGCCGGTCGCCGTACGGGATTGGGGAACAGTGAATCGAACCCGTCGCTCACTGGCCGCCCTTCTGGACATAGGCACGCACGAAGTCCTCGGCGTTCTCCTCGAGCACGTCGTCGATCTCGTCGAGCAGATCATCGGTGTCCTCGGTCAGCTTCTCGCGACGTTCCTGACCCGCACCGCCGTCCGAGCCGAGATCGTCGTCGTCCCCGCCGCCGCCGCGCTTGGTCTGTTCCTGCGCCATCTGCACTCCTTAGTGTTGGCGAAGCCTCCGGCTTCGCGTGTGTTCACGCCCGAGAGCACCACTCTTCGTCGTCGGAGACGTCGCTCGCTGCGCTCACTGGTCTCCTCCTCCTGCATCGCGGTGCGACGCGAACACGCCGTGCCACCATCACCCGAGCCGTATACGGGTTGTCGTCGTACCCGCTCGCTGGTGTATGACCACACTACCGGCGCAGACCCGTTCTGGGCGGTCGGAACACGACGACGTCCGCGACGTCGATCAGGTCGTGAGCTGCTCGACGAGGTCGGCCGCGGAGTCGACGGAGTCGAGGAGCTTGCCCACGTGGGCTCGGCTGCCGCGCAACGGCTCCAGCGTCGGGATACGCACCAACGAGTCGCCGCCGAGATCGAAGATCACCGAATCCCAGCTCGCCGCGGCGACGTCGGCGCCGAAGCGTCGCAGGCACTCCCCACGGAAGTAGGCGCGGGTGTTGGTCGGCGGTTCGGTGATCGCCCGCGTCACCTGAGCCTCGTCGACCAGACGTTTCATCGATCCGCGCGCGACGAGCCGGTTGTAAAGACCCTTCTCCAGGCGCACGTCGGAGTACTGCAGATCGATCAACTGCAGGCGAGGCGCCGACCAGCCGAGGCCCTCGCGCTGCCGGAAGCCCTCCAGGATCCGCAGCTTCGCCGGCCAGTCGAGGATGTCGGCGCACTCGAGCGGATCCCGTTCGAGACGGTCGAGGACATCGGCCCACGTGGCCAGGACGTGCATGGCCCGCTCGTCGTCGGAGTGTTCCCGCTCGTGGAACCCGACGCACCGGTCGAGATACTCACGCTGCAGCGCCAGGCCGGTGAGTTCGCGCCCGTCGGTCAACGCGACGGTCGCGGCCAGGCTCGGATCGTGACTGATCGTGTGCACCGCCTGCACGGGGCGCGCGAGTTCGAGGTCGGAGAAATCGACTCCGGCCTCGATGAGATCGAGCACCAGCGAGGTGGTGCCGACCTTGAGGTAGGTGGCGGTCTCGGCGAGATTCGCGTCGCCGATGATGACGTGCAGACGCCGATAGCGTTCCGGGTCGGCGTGCGGCTCGTCACGGGTGTTGATGATCCCGCGTTTGAGGGTGGTCTCCAGCCCCACCTCGACCTCGATGTAGTCGGAGCGCTGCGAGAGCTGGTATCCCGCCTCGTCGCCGGACTGTCCGATGCCGACGCGGCCGGAGCCGGTGATCACCTGACGCGAGGCGAAGAACGTCGTGAGACCGCCGATGACCGCGGTGAACGGGGTCTCCCGGTTCATCAGATAGTTCTCGTGGGTGCCGTACGAGGCACCCTTGCCGTCGATGTTGTTCTTGTAGAGCTGCAGACGCGGGGCGCCGGGCACACTCGCGACGTGGCGTGCGGCGGCCTCCATGACCCGCTCCCCCGCCTTGTCCCAGATCACCGCATCCATCGGGTCGGTGACCTCGGGCGCGGAGTACTCGGGATGGGCGTGATCGACGTAGAGGCGCGCGCCGTTGGTGAGGATCATGTTCGCCGCCCCGATCTCGTCGGCGTCGATGATCGGTGCCGGACCCGAGCCGCGGCCGAGGTCGAATCCGCGCGCGTCACGCAGCGGCGACTCCACCTCGTAATCCCAGCGCGTGCGCTTGGCGCGGGGCACCCCCGCGGCCGCGGCGTAGGCCAGCACCGCCTGGGTGGAGGTCATGATCGGATTCGCGGTCGGGTCCCCCGGAGCCGAGATACCGTACTCGACCTCGGTGCCGATGATTCGCTGCATGCATCCGAGCGTAGAGGTCGGAGGCCGACGCCACCGATCCCACCCACCTGGGCATCGTTGGTCGGCACGCATGCACCGTGTGTCGGGATCGGGACGAGCTGATGAACGCCCGCCCCGCTTGCGGTGCGTCCGGTCGCCGACGTCGGTAGCGTCTACGCCGTGAAAGCCTTCCGCCGGTTCACCGTCCGCGTACCGCTCCCGGCCCCGCTCGCCGACCTCGACGTCCTGGCCCGCAATCTGCGCTGGGTGTGGCACAGCGACACCCAGGATCTGTTCGCCACGATCGACCCCGATCTGTGGCAGTCCTTCGCCGATCCACTACGCCTGCTCGCCGAGGTCGATCCGGCGCGACTGGCCGAGCTCGCCGACGACGACGGCTTCCGCGGTCGGCTCGAAGCACTGCGCGCAGAGCTCGACACCTATCGGGCCGAACCGCAGTGGTTCGGCCGTCAGGAACGCGACGGGGTGCCGATGCCCCCGGGTATCGCCTACTTCTCGATGGAATTCGGCATCTCCGAGGTGCTGCCGATCTACTCCGGCGGCCTGGGCATCCTGGCCGGCGACCATCTCAAGGCGGCCTCGGATCTGGGCCTGCCGCTCATCGGGGTCGGCCTGTTCTACCGCTCGGGCTACTTCCGGCAGAGCCTCTCGCACGACGGGTGGCAGATCGAGCGATACCCCGTCAACGATCCGGGGCTGCTGCCGCTGGACCTGCTGACCGACGGCGAGCATCCGGTCGACGTGACCGTGTCGATGCCCGGCGGACGCACCCTGCACGCCCAGGTCTGGGTCGCGACCGTGGGCCGGATCCCGTTGCTGCTGCTCGACACCGACATCCCGGCCAACGACGATGAACTGCGTTCGGTGACCGACCGGCTCTACGGTGGCGACCAGGATCATCGGATCAAACAGGAGATCCTGCTCGGCATCGGCGGGGTGCGCGCCCTGCGCGCCTTCATCGCGGCCACCGGCCGCCCCGAGCCCACGGTGTTCCACATGAACGAGGGACATGCGGGCTTCCTCGGCTCCGAACGCGTGCGCGAACTCGTCGAGTCGGGCCTCGACGTCGGCTCCGCGGAGTCGGTGGTGCGCGCGTCCAACATCTTCACCACCCACACCCCGGTCCCCGCAGGCATCGACCGTTTCGGCAAGGACCTGGTCTCGTTCTACCTCGACGCCGACCCCGGTGGTGGGTCCCGGTTGCTGCCCGGCCTGTCCGCGGCGACGGTCCTCGAACTCGGCAATGAGGGTGATCCCGGCGTGTTCAACATGGCGCACATGGGTTTTCGGCTCGGCCAGCGGTCGAACGGGGTGTCGCAGCTGCACGGCGAGGTCAGCCGAGAGATGTTCGCCGGGCTCTGGCCGGGCTTCGACGCCGACGAGGTGCCGATCGGGGCGATCACCAATGGCGTGCACGGCTTCACGTGGGTCGCGCGCCCCTGGCGCGAACTCGTCGGCGCCGACGAGGACTCGGCGGCATCCCGGTACGCCGAATTGTCGGCGGCCGATCTGTGGAAGACCCGGCAGACGCTGCGCGGCGGGCTGGTCGACGAGGTCCGCCGACGCGCACACGCCAGCGGCCGGGACCGCGGATTCAGTGAGGTCGAATTATCCTGGACCGCTGATCTTTTCGACCCCGAGGTGCTGACCATCGGCTTCGCGCGCCGCGCCGCGACCTACAAGCGGCTCACGCTCATGCTGCGCGATCCCGACCGTCTCAAGCGCATCCTCACCGACCCGCAGCGTCCGGTGCAACTGGTCATCGCGGGCAAGGCGCACCCGGCCGACGACGGCGGCAAGGCGCTCATCCAGCAGGTGGTGCGTTTCACCGAGGACCCGGCGATCCGCGATCGCATCGTGTTCCTGCCCGATTACGACATCTCGATGGCGCGGCACATCTACGCCGGCTGCGACGTCTGGCTCAACAACCCGGTGCGGCCGATGGAGGCCTGCGGTACCTCGGGGATGAAGTCGGCGCTCAACGGCGGCCTGAATCTGTCGATCCTCGACGGATGGTGGGACGAGATGGCCGACGGCGAGAACGGCTGGGCCATCCCGTCGGCCGAGGGCGTCACCGACGAGAACCGGCGCGACGACCTCGAGGCCGAGGCACTGTATTCGCTACTGGAGAACTCGGTCATCCCGTTGTTCTACGCGCGTGAGACCAGCGGCCTGCCCGAGCGATGGGTCGAGATGGTCCGGCACACGCTCTCGGTTCTCGGTCCGAAGGTGCTCGCGTCCCGGATGGTTCGTGACTACACCACCGAGCTGTATGCGCCTGCGGCCCAGTCATTCACGGCCGCGGTCGCCGACGACTACGCGGCCGCCCGCGACCTCGCCGCCTATCGCAGGCGCGTCGAGGCGGCGTGGCCGTCGGTGATGATCGCGGGGCTCGACGAGTCCGGCGACCCGGGTGCCCGGCAACTACAGCTGACCGCCCAGGTCGGTCTCGGCGGGATGGCTGCCGACGAGGTGACGGTCGAAGCGGTTCTCGGTCGGGTCGACGACGCCGGCGACATCGTCGAGCCGACCGTGTCGCCGATGAGCCCGGCCGGTGGTCCCGACGCCTCGGGTCGGGTGGCCTTCACCACGACGATCACCCCGCACCGTTCCGGTGTGCTCGGTTACACCGCGCGTGTGTTGCCGCGCCAGCGGCTGCTCGCCGACGACGCCGAACTCGGACTCGTGCGGTACCCGGCGCCGGCCGGCGGGTGAGAGAGACGGCTCGGAGACCCCCGCGTCTGCGGCTCAGCGCTTCTTGAGCCGCAGACGCGAATAGGTGAACACATACAGGATCACCGCGATCACCAGCAGCACCCCGAACGCCAGTCCGGCGTGAGCGGGTGAGGTCTGCCAGAGTGAGACCTTCTGGGTCGCGTCGGGATTGATCGTGGGCAGATCGACTGCGCCCGCCGACGCCACGTAGCCCCAGTACGACGGGAAGATCCACGAGAGCTGTTGTAGGCCGGGCTTGTCCAGCGCGAACAGGCCACCGCAGAACACCAACTGCACCATGATGATGATCACCAGCGGTGGCATCGCCTGCTCCTGCGAGCGAACCGCCGCCGAGATCGCCAGACCGACCAGGGTCGACACGCACGCCAGCGCGGCGATCGCAACGAACAGGGCCAC
Source organism: Gordonia polyisoprenivorans NBRC 16320 = JCM 10675 (assembly GCF_000241325.1). Classification (GTDB taxonomy): domain Bacteria; phylum Actinomycetota; class Actinomycetes; order Mycobacteriales; family Mycobacteriaceae; genus Gordonia; species Gordonia polyisoprenivorans. The sequence continues at coordinate 121,221 of NZ_BAEI01000054.1, read as the reverse complement.
CGGCGGCGGCACCAGCGGACCACCGAGATGCGGCAGCCCACGGCCGGCGAAGGTGATCGCGACCATCACCGCGCTCTGCAGCATCGCGGTGCAGAAGAACACCACCACCTTGGCCCACAGGTAGGCGCCCGGTCGCAGCCCGACCGCCCGTTCGCGTTCGAAGATGTCGCGCTCGCCGACCAGGTCGCGCATCGTCAACGCCGCACCCATGAACGCCGCCCCCACCACCAGCACGACGAGGATCTGCACCGCCTCGACCGGGTCCTTGGCCGCCGGACGCGGCGGGATCAGGTTGGGGTCGGCGGCCATCTTGGCGTTGAATCCATCGCTGCCCGGGATGACCAGCGTCAGCAGGCCCAGCACCACCGGCAGCAGGACCAGGAACGCCAGGTAGCCGACGTCGGCGAAGATCAGGCGTATCTGCCGGCGACCGATCGTGCTCGACTGTCGCGTGAAGCTGGTCTGCGGCACCGGTATCGGGGGCCCCGGCGGTCGCGGCGGTGGTGGTGGTGTCGGCGCTCGTCTGCCCTGCAAATAGCGCATGTGCGCGGTGTCGGGGGCATCGGCGACGAAGGCGAAGATCTCCGCCCAGTCCGAGGTGCCCATCGCGGCACCGACCTGTGTCGGCGGTCCGCAGTAGGCGGTCTTTCCGCCCGGCGCCAGCAGCAGCACCTGGTCGCACATCGACAGATAGGTCAGCGAGTGGGTGACCACCAGGACCACGCGGCCGGCGTCGGCGAGGCGGCGCAGCGTCGACATCACCTGGCGGTCGAGGGCCGGATCGAGGCCGGAGGTGGGCTCGTCGAGGATCAGCAGCGAGGGCCCGGTGAGCAGTTCCATCGCCACCGACGCGCGTTTCTGCTGGCCGCCGGAGAGCTTCTCGACGCGTGTGTCGACGTGCTCGGTGAGCTGCAGCTCGGCGAGCACACCGTTGATCACGTTGTCGCGGTCGGCTTTCGACAAATCCGGCGGCAGACGCAGCTCGGCGGCATAGCGCAGGGCCTGGCGCAGGGTGAGCTTGTGGTGCAGGACGTCCTTCTGCGGCACCATGCCGATCCGGGTGCGCAGCGAGTCGTATTCCTCGTGGACGCTGCGGTTCTCGAAGGTGACCCGCCCGCTGGTCGGCGAGTTCAGCCCGGCGACGATGCGCGAGACCGTCGACTTGCCTGCACCCGAGGGGCCGATCACCGCGGTCAGCGATCCGGGTCGGGCCGAGAACTCGACGTCCTGCAGGAGTTTCTTACCCCCGTCGACGACGAGGCTCACACCGTTGACCTGAAGGCCACCGGCGACCACATCCTGGGACTGGCCGCGCATCAGGCTTCCGCCGGACACCACGAAGTCGCTGTTGCCGATGGTGACGACATTGCCGTCGGTCAGCCGAACCCGTTGCACGCGTTGGCCGTTGACATAGGTACCGTTGACGCTTCCCAGGTCTTCGATGTACAGACCGTCGGGTCGGGACAGCACCCGGGCGTGATGGCGCGAGGCGAGTACGTCGCTGACGACGATGTCGTTGTCGGGGGTGCGGCCGATCGACTGTGAGCCGGCCAGCGAGATCGTCTCGCGGCCCGGACGTTCGGCGCGTCCGGGCAGCTGGTAGATCGCCGAGACGTTCTGCTTGAGTGCCTGCAGGTGCGGCGCATCGGCGAGTTCAGCGGGCATCGGCGCGACCGCCCCGGGTTCGTAGGAGCCGGGCGCCGGCACACGCATCGGTATCCGAGCAGAACCTGCAGCGACCGGTCGTGGACCGGATCCCGCCGGGCCGGGCGGGGCAGGAGGTGGGCGTCGTGGGGGTTGCGGCGGAGGCGGGACCGGCGAACCCGGCCGCGCGACGGCGCCGTACGGCTGCCCGGCGGGGCCCGCCGCCGGCGGGGCGTCGAGCGCCACCTCGACGAGCGGGCCGGTGGTCGCGTCACCGAGCCGGAAGCCCGCGCCGCCGGTCAGTGGCAGTTCGGACACCCGTTGCGGACCATGGAAGAAGCCGTTCGTGCTGCCTGCGTCGACAGCCCACCAGCCGGTCCCCCGCCACTCGATCGACAGGTGATGCCGAGAGACCAGCGGGTGGTTCACGACGACGTCGTTGTCGGGGGTACGGCCGATACGAACCCGTGGCGAATCGCCGAGTCGGTGCGTGATCCCGGCGACCGTCAGCCGGCCGGGGATCATCGAGACGCTGCTGTTCATCACCGACAGACTCTAATGCGTCCGAGGCCACCCGTCCCCGCCTCGTCGTGTGCATGACGGACAAATCGGGGGTGTCGGCGAAAGGTGCCGACGACACAGGTGGGGGTCGGACGAGAGCTGCCCACTCCCGAATCGGGAGTGGGCAGCGCCGAGCCGGTCCCGGACCGGTGTCGACCTAGAGGTACTGGCCGGTGTTGGTCTCGGTGTCGATGGCGCGGCTCGCGCCCGAACTCTTGCCGGTGACCAGCGTGCGGATGTAGACGATCCGCTCGCCCTTCTTGCCCGAGATCCGGGCCCAGTCGTCGGGGTTGGTGGTGTTGGGCAGATCCTCGTTCTCGGCGAACTCGTCGAGGATCGAGTCGAACAGGTGCTGCACCCGCAGACCCGGTGCGCCGGTGTCCAATTGCGACTTGATGGCGTACTTCTTGGCCCGGTCGACGACGTTCTGGATCATCGCACCGGAGTTGAAGTCCTTGAAGTACATGACCTCTTTGTCGCCGTTGGCGTAGGTCACCTCCAGAAAGCGGTTCTCATCACTCTCGGCATACATGCGCTCGACGACCTTCTCGATCATCGCGTTGACGCATGCGGTCCGGTCGCCTCCGAACTCACCGAGGTCGTCGGCGTGCACCGGTAGTGACTCGGTGAGGTACTTGGAGAAGATGTCGATCGCCGACTCGGCGTCGGGACGTTCGATCTTGATCTTCACGTCGAGTCGTCCCGGCCGCAGGATGGCGGGATCGATCATGTCCTCACGGTTGGAGGCACCGATGACGATCACGTTCTCGAGGCCTTCGACACCGTCGATCTCGCTGAGGAGCTGCGGGACCACGGTGGTCTCCACGTCCGAGGAGACACCGGAGCCACGGGTCCGGAAGATCGAATCCATCTCGTCGAAGAACACGATGACCGGGGTCCCCTCCGACGCCTTCTCCCTGGCCCGCTGGAAGATCAGGCGGATGTGTCGCTCGGTCTCGCCGACGAACTTGTTGAGTAGTTCGGGGCCCTTGATGTTGAGGAAGTAGGACTTGGCTTCCTTGGCGTCGTCGCCGCGCACCTGGGCGATCTTCTTGGCGAGCGAATTGGCCACCGCCTTGGCGATCAGCGTCTTACCGCAGCCGGGAGGACCGTAGAGCAGCACACCCTTGGGCGGACGCAGCGCGTAGTCGCGGAAGAGATCCTTGTGCAGGAACGGCAGCTCGACGGCGTCGCGGATCTGCTCGATCTGCCGACCGAGGCCACCGATGTCCTCGTAGCCGACGTCGGGCACCTCCTCAAGCACGAGATCCTCGACCTCGGCCTTGGGGACGCGCTCGAAGGCGAAGCCCGCCTTGGTGTCGATGAGCAGGGAGTCACCGGGGCGCAGCTTGCGACGCTTGCCGTCCTCGCCGTCGACCTCGCCACGTAACGGCTCGGCCAGCCACACCACGCGCTCCTCGTCGGCGTGCCCGACGACGAGTGCGCGGTTGCCGTCACCGAGAACCTCACGCAGCGTGCTGATCTCGCCGACCGAATCGAAGTCGCAGGCCTCGACGATCGTCAGCGCCTCGTTGAGGCGCAGGGTCTGACCCTTGTGCAGCACCTCGGTGTCGATGTTCGGCGAGCACGTCAGGCGCATCTTGCGCCCCGAAGTGAACACGTCGACGGTCTGGTCCGGATGGATCTCGAGCAGCACGCCGTAACCACTCGGGGGCTGTCCGAGCCGGTCGACCTCTTCGCGCAGGGCGACGAGTTGCTGACGCGCCTCTTTCAGGGTTTCGAGGAGCTTGGCGTTGCGGGCGGTGAGGTTGTCGACGCGATCCTGGAGATCCTTCGGATCCGACGCCCGGGTGAACGCCGAGCGCTCCCGTTCCGCACGCGCCGCGGCCAGAGGCGGGGTGTAGGCAGGGGTGAACGTCTCCCCCGCATCGACGTCGCGCGTACGCGCGGGGTCGACGTCGCGCGCATGCGTGGACTCGCTCGGGTCATTGCTGCCCGTGTTCTCCACCGAGGCTTCATGGCGATCAGATTCGGTCATTACTGACTCCTCTCCCCGGCAATCGCTCCCAATGGAGCGCTTGCGCCGTAACACCACGCTACCGGCAGGAGAGAAGAATCGCCGTGCACTGTGCGAGGAGAGATGTTGATGGTGTGTTAAATGTGCGTCTTCGCAACGTATTAGCGATGTTTCCGGCGCGGCGGTGCGCGGATTCAGCCCCGCGTGGGGCGCCGTTGCGGCCGGAGCGTGGTGGTGCCCTCGGCCAATCGTCGTGCCGTGATCAGAAACGCGGTGTGTCCTTGCATTTTGTGTTCGGGCCGGACCGCGAGGCCGACCGCGCTCCAGTCACGTACGAGCGACTCCCAGGCCCGAGGCTCGGTCCAGCACTCCTGGTCGCGCAGCGCCTCGATGACACGCGACAATTGCGTGACCGTCGCCACATAAACCGTCAAGACTCCGCCTGGTTTCATGATCGAACGCACCACATCGAGCGGCTCCCACGGCGCGAGCATGTCGAGGATGACGCGATCGAATTGCTCGGTGACGGCGATATTCGCCAGATCGTCGATCACCAGCGACCAATTCGCCGGATGGCCGCCGAAGAACGTCTCGACATTGCGCTGGGCATGCTCGGCGTGATCTTCGCGGATCTCGTACGAGGTCACCTCGCCACGCTCGCCGACGGCGCGCAACAACGAGCAGGTCAACGCACCGGACCCGGCACCGGCCTCGAGCACTCGCGCACCGGGGAAGATGTCACCTTCGGTCACGATCTGCGCGGCATCCTTGGGGTAGATGACCTGTGCACCGCGGGGCATCGACAGGACGTAGTCGACGAGGAGCGGACGGAGCGCCAGGTATTCGGTTCCGCTCGTCGCCGCGACGATGCTCCCCTCGGGCGCGCCGATGAGGTCGTCGTGTGCGATCGCACCGCGGTGGGTGTGGAACTGTTTCCCGGTTTCCAGGATCACCGTGAACTTGCGGCCCTTGGCGTCGGTGAGCTGGACCCGGTCCCCGACGACGAACACGCCACTCGACGCCATCAGGTGGTGCTCTCGCGCAGCATGGGGGTGTTCCTCTCGGGGCTGGTGTTACATGTGTTGTCTACTGTGGCAGGACGTTTCCACTGTCGAGGATGTGGTCCCCCACCGCGCGCGGCGCTTGTCACCGACGCTCGCGGCGTTTGTCGCCGATGTACTCGGGTTTGTCACAGCCGCGCCCTACCCTGCCAAATGTGACGACCACAGTTTCTCCCGGGTCCACCCAGGCCACTGCTGCACCCGCCCCGGCCGCGGGCGGCCCGACCCCGGACGAGGTGTCCGCGCCGGGCTCCGGGCGCGGTCTCGTCGGTCGGCCGTTGGCTCTGTCACCCTCTCGTGCCGCCGACTTCAAACAATGCCCGCTTCTCTATCGCTATCGTGCGATCGACCGGTTCCCGGAGACACCGACGAAGGCCCAGACCCGCGGAACCGTCGTCCACGCCGCACTCGAGAACCTCTTCGACATGCCGGCGTCACTGCGCACCCAGGAATCCGCGGACTTTCTGGTGGAGGGGGCCTGGGCGGCGCTGTGCGAGGCCGATCCGACGCTGGCCGAGTTGATCGGACCCGGCGATCACGAGGCCTTCCTCGCCGAGGCGCACGGACTCATCGAGAACTACTACCGGATGGAGAATCCGACGGCCTTCGATGCGGCCGCGGTGGAAGAACACGTCGAGATCGAGGCCGATGACGTGCTCATGCGCGGTTTCATCGATCGGATCGACATCGCACCCACCGGGGAAATCCGTGTGGTCGATTACAAGACCGGTCGCGCGCCCGGTGAGGCATATGAGGCCAAGGCGCTGTTCCAGATGAAGTTCTACGCGCTGGCGATCCTGCGGATTCGGGGGGTGGTCCCCGCCCGTCTGCAACTGATGTATCTGTCCGACGGGCAGGTGCTCACCTACACCCCCGATCGCGACGAGCTCGAGCGTTTCGGCCGCACGTTGTCGGCGATCTGGCGGGCCATCCGGGCAGCCGTCGCCTCCGGCGACTTCCGGCCGCGTCGATCACGCCTGTGCCGGTACTGCGAACATCACGAACGGTGCCCCGAGTTCGGCGGCGAGATTCCCGAATACCCCGGTCCGCCACCGGGTTTCACGGCCTGAGCCGACGCTCGGCCGGGTGGTGTGTCAGGTCACCCGGCGTTGGTGGCGCCCGAAGCGCCGTCGCCTGAGCCCCCGTCAGTTGCGCCGGCCGTGCCTGTTGTTGCCGTCCCTGTCGTACCCGAGGTCACGGTGTCGGCGTGCCGACCACTGCCCTGCAGGCGGTGCCGTCCCCCGCCCTGTTCGGGCTGATCGGCCGGGGACTGCTCCCCCGTCCCGGCGCTCCCCGTCTGGGTGGTTCCCGTCTGGGTGGTTCCCGTCTGGGTGGTGGACGTCTGGTCGCCGCCGGGCGCCTCGGGCGCTCGATGTCGCCCGGCGGTCGTCGGTGCAGTGAGCGCCGAATCCTGTTGGGGTGCAGTGGTCTCGCTCGGCGCGACGGCCTGACTCAGCGGTGCGGTCTGGCTCGGTGGCGCGGGCTGGCTCGGTGGCGCGGTGTCACCCAGCGGCGCCGCGGTGTCGGGTGCGGATGCGGTCCGGGCTTGTGGCGACGATGCCGTGCGTTGGTCCGGGCTGATCACGACCGGTACGGCCGCGTTGTCGACGGCGGGGCCTTGCAGCGGATAGAAGGCGTTGTTGACCTTGTCCCAGCGCGCGACGTCGGCGGTGTCGTAGCCGATCCCGAGTTCGTCGTTGACCAGCATCGCCAGCATCGTCAACGGATGGTGATCAGGCTGATAGACGAGGTAGGTGGTGTTGCCGTCCTGGCTGTACAGCGTGGTCGGTTCCTGGCTGTAGTCGATCAGGTCCCCGTAGTTGTCGGCGCCCATGCCGGAGTGGATGGTGATGAAGCCTGCCGCGTCGACGAGGAGCGAACTCACCGGCCGATACCAGACCCACTGGAAGTTGGCGACCGGATCACCCACCACGATCACCGAGGTCACCGGCAGTTGGTCACCCGTCGCGCCCGGATCGCGAGCACCGTTGGATTCCGCACCGAACGCCTCGAAAAACGCCCCCACCAGCGGTTGCTCGGCGGCCCAGGCCTTCAACCCCCACGGGGAGCGCGGATCGGAGATGAGAATGATGTGCGAGTTGGCCGTGTCGATCGAGCCCGAGCCGACGGCCTGTTCGGCAGCGTTGCCCAGCGCTTCGGCGCCCTGGGAGTAGCCGGTGTAGACGACGTGGGGCGCGGTGGGCGCAAGCTTCTGAAACTCCTGCATCACCGTCAGATTGTTGTCGACCGCGATATCGCGCGACTGGTCGTAGGTGGGCGCGAAGATCGGGAGCACTGCGCCGGACCGTCCCGAGGTGAGCGGGGCAAGTGATTCGGGATAGTCGATGACGATGGTCTCGCGACCGGCGCGCATGCCCTTGATCCGCGGGTACAGCGTGCCGTCGTCGGTCCCGGGTGTGACGACGATGATCGCGGAGCGGTCGGCATGGGGGTCGCCGACCGACAGCCAATCCGGACACGGATCGGGAATCGGGGTCGTGACCCCGGACTGATCGCCGGACGAGTCGCCTGCGGGAGCGACCGGACAGTCGTCCGGTGTTGCCGCGCGCACGACACCCTGGTCCTCCAGCCACGCGATGGTGCCGTCGACTCCGGCACCGGCTGCGGCAGTGGTCGCCGACAGGGTCATCGGTACGACCGCACCGAGACACAGCGCGCATCCGGCGGCCGTACTCGCGACCGCCTTTCGTACTCCGTACAAGACGTCTTCCCCTCGATCGATCACCGCGTGGACGTCGCGGATCCACCAGGGCTCCCATCAATGAGTCATGTTGCCCGCTGTTCGTGATCAACATGCTCGGATCGACGGTGGTGAACGAAGTTCATCCTGGACGTTTGACCGGTCGAACCCGGTGCAAATCCACGAAGATTCACCCGATCGGACGAACAGTTGCGATCGTTTAACCGACTTCGACTCCCGGCCTGTACCCACCCCGGAGCGGACTATGCCGACTCACATAGGCTGTGGTCGTGGAGACCAGTTACTACGTTCCGGAGGGTTCGGGTTCGGACGGGTTCGAATACTTTCGACCGACGTCGGCGACCATCAGTCCGTGGTCGTCGGACATCCAGCACGGGGGTCCTCCCACCGGACTGTTGATGCGGGCGCTCGAGCACGCGGCGCCGGAGACGTCGATGCACTTCACCCGAGTGACCACCGAGATCCTGGGTGCGGTCGGGCTCGAGATGAATCGGGTTCGGGCGCAGGTGATCCGGCCGGGCCGCCGCATCAGCATGGTCGCCGCCGACCTCGAGGTCGTCCAACCCGACGGCTCGTATCGTCCGGTGGCCCGGGCGGTGGCGTGGCGATTGCGCGCCCACGACACCTCGACGATCGCGGTGCGTCCCCAGTCGCCGCTGCGTCCGACACCCGAGGACATCGATGTGAAGGTCGGCGTCACCGCGGATAGCTCACTCGGGGTCGACTGGGGCACCGAGGGATTCATCGGCTCGACGGAGTCGGCGGTCACGACGGGCAGGCTCGGCGCCACACCGGCGGTCTGGCTACGGCCGGCGGTCGAACTCGTCGCCGGGGAGAAGATCTCCGATCTGCAATCGATCATGACCGTCGTCGACGTCGCCAACGGCCTCGGCACCCGATTGCGTCCGGACGAGTGGACGTGGATGAACACCGACACAACCGTGCACTTCTCAACGGTGCCGTCCGGGCAGTGGCTCGGCATCGACGCCGAGTTGGCCGCGGGTTCCGACGGATTCGGCGCGACCTTCGCCGATCTCTACGACGCGGACGGGTTCATCGGACGGTCCGCGCAGACGGTGCTGCTCGACGGCCGCTGAGTGGCAACCGGCGGCCTACGCCCGTAAGGCTCAGAACCGGCAGGACCGGATGTCGGAGGCCAGGATCGCCCGCACACCGAGTTCGGAGAGTTCGTCCATCAGGTTCTGGTGGCTCTTGCGCGGCACCATCGCGCGCACGGCGACCCAGTCCGGGTCGGCCATCGGTGAGACGGTCGGCGATTCGAGGCCCGGGGTCAGCGCGATGGCCTGATCGAAGATGCCGCGGGGGCAGTCGTAGTCGATCATCACGTACTGCTGACCGAACACCACGCCCTGCACACGTTTGACGAATTGCCGTGCGCGCTTGTCGGTGTCGGTACCGGCACGACTGATCAGCACGCCTTCGGAGTCACACAGCGACTCACCGAACGCGGCCAGTCCGTGCTGACGCAGCGTCCGTCCGGATCCGACGACATCGGCGATCGCGTCGGCCACGCCGAGCTGGATGGAGATCTCGACCGCTCCGTCGAGGCGGATGATCTCGGCCTCCAGTCCGCGCGAGGCCAGGTCGGCGCGGACGAGATTCGGATATGACGTCGCGATCCGTTTGCCTGCGAGGTCGGCGACGGTCCACTCCTGATCGCCCGGTGCCGCATAGCGAAAGGTGGAGCTGCCGAACCCCATGGCGAGCTCCTCGTCGACCTCGGCGCCCGAGTCGCGCGCGAGATCGCGGCCGGTGATGCCCAGGTCGAGGGTCCCGGCGCCGACATAGATGGCGATGTCCTTGGGACGCAGAAAGAAGAACTCGACGTCGTTGGCGATGTCGAGGACGGTCAGGTCCTTGCTGTCGGTCCGCTTGCGGTAGCCGGCCTCGGCCAGGACGGCGGCCGCCGACTCCGACAGCGCGCCTTTGTTGGGTACTGCGACTCGCAGCATGATCACTCCAGGGGTAGCCGGTGAGCTGAGGGGATGACGGGCGATGGGCCGCGCCGGATCGGGCGCGACCTACAGATGGCGGTAGACGTCGGCCGGCGAGAGACCGCGCTTGATCATCATCACCTGCAACCAGTAGATGAGCTGGGAGATCTCCTCACCGAGCGACTCATCGGACTCGTGCTCGGCGGCGAGCCACACCTCGCCGGCCTCCTCGATGATCTTCTTGCCGAGGGTGTGCACGCCCGCGTCGAGAGCGGCGACGGTTCCGCTGCCGGCCGGCCGGGTCTGTGCCTTGTCGGTCAGCTCGGCGAACAGCTCGTCGAAGGTTTTCACGAGTTCCTATCCTCGCACGTGGGCTGTTTCGAGTTCGGCGAGGGTGACCCCGACGAGCGAGGTCCGGAACTCCCGCAGCGGACCCGGCGGAATCGGCGCCGTCGAGGGCACCACGAGCGTCGTGCATCCGGCTGCGGTCGCCGACGAGGTCCCGGTCGGCGAATCCTCGACCGCGCGGCATCGGCGGGCGTCGACCCCGAGGAGCTCCGCCGCCCGCAGATACGGATCCGGTGCCGGCTTGCCTGTGGCGACCTCGTCGCCGCACACCGTGACGGCGAAGAACCGCCGGTCGAGGGTGTCGAGGGCGAGCTCGGTCAGTTCGCGGACGGTGTTGGTGACCAGTGCCATCGGGATACCGGCCGCGGCTACGAGTTCCAGCGTCTCGCGGGCGCCCGGTCGCCACGGCAGGTCGTCGGCGAACAGTTCGGCGACCCGGTCGAGCAGCCAGCGTTCGTCGCGGGCGTGATCACGCTCGGCCGCCGAGAGTCCGGCGGCGTCGTAGACCTTGTCGAGTGCGTCGTCCATGGAGTTGCCCAGCGTCGACTCCCGCAGTCCCGGGGTCATCGGATAGCCGTGTCGCAGCGAGAGTTCGGCGACGGCGATGTCCCACAGGCGTTCCGAGTCGAGCAGGGTGCCGTCCATGTCCCAGAGGACGGCGTCGGGAGTACGACGATCGGCGGTTGTCGGCACGAGAGAATCATCGCCGACGAGCGGTGATCACACCCAATCCGGTGACCCCGGTCACCGGCCGAGGACCGCTCCGCGAGCTCGCCGCAGGGTGTCGGCCACCGCCCAAACAAGCCCGAGCGCGGCCAGCCCCATCATCGACGCGTAGATGCCGAGCGCGGTGTCGCCTCGCCCGGAGGTGTAACCACCGGAGCCACCGTGTCCGCCGGGCGCACCTCCTCCGGTGCCGCCCGGGGCACCACCACCCGGTGCCCCGGCTCCGGGCTGACCACCGGTATCGCCGTGCCATCCGCCGCCCGATCCGCCGCCGAAGCCGTGCTCTCGACCGGGGCCCTGGCCACCGCCGAAGCCCCGACCCCCGCCGAAGCCCTGACCACCCCCGAAACCCTGGCCACCCCCGGAACCCTGACCACCGAAACCGCGGCCGGCACCGAAGCCCTGCCCCTGATCCCCGCTCAGTGAGGAGTGGTACACACCGATCGCCGCGGCCTGGATGAGAATCGGGATGATCACGAAGCGCAGCGGCAGGTAGAACGCCATGATCACGCTGAGCACTTCTGCCAGGTAGAAGTACCGGTCGTGCATCGCCGGCAGCAGGAACGGCACGATCACCGCCGACGCGGTCGCCACCACGAGGATCGACGCGGGCGTCACCGGCGGCTTCTTCCACACCGACCACGCCAGGAACATCACGATGATCGCCGCGGCGAGTCCGATGCCCAGGCGCGCCAGCCAGGTGGCGTCGCCGGAGATCGGGATCAGTTGGTACAGGTTGGCCGCCCCGAGGGTGAGTTGTTTGTAGGAGTCGGTCTGGTGCAGATACACCGACAGCGCATCGGACCACGGGGCGCCGACCGCCACGGCGGGAAGCACCGCGGCGACGAATACCGCGGGAATCGCGGCGAGGGTGTACCACGGCAACCTGCCGCGTAGCAGCATCCACGCCAGGATCGGCAGCACGAAGACCGCCTGCAGCTTGAACGACAACGACAGTCCGAAGAAGGTGCACGCCCACAACGAGTTCAGGACATACGCCCGGTGGGTGATGCCCTCGCGCTGCGCGCGCAGCAAGAAGTAGATGCCACCGACCGCGAATGCCGAATAGATCGCGTCGGCCTGACCCCACCACGCGCTGTTGGCGATCACCGACGGGAGGAACAGGATCACGCCGAAAGCCAAGGCACGCAGGGGTGAAGTCGATCGGTGCGCAGGGCGACGATCCGGTAGGCGAAGAAGCCCAGGACGAGATCGAAGGTCACCGAGAGTGCCTTGATGCCGATCAGCGTCGGAGCGTGGACGACGGTGAGCAACCAGATCAGGTAGAGGTAGGGGTAGTTGTAGTCGGCGAACTGCTCTTTGAACGCCCCGAAGCCCTGTGTGTCGAGGGTCTCGTACCAGCGCGACAGAAACGCCCGGTAATCCATCGTCTCCATCGAGTGGAAGTGCCACCGCACGCCGAGTGCAACGGCCACCAGGGCGCCCAGCACGAGCCATCGTGCCCACGTCGGCGCGGTGCGAGAAGGTCCGATGTCGGTCGTCGGTTCGTCTCCGGCGTCGGACACCTCGGTGTCCGGAAGGGTCGCAGAGGTCATGACACCAAGGGTGGACACCGAAGCTGGGAGGCCGGTGGACGCACGCTGGGAATCGAATGGCCCCGCCCCCGCGCGCGGCGATCCGCGTAGTGTTCGCCTCGCACACCCCCGGCAACCGTGAGGACGGCGGCATGACGGTTCTCGTCTTCGGACATCGCAATCCCGATACCGACGCCATCGCGTCGGCGCTGGCTCTCGCCTGGCTCGAGGTGGCACTCGGAACCGACGCCCACGCGGTCGCGCTCGGCCCGCCGAATCCCGAAACCGCCCATGCGTTGGCCTGTTTCGGCGTCGACGCCCCCCGGGTCATCGAACGCGCTCGGCCGGAGACCGATCAGGTGATGCTCGTCGACCACAACGAACGGCAGCAGAGTGTCGCCGACATCGACGAGGTGACCGTCCTGCGCGTGGTCGATCACCACCGTGTGGCCAACTTCACCTCGGTCCTCCCGCTGTATTTCCGGGTCGAACCCGTCGGATGCACCTGCACGATCCTGGCCCGCATGTACGCGGAGAACGCGGTGCCGATCCCCCGCGCGATCGCCGGGATGATGGTGTCGGCCATCATCTCCGACACCTTGCTGCTGCGCTCGGTGACCACCACCGACGACGACCGCCGGGTCGCGGCCGAGCTCGCCGGCATCGCCGGGATCGACCTCGACACCTACGGCGACGCCCTGCTGCGCGCCGGCGCCGCGCTCGGCGATCTCGGAGCCGCCGAACTCATCGACCGGGACGCGAAGAGCTACACGCTGGGCACCACGCAGGTGCGTCTGTCACAGATCTCGAGCACCGATCCCACCGAGGTCCTCGACCGGCGCGACGAGTTCCTCGCGGCCATGGAGGCCGAGCGCGTCCGGGCGGGTGAGGATCTGTTGCTGCTGTTCGTCACCGACGTGCTCCGCGGGGATTCGGAACTCCTCGTGGTCGGCGAACCCGTCGCCGCAGTCGAGAAATCCTTCTCGGTCACCGTCGTCGACGGCCATGCACACCTGCCTGGGGTGGTCTCCCGCAAGAAGCAGGTGGTGCCGCCGTTGACCGCGGCCCTACGCTGACCTCGCGCCGTGCTCGGGTGCGAAGCACTCAGGTGTTGACGTACTCAGGTGTTGAAGTATTTTGCCTCCGGGTGGTGCAGCACGAAGGCATCGGTCGATTGCTCGGGATGCAGCTGCAGTTCCTCCGACAGGTGCACTCCGATGCGTTCGGGCTCGAGGAGCTCCATCATCTTGACGCGGTCCTCGAGGTCGGGGCATGCCCCGTACCCGAACGAGAAACGCGCACCCCGATATTCGAGGTCGAAGAAGCCCTGCGCGTTGTCGGGATCCTCGGCGTCGACGGCGCGGTCGGCGAACGCCAGTTCACCACGGACCCGCTGATGCCAGTACTCGGCCAGCGCCTCGGTGAGCTGCACGCTGATCCCGTGCACCTCGAGATAGTCGCGATAGGCGTCGCGTGCGAACAACTCGTTGGCGAAGTCGGCGATCGGCTGCCCCATGGTCACCAACTGGAACGGCAGCACATCGACGCGCCCGTCGGCCAGCGCCGCCTCGCGGGAGCGGACGAAGTCGGCGATGCACAGGAACCGTGACCGCTGCTGCCGCGGGAACGTGAACGAGAACCGGGTCGGCGCGTCGGGTGTCGGCTCGGTGAGTATGTGCACCACATCGCCGTCGCTGACCGCCGGGAAGTAGCCGTACACCACAGCTGCGTGCGCGAGGATGCCCTCGGTGGAGAGGCGATCGATCCATTCACGCAGACGGGGTCGGCCCTCGGTCTCGACGAGTTCTTCGTAGGTGGGTCCATTGCCTCCGCGCGCACCGCGTAATCCCCACTGTCCCAAGAACAGTGCGCGTTCATCGAGTAGCTGGAGGTAGTCCGCGACCGGGATTCCCTTGATGATCCGGGTGCCCCAGAACGGCGGGGTCGGGATCTCGTTGTCGGCGATGACATCCGAGCGTGCGGGCACCTCGACAGGCGTCTCGGCGGCCTTGCGTTTGGCGGCGATCCGCTGTGAGCGTTCGTGTCGCGCCTTGCGTTCGGCTGCTTTCTTCGCCGCAGCGAGGGAATCGGCGCTCTCCGGGACCGACCCGCCGCCGCGTTTGAACGCCATGATCTCGTCCATCAACCGCAAGCCCTCGAAGGCATCCCGCGCGTAATGGACCTGGCCCTCGTAGGTGTCGGAAAGGTCGTTCTCGACGTAGGCGCGGGTCAGGGCGGCACCGCCGAGGAGCACCGGGTAGTTGTCGGCGAGCCCCCGGGCGTTGATCTCCTCGAGGTTCTCCTTCATCACCACCGTCGACTTGACCAGCAGGCCCGACATGCCGATCACGTCGGCCCGCTTGTCCTCGGCGACCTCGAGGATCGTCGAGATCGGTTGTTTGATACCGATGTTGACGACCTCGTACCCGTTGTTGGACAAGATGATGTCGACGAGGTTCTTGCCGATGTCGTGCACATCGCCCTTCACGGTGGCCAGCACGATGCGACCCTTGCCGTCCTCGCCGGTGGCCTCCATATGTGGTTCCAGATGTGCCACAGACGTTTTCATCACCTCGGCGGACTGCAACACGAAGGGCAACTGCATCTGACCGGAGCCGAACAACTCACCGACGGTCTTCATCCCGGACAGCAGGGTCTCGTTGATGATCTCCAGTGGCGGTTTCTGGGTCATCGCCTCGTCGAGATCGGCCTCGAGGCCGTTGCGTTCACCGTCGACGATGCGCCGCTCGAGCCGCTCGAACAGCGGCAGGCGTGCGAGCTCCTGCGCGCGCGACTCGCGGGCCGAGGCCGCCGAGACGCCCTCGAACAACTCCATCAGCTTCTGCAGCGGGTCGTAGTCCTCGCGGCCCTCACTGTGTGTGCCCGCCGCCCCGCGACGGTCGTAGACCAGATCGAGTGCGACGTCGCGCTGTTCGTCGGGAATCTTGTTCATCGGCAGGATCTTCGACGCGTGCACGATCGCCGTGTCGAGTCCGGCCTGCACGCATTCGTGTAGGAACACCGAGTTGAGCACCTGCCGCGCCGCCGGGTTCAAGCCGAAGGAGATGTTCGAGATCCCCAGGGTGAAGTGGACGTCGGGATGCGCCTCGTGCAGCCGGCGGATCGCCTCGATGGTCTCGATGCCGTCGCGGCGAACCTCCTCCTGCCCCGTCGAGATCGGGAAGGTGAGGGTGTCGAGGATGATGTCCTCCTCGGCGAGGCCCCAGTTGCCGGTGATGTCGGCGATCAGACGTTCGGCGACGCGGATCTTCCAGTCCGCGGTGCGCGCCTGCCCCTCCTCGTCGATGGTCAGCGCGACCACCGCGGCACCGTGTTCGACGACCAGTGACATGATGCGCGAGAAGCGCGACTCCGGCCCATCGCCGTCCTCGTAGTTCACCGAGTTGACCGCGCATCGGCCACCGAGCGCCTCGAGTCCGGCGCGGATGACCTCCGGTTCGGTCGAATCCAGCATGATGGGCAGCGTCGACGAGGTCGCGAACCGACTCGCCAGGGCGGTCATGTCCGCAGCACCGTCACGGCCCACGTAGTCGACATTGAGGTCGAGCATGTGTGCGCCGTCGCGGGTCTGCTCCTTGGCGATGTCGAGGCAGCGCTGATAGTCCTCGGCGAGCATCGCCTCACGGAATGCCTTGGAGCCGTTGGAGTTCGTGCGTTCGCCGATCACCAGGAAGCTGGCGTCCTGATCGAACGGAACCGCGGAGTAGAGCGAGGACGTCTCCGAGATGTGTGCCGGGGCGCGATCGGCCTTGGTGGTCTCGGCGACCGCGGCGGCCACCTGACGGATGTGTTCGGGGGTGGTGCCGCAGCAGCCGCCGACGAAGGCCAATCCGAACTCACCGACGAAAGTGCTGAGCGCCGAGGCCAATTCGTCGGGCTGCAGCGGATACTCCGCACCGTTGGGCCCCAGTTGCGGCAGCCCCGCGTTGGGCATCACCGACACCGGGATCCGGGCGTGGCGGGACAGGTACCGCAGATGCTCGCTCATCTCCGCGGGCCCGGTCGCGCAGTTGAGTCCGATCATGTCGACACCGAGCGGTTCGATGGCGGCCAGCGCCGCTCCGATCTCGGAGCCGAGCAGCATTGTCCCGGTGGTCTCCACGGTGACGTGGGAGATGATCGGGATCCGTCGGCCGAGCTCGTCCATCGCCGCACGTGCGGCCACCACTGCGGCCTTGACCTGCAGCAGATCCTGCGAGGTCTCGATGAGGACGGCGTCGGCCCCACCGTCGAGCATGCCGGCGACGCACTCGAAGTAGGCGTCGCGGATCACACCGAAGGTGGTGTGCCCGAGACTCGGGAGTTTGGTTCCCGGACCGATGGATCCGAGGACGAACCGGGCGGTACCGTCGGCCGAGGGGCCCATCTCGTCGGCGACGCCCCGCGCGATCGCTGTCCCCTTGTAGGACAGTTCACGGATGCGGTCGGCGATGTCATAGTCGCCGAGATTGGACAGGTTGCAGCCGAAGGTATTGGTTTCCACCGCATCAGCGCCCGCCTCGAAGTAGGCCCGATGGATCTGCTCGAGGACGTCGGGCCGGGTGTCGTTGAGGATCTCGTTACAACCCTCGAGACCTGCGAAATCGTCGAGTGTGAGGTCGGCTGCCTGCAGCATGGTCCCCATCGCGCCGTCGCCGACCAACACGCGGCGCGCCATGGCCGACAGGAAGGTGGTGTCGTGGTTTCCCGGGTTCGGCGTGTGCGACGACATGGTGTTCAGAGTAGTTCGCTCTCTCTTGGGTTCGGTCGTAGGCTGGATCAGTGAACGCCGAGCAGATGTCGAACCTTCCCCGCTTGCGCAAACCCATCCTGCTGGCCGCCTTCGAGGGCTGGAACGATGCCGGCGATGCCGCGAGCAGCGCCGTGGAGCACCTTGCGCTCATGTGGGACGCGCGTCCACTCGCGGAGATCGACTCCGACGACTACTACGACTTCCAGGTGAACCGTCCGACGATCAAACAGATCGACGGGGTGACCCGCCGAATCGACTGGCCGACCACATCCATTTCCTACTGCAGCCCGCAAGGGGCCGACCGGGACATCGTACTCGTGCGCGGTATCGAACCCAACATGCGGTGGCGTGGTTTCTGCGCCGAGATCGTCTCCTACGCCGAAGCCCTCGACGTGGAGACCACCGTGATGCTCGGCGCCCTGCTCGCCGACACCCCGCACACCCGACCGGTGCCGGTCACCGGCAGTGCCTACAGCAGTGAGGCGGCCGCTCGATACAACCTCGCGGAGAGCCGCTACGAGGGACCCACCGGCATCACCGGGGTGCTGCAGGACCTGTTCGTGCAGGCCGGACTGCCCGCGGTGGCGTTCTGGGCCGCGGTCCCCCACTACGTCTCGACCCCGCCGAATCCGAAGGCGACGGTCGCGCTGCTGAACCGCGTCGAGGAGGTGCTCGACATCGAGGTGCCGCTGGGCACGCTGCCCGAGCAGGCCGAGGAGTGGGAGCAGGCGGTCACCGAGATGACCGAGGACGACGAGGAGATCGCCGACTACGTCCGGGGGCTCGAGGAGCGCGGCGACGCCGAGATCGACACCGACGAGGTGATGGCCAAGATCGACGGGGACGCACTGGCCGCGGAGTTCGAGCGCTACCTCAAGAGACGCGGCGGGCCCGGGTCGTTCGGCGGCTGAGGCTCAGCCGATCCGTTCGATCGACACGACCGGCGTGGTGATCCGCCACGTCCGGACGTCGGGGTCGTCGGCGGCACGCACCCAGAACTGTGCGGACTCCCCGACCCGGCAGGACTTCACCCCGAGCAGCGGGATGTCCTCGGAGTCGCGGCGCAGCGTGCTCACCGCCCACTCCTCGCTGTCGGTGCTGCCCACACCGGGTGCGCGCAGCAGCGTCATCTCATCGAAGTCGATGAGGTAGGTCGACGTCCGGGTCTGCACGGTCCACACCCCGGTTGCGGTGTCGGGATTGATCTCCTGCACACGAGCCACGCGCAAACCTTACTCACCCGGCGGCCCCGACAACCACCCGAGGTCGCCTTCGACGGGTCGGGCCGAGCAGTCAGGCCAGGCTCACACCGAGCAGCGCGTCGACCGCGGTGGCGAGCGCCTCCGGCGCCGCGGTGTCCCCACCGATCCCCTGCTCCACGTCACGACACCAACCGTCGACCGCGTCGAGTGCCTTGGGGGTGTCGAGGTCGTCGGCGAGATGCACGCGAATCCGCTCGATCACCGGCGTCGCGTCGGGGCCCTTGCCGCCTGTGACGGCACGTCGCCAGCGCGCGAGCCGCTCGGCGCCGATCGTCAGGACGGCATCGGTCCACATCCGGTCGCCGCGATAATGATCGGCGAGCAGTGCGAGCCGGATCGCGGCCGGGTCGACACCCTGCGCCCGCAACCGTGAGACGAAAACGAGGTTGCCACGGCTCTTGGACATCTTCTCACCGTCGAGTCCGACCATGCCGGTGTGGACGTAATGCCGTGCGAAGCGCCGGGATCCGGTCAATGCCTCGCCGTGCGCGGCAGAGAACTCGTGATGCGGGAAGATCAGGTCGTTGCCGCCGCCCTGGATGTCGAACTCGATGCCGAGCCGGTTCAGTGCGATCGCCGAACACTCGATGTGCCAGCCGGGCCGTCCACGCCCGAACGGCGCATCCCAGGCGGGTTCGCCAGGTCGTTCGGCACGCCACAGCACCGCGTCGAGCCGATCCCGTTTGCCCGCGCGATCCGGGTCCCCCCCGCGTTCGGCGAAGAACCGCAGCATCGTTTCCCGGTCGTATCCCGACTCGTAGCCGAATTGCTCGGTGGCGTCGATGCGGAAGTAGACGTCGGGGAATTCGGGATCGTCGACGACGTAGGCCGCCCCCGAGGCCAGGAGTTTGCCGACCATCTCCACGACCTCGCCGACCGATTCCATCGCGCCGATGTAGTCGCGAGGTGGGAGCACCCGTAGCGCGGTCATGTCGTCGCGGAACAGCTGAATCTGCTCACTGCCGAGGTCGCGCCAGTCCACCCCGTCGCGCTCGGCGCGCTCGAAGAGCGGGTCGTCGACGTCGGTGATGTTCTGCACGTAGTGCACGTCGTGGCCCTGATCGCGCAGCACGCGATTGACCATGTCGAAAGTCAGATACGTTGCGGCGTGCCCCAGATGGGTGGCGTCGTACGGGGTGATCCCGCACACGTACATGGTGGCCGTGGGGCCCGGGGCGACGGGGCGGACCGCGGCGCCCGCGGTGTCGAAGAGTCGGAGCGCGGGTCCGGCGCCGGGGACGGCGGGAACCGCGGGATCGGGCCACGAATGCATGCGTCCACTGTATGGCGGGCTCGCCAGGGATCGCGGACGGGGGCCACGGGTCATCGACGCGGGTGGGCGCGGCGACGATTCAGAACGGGGGCCAGGGAATGGGCCGATGGCCCGGCGGAAGCGGCATGGTCTCGGTCTCGGCGAGTACCAGTGCGCGGATGGTCAACGCGTCGATTTCGTCGACGGTGATGTGCCGGGCCAGGTCGGTGCGCAACGTCGACGACGTGGTTTCCAGTGCCTCGGCGAGGCCGACGACATCGGCGAGCAGGTGCGCCGGAACGGGTTCGCCCGCCCAACCCCACAGCACCGTGCGCAGTTTGTCCTCGCTGTGCAGGCAGATGCCGTGATCGACGCCGTACACCCCGCCGTCGAGCCCTTCGAGCACGTGACCGCCCTTGCGGTCGGCGTTGTTGAGGAGCACGTCGAGCACGGCCATACGCAGCAGACGCGGATCGTCGGCGTGCACCAATTCGACCGGTTCTCCCCGCCCGTCCAGGGCACGCAGGATGGACCGATATCCGTCGGGCACCGCGTCGGGCGGACAAAGATCCACCAGATCGATTCTCGGAGCCGGCAATTCGGGGTCATCGGGATCCGGGGTGTCGATCCACCGTTGCACCATCCCCACCCCGAGCGGTCCATCGCGCAGCACGGTCGTCGGGATCGCGTCCCATCGCAGCGACTGCGAGATCAGATAGGACGCGACTTCTCGTCCGGCCAGGGTGCCGTCGGGGAAGTCCCACAGCGGGATCTCGCCGCGCACCGGCTTGTAGACACATCGCACCGCGCGGTCGCCGACGACGGCGTCGCACACCAGGGTGGCATTGCTGGCCGTCGGGATGCGGCCTATGATCGTGAGTTCGCCAGCGCGCAGCACTGCATCCTCGGCGACATCGGTGTCATCGGCGGCGTCGGCCCCCGACTCCGGGTGCGAATCGGGTTGCGGCACACCGGAAGCGCCCACGGCGCTCATGGCGCGGCCGCGCGCTGGTGCTCGGTCCGGCGCTCGGTCACGACACCGCCACCGCGGTCATCGGGAGCCACCCTCCGGACCTGCGTCGGGATCGTCGCTGCTGTCGCCGCCCGGGTCGTCGGACGGCGGGTTCTCGTCGTCACCGAGCAGCGGCGGACCGTCGGTGAGCCCGTTGAACACCTCGGGATCGATGAAGTCCAGCGACTTGCTCAGTTCGGCATCACGCTTGTAGCCATTGGTCCGTACACAGAGGTGCCCCTGGTCGTCGAGCGGTTCGCCACAGAGCGGGCACGGGGGTCGGCCCGCCGAGATCACCCGGGTGGATCGGGCGGCGAACTCGCGGGCGGCGCGCGTCGTGAGGAACACGCGCACCGCGTCCGGGCCCTCGTCGGTGTCGTCGAGGACCACGCTCTCGTCGAACTCGCCCTCGGTGATGGCGAGCAACTCCACCACGACCGCCTCGGATTCGGCATCCCACCCCAGCCCCATGGTGCCGACCCGGAACTCGGCATCGACGGGCATGACGAGCGGACTGAGGTCGTTGACCTGCTCGGCCTCCGGCGGAATCGGGGTCCCGAAACGCCGATGGATCTCCTCGAGCAGGGCGCCGATCCGTTCGGCGAGAATCTGGACCTGCTGCTTCTCCAGGACGACGCTGATGATGCGCGCCTCGTGCACGGCCTGGAGGTAGAACGTGCGGTCACCGGGCTGCCCGACGGTACCCGCGACGAATCGGTCAGGACTGCGGAACACGTGTATCGCTCGTGACATCACCCACCTCCTTACGCTGTGTGGTCATTATCCGTCCCGGCCGGTCCCCGCGGCCACCGGTGCCTCCGGCTGCGGTTCGATGTCGGCGGGCCCGGCAGATGGTGGTGGGCTCGCGTCGTCGGAACCGGTGTCGCCGCCGATCACCGCATCGTTGGACGCCGGTGGCCGGATTGGCACCGACAAGGTCTTCGTCGAGTTCACCGTGTGCACGTAGGGCCGGGTATCGCCGTAGCGGATGATGCTCACCGAGGCGGGCTCGACGACGATGCGTTGGAACGAATCGAGATGCATCCCCATGGCATCGGCGACGATCGCCTTGATCACATCGCCGTGCGAACAGGCCACCCACACCCCGGCCCCGTCCGATCCGCCGTACTCGCGGTCGAGAGCACGAACCGCCGCGACCGCCCGTGCCTGCACGGTGGCCAGGCCCTCACCGTCGGGAAAGACCGCTGCGGACGGATGCTGCTGCACGGTTCTCCACAGTGGCTCCTTCAGCAACTCGCCGATCGTGCGGTTCGTCCACGCACCGTAGTCGACCTCCGCGAGATCGTCGACGACGATCTCCGGCACATCGTGTCCCGCGTCGGCCAGAGCGGCCAGCAGCGGGCCCATCGTCTCGGCGCACCGCTGCAGTGGTGACCGGGCGACCGCGGTGATCGCGGCCAGACATGGCTGCAGACGGTCGACGAGCTCGGCGGCTTGCCCCCGGCCCTTGTCGTCGAGGGCCACGCCGGGAGTGCGTCCCGCGAGCACCCCGGAGGTGTTGGCCGTGGAACGTCCGTGGCGCACGAGGATCACGGTCATGCCCCAACCTTATGCATCCGCAGGAAACACAGCACATCGGTCCCGGTGGGCGAGCTGACGGCTCCAGGTCATGTGGCGTCGATGACACCGTGTCATGTGGCGTCGATGACACCGGTGTCATGTGGCGTCGATGACACCGCTGGCCAACAGGCCCATCACGACGAGACCCAGGATGACCCGATAGCCGCCGAACCAGTTCATCGAGTGGTGGCTGACGAAGCGCAGCAGCCAGGCGATCGAGACATAGCCGAGCACGAACGCGACGAGGGTGGCCACCACCAACTGAGCTCCGGCGGCCTCCATCCCGCCACCGGTCGGATGGATGGCGTCGGGGATGCTGAACAGTCCCGACGCCAGCACCGCCGGGATGGCGAGCAGGAACGAGAAGCGGAACGCGGCCTCGCGTTCGAGCCCGAGGAACAGGCCTGCGCTGGCCGTCGCCCCCGACCGGGAGACGCCCGGAACCAGCGCCAGACACTGCGCCAGACCCATGACGATCCCGTCACGCAGCGTCAACTGCTCCATCGAGCGGCGTTGGGTCGCGAGACGTTCGGCCAGCCAGAACACCCCCGAGAACAGGATCAGCACCGTCGCGACCAGCCACAGATTGCGGGCCGCCGAACGGATCTCGTCCTTGAGCAGGAAACCGATCAGACCGATCGGGATGGTCGCGAGGATCACGTACCACCCGACGCGGTAATCGAGCCCACGCTCGTCGCGGGCGAGCAACCCGCGAAACCACGCGAGCACGATCCGGGCGATGTCACGGGCGAAGAAGACGAGCACCGCGGCCTCGGTGCCCAGCTGGGTCACCGCGGTGAACGACGCCCCGGCATCCTCCCCGAACATCAATTCCGAGGCGATGCGCAGGTGTCCCGAGGACGAGATCGGCAAGAATTCGGTGAGGCCCTGGATGGCGCCGAGGACGATCGACTGGGCCCACGTCATGGTGTCGGTCACGGCGGTCGATGCTACGCGGGATTTGTCCGATCCCCTCGATACCGAGAACCGTCAGGGCTCCGGCTCCACTGCCGACCCGCGGCGACCGGACCCCACAGGGGTGTGTGCAAGATGGGTGGCATGTCTGCCAGTCGATCCCGCGCCACGGCCCGTACCAGCGCTCGCCGGACCATCGGTCTGCTCGTCCCGCTCGCCGCGGCCGCACTCGTCGTCGCGGCATGCAACTCCTCCAGCGGTTCGCAGACCCCCACAGATGTGGCCACCGTCACCCCGGCATCCGCGAGTCCCGCACCGCCGGGTGTACCACGCACGCCCGCCGGCCTGACCGTCCCCACCCCCGCCGGATCCGCGTCGCCCGCGCTGTCGGACGGGCGCTTGGCGGTGATCGGTCCCGGCGGCACCGCCGTCCTGCGCTTCGACGAGTCGGCCATGACCGCAGCCGCGTCGGCGACTCCCGGGGCACTTCCCACAGCGACATCCGTCGCAACCCCCGCGCTCACCCACCTCGTGGGCACCGGTGACGGCGGCTTCATCGGTGTCGGCCCGGGCCACGTCGTGCGAATCAGCCCCGACGGTCAGGTGCGCAGCGACGTCCTGCGCACCGAGAACCCCAGCGCCCTGGCCCGCACCTCCGACGGTCGCACCCTGGTCGGCACGGAGAACGGCCACGTGCTCGTCCTCGATCGCGATCTGGCCCAACAACGTGACATCGCCGGATTCGTCCGCGTCGACGACATCACCGTCTCGCCACCGGGCGCCGATCTACCCGGCGAGCAGGTCGTGGTACTCGACCGCGCGCAATCCTCGGTGACCCCCGTCGATCTGGGCAACGGTGATCTCGGGCCGGCGCTTCGAGCCGGAAACGGTGCCACCAACTCCGCCGTCGACCACTACGGTCGCGTGCTCGTGGCCAACACCCGGGACGACGAGATCGTCGGATTCTTCGGATCACCGCTGGTGATGCGGTTCCGCTATCCGGTGTCCGATGGCCCCTACGCCGTAGACTACGACGACGCCCGCAATCTCCTGTGGGTCTCGACGACGGGCAACAACGAAGTGGTGGCCTATGACCTCGCCACCGGCGAACCGGCCGAGAAGCATCGATTCGCCGCGGTCGCCCAACCGGATGCGATCGTCGTCGACGACGCGAGCGGGACGGTGTTCGTGCTCTCGGCCCGAGACGGAGGAATCCAGGTGGTCACGACAGCTGCACAGACCGGCGGTGCGCCGGTGCCGGCCACCGCGACCGGTGCCGCGACCACCTCGGCGACCACCGCTCCCGCAACCACCGGAGCCGCCCGATGACGAGGCGGCCGGGGCAGGTGTCCGTCGGATCGGGACGCGCGGGCGTGCGCAACGGGGCACGCTATCCGCGCGGCTGGGAGGTCACCTCCGAGGACTACGAGTGTCTGTTGGTGCGACTACCCCCGGACGTCACCCGCGTCACCGCGTCGATGCGGTTGTCGTTGGAGGCCGAATTCGGCGGGTGGGAACTGTCCCGCGTGCGGCTGTATTCCGACGGCACCCGCAAGGTGCTGCTGAAGCGTCGGCGGGCGCCGCGCGATCACGGCCCCGACATCGGTGCCGGCACCGGCACCGGCACCGAGAACACCCGGAATAGCTTGTCCTCCAATGGTTCTCAGTCAGACCACGCGCACCCCGAGCACGGCGTCCGGGCATGCTGACCCGCCTCAATCGGGCACTGTATCCGGTGCTGCTGCGCCTGATGTTCCTGCTCCCGCCCGAACGCATCCATCGCATCATCTCGGCCACCATCGTCGCCACGATGCGCGTGCCTGCCCTGCGCGCACTGTCGGCGCGTCTGCTCGCACGGCACGACCCGATCCTGCGGCAACGGGTGTTCGGCGTCGACTTCCCCGCCCCGCTGGGACTGGCCGCCGGCTTCGACAAGTCGGCCACGGCCGTGAACGCCTGGGGGCAGCTGGGTTTCGGCTTCGCCGAGATCGGCACCATCACCGGTCGCGCGCAACCGGGCAATCCCGCTCCACGGTTGTTCCGACTGCCACGCGATCGCGCGCTGATCAACCGGATGGGCTTCAACAATCCCGGCGCAGAGGTCGCCGCCGACCACCTACGAGCGGCCCGCCCCGGGCCGGTGCGCGTCCCGATCGGCGCCAACATCGGCAAGACCAAAGTGGTGCCCGTCGACGAGGCCGTCGACGATTATCGGCTGTCCGCACGGCTTCTCGGACCCCACGCCGACTTCGTGGTGGTCAACGTCAGCTCACCGAACACGCCCGGACTCCGTGATCTGCAGGCCGTCGACTCGCTGCGCCCGATCCTTGCAGCGGTACTCCAGGAGGTGACGGTGCCTGTACTGGTGAAGATCGCCCCCGACCTCGCCGACACCGATATCGACGCCGTCGCCGACCTGGCCGTCGAACTCGGGCTCGCCGGGATCGTCGCCACCAACACCACCATCGGGAGGCAGGGCCTGCGCACACCGGCCGCCGAGGTCGAGGCGATGGGCGCGGGCGGACTGTCCGGGGCACCACTGACCGCACAATCCCTCGAGGTGCTCCGCCGGCTGTACGGCCGTGTGGGAGGCCGCATCTCGCTGATCAGCGTCGGCGGCATCGAAACCGTCGACCAGGCGTGGGAACGCATCCTGGCCGGCGCCGACCTCCTGCAGGCCTACACCCCGTTCATCTACGGGGGCCCGGTGTGGGTCGCCGGGATCAACGCCGGGATCGCCGACCGCGTACGGGCGGGCGGATACCCGAACCTCGCCGCGGCGGTCGGGGCCGGCACCCGTCACTGAGCGCCGGCACCGACCGCGAACCCACATGGCCTCTGGGTCACATATCTTCTGTGTCACATATCTTCTGCGGGCTGCTCGTACGTGCCGACGAGAGTGGCCCGCGCGATGGCGTGCGAGAACAGGTTGAACCCCAGGTAGGCGGGTGTGGCGCCGTCGGGCAAACCGAGGGACTCGACGTCGACGGCGTGCACGACCACGAAGTAGCGGTGCGGGCCGTGGCCGGGAGGCGGTGCGGCACCGACGAATCGACGCAACGACGCGTCGTTGGCCAGTGTCACCGCCCCGGCCGGCAGACCGGACCCCTCGTCGTCACCGGCTCCCTCGGGCAGGCTCGTCACCGACACCGGGATGTCGGCGACCGCCCAGTGCCAGAATCCCGACGCGGTCGGCGCGTCGGGGTCGTACACGGTGACCGCGAAACTCTTGGTGTCGCTGGGGAATCCGGACCAGCTCAACTGTGGCGACGAGTCCTGACCGCCGGCTCCCATCAGGCCACTCACCTGCGGATTGGCCAGCGGCGCACCATCGTCGAAGCTGGTGGAGCTCACCTCGAAACCCGGCAGGGCGGGTAACGACTCGTACGGATCGACGTTCGACATCGGATCACCTTTCTCGTGGTCGGCGCGCTATCCGACCCACTGTATGTGCGCGCAGATCAGCTGTGTAGCAAGAAGTGTTCGAGCACCTTGGTGCCGAACACGACCGAATCCACCGGCACCCGCTCGTCGACGCCGTGGAACAGGGCGGCGAAATCCAGTTCGCGGGGCAACTGCAGTGGAGCGAAACCGAAGCACCGGACGCCGAGTTTCGCAAACGCCTTGGCGTCGGTGCCGCCGGACATCATGTAGGGCACGGTCCGTGCGCCCGGATCGTGGGCGAGGATCGCCGCGTTCATCGCGTCGACGAGGTCGCCGTCGAAGGTGGTCTCGTAGGAGTCGAGGTGGGTGATCCACTCCCGGGTGACATTCGGCCCGATGAGCCTATCGATCTCGGCCTCGAACTCCTTCTGCCGTCCGGGCAGGATGCGGCAGTCGACGACGGCCTCGGCCTTCTGCGGGATCACGTTGGCCTTGTATCCGGCCCGCAGCATCGTCGGGTTGGCCGTGTCCCGCAATGTCGCCCCGAGGATCCGGGCCAGGCTGCCCAGTTTGAACAGCGAGGTCTCCAGATCGGGTGCGTCGGGACGAAGGTCCAGACCGGTCTCCTCGGACACCGCGGCCAAGAACTCGGCGACCGATTCACTCATCACGAGCGGAAAGGTGTGCCTGCCGATACGGGCGACCGCCTCGGCCACCTCGGTGACGGCGTTGTCGGCGTGCAAGAAGGACCCGTGTCCGGCGGTGGCGTCGGCGGTCAGCCGCATCCACGCCAGCCCCTTCTCGGCGGTTTCCACCAGGTACAGCCGCCGTTCGGTGCCGTCGGGCCGGTCCACCGTCAGCGAATAGCCCCCGACTTCGCCGACGGCCTCGGTGATGCCCTCGAACAGATCGGGCCGGTGTTCGACGAGCCAGTGCGCTCCCCAGGTCCCGCCTGCCTCCTCGTCGGCGAGGAAGGCGAAGACCAATTCGCGCGGCGGCGTCGTGCCCTCGCGCCGGAACTGCCGTGCGAGTGCGAGCGCCATGCCGACCATGTCCTTCATGTCGACCGCACCGCGGCCCCAGATGTAGCCGTCCTTGACGGTGCCGGCGAAGGGATGCACGCTCCAGTCGGCCGGTTCGGCGGGCACCACATCGAGGTGGCCGTGGATCAGGAGTGCTCCGCGATCGGAGTCCGGGGGTCCGGGCAGGCGGGCGAAGACGTTGCCGCGACCGGGTTGACCCGACTCCACGTACTGGGTGGTGTAGCCCACCTCCTCGAGCATCGACGCCACCCATTTGGCGCATTCCTCCTCGCCTCGGGTGGTTTCCAGCTCTCCGGTGTTGCTGGTGTCGAAACGGATCAAGGTGCTGACGAGGTCGACGACCTCGTCGACGGCGCGCGGGGTGTTCGACTCTTCGGTCACACCCTCACTCCTACGGGATTTGGGATACCGGGGCAACCTCGGTTAGTGTTATCGCCGCCGGTGTGAGAGCTCGCCTCGCACGCCGGGTTGACAATCGAGTCCGAGTGGCGGAATGGCAGACGCGCTAGCTTGAGGTGCTAGTGCCCTATTAACGGGCGTGGGGGTTCAAGTCCCCCCTCGGACACGCACACCAGACGAGGTCCCCGGGAATCCTCCCGGGGACCTCGTCTCGTTCTGTGGCTTCTGCTCAGCCGTCGGCGTCGGCGCCGACGAGCGTCCGGCCCCCGACATAGGGCAGATCGATGTCGTGTTCGTCATAGGCCCGCAGGATCTCCCGGCGCAGTCGGCGCTGCACCGCCCACTGCGCGTTCGGTCGGGTCGTCACGGTCAGACGCAGCACCACGCGATCCGACGCGACCTCCTGCACCCCGAGCATCCGCGGCTCGTCGACCACATCGGCGGCCAGTGTCTCGTCCTCGCCGATGGCCCGCATCGCGGCGTCGAGAGCGACCTTCTGCGCGCGATCGAGGTCGGCGCGCAGTGACACCGGGACCTCCACCCGGGCCACGGCGTACTCCTGGCTCATGTTGCCCACGCGGGCGATCTCACCGTTGCGGACGTACCAGAGGGTGCCGTCCACGTCGCGCACCGTGGTGATGCGCAATCCGACGCTTTCCACCGTTCCGACGGCCTCGCCGAGATCGACGGTGTCGCCGACACCGTATTGGTCCTCGAGGAGCATGAACACGCCGGTCACGAAGTCGCGCACCAGGTTCTGCGCCCCGAACCCGACGGCCAGACCGATCACGCCGGCAGAGGCGATGAACGGCGCGATGTTGACGCCGAGCACCGACAGGATCGCCAGTGCCGCCCAGGTCAGCACGATGATCGACACCGTCGACTTCAGCACCGACCCGATGGTGCGTGCACGTTGATAACGCCGCTGTGCCACAGCTGCTTTCGTCGCAGCCGGGGTCTTCGCCCCGGTTGGCGAACGTTCGCGCAGATGCCGGATCAGGGCCGGTGCCCTGCGGTCGGCGCCGTCGGGGTTCCCACGGGTGGCGCGATCGACGAGGCGATGGGCAACCCACCGCACGATCAGCGCCCCGACGATGTAGCAGACGATGCGAATGGGCCGTTCCACCAGCCACATTCGGTTGGTGTCGGTCCATTCGAAGGCGAGCTGCGTGATGGGGCCATGGGCCGCGCCGAGAGTCGAAAGGTCCATGCCCCGACGGTACGGAAATCCCACGATCCGTCGAACCCGCTGCGCAGCGGTGGTGGATGCACCGGAATGGGCGGGTGAGCACCGGCAGGTGGGAGACTGGTGCGGTGACCCACCGTGTGTTCTTCGACTGCGATACCGGGATCGACGACTCGCTCGCCCTGCTGTATCTGCTCGCCCGCGACGACGTCGATCTCGTCGGGATCGCCAGTACGGCCGGCAATGTGCCGGCCGATGTGGTCGCCACCAACAACCTCGCGTGGCTCGCGCTCTGCGGTCGCGAGGACATCGCAGTCCATCAGGGGGCGCCCGGCCCCCTGGTTGCCGACCTGATGACCACCGAGGACACCCATGGGCCGCTCGGGGTTGGCTATGCCGAGCTGCCGACCCCGACGCAGACCGTCGCAGGACTCGACGCCGCGGACGCGTGGGTACAGGCGGCCGCGGCACATGATGGCGAGCTCGTCGGACTCGTGACGGGGCCGATGACCTCGCTGGCCACCGCGATCCGTCGCGACCCCGACCTGCCGGTGCGGTTGCGACGACTGGTGATCATGGGTGGGGCGTTCCATGTGCACGGCAACACCACGCCGACCTCGGAATGGAATGTGGCCGTCGATCCCGAGGCCGCGGCCGAGGTGTTCGCGGCGTTCGGCACCGACGGAGCGCCGGAACCGATCGTGTGCCCACTCGACCTCACCGAATCCATCGCCCTGACCCCCGATCACACGGTGCGGCTGGCCGCCGCGGCCGGGAGTACCCCGCTGGAGTGCCCGGACCCCACCGACGAACCGGGCACGCGGTCCGTGGCGACCAATGTGATCATCCGGCATGTGATGGACGCGCTGCGTTTCTATCTGGAGTTCCACCATGCTCACGACGAGGGGTACATCGCCCACCTGCACGACCCGTTCGCGGCGATGGTGGCGCTGGATCCGTCATGGGTGCAGACCCGTCCCGCCCGGGTCGCGGTGGAACTGACCGGCACCCTGACACGCGGCACGACGGTCGCCGACGAACGCGGGATGTGGGGTGGCGCACCGAATGTGCGGGTGGCCTCGGCCACCGACGTCGATCGCGTCTTCGACGACCTCATCGAGACGGTCGCGACGCTCGCCCGGCGCGTGGGCAACCCGGCCACGGGAGCGTAGCGTTGGCGCGGTGACCCGCCTCGGATACCAGATCCCGAACTTCACCTATCCCGACACCGCACCCGATCAACTCTTCCCCACGATCACCAAGCAGGCCGTCGAGGCGGAGAACTCCGGCTTCGACACCGTTCTCGTGATGGACCACTTCTATCAACTCGCGATGCTCGGTGAACCCGACGAACCGATGATCGAGTGCTACACACTGCTCGCCGCGCTGGCCCAGCACACCTCCCGGGTACGGCTGTCGGCTCTCGTCACCGGCAACACCTACCGCAATCCCACCCTGCTCGCCAAGATCGTCACCGCCCTCGATCTGGTGTCGGCGGGCCGTGCCCAACTCGGCATCGGCGCGGGTTGGTTCGAGCTCGAACACGACTCCCTCGGTTACGAGTTCGGTACGTTCACCGATCGGTTCGAGAAACTCGAGGAGGCGCTGCAGATCATCCTGCCCATGCTGCGCGGTGAGCGGCCGAGCCTGGCGGGCAAGTGGTATCAGGTCAGCGACGCCGTGAACTCCCCCGCCCCGCTGAATCGGATCCCGGTGATGATCGGTGGCGGTGGTGAGCGCAAGACGCTGCGCATGGTCGCCCAGTATGCCGACGAATCCAACCTCATCTGCGGGGTCGATGAGATCGGTCGCAAACTCGATGCCCTGGCGCAGCACTGCGAGCGCCTCGGCCGCGATCGCTCCGAGATCGTCGTGACCCTGCAGACCTCGGCGTGCGTGGCTCCGACCCACGAGCAGGCGCAGCAGGAGTTCGACGCCTATGTCGCCCGCAACCCGCGTGCCGAGGCACGTCGCGGCGGCGCGATCATCGGCTCGCCGGAGGAGGTCGCGCAACGCTTCTCGGCACTGCTGGACACGGGGATCGACGGGGTCACGGTCAACGCACCCGCCAACGGCCATATCCCCGGCCGGGTCGACCTGCTCGGTCGGACCCTCGCGCCGCTGATCAAACGCTAGGCAGGATCCGCCGATCCGCGCAGCGAACTACAGAACCGCGGCCCGGCGCCCCGTTCCGTTCACCGCATCCACGCGTGCGGACAGCGATTCGACGATCTCCCCGGAGCGGACCGCGACGTTGGACAGCAGGGTCGCGGTCAGCCCGTGGGTGTGCTCGGAGTTGCCCTGCACGTAGATGGCGCCGGTCACCTCGGGATCGGTGCGCAGCCGATAGTGTCGGTCGAGCACCGGTCGCCCATGGACATCGGCATGGCAGAACCGGCCGAGGTCGCCGAGCATGTCACCGATCGGTGTCGGTTCGAAGCCGGTGGCGAATACCACGGCATCACAAAGGATCTCGAGCTCCTCACCGTTCATCCGGTTCACCACCCGCAGACGGGCCGCGTCGTCGGTCTCGACGACGTCGAGTACCTCGGTGCAACCGTGGACGAACAACCGTCGGTGCCCGTCGACCCGTTCGGTGTATTCGCGTCGATACAGCTCGTTGATGAGTTCCGGATCGACGGCCGAGTAGTTGGTGCCGCGGTGGTAGGTCAGGATGCGCTCACGCCAGGCGGGTTGCGCCGCGAAGTAGTCGTCGACGGCACCGGGATCGAAGATCCGATTGGCGTAGGGGCTGTCATCGGCCGGGGTGTAACCGTATTTGGCGAAGACGGCATGCACCTGCGCGTCGGTTTCCTGATGCAGGAACGCGGTCACCTCGGCGGCGCTCTGACCGGCACCGATCACCGCGAACGCTCCGTGAGTGCTCTCGGGTAGCTCGGCGAAGCGATCGAGTACGTCGTGATTGTGGAAGACCCGTCGACCGGCGACCACGCCAGCGGGCAGCTTGGCGCGTATTCCACCGCCGAGCACCAGATGTCGGGCGCGACACGCGGCCGTCGGGGTCCTCACCTCGAAGGCGCCGTCGTGCCAACGCACCGAGGTGACCTCGGACGAAAACTGCACGGGTATCGACACTCGCGCCGCTGCCCACTGCAGATAGTCGTGGAACTCCGAGCGCAGCGGGAAGAAGGTCTGCAGGTTGATGAAGTCGGTCAGCCGGTCCCGCTCGGCAAGATACTTCAAGAACGTGTAGTCGCTGGCCGTATTCCGTTGTGTGGCCAGATCTTTGAGAAACGACACCTGCATGGTGGCGCCCGGCAGCAGCATCCCGGGATGCCATTGGAATCGATCGCGTCGCTCGAAGAACTGCGCGGTGATCGGCGTTGCGGCAGTGCGATTGTGCTCCTCGAGAGCGATGGCCAGCGCCAGATTCGACGGACCGAACCCGATGCCGACGAGGTCCACCGTGGAAAGGTGCTCACTGCACACGCGCTACTCCTCTACTCCCTCGCCGGGGCTGTGGGACTCGGGGCTGTCGGACCCGGGCCCGGGGATATCGGGTCCGGTCAGGCGCGCCGATCGGCGCCATCCGGTGGCACCTTTGCCGACGTTCAGAAGGTAAGTCTAACCTAATCTCCAGGCGCCCGTTAATCGGACGCGTCATGCCCGGTGACCACCCCGATCGCCACAGATCGACCGTTCACCCATCCCGATCGGAGAACACGCGAGATGATCTCATCGCCGACGTCGGCCGACCACACTCCCGACGCCCTCGGCACCGCGACCGCGCTGTCCGGTACCGCCGATGACGCACATTTTCTGTTGTGCCGCAACACCTACCACGTGATCGGCATGGGGAGGAGCACCGTGTACCGCAGCGCGGAGGCGGCCGCCTCCGCGCTGCGCGACGGTGCGGTGACCGCAGTGGTCGGAGCCGTGCCCTTCGATATCCGTGAGCAGGTGTCACTCATCGCGCCCGACCGGATCGAACTGCACCACGGTCGGTGGATTCCGCAGACGGTCGCCCTCGGTGACCACCGCGCCGGGCGACCGGTGGCTCAGTCCCGCATCGTGGCCGCCGTGCCGTCGCCGGCCGACCATCGTCGCCGGATCGCGACGGCGATCGACCGGCTCGCCGACCCCCATGACGCGCTGGCGAAGGTGGTGCTCGCACGCGCCCTGACGGTCCATTCCGCGGTGCCGGTGACCGGGTGGGAAGTGGCCGCGCGACTCCGTACCATCGATCCGCGGGGATCGGTGTTCGTCACCGACCTTCCCGGTCCGACATCGGGTTCGCTCTCCCAACTGGTCGGCGCCAGCCCGGAGGTGTTGATCCGCAAACGCGGCAACATCGTGTCGGCCTATCCGCTCGCAGGTTCGTCGGCACGCCTGACCGATTCCCGGCTCGACGCCGAACAGGGTCGGGCACTGGCGAATTCGACGAAGGATCGCACCGAACACCGATTCGTCGTCGATGCCTTGCGGGCGGCGCTCGCCCCGTTGTGCCGCACGCTCGACGTGCCCGACGAACCCGAGCTCATGACGACGCCGACGATGTGGCATCTGGGCACCCCGATCCGCGGTGAGATCGCCGACCCGTCGACCACGGCCCTCGATCTCGCCATGGCCGTCCATCCGACTCCGGCAATCTGCGGCACTCCCACCGACCTGGCCCGCGATCACATCGTCGCGACCGAAGGCCGGCGGGGCTTCTACGCCGGGGCGATCGGGTGGGCCGGCGCCCCGACACGCGGTCGCGACGGCACCATCGTCGCCGGTGACGGTGAGTGGATGGTCGCGATCCGCTGCGCCGAGATCGCTCCCGGCGGCCGGGAGATCACCACGTGGGCCGGAGGCGGCATCGTCGCCGACTCCGACCCGGACACCGAACTCGCCGAGACCGACGCCAAGTTCGCGACGATCCTCGCCGCCCTCGGTATCCGCTGAGCCGTCGGGACGGCGGGCGAGCGGCCGGTCAGACCGCGATCTGTACCGGTTCGGCCCACGCGAGTCCGTCGGCCGAGGGCACCAGACCGCCCTCGAGCAGCGGCGGTTCGGTCGCGCGGTCGCCGACCGCGCCCCGTGCCTGCAGGGCGTTCATCTCCTCCATTACCTCACGCACCACCGGCGCACCGAACATGTGCCCCATCCGCTGGCCGGAGTCGGTGTCCATACCGCCGGTGGCTCGGGCGGCCTCGGTCAGTGCGTCGGAGGACCGGCGGAATCGCGAGACGATCGACGACGGGTCGGTCAGTGCGTTCTCACCCGAGTAGCCACCGGCAACGAGGGAGACGAAGGCCGTCATGTCGTTGCGGTCGAAGTTGGTGACTTTGCGCGCCTTCCAGAAGTACGAGTCCTCGGACTGCTCCATGTCGTAGAAGGCCGAGAGGAATTCGTAGAACACGGCGTACTCGCGGCGGTAGCGGCCCTCGAACTCGCCGAAGGCACGCTCCTCGGACATCGTGCCGTCGAGCACGCTGTTGATCGAACGTGCCGCCAGCACACCGGAATACGTCGCGAGATGCACCCCGGTTGAGAACACCGGATCGATGAAGCATGCGGCGTCGCCGACGAGCACCATGCCGTTGCCCCAGAAGCGGGTATTGGCATACGAGTAATCCTTGCGGATCCGGATCTCGCCGTAGGTGCCCTCGGTCACCCGCGTGGCATCGGCGAGCATGTCGCGAACGATCTCGCACCGGTCGATGTAGTGCTGCAAGGTCTGTTCCTGCGCGTTGAGCACATGCTGCGCCTTGTCCTTCGCGACGACCACCCCGACGCTGGTGAGCGTGTCCGACAGGGGGATGTACCAGATCCAGCCCTCGTCGAACGCCGCGCAGAGGATGTTGCCCGCATCGGGCGCCGAGAATCGTTTGCCGCCTTCGAAATACCCGAAGACCGCGACGTTCTGGAAGAACTCGGAGTACACGCGTTCGCCGCCCGCGCGCGAGGACAGTCGGGTCGTGTTGCCGGAGGCATCGACGACGAACCGGGCCCGCACGTGGTGTTCGACGCGGTCGGCGTCGAGGTAGCGCACCCCGGTCACCCGACCCGTCTCATCGGTGTCGACGCCGTTCACGCGGCAGTTCTGCCGAACGTCGACGCCGTTCTCGGCCGAGTTCTCCAGCAGGATGTGATCGAATTTCATCCGCTCAACCTGGTAGGCGTAGGAGCCCTCGCCGGCGAATTCCGGGGAGATCGCGAACAGGAAGTTCCATGGCACCGGGTTGGTGCCCCACCGGAAGCTGCCGCCGCGCTTGTGCATGAAGCCGGCGTCGCGGACCTTCTCATAGCAGCCCAGCAGCTTGCACACCCCGTGAATCGTGGAGGGCAACAACGACTCCCCGATCTGATACCGCGGGAAGGTCTCCTTCTCGATCTGGATCACGCGGCGGCCGCTCTTGGCCAGCAACGTGGCGGTGGTCGACCCACCCGGACCGCCACCGACGACGACGACGTCGACGCTCTCGGTCGTGACCTCGCTCATCGGGCCTGCTCCATCGACAGTTCACGTACCCAGGAACCGACCACCGGATCGGCGGCCAAGGACACCAGATCGGCGCGTACCGCACCTGCGGCGCGCCACCGCTCGATCAGCGACATCAATCGCACCGAATCCAGGCCGATGTCGAGAACGTTGGTGTCGTCGGTGATCTCGGTGGCGGGAACATCGAGGATCTCGGCGATGTCGCCGATGATCCGGTCGCGGGTCACAACTGCATCCACAGATGCCATGGGCAGATCCTCACTTCGTACGGCCACCGGATGCGGTGGGATCGTGGGTCGGTACGGTGAGCGAGGCACCGTCCGCGGTCGCCACAGTAGCTTAGCCTGGCCTAATTTACGCCCGCGCTCGGAGTCGGCGTCCCGTGTGATGATCCTTGCCTAAGCAAGGGTAGGCTCTCCTATCATGCTTGAGCTCGATCTCGCCGCCCGCGAGCCTTCATACCCCGCGTCCGCGGCCGCACTGGGGCTGTGGGCCGCGCAGTCGGTGGTCGGGACGTCTGCGGTGTTCACGATCGGTCAGCTCGTCGAATTCCGTTCCGCGCCCGCACTCGACAGGCTGACCGCCGCCGTCGCGGCGGCGGTCACGGAGGCGGATCTGCTCCGTGCCCGATTCGTCGAGACCACCCCCGCCACCGACTCCGAGACGGACTCGGGCCTGCGCTTCGTCCTCGGGGACCCGGTGCCGGTCACCCGCGTCGAGCTCCGACCCGACGCCGACGCCGACGTGCCACTCGAACACGCACGCACCGTCGTCACCGGGTCCATCGATCCGCGGACCGGCCCCTGCGCCCGGGTCGAGATCCTGCGTGCCGGCGACCGGATCGCCCTGCTCATCGTGGCCCACCATCTGGTGCTCGACGCCTACGGACTCGGCCTCCTGACCCGCCGCATCGGCCACCTCTATGACGATCCCGCCGACCCGCGCCGCCTCCGATCGGTCACCGACCTCCCCGATGGACTCGACGCACCAGGATTCGACGCACCAGGATTCGACGCAGCGGGACCCGATGACCGCACGTTCTGGGCCGACCAGTTGACCGGGATCACGGCTCCGCTGACACTGTCGGACCGCCCGCGCGGTCATCGGGTCGCCTCGCGAATCCTCACCCGCCGCACCGTGATTCCCGCGCTCGGAGCACTCACCCGGAATCCGTCGACCCTGACCGCCGTCATCGCCGCCTTCTGCGGGCGGCTCGCGGGCACCGACGACGTCGTGCTCGGCTTCCCGATGATGAACCGGCTCGGCTCCCCCGTGGCCAACTGCGCGTGTTCGGCGGTCAACGTGATTCCGTTGCGCGTCCACACGCCCGCACACCGCTCGATCGCCGAGATCGCTGCCGGGGTCACCGACCGCCTGCGTACTGTCTCCCCCCACGCCCGATACCGTGGCGAGGACATCGTTCGGGACCTGCGGCGACGAGGCGTCGACGGCGCGACCGGTCCCACGCTCAACATCAAGCCGTTCTCGGCGACCGTCACCGTCGGCGGGCATGTCGCCGACGTGCGGTCGCTGGCTCGGGGGCCGCTCGTCGACATGGCGATCACCGCCGCCGACCTCGACGGCGATCTCGAACTGGTCCTCGACGCCGACGCCGACCTGTACCCACCACGGCGCGTCGACGAGATCGCCGGCAGCATAGCCGAATTCGCCGAGGCGGCGGCCCGCACCATCGACTCCGTGCGCCCCGATTCTGGGCCCACCGTGGGCATCGGCGCGGTCTCGCTGGACGGCGCTGCCGACGAGCGCCGCGCGGCCCGAATCCGCGACGAGGACGCCAGGACTCGCACCCCGATCGGCGCGACATCTCTGCTCGATCGGATCGCCGCCCAACCCGCGGACGCGATCGCGCTCATCTGTGGCGCGGCGCGCATCGACCATCATGAACTACGCACCCGTATCGCCTCGGTGTCCGACGAGCTCGGCGCACTCGATGCCGAGGACATCGTCGCCGTCGCGCTGCCCCGCGGGGTGGATCTCGTCCTCGCACTCCTCGCCGTCCATCGCAGCGGCGCGGCATTCCTGCCGCTCGACCCGGGTTTTCCGGCCGAACGGATCTCGGCGACCCTCGCCGATGCCGACCCGGTTGCCGTCGTCGAGGAGGGCCCCACCGGGGTGAGTGTCCGTCGGCTTCGGGAGCACACCGCCTCGTCGACCCGGCGTGCCGGCCGTGCCGGCGGTCGGGACGGCGATCCCGCCTACGTGATCTACACCTCGGGCTCGACCGGCACCCCCAAGGGTGTCGTCGTCGGGCACGGCGCACTGCGCAACTTCACCGACGCGATGATCGACGAGATCGGCTATCGGCCGGGGCGATCGGTGTTGTCGGTCACCACCATCGCCTTCGACATCGCCCTGTTGGAAACCCTTGTCCCCCTTGCCGCGGGCGCGACGGTGGTCCTCGCCGACGCCGACGACGTCCACGATCCCGGGCGGCTCGCGGGGCTGCTGCGCACCCACCGCATCGACCACATGCAGGCCACCCCGTCGTTGTGGTCGGCGCTGTTGGACTCAGACCACGCCGAGGCCCTACGCGGGGTCGACGTGCTCGTCGGCGGGGAGGCACTTCCCACCCGGGTTGCCGCCGGCCTGCTCGATGCGGCGGCATCGGTACGCAACATGTACGGACCGACCGAGACCACCATCTGGTCGACCACCGCACCGGTGGTCGATGAACACGCGATCGTGATCGGCTCGCCCATCGCCAACACCGGGGTCCGCATCCTCGACGCCACCCTGCGCCCGGTCCCCGACGACGCGATCGGCGAGCTGTACCTCAGTGGCGCCGGACTGGCCCGCGGATACCACCGACGAGCCGGGCTCACCGCCACACGTTTCCTCGCCGACCCGTTCGGGGCGCCCGGGACACGCATGTACCGCACCGGCGATCTGGCTCGCCGCAGGACATCGGAACACAGCCGGGCCACGGGGCAGATCGAATGCCTCGGCCGCACCGACCACCAGGTCAAGATCCGCGGTTTCCGCGTCGAGCTCGGTGACATCGAAACCGCCCTGGCAGAACATGACTCGATCGAGCGCGCCGTCGTGGTCGAGCGTGACGGTCGGTTGGTGGCCTACGCGACCCCCGCCGGAGAATCCGGGATCGACGCGTCGGCGCTGCGATCACATCTGGCCCGGCGGCTGCCGGACTACATGATCCCGGCCACCGTGCAGGTGCTCGAGGCGATCCCGCTGACCCCCAACGGCAAGGTCGATCGCACTGCGTTGCCCGCACCGGACTTTCAGGCTCTGGCCGGTCAGGGTCGGGCCCCGGTCACCGACACCGAACGCATCCTCGCCGAGATCGTCGGCGAGGTGCTCGGGGTTGCTGGCGTCGGCGCCGACGACGACTTCTTCGTTCTCGGCGGAGACAGCCTCACCGCCGTTCGCGTCGTCGCCCGCGCAGCCGTCGGAGGTGTGCGTCTCACCCCTCTCGACGTGTTCGACCATCCGACCGTCGCCCGGCTCGCGGCAGTCGCGTCGATCGTCTCCCGATCGGCGGGCACCGATCCGGGCGGCGATCCGGAGCGCGGTACACCACCACACGAGCACCGCCTGCAACCCCGTGCGCACACCACCGCGGGGATCGACGCCGACGAGCTCGACGACCTGATCGGGGAGGACCTGCTGTGAGCGCTCCGAAGGCAACAGATGGCGCCGTCACCGAAAGCGTTGACACGCAGGCAAAGCCGGCGCTCGAGGACGTGTTGCCACTGACCGCGGTGCAGGAGGCGATCGTCTATCACTCCACGCGGTCGCGCGAGCACGACTCCCACGACCCGTACCTGATCATCGCCGATCTCGACCTCGCCGTCGTCGCGTCCGGTGCCGACTCCGGCGATGTCGACGACTCGGCGCTACGGTCGGCGCTGGAGACGGTGATCGCCCGGCACGCCATGCTGCGGACCTCTTACACGCGACGACGTACCGGGGCGCCGGTCGCCCGCGTGCACACCGAGGTCGAGATCCGGATCGACACCGTCGATCCCGCCGAGTCGGGGGGGCCCGACGGCCTCCGCGAATCCCTGCGCCGGCAGGGGATCTCCCTGACCTCCGCACCTCCCCTGCGCGCGGTCGTGGCCCGCGACGCGCGCGCCGGTACCGCACACCTGCTGCTGGTGGTCCACCACGTGGCCCTCGACGGATGGTCCCTGCACCGCGTCGTCGACGAGATCGTGCACGTGCTGCGCGGCGAACCACTCGACCCGGTCGTTCCCATCAGTGACTTCCATCGGTGGCGGACGACGCTGCCGAGCGGACTGGACTCGTGGCGTCACGCGCTGACTGGCCTGCGGGCACCGACCCTCGTACCGGTCGATCCCGATGCCGCACACCGTTCCCGGGTGATCGCACGCTTCCTCGGTGTCGAGGCGTCGCGGCGGCTACGTACCACCGCACGATCCGCGGGCGCCTCGGTCAACACCCTCATCCAGGTCGCGTGGGCGTTGGTGCTCGCCGACCTCGACGACTCCGACGATGTCGTCTTCGGCGCGGTGGTCTCGGGCCGTGATCCCGCACTGCCCGGTGTCGACGAGATGGTCGGCATGCTGATCAACACGATCCCGGTGCGGGTCCGGCTCGACCCCACCGAGACCGTCGTCGAGCTCATCACCCGACTCCAGCGCGAACAACTCGCCCTGCTCCCCCATCACCACACCGCTCTCGGTGACATCGGCGCGGCGACCGGGCTCGGGGAACTGTTCAACACGCTGCTCGTCTTCGAGAGCTTTCCCCGCGGCGCGGTCCGACCCCAGCTCGAGGACGAGAACACCTACGCCGCAACGGTTCTCGTCGAGGATGAACCCGACATCCGAATCCTGCTCGAGCACCGCGGCGCTGACCCGGCGCTGCTCGATCGCCTCCTCGGCATGCTGGAGACGATCGCCGCCGCACCGGACACACCACGCGGCGGACTGCCACGATCGGACCGCGGCGACCCCTCCATCATGTCCGGACCACCCGCCACCGCCGCGGAGCCACCTGCCCGGCGCATCGCACACCTCGCCGCCGGACAGGGTGACGCGGTTGCTCTCCTCGCCGGCGAGGTCAGCGTCTCGCGCCGCGACCTCGACCGCGCCGCGGCATGCGCCGCCGCCGCGCTGCGGGCGCGGGGTATCGGCACCGAGTCGATCGTCGCGATCCAGGCGCACCGCACGCCGGGCATGGTCGCCGTGCTGCTCGCCGTGCTCCGGGTCGGCGCCGCCTACCTACCGATCGATCCCGCCTACCCGAGGGCCCGGGTGGAGTTCATGCTCACCGACGCGCGCCCGGACCTCGTCGTCGACGACGCCCTCGCCGCCGAACTGACCTGCACCGAGTTGACCCACGCCGAGCTGACCCGGCCCGAACTCACCCGCGCTGAGCTCGCCGCCGACACCGCGTCCGACACCGAACCGGTATCGCCACATCCGGATTCGGCCGCCTACCTGGTCTACACCTCCGGGTCCACCGGTACACCGAAGGCAGTCATCGGCACCGCAGGCGCCCTGGCTCGCCGGCTCTCCTGGGCCGCCACCGACTGGGCAGCCCCGGTGATCCTCGCCAAGAGTTCGATCGCCTTCATCGACGGAACCACCGAGCTCCTCGGCGCGTTGTCGGCCGGGGCCACCGTCGTCCTCGCCTCCGACGCCGAACTCCGTGACGCCGGCCGACTCGCCGAACTCGCTGCCGCCCAAGGCGTCCGGCAGATCACCGCCGTGCCGTCACTCGCGCACACCATCGTCGAGGACGGTCGTGCACCGGATCTCGATCGATGGATCGTTTCCGGTGAACCGTTGCCCCCGGCCGTCGCGGCTGCGCTCACCCCACATGCCGGTGAGGTCATCAACTCCTACGGTTCCTCCGAGGTCGCCGGCGATGTCACGACGGGCGCGATCACAGGCGACCACGGTGGCGCGATCCACGTCGGAACACCGGTGCCGGGCACGCGCATCGTCGTACTCGATCACCTGCTGCGTCCGGTACCGGCAGGCACCGTGGGCGAGGTGTATGTGTCCGAAATACGGCCCGGCGCCGGACAACTCGGACGCGGCTATCGCGCGCATCCCGAGTGGACGGCCACCCATTTCGTCGCCGACGTCACCGGTGGTGCACGGATGTATCGGACCGGTGACCGAGGGCTGATCGACACCGCCGGGCGACTGCGGCTACTCGGACGCCGCGACGCACAGGTCAAGATCCGCGGTGTGCGAGTCGAACTCGGCGAGGTCGAAGCCGCTCTGACCGCCGTGCACGGCGTGGCGCAGGCCGCGGTGACCACCACCGGAACTCGCGACGGCCACCACCGAATCCACGCGTTCGTCTCCGGGACCGTGTCACCGCAGTCGGTCACCGCGTCGGTGGGTCAGGCCCTACCCGCGGCGATGGTGCCGTCGACGATCACCGTGCTCGACGAGTTGCCGCTCACCCCCGGCGGCAAGGTGGATCGCCGGGCACTCATCGCCCCCGAGGACCACGCTGCGAGCACCGGCGGACGGGAGCCCCGGACCGACAACGAACGACTTGTGGTCGCCGCGGCCGCGGACGTCCTCGGCATCGATGAACCGGTCGTCGATGCGAACTTCTTCGATCTCGGCGGCCACTCACTGTCGGCGACGAGGATGGTGACCCGGCTGCGCGTCGCCACCGGCCGGGCACTGCAGGTCGCCGACGTCTTCGACAACCCGGTACTCGCCGATCTGGCGGGGTTGCTCCCACTTGCCGACGGCCGCGACGCCACGGATGCAGACGACACCACCGGCGGGTCCGGGCCCCGCGCCGCAGAGCGCCCCGATCCGCTGCCGTTGTCGCCGGCTCAACAACGGCTCTTGTTCCAGGCCGGAGTCGACGATTCCGCCTACACGGTGGCCTTCGCCGTCCGGCTCGACGCCCACGCCGGCACCGCGATCGATGCCGGCGCCCTGCGGGACTCCCTACACGGCATCGTCACCCGCCACGAGGTGTTGCGAACCCGCATCGTCGACGGCCATCCCGTCATCGATGCCCCGGATGCGGTGGCGACGACACTCGACGAGCACCGCCTCGACGAGCACGGCCCGGGGACCACCGAGCACGACACCACCGACCTCGACAGAACCATGGCCGCGCTCATCGCACGACCGTTCGATCTCGCCCGCGACCGGGTCCTGCGCGCCGACCTGATCGCCCTGTCGGCGACATCGTCGGTGTTGCTGATCACGGTGCATCACATCGCCGCGGACGAGTGGTCGGCGGGACGACTGTTCGACGAACTCGCTGCCGGGTATCGCGCCGTCGTCGAGCACCGAGATGATCGGGTTCCCGCCGCTCCGGCGGTCCAATTCGTCGATCACACGATCTGGCAGCTGGCGCGGCTCGGTGACGAGTCCGATCCGCATTCGCTTGCCGCCGAGCAACTCTCGTACTGGCGGGAGACACTCGACGGGATACCCGACGAGATCGCACTACCGGTCGATCGCGCCCGGCCGGTCGAACCGTCCCATCGCGGCGCCGAGGTTCATCGCACGCTCCCGCTCGGTGTCTGCCGTGCCCTCGACCGTCTCGCAGCGGCAACGGGTACGTCGCGCTTCATGGTGGTCCACGCCGCGGTCGCGCTGAGCCTCGCCGCCTCTGGTGCCGGTGACGACATCGTGGTCGGCACCCCGATCGCCGGCCGCGGTGACGCCGCCGCCGAAGACCTGATCGGGATGTTCGTCAACACGCTCGCCCTGCGCACCGACCTGCGCGGGAATCCCACTCTGGCACAGGTACTCACACGTGTCCGCAGCGCCGATCTCGACGCGTACGCGCACGCCGATCTGCCGTTCGAGCAGCTCGTCGCCGCGCTCGCACCGACCCGATCGCTGGCTCGGCACCCGCTGTTCCAGACCATGGTGCAGTACCGCGATCCCATCGTGGCCCCGGAGTTCGGCGGGCTCGTGGCCACGCCGCTGTTCCCGACCACCCGTACGGCGAAATTCGATCTCACCTACGAATTCGTGGGTCTACCCGACACCGGCGACGGCAGTGGACTGCGACTGCGGCTCGAGTACGCGACCGATCTGTTCGACGACGACACCGCACATCGGCTCGCCGATCGCGCCGTCGCCGTGCTCGACGTGCTGGCCACCGACCCCGACCGGCGGCTGGCCGGGCTCGTCATGCCCGATGCGGTCCA
Source organism: Gordonia polyisoprenivorans NBRC 16320 = JCM 10675 (assembly GCF_000241325.1). Taxonomy (GTDB): domain Bacteria; phylum Actinomycetota; class Actinomycetes; order Mycobacteriales; family Mycobacteriaceae; genus Gordonia; species Gordonia polyisoprenivorans. The sequence goes on along the minus strand of NZ_BAEI01000054.1, from coordinate 77,304 downwards.
TGCGCTTGCGTCAGTAGGGGTTCCGGACGAGAATCGAGGCGCCGCCGAGGCCACCCGCGGTCCGTCGACGCTGGTCGAGGTGTTCACCTCGACCGTGGCGACACACCCGGACCGGGTCGCGATCAGCGACGTCACAACCTCTCTGACCTACCGCGAGATCGACTCGCGTAGTGCGCAACTCGCGTCGCAGCTGGTCGCCGACGGCGTCACGGCGGGCGACCTGGTGGCACTGGTGCTGCCCCGCGGTGCCGATCAGGTGATCGCGGTTCTCGCCGTGCTGCGCGCCGGAGCGGCCTACGTCCCCATCGATCACGCCTACCCGGCCGAGCGGATCGAGACGATCCTCGACGACGCCCGACCGGTGCTCACCGTCGACGCCGATTACCTGAGCCGCGCCGGCTCGGACGGCCCGCCGGCCGAGTGGTCCGAGATCACGATCGGCGCCCGGCACACGGCATATGTGATCTTCACCTCCGGATCGACCGGGCGCCCCAAGGGCGTCCAGGTGACCCACGGCAACGTCTGCGCGCTGCTCGCGAATACCCGGGGCCTCTTCGACGTCGACGCCGACGACGTCTGGATGCTGTTCCACTCCTACGCATTCGACTTCTCCGTGTGGGAGATGTGGGGCGCGTTGTCGACCGGCGCCCGGCTGGTGATCGCCGATCGGGACACCACCCGGTCCCCCGCCGATCTCGCCGCACTGATCACCCGCGAGGGCGTCACCGTGCTCAATCAGACGCCGTCGGCGTTCGCCGCTCTCGATGCCACGGTGTCGTCGGCCGAGACCGGTGAATCGTTGTACGACAATACTTCCGGCCCCACCTCGTTGGCGTCGCTACGGTATCTCGTGTTCGGCGGCGAAGCCCTCGACCCCCGACGGCTCACCGGCTTCCTGCGCCGTCACCCGAGGGTCCGCGCGGTGAACATGTACGGCATCACCGAGATCACCGTGCACGCCACCCACCGCGAGATCGACGCCGCCGCAGCCGCTCACGCCACCGGCAGCGACGTCGGTGCGCTGCTCCCCGGATTCACCGGGCGATTACTCGACCGGCACCTGCGACCGGTCCCCGTCGGCGTGGTCGGCGAGTTGTATCTGGCCGGCCCGCAGGTCGCCGCCGGTTACCTGCACCGGCCGGCATTGTGCGCCACCCGATTCGTCGCCGACCCGACGAGCCCGGGCGGGCTCGTCTATCGCACCGGTGACCTGTTCCGCCGCACCGCGACCGGTGAGCTGCACTACGTCGGCCGCAGCGATCTGCAGGTCAAGATCCGCGGCTACCGCATCGAACTCGGCGAGGTGACCGCAGCGATCGGCTCGCTGCGCGGAGTCGCCGATGCGGTCACCATCGCCCGTCCCGGCCCCGGTGGTGATCCCCGGCTGCTCGCCTACGTCGTTCCCGCAGGCCATGATCCGGCCGGTGCCGAGTTGACCGGCGACGCCGTCCGGACCGCACTCGCCCAGCGGTTGCCCGAGCACCTGGTGCCCGCCGCGATCACCCTGCTCGACCGGATCCCGTTGACCACCAACGGTAAGACCGATACGTCGGCACTCCCCGATCCCGAACCCCCGGCCGAGTCGGGTGCGGGCCGTGAGCCCATCACCGACGCCGAACGGATGATCCAGGAGATCTTCGCCGAGACGCTGCGGCTCGACCCCACGTCGATCGGCGTCGACGACGACTTCTTCGCCCTCGGTGGTGACTCCATCCTGTCCACCACGATCGTCAACCGGGCTCGACGCCGAGGCCTGCGGATCACGCCGCGCGAGGTGTTCGCGCACCGAACCGTCGCCGGTCTCGCCGGCGTTGCCGAACCGATCGTCGCGCCCGCTGACAGTGCGCCGAACGACGGTGCGCCGAACGACACGGCTGCCCCGCACTCGGCCCCCACGCCCGTCGCCCTGTTGCCGATCATGCACCGCCTGCGCGAGCTCGGCGGCACCGTGGACCGCGTGAACCAGTCGCTCGTGATCGACACCCCACCGGATGCCGACACCGAATCCCTCACCGCCGCACTCCAAGCGCTTCTCGATCATCACGATGCGTTGCGCATGACCCTGTCTGTGACCGCCGGGGTGTGGGGCCTGACGGTGTCGCCACCCGGATCGGTCCCCGCGGCCGAGATTCTCGTCGAGATGCCGATCGATGCCCACGGAAGTGTCGCCGACACCGTCACCGTCGCCTCCGACGCCGCGGCCGCACGCCTGGCACCGACGCAGGGACGTATGGTCGCCGCCGCCCATCTTCGGCCGGCGACCGACGCGGATGCCGGTCGGCTCGTGCTGGTGATCCATCACCTCGCCGTCGACGGGGTGTCGCGCCGCATCCTCATCGACGACCTCGTGGCCTTCCACACCGACGGCAGACTGCCCGCGGGCTCCGATGCGACCATCGCCGACCACGCCGCGGCGGTGGCGGCTCGCGCGGGCGCACCGGAGCTGCTCGGCGAACTCGACCACTGGGTTCGGGTTCTCGCACCCGGCGGCGACCTGCTGCCCGGTGTACCCGCGGGCGTTGGGGTGGTCGGCGATCAGCGTCGTCATGTGGTCACCCTCGACGTGGCGACCTCGCGGGCGCTGGTGACCGACGCGCCTGCCGCATTCGATGTCGGGGTGACATCGATCTTCCTGGGCGCGTTGCGAATCGCCGCCTCGGCGGTCCTGCGCACCGCCGATCTGATCGTCGACACCGAGCGTCACGGCCGCGATACCGAGGCGGCCGGCCTGGGAGCCATGGATCTCTCACACACCGTCGGGTGGTTCACCACCATGGCACCCGTGCGTCTGTCCGGACCCGCCGACGACGCGGACCCGCTGGACGCGGTCCGTGACGCCGACCGGCAATGGCACGAAACGCCCTGCGCCGGAGCAGGATACGGGATGCTGCGTCACCTCAACCCGCAGACCTCGGCGGCGTTGGCGACGATGCCGAAGGCCTCGGTGTTGCTGAACTATCTGGGCCGATTCACCGTGGGCAGCGGTGGCGCGTGGCAGCCGTCGGCCGAGTCGTCGTCGTTGCGGGCGCTGCCCGACCCCGATCTCGGCTGCGATCATCTGCTCGAGATCGACGTGGTGTGCCGGGACGAGGCGCACGGGCCCGTTCTCTCGGCGACCTTCGGCTACCTGCAGCACTTTCTGAGCGACGACGCGGTGACGCGATTGGGCGTGGCATGGGCGGATGCGTTGTCCACCCTGGCCGCCCTGTCCGCACGTGACGAGTCCGCATTCGACGATTCTGGAGTTCCCACGTGACCTCGACGACCCAACCGTCCGCATCCGCGTCAGCCCCCGGAACCGGTGCGGGCGAACCGGTGGTGCCCGTGCTCGCCGGACAGCGCGACATCTACTTCGGGCTGCAGGTGGCCGCCGACCCCGCGCTCTACAACACCGGGCTCTACATCGAGGCCACGGCGTCGTTGGATCTCGAACGTCTCCGCGCGGCGGTCCTGGCCACCATCGATCGGGCCGAGGCGATGCGCGCGGTGTTCACCGAGCTCGACGGCGAACTCGGTCAGCGCGTCCTGCCGATCGAGGACTTCGATGTGCCCATCGTCGACCTGCGCGGCCGCGACGCCCATCAGTGGATGGCCGCGGACATGGCGCGGCCCATGGACATTCATGCGGGCCCGTTGACCGAGTGCAGTCTGCTCCGGGTGGGCGGGCGCGCTGCCGGCGCGCCGACACCGGTGTACATCTATCTGAAGGTCCATCACCTCGTCTGCGACGGGATGGGTCTGGTCGCCTTCTGCGAGGCCGTGCGCTCGGCGTACGAGGGCGCCACCCCGGCCGCGGGCTGGACATTGCGCGAGGTCATCGAATCCGAGCAGGCCTATCGCACCGGCCCGGAATTCGAGGCGGATCGACGGCATTGGACCACGATGATGGCCGACCGGCCCGATCCGGTTCGGCTGCTCGAGGGTGAGGTGGCGCCGGGCGTCGGACGCGCACACGCACGTTTCGAGATCGATGTCGAACGTCTGTCGGTGCTCCGGGAATCGGCCACGCGCGCCGGGGTCCGGCCGACGATCATGCTGATCGCCGCGGTCGCCGCCTTCGCCCACACCCGCACCGGCAAGGACGACCTCGTGTTCGCACTACCGGTCAGTGGCCGGGTGGACCGCCGGATCCGGACGACCCCGTCGATGGTGACCAGTGTCCTGCCGCTACGGGTGCAGGCATCCGATCGCGATCGTCTCACCGACCTCGCCCGACGCGTCGACCGTGCCCTGTTCTCGCTCCTGCCGCACAGCCGATTCCGCGGTGAGGATCTCGGTCGCGCGCTCGCCGCCGCTGCCGCCACATCGACAAACCCCGCCACATCGACAAACCCCGCCGAATCGACCGGCCCGTATCGCATGTTCGGTCTGGGCGTGAATGTCATGTCGCACACCACCACCCAGACCATGGGCGGTGAACCGATGGTCGTCCACGCCCTGGCGTCGGGACCGGTCTCCGACGTGGAGATCCAGATACAGTTGCGCCGCAGGGGTCTTCCCGCCGAGGTGGTCATCCGCGCGGTCGACGGGGCAGCCGAGGACGCACGCACGCTCGCCGCCGCCTTCGACGAATTCCTCACCCGCCTCGCCGACCGCCCCGGAGACCGGCTCGTCCACCTCGACGGCGCCGACCCCGTCCGCCAGGACGAGGCGATGCCGTCGGCCGCGGTGACGCCCGCCCTGCTGCGGCTCCGGGCAGGTGGTGACGATCCGGAAGAGCTGCCGCCGAGCCGGATTCACGTGTCGGTGGCGCCGCAGACGACCGCCGAGACGATCGAGGGGGATTCTCGGCCGTCTGTCGGCACGTCACGATGCGCTGCGCACCACCCTCTCCCGCCCGGTGCCGATCCTCTGGACACTGAGCACCGCGCCCACCGACACCGCAGCGATCCGGCTCGTCGACATCCCGGGCGCGACCACGACGCAGCAGCCGGAGCCGCCATACGCGATCCTCGGTGAGCACGGCGACACCCTCACGGTGGTCCTCGATTCGGCGGTCGTCGACCCGGCGTCACGGTCGATCCTGCGGGCCGACCTACTCGATGCCCTCGCCGACGTCGCCGCCGGGCGAGAACCCGATGTCGACCCGGTCCCGATGTCCCTCGGTCGGGCCGTCGCCGAACTGACCGCGGCGGCGACCGACACCTCGGCCCTGCCCCGATGGATGGAGATCCTCGCACCGGGAGCGGCTCTCCCCGCTCCTCACGACGGCGCCACGGCGACCGAAGCCGTGATACCCGAACCCGTCTGCCGCCGCACGATTCCGGCTGCCACGGCACCCACCACCCGGCAACTGCTGTCGGCGGTCGCCGAGGCGGTGCGCGCGGTCTACGGCACACGCGTCGGCACTCATCTGCTCGTCGACGTCGTCACCGACCTCCGGCCGGCCGGCGCCGAACGCACCACCGGCCCGTTCCAGGGGCTCACCCCTATGCGCATCGACCTCGCCGACGGCAGCACGACACCCGTGCCCGGTCCGGCGCTCGACCTCCTACGCCACCTGTCTCCGCAGGTCGGCGCCGCGTTCACGGCCGCGGGGGCGACCGGCGAGATCGCCGAACCCACGGTGCTCGTCGGGGATTATGGTCTGCCGACCGATCACCCGGTCCGGGTCAGGGTCGTCGCAGAGGGGGTCGTCGCAGAGGGGGTCGAATCGGAGGGGGTCGAATCGGAGGGGGTGCGGACCCTGATCGTCGAGGTCGATCCGGGACTGGTCGCCGACGCCGAGGCCCTGGCCGACGCCCTCATCGACGCCGTCGCCCGGGCGGCTTCGCCGCATCTCGTGGTCCTCGACCCCGACGAGCTGGCTGCGTTGACCGCCGTGCACGGCGAGATCGCCGACGTGTGGCCGCTGACGCCGCTGCAGGAAGGTCTCTACTACCAGGCGCAGATGGATGCCGACGCCGACATCTACACCGCCCAGTTCTGGCTCGACTTCGGCCATCGCATCGACCCGGTGGCGCTCACCGACGCGACATATGCACTCCTGCATGGAAATCCGGAGTTGCGCGCCGCCTTCGTCGAGCATGACGGGCGGCCCGTACAGATCATCGCCGCCGACGTACGACCCGACGTCGCCGAGATCGATCTGTCCGACGCCACCAACCCCGACCTGAGCGAGCGCGTCGAACGAATCCTCGCCGAGGACCGCGCAACGAGCTTTCGACTCGACCGCGCTCCCCTGTGGCGGATGCGTCTGATCCACCTACCCGGGGGCCGCGATCGGCTGGTGGTGAACCGGCGATTCCTGTTGTGGGACGGCTGGTCCGGTGGACTGTTCGTCTCGCGGTTGCTCGCTCATCTCCATCACACCCCGGTGCCGGCGCGAGAGGCATCACTGCGGGACTATCTGGTGTGGCTGGCGGCCAACGGGTCCGACGATGCGTCGATCACGGCCTGGACCGACCACTTCTCCGGCTATGACGAACCCGCGCTGATCGCGCCCCGCGCGGCCGGCTCCACTCCTCGCGCGCCCCGACGCCTCGACGTCGAGCTCGGCGCCGACCTGTCGGCACGGCTGCGCGACGACGCACGCTCGGCCGGTGTCACCCTGAACACGATCATCACCGCCGCACTCAATCTCACGTTGTCGCGGCAGCTCGGACGCAGCGATGTCGCCTTCGGTTCGACGGTCGCCGGGCGTCCCACCGAGGTCGACGGGATCGACACCGTGATCGGTCTGTTCCTCAACACGGTGCCGGTGCGCACGCTACTGCGGCCCGACGAGACCGTCGGTCAACTGTTGCGGCGGATGCAGGCCGAGCGGGTCGAGATGATGGCGCACGACCACATCGGTCTGGCGCGGCTGCAGCAGGAGACCGGGCACCCGGTGCTCTTCGACGTCCTCTACGTGCTCCAGAACTTCCGTACCGACGACGAGGAACGCGAACAGTCGGCGCTGCACGACGTGATCGGTGAGGGCAGCCTCGATCACACCCACTATCCGGTCGCCGTGGTGGTCACCCCGTCGGCCGACATCCGTTTCCGGCTCGAGTACCGCGACGATCTGGTCTCCGAGCAGACCGCGACGGCGCTGCTGACCCGGTTCCGGCGGGCACTGGCGACCCTTGGCGATCACCTCACCGACCCGGTGGGCTCGGTCGACCTCGACCTCCCCGAAGACGCCGGCCTGGACGGCCCGGCCCACCCACTGCCCGATCTCACGGTCTCCAACCTGCTGGCCGAGCGGGCCGCGTCGATCCCCGACGCCGAAGCCCTCGTCTTCGGCGCGCTCCGGATGACCTACGCCGACCTCGACACCCACATCGATCGGGTGGCCCACGTGTTGTACGACCACGGCATCGGCGCGGAGAGCATTGTCGCGCTTGCGGTTCCGCGCAGTATCGACACGGTGGTGGCGCTCTTCGCGATCCTGCGGGCCGGCGCCGCGTACCTCCCGCTGGAACTCGATCATCCCGATGACCGGCTGCACGGCATCCTCGCCGACGCCGAACCGCGGATCATCCTGTCGCACAGTCGCGTCGTTGCGCGTTTCGCCGGCGTGGCGGTACCGACGCTGGTGATCGATGATCTCCCCGAGACCGCGGGCCCCACCTGGCCGGTCCCGCGGGTCGACCCGGACTGGCCGGCCTACGTGATCTACACATCGGGGTCGACCGGACGCCCCAAGGGTGTGGTGACCCCCTACCGTGGCCTGACCAACATGCAGTTGAACCACCGGGAGAAGGTGTTCGAGCCGGCGATCGCGGTGGCCCGCGCCGCCGGTGTGCAGGGGCGGCTGCGGATAGCGCACACCGTGTCCTTCGCCTTCGACATGTCGTGGGAGGAACTGCTCTGGCTCGTCGAGGGCCACGAGGTGCACGTCTGCGACGAGGATCTGCGTCGCGACTCCGCCGCGCTCGTCGCCTACTGTGCACGGCATCGCATCGACGTCATCAACGTGACCCCCACCTACGCGGCACAGTTGTTCGCCGACGGTCTCCTCGACGAGGACACGCACGTGCCACCGCTGGTGCTGCTCGGTGGCGAAGCCGTCGGCGATCCCGTGTGGACGGCTTTGCGCGAACACCCGAAGACCTTCGGCTACAACCTGTACGGGCCGACCGAGTACACGATCAACACACTCGGCATCGGCACCGACGAGTCCGACACCTCGTCGGTGGGCACGCCGATCTGGAACACCCGTGCGCACCTGCTCGACGGGTGGCTGCGTCCCGTTCCGGCCGGGGTTGCCGGCGAGCTGTACATCAGCGGTGCCGGCCTGGCGCGCGGCTACCTCGGGCGGCCGGATCTGACGGCCGAGCGGTTCGTCGCCGACCCGTTCGGCACCGGCGGGCGCCTGTACCGCACCGGGGATCTGATGCGGATGCGCGCCGACGGCAACCTCGACTTCCTCGGTCGGACCGACGATCAGGTGAAGGTCCGCGGCCACCGCGTGGAGCTGGCCGAGATCGATGCCGCGCTCACCGCACTCGACGACGTCGCCGGATCGGCCGTCGTCGCCGCCGAGGACCCCAGCGCACCGGGCGTCAAACGCCTTGTGGCCTACCTGATTCCGGCGGATCCGGAGCTCGGTGTCGACGTCGCCGATGTGCGCAGGCGCCTCGCCGCGACGTTGCCGGACTACATGGTGCCGACGCTGTTCGCGTCGGTGGCCGGATTCCCGATGACGGTCAACGGCAAACTCGACGTGAAGGCGCTGCCGCAGCCGGCGCCGGCCACCACCCGGCGGGCCCCGCGCACCGACCTCGAGCGTCGGCTGTGTGCGGTGTTCGCCGAGGTCCTCGGGCTTCGCGGCGGAGGCGCCATCGATACCGGCGAAGCCGCCGCCGATACCGCCGATCCGGTGGTGGGTGTGGACGACGATTTCTTCGAACTCGGCGGACATTCGATGGCCGCGATGAAACTGGTGTCGGCGTTGCGTGGCGAGCTCGGCGCCGAGATCACCATCCGCGATCTGTTCGAGGCTCGGACTCCCGCCGAGATCGCCGCCCGGGTGCACTTCACCGGATCGCGTACCGACATCGTCGTCGTGCCCCGCCCGGATCGGATCCCATTGTCCCCGGCGCAGGAACGGCTGTGGGTGCTCTATCGCCTCGATCCCGACGACACCTCCTACCATTACGGTCACGTGATCCGCCTGCACCAGGCGATCGACCCCGACGCCCTGCGGGCCGCGGTGGCCGACCTGCTGATCCGCCACGAGAGCCTGCGTACCGTCATCGTCGACGGAGGCGACGGAACCGACACCACCGGCAGCGCCGCCGATCTCGTCGCGCACCAATCGATCCTGCCGGTCGAGCAGATCTCCGAGATGATCGGCGCACGGACGCTGGTCGAGGTGCACACGCTCGACGACGTCGACGACCCGGAGGCGGTGCTCGGTGAACGGGCCCGCGAGACGCTGACCCGCCCGTTCGACCTGCGTACCGCTCCCCCGATCCGGTTCCGTCTGGATCTGCTGGAGAAACCTTCTGCCACCGGCACTCTCGCCGGTGTGCTCACGATCGCCGCACATCACATCGCGACCGACGAATGGTCGGACCGGCCGATGCTCACCGATCTGACCGCCGCATATCTCGCGCGGGCGGCGGGTACCGCACCCGACTTCGCTCCGCTACCGGTCCAGTACGCCGATTACGCGCTCTGGCAACGGGATCGGCTCATCGAGCGTGGTGATGAGCAACTCGACTTCTGGGCCTCGACGCTCGCCGATCTGCCCGACGAATTGCCACTGCCGCGTGATCACGCGCGGCGACCGGGTGTGGCGGGACCCGCGGCCACCGAGACCGCGATCGTGGACGCGGCGACCCGGGCCCGCCTGGCCGCACTCGCCTCGGCGCGGGGCGCCAGCATGTTCATGGTGGTGCAGGCCGCGGTTGCGGCTCTGTTGCATCGGGTGGGTGCCGGCGACGACATCCCGCTCGGCAGCCCCATTTCCGGACGCAACGACCCGGCACTCGACGATCTCGTCGGGTTCTTCGTCGACACGCAGGTGCTGCGCACCGACGTGAGTGGCCGACCTCGTTTCGGTGAACTCGTCGAGCGGGTGCGCACGGCCGATCTCGCGGCCTTCGACCACCAGGACGTGCCGTTCCAACGCATCGTCGAACGGCTGACACCGCGCCGCGAGTCGGGCCGTAATCCGCTGTTTCAGGTCAGTGTCTCGTATCTGCCGCTCGACGCGGTTCCGCAGAGCTTCCTCGGCGTCAGGGCCACATTCATGCCGTTGGTCGCCGAGTCCGCGAAGTTCGACCTCGGCTTCACCGTCGTCGACCTCACGCACTCCGGTGAGTTGAGCGTCGCGCTCGAGTACGCGACCGCACAGTTCGATCCGTCGACGGCACGTACCCTGCTGCGCGGCCTGATGCGCGTACTCGCCACGGTCGGTGACGATCCCGACGTCCCGGTGAGTGACATCGTCCTGCTCGACGACGCCGAGATCGCGCGTCTACGCACCGAGGAACGGGGTCCGCGCGGCACGGCCGACGATTCCACGACCGTGGTCGATCTGCTCGACGAATACGCCGGGACCCACGGCGATGTCCTCGCCGTCCGTGACGTGAGCGGCATTGCGCTCACCTATGCCGACACCCGCACCACCGCACTGCGGATCGCGGATCGGCTCGATGAACACCTCGCCGGCACCGCCGATCCGGTGGTCGCCGTCCTCATGTCCCGTGGTGCGGCGCAGCTCGTCGCCCTCCAGGGCGTGTTGCGTAGTGGCGCAGCCTATCTGCCGATCGACGCGGACGTTCCCACCGAACGTGTCTCCACCATCCTCGGCGCCGCCCGGCCCGTCGCGGTACTCGCCGACACCGTCACCGCGTCCATCGCCCGGGCGGCGGCGCCCGGGATCCCGACGATCCTCCTCGGGGCCGGCGGATCGCCGATCGACCCGGGCACCCCGGGTGCCGCCGGTGTCCTGCGTCGCACGGCACGACCCGACGATGCGGCCTACGTCATCTACACCTCCGGCTCGACCGGCACACCCAAGGGTGTCGTCGTCAGCCACCGCAACGTGGTCAATGTGTTGCGCTGGCGGCGCGACACCATTCCCGGTGGCCTCGGTGCCGGCGATGTGGTCCTCGCGAAGACACCCGTCGGCTTCGACGGCGCGGTGTGGGAGTTGTTGTTGCCCTTCGTCACCGGTGCCACCGTGGTCGTCGCCGCCGACGGCGACCACCGGGATCCACGACACTTGGCCCGACTCATCGGCGAGTACGCCGTCACCACCACGGTTTTCGTGCCCTCGCTGCTCGAGTTGTTCGTGGACCACCTCGCCGGACTACCGAGCCTGCGCCACATCATTGCCGGCGGTGAGGCCCTGCCGGCCGCGCTGGCCCGACGGGTGGGCGCTGCGGCACCCGGGGTGTCGCTGATCAATGCCTACGGCCCGACCGAGACCACCGTCGTCGTGACCGACCGGCTCGCCGACCCGACCGTCACGGGCCCGACGGTGCCGATCGGCCGGCCCGTTGCCGGCACCGAGTTGCTCGTCCTCGACGGGTCGCTGCGGCGCGTTCCCGACGGCGTGACCGGGGAACTGTATGTCCGCGGGATCCCGGTGACCCGCGGCTATCTCGGCCGGCCCGACCTGACCGCGGCGGCCTACGTCGCCGATCCCACCGGCGACGTGCCCGGTGCCCGGCTTTATCGCACCGGCGACCTCGTCGTCCGCCGCTCCGGCGAACTCGAGTACCTCGGGCGTGCCGACACCCAGGTCAAGGTCCGTGGCAACCGGGTCGAACTCGGCGAGATCGAAGCATGCCTGCGCGCCGTCGACGGGGTGGCCGCCGCGGCCGTTCGCGTCGACGGTGACCGCATCATCGGATGGATCGTGCCCACCGACCCGTCGGTCATCGACACATCCTCCTCCGGATCCCTGGCCGATCACACCGCACTGGTGTCGGCGGTCGAGCGTTCCATGCGGCGACGTCTGCCGTCCTACATGGTCCCGACCCCGATCGTGGTGTGTGAGTCGTTCCCGTACAACCACACCGGCAAACTGGATCGGTCGGCGCTACCCGTGCCGGACACCGCCGACAACAGCGGTGTCGACGAGCACAGCGCCACCGCACCACGTTCGACGATCGAAACCGATCTCACGGAGATCTTCGGTGCTGTGCTCGGTCACCCGGTCGCCGACGTGCATGCGGATTTCTTTGCCCTCGGCGGACATTCACTGCTCGCGATCAGGGCCATCAACCTGATCCGCGACACCCTGGGCCACGATCTCGAGTTGCGGACACTCTTCGATCACCCGACGGTCGCCGGGCTTGCCGCACACCTCCTCGCCCTGCCCGCCGACGCAGACTCCGACACCGCCGCGCGCGCACCGGAACTGCGGCGCCGCGCGGGTGGACGCGCGGTGTTGTCCTACGGGCAGGAGCGGATGCTCACGCTGCACGGCGTCGCCGGACCCACGAGCACCTACAACGTGCCGATGCTGTGGCGGCCCGGCGGACCGACGGGCCCGGCCGAGACCATCGATCCCACGGTGCTGCGCGCGGCGGTCGCCGATGTGGTGGCGCGCCACGAGGTCCTGCGAACCCGCTACCCCGACCAGCGTCCCGAGGTCCTCGACGATCCGGAGATCGTCGTCGAAACGGTGACCGACCCGACCGATCTCGCCCGGGTGGCCGGGCATGCGTTCGACCTGGCGACCGAGATCCCCATTCGGGTGGCGACCACCGATGACGTGGCGCTGGTGACGATCCACCACATCGCGACCGATGAATGGTCGGCTCCGCCGCTGCGCGCAGACCTGACCACGGCCTATCGTGCGCGAGCGGACGGACGCGCACCCCAGTGGCCGCGGCTGCCCCTTCAGTACTCGGATTTCGCTGCGTGGCAACGAGATCTGATCGAGGGTGGGCGTGGCGAGAGACAACTCGCCTTCTGGCGAAAGACGCTGCACGGGCTACCCGACGAGCTCGCGCTGCCCTACGACCACACCCGACCGCCACGCCCGTCCGGACGCGGCGACGGGGTGTTCCTCGCACTACGTGCCGAACTCGTCGGCGACCTGCGCCGCCTCGCTGCGGCCACCGGGACGTCGATGTTCATGCTGATGCGCACGGCGGTCGCGGTGTTGCTGTCGCGGCTCGGCGGCGGAGACGACATCGCACTCGGTACCCCGGTGACGGTGCGGTCGGACACGCGCCTGGAGAGCCTGGTCGGATTCTTCCTCAACACCGTCGTCCTGCGCACCGACCTGTCGGGCGACCCGTCGGCCACCGAACTGCTCGCACGGGTACGCGAGGCCGACCTCGCGGCTCTGGCCAACCGTGACGTCCCGTTCGAACGGGTCGTGGAAGCCGTTGCCCCACAACGGTCGGCGGCGATGAACCCGTTGTTCCAGACGATGGTGGTCTACGTCGACGGCGTGCTGCCCGGCGGTGATCCGGAGCGCAATCCCCCCGCCTCGCTGCCCGCACCGACGACCGCGAAGTTCGATCTGTCGTTCGACTTCACCGAGGACTCGACCTCGGGTGACGCGACCACCGCAGGATCGAGCGGGGCACGTGTGGGCGGGGTCATCGAATACAGCACCGACCTGTTCGACCGGCCGACCGTCGAGGCCATGGCACGGCGGCTCGTGACGATTCTTGAGTTCATGGCGGCGCGGCCCGATACGCCGTTGCGTCAGTTGGACATCCGGACCGCCCGGGAGCGCCGGGAGCTGTACCGGCCCGGCCCCGAACCGACCACGTTCGACGTGCTGCTCGACGCCGCGGTCGAGCGGGACCCGTCGGCGCCGGCGCTGCGCGGGCCGGACGGGCGACGCACCTTCGGCGAGTTGCACGACCGGGTCCGGCTGATCGCCGCCCGATTGATCGGCGCCGGGATCGGCGCCGAGGACGTCGTCGTCGTCCGGCTCCCGCGCGGGATCACCGCGATGGAGACGATCTTCGGTGTCCTCTATGCCGGTGCGGCGTACCTGCCGATCGAGCCCGACACCCCCGCTCACCGGGTGGCGGCGATGATCGAGGCCGCCCGGCCGCAACGCATCATCGACCGCCTCGACGACGATCTCCTCGCACCCCGCGGGGACGAGGCGTCGTGGGGGCCGGAGATACGCAGCACCCCGATCCATCCCGAGCATCCCGCCTATCTCATCTTCACGTCCGGATCGACCGGGACACCCAAGGGCGTGGTGATCACCCACCGGGGGTTGAGCAACCTGTTCGCCAGCCACCGCCGGATGCTGCACCGGCCTGCGGTGGCGCGCACCGGCCGCGAGCGGCTGCGAGTCGGGCATGCGTGGTCGCTGGCCTTCGACGCCTCCTGGCAGCCGCAGTTGTGGTTGCTCGACGGCCACGAGGTGAGCATCGTCGACGACGAGGTCCAGCGCGACGCGCAGGCTCTCGCGGCCACCCTCCTCGAGCAGCGGTGGGACTTCCTCGAACTCACCCCGTCACATCTTCGGCAGCTCGGCGGCGTCGAGAGGTCGATGGCCGCAATCGGTTTCGGTGGTGAAGCGATCTCCGGCGAACAGTGGGAGGCGCTGCGCGCGTTACCGGACTCCGACGCCTACAACCTCTACGGCCCCACCGAGGGCACCGTCGACGCGCTCGTCGCGCGGGTGTCCGACACGCCCCGACCGGTGATCGGCCATCCGGTCGACGGGGTGCGCGCCTACGTCCTCGACGACCATCTGCTGCCGGTCGCCGACGGCGTCGACGGCGAGTTGTACCTCGCCGGTGCCGGTTTGGCCCGCGGCTACCTCGCGCGTGGTGAACTGACCGCCGAGCGGTTCGTCGCCGACCCGATCGCCGGCGACGGCACCCGGATGTATCGCACCGGCGACGTGGTGCGCTGGACGACCGCAGGTGAGAACGGACCGGGCGAGGCGGCGATCGAGTATCGCGGTCGTGGCGACGATCAGGTGAAGATACGCGGGCACCGCGTCGAACTCGGCGACGTCGAGGCGGCGATGCTCGCCGATGCCGACGTCTCGGCCGCGATCGCGGTGGCCCGGGGCGGTCATCTGATCGGGTACGTGGTGCCGGCCCGGGATCGGACACCCGAGGCCTCCCTCATCCGCGCGCGGCTACGGTCCTCACTACCCGACTACATGGTGCCCGCGGTTGTGGTCATCTGCGCGACATTCCCCACCCTGAGCAATGGGAAGATCGACCGTCGATCACTACCGGAGCCGTCGTTCGATCGGGTCATCCGCACGCCGGAAACACCCGAGCAGCAACGCATCTGCGAGGCCTTCGCCGAGGTGCTCGATCTCGCCGCGGACGAGATCGGCATCGACGACGACTTCGCCGAACTCGGCGGTGACAGCATCGTGGCGATGCAGCTCGTCGCGCGATTGCGTGCAGCGAACTTCGTGGTCGGCCCCCGCGATGTGATGACCCATCGCACCCCGGCCGAACTCGCCGCACGCCTGCGCGTCCCCGTGGCGGGGCAGGCCACCGAAGCCGCGGCTCTGCCGCGTCTCGAGTCGGGCCCGGTCCCGGCCTCCCCGATCGTGCGCTGGCTGCAGTCGCTCGCCGGATCCGATGCCCGGCTCGTCACCGGATTCCATCAGTCGGCATTGCTCACCGTGCCCGTCGGACTCGATGTGGAGGCCCTCTCCGGCGCTCTGGCGGCACTCACGACGCGGCACGCGATGCTGCGGGCACGACTCGTCGCCGACGAAAACCCCTGGCGTTTCGACATTCCCGCCGATTCGGCACCCGTTCCGGTGCGCCGGGAGACCGACCGCGATGTCATGGCGGTGGCGCAGCGGGCACGCGAGCACCTCGACCCGGCGGCCGGCGTGATGATGTCGGTGGTGTGGCTGGACTTCGGAGACGAACCCGGACGTCTGCTCCTGCAGATCCACCATCTCGTCGTCGACGGCGTCTCGTGGCGTGTGGTCGTCCCCGAACTGATCGCCGCCTACACCCAGATCGTCGCCGGTCAGCCGGTCTCCCTCGGCCCGGTTCCGGCCGGATTCGCCGGTTGGGCAACCGAATTGGTGGCAGCCGATCGCCGCGGCGAACTCCCCCTGTGGCAGCGGCTCACCGCCTCGGCGACCGCGCCTGTGTTCTCGCGGCCACCGGCCCCGGACATCGATCGCGAGGTCCACGCCCACCGGCATCGGGTCACCGTCGACACGCCGGTCGCGCGAGCCGTCCTGGGTCCGTTGCCGGCACGGCTGCGGGTCGGTATCGACGACGTGTTGCTCGGTGCATTGGGTGCCGCACTACCCGCGCCGACACTCGTCGACCTCGAGGGGCACGGCCGCGAGGAGCAGGCCGTACCCGGTGCCGACCTCACCGGCAGCGTCGGATGGTTCACCGCCGTGCATCCGGTTGTCGTCGGCGGCGGATCCGATGCCGCCCAACAGGCGCGCGCGCTGGCCGCCACCCGTGCCGAGATCCCCGACGGCGGACTCGGCTACGGCCTCCTGCGCCATGTGGCCGGGATCGATCTGCCCTCGGCCGCCATCGAATTCAACTATCTGGGCCGATACCGGTCCTTCGAGTTCGACGGATGGGCCATGGCCCCGGAATCGGCGGAGATCGGCCCCGGCGAGCTCATGCCCGCCGGCTACGGCCTGATCATCAACGTGGTCACCCTCGACGGGCCCGACGGTCCGCAACTGAGTGCCACATGGGTGTCGCAGCCCGGCGTGGTCGACGACGATACGGTGGCCGCACTGGCCGATCGATGGGTCGCCGCGCTCACGACACTCACCGAGAACGACACGACCCCGACACCTGGAGAGAACTGATGGCCGCAGCCGTCCGAGCAGTGCTCATCGACATCACCCCGCTACGGGTGAGCGTGCCCTTCCGACGGATCTTCGTGGCCCGGTTGATCTCCCTCGTGGGGATCGGCATGCTGCTGGTGTCGGTGCCGGTGCAGGTGTACAACCTGACCGGATCGTCGATGCAGGTCGGCACCGCCACCGCGGTCACCGGCCTCGCGACGTTCCTCGGCATGCCCCTCGGCGGTGTCCTCGCCGACCGGTTCGATCGCCGGTCACTGATCCTCGTCGGGCGCAGCGCGGCCGCGCTCGCCTTCATGGGGTTGGCCGCCAATGCCTTCGGCGTGTTCGGTCAGGCTGCGGCGCTACCGGTGCTCTATGTGTTGGCCGTGACCGACGGGCTCATCGGGGCACTGTCCATTGCCGCGCTGATGGCGGCCATACCGACGCTGATCGACAGGAGACACCTCCCCTCGGTCGGTGCGCTCGGGGCGTTCAGTGTTCGTCTGGGCTCGGCGGTCTCCCCCGGGATCGCCGGATTCATCATCGGCGCGGCCGGCGTGCAGTGGGCCTACGTCACCGCCGCGGTGGTTGCCACGGTGGCGGTGCTCATCCTTCTCGGATTGCCGAGTCTCCCACCGGATGCGGCGATTCTCGGCGACCGATCGGAGCGCGCCGACGAGGAGCCCCGCGACCGCACCCCGGACGACACGACGACCGTCGAAACCACCGCCGCCACGACACCGTCCCTGTGGCGGTTCCTGCGCACCCGGCGGGTGATCACCGCGGTGATGGCGGTGGGCACGCTGGCGATGTTCGCGCCGGGCATCGTCGCCCTGTTGCCGGCGCTCGTGGCGCAGCGATTCGACGGAAACGCCTCGATCACCGGCCTGCTGTTCGCCGCGGTGGCTACCGGCGCGATGCTGGGCGCGATCACCAGCGGTTGGCTCGGCGGACTCCGACGGCCGGGCGTGGTGTTGCTGGCCGCGCTCACGCTGACCTTCGTCATCATGATCGCTTTCGGACTCGCGCCCTACGCGTGGCTGATGCTCGGCCTGCTCGTCGTCGTCGGGTACTTCGAATCCGTCCAGGAGGTGCTGCGCTACACCTTGATCCAGCAACACACCCCAGGTCCACTGCTCGGTCGCGTGAACGGGATCTGGATGGCGCAGGAGGTGGGCGGGGTGACGGTCGGCTCGCTGGTCGCCGGAGCGTACGGAGCCATCTGGGTGGCCTCCGACGCGGTGATCTACTTCGGGCTGACGCTGCTGGTCCTGTCGCTGATCTGCGCGGTGGTCCTGCGCTCGCTGGTGCGCGTGCGCGGCGAACGCCCGACCGCGATCCCCGTGTCCTGACCCGCACGGTCAGCGGGTGAGCAACTCCCGCAACTTCTTTCGGCTGACCTTACCCACCCCGGTCTCGGGGAACGCCTCGATCACCTCGATGGCGTCGGGGAGCTTCCATTCGGCGAGGCCGGAGTTGCGGACGAAGGCGCGCAGGCCCGCCAGGGTGGGTGGGTCGTCGGTGTCGACGGGCACCACATAGGCACAGGTGCGCTCGCCCAGGTACGTGTCGGACGCGGCGACGACGATGGCGTCGCGGACAGCCGGGTGGGCCAGCAGATGCTCCTCGACCTGTTCGGCCGAGACCTTCTCACCGCCGCGATTGATGCGGTCGGCGGCCCGCCCCCGCACCACGAGGTTGCCCTGCGCGGTCAGTTCGACGACGTCACCGGTGCGATACCACCCGTCGGCGGCAAACGACTCCGGGCTCGCGTCGCGCCAGTAGGAGCGAATCGTGTAGGGGCCCTGGGTTTCCAGGAAACCCGGACCGTCGGTGACCGGCGCCCCGTGCTCGTCGACCAGCCGCAGCTCGTCCAGCGACGACATCGGTCTGCCCTGCGTGGAGGTGATCTGGTCGTCGGGATCGTCGAGCCGCGTGTAGCAGACCAGACCCTCGGCCATCCCGAACACCTGCTGCAGCCGCACCCCCAGAGCGGGGCCGATCCGCCGCGCCAACTCGTCGGGACACCGCGCGCCGCCGACCTGCACGGTCTGCAGACTCGACAGGTCCAGCGAGGTACCGGCCTCGGCAGTCTCGGTCCACAGCCGGGCCAGCGGTGGCACCAGGCCCACCATGGTGACCCGTTCGCGCGCAACGAGTTCCCAGGCGACCGACGGCGTCGGGCTCGGCGAGAGCACCACCGTCGCGCCGGCATACAGCGCACCGAGGATGCCCGGCGAACTCATCGGGAAATTGTGCGCGGCGGGCAACACGACGAGATAGACCGTGTTCTCGTCGACACCGCAGACCTCATTGCTGCGCCGCACGCTGTACAGGTAATCGGCAGCCGTGCGCGGGATCAGCTTCGGCACTCCGGTACTGCCGCCGGAGAGCTGCAGGAAGCCGAGCTGCTCGGGATCGGCGCGAGGATGCTCGAGCGGTTGCGCCCAGAGCTCCTCGAAAGTGTCCGAGTCGATGAGCAGCCGCACCGAGTCGACCGCGTCGGCCACGCGTTGTGCCAGAGCCCGGTAGTCGACGCCGCGACCGCTCGCCGGAGAGATGATCGCCACCGCTGCGGCCGAGCGGGCGATGCCGACCAGTTCGGTCTCGCGGTGGGCGGGCAATCCGAAGACGGGCAGGGCGCGTACGCGGAACAACGCGAACACCGCCTCGACGTAGGCCACCGAGTTCGGGATCTGCACGATCACCCGGTCGTCGACTGCGATACCCAGGCCGACCAGCCCGGCCGCCAGCCGCTCGACGCGTTCGTCCAACTCGGCGTAGGTCAGCGAGCGCTCGTCGTCGACGACGGCGATCTTGTCGGCGAAACGCCGGTCGCGGGCTCGCGTGGTGAGGATGTCGTCGAAGTTCTCGCCCGTCCAGGCACCTGTCGTGCGGTACTTCTCGGCGAGTTCGGGGGGCCAGGGCGTCGCGTGCACAAGGTGAGGCTACCCTAATGCTGTGTCCATTCCCCCGATCGCTCCGTACCAGATACCCGTGGGCCCCTTCCCCGCCCGCGTGGAATGGACGTTGCAGCCAGAACGCGCCGCGCTGCTGATCCACGACATGCAGCGCTACTTCATCGACGCCTACCGGCTCGACCACGAACCGATGGCCACGGCACTACCCAATATGATCGCGATCCGCGAAGCATGTTCGGCGGCAGGCGTTCCGGTGGTCTACACCGCCCAACCCGGCGATCAACATCCCTCGCGACGCGGCATCCTCTCCGACTTCTGGGGCAAGGGACTCTCCTCCGGACGCGACGAGGAGATCATCGAGCAACTCACGCCACGTGACGGTGACATCTGCGTCACCAAGTGGCGATACTCGGGTTTCCAGCGCACCGACCTACGCCAACTGCTCGCCCACCACGGCCGCGACCAGTTGATCATCGTGGGGGTCTACGCCCACATGGGCTGCATGATCAGCGCCACCGACGCGTTCATGAGCGACGTCGCCCCCTTCTTCGTCGTCGACGCGATGGGTGACTTCTCCCGCGACGAGCACCGGATGGCCGCCGAGTACATCGGCAAACGCGCCGGACGGGTCGTCCGCGCCGCACAGGTGTTGCGCGCTGTGCAGGTAGCGGCCACAGAACACGCCTCCGACGGTGTCGGCACGGATCGGTCCGGAGTCACGGCGTGACCGGAGGATCCACCGCCGGGCCGGCCGGGCCGGCCGGTGAGGTCGCCCTGGTGACCGGCGCCGCGGGCGGCATCGGGTCTGCCGTCGTCGACGCCCTGAGGGCCGCCGGTGCCACCGTCATCGGATGGGACCGTCAGCCCGACACCGATATTCGTGCCGTCGACGTGACCGATCGCGACGCCGTGCGCGCCGCCTGGGACGAGCTCGACACCGAACACGGTCCGATCGGTGTGGTGGTCGCCGCCGCCGGCGTGATGAGCGACGACTGGGACACCTGCATGGCCGTCAACGCCGGTGGCGTCCGCAACCTCCTCGACGTGGCCCTGCCCTCGATGACCGCCCGTCGACGAGGCTCGGCGGTGGTCGTCTCCAGCAACGCCGCCACCGTGCCGCGCACCGCGTTACCGGCGTACGCGGCATCCAAGGCTGCCGCGACCTCCTACGCACGGTCACTCGGGCTGGCCGCGGCCCCCTCCGGCGTACGCGTCAACATCGTCTCCCCCGGGTCCACCGACACCCCCATGCTCCGGGGTATGTGGGCCTCCGATGCCGATCGCGACACGGTGCTCGTCGGCGACGCCGCCCGCTTCCGGTTGGGCATACCGCTCGGCCGGATCGCCGACCCGGCCGACATCGCCGAGACCGTCGTCTTCCTCGCCTCGGATGCGGCGCGCCACGTCACGCTGCACGACCTGCGGGTCGACGGAGGTGCGACGTTGGACATGTGACCCCGTCGCCACGGGCAACGCCGCACCGGACGACACCTCGCCCGCCGAAATCCCCACTCCTCCCACACAACTGATTGGATTCTCGTGAAGAACACACGACCGATGCTGCGCGGCCTGGTGGTGGCCGTCGCGGTGGGCCTGATCGCCTTCCTCGGCGCCTGCTCCTCCCCCGACGACAACTCGGCACAGAGCAGTTCGTCGTTCACCCCGGTGACCATCGATCACGAATACGGCTCGACGGAGATCACCGCCAAGCCCACCCGCGTGGTGACACTGCTCAGTGACTGGACCGATACCCTTGCAGCACTGAATATCCCGATCACCGCGGCGTTCGTCCCGAAGGGCACGCCGACGTTCTCGTGGACCCCCGCCAACAACGCACAGATCGTCGAGGTCGCCGACCCGACCCAGGTGACCGTCGCCGAACTGGCCAAGTTCAACCCCGACCTCATCCTGGCCGGCTACCTCGGCAGCGAGGACCAGTACAACAAGCTCAAGGAGATCGCCCCGACGATCCCGGTACTGACCAAAGGCGCCACCGCCGACACCTGGGAGCAACTGACCACGACGGCCGGTAAGATGTTCGGCGTCGGCGATCAGGCACAGAAACTGATCGATGCCACCAATGGTGAGATCTCGACGTTCAAGTCGAACAACGCCAAGGCGCAGGGCAAGACCTTCACCTTCGCGCAGGTGGGCCCGACCGGTCAGGTCGGGGCGATCAACTCCACCAAGGATGCCGCTGCGGGCCTGATCGCCCAACTGGGCTTCACCCTGAACCCGCAGGTGGCCGCACTGCACAACGGTCAGTCCACCCGTGCGCTGATCTCGCCGGAGCGGATCGACCTGCTGAACTCGGATCTGCTGGTCGTCTATGTTCCCGGCGGCAACAACGCCGTGGTGAACCAGGTACCCGGCTGGAGCAACCTCACTGCCGTCAAGAACGGTACGGTCGTCTACCTCGACGACAAGACCCAACCCGCGTTCAGCGTGCCCAGTGCGCCGTCGGTCGGGTTCGTCATCGACACCCTGAATCCGGTGGCCGCCAAGCTCTGACCCGCGTGCGACCGACCCGCTGAAGAACACCGGCGCCGCACCTCGAAGGTGCGGCGCCGGTGTGCGTTCGGGTTGTCGGGTCAGCGGTTGTCGAAGGTCTCGATGATGCGCTGCGCGCCGAGCGCCGGGGTCAGCGTGGCCTCGCGTACCTGCTGCTCGACCTCGGCGCGCACCGACTTGACCTCCGGGGAATCGGCGAGGCGTGCCAGCACGGTCTCGCGCGCCATCTCCCACATCCACTCGATCTGCTGACGATTGCGTCGGGCCTCGAATTCACCTGCGGCGAGCAGTGTCTCGCGATGACGTTCCACCGCCGCCCAGTACTCGTCGACGCCGGTGTTCTCCAGCGCGCTCATCGTCTGCACGGGTGGAAACCACAGTGCGTCGTGCGGATAGATCAGCCGCAGCGCGTTCTTCAGCTCGCGGGCGGCCGCGTTCGCCTCGGTGAGATGTTTGCCGTCGGCCTTGTTGACGATGATCACGTCGGCGAGCTCGAGGACACCTTTCTTGATGCCCTGCAACGAATCCCCGGTGCGGGCCAGGGTCAGGAACGAGAACGTGTCGACCATGTTGGCCACCGCGACCTCCGACTGGCCGACGCCGACGGTCTCCACCAGCACCACGTCGAAACCTGCGGCCTCGACGAGGACGATCGACTCGCGGGTGGCCTTGGCGACCCCGCCGAGCGTGCCGGACGTCGGTGACGGCCGGATGTAGGCACGCTTGTCCATCGACAACCGGCCCATCCGGGTCTTGTCCCCGAGGATCGACCCGCCGGTACGCGTCGAGGACGGGTCGACGGCGAGTACCGCGACCTTGTGCCCCTGCTCGATGAGATGCAGTCCGAGTGCTTCGATCGTGGTGGACTTACCGACCCCCGGGACGCCGGTGATGCCGACCCGAAACGACTTGCCCGAGTGCGGAGTCAGACGCAGGAGCAACTCCTGCGCCGCGGCGCGGTGATCGGGCCGACGCGATTCGACGAGGGTGATCGCGCGGGCGAGGTCCGCGCGACGGTCCTCGAGGATGGCCTCGGCGAGCGCATCGACGTCTACCCGTCGGCGTACCGCTGCCCGTGTGCCGCTCTGGTCGGTCACTCGGAAGCGACTCCGGCGAGTTCGAGCCCGAGATTGTCGGCGAGCTTGCCGACGAGTTCGACCGCCGAGTCGGCGATGACGGTACCGGGCGGGAAGATCGCCGCGGCGCCTGCCTCGTAGAGCTCCTCGAAATCACCGGGCGGGATCACCCCACCGACGACGATCATGATGTCGGGGCGGCCGACCTCCTCGAGCGCCTTGCGCAGCGCGGGCACCAGTGTCAGATGCCCGGCGGCCAGCGAGGACACACCGACGACGTGGACGTCGTTGTCGGCGGCTTGCGTGGCGACCTCCTCGGGGGTGGCGAACAGCGGGCCCACGTCGACGTCGAAGCCGAGGTCGGCGAATGCCGTCGCGATCACCTTCTGCCCGCGGTCGTGTCCGTCCTGGCCCATCTTGGCGACCAGCACGCGCGGGCGCCGACCCTCCGCCTCGGCGAACTGCTCGACGATCTCCGTGGCCGCCTCGACGCCGGTCACCGCACCCACCTCATGTCGATACACCCCGCTGATGGTCTTGATCTCTGCCTGATGGCGACCATAGACCTTTTCCAGCGCCGCGGAGATCTCGCCGACGGTCGCCTGCTGCCGGGCGGCCTCGATGGCCAGGGCCATCAGGTTGTTCTCCATGCCGCCGTCGTCGCTGGCCGCGGCGCGCGTCAGATCGGCCAGGGCCGCCTCCACCGCCGCCGAATCCCGGCCTGCGCGAAGCCGATCGAGCTTCTCGAGTTGTTCGGTGCGCACCTTGGAGTTCTCGACCTTGAGGACCTCGATCTCCTCGTCGTCCTCGACGCGGTACTTGTTGACCCCGATGAGCGGCTGCTGACCGGAGTCGATGCGCGCCTGCGTGCGGGCGGCGGCCTCCTCGATCCGCAACTTCGGCAGACCCTCGTTGATCGCCTGCGTCATACCGCCGGTCGCCTCGACCTCGGCGATGTGCTCGCGGGCCTTCTGGGCGAGCTGATGGGTCAGCCACTCGACGTAGTTGCTGCCCGCCCACGGATCGATCGGGCGTGTGGTACCCGATTCCTGCTGCAACAGCAGCTGGGTGTTGCGGGCGATGCGGGCGGAGAAGTCCGTCGGCAGGGCGATCGCCTCGTCGAGGGCGTTGGTGTGCAACGACTGGGTGTGACCCTGGGTGGCCGCCATCGCCTCGACGCAGGTACGGGCGACGTTGTTGAACACGTCCTGGGCGGTCAACGACCACCCCGAGGTCTGCGAATGTGTGCGCAGCGACAACGATTTCGGGTTCTTCGGATCGAACTGGGCGACGAGTTCGCTCCACAGCAGACGCGCGGCACGCAGCTTGGCGACCTCCATGAAGAAGTTCATCCCGATGCCCCAGAAGAACGACAGTCGCGGGGCGAACTTGTCGATGTCGAGCCCGGCGTCGAGGCCGGCGCGGATGTACTCCACACCGTCGGCGAGGGTGTAGGCGAGCTCGAGATCGGCGGTGGCCCCGGCCTCCTGGATGTGATAGCCGGAGATGGAGATCGAGTTGAACCGCGGCATCTTCTGGCTGGTGTACTCGAAGATGTTGGAGATGATCCGCATCGACGGCTTGGGCGGATAGATGTAGGTGTTGCGGACCATGAACTCCTTGAGGATGTCGTTCTGGATGGTCCCCGCCAGCTTCTCCGGCGGCACGCCCTGTTCCTCTGCGGCAACGACATACAGCGCCAGGATGGGCAGCACCGCACCGTTCATCGTCATCGACACCGACACGCTGCCGAGGTCGATGCCGTCGAAGAGCTGGCGCATGTCGAGGATGGAGTCGATCGCCACACCCGCCATGCCGACGTCACCGGCGACGCGTGGATGGTCGGAATCGTAGCCGCGGTGGGTGGCCAGGTCGAAGGCCACCGACAGGCCCTTCTGCCCGGCCGCCAGGTTGCGGCGGTAGAAGGCGTTGGATTCCGCCGCGGTGGAGAAGCCCGCGTACTGGCGGATGGTCCACGGCTGGTTGACGTACATCGTCGGATACGGGCCGCGGATGAACGGCGCCGCCCCGGGTACCGAATCCAACGGATACGGGTGGGCGCCGTCGGTGGTCACCGCATCCCGGTCGGCGCGGGTGTACACCGGCGTGACGTCGATCTGCTCGGGGGTGCTCCAGGTGACCTGCTCGGTGCTGTAACCGTGGGCGGCCGAGAGGTCCCCGATCACCTCCGCAGCCGCGTCGGCCGGTACCGCCGGCACCTCGACGGCGAGGTCGACGTCGGCGAAACTCGGTATCGCGGTTGTCTGTTCGGTGTTGGTCATGCGCTGGCTCCCGAGGTGGCGGGGACGGAGGGGACGAGCCGGTCGAAGAGGTCGGTGAGGGTGGCCACCGCGTCGATGCCCACACGCAGCGAGCCATCGGGGCGGTCGTCACCGGCGGGCCATTCCTTGTCCGGTCCGGCGAGCAGCACGTGCGCCAGACCCGCTGCCCGCGCCGCGGCCAGCGCCGCCGGACCGTCCTCGGCGTAGCGCGCCTTGGCGCCGCACAGGACGGCGATCGGCGTGCCGGTGTCGGCGATCGCGGTGGGGATGGTCGACGCGTCGAGCGGCCCGGGGTTCACCGCCTCGATCCCGCCCGCCGCGAGCAGATTCGCGACGAACGTGGTGCGGCCGTTGTGCTCGGCCACACTTCCCAACGGCAGCAACAGGATTCGCGGACGGGTGCCGGTGTCGGCGAACTGGGCGTCGGAGCGATCCCGCAACTGCTCGAAGGCGCGTCCGACGCGGGCCAGTCGCGGGGTCGCGCCGACGAGGTCGGTCGTCGTGGCCGGGGCGCCGGTGATCGGCTTCTCGGCGAGATTCGGGAACTCGTTGACCCCGGTCACCGATTCGCGACGATGGGCGACCGCCACGTCCCGGGTCTGCAACGACTCGGCGACACGCTCGGCGATCCACCCCGAGTCGAGGGCGGCGCGATATCCGCCCTGCTTCTCGATGTCACCGAAGACCGCCCACGCGTTCGCGGCGAGGTCGTCGGTGAGCGATTCGACGAACCACGATCCGCCTGCCGGATCGAGCACGCGTCCGATGTTGGACTCCTCGAGGAGCAACAGCTGGGTGTTGCGGGCGATCCGCCGGGAGAACGCGGCTCCGGAGGTGCGCGCATCGGCGGGCAACGCGGCGTCGTACCGCAGGACGGTGACCTGGTCGGCACCGCCGACGCCGGCACCGAAGGCGGCGATGGTGCTGCGCAGCATGTTGACCCACGGATCACGCTGGCTGTACATCGACAGGTCGGTGACCGCATGGGTCAGCGCGCCACCGGAGTTCGGTGCGCCGATCACCTCGGCCACCCGAGCCCAGATACGCCGCAGCGCACGCAGTTTCGCGATTCCGGCGAACTGATCGTCGGCGACCGAGACGGCGAAGGTGAGCTGTTCCAGCGCGGCCGCGGGGTCGAGTCCGGCGGCGGTGAGATCACGCAGATGCGCCACCGCGGCAGCCACCGACAGGGCCAGTTCGAGTCCGTTGTCGGCACCGGCGGTGGCGAAGTCGGTGCCGTCGACCCGGAGGGTGCGAACCGCGGCGCCGTGCGCCCCCGCGACCTCGACCGCCAGTTCCGTGGCCGCCTCGGGTGCCACCGTGGGCCGTCCCGAGTATGCGGCGGTCAGCGGTGAGAGCCCGAGGGACAGCGTCGTCGCCGCGGTCGGCGCGGCGGTGTTCGCGCCCGCGGGCGCACCGTCGAGGACGGCGAGCAGGGCGCGTGCGGCCTCGATACCCGAGGCGCCGCCGTCGAGGGTGATCGGCACGAGGTCCAGGTAGACACCGGACAGCACGGTGGCGAGGTCGTCGGCGGTCAGTGCACCTCCGACGGCCAGCCACAGGCCGCTGGTCCCGTTGTTCATCGCCTCGAGGATCTCGGTGTTGACCTGTTGGGCCGATGCCGGATCGTCGCCGAATCGTTCGGTCACCCGCCAGCCGGTGAGGACGTCGCGGTGCGGGTCGGCCCCACGGACGTAGGGGAAGCCACCGGGGACACCGGGTTCTGCGGTCTCGTCTCGGCGCGTGTAGAGCGGGCGGACGGTCAGCCCGTCCCGGGTCTGCGTGGACAGCAGTGCCTCGGGGGTGTCGGGGAGATCATCGACCTCGACGCGCCGCGACTTGGCGAGCACCCCGGCCGCGGCCCGCGACCATGTCTTGTATGCCTCGTCGAGCGCCTGTCGGGACTGCTCGGGCTGTTCGCTGTGCTCGGGCATCGTGCTGCACACACCTCCATCATGCGCTCGGTCGAGAGCGTAGTTGACCTTAGCCGATCGCTCGCTCGGTACCGCACAGTAGGCCCGTGTCGTGACGTATGCCACGTCCGACACGCCTGGCCCGGCGGACTCGGCCGCGATCACGCGGGAGCCGGTCGAGCGGACCGCCCTAGAGTGGAGCGGTGCGTAACGATCGCAGTGGTTCCGGCGAGTCCGTGGCACCCGCCTCGCCCGAGCCGCCGATCCCGTCGGGGTCGCCGGGCAGGTCCAGAGATGCGATGACCACCCAATCGCGCCGCAGTATCCGCAACGCGGTCCTCGGACTCGTCGCGGTGTGCGCGGTGCTGGCCATCTCCTATCTCGTTCCCCTTCCCTCGGTCGGCAGTGTGCGCGCCTGGGGCGAGAATCTCGGGCCCGCCTTCGTCTGGGTGTTCTTCGGCGCCTACGTGGTATGCACGGCACTGCCGATCCCCCGCACCATCTTCACCGTCATGTCGGGGATTTTCTTCGGTCCCGTCGTCGGCGTGATCGGCGCGATGATCTCGGCAACCCTGGCGGCGTACCTGGCGTTCCGGGTGGCCCGTGGTGTCGGGCGGTCCCGCATTCAGCCATTCCTGCAGCGGCCGGTGATGCGAGCGGTCGAGTACCGGCTGGCCGCGCGCGGCTGGCTGGCCGTCGGGTCGCTGCGGCTGATCCCGGTCTGTCCGTTCTGGCTGCTGAACTACTGCGCGGGACTCTCCTCGGTGCGCACCGGCCCCTACCTGCTGGCGAGTGTGACGTGCATGGCCCCGGGAACCGTGGCGGTCGTGCTTCTCGGCGACGCGCTGACCGGTCGACAGAACCCGTGGTTGCTGGCTCTGAGCGCCACGTTCTTCGCGATCGGGGTCATCGGGCTCGTCGTCGACGTGCGGACACCCCTTCGGCCATCAACTTCTCAAACTTGATTTATTCATATCAAGTCATTTTGCTTGATATACCGATGACAAGTCCTCATACTTGTGGCATGAGGCACCACGGGCCGCGGGGTCCCCGCAACCGCAGTCGCCGCAACCGCCCTGTCGGTGGCGGGTGATCTGCTGTGTTCGTGATGACGATCGACCAGCGCCGGAGCCGGACGGACCGCGACCGCGTTCCCGACCTGCTCACCGCCGTTGCCGACACCCCGGTCCTCCGACCCTTCGACCGCACCGCAGGCGACGAGGTCCAGGCCGTACTCACCGACCCGGACGCCGTCGTCGCCGTCACCCTGCTGCTGGCCGACGAGGGACATTGGAGCATCGGCATCGGCATCGGCGACGTCGAGACACCGCTCCCTGCGCAGACCCGGGCGGGCCGCGGTGAGGCGTTCGAGCATGCGCGGGCCGCGGTGGAAGCGGCCAAGGCCGCGCGGCCACCGCTGGCGGTGCGCGGAGCGTCCCGGTGGGCCGAACACGCCGACACCGCTCTGCGTCTGCTCACCGAGATCGTGATCACCCGCTCGGCCGCGGGCCGGGAGGCCGTGTCGCTGGTCCGTGGCGGCCTGCGACAGACCGCGGCGGCCGAAGAGCTCGGCATCACCCCGCAGGCCATGTCGCAGCGATTGCGGGCGGCGCGCTGGGAACTGGAGTCGCCCACGCGAGATCTCGTCGCCGATCTCCTCGCCCGCGCCGACCGACCCGCCGAGGACCCCCGATGACCGCCACCGCCATCACGGTGCTCATCGTGATCGCCGCGCTCCCCGGGGCGGCGATGGCGCTGCACCGTCGGCTCGGCAACCGCGAGTGGATCGATCCGGCGTCGAGCGTCGTCTCGTTGCTGCTCGCAGCGGTGGCCGCACTGTGCGCGTGGTCCGGTACCGCACCGACCACCCACGCCGTGTCCGTCATCGGATCCCTCGCGGCCACCACGGCCGCGGTCACCGCCGGCGGCGCCATCGTCCGATCGGTACTCATCGCCGGAGGCGTCACCAGGGCCCCGGCCCCCAGCGCACCGCCCGCGGGCCGGCCGGACGAACCCGAGTCCGGTCCGCTGCGTGGTGGCCGGGTGATCGGATACCTCGAACGGCTCGCCGTCGTCGGGACCCTGCTGCTCGGTTGGCCGGAGGGGCTGGCGATCATCCTCGCGGTCAAGAGCCTGGCCCGGTTTCCGGAACTACGCGCGCCGCATGCCAGCGAGCAGTTCATCATGGGCACCTTCGCCTCGGTGCTGTGGGCGTGCGGGATGGCCGGGGTGGGGCACCTCCTGGCCGTGTGACCGCGGCCGGCACGGTCCGATAAGTCGGGCTGGTCGGTTTCTCGAGCCCGAAATATCAAGCGTTGAGCGGACTCTCAGCTGATTGACGGCGAGGTGCCAGTTCCGGGACGCACACTGGCGCGAGTGGGTTCGCACACGTACGGACACGGCGTTTCGTTGCTCGACGGCTGGCTGCCGCTGACCATCGAGATCGTCGCCATCGTCCTCTTGGTCCTGGTCATCGCACGCCGGTCGCGACGATGGTGGCTGCTCTGGATTCCGGTGAGCGTCGGAGTCGGCGCACTGACGGTGTGGGCCGCATACGAATACTGGTCCTCAGAGGGTATGTCCTCCGACCCCGCGCCGCAGCTCTTGTGGTGGTGGATCGGCGCGCTGGGCGCCGCGGTGGCGCTGGTCGTCGTCGGTGCACGTCGCACCCAGTGGTGGCGCCGGGTGGCATCGGTGTTGTCGGTGATCGCCGTGCTCGCGGCGGCGGCGCTCAGTGTGAACCAGTGGGTCGGCTACTTCCCGACCGTTCAGGAGGCGTGGGCGCAACTGACTGCCGGACCGCTGCCCGACCAGATCGACAACTCGACGCTGGCCGCCGATCGCAACACCGTGCAGACCACCGGCAAGGTGGTCTCCATCGACACCGGTTCGGCGCACAGCGATTTCGCCCATCGCACCGAATACGTCTATCTGCCACCCGCGTGGTTCGCCGGCCCCACCCCGCCGACCCTTCCGGTCGTGATGATGATCAGCGGCGAATTCAACACCCCCGCCGACTGGATGCGCACCGGACATGCCGTCCAGATCATCGACGCCTACGCGCGGACACATCACGGACAGGCTCCGATCCTGGTGTTCCCGGATGTGGGCGGAAGCTTCAACAACGACACCGAATGCGTCAACGGGCCCCGCGGCAACGTCGCCACACATCTGACCGACGAGGTCCGTCCGGCGGTGATCTCGCAGTTCCACGCATCGCCTGCCGCCGCCAACTGGGGCGTGGTCGGCTGGTCGATGGGCGGCACCTGCGCGGTGGACCTGGTGACCATGCACCCCGATGAATTCACCTCGTTCGAGGACATCGCCGGCGACGCCGCCCCCAACTCCGGCACCACGAGCCAGACGGTCAGCCGGCTCTTCGGGGGCAGCACCACGGCCTACGCCGACTTCGACCCGGCGACGGTCATGGCGCGGCACGGTCGCTACACCGGGGTCTCGGGGTGGTTCGACGAATCCTCCGGCGGCGGCTGGGGTCCCGGCGGTCCGGGACAGCACGGCGGACACCACCCGGGACAGGGCGGCCGGGGCCAGGGGCAGTGGGGTCAAGGACAAGGGGGCCAGGGACAAGGGGGCCAGGGACAAGGGGGCCAGGGACAAGGGGGCCAGGGACACGGGAATCAGGGCAAGTGGGGTGGCCCGGGCCAGGGTGGCACCGGACTCGGTGGCCGCGACGGCGGTGGGCACATCACCCCGGGGTCTGAGCTGACCGCGGCACGAACGCTGTGCGCCGACGGTGAAAAAGTGGGCATCACCTGTTCGATCCATCTGCAATCGGGCGGGCACACATGGCAATTCGCCGAGCAGGCCTTCACCGACGCGCTGCCCACCATGGCCGCCGAGATCGGGGTACCCGACGCCGGTCCGGTGCCGGCGACCACGACACACACGCCCTCGGGCACCGCACCGAGTGCCCCGTCGGCGTCGGTGAACGCGATGTCCGCACCCTCGTCCTCGCCACCGGCGTGAGACCCCGCCAGGCGTGGAGCCGGACGACGCGGGCCTACGAGCTCGGCTCGGCGGTGTCGGTCGGGGCGGCCGATTCGACCGCGGGTGCCGCCGCGAATCCCGGTGCCGCGTCGAGCGCTCCCGACGAGGTGGTGTCGGCGGGGATGGAGCGACGAGTGGCCGCACGCAGCGGAGCATCGGGTTCGACGGGCTGACGGGCAACCGCCTCGGCCTCGGCAACCGCACGCGCCACCCGCGGGTCGGTGGTCATGTCGAACCAGCCCTCGGTGTCGGATTCGTCGACGTCGGCCGGGATGTCGTCGGCGGGCTCGTAGCGGAACACCCCGTCGTCGCCCTTGACGCCGAACGACTTCGCGAATCCCTGGAGGGCCGAACCGAAGTCGGTCGGCAACACCCACACCTTGCTGGCTTCGCCCTTGGCCATCTCGGGGATCTGTTGCAGGTACTGATAGGCGAGGATCTCCGGTGTCGGCTTGCTCGCCTTGACCGCGGCGAAGGTCTTCTGGATCGCCTTGGCCTCACCCTGCGCCTTGAGGTAGGTCGCCGCGCGATCGCCCTGGGCACGCAGGATGCGGGACTGCCGCTCGGCCTCGGCGGAGAGGATCGCGGCCTGCTTGGCACCCTCGGCGGACAGGATCTGGCTCTGCTTGGCACCCTCGGCGGTCTTGATCGCCGACTCGCGCTGTCCCTCCGCGGCCAGGATGGTCGCGCGCTTCTCACGGTCGGCCTTCATCTGCTTTTCCATCGATTCCTGGATCGACGGCGGCGGCATGATCGACTTGAGCTCGACGCGCGCCACGCGCAGTCCCCATCGCCCGGTCGCCTCGTCGAGTACGCCGCGCAACTGGCCGTTGATCGAGTCCCTCGACGTCAGCGTCTCCTCGAGGGTCATGCCACCGACCACGTTGCGCAGTGTGGTGATGGTCAGCTGCTCGACGCCGGCGATGTAGTCGTCGATCTCGTAGACCGCCGACCGCGGATTGGTGACCTGGAAGTAGACGACGGTGTCGATCGACAGGGTGAGGTTGTCCTCGGTGATGACCGGCTGCGGGGGGAAGGACACCACGCGTTCGCGGATGTCGACGCGCGCCCGGATCCGGTCGATGAACGGCACCAGCAGGGTCAACTGCCCCGACACGGTACGGGTGTAGCGCCCCAGGCGTTCGATCACCGCCGCCTCCGCCTGCGGGATGAGGGCCACCGATTTCGCGAGGGTGACCACCACCAACACGATCACCAGGACGGCCACCACCAAGCCGATGTACTCCACGACCCTCACCCCTTCCATACGACGGCGGTCGCGCCGTCGATCTGCATCACGGTCACCTGTTCGCCCGGTTCGAAATGATCGCCGGGGGTCATCGCGCGGGCGGACCACTCCTCGCCGTCGATCTTCACCCGGCCGCGGTGTTCGTCGACGGACGCGAGGACCGTGGCGTGCTTGCCCTCGAGCGCCTCGACGTTGGTCAGCAATGCCGGTCGGGACATCAGATGCCGTTTGGCCACCGGCCGCACGAATGCCAGCAACGCGACCGCAACCACCGCGAACACCACCACGTCCACCCAGATGGGTGGTGAGACAAAGAAATCCACACCCGTGGCGGCGAGCGCGCCACCACCGAGCATGAGCAGCACCAGATCTCCGCTGACCATCTCGCCGATCAGCAGCACGATCACGGCCACCAGCCAGATCAGGGTGCTCATGGGTCCAGTCTGCCAGAATCGCCACCGGGGCAGCGGCGATCCGGACCGCGCCCGAGTCCCCGGAGCGATCGCCGACTCAGCCGTCGCCGTCCGCGGCGGTCACGAAATCGATGAGTTCCTCGACCGAGCGCAACAGATCCACCTCGAGGTCACGGAAGTCGGTGACCTTCGACAGCACCCGACGCCAGCCGTCTTGTGGTGTGCCCCAGCCCAATCGGGTACACACCCCGGCCTTCCACTCCTCCCCGCGCGGCACCGTCGGCCAGGCCCGGATGCCGACGGAGGCCGGTTTGACCGCTTCCCAGACATCGATGAACCGATGCCCACGAACGAGGACGTGCTCCCCCACATCCGCGGTCAGGCGCTCCTCCTTGGAACCGGCAACGAGGTGGTCGACCAACACACCCGCTCGGCGATGGGCGGCAGGCCCGAAATCGGCGAGTACGGCGTCGAGGTTGTCGAGGCCGTCGAGCCCCACGACCACCACCCCCTCGGCGCGCAGATCCGATCCCCAGACGCGTTCGAGAAGAGTGGCGTCGTGCACGCCCTCGACGAAGATCCGGCTCGCACGGGCCGTGCGGGCGCGCGCCGCGGGCGCCACCCGTGATCCCGACGCGGTGCGCTGTGCCGCGACCGGACCCCGGGTGCGCGGTCGGACCAGGGTCACCGGCGAACCGTCGATGAGGAACGCCGCGGGATGCATGACGAAGACCCGCGTACGCCCGTGGCGGTCCTCGAGCCGTACCAGGTCGCCGGCATAGCTCTTCTCGAGTCCGACGACGGCGCCGCAGAATCCGCTGGCCGCGTCCTCGACGACCAGGTCTCGCTCTGCCGCCACCTCTGGGGTGCGGGGCGCGGCGCGGCGCGGCGCCGCCAGTACATCTCGTCCGTAACGATCGTCGGTCACACCCGTCACGCTAACCAACTCCCGCCCCAGACCGGCGAAAGCCACGCCGGGCGCCGATGTGCGAACCGGAAGGTATCGTGGACGACCTATGACCAGTATCGACCATGTCCTGCAACACGCCTGGCCGGCCAGCGCCCTGGGCGCGTGGTCTGCGGCGTGGATCGCCGGACGCTGCTCCCCCGACGACGTCGTCGACACCCTCGCCGGAACCGCCGATCTGCACGTCCTCGACGACCGGACGGGCACGCCCGACCCGACCCCGGCCGGTGTTCTGGGAATGCTCACCCTGCTCCGCGACGCCGGACGCCTCTCGGTCCGGCTCCCCAGCGCCGGTGACCCGCAGGGCCTCCCGCCCGACGAGGCCACCACCGCCGCCTTCGCCGCCGGCGAGGTCCTGTTGATCGACGACGGCGCCGCGACGCCGCTGGCACTGATCCCGACCGAACACGACGGCTCCTGCCGCTGGCGGGCGATGCGCTACCGATCGGAGGTGCCAAGCGGGGCAACCGGGCTCGCCGGCGACATCGAATACGAACTGCGACAGGCAATCTCGACGACAGCCGAGCTGATCACGAAGATCGGTGGCCGGACGGCGACGATGCCCGTCGATCTGCGCGGAACGCTGCGCGCACAGACCCACCGCCACCTCGTCGAGGTGCCACCACACGACGACATGCGTGCGACACGCATGATCGAGACCGCGGCACAGGTCGAGTCGATCGCGATCCTCGCCGGCGAGGCCGGAGCCGGATTCGGGGCAACCGCCGCACAGTGGTCATCCGGCGATGGGGAGCTGCGGCGGCTGGTCGGTCTCGCCCATGCCGCGCGCGCCGCCGCGGTGAACCGGATCATCGCCGAATTCCTCGGCACCACGTGGTGATCGGCGGTCGCCGACGATCCACATCCCCGGTGAGGGTGATCGCCCCCCGCCGTCAGCGGCGGGTCGGGCGGGCCACCGGGACACAGCAGCGGTCCCGGCAGATCGCCCCGTTGTCCCCGCACCCCATCGGCGGCTCGCCCGCCGGAGTGGTTGCAGCACCGGCATAGCGGTCATCGGCAAGGTGGTCGTCGACGAGATCGGCGATCAGGGACACGAAACGCGCGTCGGTACCCACGGTGTCGGCGCGGACGTAATCCATTCCCAGACGCCGCGCGGTATCGGCCGCCTCGTTGTCGAGATCCCAGATCACCTCGAGATGATCGGAGATGAAACCCACCGGGTAGACGATGACCTGCGTGGTGCCCTGCTCGGCCAGTGTTTCGAGATGATCGCAAATGTCCGGGCTCAACCAGGGCACCTGCGGCGGTCCCGACCGCGACTGCCACACCTGGTCGTGGACGTCGAAACCGGCTGCCCGCGCAACCATCTCGGCCGCACGAGCCACCTGATGCGAATACAGGTGGCCGCCGTCGGCGGCGGGCCCGGAGTTCGCGTCGGCGGCGCTCGGCACCGAATGCGCCGTGCACACCAGACGCGGCGGGCGTGACGCGGGCGGAAGGAGGGCCGCCGCACGCGTGATCGCGTCACGGCCGGCCGCCACCATCGCCGGACGATCCCAATACTGTGGGAGTTTGCGCAGCAGAACGGGATCCGACGATGCGGCCGCGGGTCGGCGGCGCGACAGCTCGGTCACCGCGTGCTCGATGTCCTCGTGGTACTGCCGACAACCGGAATAGCCACCCCAGGCCGACGTCGGGAACACCAGAATCCGCCGATGACCCGCGTCGTACATCTCGGTGACGGTGTCGGCGATCATCGGATGCCAGTTGCGGTTACCGAAGAAGACCGGCAGCCCCTCGTGCCCGCGACGGTCCAACTCGGCACGCAGGGCCGCGATCAGGTCGAGATTGAGCCGGTTGATCGGTGACACACCACCGAAGTGCAGGTAGTGCTGCGCCACCGCCTCGAGGCGCTCCCGGGGCACACCACGCCCTCGGGTGACGTTCTCCAGGAAGGGGATCACGTCGTCGGGCCCGTCGGGCCCCCCGAAGGACAGGAACAGCACGGAGTCGAACGGCCGGCGCTCGCCGGTGCGATCGACGTCCCCGCGTTCGGGCGCGACGGTCACCGACACACGCTCACTTGATGAAGTCCTCAGGGAACCAGGTGTTGTGGCTCGCCCCGCCGTCGACGTAGACGATCGACCCGGTGGTGCCCGGCAGATAGTCGGAGAGCAGTGTGCACACACTGGTGCCCACCACGCCCGGATCGTTGACGTCCCAGCCGATCGGCGACGCACCGTTCCAGTACTCGTTGAGCATGTTCAGCTTCTTCGCGTCATCCGTCGCGGTGCCCGAAATCGCCTTGGCAGCAAGCGTTTTAATGGGACCGGCCGCGACCAGATTGGACCGGATCCGCTTGGCGTAGCCAACCTCACGCGCCACATAACGGTTCACCGACTCCAGGGCGGCCTTGGCCACCCCCATCCAGTTGTAGTCGGGCATCGCGGTCCGCGGATCGAAGTCCATGCCGACGATCGAGCCGCGTTCGTTCATCACCGGCAGCACCGCGCGCGCGAGCGACGCGTAGCTCCACGCCGAGATCTCGAAGGCCTTGGACACGTCGGGGCCCGGGCCGTCGAGGAACGGCACGGCGTCGGGGCCCATCAGGGTTTTGGGCGCGAACGCGATCGAGTGCACCACTCCGTCGACGCCCTCGGGCGCGAGTTCACCGACCTTGTCGGCGAGTGCGGCGAGCGACTCCTCGTCGGTGACGTCGAGCGGGATCGCCGGCGGGACCTCCTGCGGTAGCCGCTTGGCGATGCGGTCGATCAGCCGCAATCGCTCCGGGATCCCGGTGATGATGACCTTCGCGCCCTGCTCCTGGGCGACCTTGGCGGTGTGGAAGGCGATGGAGGCATCGGTGATGATGCCGGTGACGAGGACGGTCTTGCCGTCCAGGATTCCGCTCACGGCGAGAACTCCTCTGCTGTGCGGGGTCGGGGGGATAGAGAAAATCGATGGTGGGAGAACGGATCCGGAGAGTCTAGTGGCCCATACCGAGACCGCCGTCGACGTTGATCACATTGCCGGTGACATAGGACGAGTCGTCGGAGGCCAGGAACGACACCACCGCGGCGACCTCCTCGGGCTGTCCCATCCGTTTGGCCGGGATCGCCTGGTCCACCGCGGTCTTGGTGTACTCCTCGGGCAGCGCTCGGGTCATGTCGGTGTCGATGAGCCCGGGTGCGACGACGTTGGCGGTGATGTTGCGGCCGCCGAGTTCGCGGGTCACCGACCGGGCGAGCCCGATCACACCGGCCTTCGACGAGGCGTAATTGGCCTGGCCGGGGGTACCCATCAGACCGACGACAGAGCCGAGGTAGATGAATCGTCCCCACCGCTTGCGCAGCATGTCCCGGGTGGCCGCCTTGGTCACCCGGAAGGCCCCGGTCAGGTTGGCGTTGATGACCTTCTCGAAGCTCTCCACGCTCATCCGCATGAGAAGCGTGTCCTCGTTGATGCCGGCGTTGGACACAACCACCTCGACGGGCCCCTGATGCTCGGCGATCTCGGTGAACGCCCGGTCCACCGACTCGGTGTCGGTGACATCGCACACGACCCCGAACAACCCGTCGGGCACCCCGGAACCGCGATGGGTCACCGCGACCTTGTGCCCGTCGGCGAGCAGCCGCCGGGCCACGGCCAGACCGATTCCACGGTTGCCGCCGGTGACCAGTACCGATCGTGAGACCCGACCGGTGTCGGTCGATTCGTTGCTATCAGCCATGCGCCAAACCTATCGGTTGGATCGGTGTCACTTGCTGCCAGGTCGGCCCTGGGCGCGCACCCGCACACACCGACGCCTCCGGTGCACCGACTACGGCAGGCGCTGGTTGATGACCAGCGAGCCGATGACCGCGGCGATCGCGAGGATCGTGCCGGAGATGATCCAGGGTCGCGAGTTGTCGCCCTTGCGGATCTCGTAGCCGATGTCCTGCTGCAGCGATTCGTAGACCTTGTTGAGCTCGTCGAGACTCGACGCGGTGAAGAACCGGCCGCCGGAGAGGTTGGCGATCTGACGCAGGGTGTCGTCGTCGACGGGCACCGGTACCTGATCGCCGTCGAGATCCACGGTGCCGGTCGCGGTACCGAAGGAGATCGTGGACACCGGGATGTTCTCCTCCTTGGCCTTACGGGCCGCGGTGAAGGCGCCGCGCGGGTCGTCGGGGTCGTCGGGCACCGTCTCCTTGCCGTCGGAGAGCAACACGATGCGTGCCGGTGGCGCGCCGGAGTCACCGCCGAGGACGGCGTTGAGCGTCTGGATCTGCTGGATGGCCGCGAAGATGCCCTCACCGGTGGCCGTCTTGTCGGCCAGTTGCAGTTTGTCGACGGCGGACTTGGTCGCACCGTGATCCGGTGTGGGCGTGACGAGATTCGACGCCGTCCCGGCGAACGAGATCAGGCCCAGGTTGATGCCGTCGGTGAGGTCGTCGGCGAATTTCTTCGCCGCGGCCTGCGCCGCCTTGAGCCGCGTCGGCGCGACGTCGGTCGACTCCATGGATCGCGAGACGTCCATGACCAGGATGACGGTGGCCTTGTTGCGCGGCACCTTGCGATCGGCCTGCGGTCCGGCCGCGGCGACGACGAGCAGGAGCAACGCGACGATCAGCAGGGCGATCGGGGCGTGGCGGGCCCATCGTGTCCAGCGACCATCGGGCGTGGTGACCCGGTCGAGGACCTCGGTGTTGGCGAACTGCAGGGTTCGCCTGCGACGAGCCCGGAGGATGTAGACATAGCAGGCGACGACGCCGGCCACGAGCAGGGCGAGCAACAGCCACCAGGGGTTGGAGAACACTCCGTGATCACCCGACCCCGGCCGCGAGGCCGCGGCGGCGCCGGCCGACGAACTTGACGACGTCGGTGAGCCAGTCCCGGTCGGTGCGCAGCGACAACACCGGACCGCCGCAACTGCGGATGGTGCGCCGCACCTTGTCCTGGTGGGCCTGGGCCGCCACCGAGAAATCATGGCGGAGGCGGTCGGTGATGGTCACCTCACGCACCTCGCCGGACTCGGCGTCGGCCAGGCGGACCTCACCGATCGGCGGCAGTTCCACATCACGCGGATCGAGCACCTCCACGGCGAGGAGTTCGTGGTGGGCGGCAATCGCCCGCAGCGACCGCTCCCAGGTGATCGGTCCGAGGAAATCACTGATCACCACGGCCAGACCGCGGCGTCGTTGCGGACGACGGAGCGCCTCGATACCGGCGTCGAGGTCGCCACGGACACCGGGAGCGCCGCGCGTGGTGGTGGCGATCGTCTTCAGCACATGTTGGGCGTGCACTCGTCCGGCCCGCGCCGGGACGCGGACGACCTGGTCACCGGTCACCACGATCGCCCCGTGCCGATTGCCGCCACCGGAGGTCAGGTGAACGATCGCGGCTGCCGCCGCGACCGCCAGATCCCTTTTGGTGCAGTTGACGGTGCCGAAATCGAGGCTCGCCGACGCGTCGACCACGAGCCACGTCTCGAGCTCGCGGTCGGCGATCATCTGACGAACATGCGGCTGCGTGGTGCGTGCGGTCACCGACCATTCCATGCGGCGGATGTCGTCGCCGGGCTGGTAGGGGCGCGCCTCCCCCGGCTCGGAACCGGGCCCCGGGATGAGGCCGAGGTGCTCGCCCTGCAGCACTCCGTCGAGTTTGCGCCGCACGGTGAGCTCGAGCATCTTCAGCGCCGCGGTGAGCTGCGGCTCCTCGAGCAGTCCCGCCCCGAGCGACGGCAGATCGCTATTGGCCGCCATAGTGCGCGGTCGCCTGGTTGGGTGCGTGCTGACCCGGCTGGGCGGTGATCTGCTGACCGACGCTCGGCGGCGCACCGACCGGCGATGCCGGCGGGGTGGGGTGATCCAGACCCGGCTGCTGGGGTCCTGTCTGCTGGAGTCCCGGCTGCTGGTTCGACGGGTGCTGCTGGTTCGACGGGTACGGGGCGGCCATCGGTTGTGCGCCGACCTGCGGCAGACCGACGGTCTGCAGAATGCGGGTGATCACCGTGTCCGCGGTGATCTCGTCGGCCATCGCGTCGTAACTGAGGACCAGACGGTGCCGTAGCACGTCCGGGATGATCTCGACGATGTCCTGTGGGATGACGTAGTCGCGCCCGCGCACGAGCGCCAGTGCCCGGGCCGCCGCGACGATACCGAGGGTCGCGCGCGGCGAGGCGCCGTAGGACAGCCAGCTCGCGGCATCGGTCAGTCCGAGTTCAGCCGGGCGGCGGGTGGCGTTGATGACGCGCACGACGTAGTCGACCAGGGCGTGGTGCACGAAGACGTTGGCGGCGGTCCGCTGCAGGCGGATGGTGGCCGCGGGATCGAGGATCTGCGATGCCTCGGGGGCGACATTGCCCATCCGATAGACGATCTCGCGTTCTTCCTCCACCGACGGGTAGTCGACGAGCACCTTGAACAGGAACCGGTCGCGCTGCGCCTCGGGCAGGGGGTAGACGCCCTCGTTCTCGATCGGGTTCTGGGTGGCCATCACCAGGAACGGATCGGGCATCGGATAGGTCGTTCCGCCAATCGAGACATGACGCTCGGCCATCACCTCGAGCAGCGCCGACTGGACCTTTGCGGGCGCGCGGTTGATCTCGTCGGCGAGCAGGAAGTTCGCGACCACGGGGCCGAGTTCGGTGTCGAACTCCTCGCGTCCCTGACGATAGATCCGTGTGCCGATGAGGTCGGTCGGGACGAGGTCGGGGGTGAACTGGACGCGGGAGAAACTGCCGCCGATCACCTTGGCGAAGGTCTCGACCGCGAGGGTCTTGGCCACCCCGGGAACACCCTCGAGCAGGATGTGGCCGCGGGCGAGCAGGCCCACGAGAATGCGTTCGACGAGCTGGTCCTGGCCGACGATGACCCGCTTGACCTCGTAGATCGCCCGTTCCACGAGCT
Source organism: Gordonia polyisoprenivorans NBRC 16320 = JCM 10675 (assembly GCF_000241325.1). GTDB lineage: Bacteria > Actinomycetota > Actinomycetes > Mycobacteriales > Mycobacteriaceae > Gordonia > Gordonia polyisoprenivorans. The sequence goes on along the minus strand of NZ_BAEI01000054.1, from coordinate 36,438 downwards.
TGACGTCGGCGTCGCTCAATTCGAAGCCCGCCGCGCCGGCCCCCTGCGCCGTCGACTCGACTGTGGGATGTGAGGTCAACCCTTGCTCCTGTCGTTGCTGATCCGGCGACGGACGTACCCCCGCTCTCGTCGTTGCCAGCCTAGCGGCGCCGACTGAGAACATGCCACGAAGGGCGCGGGCGTCGCCGACGCCGGTAGGTCGGATGAACGAGCGTGAGCCCGCCGACCCACCGGTCAGAGGAGACGGACGACGTTGGGCATCGCGCCGTCGGTGCGCACCGGCGACACCTTCACCACGTCGCCCGACTGAGGCGCCTCGACCATCTTTCCGTCGCCGAGATAAAGGGCGACGTGCTCACTGGCGTTGGGGCCGTAGAAGATCATGTCGCCGCGCTGCATCTGCGCCAGCGGGAACTGCGGCCCCGAGGTGTACTGATAGCCGGTGTAGTGCGGCAGCTCGATTCCGACGCCGGCAAAGGCATAGACCATCAGACCCGAGCAGTCGAACCCGATCTTGTTGTAGTCGCCGTAGCTGTCGGCGACGCCGCCGTCGCGGATGCCCTGGGTCGGCCCGTTGGCATCACCACCGCCCCACGCATAGGGCACGTTCAGCTGCGACAACGCACGGTTCACGACGATCTCGACGGCCTGCGGGCCTCGCAGTCCCGGGCGGACGACTCCGCCTCCACCTCCGCCGGAGCTGCCGAAGAGCTGCCCGAGGCTGCCCGAACCCAGGCGCGAGCTCAGGGTGTCACCGCCGTCGCTGCCCAGCCCCGCTCCGCCGAGTCCGAGTTCGTCGAGCAGTTCCGAATGCGGCACCTGCTGCTGGCCGACGAGCCCGGAGAGGACCTTCTGGGTCACGTCGAGGGCCAGTCGCGCAGCGGCCTCGGCGGCAACCTGCATGGCGTCGTTGTCCCCGGCCGCCTGGGTGGGGCTGACGGTCACCGGGCCGGGTTGCGCCTGTCCCGGCAGATTGCGGAACAGCCCGGTCAACAGATCCGCGGGCGCCGGGGCGTCGACCTGCGTCGGGCGCGCCGTCCCGCGCAGTTTGTCGAGTTGGGTCTGGACCGCGTTGCGTTGTTGGACCAGGGTGGCTCGTTTGCGCTGTTGGTCGGCGATCGCGCCGCGGGCCGCCGACACCGCGGCGACGGCATCGTCGCGGCGGGTCTGGGCGCTTTGCGCCGCGTAGGCGGTCTGGCGCTTCGTCGCCTGCAGCGCCGCCACCTGGTTGGCCTGCTGATTCCGCGCCACCTGCAAGCGCCGGATGGTCTGCTGTTGGTCGCGGCCGAGCTGATTGATGACGGTGACGCGGTCGAGCACCTTCTGCGGGTCCGACGACGAGAGGTACTCGGTCAGCGTGCCCTCGTTCCCGCCGGTCCGATAGACCGAGCGGACGAACTGGTCGAACTCACGTTGGGCGGCCTCGGTGGCCCGGGTTGCACGACCCAGTGATTGTTGGGCGTCGTCGGCGGCCACGGCGGCGAGACGCTGCGCGGCGACGGCGTTCTGGTAGTCGACGACGGCGTGGTTGGCCGCCTCCTGCCGGGCGGCGACCGCGCTGTCGAGGTCGCTGAGATTCTGGTTGACCTGGGCGATCTGATTGATCAGCGCCGATACCGGCGAGCTCGGGGCGCGCGAGGTGGTCGGTGCGGCCGCCGCCGGACCCATCACGGCAACCAGCCCGACGGTGGCCGCGACGAGCGACGTCGCCAACGACGCCCATCGGCGCGCCGCCCTGCGGCCCACTCCTGTGGTCCCTCGCCTCACTGGCACTCCCTCGCCGTCTGTCAGCGGATGTGGTCATCCGTGGCACGAACAGCGTCTGCAACCCCGCGCGGCGCACGACGCCGACGATGCAACACGCATCACATATGGCGCATTGATGGACATCTACACCACACGTGACATTGGAACCGTACGTCACATTTGCCACAGGAGAAAACGGGTGCAACGAATTACAAAGACGTGATTACCTGCACCGATGCTGTGAACTGCTCAAAGTCCGAAAGGTTGGGTTGGTATCGAATTGGCAACGGACCGCCGCTGTCACGGCGTCAGCCCATCGGGTGACACCGAGACCATCGCCGAGGACGGCGTCGAAGACGCGCCGGAGGCACCTCGACGACGGTGGACAGGACCGGGAGGCCGCCCTAGGAGTCGTTCCTCGAGCCGGGCGCGACAGCTCCGGTGGGGGCTTTCCCGTCCGTCTCGGACTCCTCGCCCCCGGCACCATGAATGAGCTCTGCTGCGGATGTCTGCGCGCCGCGGTCCCGGCGCCGCAGACTCCGGATGCGGCCGACGATCGCTCCGATGACGACGACGGCGATCAGCACGATCGTGACCAGCGTCCAGTCGACCCCGGGTTTGGTGATCGCGTCCACCATTTGCTGTGCGGCCTGCGGAGGATTCGACAGCGTCAGATTGTCGGTGGCGTCCTCGAGGTTGACCCGGCTGAACTCCGGCGACGCACTGCCCACCGAATTGGGACCGAAGACCAGCACCGTCCCGCCGACGTGTTGTTGCAGTTCGGTGGCGATGTCGCGATACATCGTGAACGTGGGCATCTGCTGCTTGAGCACCACCAGATTGATGTCGTGCCCGTCGGCCTGAGCATGCGCCACGACCTGTTTGAGGGCGCCGATCTGCGCGGGGTCCTCGCTGTAGACGTGATCATCACGGAGGTCGGCGGCGATCGCGGTCAGGTCGACGCCACCGGGGGCGGTGGTGGCGGTGACACCTTGGGTGTCGTAGGAGGAGGCGGGCGCCGCGAGAACGGTCGTGCCGGGTGCGGCGAGTATCTGGGCGCCGTCGGTGGCCGGACCAGGATTCATCGTCTCCGCTTCCTCGAGCAGGATGGTGCGCACCGGTCTCGGTGGCCACCACGTTTCGCGATCATTAAATGTGCGGTCGTCGGTGGATGCTCACCGAACCCCGATCAGAACGGTACGACAGAATGAGGAAGTCGTGAGCATCTGGGGGTCCGCGTCGCACGCGCCGGTGGACGGTCCTTGTTAGCAGTACGCCCGTACTGTTAGACTGGATTACGTCACCGCGGAAACCCCGCGGTCGCTGGATGAAACGTCGCTGGATGAAGCATCGAGCACGACCCCGACGCAGCCCGTCGGGTGGATGGTCAGAGTCGACGAGCCGGTCAGTTCGCCGATGAAGTACGCAGCCGTCCCGGAGACCGTCGCCCGGGACGTCACGCACACGCCGGCGCAGCCCGCCGGCCAGAGGAGAGTGGATTACACGTGAGTATCAATTCGTTCGGCGCGCGCGGCACCCTCGAGGTGGGCGACAACTCCTACGAGATCTACCGGCTCAGCGCGGTCGAGGGCACCGACAAGCTTCCCTACGCTCTCAAGGTCCTCGCCGAGAACCTGCTGCGCACCGAGGACGGCGCGAACATCACCACCGAGCACATCAACGCGATCGCGAACTGGGATCCCTCGGCCGAGCCGAGCATCGAGATCCAGTTCACCCCGGCCCGTGTGATCATGCAGGACTTCACCGGCGTGCCGTGCGTGGTCGACCTGGCCACCATGCGTGACGCCGTCAAGGAACTCGGCGGCGACCCGGACAAGGTCAACCCGCTCGCACCCGCCGAGATGGTCATCGACCACTCGGTCATCATCGAGGCGTTCGGCAACGCCCAGGCCTTCGAGCGCAACGTCGAGATCGAATACCAGCGCAACGAGGAGCGTTACAAGTTCCTCCGCTGGGGTCAGGGCGCATTCGACGACTTCCGCGTCGTGCCGCCGGGCACCGGCATCGTGCACCAGGTCAACATCGAGCACCTCGCCCGGTCGGTCATGGTGCGCGACGGGGTCGCCTACCCCGACACCTGCATCGGCACCGACTCGCACACCACCATGGAGAACGGCCTCGGCGTCCTCGGTTGGGGCGTCGGCGGTATCGAGGCCGAGGCCGCGATGCTCGGCCAGCCGGTCTCGATGCTCATCCCCCGGGTCGTCGGATTCAAACTCACCGGTGCTGCCAAGCCCGGGGTGACCGCGACCGACGTGGTGCTGACCATCACCGACATGCTGCGCAAGCACGGCGTGGTCGGCAAGTTCGTGGAGTTCTACGGCAACGGCGTCGCCGAGGTGCCGCTGGCCAACCGCGCCACCATCGGCAACATGAGCCCGGAATTCGGTTCGACCTGCGCGATCTTCCCCATCGACGGTGAGACCATCAACTACCTCAAGCTCACCGGCCGGTCCGCCGAGACACTCGCCCTCGTCGAGGCGTACGCCAAGGAACAGGGCATGTGGCTGGAGAAGGACGCGCCGGAGGCCCAGTACTCGGAGTACATGGAGCTCGACCTGTCGACCGTCGTCCCGTCGATCGCGGGACCCAAGCGCCCGCAGGACCGTATCGAGCTGTGGGACGCCAAGAACGCCTTCCGCAAGGACATCCACAACTACGTCGAAGAGGGCAACACCCCACAGCTCAACGGTGTCGACGAGGCCAACGAGGAGAGCTTCCCCGCCTCGGATTCGCCGTCGACCTCCCCGGACGCGGCCAAGCTGTCGTTCTCCGACGAGCCCGCCCACAACGCCTCCAAGGGCGCCGAGGGACGTCCGTCGAAGCCGGTGACGGTGGAGTCGGCCGAGCGCGGAACCATGATCCTCGACCACGGCATCGTCACGATCGCCTCGATCACCAGTTGCACCAACACCTCCAACCCGTCGGTGATGCTCGGCGCGGGCCTGCTCGCGAAGAAGGCCGTGGACAAGGGACTGACCTCCAAGCCGTGGGTCAAGACCTCGATGGCCCCCGGCTCGCAGGTCGTGACCGGGTACTACGACAAGGCCGGCCTGTGGCCCTATCTGGAGAAGCTCGGCTTCTTCCTCGTCGGCTACGGCTGCACCACCTGCATCGGCAACTCGGGCCCTCTGCCCGAGGAGATCTCCAAGGCGATCAACGACCACGACCTCACGGCGACCGCGGTGCTCTCGGGCAACCGCAACTTCGAGGGCCGCATCAACCCCGACGTCAAGATGAACTACCTGGCGTCGCCGCCGCTGGTCATCGCCTATGCGCTGGCCGGGACGATGGACTTCGATTTCGAGTCCGATCCGCTGGGCCAGGACCAGGACGGAAACGACGTCTTCCTCGCCGACATCTGGCCGACCAACGAGGAGATCGCCGAGACCATCGCGAGCTCCATCTCGGCCGAGCAGTACGCCGAGGACTACGCCGACGTGTTCAAGGGTGACGAGCGCTGGCAGAACCTGCCGACCCCGGACGGCAAGACCTTCGAATGGGACGACGAGTCGACCTATGTGCGCAAGCCCCCCTACTTCGAGGGCATGACCCCCGAGCCGGAGCCCGTCGCCGACATCAAGGGCGCTCGTGTGCTGGCCAAGCTGGGTGATTCGGTCACCACCGACCACATCTCCCCCGCCTCGACCATCAAGCCGGGCACGCCGGCCGCGCAGTACCTCGACGAGCACGGGGTCGCACGCAAGGACTACAACTCGCTGGGCGCCCGTCGTGGCAACCACGAGGTCATGATCCGCTCGACCTTCGGCAACATCCGCCTGGCCAACCAGCTCGTGGACGTCACCGGCGGCTACACCCGCGACTTCACACAGGAGGGCGGACCGCAGTCGTTCATCTACGACGCCGCACAGAATTACGCGGCGCAGGGCACCCCGCTGGTGGTCCTCGGTGGCAAGGAGTACGGCACCGGCAGCTCGCGTGACTGGGCCGCGAAGGGCACCCGCCTGTTGGGCGTCAAGGCCGTCATCACCGAGAGCTTCGAGCGCATCCACCGCTCGAATCTGATCGGCATGGGTGTCATCCCGCTGCAGTTCCCCGAGGGCGAGTCGCACAAGTCACTCGGGCTCGACGGCACCGAGACGTTCGACATCACCGGCATCGAGGCACTGAACTCCGGTGACACCCCGGAGACCGTGCACGTCACGGCCACCAAGGAGGACGGCTCGGCGATCGAGTTCGACGCCAAGGTGCGCATCGATACCCCCGGTGAGGCCGACTATTACCGCAACGGAGGCATCCTGCAGTACGTGCTGCGGAACATGATCAAGGGCTGAGGCACCCGCTCGAGAACGAGGAGCAACTCAAGTGCCCAAGGTCAGCGATGACCGACTTGCCGCGCGTCGTCGGGAGATTCTCGACGGCGCGCGGCATTGTTTCGCCGAGTACGGATACGACGGTGCCACCGTCAAACGCATCGAGGAATCGACGGGGCTGTCCCGCGGCGCGATCTTCCATCATTTCCGTGACAAGGAAGCCCTGTTCCTGGCACTGGCGTCCGAGGACGCCGAGCGCATGGCCGACGTGGCAGCCGAACAGGGCCTCGTGCAGGTGATGCGCGATGTGCTGGCCCGTCCCCAGGATTTCAACTGGCTCGGCACGCGTCTGGAGATCGCACGAAAGTTGCGGACGGACAAGAGCTTTCGTGATGCCTGGATGTCGCATTCGGCGGATGTGGAGAAGGCCACGCTCGCCCGACTCGAACGCGGGCGCGCCTCCGGCCGCCTTCGTGACGATGTGCCCGCGGAGGTCTTGGTGAAGTATCTCGACCTCGTGCTGGACGGGCTCATCACCCGGCTGGCGACCGGTCAGCCCACCGATGATCTCCACGATGTACTCGACCTCGTCGAGGAGTCGGTCCGCGTGTCGCGGGGCGCCCCCGCGGGCCCAGTGAGCGAATCGCTGTGAAGTAGATCACCCTCGGTCAGCAAAGGTTTGCCTGGCCTAATTTTCTGGCTATCTTCACAGGATGCGTTCAGATTCTTCTTCGGTTGCGATCAGCCGACGTTCCGTGCTGCGCGGTGCCGGGGCCGGCGCGCTCGGTGCCGCCGTACTCGGTTCCCCGTCGGGGACACCGGCATCGGCCGCGCCGGGAGCACCGGCTCCCGGCGCCACCGCGATCGTCATCGGAAGCGGCTTCGGCGGTGCGGTGGCCGCACTTCGCCTGGGCGAGGCCGGGATCACGACCACGGTGTTCGAGCGGGGGCGGCGCTGGCCGATCCGCCCCGACGGCAACACCTTCGCGACCTTCGACCGACCCGACCGCCGTGCCGCGTGGTTCGACGACACCGCCGGGATCTCGAGCGTCGGTCGGGTACCCACCCAGCGTTATCCCGGCGTTCTCGACACCATCCGCGGCAACGGCATCGAGTCGGTGCACGGCGCGGGCGTCGGCGGCGGTTCCCTGGTGTTCGGCGCGTTCACCCTCCAGCCCGACAAGGCAGATTTCGAGACCGTGTTCCCCGGTGGCACGGGCTACGACGAGCTCGCCGCCGAGTACTACCCGCGGGCCCGGAAGATGCTGAACACCTCGGGCCTGCCCGACGACATCCTCGCCCACCCCAACTACGTGGGCGCGCGTTCCTGGTTGACAATCCTCGAACGCTACGGAATCGCACCGCAATTCGTGGAGTACGCCATCGACTGGGATCGGGTGCGTGCCGAACTCGCCGGACGCGCCAAGCCCGGCGTCTCGATCGGTGACCTGTCCTACGGCGTCAACAGCGGCGCCAAGAACTCCGTCGATCACAACTACCTACCCGCCGCCGAGCGGACCGGATTCGTGACGATCAAACCCATGCACGAGGTCTTCGAGATCCGGGAACGCTCACGGCGGCCCGGCTATATCGTGCGGGCCCGGCTGATCGACGACGCGCGGCGTACGGTCCGCCTCGTCACCGCCGAAGCCGACCATCTCTTCATGGCCGCGGGCTCCTACCACACCACGTCATTGTTGGTCCGGGCCCGCGCACAGGGCACGCTCCCCCGGCTGTCGCCGAAGATCGGCAACGGCTTCGGCGGCAACGGCGACTTCCTCATCGTGCGCACCGCGCTCCGTGACCAGCACGGGCCGATCCAGGGCGGTCCGGGCTATGCCCGCATCCGTGAGGACCGGCTGCCCGGTGGACCGGCCACGATGATCTATCAGGCCAGCCCCTTCCCCGCACCCGCGGGCTCGTTGGCGACCACACACCTGATCCAGGTGCACACCGACGAGCGCGGCACCATCGACTACGACCACGCCACCGGCGCGACGCAGCTGAACTACCCGTACCCCGAAGGTTCCAGCGTCCTGGACCGCCGCGCGATCGCCTTCGCCCAGCACTTCCATCAGCGGACCGAGACGCGATTCGGCCACCCGGCCAACGGCATCCCGATCTACGACCGGCTCTCCGGATTCGGTTCCGGCGCAACGTTCCACGGGCTCGGCGGAGTCGTCGTCGGGCAGGCTGCCGACGCCGAGGGCCGAGTCCGCGGGTATGACAACCTCTACGTCGTCGACGGCTCGTTCGCCCCGGGCGCGGTGGGATTGGTCAACCCGTCATTGACCATCACCGCACTCGCCGAGCGCACCATGGACCGTTTCCTGAGCACCCGCTGACACCTATGACCAGTCGATGTCGGGACCGCAGGGTCGCCGACCACATCGTCGAGCGCCTGCACGCCGAAGGGATCACCTCGATCTTCGGCGTGCACGGAGCGAACATCGAGGAGCTCTTCGACGCGGCCGTCCACGCCGGCCGGACCCGGCCGGTGATCGCCAAACACGAGTTCGCCGCGGCGGCCATGGCCGATGGCGTCGCCCGGATCTTCGCGCGTCCCGCCGCAGTGTTCACCACCTCCGGTGGCGGCGCACTCAATGTGGTTGCGGCGCTGGCCGAGTCGTACGACAGCCGGGTGCCCGTCCTCACCGTGATCGGTGCGCCGGCCACCGCAACCGTCGGATGCGGCGCTTTCCAGGACATGCTCGATCCCCCGGACACCATCGATCTGCGTGCCACGTTGTCCGGGGTCGCCGGAAGTGTCGGCGTCGTACGGTCGGCCACCGAGATCGACACGGTCCTCGACGAGGCCATGCAGACGCTGCAGCGATCGTCGCCCGCGGTGATCGTGATTCCGAAAGACATTGCCGCCGAGCACCACTCCGACCATGACCCACCATCGCGTCGACCGGTGGAGCCGCCGGCCGTTCCCGACCTCACCGCGACGATCGATCGCCTGGTGGCCGATCGCGGTCGGGTCTGCATCTGGGTCGGTGACGAGGCCTCGCGTGCCGGGCTGTCGGCTCCGGTCCACGCGCTCGCCGACATGCTGGGCGCCTCGGTGGTCGTCGCCCCGGACGGGCGCGACGTCGCGGGACCCGGATGCGCCGGCGTGACCGGGGTGATGGGTCATCGGTCCGCGTCGCGTGCGATCGCCGACGCGCGCACCTGCCTGGTGCTCGGTTGCCGGATGACCCTGACCGACCGTGCCGGCCTCGACGAGTTCCTCGCCGCCCGCACGGTTATCCACCTCGGCGCCCACGCCCCGAGACTTCCCGGCACCGAGCACATTCCGTGCGGGCACCTCGCCGACGCCGTGTCCGACCTCGTCGAGCAGCTACGCCGTCGAATCGGTACCCGGCGCGGTCCGGACGACACTCGATTCGATCGGCGGGCCGTGGAGCTCCTCCCCGACCTCGACCCCGGCTCTGCGTTGCCGCGGATGAGCGCGGTCATCGACGCCGTCGGTAGGCAGCTGCCCGATGACGCAGTCGTCTTCGCCGATGCCGGAAACATCGGAGCGGCTGCGGTGCACCATCTTCCGTTCGGGCGTGGGCGATTCGCGATCGCCCTCGGTATGGGCGGCATGGGTCATGCGATCGCAGCGGGCGTCGGGGTGGCGATCGCCGGCGCCGACGATGTCCGGAGCGCTACACGCACAGTCGTCATCGCCGGCGACGGATCGTTCCTGATGCACGGTATGGAGATCCACACCGCGATCGAACACCGGGCACCGATGACCTTGATCGTCGCGAACAACAATGCGCATGGCATGTGCGTCACCCGGGAACGGATCTTCTTCCCGGATACGCCGGGGCTCAACACCTTCGGTCCCACCGATATCGCGGCCGGGCTCGCGGCGATGTTTCCCGACCTGCCGGTCCGGCGGGTCACCGATCCTCGCGACCTCGACGCGGTCACCCGTGACGTGCTCACGCGGCCCGGCCCAGCCTGCCTCGTCGTCGACACCGATCCCGACGAGATCCCGCCGTTTCACCCCCTACGCAGAGGAGTTCGATGACCACCGATACCACGGGCGCTCTCTCCGATCTCGATCCCGCCGAACCGCTGCCCGGCGTCATCCGGGTCGAGACGCATTCGCGTGCGCAGAGCACCCCGATGCTCGTCGACCGGGTGCGGTCGGTGTATCCGCACGATCAGATCTACGGCGAGTTCTGCACCGTGCACGGATACGTCGACGCACCGCCGCGAGAACTGTTCGATTGGCTTTCCGACACCCGATCTCTGGAGGAATGGACCTACAGCACAAGGGATCTGCGCCGGACCGAGACCGCCGGGCTGTGGGTGGGTACCGACCGGCTCAATACCGACACCGCCATCTATGTCCGCACCGTCGCCGACCCGGGAGCGATGACCGTCGACTACCACTGTGCCTGGGACCAACCCGATCACCTCTGGATGATCTATCTGATGCGGGTCGTCGACGCCCACCTCGTGCTGAACCGGCCGGGATCAGTCGTGCTGTGGACCAATTGCCGCCATCCGTTCTACGACCGCAATCCCTTCCCCGACACCGTCCCGCCCGGTCGTGAGGAGTGGGTCGGCGATCTGTGGGACATGTTCGCCGCGGGCCATCAGGTCGAACTCGACAATCTCACCGCCATCGCCGAACGCCGCCATCGCACCGGCCTGCCGCTGACCCCCGAATGGATGAGAAGATGACCGCACGTGCCCAGACGACCGCACATGCCGAGCCGACCGACCTGTACCTGGGCGATATCGCGACGTACCGCCCCGAGAACCGGGTTCCGGCAGCATATTTCGCGCAGTTCGCGCTGGACGACGACCTCGCCGACAACGTCATGTTCCGGGCACCCGCCCACCGCCACCATGCCGGCGCCGACGAGTCCAACGCCGACATGATGGTGGCCGCGGCGCAACGACTCATCGCCCGTCACGGCGCCGGTCACCTCGACGACGTCGACATCGTGGTGACCCACAGCCAGTTGCCGGAGGTCCCGGTGCGCGGGTGCGCGGGCGAATTGGCCCACCGTCTGGGCCTGCGCCCCACCACGGTCCTCGATGTGCACAACGGTGGCTGCGCCGCCTTCCTGCACATGATCGAGGTCGGCGGAGCGCTGCTGCGTGCCCGCGGCGGCGGCACGGCGCTCCTCGCGCTGGCCCAGAACAGTGCCGGACAGATCTTCACCCAGGAGCAGGTACGCGGCAAGGCGCAGGCCGCCATCCCCGGCGACGGCGCGGCGGTCGCGACCCTGATGCTCGGCGACGGCCCCAATCCGGTGCTGACCACCGTATGCCGCTCGCACGGTGAGTATTCGGCGGACATGACCGCGGTGTCCGAGCCGGCCCGCAAGTACTGGGAATCGGGCCCCGGACAGATCCACGTCGGCTTCACCGAGTCCAAGATCGCCAAGGTGCTGACCCGCGGCAATCGGCTCGTCCCCGAGGTCGCAATCGAGGCCGCCACGGCCATCGACATCCGACCCCGCGATCTCGACTGGTTGATCACCAACCAACCCAACCGCATCTTCTTACGCAATTGGCGTGAGGCACTGGAACTTCCGGCCGAGCGGCATCCCGACACCTTCGAGGAGTGCGGCAACCTGTTCGCCGTGGGCATCCCGATGACACTCGACGCACTGATCGACAGCGGCCGCCTGCGCGACCCGGATGTGATCATGATGGCGGCCTTCGCTCACGCCGGCGATTTCGCCGCGGCAGCCGCCGTGCGGTGGTCGGGCCGCTCGTGATCCGCTGCGATCTCAACGAGTCACACCTGCCGCCACCGCCCTCGGTGGCGGCGGCGATCGCCGCGGCGTCCGACACCGTCCATCGCTATCCCGAATTCGGAGCCGACACCACACGCCGCGCGATCGCCGCACACATCGGACTCGACCCCGCCCAGGTGAGCGTCGGGCCGGGCGCGACCGCCCTGGCCCACGCCATCCTCGCCGATGCGGTGCAGCGCGCCCACATCCGCGGGATCTCGTCGCCGGTGATCCTCACGCCTGCACCGACCTTCGACGGATTCGCACTCCTGGCCGGCATGATCGGCGGCCACCTGCGCACCACGCCGCTCGACGCCGGCGGTCGCCCGGACCTGGAGGCGCTCACCGCCGCGATCGGACCCGACACCGCAGCGGTCATCGTGTGCTCACCGCACAATCCGACCGGACTCACCGTCGACGCGGACGCATTGTCCGACCTGCTCGCCCGGATTCCGGTGTCGACCCGAGTGGTGCTCGATCAGGCATATGTGGAGTACTGCTCGTCGCCACCCGACGTGCTCGACCTGATCTCGCGATGTGCGCACCTCGTGGTGCTGCGCACGTTCTCGAAGGCCTACGGTCTGGCCGGACTGCGCGCGGGTTACGCATTCGGCGGTCACGAGGCGATGGCGGGGATCCTCAGACGCGAGTTGCCGTTCGCGGTGAGCACCACCGCCGCCGCCGCGGTGACGGCGGTGCTCGGCGCCGACGGTGAGATCCGAGATCGGGTCGGAGCCGTCCGCGCCGAGCGCACTCGGCTGGCAGCGCAACTCGAGCAACTGGGCTACCCCACGCTGGCCGGTGAGGCCAACTTCGTCTATGTCCCCGGCCCCGACGGACTCACCCTCGACCACCTGCTGACCCGATCGGGAATTCAGGGCAAGGTCTGTGGCACACATGGTTTCCGGCTCACGGTGGGCGACCCCATGGTCGGCGACGCCATCGAGGCAGCACTGCGCCGCAGCGTCGCCTGATCCCCGCCGCCCGTGCGGGAGTCACCTGTCGTGTGACCACGCGGTCGACGCCGTTCGTCCCCGGGCGGGCCACGCGACGAGCAGCCCGCCGAGGACCCCATACCCGAGGACGATCTGCGCACCACCGAGTACTGAACCGACGAACCCCAACGCCGACAACGGGATTCCCCACACCAGCCAGCTCTGCGCGAACAGCGTCTGCCACCGCAGAGCGCCATGCCAACGACCGGCGATCGCGACGCGAATGCCGATGATCAGCATGCCGAGCATCGACAACGGCCAGCACGAGTCGAACACCGTCCACACGAGCGAGCCCTGGATGAGCCAGAACGCGTCGAGCGTGGTCGAGACCATCGCGCCGGCGAGCACCACGGCCTGCGCCGTGTATCCGATACGCGCCACCCGCGCGGCGCCACCCTTACCGGTCATGGCCCGATCGCGGTACTGCAGGTGCAGCAACCCCAGTAGCGCCGCCTGGAACATCAGCGCAGCGATCCCGGTGAGGAGTGAGGCGGCACCGAACCCGTCCACACCGTCGAGACACGTGAGTGCGACTCCCCAGCTCATCGCGCCGACCACGAGGGCCGACCCGATCATCTGTACCCGGTTGGTCGGCAACGTGGGGTCGGGGGAGAGATCGTCGGTTCTCCGACGGCCGGGATCGGTACCCGTCGACTCCGCGGATGGGGAGTTCTCGATGATCATGGGACATGTCCTCGGTGAATCGGGGCTCTCCGATGACGGAGAACTCGGTGCCGACAGCATGATCGGTGGCACTGGTAAATCACTTGGAGAGCGACCCGGCCACGGCGAACCCGGCCGGCGAGAACTGATCTCCGCCCATACCCGCGATCTACCCGATCGCGGGATTCCGGCCCGCCGCGGCGACGCGTTCGCGGATCAGCTCGGCGACCGCGGCGCGCTCGAGCGCACGACCCGTCGCCATCCCCTCCCCCAGCACCTGCGCGTCGATCCCCTCGGTCATCTCGTGTCCGTACGAGGCGAGATCGATGATGTCCATCCGCTCCGGCCGATATCCGGTCACTGCACCGTGGTGGTCGGCCACCCCGAGCAGACAGGCGGCGGCCTCGTGTTCGCCCCGGACGAACTCGACGTAGGCGAGCGTGTAGACGGCCACCATCCAGGACGTCAGATCGTCGATCCGTTCGCAGGCCGCGATCATCTCGGTCAGCTTCTCCTGTGCCGGGCCGTGCACCCGGCCGCGCGCGATGTCGTTCTTGGCATGGATCCACAACGCCGAGGCGACCAACCAGTCGTATCCGCACTCGCGCCCGAGCTCGACCGCCAGGGCGAGTTCGTCATCGGCCGCATCGTGGTCACCGGCGCGAAAACACGCGGCGCCGAGCGCCATCCGGGCCTCCGCCGCGACCTGCGGCAGCCCGTCGGACGTCGCCACCGACAAGGCGCCGCGAGCCAGGGCGATGCCGGACTCGACCGCACCGGCACCACCCTGGAAGAATCCCAGGGTCACCGCGGCATCGGCGTGGGCAAGACGGTCGTCACGACTGGTCATGTCCAGTGGCGCGCTGGACAGAGTCGCGTCAAGACGCCCCATCGAGTCGCGCAGCACATCCAGATCACCTGCGAGATAGGCGATCACGAGCGCGCCGCACAGCGCACGCAGCCTGTCGGCAACGGGAATGCCGGGGTCGTCGGCCACCGTCAGGGCCGGTCGCAGCATTCGCAGCCCCTCGTCGACGTGGCCGCGACGGTACCAGTACCAGAAGATGCCACCGACGATCTGCGTGTACGCCGCCGGGTCGGCGTGGCGGCACCGCGCCAGCGCCGCATGAATGTTGGGCATCTCGGCGTCGAGACGACGCGTCCAGGCAAGGGTGTCGGGACCGCGCAGTCCCGCATCGACCTCGGCGCTCATCGCGCGCACCCACCGCAGGTGCGCTGCTTGCAAGGCGGCGGCGCGGGATTCATCAAGATGGTCGACGGCGAACTCGCGCAGCGTATCCAGGATGCGGTAGCGCCGCGGGTCGCCACCGAGGACGGTCACCATCGAGGAGTCGATGAGCGCCTCGAGGTCACCGAGCAGACGCGACCCGTGTCCGGTCACCGCTTCGGCTGCGCCGTGATCGAATCCGCCTGCGAACACCGTCAGCGCCTCGAACAACCGCCGTTGCGATTCGTCGAGGGCACGGTAGGACCCCTCGATGGCCGCGTACATGCTCGAGTGACGCTCACCCGCCGTACCCGGTAACGCGGCTCGCGCGGTGCGCAGCAGTGCGAACCGATCGATCAACAGGTGGTGCAGTTGCCGCACCGACAACATCGAGGTCCGCGCGGCCGCGAGTTCGATTGCCAGGGGCAGATTGTCGAGGGCCCGGCACAGGGTGACGATGTCGGCCGGGTCCTCGCTGCGCGCGGCGCGAGGCGCGCGTTCGGTGAACAGTGTTGCGGCCTCGCGCAGCGGTCCGACAACGTGGACATGCTCACCGGGAACACCGAGCCGCACCCGGCTGGTGGCGAGCACCCGCACGCCGGGGCATCCGGTCAGCAGCGCCAGGACGAGCTTCGCGACCTCGCCTGCCACGTGCTCACAGTTGTCGAGGACGAGTAGCGTTCGGCGCGAGCTCAGCAGTGCGGTGAGCACGTCGACTCCACCGCTCGCGGTGACGCCGAGCACGCGCGTCGTGGCCTCGACGAGGGAGTCGTGATCCCGGGTGCCCGAGGCATCGACGAACCACGGACCGTCGTGGTCGGAGCGCGCCGCGGCAACCGCCATCGCCAGACGTGTTTTGCCGATGCCGCCCGGTCCCGTGAGCGTCACCAGTCGATCGGTTCCGAGTGCGCGCTCGATGTCGGCGAGGTCGTCGCGCCGCCCGACGAAGGAAGTGAGCGCGACCGGGATGTGACGTCCCAGACGAGCGCGGGCGTGGTGCTCCACGTCGACGATCAAACCGGGATCGTGTCGCAGGATGGCTTCCTGCAGGGCCACCAGCGACGGTCCGGGATCGGCGCCGATCTCGTCGGCGAGCACGCCGCGCGCAGTCCGCAGGCTCTCCAATGCCTGCGCCTGCCGACCCGCACGGTACTGCGTCAGAGCGAGCAGTTCCCAGCGCTTCTCCCGCAGCGGATCGGCACGCAGGAGGGCGGACAACTCGACGATGACCGACTCGTGGTCGCCACATGCACTCGTCGCGGCGAGGTGGTCGTCGACGGCGTCGGCTCGCACCGCGGCGAGGCGCGTGGCTTCGATCTCGGCGAACTCCCAACCCTCGATGTCGCTGTACGCCGGTCCGCGCCACCGGGCCAGCGCCTGCGCGAGGATGTCACGCGCCGCCGCGGCGTTGCCGGACTCGAGTAGGGCGCGCCCTCGCTGCGCTTGTGCGACAAAGGCATTCGCATCCACTGCGTCGTGAGGGATGAGCAATCGGTAGCCGCTTCCGGTGCGGACGAGCACCTCCGGCGACTTCTGTGCGTGCGCCGGCTCGAGAACGCGTCGCAGCGTCGAGACATAAGCCTGCAGAGTTCCGGTGGCCGTCCGTGGCGGGCTCTGATGCCACAGATCGTCGATGATCGTCGACGCCGACACCACCTCGCCACCCGCGATCAACAGACGCGACAGCAGGGCTCGTGGCAGCGGGCCCCCCAACGGCACCTCGACCCCGTCGACATGCACCGCCAGCGCGCCCAGAACGCGGACCTCGAATGGCATGTGACGACGATAAACGGATTCGGGCGATTCGGACAGATTCTCACCTACCGAGTGAGCGCTCGCTATAACCTTGCTTACAGTTGTCATCGCCGATGAGGAGAGATCGTGTTCCCTGGAGTCTTCGCCGCCCGTACCCCCGACAAGCCCGCCGTCATCCGCGCCTCGACCGGCGAGCAGTTGACCTACCGAGAACTCGACGAGAACTCCACACGCCTGGCCAATCATCTCCACTCCCTCGGCCTGAAGTCCGGGGATGCGATCGCCGTGGTCTCCGAGAACGACCTGCACAGCTTCGAGGTCTACTGGGCGGCGCTGCGCAGCGGCATGTACGTCACCGCGATCAACCATCACCTGACGGCCGAGGAGACCAATTACATCCTCTCCGACTCCAACGCGCAGGTTGTCTTCGCGGGGGCGTCGGTGGCGCACGCCGTAGAGCGTGCGGGTGAACTCCCCGCCCTCGCCGCACCCGGACACCGCCTCGTCTGGGGCGGCGAACTGCCCGGCTTCGACTCGTACGAGAAGGTCCTCGCGAGCGCGTCGTCGCAGCCGCGAACCGATCAGCCCCGCGGCACCGACATGCTCTACTCGTCGGGAACCACCGGACGGCCCAAGGGAATCCAGACCCCACTGCCGCAAGGCCAGGTCGACGAGATCCCCGACGCCTACACCGCCGTGTTCGCCCCGATGTACGGATTCGACGAGAATTCCGTCTACCTCTCCCCCGCGCCGCTGTATCACGCTGCGCCACTGCGGTATTGCGGCACCACCAATTCGGTGGGCGGCACCGTGGTGTTCATGGACCGCTTCGAACCCGAGGAAGCCCTGCGACTCATCGAGACCTATCACGTCACCCACAGCCAGTGGGTGCCCACCATGTTCATCCGCATGCTGAAACTGCCCGAGGAGGTCCGCTCCCGGTACGACGTCTCGAGCATGAAGGTCGCCATTCACGCCGCCGCGCCCTGCCCGGCCGAGGTCAAGCGCGCCATGATCGAGTGGTGGGGCCCGGTGATCCACGAGTACTACGCCTCCACCGAGGCCGCCGGAGCCACGTTCATCGGACCCCAGGAGGCACTGGATCATCCTGGTTCGGTGGGCAAGCCGCTACTCGGCGTGGTGCACATCTGCGACGAGGACGGCAACGATCTGCCCACCGGCGAGGTCGGACTGGTCTACTTCGAGCGCGAGGAGGCCGTCTTCGAATACCACAACGACCCGGAGAAGACCGCCCAGGCGCGGCACCCCGCGCACGACAACTGGTCGACCACCGGCGACGTCGGCTACGTCGACGAGGACGGCTACCTCTACCTCACCGACCGCAAGGCCTTCATGATCATTTCCGGCGGGGTCAACATCTACCCGCAGGAGGCCGAGAACGTCCTCGTCACCCATCCGGCCGTGTTCGATGTCGGTGTGATCGGCGTCCCCGATCCCGATCTCGGCGAGGTCGCCAAGGCGTGTGTCCAACTCGCGCCCGGGTTCTCACCCTCCGATGAGCTCGCCGCCGAGTTGCTCGACTTCACGCGCGAGAAGATCGCGGGCTACAAGGTGCCCCGTTCGGTCGACTTCGTCGACGACCTACCCCGGACCCCCACCGGCAAGCTCGTGAAAGGCATTCTCCGCAAGGCGTATTGGCCCTCGAACGTCTGACGATCGTTCGTCTGGGATCGGTCGGGGTGACCCCGGCCGGTCTCAGGCGAGTTCGATGAGTTCCTGATATTCCTCGGACCAGTGGTCCTCGGTGCCGTCGGGCAGCAGGATCACGCGCTGCGGATCGAGCGCGGCGGCGGCACCGGGGTCGTGGGTCACCAGGACCACGGCCCCGGTATAGCTGCGCAAGGCGTCGAGGACCTGTTCCCGCGAGATCGGGTCGAGGTTGTTGGTGGGCTCGTCGAGGAGCAACACGTTGGCCGCCGAGGACACCAATCCGGCCAGTGTCAGGCGCGTCTTCTCACCACCGGACAGGGTGCCCGCGGGCTGGTCGAGCTGCGCACCGGAGAACATGAACGCACCGAGCAGGCCGCGCAGGTCCTGTTCACCGGCATCGGGGGCGGCGTGCCGGATGTTCTCCCACACCGACGCCCCGTCGTCGAGGGTGTCGTGTTCCTGCGCGAAATAACCGATCTTGAGCCCGTATCCGGGTTCCAGGGAACCTCGATCGGGTGTCTCGACCCCGGCGAGCAGTTTGAGCAAGGTGGTCTTACCGGCACCGTTGAGACCGAGAATGACCACGCGGCTGCCCTTGTCGATCGCGAGATCCACCCCGGTGAAGATCTCCAGGGAGCCGTAGTTCTTGGTCAACCCCGACGCCATCAACGGCGTCTTGCCACAGGTGGCGGGATCCGGGAAGCGGATCTTCGCGGTCCGGTCGGCCACCCGCTCCTCCTCGAGGGAGTCGAGCATGCGGTCTGCGCGTTTGAGCATGTTCTGCGCCGCGGTGGCCTTGGTCGCCTTCGCGCCGAGTTTGGCGGCCTGTGTGCGCAGCGCCGACGCCTTCTTCTCGGCGTTCGCGCGTTCGCGTTTGCGCCGCTGCTCGTCGGTGGCGCGCGCGTCGAGGTAGCGCTTCCACCCCATGTTGTAGACGTCGGCCTCACCACGCACCGCGTCGAGGAACCACACCCGGTTCACCACATCGGCGAGCAACTCGACGTCGTGGCTGATGACGACGAGTCCACCCTCGTGGTTCTGCAGGAATCCCCGCAACCAGGTGATCGAGTCGGCGTCGAGGTGGTTGGTCGGCTCGTCGAGCAGCAGCGTCGTGTCCGACTTCCCGGCACCGTCGGAAGCGGCAAACAGGATGCGCGCCAGCTCGATTCGTCGTCGCTGGCCACCGGACAGAGTGCGCAACGGCTGACCGAGCACACGGTCGGGCAGGCCGAGTGAATGGCAGATCCGCGCCGCCTCGGACTCGGCGACGTAGCCGCCGAGTGCGGAGAATCGCTCCTCGAGCTGCCCGTACTTCGCGACCGCCTTGTCGCGCACCTTGTCGTCTGCCGCCTCGGCCATCAGCGCCTGCTGCTTTTCCATCTGGCGCATGATCGAGTCGAGCCCGCGCGCCGAGAGCACCCGATCGCGGGCGAGCACCTCGAGGTCGCCCTCCTTGGGGTCCTGTGGCAGGTACCCGATCTCGCCGCTGCGCACGACGGTTCCGGCATAGGGCTCGGTCTCCCCGGCCAGGATGCGCAGAGTCGTCGTCTTGCCTGCGCCGTTGCGTCCGACCAGCCCGATGCGGTCGCCGGGTTGGATGCGCAGCGCCGAGCCGGGCGCCGACAGCAGGGTCCGGGCGCCCGCTCGGACTTCGAGGTCGGTCGCGGTGATCACGACGGTCCAGTCTAATCGCCGAGCGACATCAAGACCGCATCGCGCGCATCCGCCCACGTCAGCGACACGATGCGGGCACGCGGTGCCAACATCGGACGGCCGATTGGGACGCCGGGTTAGGGTCTACTACACTAGCTTAGGCTCACCTTAGCGGCACCGAATCCCTCTGCGGCACGGAATCCGCGAGCCCGACCCGACCGGATTCGAGGGAGTACACCCGGTGACCTCACCCCATCCGCATGATCCCCATCCGCACGACGACGGCATCTGCGTCGTCATCTGCTGCTACACCGACGACCGCATGACGCTTCTGACACGCGCGATCGATGCGGTCACCGCACAACTGCATCCCGCCGATCGTCTCGTGGTGGTCACCGACCACAACGACGCGCTCGGGGACCGGGTGAAAACCCTGGTCCACGACCGCCCGGCACGCATCGATGTCGTGCCCAACGGACAGACCCGTGGGTTGTCCGGTGCCCGCAACACCGGCCTGCGGTGCGCGACAGAAGATCTCGTGGTTTTCCTCGACGACGACGCGGTGCTGCGGCCGGGCGGGCTCGCCGATGTGCGTCGAGCCTTCCGCGACCCGTCGCTCCTCGCCATCGGCGGGCGCGTCGAGGCCGCCTGGTCGGGCATCGGCGCTCCCGGCTGGTTTCCCGACGAGTTCGGCTGGGTGGTCGGCTGCGACTATCGGGGTATCGCCCCCGACGGTGCCGACATCCGCAATCCGATCGGCGCCGCGATGGCCGTCCGGCGTACCGCACTGGTCGAGATCGGCGGCTTCGCCGGCGAACTCGGGCGCGTCGGAGATCTGCCGGTCGGTTGCGAGGAGACGCTGATGGGCATCGAGTTGCACCGCCGGTTCACCGACGGTCGGATCGTGCGGAGGGCCGGATTCGCGGTCGACCACTCGGTCACCGAGTCCCGCGCGACACTGCGGTATTTCTTCCGACGCTGCCTGCACGAGGGCCGGTCGAAGGCCGTGCTGCGCCGGATGGCCGGCACGAACGATGCGTTCTCCGCGGAGACCTCCTACGTCCTGCGGACCATTCCCACCGGGATCCTGCGGTATCTCGGCCAGCTGCTGCGCGGAGACCTCGGGGCGCTCGCCCGGTTGCTCGTCATGGTGCTCGGCGTGGCGGTGACCGCCGCCGGTACGGTGTCAGCCCGGCGTGGCGGTGGCCCGGTCACGGCCCGGCGTGGCGGTGGCCCGGTCACGGCCGCGCGGGCTCCGTACACCGGCACCGACACGGTGTCGGTGGTCATCCCGACGATCGGTCGCGACCTCCTCACCGACACGGTGAGAGCCGTTCTTGCCCAAAATCATTCACCAATCGAGGTCATCGTCGTGGACAACCGTCCGGCGTCCGGGCGGACCCGGCAGATCCTCGACGACTTCGACGATCCGCGGCTGCGGGTGGTCGACGAACCGTTTCCGGGCATCTCCGCGGCCCGCAACGCCGGTATCGCCGCGGCGACGGGACGAATCATCGCGTTCACCGACGACGACGCCCAACCACGTCCGGACTGGGTCTCGACGATCGTGGAGACCTTCGTGCGCGATTCCACCGGCACCATCGGCGCCGTGACCGGCCGCGTTGTGGGCGTGGAGTCCCTCACCGAGCTGCAGCAGATGTTCGAGGACGCCCGGGTCTTCGACAAAGGCGAGGACCTCACGGTGTGGGCGCTGCGCCCGCATCCGACACACGTCGCGGCGGGCGTTGCCGGCGAGCACAACTTCTTCTTTCCCTACACCGCGGGCCAGCTGGGCAGCGGGAACAATCTGGCGCTCGCAGCCGAGATCCTGCCGCACACCGGGGTGTTCGACGAACGCCTCGGAACGGGAACCCCGTCGCGCGGCGGTGAGGACCTCGACCTGATGCGTTCGGTCATCCTTTCCGGATGGGCGATCGCGTACCGCCCGGACGCCGTGGTGACGCACTACCACCGCGACAACATGGCCGAGTTGCGCACGCAGAGTTTCGGATACGGCACCGGGATGTCGGCGTCGCTGACCAAGCTGGCGTTGTCCCGGCACGGTCTGGCCCTGGCCTGGCGTATTCCCGCGGGTCTGCGCGCGCTGTTGGTGCCCGGGTCGGAGAATGTCTCGGCGTTCGCCCGGGAACAATGGCCCGACGAACTGCGCACACTCGAACGGCGCGGCTATTTCGCCGGACCTGCACTGTTCTTGCGCGGCCATCGCCGTTGCCGCGGCCGGGCGATGCCCGGCACCGGTACCGGCCACGCCGGTGAACATCCGACGGGATCGACCGCATGACGCTGACCACAGACCGATCCGAGGCCGGGACCGGAACCGATCGCCACTCGGTCGGGTACGGCTTCCCACCGCGGGCAGCGCTGTCGGTGGCTGCGGTCCTCGCGGTGGTGCTGCTCCTCCTCGACATCGCCGCCGCGGTCGACCTCGACGTCGCCGGCGCCGGGGTGCGCGCGGTACTCGTCTTCGCCGGCGTCCTCACCCTGCCCGGCCTGCCACTGGTCATCGCACTGCGCATCCCCGGCCGCGCGTTGTCGGCGATTCTCGCCGCGGCGATCTCCTTGTCGGTCACCGTGCTGGCGGCGCAGACCACGATGATCGCGGAATGGTGGAGTCCGCTACGCACGCAAGCGATTCTGATGGTTGCCACACTCGCGGTGTGTCTCTGGACCTGGCGCACCCTGCCCGCGGCGACCCGGTCGGGAACCTGGCGGCTCGGTCGTCGAACGTGGACCCGCAGCCGGGCGCGGAGCCTCGTGGCACTGGCGGTGGCACTGGCGCTGTTCGTCGTGTCTGCCGAGTCACTGGATGTGCTGCGGGTCGGTCGATTCGGCGTCATCGCAGGTGTGGACGCCTACTTCTTCGTCGGGCTCGCGCTGCTCGCGGTGGTGATCGTCGCCGCGTTGGGCGCCCGACGCCTCGACCCGCTGGTGCTGTCGGTCTCGACGGTGCTCGCCGTCGTCTACAACGGAATGCTCGTCGGTGCTGCCACCGGCGAGACATCGATCCCGACGTCCTTCGTCCACCGCGGTTTCATCAGCATCCTCGCCCAGGGTCACGCGCTCCCCGATCAGATCGACGCCCGATTCAGCTGGGCCGGATTCTTCAGCATGGCCGCCCACGTCCAGACCGCGGCCGGATTACCGGACGTCACCGGCGTTCTGGTGTGGGCACCACTGGTGTCGGGTGTGGTGATGTCCTTCGGCGTCTACGCCATCGCGATCGCGGTGACCGGCCGCGCCCGCCTGGCGTGGATGTCGGTGCTGCTCTACCACGGTTTCAACTGGTATCAGCAGGACTACTTCGCACCGCAGGCCATGGCCCTGATCGGTTACACCGCCATCCTCGCGACCCTGCTGTGGCAGTTGCGTCGGGCACCGCTCCCCGACTTGGGACAGGGGCGAATTCAGCGTGTGCTCACCGCGTTTCGACGCACCCCGGGTCGCGTACCCGGCATCGGCGCGGGACGCACCCTGGCTCTCGAGGCGATCCTCGTCGTCATCGTGGCAGCGGGCACCGTCTCCCATCAGATGACCCCGATCCTCACGATCGTGGCGTTGGCGGCGTTCGCGGCGACCGGAACCACCCGCTACCGCACGCTATGGCTGGCGGCCGGCCTGATCTTCGCCGCGTGGTTCTCTTACGGCGCCACCGACTTCTGGCTTGGTCACCTGCAGTCCCTCGTCGAGGAGGTCGGCAAGGTCGGCCAGTCGGTGGAGGCCGGCGTCGGTGATCGACTCAGCGGCGATCCCACCTACACCCGAATGCAGTATCTGCGCATGATGGCCTCCGGTGGATTCGCCCTCGTCGGCCTCATCGGCTGGTTCGTCTGGCGGACCAAGCGAACGCGGCTGATCGCCGGACTCCTCTGTGCCGCACCGTTTCTGCTGGTGGCACTGCAGAGTTACGGCGGTGAGATGATCATCCGCTGCTTCCTGCTCGCCTCACCCGTGCTCGCGCCGTTCGTCGCCCTGACCCTGGCCTGGGTCGGCCACCGGATCGACATGGCCCGTCGCCGACGACCGGGATCGTCACGTCTGACCGCGCTGACGTCGATGGTGTTGTGCGTCGCGGTGTTTGCCGTTGGTGTCCTCGAAACCACCAACCGCGGATTGAACACCGCATTCGAGGCGTCCACCCGCGATGAGGTGGTGCTCACCGACGAGTTCATGGCGACGATTCCCCCGGATTCGCTGGTCATGAGTTTCAGCCACGCCCCACACTCGGTCGGCATTCGTCGCACTCTGGACCCACACGGCCCGAAGTTCGCGTTCATCGACTCCTATCCCTGTTTGAACAACATCGCATTGTGCACCGAGCAGCGCGATCCCGACTTCGTCTACATCACCAACCAGGGGATCCAGATGCTCGTGCTCCAGTACGGCCAGGACCCGTCGTGGTTACGTCAACAGATCGACGAGGTCGTCGATACCGGACGCTTCCGGGTCACGGTCAACACCCCGAGCGTGCAGATCCTCCGCAACGTGAAGAACGGACCGACATCATGAATCTCACCATCGCCGCGTTCGTCGCCGGCGCCGTGCTGCTCGTGGTGGGCGCGGCACTTCGCGAATTCCAGGTCCCCACATCGGGTACGACGGGCCGTGGTCGCCTGGCACATCGGGTGACCATCCTGGTGGCCGCGTGCACCGTGGTCGCCGCCTGCTTGACCGTGCAGCGCCTCGCGGTGATGGCGCTGTGAGACGGCCCCGGCGGAAACGACCAGGATCACAACGCCCGCGGCTGCTGCCGATTGCGTTGGGCGCCACGCTGATCGCCGGCGTCGCCGCATGCGCACCGGCGTCGGGCGACCCGATGCACAACGCCGCGCAGACGACCAACTGCGTCGGCTCAGGGGTCGACGGCGCGGGCACCACGCCCACCGCCCAAGACCGACGATTGTGGAAGCGCGAGTTCGTCGACACCTTCGATCGATGTGACCTCGGCGATCGCTGGAGTACCTATTCCGGGTCGCCGGGCGGCAATCCCGTCGGCCGGTGGGATGCGTCGATGGTGCGCGTGCACGACGGAGTGCTGCGACTCCTGGGCGAGAAGACCACGTCGGGTTGGGTGACCGGTGGCGTCTCCAACTATCCGGTCACCCAGACCTACGGGCGGTGGGAGGTGCGGATGCGGGCCACCGACAGCGCCGATCTCTCCTATCACATGCTGTTGTGGCCCAAGGACGAACAATGGCCGCCCGAGATCGACTTCGCCGAATCCATCGCCTCCCGGCGCGATCAGATGTCGGCGTTCGTGCACTGGGTCGACGCCCGAAACCGGGACGGGGACAACAAGAAAGCCCACGCCGAGGTGAGCGGCGACTTCGGCGACTGGCACACCGTCGGCGTCGAGTGGCTGCCCGGGCTGATCCGGTACCTGCTCGACGGCCGGGTGTGGGCGGAGGTCCGTGATCCGGTGATGGTGCCGTCGGTGCCGATGTGGCTCGGCATGCAGGTCGAGGCCGGAGCGTGTGAACGTCGAGCCGACTGGGGTACGGCGACATGCTCACCCGACGAACCACGTCCGACGCGTGGTCAGGTCGAGATCGACTGGGTGGCAGTGTATTCGCCCATCGATGATGTCGCGGCGTTCACCCGTGCCGGATATCTCACGCCGACACCTGGCGCCGCTCAGCTCGGACCGAGCTGAGCGCGCCCGCCCAGAGCACGGGCCAGTGGGACCGCCACCAGTGTGGCCGCCGTACCCTCGGCGATGACCATCGCCCACCCGGCGGCGATCAGCCCGTGATCGCCGATCCACGCGGCGGTCAACGACAGCATCGTCACGGCACTGATCACCTGAACCGCCAACGCCGGACCGAGCCGGCACCGCACCCGGCAGATCCCGACGAACGCCAGGCCCACCGCCGCGAGCGGCAGTGCGGTGGCACCGAGCCGGAGCAGGACGGTCCCGTGTGCGGCGTAGTCCGCTCCGGCCAGCCGCAGGAACACCGGGCCGATCACGATCAGGACCAGCGCCGCCACCATCGCCCCGCCGACGAGAATGGCCACGAACTGCCGCGTACGACGCAGGGCCACTTGGACATTCGGCGACACCGGGGAATTCGCGGGCCGTGCGGCATCGTCGGCACTCATCGCCGCCACATACGGGCCCAGCAGCATGGTCAACAGCACCAGCACCGCGCTCACCAGAGACCAGACGATCGAGAAGTACGCATTCTGATCGGCCCCGACCCGCGCGATCACCACCGGCGGCAGGATCAGCGGCGTGATCGCGCCGGCCACATAGACGCCGTAATTGCCTGCGAGAAAACGGCGTTGGGTCCGCCACGCGGGCAGCGCCATCGATGTCGACACGAGATCGGCGGCACGCAGCCGGAGTTCACGGCGAGCGACCCACCACAGCAGAGCGGCCGCGATCGCCGCCGTCACCACCCAGCTGCCGATGAGACCGAGCCGGTCGGCCGACAGTGCGAGCGCGGCCGCAGCGGCGAGTTTGGCGACCGCGTGCACGATGTTCTTCTGGGCCGACCAGTCGGCGCGTCCCATCGCGATGCTCACGTGGTCGAGCATCGCGAACGACGACAGGACCACCACCACGATCGGGAACATCCACATCTGCACGGCGCCGTCGAACATCTCCGACGTCGGGCCGACGATCAGGAACCCGCAGCCGAGCAGCGCGCCGCAGCTCGCTCCGATCAGCAGTCCTCGGCTCGGAAGTGTCAGGCTGCGTTCCCCGGCAATCGGGAGAAACCGTTCGAGATAAGCGCCGATTCCCAGGTTGCCGAACGCCGAGAGCATGGTGGCGGTGGTGATCACCGCGGCAGCGGCTCCGACCTCCGACGCCGGGTACATGCGCCCGGCCAGGACCCAGTAGACCAACCCGAGAACCGCGGTTCCCAGACCCGAGACCACCAGTGCCGCAGAGCTTCTCGCGATCGTCTGACCGGTCGGTGCAGGCCCGTCGGACAGATCGGCGCGAGCGGCGATCACCCCGCGAGTTCGTCGGATGCGAGTTCGATCGCGGCACCCGCGCGCACTCCGTGACGCGTCGCCGACCGGTGCGAACGCCAGTGCTTGAACTCCTGGTTGATGGTGCGCAACACGCGCATGCCATCGCTGTAGGCATTGAGGTTGCTGCGCCCGTGCAGTCGTGGCCCCTCGAAGCTGCCGACCTCGGTGATCCGCAGACCGGCGGTGGCCAACCGAACGTTGATGACGGTCTCGATCTCGAACCCGTCCCCCCATTGCGCCCGTCGATATCCGGTGGGCGGCAACTCGATCTGCTCGGCGTGACGCGCCCAGAAGGCGTTGTAGCCGTAGCAGAGATCGGTGAACTTCGTGCGGAAGTAGACGTTGACGATGGTGTTGAGGGCTTTGTTGCCGATCCGTCGCAATGCGGTGATGTCGGTGCTGCCGCCGGCGCCGACGAACCGACTGCCCTTGGCCAGGTCGGCGCCCTCGACCAGCGCCTGCACGAACAGCGGGATCTCCGCCGGATCGGTGGAGCCGTCGGCATCGATCGTCACGATGATGTCGCCTGTGCAGGCCTCGATCCCGCACGCGAGTGCATTGCCCTTGCCCGAGCGGGTCTGGGTCACGAAAGTGGCCTCGGGCCACAGCTTTCGGGCCACCGCGACGGTGTCGTCGGCCGAGTTGCCGTCGACGAAGACGATCTGATCGATGCCCTCGGGCATCCGGAAGGCCACATAGGGCAAATTCTTGGCCTCGTTCATCGCCGGGATGATCACCGAGACGCTCGGACGAGAGCCCGCCGCGTCGGAGATGGGCGAAACGTCACCATGCCCGATGGGCGAAACGTCACCGTGCCCGATGGGCGAAATGTCACCGTGCCCAATGATTTCCGGTCGTGCGCTGTCCTGCATGGGTCCCCACTCGTTGCGGTTCGAACTACCTGAAGTTAGGCTTAGCGTAGACTAAAGGTTAGCCTAACCAAAGCCCGGTTCGCCGGAGTGCCGCACTTCACACCTTCTGCGGCGAATTGCGATCACCGCACAGGCTAGCCTAGCCTAAGTAGTTGTTCCACCCAGGCCTGCCAGGAGACCCGATGAACACCTTTCCGGATGGATATCGCCGTCCACATCCCACGGGCGGCAAGGCTATTCGGCTCTCCCGCATCGCGGATCCGGTGACCATGCGAGCCCAGATCGTGCCGATGGACCATTCGGTCACCGTCGGTCCGCTGGGCCCCACGCACCACACCGAACGCATGGTCCGGTTGCTGGCCGATTCCGGCTGTGACGCCGTGGTGCTCCACCGTGGTCGCGCACAGCAGGTCTCCTCGACGGCATTCGCCACCATGGGGTTGATAGTGCACCTGTCGGCGAGTACTTCCCTCGGTCCCGACCAGGACGCGAAGGTACTCGTCGGGGGTGTCGACGCCGCCCTGCGGATCGGCGCGGATGCGGTGAGTGTGCACGTCAACGTCGGCTCCGCGACCGAGACACGACAACTGCAGGACTTCGCCGCCGTCTCCCGGGAATGCGACGCGCTCGGGGTCCCACTGCTGGCCATGATGTACGCGCGCGGTCCGGCCCTCCCCGCCAAGCCGGCGGGAACGACGCTGGCCCATCTCGCGGCCATCGCCACCGATCTCGGTGCCGACATGGTCAAACTCGACTACGCCGGCTCCGCAGAGGTCATGCGGGCCGTCGTCGACTCCACCCCCGCACCGATCTACGTCGCCGGCGGCCCGGGTCGCACCGACGACGAGGCCATCGAATTCGGCGCCGAGGTGCTCACCAGCGGAGTCGCCGGGTTGAGCTTCGGCCGCAACATCTTCGACGCCGCCGACCCGTTCCGGGTGGCCAGCAGCCTGGCCGATCTGGTGCACCGGCGCGCGGGCACCACCGCGATGGCCCGCGCCGGAGCGCCCGCCGACGTCGCCGCGCTCGAATCGGCCTGAGCCGAATCGCTCGGGTTCGAGTCCGGCCTGGTTCGGGTCAGGCCCGGTCCGACACTTCCACCCACTTCACCGCGCCGACGCCCTCCGGTCGCGCGTCACCACCGTCAGCAGAACAGGAATCCATCCGTGTCCACCACCGACATGTCCACCGCCACCGGCGAGCTCATCGTCACCGACCAGATCGTGCCCGCCGCCGCCACCGGAGCTGCGCGTGCCACCACGCATTTCGGGTGGATCGACGTGCGGGGCCTGAACTCACCGGTGCGCGACGCGGTCATCGCCGCCGCGCTCAACCAGGGTCTGGACGGAATCGTCGCCGACGACCCGCAGGTGCTGAGCGATCTGCCACCGACCGTGCGTCGAATCCTGTTCGCCGCCAATGGCGTATCCGCCTCGGAGGCCGACCTCGTCCTCATCGACGCCGACGCGGTCGATCCCACCACCGCCACCGACGCCCTGACCGGCCTGCACATCACCGTCTCCGATGCGCCCACCCTGGCACAGGCGTGTGACGCGGTGCGCGTCACCCCGTGGACCGTTCTGACCTTCACCGATCCCACCAAGATCCCACTCGAGATCGTGATCGCCGCCGCCGAGAACTCCGGCGGCAAGACGGTGACCGTGGTCAATGACATCACCGACGCCGAGATCGTGAAACTCGTTCTCGAACACGGCTCCGACGGGCTGCTCCTCGCACCCCGGCACGCCGACGACGTCCTCGCGCTCGCGACGATCCTGTCCCCGACCGCCGACCGGGTCGAGCTGTCCCACCTGACGATCACCGGCGTCGAGCACATCGGTATGGGCGAACGGGCCTGCATCGACACGTGCTCCCTGCTCGAGTTGGACGAGGGTTGCCTCATCGGTTCGTTCGCGAGCGGAATGTTCCTGTCCTGCAGCGAGACCCATCCACTCCCCTACATGCCGACGCGTCCGTTCCGATGGAATGCCGGTGCCGTGCACTCCTATGTCCTCACCCCCGACAACCGGACCCGCTACGTCAGCGAACTGCGCGCAGGTCAGCCGATCCTCGCGGTCCGTTCGGACGGTTCGGCCCGCGAGGTACGGATCGGACGGGTGAAGATCGAACGCCGCCCACTGATCTCGATCACTGCGACGAGTCCGGACGGCAAGACGATCAATGTCATCGCGCAGGACGATTGGCATGTTCGCCTGCTCGGCCCCGGCGGCAGCGTCAACAACGTCACCGAACTCACCCCCGGAGACGTGCTGCTGGGTTACGTCCCAACCGAAGCGCGCCACGTCGGGCTGCCCATCACCGAGTTCTGTGAAGAACGCTGAGCGCCTTGCCGATCGGTTCGCCGCGGCCGTCGCCGTCCACGCCGACCGATCCGCGCTGCGCATCGGCGACCGGTGCTGGGATTATCGCGAGCTCGACGACGAGCTGAGCCGCCTCCGGGCAACTCTCGCCGAGGTCTGTACCGATCCCGACCGGCCGGTCGCGGTCGTCGTCGACGGTACGGCGGCGACCTTCCTGCCGATGCTCGCCGTGCTCTTCTCCCCGCATCCGTTGATCCCCCTCGATGCAGCCTCGCCGCAGTCGCGGGTGTCGACCATCCTCACCGACACCGGAGCACTGCTCTGGCGCACCGCCCCCGGGACCGGCGCAGACACCGCGCCCGGAGCCGAATCCGCGCCGGGTTACCCCCGGGTGGACTGCGCGGTGCTCGCCTACACCTCTGGTTCCACCGGCACCCCCAAGGCCGTCCGGCAGGGCGACGAGCTGTGGCTGCATCAGGCGACCGAACTCGCCCACGAACTGGGCATCGTTCCGGGATCGGTAGTCGCACAAGCACTTCCAGCCACCTTCGGTGGTGGGCTCGACGTCACCGTCACCTCGCTGCTCGCCGGGGCGTTGCTGTGGACACTCGATCCGCGAATCGACGGCGTGGGGGATCTGGTCGCCGAACTTCGAGGTCGCCGCCCACAGTCGCTACACCTGTCGCCCGCGTTGCTGCGGGCGGTCCTCGACACCGCCGGCGCCGGCGAGGCATTGAGCGGCATCGACCTGGTGGCCACCTGTGGTGAAGCGCTCGATGCGGTCGAGGTCGACCGACTGCGCGCACTGACGCCCGAGGTCACCTTCGTGAACCGGTCCGGCTCGTCGGAGACCGGAAACCTCGCCTTCAACTCGTTCACACCCGACCGGGAGCTGCCGACCGGCACGCTGCCCGCCGGACGCATCGCGGCGGGCAAACACATACGCGTGCTCGACGAGCACGGCACACCACTCCCGGACGGCGCGGTCGGCGCGATCGAGGTGCGCTCGCCCCATCTCGCACGCGGATATCTCTGCGACGGTGAGCTCGTCGACTTCGCGACGCACGGCACCGGTGACCAAGGGGTGCCCACCGCATTGCCGGTACGCAGTCACCGCACCGGCGACATGGGGCGGGTCGTCGGTGACCGGCTCACACTGCTCGGTCGCAGCGACGACACGGTGAAGATCCGCGGCTACCGCGTCGACATCGGCGAGGTGACCGCCGCGGCCCGCGCCGCCGACGGCGTGGGCGACGCCGTGGTCATCGCCCGAGAGTCCGCGGGCCGCACCGAACTCGTCGCATACGTCGCACCGCCACGGACCGCCCGCGCCCCGGCGATCGCGACGGTGCGCACCGCCATCGGCCGGGCTGTGCCGTCCTGGATGGTCCCCACCCACATCGTCCTTCTGCCCGAACTCCCCCGCACCGAGCGCGGCAAGGTCGATCGCAGCGCACTGCCCGCACCCCGACGGCGCCCCGCGTACATGCCACCGGCCACCGGTACCGAAAAGCTGCTGGCACCGATCTATGCCGACCTCCTCGGGATCGGGACAGACGGGATCGGGGCGGACGACGACTTCGTCGCGCTCGGTGGCGATTCACTCACCGCGGTGACCCTCCTGCGACGCGTCGAGGAAACCTTCGGGGTGAGCCTGCCCCCGTCCGCACCGATCACCGACCCGACCGTGCGAGACCTCGCCGCGCGCATCGACGCAGGCGCACCCATGAGCGCCGACGGCGTCGTGGTCCATCTGCGTGGAACAGACGATGTCGCCGCAAGCAACGATCCCGGCGGCTCCCCCGCTCACACCCCGATCGTGTTCGCCTTCGCCGGCGCCGGCGAGTCGGCACTGGCCTTCGCTCCCCTGGCGCGGCGCCTATCCGGGTATCGCGTCATCGGCCTCCACGCCCATGGTCTGGAGAACCTTGGCATCCCCGATCCGACGATCCGGCGGGCCGCCCGACGTTTCGCCGGTCACGTGCGCCGGTTCTGCCCCCACGGCCCCTATCGATTCGTCGGCCACTCACTCGGTGGCGTGATCGCCATGGAGGTCGCGCGCATCCTCATCGACGACGGCGAGGTGATCGAGCACATCGTGTGTCTCGACACCGTACTCACCGGGCCGCTGCAGCGTCGTCTGCCGGTCCACCTGCCCGCATCCACCGACGACACCGCCGACACCGCAACCGGATCCGATGTCGTCGATCCCGAACAGGCTGCTGCAGAACACTGTTCGACGTGGGAGCTGTGGCGTACCCGGGTGGCATTGCTCACCGCCGGATGGTGGCCGCGGCCGGCCGATGCCCAGTGGTCGCTCTTCCACGAACTCGGGCGACGCTCGGCGTTACTGCATCGATTGCACCCCTGGCCGGGCCCGGTCACCGTCGTTCTCGCCGAGGACAACCCCGATCCCGGCGAATGGTGGGATGTGATCGCGCCCGATCACCAAGGCGTGCACCGCATCAGCGGCGACCACAACGGGATCCTGCGCGCACCGCACGTCGATGCGACGGCGGAGATCGTCACCGACGCCCTTACCGGGGCGAACGTATGACACCCCGGTTCGCGGTGTACATCGCCGCGCACGACAAGCCCGCATTGTTCGCCGATCTGGTTGCCTCGCTACATCATCCGCAGATCGATGTCTATGCCCACGTCGATCGCGCCGTCGACAGTCGTCCGTTTCACGAGGCGGTACGTGCCGTACTGCCCGAGGCGGTGCATCCGGTGCGGTTCGTCGCCGAGCGTGACCGCATTCGGGTGAACTGGGGTGGCATCAGCCTGGTGTCGGCCAGCCTGCGGCTACTTGCCCTCTCCACGGGCTCCGGCCGTGTCTACCATCGTCATTCGTTGTTGTCGGGGACCGATCTGCTGCTTCGGCCGCTGCCCCAGCTGATCGACGCGTGGTCGGGCGACGTCGAGTTCCTGCGCGTCGATTGCGCACTGGATTCCGGGCCGCACCGCGCGACCGTCGACCGGTATCACTTTCCCGACCATCCGAGCCTGCGCCGATTGTCCGGTCGCATTCCGCGCCCGCCGATCGAACGGCGCCTCTACCGCGGGTCCAACTGGTGGTCGCTCACCGACGCGGCGATCGGGATCATCGCCCGCACCCTTGCCGACGACCCGGGGTGGTTGCGGGATCTGCGGTTCGCCTCGTGCCCCGACGAGATCGTGTTCCACTCGATCCTCATGGGATCGGCTCGGGCGCCGGCCATCGGGCAGAACTACGCCGAGTGTGTCCACGACAACTATCGGCATCCCGAGTCCGACTGCGTACACAGCGACGTGACGATCCACGGGCAGCACTACATCGACTGGACCGACCCCGACGGCGTCTCACCACCGGATCTCGATGTCGAGGCACTGCGACGCGCACTCGACGGCCCGGCCCTGTTCGCCCGCAAGGTGCCCTCGGGCTGGACGTGGCGCACCGGGCCCCTGCCCGACGGTGACACGAGAGACGGGGACACGACAGGCAGGGACACAACAGGCAGCGACCGGCCCACTCGGGTGCGCGCGTGATCGGCCGGCTCGCCACCCGGGATCGGTTGACGGTCAACGCTTCTGCCCTCATGGCCAGCTCAGTGGGCACCGGGCTGCTGGGACTGGTGTACTGGATCGTCGCCGAGCACCACTTCCCCACCGCCGAGGTCGGCCGGGCCTCGGCGGTGATCAGCTCGGCGACCGTGCTGTCCTCTCTGGCCTGCCTGTCCCTCGGCGGTGCGTTCCAGCGGTTCCTGCCGGTGGCGGGCGGCGCCGCCCTGCGCTACATCGTCGGCGGGTATCTCCTGACCGCGGCCACCGGCGTCGTCCTCGCCACCGGATTCGTCGTCGTCGGACTCGGAGACCGAATCCTGCACAGCACCGGTGAACGAATCGCCTTCGT
Source organism: Gordonia polyisoprenivorans NBRC 16320 = JCM 10675 (assembly GCF_000241325.1). Classification (GTDB taxonomy): domain Bacteria; phylum Actinomycetota; class Actinomycetes; order Mycobacteriales; family Mycobacteriaceae; genus Gordonia; species Gordonia polyisoprenivorans. The sequence goes on along the minus strand of NZ_BAEI01000054.1, from coordinate 2,592 downwards.
CGCCATGGTCGTCGTGTTCGCGCTCTACGCGCTCACCGACCCCATCCTCACCGGCCTGCGGCGCGCTCCGGCCGTCGCGGTCAAGAACATCACGCTCTCGGCGATCAAGATCGTCCCCATCGTCTTCCTGGCCGGTGTGCCCTCGGCACTGGCCATCTCCGGTTCCTGGGCGTTGCTGGCGGCCGTGGTCACCGCCGTCTTCGTGTTCGGTGTCTGCCGCACCGCGATCGCTCGTCGCGGCCAACGTCGCGACCTACCGGCAGGACGCGAACTGTTGTCGTTCCAGGGAGCCTTCTTCTTCCTGATGCTGGTGTCGTCGGTGACCCCGCTGGCGTTGCCGCTGGTCGTCGTCGCCAAGACCGACACCACCCAGAACGCCTACTTCAATCTGGCGTGGACGATGTGTTCGGCGGCCGGGATGCTGCGCGCGTCGATCGGTTCGGCGTTCATCGTCGAGGCCTCCGCGCCCGACGCCGACCGCCCGGCACTATTACGACGTCTGGGCACCATGCTCGGACTGGTCACCGGGGTCGTGGCGGCCGGATTGGCGATCGGCGGCCCGGTCGTGCTGCTGCTCGCCGGCCGCGACTACTTCCACGCGGCGGGTCCGCTGATGGTCGTCATGGCCGTCGAATCGATCGTGGAAACCGTTGTGGTGACCTACTTCTTGATCGCCCAGCTCCAACGACGGATGCGGTTGATGGTCGCCGCCCAGGTGATCATGGTGATCACCACCGTCGGTGGTGCGTGGGTGCTGCTCGATCCGCTCGGGCTGCTCGGCGTCGCGGTCGCCTCACTGCTCGCGGTGGTGATCACCCTCGCGGTGGTCGCCAGACCGCTGATCCTCGGGGTGCGCGCGATGCTGCACGACACGCCGGCGAACACGCCTCATACCGAATGCACCGACGACCCGCCGGTCGCGGGACCCGGCGGGTCGGGCGCCGGTGTCACCGACGTCGGGCAGCCAACGTCGCCTCGATGACGCGACGCGAACAGAACCGGGCGGTCTGGACGCCCGGCTTCCGCCGGAATGCCCGCGCTGCGGCCGCCGAGCTGATCACCGCGGTACGCACCACCCCCGCCTCCTCGGGCCACAGCAGGTCGCGGACGACGTGATCCGGCAGGGCTCGCACACCGGTGCGGTTCGCATGCGCGGCCGCAATCGCCAGATGCGCCTCCCGTTGCTCGGCACTGTGCCGGTTGCTCACCTGCGACGGATGAATCCGGTACCGATAACCCACCGACGCGACGTTGCCGATCCGTCCGAACGCCGAGAGTCGCGCGTAGAACTCGTAATCCTCGGCGTGGGCGAACTGCGGATCGAATCGCAGCGCGGCCTCCGTCACGACGTCGCGGCGCATCATCACCGAAGCGCCACACAGACTTCCGGCCAGCAGCAGCCGCTGACGGCACGCCCTGTCCGAACGCGGCATCCGCACGCGCCCGGTCATCGATCCGAACAATTCATAGTCGGTGCCGCAGGCGATCCCGTCGGGATGCCGGTGAAACCACCGTAGTTGCGACTGCAACCGGCCGGGGGTCGAGATGTCGTCGGCGTCCATGCGCGCCAGATACCTCCCGCGGGCCTCGTCGAGGCCACGGTTCAAGGCGGCCACGAGTCCCGAATTCGGTTGTCTCACCACACGTATGCGCGGTTCGTCGAGAGTGTGCAGCACCTCGGCACCGCCGTCGGTGGAGCCGTCGTCGATCACCAGGAGCTCCAGATCGTCGACGCCCTGCTCGAGAATCGACCGCGCGGCCGCCTCGATGTGGTCGGCGGCGTTGTACGCCGGCATCAGGACCGTCACCAGCGGTGGGTCCGACCGCCCGGTCAGCGCCATCGCAACACCGCCGAGTAGAGGCCCGGTGCGAACTTCATCAGCACCGCGAATCTCGCCTCCCGCAGATGGCGTCCGGCCCACAGGGTCGGCAGATCGCGCATGGTGATCTCGGCGCGCACCCGGCGGATCGCGGTGCGATACAGCGGCGGTTCGGCCCGGCCGTGATGCGCCGACCGCATCGCGACGTGGGCCACCGACGTCAGCACCTCGCGGTAACGGAAGCCCACGAAGTCGCGGGACCAGTCCACCCCGCGGTCGGCGCCGCGGATCAGTTCTCGCACATCGGCTTCGACGCGGAAGAGGTCGAGCGTCGAGGGACTCAGGGCCGTCGACAACGAGCCGTCCCGATATAGATAGCGATACAGCGGCTCGGCCACGGTGGCCACCCGGTCCACCGACAATGCCAGCCGCACGCTGGTCGCAACATCTTCGTAGGCCTGATCCTGTGCCCACGGGTGGGTTCCGAGGATCTCGCGGCGAAAGATCTTGGTACAGGCGTAGGCCTTCGCGCGGCCGCAGAGGATTTCGCGGGCATAGCGCTCTCCGGTGAGCACCTCGGCCGATGGTGGCGCCTCGTCGATCTGCAGGACGTTGCCGTCGACGTCGACGCGCCGCGTACGGGTGACGGCGAATGCCGCGTCGTGGCGCTCGATCGCGTCGACGAGGCGTTCCACGAAGTCGGGGTCGGCCTGATCGTCGCTGTCGAGGAACCAGACCAGATCGGTCGCCAGTTGCGCCAGCCCGGTGTTGC
>NZ_BAEI01000055.1 GCF_000241325.1 Gordonia polyisoprenivorans NBRC 16320 = JCM 10675 | reverse complement strand
GGGTGTGCTGATTCCCGCGTCCCGCAGCAGTTGCAGGGACCGTTGCGGGTCGGTGCTGTTGGGCTGCAATCCGGACGCGTTGTAGCCGGGCAGCGTGTCGTTGAGGATCGACGTCAGCGGCCCCAGACGACCGTGATAGACGTTCTTCATGATCGACTCGTACGGCACCGCCGAGGCAAACGCCCGCCGCACCGCCGGATTGTCGAACGGCGCCTTGGTGGTCAGCAGCGGGATGTAGACGTACGCGTTGGTGGGCACGGTGAATACCTGTGCGGCGTTGGCCTGCTGGAGCGCGACCTGATCGGCCGGCCGCAGCTGCGTTGCGATGGAGGCACCGCCGCTCTTGACGAGGTTGCTGCGCTGGCCGGGGTCGGCGACGACGCGTTGCACGATGCGCTTGACCTTGGGTGCGCCGAGCGCGAACCCCGGATTGGCTTCATAGACCATCTGCTGGCCGGGGGTGTAGTCGGTGAGCTTATAGGCGCCGAAACCGAAGTCGGCGTTGGTCTTCGACCATTCAACACCGTACGGGTCGGTTGCGGTGGCGTGGGACTTGAGGACCTTGGCGTCGTAGATCGTGTATGGCGTATTGGCGAGCAGTGAGAGCAGCGTGAAACCGAAACCGGGGTCGGCGATCGAGATCTCGACGGTGGCGTCGTCGATCTTGCGGACCTGGGTGTCGGGGTCGGTGAGAACGGGTTTGCTGATGAAGGGCACGATGCTGGTGTCGACCTTGAACTTGCGCTGCAAGGAGAAGATGACGTCGTCGGCGTCGAGGGCATTGCCCGCCACGCTCTTTGCCGCGGTGTTGAGATGGAAGGTGTAGACCTTCTTGTCGGCACTGACGTCATAACTCTTGGCCAGCTCGGGCTCGAACTTGAACAGCTGCTGGTGGGCTGCCATCCCGTTGTCGCCGGCGACGTAGGGGTTGCGAATCAGCGTGGCACCGGTGTTCATGAAGAACTCCGCCGACTCATACCCGGTGGCACTGGTCTCGTAGCTGAAGCTCTGCGGCTGCGCGGCCGTCACCAGGACCAGGCCGCTCTCCTCCGAGGACCCACCACCGCACGCGGTGAGCACCATCGCCGAGGCGAGCATGGCGGTCAGGCCGAGTACGACCTTCTTGGGAATCTTCATCTCAGAACTACTTCGCTTTCTCTCAACAGGGATATGACGCAACGTGATTCGTGGACTCTTGTCGTTATGGGAGATCAGCGGCGGCGAAGGGCGCCTGCCGCGGTGGTGAACGTCGAGGCGGCCCATACGGCGTAAGCGAGGGCGAGAGCCGGGAACAGGGCAGGCCACCAGCGGCCGACGGCGGCGTCGGGTGCACCGGAGGAGAGCATGTTGCCCCATTCCGCCTCGGGGAGCGGGATGCCGACGCCGAGGAAGCCGAGCCCGGCGCAGAAGATGATCGCCATGCCGAAGATCGCCGAACTGTTCTCCAGCATCGGCCCCCACGAGTTGGGGATCACGTGCCGGAGCACGACGCGCAGTTCGGATTCGCCGCTCATGCGGGCGGCGGTGACGTAACCGTCGGTGCGGGTGCGCATCACCTCGGTGCGCATGAGCCGCGCCTGGAACGGCATCACCACGATGCTCAGTGCGATCGTGATGACGACGGCGTTACGGCCGAAGAACGACACGATCACGAGTCCCGCGATCATCACCGGCAGCGCCTGGATGAGATCGATGAGACGTCCGACCGTCGAGGCGAGGAACCCGCGGACGCCCGCCGAGGTCGCGTACATCCCCGAGAAGGTGCCGATGAGCACCGCCACCGCGGTCGCGAGGACGGTGACCGCAATGGCGATCATGACGTCGAGGCGGAAGGCGGTCAGGGTGCGGGAGAACACGTCGAAACCATTGGAGTCGGTGCCGAACAGGTGCGCTCCCGACGGACCGACCGACGGTGGGCCGACGACCATCGTCGCCGATTGCGGCGCGAGCAGCGGCCCGATCACGGCCAACAGCGCGAGAACACCGAAGGGCAGAAATCCCCAGTAGCGACGCAGGATTCCCATGGCGGCCGCGGTGGTGCGCCGGCTTTCGGCGGCGACCGGAACGGCGATTTCGGTGGTGACGTGGGTGCTGGACGCGGGCGTGACAGTGGGGTCGGCGGCGGTCATCAGATCTCCTGCTTTCGGGCGGAACGGCGGCGCGGGTCGAGGAGGCCGGTGGCGATGTCGGTGAGGAAGTAGGCGGCCAGACACAGCCCTGCGGTGACGACGAGGAACGATCGCAGGGCGTAGACGTCGGAGGCCTTGACCGCGTCGACGGCGTATTGGCCGAGCCCACCGAGGCCGAACAGCGATTCGAGCACCACCGCCCCGCCGAGCAGGAGCCCGAAGACCATGCCCAGCATGGCGACTGCGGTCGGCAGGGCGCGACGGTAGATGCCGAGTAGTACCGTCCGGCGTGGGGCGCCGGAGGCGATGCGGAAACGTGTTGCCGGGCTATCGATCTCCTTGTCCAGAGACAGGATCAGGGTCTTCACGAGGATCGCCGAGTGCGCCACGACCATCACGACGACCGGTAGGAAAAGATGCGCCACATAGGAACTCGCAGCCGGCATGTCGCCGGCGATGAGGGCGTCGAGGATCGGGAAGCCGGTGACCTGCGGCGGTGGCATCAACAACGGGTCGAGCCGTCCCGACGGCGCGGGCACCCAGTGCAGCGTCGCGAAGAAGATGAACAGGAATGCGATGCCGATGACGTACTCGGGGACGGCTCCGGCAGCTCGGGCGTAGCCCCGCACGGCGCCGGCGATGAGGTTCTTGGGCCGTGTGACAACGAAATACGAGAGTGCAAGGCTCACCAGCGCCCCGAAGAACAAGCCTGATCCGACGAGTTCGATGGTCGCCGGTACGCGGGTGGCCATGTCGTCGGCGACCGGGCGGCCGGTGGCGATCGAGCTCCCGAGATCGAAGGTGGCGAGTCCGTGCAGGTACGTCCCGAACTGTGAGATCCAGGACTCGTTGAGGCCGTAGCTGTCTCGTGCGGCCTCCAGTGCCGCGCCGGACAGCTGACCACCCGAGGCGGACACGAGCGGATCGCCCGGGATCATCTTGACGAGAAAGAACGCCAGGACGACGAAGATGAGGAAGTTGACGATCGCTGTGCCCGCCGCGCGTGCGATCCACAGGTTGGCACGCAGGCGTGCGACGACCGCTCCGGCCAGGTCGCGCGACGGCGCGTTCTCGTGCGTCTCACTGATGACGATGGTGGTTTCGGCGGTCACCGGCACCCTCCCGATAGGTGTTGCTAAGGACGATGCGACGATCTTCGGGGCGCTTTGTTTCGGTTCCTGCGCTCTTTCGTGACTCGGCTATTGCGCCGCTGACACACCGGCGTTGGCGTGCATCGATGCAGTTCAGGACGTTCCTGAGGGAAAGCTGAGCGCAAATCCGCCGACTGTGACCCCGACTACTCGACAACGCACGGACTCCGATTCGGCCCTAAACTCCGTGCAAGAGGCCAGCACAACCGGACCCGAGTCCAGAGCTTTCGAGGGACTGCCATGACACGATCGACCGAATACCATCCACGCGCCCGCGGTGGGTCCGCACGAGGTCGGCAGGTGTCGTCCCGACGAGTACGCGACCTCATCCTGGCCTCGATCCGCGAAGGCACCCTCGACCTCGACACCCAGCTCGTCGAGGAAGACCTCATCCGGATGTTCAACTCCAGTCGAGCAGCCGTCCGCGACGCCCTCAATGAGCTGAGCGATGCGGGATTCCTGGTGCGCAGGCCGCGGCTCGGGACGCGGGTTCATCGTCGTGACCTGGGCCTGGAGCTCACCGCGATCTCCGGTATCGGCGGAGAATCGGTCGAGATCGTGATCCGCGAACAACGACTGGTCCCCAACCTCCCCCTCGTCCGCACCCGACTGAACATCCACGACGACCACGTTCGGCTGGTGGAGAACACATTTCACGCATTCGGTGAAACCATCGGTTTGCGCAGCGCCTATTTCTCAGCGTCCTACGACGCCGACCCCACCGAACTCGCCGGCATACCGCTGACCATGGAACGCACCGCGGCAGAATTCTTCGGTACCGATCCCGGCGACGCCTGGGTGTCGATCGGCGCCGAGCGCTGCGATGAGCGGACCGGACAGATTCTCGGTGTTCCGGCCGGCAGCACCCTGCTCATGCGCGAGATCACCTACACCACCAGCGACGGCGCCCCGTTCCAGATCGTGTTCGATCGATTCCGCGCGGACTTCGTACGGTTCGAGACCCGCCACGATCATCGGGGTGTGGCGTGATCGTCCGCGGCGCAATCGGGTCCGCGCCGCCGTCGATGACGCGGTGACCAGCGCCGTCATCGGTGTCGGTGGAGGTGTCGTCGGCGCGAAGTCGCGCAATGGGGGCGTAACGATCAGGTGACCGACGGTTAATCGACGGCTCGCACTCTTCGTCTCGGAGTAGTTGTCCGTCACGAAGATTGGAGAGGTGTCACGTGATCGTCACCGTAGTCGCGGGGAATCCGAAACCGGCCTCGCGCACCCTGCATGCGGCCACTCGACTGGCCACCGAGCTCACCGGGCAGCAGCCGGACCACGTCATCGACGTGGTGGACCTGGGGCCGGGGCTGCTCGGGTGGGGTGATCCCGCTGTCGTCGAGGCGGTGAGCACCGTCGCCTCCAGCGATCTGGTGGTGATCGCGTCCCCGACATTCAAAGCCACCTACACCGGGCTGTTGAAACTGTTCCTCGATCAGTTCTCCACCGCCGACGGCCTGCGCGGGGTCACCGCAATCCCGCTGATGCTCGGCGCCGGTCCGGCACACTTCATGGCACCGGACCTACTGCTCAAACCCGTTCTCGTGGAACTGGGGGCCATCACCCCCGCGGCCGGGCTCTACGTGATGGACAAGTCCTACGACCAGCCCGACGCGTTTGCCACCTGGATCGAACGCTGGGGCCAGGTCGTCCTGCGCGCCGCCACCACCCTCGCCACGGAAGGACGATGACCATGATCCCTACCACCGAACTCGATGCCACCGAACTGCGAAAAGCGTTCTCGGCCTTCCCCACTGGCGTGGTTGCACTGGCCGGAACCGTCGACGGTGAACCCACCGTGCTGGTGGCGTCCTCGTTCGCCGTCGGCGTCTCCCAGGACCCGCCGCTGGTCATGTTCGCGGTGCAGCACTCCTCGACCACCTGGCCCGTTCTGCGCAAGGCGCCGGCGCTGGGAGTGTCGGTGCTCGGTGAGCAGCAGGCCGACGCGATCCGGCAGTTGTCGTCGAAGGACAAGGCAGCTCGCCTCGCCGGCGTGAGCACCCGTGTGTTGCCCACCGGCGCAATCCTTCTCGATGCAACACCGGTGCACTTCGAGTGCACCATCGAGAGCATTCACCGCGCCGGGGACCACGACATCGTCGTACTACGGATCGTCAGTGTGGGCATCGACCACACCATCCGACCGATCATCTGGCACATGTCATCGTGTACGAGGATCGTTGCCTGACCGCGAGACGATACTGGTCATCTCACCGGGTCTCGAGGCCCTCGACCATCGGGGGATAGGGCGGCCCCGTGATCGGGGGCCATCA
>NZ_BAEI01000056.1 GCF_000241325.1 Gordonia polyisoprenivorans NBRC 16320 = JCM 10675 | reverse complement strand
GCGCCCGTCCCAGACCGCCGTTGCGGGGTTGGCGGATGAGCGTATGCGGGCGCCCGTGCTCGGCCAGCACCCGCTGGGCCAGCGGAACCGATTCGTCGCCCCCACGGTCATCGACGAGCACGATCTCGTCGACGGGAAAGGTCTGCGCCAGAACCGATTCGAGGCAGCCTCGAACATAGGGCGCGCACCGGTACACGGGGATCACGACGCCGACGGTCGGCCTCACCCTCACCGCACCTCGCTTCCCAGTTCCATACGCTTCGTGATGAGGATAGCCTAAGCAAATTCGCAGGTGTCGACGGTGCCGCACGGATGACGGACGAGAAGTCGATAAGGTGACACCTGTGACCGACACCACTTCATTTCCCGTACCCGACCTCACCGGTCGTTCCGCTCTCGTCACCGGCTCCAGCCGGGGTATCGGATTGGGCATCGCCACCGAACTCGCCCGTCGCGGAGCCGCCGTCGTCATCACCGGCCGCAAGCCCGATGCACTCGAGGCCGCCGCTGCGCAGATTCGCACCGTGGTCCCCGACGCGCGGGTCACCGCGGCGCCCGGCAACACCGGGGACGCCGCACACCGGGCGGAGGCCGTGGCCGCGGCGGTGTCGAACGGCGGGATCCACATCCTGGTCAACAACACCGGCATCGCGCCGACCGCGGGGCCGCTGATGGACGCCGATCTCGACGCCGTCCGAAAGACGTTCGACACCAACGTGGTTGCGGCGCTGGGCTTCGTCCAGGAGGCATACCGAGCGGGTATGGCCGAGCACGGAGGCGCGGTGATCAACGTGGCGTCGGTGGCCGGGCTGCGGTCGACCGGCGTGATCGCCGCCTACGGCGCGTCCAAGGCAGCGCTGATCAGGCTGACCGAAGAACTCGCCTGGGAACTCGGACCCGCGGGCATCCGGGTCAACGCCATCGCACCCGCCATCGTCCGGACCAAGTTCGCCGACGTGCTCATCAGCGGCGACAACGAGGCCAAGGCGGTCGCGCGGTACCCACTCGGACGTCTCGGCGAAACCGAGGACATCGCCGCCGCGGCAGCATTCCTGGCCGGCGACGGCTCGTCGTGGATCACCGGCGAGACACTGCGGATCGACGGAGGCCTCATGGCCACCGGCACCGTGTGAGTGACGTCGCGCGGGCCGGGTGTGAGGGTGCTGGGGTAAGGGTGCTGGGGTGAGGGGCCCGGCCGCGATCGTGATCGGTGCCGGACCTTCCGGCCGGGCACTGGCCCATCGGCTCGCCCATCACGGCGTGCCGGTGACGCTCATCGATTCGCGCGTCGAACGACGATGGACCGCAACGTATGCGGCGTGGACCGACGAGCTACCGGCATGGCTCGACGACTCGGTGATCGCCGCACGGACGGCGTCGGTGGCCGCCCATGCGGTCCACCGGCGTCACATCCCACGCGGTTACAGCGTCTTCGACACGGTCGGGCTGCAACGACGCCTGCACCTCGACGGCGTCGACGTCGTCGAGGCCCGGGCGCGGCACGTCGCCCCCGACCGGGTCATCACCGACGGCGGCACCGTCCATCGCGCCGGGACGGTGTTCGATTGTCGGGGTGCGGCGGCCGACGGCCCGTCGGCCCGGGCGGCCCCGCGCCAGACGGCATTCGGCATCGTGGTCGGACGCGACGAGGCGGCGCCGGTCCTCGACGGCGCCGAGGCGGTCCTCATGGACTGGCGAGCGCCGCGACACGGTCCGCCGTGGAGCCCCCGCGGCGCGGCACCGTCGTTCCTCTACGCCGTACCCGTCGGCGACGACGCGATCCTCCTCGAGGAGACCTGCCTGATCGGCCGCCCGGCCCTGCCGGTCGCCGAACTCGCCAACCGCCTCACCGTCCGCCTGGCCGGCCACGGCATTTCCGGCGACGGCGCACGGCACCGTGAGCGGGTGTCGTTCCCGGTGCTCGTCGCCTCGCCCACCCCGTGGCGTCTCAAGCCGCTGCGATTCGGCGCCGCAGGCGGATTCGTGAATCCGACCACCGGATACGGCGTGGCGTCCGCGCTGCGGTGGGCCGACACCGCAGCACGGGCGGTCGCCGACGACGAGGACGCCTCGGAGGTGTTGTGGCCGTGGCGTGCACGGCAGGTGTGGCGTCTGCGCCTGCGCGGGGCCGCGGTCCTGCTGGGTCTCGACCCCGTGCAAACCGTTCGGTTCTTCGACGCCTTTCTCGCGTTGCCGCTCGAGTCACAGCGCAGCTACCTGAGCGAACGCGCAGATCTCACGGGCACCCTTGCCGCGATGCGCCGGGTGTTCGCGGCTCTCGATCAGCCCACCCGTACCACCCTCGTACGACGAACGATGCGCGGCCGCACCTGATCGGCGTGACCATCATGGTTCTCGCGGGACCTTGGTCCCCGGTTCGTCGCGCGGTTTGAGGGCGCCCTGCAACTAATGTTAGCCTCGCCTAACACCAATCCGGTGCCGGGTGTCGGCGGCAGGGCCCCGACTCGCATCTCGAAGGACATCCATGAAGGTCTGCGTGGTCGGCGCCGGTCCGTGCGGTCTCACGACCATCAAACAACTCCTCGACGAAGGCCACGAGGTGGTCTGTTTCGAGAAGAATCCGGATGTCGGCGGGATCTGGCTGCGCGATGCCGACGGCGCGGACGCCGCGCAGATGAAGGCCTACGACACCCTGATGCTGACCATCTCGATGAAGCTGATGGCCTACTCCGATCATCCCCACGTCAGCGACGGCAGTCGGGGTGAGCGCGAGTTCTATTCGCGGGCACAATATTTCGACTACCTGAAGGGATACGCCGAACGTTTCGGTCTGCTCGAGCACATCCGAGCCGGTCATGAGGTCGTCGATGTCACCCGTGACGGCACGACGTGGCGGGTCGATGTACGCGACGCCGGAGGCGCCGCCGGAGCCGTCCGTGCCGAAAGGTTCGACGCGGTCGCGGTGTGCTCGGGGCCGTTCGCCACGCCGAATCGCGACATCGCCGAGCTCGAGGGATTCACCGGGGAGATCGTGCACTCCAGCGAGTACCGCAACAACGAACGTTTTCGTGGAAAACGCGTCCTGATCGTCGGGCTCGCCGAGTCCGGTGCCGACATCGTGCGCGAGGTGGGTGACGTCGCCGCCGCGGCGACGCTGTCGATCCGCTCCTACAACTACCTGCTGCCCCGGATCATGAACGGCGACCGCACCACCGACCACGGGACCGTCCGGTCGCACCACCACGAGATGCTGCGCCGCTCGAGCGACGAGCCGTTCGTCCTCGACACGTTCTGGGGAACGAGCACGATCGCCAAGGCCGTGTTCCTCGCGGTCTCGGTCGTCCTCGGGGTGGTGACGACCGCGCTCGGCGCGGTCCGGGTGGCAACCGAACGACTCGTTCCCGCCCGCCGCCGACCGAAGTCCGCACTGAATCCGATGGGCGAGCCGATGTTCCCGCCCAAACTCGACGTGGGCACCGTGCACGACGACGCGAACTTCGAACTGATCCGGACCTGGAATCGACGGTCGCATCCCGACGGCAGCTGGGCACAACGCACCATCTTCTGCAAGAACGTCAGTTTCATCCCGCACCTGGTGAGCGGGCGGGTGACACTCAACGACCGCGGGCTCACGCACTCGCAGGGCACCGCGATCACCTTCGGCGACGGCACCTCCGCCGAGTTCGACACGGTGGTGCTGTGTACCGGTTTCACCAAGGAGTCGTTGTCGATCGGCGACCTACAGGTCAAGGACGGCAACGTGCGCAACCTGTACAAGCACTTCCTGCATCCGGAACACCAGGGCACGGTGGCCTTCATCGGCTTCGTGCGTCCGTTCTCCGGCGGAATCCCGGTGTGCGCGGAGATGCAGGCGCGGTACTTCGCCCGGGTACTCAGCGGCACACTCACCCCGCCCGCCGACATCGACGAACGCATCGGGCGTGAGAAGGAGTGGGAGGAGTACTGGACGGCATTGAGCCCTCGGCACACCGAAGCGATCCCGTCCCAGGTGCTCTACCTCGACGCGCTCGCGCGTGAGATCGGGTGTCTGATCCCGATGCGGATGATGCTCACCAACCCGAAGCTGTTCATCCAGCTGTGGTTCGGCAGCTTCAACCCTTCCTGTTATCGCGTGGTGGGGCCGCACAATCTCGGCGACGCCGCCCTCACCGACCTGTATTCCGAACTCGTCGACAACCGCCGCGAGATGGCCTTCCGGATGTCGATGCTGCAGCTGATGCCCACCCACATCCATCCCGAACACATGATGTGAGTGTTCACGGGGCACATGATGTGAGTGCTCACAGGCGGGTGTCGACGGGCTCGGATTCCAACGCCAGCACCCCGAAGACGCACTCGTGCACCTGCCAGAGCGGGGCTCCCGCCGCGTGGCGGGCCAGGGCCTCACGGCCCAGCCGATACTCACGCCCTGCCATCGACCGCTTGTGCCGCAGATCGCGAGATCGCAAGCGCGCCAGGTCATCGAGGTACGATGGCCCGTAGACGATGCGCAGATACTCACGCCCACGGACCTTGACCCCGGCCGGCGGCAAACGTCCGGCAGCGTCGCGCACCGCATTGGCGAACGGTTTGACGACCATCCCCTCGCCACCCGTCGATGTCAGATCGGCCCACCACTGCTCCGCAGCCGCACACGAGCGCCGATCATCGACGTCGACCACGCGGTGGCGGGTTCGGGTGAACACTCCGTCGTCGGCATCGGCGAGGGTCGCGGCGGCGTCCAGATGCCATGCGGGCGAGCGTGACTCGAGGGTTATCTCCCCTGCCGAGCCACCCCCGCAGGCCAGCACCTCGAATGGCGCGATGCGAACGTCGTCGATTCCGGCGCCCGGGTGCACATGGCCCGCGTAGGCGTCGGTGAACGCGCCGAGGTCGGCTCGACGACGCACGAGGGCGTCGAGGTCGGCGTCCAGCGCCAGGCCGCGGGCCTGTGCATGGGCCAGTTCGCTCTGCAGCACCTCGCTTTCGGCCCGGCCGGCCGCGGAGACCTCGGCGAACTCGTCACGAACCAGGCTCTCGCCCTTGATGTTCCACGGCAGCAGCTCGGCGTCGAGGATCAGCCACGTCGCGTCCAGCCGGTCGAACAACCCAGTGGCCGCGGTGCGCGCCCGCGCGAGGAGCGCGTGCTCGTCGGAGCCGTCGAAGAAGGGCCGACCGGTACGCGTGTACAGAGCGCCACTGCCACCGCGCACCCCGAAACAGCGCAACGCGGTGTCCTTGTCGGCGGTGAGCACCATGATCGCGCGCGACCCCATGTGCTTCTCCTCGCACATCACTCTCGAGATGCCCTGCTCGCGGAAGAACGTGAATGCGGCGCCGGGACTCTCCAGGAGATCGTCGCGATCGGAGCCGATCGGACTCATCGTCGGCGGCAGGTAACGCAACCATCGTGGGTCGACGGAGTATCGCGACATCACCTCGAGTGCTGCCGCCGCATTCTCGGCGCGAATCGACACCGGTGGCCCGTATCCGGTTCGGATGGAGCGCTTTCCGACGACGTCGGCAAGGCGCAGCCGTGCACGCACGCGGTCGTCGGCAGCGCTGTGCCCGTAACCGAGCGGGCGTCCGGCATCGAAGTACGTCGTCCGTGCCGGCACCGACACGACCTCCCGCTCCGGGTAACGCACCGCCGTCAACGCGCCACCGAACACGCATCCGGTATCGATGCAGATCGTGTTGTTGACCCACGCCGCCTGCGGTACCGGAGTGTGTCCGTACACGACCTGCGCCTGCCCGCGATAGTTCCGGGCCCAGTCGATCCGCACCGGGAATCCCCAGCGGTCGGTCTCACCGGTGGTCTCACCGTAGAGCGCCGCGCTGCGGACCCGCCCCGATGTGCGTCCGTGGTAGCGCTCGGCGAGCCCCGCGTGCGCGACGACGAGTCGTCCGTCGTCGAGCACGAGCTGGGTGATCAGACCGTCGAGGAACTCCGTTGCCTCGGTGCGGAACTCGTCGGTCGTCTGTGCGAGCTGCGCCAACGTCAGGTCGGCACCGTGTCGCGCGCGGATCTCGGCACCACCTGACCCGCGCCCATTGCCCGGTCCGGCGCGGAGCAACCGCACCAGCTTCTCCTCGTGGTTGCCGCGCACGCAGAGTGCGCGGCCGGCATCGACCATCGCCCGCACCACCGCGATGACCTGCGGGCTGTCCGGACCACGGTCGACGAGATCGCCGACGAAGACCGCCGTGCGGCCCTGCGGGTGTTCGGGGACGCCGCGGACCCGGCCATCGTCACCCACCTCGACCACCCAGTCGAGGGCGCGCAGCAGGTCGACGAGTTCGGTGGCACATCCGTGGACGTCGCCGATGATGTCGAACGGCCCGCGCAGATCGCGCTTGTCGTGGTACAGGCGTGTTCGGACGACCTGGGCGGCGTCGATCTCGGCGACTCCGTCGAGATGATGGACGTACCGGAACCCTTCCTTGCGCAGCACTTTTCGACTGTTGCGCAGCAGGTTGTACTGCCGTGCGAGGACCCCCTCGTCGGTGCCGGTGACCGATGCTCTCCTGGTGAGCTCGCCGCGCGGGACGTCGAGGATGATGGCGACCGCGAAGACGTCTGCCTCGCGTGCGAGGTCGAGCAGCACCCGACGGTCCTCCGGACGCAGCGAGGTCGCGTCGACCACGGTCAACAGTCCGCGACGCAGACGCCGTCCGGCGACGTCGGAGAGCACCGCGAAGGCATCGGCGGTGGCCGACTGATCGGTGGGGTCGTCGGCGACCATGGCGCGCAAGGCATCCGACGACAGCACCTCGGTGGTGTCGAAGTGACGGCGAACGAAGGTGGACTTGCCGGAGCCGGACACTCCCACCATGACCACCAGGCACAGGTCGGGGATCTCGAGGACGGTCATGGTGTCACTCCCTCCGCAGATCGCTCGGGATCGGTGCGGGTGAACACGGCGTACTGGGTCGGCGACCCCGCCTCGGCGTCCCGGTCACCGATTCCGCCACGGACATGGGTGTAGTCGAACTCCGCCGAGACCTCCGCGCACCAGTCGGCGAACTCCGTACGGTCGAACTCGAAACGGTGATCGGGGTGACGCAGTTCGCCGGCGGCCAACCCGTAACGGGCATTGAACTCGCGGTTGGGCGTGGTCACGACGACGGTGGCCGGGGCCATGTCGTCGAACACCGAGGCCATCGCCACCGGCAGCCGCCCTCGGTCAATGTGCTCGATGACCTCCATCAGCACCACCGCGTCATATCCGGAGCAGCGCGGATCGGCGTACATCAGCGACGACTGCCAGAGCTCGACCTGCCGCACGAGTTCCAACCGTCGCGCCGCACGGTGCAGTGCGTCGGACGAGACGTCGACACCGGCGAGCCTCGGAATCGGGGTCTGCGCCGCCAGTTCGGCCAACAGTCGCCCCTCACCGCACCCGACATCGAGGACAGACCGCGCACCGGAGGCCGACAGCAGTCCGATGACCTCCTGGGCCCTTGTGTGCGACAACCGGTTCCGCGGCTCGCTGACGTCGGGGGTCGGCTCACCCGATCCGGACACCATGGTGATCGCCTGGTCGGCCAAACCTGGCAGATCCTTCAGATAGGCGCGGGTGATGGCCGCGGCGTGCGGGTGAGCGGGCAGCCACATGTCACCGAGCCGCACCAACTTCTCTATCTCGGCGTCGTCGACGAAGTAGTGCTTGTCGCGGGCGAGAACCGGCAGGAGCACGGCGAGATGCCGCAGGGCGTCGACGACGCGAAACGATCCGCGCACGGTGAGCACCCCGTGGTCGGAATTCCCCCATTCCACCGGCACCAGCGCCTCGCGTGTCATCTCGACGGTCCAACCGAGCGGCTCGAAGAGATCCTCGGCACTCACGTTGTCGGGGCCACCGGGGCACGGAACCGCAGCGGCGCGCACGGTGAGGTCCCACGTTCGGTCGACCAGCTCGGGCCGCTGGTGGCAGCGTCCGGCCAGTGCGTCACCGAACACCTTGCCCAGAGCGACCACCATGCGGGTGGACGCTTCGTACGGGACGGCGGTGACGTATCGCGATGTCCCGGAATCGCGCGTCGGACGGATGCCGATGCCGTCGACATGCATCGCGACCCGGCACCGGTCGTCGTCGGCGATCGGGTAGAAGACGGTGGCCACGCCCTGGCTGGTCGGGAACCGCTGTACCCGATCGGGATGCTTGTGCAGCAGGTACCCGACGTCGGTCGCCGGGCCGTCCGGTCCGCCACGTACTTCCAGGGTCATCAACACGCCGACCACACTATCGGTGGGGGCAAACGGTTTTGGCCGGTCAACTGTGTCGCAACAACCGCCAGCGGTCAATCATCTCCTCGACGTCGACGGTGCGGCACACCAGATGTGAGGCCGGGCCCACGCTCGGACGCAACCGGTCCTGCTTCACCCGGGTGTTGAAGTCTGTCAGGATCGTCCGGACCACGCCTTCGTCGGCGATGCCGCGCAACGACTCCGGGAAGGTGTCGCGCTCCTTGCGCAGCTGCAGGGTGGGTGGCAACAGTGCGGTCGAGTCGAGGTCTTCGTCGCGGATCTTCTGCTTGGCCCACCAATCGGGGTCATCGAGTCCGGACAGGTTGAGCGGCTTACCCATTCCGGGCAGATTGTCGAACTCGCCGCGCTCGGTCGCCTCGCGGATCATCTTCTCGACCCGTGACTCGTGACGTTGCGGACGCCACCGCCGTACCCGTCGGAAGTGTCCCTCGGGTCCGGTGGATGCGGGCTCACCGCCGTCCGGTCCGGTCACCGGCCGCTAGACGGTGAACCCGAGGGCGCGCAGTTGCTCGCGGCCGTCGTCGGTGATCTTGTCCGGGCCCCACGGCGGCAGCCAGACCCAGTTGATCTCGACCTCGGTGCACAGTCCGCTGTTGACCAGCGCCCCGCGGGTCTGATCCTCGATCACATCGGTGAGCGGGCACGCCGCCGACGTCAGCGTCATGTCGAGTTTCGCGACGGCGTCGTCGGTGATCTCGATGCCGTAGACGAGTCCGAGATCGACGACGTTGATGCCCAGTTCGGGGTCGACGACATCGCGCATGGCCTCTTCGACGTCGTCGAATTGCGGCAGCGACGTACTCGGGCCGGTCGGCGCCGGGTCACCGGCTGTGGTGTCGACGTCGCCCGCGTCGGGATTGATGCTCATGCTGTCTCCGCTCCTTGCGATGCTGGTTGCGATTCGAGTGCCTCGACCGATCGTGCCAACGCGTCCTTGAACGCCAGCCATCCCAGGAGGGCGCACTTGACCCGGGCCGGATACTTGCTCACGCCGGCGAAGGCGATGCCGTCGCCGATGACGTCTTCGTCGCCGTCATCCTTGCCGCGCGAGGTCATCATCGTGTTGAACGAGTCGACGGTCGCCAGCGCCTGTTCGACCGGCAACCCGACGATCTGGTCGTAGAGCACCGACGTCGAGGCCTGGGAGATCGAACAGCCCTGTCCGTCGTAGGAGACGTCGGCGACGGTGGTGCCGTCGTCGCTCAGGGCGACCCGCAGGGTCACCTCGTCCCCGCAGGTCGGATTGACGTGGGCGACCTCGGCGCCGAACGGCTCGCGCAGACCACGGCCGTGCGGATGTTTGTAGTGATCGAGGATCACGTCCTGATACATCTGCTCCATCCGCATCAGGCATTCACCCCGAAGAAGTTCTGCGCCTTGCGGATCGCTGCGGCGAGCGCATCGACCTCGTCGAGGGTGTTGTATGCGGCGAACGACGCACGCGCGGTTGCGGCGACACCGAACCGCTTGTGCAGCGGCCACGCGCAGTGGTGGCCGACCCGGATCGCGACTCCCTCGTCGTCGAGGATCTGGCCGAGATCGTGGGCGTGGATTCCGTCGACGACGAACGACACCGCTCCCCCGCGGTCGGTGGTGGTGGTCGGGCCGATGATGCGCAGGCCACCGATCTCGCCGAGTTGCGACAGCGCCCGCTCGACCAGTGAGTGCTCGTGTGCGGCAACGGCGTTCATGCCCAGCAACCGCAGGTAGTCGACCGCCGCGCCGAGGCCGACGACCTGTGAGGTCATCGGTACACCGGCCTCGAACCGTTGCGGTGCGGGCGCGTACGTCGACATCTCCATCGACACGGTCTCGATCATCGATCCACCGGTGAGGAAGGGCGGCAGCGCATTCAGCAACGCCTGCTTGCCGTAGAGCACGCCGACACCGGACGGTCCGAACATCTTGTGTCCGGAGAAGGCCGCGAAATCGACGTCGAGTGCGGCGAAGTCGACCGGCATGTGCGGCACCGACTGGCAGGCGTCGAGGACCACCAGCGCACCCACCGCACGCGCACGGCGTGCGAGTTCGGCGACGTCGGCGACCGCACCGGTCACGTTGGACTGATGGGTGAACGCCACCACCTTGACGGTCTCGTCGAGGTCCAGTGAGTCCAGATCGATCCGTCCCGCGTCGGCCGAATCCCCTCCGGTGACCCCGTACCACTTCAAGGTGGCACCGGTGCGGCGGCAGAGTTCTTGCCAGGGAACGAGATTCGCGTGGTGTTCGAGTTCGGTGACGACGACGGTGTCACCCTCACCGAGTGCGCGGCCACCCAGGACATCGGCGCTGCGGTCATCGCCGAGGGTGTAGGTCACCAGATTCAGTGCCTCGGTGGCGTTCTTGGTGAACACGATCTCGTCGGGGGCGGCACCGACGAAACCGGCAATGCTCTCCCGGGCGGCCTCGTAGGCGTCGGTCGCCTCCTCGGCGAGCTGGTGCGCACCGCGGTGGACCGCGGCGTTGCGGGTCGTCAGGAACTCACGCTCGGCGTCGAGAACCTGCAGAGGCCGTTGCGAGGTCGCCCCGGAGTCGAGGTACACCAGCGGTTTGTCGTCCCGGACGGTGCGCGCCAGGATCGGGAAATCCGCACGCACTGCGGCGATGTCGAGGCCGGTGGTCCCGGACCCGACGGCGTCTGCGGAGAGAGTCACGAGTGCTCCTTTCACAGACCCGGCGTCGTGCACCGGGTCAGCGGCTCGCGGCCGCCGAGGTGAAACGTACGTAGCCGTTGTCCTCGAGTTCGTCGGCGAGCTCCGGGCCCGCGGATTCGACGATGCGTCCCCCGACGAACACGTGGACGTGATCGGGCTTGATGTAGCGCAGGATTCGGGTGTAGTGCGTGATCAGCAGGATGCCGCCGTTCTCGGACTCCTTGTAACGGTTCACGCCTTCGCTGACCACGCGCAACGCGTCGACGTCGAGGCCGGAGTCGGTCTCGTCGAGGATCGCGATCTTCGGCTTGAGCAGGTCGAGCTGCAGGATCTCGTGGCGCTTCTTCTCGCCACCGGAGAAGCCCTCGTTGACACTGCGTTCGGCGAAGGACGGGTCGATCTCCAGGGCGGTCATCGCCTCCTTGGTCTCCTTGACCCAGTGGCGCAGCTTGGGGGCCTCACCGCGCACCGCGGTCGCCGCGGTCCGCAGGAAGTTCGACATCGACACGCCGGGCACCTCGACGGGGTATTGCATCGCCAGGAACAGTCCGGCACGCGCGCGTTCGTCGACACTCATCTCCAGGACGTCCTCGCCATCGAGGGTGATCGAGCCCTGGGTCACCTGGTACTTCGGGTGCCCGGCGATGGCATAGGACAGCGTCGACTTGCCGGATCCGTTGGGCCCCATGATCGCGTGCGTCTCGCCGGAGCTCACGGTCAGATCGACACCCTTGAGGATGTGGATGGGTTCGGCGTCGGCGTCGCTCTGCGCGACGTCGACGTGCAGGTCACGGATTTCCAGTGTGCTCACGATTGATTCCTTGATGGGTGTCTGTGGGTGCGTGTGGGCTGATGTCCGGTGCGAGGTTTTTACGTCGGCGGGTCAGGCGCCGGCGATCTCGAGTTCGGCCTCGACCGCCGCCTCGAGTCGTTCGCGGAGCTCGGGAACCGCGATCTTGGCGATGATCTCGCCGAAGAATCCGCGGATGACCAGCCGTCGGGCCTGATCCTCGGGGATACCTCTGGCCTGCAGATAGAACAGTTGCTCGTCGTCGAATCGACCGGTGGCACTGGCGTGTCCGGCGCCGACGATCTCGCCGGTCTCGATCTCCAGGTTCGGTACCGAGTCGGCGCGTGCGCCGTCGGTGAGCACCAGGTTGCGGTTGAGCTCGAAGGTGTCGGTGCCCTCGGCCTCGGGGCGAATCAGCACGTCGCCGATCCACACGGTGTGCGCCTCGCGCGCACGATCGGTCGCATCGCCTTGCAGCGCACCCTTGTACACGACATTGGAGCGGCAATTGGGCTGGCTGTGATCGACGAGCAGGCGCTGTTCGAGGTGCTGGCCGGCGTCGGCGAAGTACAGACCCCACAATTCGACGTCACCGCCGGGTGCGTCGTAGTGCACCACCGGGGACAGACGAACGAGGTTGCCGCCCAGGCTGATCGCGAAATGACGAACCGTGGCGTCCCGTCCCACCCGCAGGTGGTGGGCGGCCACGTGCACGGCGTCGTCGGCCCAGTCGTGGACGTTGACGACGGTCAGTGCGGCGGAGTCGCCGACGACGAACTCGACGTTCTCCGCATACGTTCCGCCACCCTTCTGATCGAGGACGACGACGGCACGCGCGAACGGTTCGAGCCGAATCTGCAGGTGCCCGAACGCCGTCTGGCCCTCGCCGGGTCCGGTGACCTCGATGGTGACCGGCTCGCCGAGCTCGACCTCTCGCCCGACCGTCACCACGGTCGCCTGGGTGAATGACGAATACGCTTGCGCGGCAATGCGATCGAACGGTACGCCGCCCTGGCCGAGACGTTCGTCGTCGCGCCCGACGGTGTCGACGGTGACCCCGTCGCCCGCGCCGCCGACCGTCACGGTCGCCTCCGCGGTGCGCTCGGCGGTGCCGTCATGCAGACCGCGGAGGCGACGGAACGGGGTGAACCGCCACGCCTCCTCGCGCGGGCTGGGTACCTCGAAGGCGTTGACGTCGAACGACGTGAACTGCTCGCCTTTGTTGACCGGTCCGGCGGAAACCACCGGCAATGTCGGATCGGCCATCAGCCGACGGCTCCTTCCATCTGGAGTTCGATGAGACGGTTCAGTTCGAGCGCGTACTCCATCGGGAGTTCCTTGGCGATCGGCTCGACAAAGCCCCGGACCACCATCGCCATCGCCTCGTCCTCGGTCAGTCCGCGACTCATCAGGTAGAACAGCTGATCGTCGCTGACCTTCGACACGGTGGCCTCGTGGCCCATGGTGACGTCGTCCTCGCGGATGTCGACATACGGATAGGTGTCGCTGCGCGAAATGGTATCGACAAGCAACGCATCGCATTTCACCGTCGACCGGCTGCCGTGCGCGCCGTTGTTGATCTTGATCAGACCACGGTAGGAGGCGCGGCCACCGCCCCGCGCGACCGACTTGGAGACGATGTTGCTCGAGGTGTTGGGCGCAAGATGCACCATCTTGGAGCCGGTGTCCTGATGCTGTCCCTCGCCGGCGAACGCGACCGAGAGCACCTCACCCTTGGCGTGCTCACCGGTGAGCCACACGGCCGGGTACTTCATCGTCACCTTGGACCCGATGTTGCCGTCGATCCACTCCATGGTGGCGCCGGCCTCGGCCTTGGCGCGCTTGGTGACCAGGTTGTAGACGTTGTTCGACCAGTTCTGGATGGTCGTGTAGCGGCAGCGACCACCCTTCTTGACGATGATCTCGACGACCGCGGAGTGCAGCGAGTCGGTCTTGTAGATCGGTGCGGTGCACCCCTCGACGTAGTGCACGTACGCACCCTCGTCGACGATGATCAACGTCCGCTCGAACTGGCCCATGTTCTCGGTGTTGATCCGGAAGTAGGCCTGCAGCGGGATGTCGACGTGCACGCCCGGCGGGACATAGATGAACGAGCCGCCCGACCACACCGCGGTGTTCAGCGCAGAGAACTTGTTGTCACCCGCCGGGATGACCGATCCGAAGTACTCCTGGAAGATCTCCGGATGCTCCTTGAGACCGGTGTCGGTGTCGAGGAAGATGACGCCCTGCGCCTCGAGATCCTCGCGGATCTGGTGATAGACCACCTCGGACTCGTACTGCGCGGCCACACCGGCGACGAGCCGCTGCTTCTCCGCCTCGGGGATACCGAGCTTGTCGTAGGTGTTCTTGATGTCCTCGGGCAGTTCCTCCCACGAGGTGGCCTGCTTCTCGGTCGAACGCACGAAGTACTTGATGTTGTCGAAGTCGATGCCGTCGAGTTCGGCACCCCAGTGCGGCATCGGCTTGCGATCGAAGATCTTGAGCGCCTTGAGACGCTGATCGAGCATCCACTGCGGCTCGGACTTCTTGCCCGAGATGTCGGCGACGACCGCCGGGGACAGGCCGCGCTGGGCGCTGGCGCCCGCGACGTCGGAGTCGGCCCAGCCGTAGCCGTACGTGCCCAACGACGCGATGGTCTCTTCCTGCGTGAGCGGCGCCGCCTTGCCGACCGGGGTGGACTCGCCGGCGGTGGTGACCGTGGGATCGGTGACTGTCATCGCGAAGCCTTTCGACTCTGGGGGTGTCGAGCGGATGCGGGCTGTGCATCACTCGTCGGGGTCGTGCTGTGCTGATGTTCTTCGGGATCCGGCTGACGCTCTTCGGGATCCGACCGTGCGGTGGCATCCGGGGGTGGATCGGGATGCGGGAGCGGAACGTGGGTGGTGCACGCGCAGTCACCGTTGGCGATGGTCGCCAGTCGCTGCACGTGCGTGCCGAGCAGCTCAGTGAATACCGCGGTCTCCGCTTCGCACAACTCGGGGAACTCGGTGGCCACATGCGCCACCGGGCAGTGGTGCTGACAGATCTGCATGCCTGCGCCGACCTGCCGGGTGTTCGCCGAGTATCCGGCACTGGTCAGCGCCTCGGCGATCTCGGTGACGGTCCCGGCAACCGTGGACGGATCGGTCGCGGGATCGATGCCCTCGACGATGCGTTCCACCCGTTCGCGGGCGAAGTCCGCGACTGCATCGGAACCGCCGAGGTCACGCAGCTTGCGCATCGCCGCGCCGGCGAGATCGTCGTAGGCGTGGCGGAGCTTGCCCCGGCCGACCGCGGTCAGCTGGAACCACTTCGCCGGACGTCCTCGACCGCCTCGCTGGCCGAACGCCGGGGATGCTTCCTCGACATCGCCCGCCGCGGTGAGCGCGTCGAGATGACGACGGATTCCGGCAGCGCTGATCCCGAGCCGGTCGGCGATCTCCCCTGCCGTCAACGGCCCGTCCTCCACGAGCAGGGAGATGACCGCAGCCCGCGTCTGCCCATCGGCGTGGACACCATGATGGGCGGCGTCGGGCACGGTTTCGCCCCGCACAACATCACCGCGCATGGTTTTCACAACACGAGTGTGACGTAATTGATTCCCTCGTGCCAGCAAGGGTGCCCTTAGCCCTGCCCCCCTGTAGCCCTGCCCCCATCCGCCGTACCCGACGAGATCACGGCCGCCACCTCGTCGGCGGCGGTGCGGTCACCCACTACAGTCGTCGTGTGTCGGAATCACCCGCGTCAGAGGCCTCGGTACTGCGCCGAACCCTGGACTACGTCGGGTTGGGCGCACCTGCGCGGCGGGCCCGGCGCGATCCCGACCGTCGCGGCTACTACGGCGTCACCGTGGCCAAACTGCACGACCCCGAGCACGAGGTCGGTCCCCTCGACGCCGCCGAGAACCGCCGGCTGCTGCGCATCAAATTGTTCGGCGCGACCGGCACCATCCTGATGCTCGTCGGGTCGTTGGGCACCGGGCAGATCCCGGTGCTCCAGAACCCGGTGGCCGGTATGCGTGTGCTGTCGCTGCCGTCGCGGATGTGGAGCACCGCGCTGACGCTGTCGATCGGCGGGACCATCATGCTCGTCGTCGCATGGCTGCTGATCGGGCGGTTCGCGGTCGGACGCTTCAGCGTCGAGGTCCTCCACGGCCGCAGTCCGGCGCGCCGGATGACCCGTCAGCAGGCCGATCGCACCCTTCTGCTGTGGATCGCGCCGATCATCGTCGCGCCGCCCCTGCTCAGCAAGGACATCTACTCCTATCTCGCGCAGTCGGCGATCGCCTATCGCGGAATGGACCCCTACACGGTCAGTCCGCTGCACGGACTCGGTGTGGGCAACGTCCTCACCAGGTCGGTACCCAACCTCTGGCGTGACACGCCTGCGCCGTACGGTCCGTTCTTCATCTGGATCGGCAAGGGCATCACCGCGGTGACCGGCGACAACATCACCGCGGCCATCTTCCTGCACCGCCTGGTGGCGTTGGTCGGGCTGGCGTTGATCGTGTGGGCGCTGCCCCGGCTGGCGCGGCGGTGCGGGGTCTCGCCGGTGGCCGCATTGTGGTTGGGGGCGATGAACCCGCTGGTCATCCTGCATCTGGTGGGTGGCATCCACAACGAGGCACTCATGCTCGGGCTCATGCTGGTCGGCATCGAGTTGTGCTTCCGCGCGATCTACGGTGCGCAGCGGCTCCGCACGCCGGGATCGTGGCGGCCGACCGGTGCCGGGTGGCTGTTGCTCGCCGGAGCCGCAGTGATCGCGACCAGCTCACTGGTGAAGTTCACCTCCGTCCTCGCGCTCGGGTTCGTGGGGATCGCATTGGCCCAACGGTGGGGTGCATGCCTGCCCGCGTTGCGTGGGGCACCGATTCGCCAGTGGTGGGCGAGGTCACGCGCCACGGTGTGGGCGTTGGCCGCCTCCGCGGGCCTGCTCGGTGCCGTGCTCGCGGTCGTGATGGTGGTCATCTGCGTGGGCACCGGCCTCGGCTTCGGCTGGACCTCGACACTGTCGACCGGCGCTGTCGTCCGCTCGTGGATGTCGATGCCGACGTTGCTGTCGGTGTCTGCCGGGCGGGTCGGGGTCTTCCTCGGTCTCGGCGACCAAACCCAGGCGATCCTCGACGTCGTCCGGCCGCTGGGCCAGGTCATCGCCGCGGTCTTCGTGGTCCGCTGGATGCTCGCGACGTTGGCCGGGCGCCTGCACCCGCTGGGAGCGTTGGGTGTGTCGATGGCGACGGTCGTCGTCTTCTTCCCCTTCGTCCAGGCCTGGTATTTGCTCTGGGCGGTCATCCCGCTCGCGGCCTGGGCGACCCGGCCGTGGTTCCGTATCGCGACCATCACCGTCTCGGCCATCATCGCGATCGTCGTCATGCCCACCAGCTCCAACACCAGCGGCGTGGTCCTCGCCCAGGGGCTGCTGGCCGGTGTGATCATGGTCGCGGTGATGACGGCACTGTTCTTCGAGGACTGGCCTCGGTGGCGTCCGCGACGGCGCTGGTCGAAGCGCCCGACCCCCGAACACACCGACACCGCGGCGTGATCGACGGTGTTCACGCGGACGCGAGCGCACGCGGTCGACGGTTTTTTACCTGTGCGCACGAAGGCATAGTCTGACCAGTGTGCGCAGCGCGACCTCCTCGCCGTCGAGCGACGATCCGATGACGGATCGTCACCTCGACGGCCCGTCCCCCGAAGCGCGGACCGTTGTCGGCGTCGACGCCCCCGCCCTTCAGGTGTGCGGACTGGTCAAGCGCTTCGGCGACCGGATCGCCGTCGACGGCCTCGATCTCGAACTCCCCGCAGGGTCGATCCTCGCCCTCCTCGGCCCCAACGGCGCGGGCAAGACCACCACGGTCGAGATCTGTGAGGGCTTCCTGACCCCCGATGCAGGAACGGTCACCGTCCTCGGCCTCGATCCCCGGCACGACAACGACGCGCTACGTCGACGCGTCGGCGTGATGCTGCAGGGCGGCGGCGCCTACCCCGGCGCGCGTGCCGAAGAGATGCTGCGACTGTGCGCGTCGTACTGCGCCGACCCGATTGATCCGGACTGGCTGCTCGACGCTCTGGGTTTGCGTGATGCCGCCCGCACACCGTTTCGCCGTCTGTCCGGTGGCCAGCAGCAGCGCTTGTCGTTGGCGTGCGCCATCGTCGGGCGCCCCGAACTGGTGTTCCTCGACGAGCCCACCGCAGGGCTCGACGCGCACGCCCGACTGGTCGTGTGGGAGATCATCGACCGCCTGCGCGGCGACGGGGTGTCGGTGCTGCTGACCACCCACCTGATGGACGAGGCCGAGCACCTCGCCGATCACGTCGTCATCATCGACAGCGGTCGTGTCGTCGCAGCCGGTACACCCGCCGATCTCACCAGCCGCGGCGCCGAGAACGAGCTGCGGTTCAGCGCTCCGCGCGGACTCGACCTGACGTTGCTGACGCTGGCGTTACCCGAGGGTTACGTGTGTTCGGAGACCGCGCCCGGCAGCTATCTGGTGGTCGGGTCGATGACCCCGCAGGTGTTGGCGACGGTGACCGCGTGGTGCGCGAAGATCAACGTACTGGCGACCGATTTGAGGGTGGAGACACGCAGTCTCGAAGACGTGTTCCTGGATCTGACCGGCAGGGCCCTGCGATGACCGACTCGACAACCGTGGGATCCGCCGCGGGCCCGGTGCGTTTCCCGCCGGGCACCTTCACCCCACGTGGCGGGGCGGCGCCACTCGTGGCGATGCTCGCGGCGCAGACCCGTCTCGAACTGCGGCTGCTGCTGCGCAACGGCGAACAACTCCTGCTCACCATGTTCATCCCGATCACGCTGCTGATCGGATTGTGCCTGCTACCCCTCGACACCGACCTCGGATCGAGTACCGCCGAACGCGCGGCGACCTTCGTCCCGGCGATCATGACCGTCGCAGTGATGTCGACGGCGTTCACCGGGCAGGCCATCGCCGTCGGCTTCGACCGACGCTACGGAGCACTCAAACGCCTTGGGGCAACGCCGATTCCACGGTGGGGCATCATCGTCGGCAAGTCGCTGGCGGTGGTGGCCGTAGTGGTGTTGCAGTCGGTGATCATCGGCGCCATCGGCGCCGGCTTCGGCTGGCGTCCCGGTCTCGGCGGCCTGGCGATCGGTGCACTCGTGATCGCCCTGGGCACCGCCGCCTTCTCGGCGATGGGCCTCCTGCTGGGCGGAACACTGAAGGCCGAGGTCGTGCTCGCTCTCGCAAATCTGCTGTGGTTCGCGATGGTCGGCGTCGGCAGCGTCGTCGTCATGCAGTCACGGATCCCCGACGCCGTGTGGTGGGTGGCCCGATGTGTGCCCTCCGGTGCGCTCACCGAAGCCCTCGAGCAGGCCACGCACGGCAGTGTCGACGTCGTCGGCGTTGTGGTGCTGCTGGCGTGGGCGGCGGTCACCGGCGCCCTCGCGGTCAGGTGGTTCCGATTCGAGTGAGATCGCCCCACCTGCCCACTCCCCCGACAGCTCTCACGATTGCGGGACCCCGATGACGACTTCAGAGAAGACCCCCGCGGCCGCCGACCGGCCCGCGCCCGTCGCGACCACGCGCTCGGGCCTGGCCCGTGTCCCCGGCTTCGGTCGCCCGACGATCCGTTTCGTCCATCGCTGGGCGATCGCTCTGCTGGTCGCCAACGTGGGCATCGTCGTCACCGGCGGCGCCGTCCGGCTGACCGGCTCCGGATTGGGGTGTCCCACCTGGCCGCAGTGCACCGACGGTTCGTTCGTCCCGCACGAGGCGATGGGCTATCACGCGGCCATCGAATTCGGTAACCGCATGCTCACGTGGGTGCTCACCATCATCGCGATTGCCGCGGTCGTCGCGGTGTGGCGTCAGGCGTCTTCGCAGCGCCGCAACCGTGTCCTGGTGGTCCTGCTCGCGCTGGGCATTCCCTTTCAGGGTGTCGTCGGCGGCATCACCGTACTGACCGACCTGAACCCATGGGTGGTCTCACTGCACTTCTTGCTGTCGATGCTGTTGGTGTCGGGAGCCACGGTGCTCGTGTTCCGCACGAGTCCGTATCCACGGGAATCCGCGGTGACGGGCATCGCCGCACGCGTCGGCCTGATCATGGCGTGGCTCGTGTACGCGGTCACGTGGATCGCGATCTATCTCGGCACCGTCGTCACCGGCTCCGGTCCGCACGCCGGCGACGTCCATGCCCACCGCAACGGCCTGACGCCATCGCAGACGACGCAGCTACACGCCGACTCGGTCTTCGTCCTCATCGGTTTGGCAATCGCGGTTGTGGTCATCACGCGGGTCATGCGGATGCCGCAATCCCGGGCGGCCCTCACCTACGCGGGGCTGCTGGTCCTGCAGGGGATCATCGGCATGGTGCAGTACTTCACCGACCTGCCCATCCTGCTGGTGCTGCTGCACATGCTGGGCAGCGGGCTGCTGCTGATCGGAGCCACCTGGCTGGTGCTGTGGTTCCGGTTGTCGGACAGCCCATCTGGAGACCCGGTACCCCTCACCTGAGGGCACTGGAGCCCACGCGACCTCACCGCGCCAGCCAGCGCCGAATGTGCCCGACGAGTTCCTCTGTGCGTTCCAGAGGTGCAAGGTGCCCGACGCCGTCGAGCAGCGTGACGACGACATCGCCGGGCAACGCGTCTCGAAGCCGGCCGGCCTGTTCGACCGGCAACCACGGATCGTTCACCCCCCAGCCGATCTCGACCCGACATGTGACGTCCGCCAGTCGCGCACAGATCGGTTCGGTGTGGTCCTCCGACAGCTGCGCGACCTGTCGATAGAACGCAGCTTGGCCCACCTCACCGAGCCACGGTTCGACCAGCCCGCGCACTGTGTCGTGTGGCAGATCGACGACGGCGGCACCGGCGATGTAGCGATGCACGAGCGCCTCGTGCAGATCCGCGGGAAGTTGTTGGAAAACCTCGGCGTGCCTGCCCACCAGCGCGAAGAACGCAGAGCCCCATGGGCGCAGCGTCACCGCGTCGAGCAGGTAGACACCGCTCATCGCGACTCCGTCGAACAGGTGCGCGCCGAGCGTGACCGCCCCACCGATGTCGTGCGCGAGTACATGGGGGCGGACTGGGTTCCAGATACGCACGAGTTCGGCGAAACGTTGCCGTTGCGCGATCAGATCAACCGGCACCTCCGGACCCTTGGTCGACCGACCGTAGCCGGGCATGTCCCACAGGAAGACACGATGGCGCTCGGCCAATCGCCGGGCCACCGGTAACCACACCCCCGCCGACCACGGAGTACCGTGCGTGCACACCACATCGGGGCCTTTCCGCCGGCCCCGAGGGGGCTCGAGGACATAGGTCGCGATGGCGGCGCCGTCGATCTCGACGATGGCGGGCGTGGGCAATGCATCGGCTGTGAAAGGCATCCCCGAACCGTAGGACCTCAGGTCGACCTGAGGTCAAGGCATGATGTGGTGATGCGCATCGCCGAAGCGGCCGCACTGGTCGGCGTCGAAGTACATGTCCTGCGTCACTGGATGACATGGGCGTCGTCGTGCCCGACCGCACCCTGGCCGGGCATCGCGAGTACAGCGCCGAGCACGTGAGCCGTCTACACGTACTGCGCGCGTGCCAGCACGTCGGAATGAGCTTGCGAGAAATACGCGTCGTACTCGATCGCGACGCAGCCGAGCGCCGCCAGATCATCGATCGACGGATCGACGAGATCCGGGTGCGGCGCCGTCGATTGGCGGACGCGGAGTCGTTTCTCGTCCATGTCGTGGAATGTCGCCACGACCTGTTGACCCGGTGCCCGGAGTGCAGCGTCTTCGCCGGGTCGGACCCGGTCGAGCCCGAGGAAGCCGGCTGAGTCCCCGGTCACCTCGGCTTCCAGTCCCGGGATACCGACTCAGAGAATGGCTTGATTACGCGGCTTGGGAAAGTGCTTCTGTCCGGCGACCCAGCCGGCCATCTTGCGATAGTGCGACGGCTCGACGGTCGTCGACGACGTCAGGTCGCGGTCCCACTCGGCGGTCTCGACGCCGGCCACCGCTTCCACGACTGCGGTGGCGGTCGCGAGGTCGGCGACCACGCGATCGCCGAGGATGCCACCCTGTTCGCCGACGAGAGTGATCCGCACGCCGGCCGCGCCGATCGGCTGCAAGACGGCCTTGGCCGACCCGCCTTCCCGGCTGACGAACTTCTCGATCGAGGACACCACGTCTCGCGGTACCGACACGGTCGGGGCGGCGGTGGAGGTCTCGGAGTTCTCGGCTGCGGGCTGCTCGCTCATGGTCATCGAGCATACCGAGATGGGGCCGCCGGGTAGACACGCGCCACCATCGCTCTCAACATGTGCCGCCGCCCGAAACTTGGCAGAGTCACTGCCATGAACGCCTCCGCCACGACCCCGCCGGCCCCAGACGAGCGCGAAAAGCTGACCTGGGAGATGAACGGCCGGGCATGCCGCGACCTCGCCCAGCAGATCGCCGACGACGGCTTCGTCCCCGACATCATCCTGGGCATCGCCCGCGGAGGTCTCATCCCGGCCGGCGCGATCGCCTATGCGCTCGACTGCAAGCTGATGATCTCGCTGAACGTGGCCTTCTACACCGGCATCGGCGAGACCCTGGCCGAACCGGTGATGCTGCCGTCACTGCTGGAGAGCAGTGGACTACACGATCAGAAGGTGCTCGTCGTCGACGACGTCGCCGACTCCGGCAAGACCCTCGCCCTCGTCGACGACTTCTGCGAGCACCAGGGCCGCGTCGCCGAGGTCCGCAACGCGGTGATCTATCAGAAGCCGCACACGATCACCACTCCCGACTACTGCTGGCGCACCACCGCCAAGTGGATCGATTTCCCGTGGTCGGTGGAACCCCCGGTCACCGGAGCCGCCGAGAAACCGTGATGATTCCGACGTCTCGGCCGGGGTGTAGAAACGACTCATGCGCGCAATTCAGGTCACTCGACACGGCGGTCCGGATGTCTTGAGCTACGGGACGGTCGACGATCCGATCCCCGCTGCCGACGAGGTTCTCGTTCGCGTCACCGCCGTCGGCGTCAACTTCATCGACACCTACCTTCGCCGTGGTCTGTATCCCTCACAACCGCCGTATGTGCCCGGTACCGAGGGTGCCGGTGAGATCGTGGCGGTCGGCTCGGAGGTCTCCGATCTCGGTGTCGGCACTCGCGTCTGCTGGTGCGATGCTCCAGCCAGCTACGGCGAGCTCGTGGCGGTCCGTGCCGCTCGCGCGGTGCCGATCCCCGACGGTGTCTCCGACGAGGTCGCCGGGAGTTCGTTGTTGCGTGGGCTGACCGCGCACTATCTGCTCGACGGCAGCGCGCACCCCGCCGAGGGCGACGCGATCCTGCTGCACGCCGGTGCCGGTGGCGTCGGGCTGATCCTCACCCAGCTGGCCAAGCGCAAGGGTCTGCGGGTGATCACGACGGTGTCCTCGGACGAGAAGGCCGAACTGTCGGCCGCGGCCGGCGCCGACCACGTGCTCCGCTACGGCGACGACCTCGTCGAGCAGGTGCGAGGTCTCACCGACGGTGCCGGAGTGCGGGTCACCTATGACGGGGTGGGTGCAGACACCTTCGACCAGTCGGTGGCATCGACCGGCATTCGCGGATTCGTGGTGCTCTTCGGCGCGGCCAGCGGCCCGGTGCCACCATTTGATCTGCAGCGTCTCAACAGCGCGGGCTCGTTGTCGGTGACCCGACCGACCCTGGCGCATTTCATCGCCGATCCCGACGAATTGGCATGGCGCGCATCGGAGTATCTCGGAGCACTCGCCGACGGCGTCGAGGTGCGGGTCGGACAGCGGTACCGTCTCGCCGATGCCGAACAGGCTCACGCCGATCTCGAGGGCCGGCGTACCACCGGGACGTCGGTTCTCGTGCCGAACTGACGAGTTACCTCGGCGATCTAGAAGACGTGCGTGATGACCGGGAGGTTCACGACGGCGTCGATCGCCAGTCCGCAGAACAGGATCGCCAGGTACTCGTTGGACTGCAGGAAGATCTTGAGCGGCGTCACCTCCGCGCCCTGCCGGGTGTCGCGATAGAGCTTGTGGACCCGGCTGAGGAACCAGGCGCCGGCCAGCACCGCGACCGCCGCGTAGATCCAGCTGGCCGCCGGGATCAATGCCAGTGACGCCAGCACCGTGGCCCAGGTGTAGAAGAGCATCTGTCGGGTCACGTGCTCGTCGGAGGCGATCACCGGGAGCATCGGCACTCCGGCGGCCTTGTAGTCCTCGCGATACCGCATGGCCAGCGCCCAGGTGTGCGGCGGCGTCCAGAAGAAGATGACGAGGAAGAGCACCACCGGCTGCCAACTCAGGGTTCCGGTCACCGCCGCCCAGCCGACCAGGGTCGGCATGCAGCCCGCGGCCCCGCCCCACACGACGTTCTGCCAGGTACGTCGCTTGAGGATCATCGTGTAGACGCCGACGTAGAAGCCGATGGTCGCGGTCACCAACAGGGCGCTGAGCAGGTTCGCGGCGAAGAACAGCACCAGGAACGACGCCACCCACAACACGATCCCGAAGATCAGCGCACTGCGGGTGGCGACGGCCTTGCGGGCCAGCGGCCGGCGCGCGGTGCGCCGCATCTTCTTGTCGATGTCGGCGTCGGCGACCATGTTCAGCGTGTTCGCGCTGCCGGCTCCGAGCCAGCCGCCGAGCAGGGTGAACAGAATGACCGCGATGTCGACGTGGCCACGGTTGGCCTGCAGCATGACCGGGATCGTGGCGACGAGGAGCAGTTCGATGACGCGCGGCTTGGTGAGCGCGATGTAGGCCAGGACGGTGGCCCGGATGCGCTGCGGCCACGTCGCGCCGGTTTCCTCGACAACGCCATCCGTCGGCTCTGCGACGCCGGACTCACGGGACTGGGTGTGCCGAGCGGAGGTGGATCCGCCGGGAGCGGTGCCTTCTCCGCTCACACGTTCCCCAATCCTCACGTCCACTCCTACCTGCCCGAAGGACGCGCTCAGGGCAGTTGACCGGCTCTCGAACAGCGCGCCACGGCTACTACACAGCATGGTAGACGCTGCCCCACCCGATCGAAGAATTGCATGCGTCCACCAGGCCGCGGGCCCGACGACGCGCCGCGTTGCGCGCCGCAGACAAGGTTGCCGGGCATCGGCGGGCGGTGGCCGATTACTCTGGGAGCAGTGAGGCCCCTCCGACGTCCACCACACGTGACGGCTCGCGTTCCGTCCGGCGTGGCGTCGACCCTCGAATCCCCGCTGCTCGAATCCCCGCTGCGGCGAGCGCACGCACCCCGATAGGTACAGGAGACTGCAGAACAGTGGCAGACACAGACGAGATCCGCGAACTCACCACTGCGGCCCACCCCGAGTGGTGGACCGAGGTCGATTCGCGCGCCGTGGACACCGTTCGGGTCCTCGCCGCGGATGCGGTCCAGAAGTGTGGCAGTGGCCATCCGGGCACTGCGATGAGCCTCGCCCCGTTGGCCTACCTGCTGTATCAGCGGGTGATGCGCCACGATCCGACCGACACCCATTGGGTCGGCCGCGATCGGTTCGTATTGTCGTGCGGGCATTCCAGCCTCACCCAGTACATCCAGCTCTATCTGGGTGGCTTCGGGTTGGAGTTGTCCGACATCGAGGACCTGCGCACGTGGGGGTCGAAGACCCCCGGTCATCCGGAGTTGCATCACACGCGTGGTGTGGAGATCACCACCGGTCCGCTCGGGCAGGGACTGGCCTCGGCGGTCGGTATGGCCTATGCCGCACGCTACGAGCGTGGCCTGTTCGATCCGGACGCCGCGGCCGGCGCCAGCCCGTTCGACCACCACATCTACGTGATCGCCTCCGACGGTGACATCGAGGAGGGCGTCACCTCCGAGGCGTCGTCGCTGGCCGGCGCGCAGGAACTCGGCAACCTGATCGTCTTCTACGACAAGAATCACATCTCGATCGAGGACGACACCCAGATCGCGCTGACCGAGGACACCGCCGCCCGCTACGAGGCCTACGGGTGGCATGTGCAGCATGTCTCCGGCGGCGAGAACGTCACCGCGATCGAAGCCGCGATCGAAGCCGCGAAGCAGGTCACCGACAAACCGTCGCTGATCGTGCTGCGCACCATCATCGGGTACCCCGCCCCGGACAAGATGAACACCGGCGCGATCCACGGATCGGCGCTGGGCGCCGACGAGGTCGCCGCCACCAAGAAGGTCCTCGGCTTCGATCCCGACAAGAACTTCGAGGTGTCCGAGGAGGTCATCGCCCATACCCGCGCGCTCACCGAGCGTGGCGCCGCCGCCCACGCCCAGTGGCAGAAGGGCTTCGACGCCTGGGCCGCGGCCAACCCCGAGCGCAAGGCGCTCTTCGACCGCCTGTGGTCCCATGAACTCCCCGACGGCTGGACCGACGTGCTGCCGAGCTGGGAGCCGGGCAGCAAAGCGCTGGCCACCCGCGCTGCCTCGGGCAAGGTACTCTCCGCACTCGGACCGATCCTGCCCGAATTGTGGGGTGGCTCCGCCGATCTCGCGGGCTCGAACAACACCACCATGGACGACGTCGACTCGTTCGGACCGTCGTCGATCAGCACCAAGACCTGGACGGCCAACCCCTACGGCCGCACCCTGCACTTCGGTATCCGCGAACACGCCATGGGCTCGATCCTGTCCGGGATCGTCTTGCACGGTCCCACCCGCGCCTACGGCGGTACCTTCCTGCAGTTCGCCGACTACATGCGGCCCGCGGTCCGGCTGGCGTCACTGATGGCGATCGACCCGATCTACGTCTGGACCCACGACTCGATCGGCCTCGGCGAGGACGGCCCGACCCACCAGCCGGTCGAGCACCTCGCGGCGCTGCGCACCATCCCGAACCTCGATGTGGTCCGTCCGGCCGATGCCAACGAGACCGCCCACGCCTGGCGCCACCTGCTCACCCGGCGTGACCATCCGGTCGGCCTGTGCCTGACCCGTCAGGGTGTGCCGGTCCTCGAGGGCACCTCGTACGAGGGTGTCGCGGCCGGTGCGTACGTGTTGTCGGAGGCCGACGGCGAGCCGCAGGTCGTGCTGATCGGCACCGGCTCCGAGGTCCAACTCGCCGTGGAGGCACAGAAGACCTTGGCCGACAAGGGAATCCGCGCACGCGTGGTGTCCATGCCGTGCTTCGAGTGGTTCTTCGAGCAGGACGCGGAATACCGCAATTCGGTGCTTCCGCCGTCGGTGCCTCGCGTCTCCGTCGAGGCCGGCATCGCCATGCCGTGGTATCAGGTCGTCGGCGATACCGGGGAGATCATCTCCCTCGAGCACTTCGGTGCCTCGGCCGACTACAAGGTGCTCTACGAGAAATTCGGCATCACCGCCGACGCCGTGGCCACCGCCGCGCAGCGCGTCGTCGGCTCCTGACCCCACGCCCGAACGCCTTCCACCACAACCGAACACACCGAGATCGCGTGCCCCACAAGGACACCACGCGATGCACGCAAGGAGAGAACCGTGACCCAGAACGCCAAGCTCGCCGAATTGTCCGCCGCCGGTGTATCGGTGTGGCTGGATGACCTGTCCCGTGACCTGATCTCCTCGGGAGGTCTGCAGGAGTTCATCGACACCCGCTCGGTGGTCGGCGTGACCACCAACCCGTCGATCTTCCAGGCCGCACTGTCGAAGGGCAACGCCTACGACGAGCAGGTCAACGAGCTCGCCGCCCGTGGCGCCGACGTCGATGCCACCATCCGCACCGTCACCACCGACGACGTCCGCAATGCGTGTGACGTCCTCGCACCGGTGTTCACCGAGTCCCGCGGTGTCGACGGTCGGGTGTCGATCGAGGTCGACCCCCGACTCGCCCACGACACCGACAAGACAGTCGCGCAAGCCATCGAACTGTGGAAGATCGTCGACCGCCCGAACCTGCTGATCAAGATTCCCGCCACCAAGGCCGGGCTGCCGGCGATCACCCGGGTACTCGCCGAGGGCATCAGCGTCAACGTGACCCTGATCTTCTCCGTCGAGCGCTACCAGGGCGTGATGGACGCCTACCTGTCGGGCATCGAGGCCGCCGCGCAAGCCGGCCACGATATCTCGACGATCCACTCGGTCGCCTCGTTCTTCGTCTCCCGCGTGGACACCGAGATCGACAAGCGTCTCGACGCCATCGGTACACCCGAGGCGACCGCGTTGAAGGGCAAGGCGGCGCTGGCCAACGCCCGCCTGGCCTACGCCGCCTACCAGGAGATCTTCGAGGTCGAGTCACGCTTCCACGGTTTGGTCGACAAGGGCGCCAATCCCCAACGGCCGCTGTGGGCCTCGACCGGCACCAAGAACGCCGACTACCCCGACACGCTGTACGTCAGCGAGCTCGTCGCACCAAACACCGTCAACACCATGCCGGGCAAGACGATGGAGGCCTTCGCCGACCACGGCTGGGTCAACACCGACTCGATCATCGGTACCTCGGCAGCCTCACAGGAGGTCTTCGACAAGATCGCCGGCCTCGGCGTCGACCTCGACGACGTCTTCGTCGTCCTCGAGGACGAGGGAGTCAGCAAGTTCGAGGAAGCCTGGAACGAATTGCTCGCAGCCACCGCCGAGCAACTCGACGCCGCGAAGAAGGCCTGAACACGTGCCTACCGGCGGTCCCACGAAATGGCGTAACCCACTTCGGGATCCGCGTGACAAGCGGCTACCGCGCATCGCCGGCCCGTGCAGTCTGATCATCTTCGGCGTGACCGGTGATCTCGCGCGCAAGAAGTTGATGCCCGCGGTCTACGACCTGGCCAATCGCGGTTTGCTGCCACCGTCGTTCGCTCTCGTCGGCTTCGCCCGGCGTGATTGGGACGACGAGGATTTCGCCACGGTGGTGCACGACGCGGTCCGTCAGCATGCGCGCACCGGGTTCCGCGAGGAGGTCTGGGAGCGACTGGCCGAGGGATTCCGCTTCGTACAGGGGTCGTTCGACGACGACGAGGCGTTCGCGCGACTCAAGTCGACGCTGGCCGATCTCGACAACAAGCGCGGAACCGACGGCAATCATGCGTTCTACCTGTCGATTCCGCCGAAGGCCTTCCCGACGGTGTGCGAGCAGTTGCAGCGCAGCGGTCTGGCCGAAGAACGTGATGACCACTGGCGTCGGGTGGTCATCGAGAAACCGTTCGGCCACGATCTGCAGTCGGCGAAAGACCTCAACGGCATTGTGAACGCCGTCTTCCCGGAGTCGTCGGTGTTCCGCATCGACCACTATCTGGGTAAGGAGACGGTTCAGAACATCCTCGCGCTGCGGTTCGCCAATCAGCTGTTCGATCCGCTGTGGAGTTCTCACTACGTCGACCACGTCCAGATCACCATGGCAGAGGACATCGGACTCGGTGGCCGCGCCGGCTACTACGACGGGATCGGCGCCGCCCGCGACGTCATCCAGAACCACCTGCTGCAGCTGATGGCACTGGTGGCGATGGAGGAGCCGATCTCCTTCGAGCCCAAGCAATTACAGGCCGAGAAGATCAAGGTACTGTCGGCGACCCGCAACATCCTGCCGATCGAGGAGAACACCGCCCGCGGTCAATACGGCCCGGGCTGGCAGGGTAGCGAGAAGGTCCCGGGACTCAAGGACGAGGAGGGGTTTGCGGCCGACTCGACCACGGAGACCTATGCGGCGATCGCCCTCGAGGTCGACTCGCGGCGCTGGGCCGGTGTGCCGTTCTATCTGCGGACCGGAAAGCGGTTGGGCCGCAGGGTGACCGAGATCGCCTTGGTCTTCAAACGGGCGCCGCACCTGCCGTTCGACAAGACCATGACCGAGGAGCTGTCGCAGAATGCACTGGTGATCCGGGTGCAGCCCGACGAGGGCATCACACTGCGTTTCGGGTCCAAGGTGCCGGCGTCGAGCATGGAGGTCCGCGACGTCAACATGGACTTCAGCTACGGAACGGCCTTCACCGAGGCATCACCGGAAGCCTACGAACGCCTCATCCTCGACGTGCTGCTCGGTGAGCCGTCGTTGTTCCCGGTGAACGACGAAGTCGAATTGGCTTGGGAGATCCTCGATCCCGTCCTCGAGAACTGGGCGGAGTCGGGTAAGCCCGACACCTACGAAGCCGGGACGTGGGGCCCGAAGTCGGCTGACGACATGATGGCCTGGACCGGCCGCGCATGGCGCCGACCGTGACGACCGATGTGAGAGGACCCCGATGATCATCGAGATGCCCGAGACCTCGACCAACGACGTCGCCAAGAAGATGGTCGAGATCCGCGAGTCCGGTGGCGCGATCAGCCTCGGCCGCGTGCTGACCCTCGTCGTGGTGGCCGAACACGGCGAACCCACCGAGGCCGCCGTGGAAGCGGCGATCGGCGCCAGCAGCGAACATCCCAGCCGGGTCATCGTGCTGGCGTGCGGCTCCAGAAAGGGCGAGTCGCTGCTCAACGCGCAGATCAGGGTGGGCGGTGACGCGGGCGCATCGGAGGTGGTGATCCTGTCGATGTCCGGGCCACTCGCCGATCAACCGCACAGCGTCGTGACGCCGTTCCTGCTGCCGGACTGCCCGATCGTCGTCTGGTGGCCGGGCGCGGCACCCGAGGATCCGTCCGCCGACCCGATGGGCCGGATCGGTCGACGACGCATCCTCGACGCCAGCAAGTCCACGCATCCCGAGAGTGTTCTCGAACGCAGGCTGGCGACCTACTCCCCCGGTGACTCCGATCTCGCGTGGACCCAGATCACGCATTGGCGTGCGCTGCTCGCGTCGGCGATCGATCGCCCGCCGCACACACCGATCCAGTCGGTGGTGGTCACCGGACCGGCCCAGTCCCCGGGCATCGAATTACTTGCGGGATGGCTGTATTCGGCGCTCGGCGTACCCACCACCCGGTCGATCGGAAGTTTCGAGGTCCGGCTGTTGCGTGACCACGGCGCGACGGTCCTGTCGATCGATCAGAACGGCAACGCGGTGATCTCGGTGCCCGGCAAGCCCGATGGTCGGGTCGCCATGACCAACCGTGATCTGCCCGTGTATCTCGCCGAGGAACTGCGCCGCCTCGATACCGACGAGGTCTTCGAGCAGGCACTTCGTGGCGCCGTCGAACTGAGCCAGCAAGGACAACCGGCATGACCACCGAGACACTGGTTTTCGATGACAAGCAGACTCTGGTCGACACCGCGGCACGTCGGTTCGTCGATCTGATCGGTGCCGCTCAGCGCGCTCGTGGGGTTGCGTCGGTGGTGCTGACCGGTGGTAGCAACGGCATCGCGATTCTGGCGTCCCTCGCCGACGACAGCGGTGACATCGACTGGTCCAAGGTTGACATCTATTGGGGCGATGACCGATTCGTCCCGACCGGCGATCCGGAACGCAATTACGGGCAGGCCCGGGACGCGCTGCTCGACCATGTGCCGGTCGATCCGGCCCGGGTGCATCCGATGGCACCGTCGGACGGCGAGTTCGGCGACGACATCGAGGCCGCGGCAGCCGATTACGCCGCCACCCTGTTGGCAAACGCGGGAGCCGATGTGTCCCCGCAGTTCGATCTTCACCTGCTCGGCATGGGCGGTGAGGGCCACATCAACTCCCTGTTCCCGCACAGCGCCGCCACCGCCGAGACGCAGAAGACCGTTGTTGCCGTGGAGGACTCACCCAAACCACCGCCGCGGCGGATCACCCTCACGCTGCCGGTGGTCAACCGCAGCAAGGCGGTGTGGTTTCTCGTCGCCGGTGAGGACAAGGCCCAAGCGGTGGCCGCGGCTCACGCCGGCGCCGATCCTGCCGACTGGCCCTGCGCCGGTGCCCACGGCACCGAGGAAACCGTCTGGTTCCTCGACCACGCCGCGGCCTCCGCTCTCCCCGACGCCTGAAACCCCGTCGGGGTTGGAGCGACGTTTCCGCCATCCGATGTCCGCCCCTTCCCCGGCGGTCGAGGTGCTCGGCGACCAGGCGCTGGGCCTCGAGACTGCCTGCCACGGTGCAGGTTTCGATTCGCGGGTGATGAGAATACCTGTCGGCGAGCGGGGTCTCGAGGCTCGTCGCTGGCGCTCCTCGGCACCTCGACCATCGGATGGAATGGTCCGGGGTAGAACGACGGAGAATTCCCTGACCGAAGCTTGCCCGTCCCCCCGGTGGTCGAGCGCTTCCATCGCGGATGCTTGGCCGTTCCCCCGGGTGGTCGAGGTGCGAGCCGCGTGCGGCGAGCCTCGAGACCGCCTGCGCCGGTGCTGGTTCCAGCTCGGCGGGTGGTGCGGACACCTGTCGGCGAGCGGGGTCTCGAGGCTCGTCGCTATCGCTCCTCGGCACCTCGACCATCGGATGGAAAGCCCCGGAGTAGAACGACGGAACATTCCCCGACCGAAGCTTGCCCCTCCCCCCGGTGGTCGAGGTGCGAGCCGCGTGCGGCGAGCCTCGAGACCCTGGTGAGATGACAAGTATCGCAACCACATCCACTACCCACTCGACGACTTGTCCACAGATTTCTCGAGCCGCGCGATCGCCGGGCCGGTTTTGTCGGTACCCCTTCGTACACTTGTTCTCATCAAGTCCGATCGCGGGAGGGGAGGTTGTTCAGATGTCGAGTCTGCTGACGTTCACCGATCCGGATGCCGACGCTGCCGCGATCACAGCAATGTCGCGCGATGAGCTCACCGAGACCGGCCCGGACCTGCTCCGCGAGTCCCGCAAGTACGAGGCCCGGACGGTGCTGGCCGCTGCCGCGTTGGCGGAGCGGGTATTTCACGAGCATCTGGCCGGGCGGCCCGAGACCGGTGTGTGGGGGTCGGTCGTCGAGCATGCCGAGAGACTCGGCCGGGCCGAGGTATCGTTGCAGTTCAAGATCTCCCGCAGCAAAGCCGGGAGTTGGATAGCGCTGGCGGACCTCCTGGAGAAGCTACCGCTGATCCGCGCTGCGTATTTGAACGGGGAACTGTCGACGAATCGGGCTTCGATCATGGCGCGGGCCGCGCAGCGTGGCGAGAACATCGACACCACCGACACCGTCGAGGCCGGGGACAACGAGGAGATGACGTTCGAACAGATCGTCCTGGAATACGGGTCTCGGGCGACGACCGACCCGGTGCTCTCGCAACAACTCGACGCCGCGTTGATTTCGATGAACCCCGACAGTGTGATCGAGGAACGCGACACCATCACCGATCTGGTCGGAAATGTGACCATCACCCCCGATGTTGCTGGGCACTCCGCCCTCGATGCGGTCGTCCCCGCCCACTACGGGGTGTTCCTCACAACCCAGATCAACGCCCTGATCGATGAACGGACCTGCCGTAAGGACCCGCGACGCGTCGGGCCAGTGCGGGTGATCGCACTCGGGGAGATCACCGGCGTGCCCGGAGCCCGACTCGACTGCGAATGCGGGCAGGACGACTGCACGAAAGGCAGCGATGCCGTCAACAGGGACTCGGCCGAAACACCCTCTGACGCCGAGGATGCGGCAGCGTGGGACGACCTGCTACCCGAACCTGCCGACGCCGACGCTCCCGCAGTCGAGTTGGTTGAGTTGGTGGAGCCGGTCGTCGAACCCGAGGTCCCCGACCCGATGGATGAGCCGACGCCGGATGAGGTGCCGGTGGCGTTCGGACGGGCTTTGGTCGTACCCGGGGCACCCGTACTGACCGTGTTGAAGGACCCGGACGGGATTCTCGTACCGCGGTTGCAGGGATATGGGCCTATCGACCGCGATTACGCCACGACTTTGGCCGAGGTGGCGAAGACCATTCACTACCCCGAATCTGCCCGTGCTGCTGGGCCGTTGATCCCGCAGATCTCCGACCGACCCCAGGCACCGCCGGCGGATCCGACCGGACACGGCGGTCACACCGTGCCACCCCCTGCGGCATTGACGTATGCACCCAGCGCCACACTGCGCGCTGAGGTGCTGGCCAACGACGCCTGGTGCCGATACCCCTACTGCGGGATGCCGTCACACCTGTGCGACCTCGATCATTGGCGACCGTTCAACCACACCGACCCCGAGGCCGGAGGCTGGCCGGTGCTCGGTGACCTGATCCCGTTGTGTCGGGCTGATCATCAGCGCAAGCATCTCGCGGAGTGGGTGCCGACGCTCCTTCTGGATCGGAGGGTGGAGTGGCGGAGCCGACGGACGGGGCAGGTGATCGTCACGTATCCGCGGTGACGTCGCTTTTGCTGTGGGATGGAACCAGCTGTGGTGCACCGGGTCTCGAGGTGCCCGGCGCCTGGGGCGCCGGGCACCTCGACCACCGGGGGAAGCACCTCGACCGAGGACCTAGCCGCTGTTGCGCAGTGCGGTCGCCAAACCGTTCATCGTCAGCTGGATCCCTCGGCGGATTCGCGGTGAATCGTCACCGGCGCGGAACCGACGCAGAAGCTCAACCTGTAGCAGATTCAGCGGCTCGAGGTACGGGAAGCGGTTGTACACCGACCGTTTGAGTGCCGCGTTGTCGGCAAGAAGATCGTTGGTACCGGTGATCTTCGAGTACATCGCGATGGTGCGTTCGTGCTCGTCGACGATCATCCCGAAGACGGTGTCGCGCAACTGCTCGTCAGGCACGAGCTGGGCGTATCGATGCGCGAGTCCCATGTCCGACTTGGCGAGCACCTGCGCCATGTTCGACATCACGGTGCGGAAGAACGGCCACTTCTCGTAGTACCGCTGCAGGGTGGCCAGACGGTCCGCGTCGTCGCCGACCCACTGCTCGAAGGCAGCGCCGGTGCCGTACCAGCCCGGCAGCATCACGCGGGATTGCGTCCACGACAGCACCCATGGGATGGCCCGCAGATCGGAGATCTTCTCGGTCTGTTTACGCGACGCCGGACGGCTGCCGATGTTGAGTGCACCGATCTCCGACAGCGGTGTCGACGTCGTGAAGTACTCCACGAATCCCGGTGTCTCGTGCACCAGCGCGCTGTAGGCCGAGCGGGCCAGCGCCGCGATCTCGTCGAGAGTGGTGTAGGCGTCCTCGGATTCGTCCCCGAGTCCCTCGACGTCGAGCAGCGACGACTCGATGGTCGCGGCGAGCAACGTCTCCAGATTGCGTTCGGCGCTGACGGGTTCGGCGTATTTCGCGGCGATGATCTCACCTTGCTCGGTGATGCGCAGCGACCCCTGGACCGCGCCCGGCGGCTGGGCCAGGATGGCGTCGTAGCTCGGTCCCCCACCGCGGCCGACGGTGCCACCGCGACCGTGGAAGAGCCGCAACCGGATTCCGGCCTTGGCCGCGGCCTCGACGAGATCGAGCTCGCCGCGATAGAGCGCCCAGTTCGCGGCCATGTAGCCGCCGTCCTTGTTGGAATCGGAATAGCCGAGCATGACCTCTTGCATGCCCGACTGCCCGTCGACGAGGTCGCGGTACAGCGGGATGTCCAAGGCGGCCAACAGGGTTTCGGCGCCCTGCTGCAGATCCTCGATGGTCTCGAACAGTGGGACGATTCGAACCGTCGAGATGAGTTTCCCGGTGTCGCCGTCGATGTCGATCAGCCCGGCTTCTTTCAGCAGGATCATCGGCTCGAGCATGTCGCTGACCGAGGTGCACATGCTGATGATGTAGTTGGGCACCGACTGCGGTCCGAACCGCGCCACCGCGGTCGCGGCCGCACGGACGATGTTGAGTTCCTTGGTCGCCAACTCGGACAACTCGGCATCGGGCCGGGTGAGCGGCCGCCGGGCGGCGAGTTCATTGGTCAGGATCTCGACCCGCTCGGCCTCGTCCAGCGATCGGTAGTCCGGGTGCACGCCGGCCCACGCCAGCAGTTCGGCGATGACGTCCTCGTGCATGTCGGAATTCTGCCGCATGTCCAGCCCGGACAGATGGAAACCGAAGGTGCGCACCGACTCCCGCAGCCGCAGTAGCCTGTCGTCGGCGATGATGTCGTCGTTGGCGGCGCGGAGTCCGGCATCGATGACGTCGAGGTCGGCGAGCAGTTCGTCGGCGGTCGAGTAGGCGTCGGCACCGTCGAGCAGGAACAGATCCGAGGTCTTCATCACCTCCTCACCGAACAGCCCGGTCGCGGTGGCGACCAACCGAGAACGGATGTGGCGCAATGCAAGACGGAACGGCTCGTCGGCGGCCGCGTCCTCGCGGGGCACACCGGCGAGTTCGTAGACCGCGTCGGAGGTCGTCATGAGCCGGGTCGACATGCTCAGTTCCTGCGCGAGCGCCTCGAGCTCCGACAGGTGGTTGCCGATCGCCGTGCGCGCCGCGAGAGTCGTTGCCATCTCCACGATCTCGCCGGTGACGAACGGATTGCCGTCGCGGTCACCGCCGATCCACGAGCCCATCCGCAGCATCGGCTCGTCGGCCAGACCGGCGTTCGGATACGCCGACCGCAACGCGGCCCGCACCGAGGTGTTGATCTTGGGCACGACCTCGAAGAACGACGCGTCGTAATAGCGCAGGCCCGAACGGATCTCGTCCTGGATGGTGAGCCGCTCGAGGCGGATCAACGCGGTCTGCCACAGCGTGAGGATCTGCCTCCGGATTCCCTCGGTGACCGCCGCCTCCTCGGCGGGCGTCAGTTCGGTCCGCGACCGGTATCGCATCAGCTCGGTGATCCGGTTCTGCGCCTCGAACACCGACCGCCGGCGCGTTTCTGTCGGATGGGCGGTGATCACCGGCACCACCGTCGCGTCGGCGAGCGCATCACCCACCTCGTCATCGCCGAGACCGGCCTCGGCCAGTTTGGCGTATGTGGCGTCGAGGCTACTGTCCTGAGGCGGGTCGCCGGCCCGTACGTGAATCATCCGCCGGCGTTCACGGTGGATGTCCTCGGCCAGGTTGGCCAACAGCGCAAAGTTGCTGAACGCGCGGATGATCGGCATCGCCACCGAGATGTCGAGATCGACGAACAGATCAGCCAACTCGTCGCGATCGATCTCGGCCCGCCGGATCTTGAACGCCGCCACCCGCGCCGACTCGACGAGGTCGAAGACCTCCGCCCCCGAGTGTTCGCGCACCATGTCACCGAGAATGCCGCCGAGCAATCGGATGTCCTCACGCAGCGGTTCGGTGAGGGTGCGGCCCTCGTCGTCGACGACGATGTGGTCGACGATCGAGATGGAAGGACGCCAGTCCGGGGCACCGCGCGAAGGAGAGGTCATTGCCCCAGTATTGCGGCTGCGCGTGACGGTGGCATCTCGGGTGGGCATCTCGG
Organism: Gordonia polyisoprenivorans NBRC 16320 = JCM 10675; assembly: GCF_000241325.1. Taxonomy (GTDB): domain Bacteria; phylum Actinomycetota; class Actinomycetes; order Mycobacteriales; family Mycobacteriaceae; genus Gordonia; species Gordonia polyisoprenivorans. The sequence continues at coordinate 105,369 of NZ_BAEI01000056.1, read as the reverse complement.
GTGCACAGAAAGTCGAGAAAGTCGGGTACACAGAAAGCACTCGACCCGATGCGGCCGTAGCCGCATCGGGTCGAGAGAAATGTGTCGGGTCAGGCGGACAGCTTGATGTCGACGCCGATACCGATGATGAAGATGAACCACACCAATCCGACAAAGATCGTCAACCGGTCGAGGTTGCGCTCGACGACGCTCGAGCCGGACAGACTCGATTGCACACCGCCACCGAAGAGCGACGACAGGCCACCGCCCTTACCCCGGTGCAGCAGAACCAGGATCACCAGCAGCACACTGGTGATGATCAGGCCGATGTCCAGAACTGTTTCGAGCACGTCAGGCAGATCCTTGTCGGTTGGAATCGAGTCGCGTCCGGCCAGGGGCCGACGACATGGTCGAGCCGGTCACCTCACGAGGAATGCGACCGGCTCGACCAGTGTACGCGTTTGAGCGAGCGCTCAGGGCAGGGGGCCGCCCGCGGCGATCGCCGACAACGTGGAGAACTCGTCGGCCTTCAGGGACGCGCCGCCGACCAGTGCCCCATCGACATCGGTCTGGCCGACGATGTCGCCGACGTTCTTGGCGTTCACCGATCCGCCGTAGAGCACCCGCACCGAGGCGGCTGTCGACGCATCGGCGATCTCGGCGAGTGTGGTACGCACCGCCGCGCAGACCTCCTGCGCGTCGGCGGCACTGGCCACCCGACCGGTACCGATCGCCCACACGGGCTCGTAGGCGATGACGACCTTCGCGATGTCCTCGGCCGACAGCCCCGCCAACGAGCCCTTCAGCTGCGCGACGTTGTAGGCGACGTGCTCGCCGGACTCCCGGATGTCGAGTCCCTCACCGATGCAGACGATCGGCGTCAGACCGTGCTTGAGCGCTGCCTTGGTCTTGGCGAGCACCACCTCGTCGGTCTCGGCGTGCATGGTGCGCCGCTCCGAATGTCCGACGACGACGAAGGTGCACCCGAGCTTGGCGAGGAACGCCCCGCTGATCTCGCCGGTGTAGGCACCCGAATCGTGCGCCGACAGGTCCTGGGCACCGTAGGTCAGCAGCAACTTGTCGCCGTCGACGACCGTCTGCACCGAGCGGATGTCGGTGAACGGCGGGATCACCGTCACGTCGACCTTCTCGAAGTACTTGGCGGGCAGCGCAAACGCGATCTTCTGCACCAGCGCGATGGCCTCGAGGTGATTGAGGTTCATCTTCCAGTTGCCCGCGATGAGCGGCTTACGGGATCCGCTCATGATTCCAGCACCTTCAGTCCCGGCAATTCCTTGCCCTCCAGGTATTCCAGCGACGCACCGCCACCGGTCGAGATGTGCGAGAAGTCGTCGTCCGGCAATCCCAGCGTGCGCACCGCGGCCGCGGAGTCGCCGCCGCCGACCACGGTGAACGCACCGGCCTTGGTGGCGCCGGCGATCGCCTCGGCGACACCCTTGGTGCCCGCGGAGAACTTCTCGAATTCGAACACGCCCGACGGCCCGTTCCAGAAGATCGTCTTGGCACCCGAGAGCAGCGCGGCGAAACGCTGCACCGACTCCGGCCCGATGTCCAGACCCATCCATCCGTCGGGGATGGCGTCGGCCGAGACCGTCTGCGACTGCGCGTCGGCGGCGAACTTGTCGGCCACCACCACATCGGCGGGCAGCCGGATGACATCACCGAATCGCTCCAGCAGATCCTTGCAGACCTCGATCTGGTCTTCCTGCAGCAGCGAGGTGCCCACGCCATGGCCTTGGGCGGCCAGGAACGTGAACGCCATACCGCCGCCGATGACCAGCGTGTCGACCTTCGGTGCCAGCGCCTCTATCACGCCGAGCTTGTCGGACACCTTGGAACCACCCAGCACCACGGCGTACGGCCGTTCCGGGTCCTCGGTGAGTGCCGAGAGCACCTTGACCTCGGCCGCCACGAGCTCACCCGCGTAGTGCGGGAGGAGCTTGGCGACGTCGTACACCGAGGCCTGCTTGCGGTGCACCACCCCGAAACCGTCGGAGACGAAGGCGCCGTCGGGACCGACGAGTTCGACGAAGGCCTTGGCCAGCGCCTCTCGCTCGGACTCGTCCTTGGACGTCTCGCGCGGATCGAACCGCACGTTCTCCAGCAGCAGGACGTCACCGTCGGTGAGTCCCTCGGCGCGCGCGAGCGCGTCGGAGCCGACGACATCACCGGCGAGTTGGACGTTGCGGCCCAGTTCCTGGCCGAGACGCTCGGCGACCGGCGCCAGTGAGTATTTCGGATCCGGCTCACCCTTGGGGCGGCCCAGATGCGCGGTGATGATCACCTTGGCGCCGGCGTCGATGAGCGCGTTCAGCGTCGGCAGGGAGGCGAGGATTCGGCCCGGATCGGTGATCGTCGACCCGTCGAGCGGGACGTTGAAATCCGATCGAACCAATACACCGCGACCCGAAACGCCTTCGTCGAGAAGGTCTTTCAGAGTGGGTACACCCATTGCAGCATTACTCCGTAACGGTTGGGTTCGTCAGCGACCGGTCGGTCAGAGAGACTTGCCGACCAGGCCGGACAGATCGACGAGGCGGTTGGAGTAACCCCACTCGTTGTCGTACCAGGAGACGGCCTTGACCTGGTTGCCGATGACCTTGGTCAGCCCGGCGTCGAACAGCGAGCTGTGCGGGTCGGTGACGATGTCGCTGGAGACGATCGGCGCGTCGTAGTACTTGAGGATGCCCTCGAGCGGACCCTCGGCGGCGGCCTTCATCGCGGCGTTGATCTCGTCGGCGGTCGCGGACTTCTCCAGGATCGCGGTGAGGTCGGTGACCGAGCCGGTCGGGATCGGCACGCGCAGCGCGTATCCGTCGAGCTTGCCCTTGAGTTCGGGGAGGACCAGACCGATGGCCTTGGCCGCGCCGGTCGAGGTGGGCACCACGTTGATGGCCGCCGCGCGGGCGCGACGCAGATCCTTGTGCGGGCCGTCCTGCAGGTTCTGATCCTGGGTGTAGGCGTGCACGGTGGTCATCAGACCCGAGACGATGCCGAATTCGTCGTTGAGCACCTTCGCGAACGGGCCGAGGCAGTTGGTGGTGCACGACGCGTTGGAGATGATGTTCTGGCTGCCGTCGTACTTGTCGTCGTTGACACCCATGACGATGGTGATGTCCTCACCGGAGGCCGGTGCGGAGATGATGACCTTCTTGGCGCCGGCGTCGAGGTGGCCCTTGGCCTTCTCCGCGGCGGTGAAGATACCGGTGGATTCGACGACGACGTCGACACCGAGGTCGCCCCACGGCAGCGCCGCCGGGCCTTCCTTGACCTCGAGGGCCTTGATGCGCTGGTCGCCGACGACGATGAAATCGCCGTCGAGGGAAACCTCCTGCGGCAGGCGGCCCAGGATCGAATCGAACTTCAGCAGGTGTGCCAGGGTGGCGTTGTCGGTCAGATCGTTGACGGCGACGATCTCGATGTCGGTGGTGCCCAATGCTTTTTGTGCTTCGACGGCGCGGAAGAAGTTGCGGCCGATCCGGCCGAATCCGTTGACGCCTACCCGAACAGTCACTGGTGTGCTCCTTAGCGGTTGTCTCGGCACGGGGTCATCTGCCCGCACCGCTCCTGGTGGCCGATCGGCTCATGGCCAACCGGCGTCGGGTCCAGCCTAGTAGGACGCCTGATCGTGGGCAGCGCGACGGGTGCACTGGCACACCCGTACCGCCGACCGAACGATCGGGTCGACAACGGTGGGTCACGCCTCGTCGAGCAGATCCGAGGTGACCGCCGACTCGGTGTCGGGGATGCCCTCGGCGTGCGCCTTCTTGTCCGCGGTCGACAGCAGCCGGCGGATCCGGCCGGCGACGGCGTCCTTGGTCATCGGCGGATCGGCGAGCTGGCCGAGTTCCTCCAGCGAGGCCTGCCGGTGGGTGATGCGAAGATGCCCGGCCGCGGCGAGGTGGTCGGGGACCTCATCGCCGAGGATCTCCAACGCGCGCTCCACCCGGGCGGCGGCCGCGACCGCGGCGCGCGCCGAGCGGCGCAGATTCGCGTCATCGAAGTTGGCGAGCCGGTTGGCCGTCGCCCGCACCTCCCGGCGCATCCGGCGTTCCTCCCAGACCAGGCGCGTGTCGTGTGCGCCCATCCGCGTCAACAGCGCGCCGATCGCCTCACCGTCGCGGATGACGACACGGTCGGCGCCGCGCACCTCGCGGGCCTTCGCCGACACCCCGAGCCGCCGCGCCGCCCCGACCAGTGCCAGGGCCGACTCCGGACCGGGACAGCTGACCTCCAGCGCCGAAGACCGGCCGGGCTCGGTCAGCGACCCGTGCGCCAGGAACGCGCCGCGCCAGGCGGCCTCGGCGTCGGCGATACTGCCGCCGACAACCTGCGCGGGCAGACCCCGGACCGGTCGGCCGCGCAGATCGAGCAGCCCGGTCTGTCGGGCAAGGCCCTCACCGTCGGCGGTGACCCGCACGATGTAGCGCGCCGACTTGCGTAGTCCGCCGCCTCGCAGGACGTGGACCTCGGAGGTGTATCCGTACAGGTCGTGGATCTCCCGGCGCAGCCGTCGCGCCACATTGCCCATGTCGACCTCGGCCTCGACGATCACGCGCCCGGCCACGATGTGCAGGCCTCCCGCGAACCGCAGAAGCGCCGACACCTCGGCCTTGCGCGGACTCACCTGCGTCACGGCGAGCCGACTCAATTCGTCCTTCACCGCCGCGGTCATCGCCACCGGTCCCTGTCCTCCTGTCATCGCCGGGTCCTCCTGTCATCCGCGGACCCGATGCCTGTACTCCCCAGGGCGCGCCCTGGCCTCCCCTGCCCGCGCTCAACCACGTTGGGCCAGCCTAACGGGTCGGTTCACGCGAACACAGTTGCTTGATCAGGCCGGCCACTTTCGCCGGGTCGTGGACGTGGCGGCCGGGAATGGCGAGATCACCGATCTCCAGGCTCGCGCCGAACATCCCGGCGGCCCTCTCGAGGTGCTCGCGCTCCCGCCCGGCGGGCACCGACGACTCGTCGACGACCACATGATCGATCGTGAACGTGTCGGCGTGGGCGTGCAGCACATGCAGATGTCGTTCCACCGAGAACCCCGGGGTCTCCCCCGGCTCCGGCGCCAGGTTCACGATCAACACCTTGCGAGAAGTGCTGCGCTGCAACGCCTCCAGTAAGTCCGGCACCAGGACGTGCGGGATCACACTGGAGAACCACGAGCCCGGACCGAGGACCACGAGATCGGCCTCGTCGACGGCGGTGATCACCGGCTCGCACACCGGCGGCTCCGCGGGCAGGAGTCGCACCCGACGCACCTTGCCGGGGGTGGTCGCCACAGCCACCTGACCGCGGATGACCCGGGAGATACGCGGATCGGATTCCAGTCCGGAGACGTCGGCCTCGATCTCCAGCGGCACCGACGACATCGGCAGCACCCGACCATCGACGTCGAACACACGCATCATCTCGTCGAGGGCCGCCACCGGATCGCCGAGGACCTCGGTCAGCCCGGCCAGCAGCAGGTTGCCCACCGGATGACCGGCGAGCGCACCGTAACCACCGAAACGATGCTGCAGGGTCTCCGCCCACAACTCGTGGTGCCGCCGGTCGGCGTCCGGGTCCCGACGCCCGGCCAGACCGTCGAGGGCTGCCGGCGCACACATCAACGCCGCCATCGCCATTCGCAGATCGCCGGGTGGGATCACCCCGAGTTCGGAACGCAACCGGCCCGACGACCCACCGTCGTCGGCTACGGTCACGATGGCGGTCACGTGGGGGCTCAGATAGCGCATCGCCGTCAGCGTCGCATACAGGCCGTGTCCGCCGCCGAGCGCGGCGATCCGCAATGCACTCATTCGCGCCCCAGATCACGGTGCATGACCCGCACGTCGTAGCGCGCGGCACCCGCGTCGTCCGCGGCGACCCGCAGGCGACGCGCCAACTCCTCGGAGATCGCGACACTACGGTGCTTGCCGCCGGTGCATCCGATGCTGACGGTCATGTAGCGCTTGCCTTCTCGGAGATAACCCTTGCCCACGACACCGATCAGTTCGGTGTAGAGATCGACGAAGCGACCGGCGTCGTCCTGTCCGAGGACGTACTCTCGCACCGGCGCGTCGCGACCGTTGAGTTCCCTCAGATCGGCCACCCAATACGGATTGGGCAGGAAGCGGACATCGGCGACGAGGTCGGAGTCGATCGGCAATCCGTACTTGAACCCAAAGGACTGCACGGCGACGCTGAGCCGGGAACTCGCGTCGTGCGGATACGAATCCTCCACCACCTCACGCAGTTTGGCGACGGTCAGCGTCGAGGTCTCCACCACGAGGTCGGCGGAATCCTTGAGGGGCGCGAGAATCACCCGCTCCCGCGCGATCCCCTCGACCAGGGTTTCACTACCCTGCAGCGGATGGCGACGGCGGACCTGCTCGAAGCGGCGGACCAGCACCTGATCGCTGGCGTCGAGGAACAGCAGTCGCGTCTGGGTGCCGGTGGCCGCGAGTTGTGCACGCAGCGTGCGCAACTGCTCGCCGAGGTTCTCGTCGGAAGCGCGTAACACCATGGCCAGCCGCAGAATCGGCGGATCGCTGTCGGCGACGAGGTCGACCATCGTCGAGATCAGGGCGGGCGGCACGTTGTCGGCGACATACCAGCCGTCGTCCTCGAGCACGTTGGCGACCGTGGAGCGACCGGCGCCGGACATGCCGGCGACGAACAGGACGACGAGTCCGTCGGTGGGCGCACCGGAGGCGTCTCCTCCCGGTGCCCCGTGCGCGGGATCGCTGTCGGTCATATCCGTGCCTCCGCTCGTGCCGTCCGTGCTCATACCGCTGCTCGTGTTCATGACCATCCCACCGTCACATCGTGTGTGGTCCCGCCCGGTCCGGCCGCCGAATCGTCGGTGGCCTGCGGCGCATCGGCGGCCACTGGCGCGTCCCCGGCAAGCGCCTCGTGCACCACCCGGGCGGTCCCCGGGCCGATGCCGGGCACCGCGGCGATGTCGTCGACGGTGGCCTCCCGCAGTTTTGCGACGGAGCCGAAGTGGGTGACCAGCGCGGTGCGCCGGGAGCGTCCGAGCCCGGGGACGCCGTCGAGTACCGACTCGGTCATGCGTTTGCTGCGTTTGCTGCGGTGGAAGGTGATCGCGAAACGGTGCGCCTCGTCGCGCACCCGCTGCAGCAGGAACAGCGCCTCACTGGAGCGGGGCAGGATCACCGGTTCGTCGTCACCGGGCACCCAGATCTCCTCGAGTCGCTTGGCCAACCCGATCACGGCGACGTCGGTGACGCCGAGCTCGTCGAGTACGGTCGCCGCGGCGTGCACCTGCGGCGCGCCACCGTCGACGACGAACAGATTCGGCGGGTAGGCGAATCGACGCGCCTTCTTGGAATCGGGATCGGCGGCCACCTGCGCAGCCACCTGCGCGGCGACACCGTCGGCCTGATCGGCGCGATGGCGCAGGAATCGTCGGCGGGTCACCTCGGCGATCGAGCCGACGTCGTCGGAGCGGCCATCGCCGGCGGCCTCGCGGATCGAATAGTGCCGATAATCGGACTTGCGGGGCAAGCCGTCCTCGAAGACGACGAGCGAGGCCACCACATCGGTGCCCTGCACATGCGAGATGTCGACGCACTCGATCCGCAGCGGGGCCTGGTCGAGTCCGAGGCCCTCCTGCAACTCGGTCAGTGCCGCCGACCGCGTCGTCAGATCACCGGCACGGCGTAACTTGTGCTGCGTCAACGCTTCTCCCGCGTTGCGCGCGACCGTCTCGAACAACGCCTTCTTGTCGCCGCGTTGCGGCACCCGCAGACTGACACGGCTGCCACGCAGATCGGAGAGGAACTCGGTCAGCTCCTCGTGCTCGGCGGGAAGCGCGGGGACGAGGACCTCACGCGGCACCGACTCACCGCGCTCGCGGTCCTCGCCGACCTCGACGGTCGCGTCGAGATCGGCCTGGGCGCCATAGAACTGCGTGAGGAACTGCCCGACCTGCTCGCCGATGTCGTCGTCATCGGATTTCTCCACGACCCACCCGCGCTCACCGCGCACCCGACCGTCCCGGACGTGAAAGATCTGCACCGACACTTCGAGTTCATCGCCGACCATGGCGATGACGTCGGCGTCGGTGCCGTCGCCGAGTACCACTGCCTGCTTCTCCAACGCGCGCCGCATCGCCCCCACGTCGTCGCGCAGACGCGCCGCCCGTTCGAAGTCGAGTGCTTCTGCGGCCGAGGCCATCTCACGCTCGAGGCGCTTGATCATCTGGTCGGTGCGGCCGGCCAGGAAGTCGCAGAAATCATTGACGATCTCGCGGTGTTCGATGGCGCTGACCCGACCGATACACGGCGCCGAACACTTGTCGATGTAGCCGAGCAGACACGGCCGGTCGATTTGCCCGTGCCGCTTGAACACCCCGGCCGAGCAGGTGCGGGCCGGGAACACCCGGGTCAGCAGGTCGACGGTCTCGCGGATGGCCCACGCGTGCGAATACGGACCGAAGTAGCGCACGCCACGACGCCGCGGCCCACGATAGACGAACAGCCGCGGATACTCTTCGTTGAGCGTGACCGCCAGCATCGGGTAACTCTTGTCGTCGCGATAACGGACGTTGAACCGGGGATCGAACTCCTTGATCCAGTTGTATTCCAGCTGCAGCGCCTCGACCTCGGTGCCGACGACCGTCCACTCCACCGACGCCGCGGTGGTCACCATCTGGCGGGTGCGCGGATGCAGCGAGGAGATGTCGGCGAAGTACGACGTCAGCCGTGAGCGAAGGTTCTTGGCCTTGCCCACATAGATGACGCGGCCGTGGGAATCACGGAATTTGTAGACCCCCGGATCGGTGGGGATCGTCCCGGGCGCGGGACGGTAGGTACTCGGGTCGGCCACGTGTTCCAGGCTAGTCGGCGCGGCCGACGGATCGGGATTCGAACCGGCCGGCGAGCAGACTCGCCGACGGCCCCGCCGAACCGTCGTCGGCGGTGCCCGGGCCCACGAGCTCGGCATCGACGGCTCGGCCCGCCGCGGCGAGTACCGAGACGGTGTCGGTGAGCTCACAGGTCCACCCGGTGTCGGTGAAACGCCCGACGATGCCCGGGTCCTCGTGCCACAGCGCGGCCACCTGCGCGAAGGGGCCATCGGTGCGTGTGCGGCGCGTGGAGCGGACGGTGACCCCGACCCGTGATCCGGATGCGCTGGCCTGCCCGATGGTGTCGATCACCCGCCGCGCGACGTCGGGTTCCAGATAGACCAGGAGTCCTTCGGCGAGCCAGCACGTCGGCTCATCGGTGTGCAGGCCGGCCTCGAGCAGGGGCGGCAACCAGTCGGAGATCAGATCGGCCTGCACGACCCGGCGGCCGGTGGTGGCGACCAGCTCGTGCTCGGCGACGAGAGCTTCCTTGACCTCGACCACGGGCGGGCGGTCCAGCTCGTAGACCACCGCCGCCGGTCCCAGCTCCAGCCGAAAGGCCCGGGCGTCGAGTCCGGAGCCGAGGATGACGAACTGCTCGATCCCGTCGGATGCGGCCGATCGGAACAGCTCGTCGAGGAACAGGGTGCGGGCGACGATCCAGTGGTACATGCCGCGACGTTCGCGACCCGCGGCATCGGTGACCGGCGGCATCGGCCGCAGGGTGCCGTCGGGATCGGTGAGAGCGGAATCGAACAACGCAACGGCCAACGGGTCGGCGAACAGCGCATCACGTCGCAGCGATTCGTAGGCGCGCACATAGGCCACCCCGAGTGCGGTCTGCCCCACGGCGTCGAGATCGATCATCGCGTGTCCCCGACTCAGCCGCGACGGTAGAGCTGCTCGATCTCCCGGTAGCGTTCCATCGCCTCGATCGCGCGGGCGCCGTCACCGGCCTGGATCGCCAGCACCGGCACGTGCTCGTCGGCGGGGAGCTCGAGCTGGCCGCCGAAACCCTTGTCCGGGTAGGTGAGTCCGCGTACCTGGTCCCACTCGAAGAGCCGCTCGGTGGCCAGATTGCGCACCGACACCCCACGAGAGCCGACCCGCAGGCGGGGTCGGGCGAGCAACATGATGGCGCACGCCTCGACCAGACCGATGCAGATGAGCGCGGCCTGATCGGACCAGCCGATGTTGTCCGGACCGGTGTTGGAGATGGTCAGCAGTAGACCGAAGGTCACGTGGATGACCACCACCACCGCCGCGGCGACGATGCCGATCAGCCGCAGGCGCCGCGACCGGTACTCCATGTCCCACTCGGACGTCGACGCATCGGTCACCGCGGGCTCCGGTCGTGCCTCGTTCACGATGCCGCGGCCGTCGTCACCGACCCGGGATAGGCCTCGCCGCGACTCAGCGCGCGCAGGGTCAGGGCCGAGGCCAGCGCCGCCGTCGTGGCCTGAGCGCCCTTGTCCTCCTTGGATTCCGGTAAACCGGCCCGATCCAGGGCCTGCTCCTCGGTGAACGTGGTGAGCACCCCGTTGCCCACCGGGGTCGACTCGTCCAGCGACACCCGGGTCAGGCCCGCGGTCACCGCGTCACAGACGTAGTCGAAGTGCGGGGTCTCCCCCTTGATGACCACACCCAGCGCGACGACGGCGTCATGGGTACGCGCCAGGGCCTGCACGATCACCGGCAGCTCGATGGCACCGGCCACCTGCACGATCGTCGGATCGTCGACGCCGTGCTCGGCTGCGGCGCGCACCGCACCGTCGAGCAGCGCCCGACAGATCGTCGCGTGCCATTGCGACGAGACGATCGCCAGGCGCAGCTTGCCCGCATCCCCCAACTCGAGGGTGGGTTCACCGTGTCCGCTCATACAGGTCCTCCGCTCGTACAGGTCCGCAGCTCATACGAGTCCGCGGCTCATGACGGTCCGCCGTCTCCGGCCGCCGAATCCAGTGTGCCGTGCGGATCCCAGTTGTCCGGACCGTCCCAGTTCTCCAGACCGTCGAGATCGTGACCCATCCGGTCACGCTTGGTCCGCAGATACCGCAGATTCTCCTTGTTCGCCCGCACCGGCATCGGCACGCGCTCCACGATATGCAACCCGTACCCGTCGAGTCCCACCCGCTTGGCCGGATTGTTGGTGAGCAGGCGCATCGAGGTGACCCCGAGGTCGACGAGGATCTGTGCGCCCAGACCGTAGTCGCGGGAGTCGGCGGGCAGACCGAGCTGCAGATTCGCATCGACGGTGTCCGAGCCCGCGTCCTGCAACTGGTAGGCCTGCAACTTGTGCAGCAGGCCGATGCCGCGCCCCTCATGACCGCGCATGTACAGCACCACCCCGCGACCCTCGGCGGCGACCATCTCCATCGCGGCATCGAGCTGCGGACCGCAATCGCAGCGCAGCGAACCGAAGACATCGCCGGTGAGACATTCGGAATGCACCCGCACCAGCACATCACTGCCGCTGCCGTCGGCTCCGGCGAGATCACCCATCACCAGTGCCACATGCTCGACGTCGTCGTGGATGCTGGTGTATCCGACGGCTCGGAAATCCCCGTGCCGGGTGGGGATGCGGGCATCGGCGACGCGGACCACATGCTTCTCGTGACGGCGTCGCCACGCGATCAGGTCGGCGATCGAGATCAACGCGAGATCGTGCTCGTCGGCGAAGATGCGCAGCTCGTCGGTCTGGGCCATCGACCCGACGTCCTTTTGCGACACCACCTCACAGATCACCCCCGCCGGTGCGAGACCGGCCAGCCGGGCGAGATCCACGGCCGCCTCGGTGTGCCCGGGCCGGCGCAACACGCCACCCTCCTTGGCGCGCAACGGGACCACATGGCCCGGACGGGTGAAATCGCCCGCGGTACTCGCCGGATCGGCCAGCAACCGCATCGTCGTCGCCCGATCCGAGGCGCTGATCCCGGTGCCGATGCCCTCCCGCGCGTCGACGGTGACGGTGTAGGCGGTGCCGTGCTTGTCCTGGTTCATCGAGTACATCGGCGGGAGTCCCAGCCGATCACAGTCGTCACCGGCCAGCGGCACACACAGATACCCCGAGGTGTAGCGCACCATGAACGCCACGAGCTCGGGGGTGGCCTTTTCCGCGGCGAAGATCAGATCACCCTCGTTCTCGCGATCCTCATCGTCGACCACCACGACGGCCCTGCCGGCCGCGATGTCGGCGATCGCACGCTCGACGGTATCCAGATGCACTGCTGCACTTGCTGATTCACTCACGGTCTCGTCGCTGACGGTCTCGCTCATCACTTCACCTCTGCCGTGCCGGCTGTGTTCTGGGTTCGGATCGACTCGGCGCGGGTCGCCTGGAGTCGTTCGACGTATTTGGCGAGGACGTCGACCTCGAGATTGACCACCGCGCCGACCGACGCCGACCCCAGAGTGGTCTCCTGCAAAGTGGTGGGGATCAACGAGATCTCGAACCAGTCACCCGGCCCGCTCGCTTCGCTCCCGGCGCCGATCTCCCCCGGCCCGCTCGCTTCGCTCCCGGCGCCGATCGCCGAGACGGTCAGCGAGACACCGTCAACGGTGATCGAGCCCTTCTCCACGAGATAGCGGCTCAGGTGCGGATCGACGCCGATGCGTACGACCGTCCAATTCTGGGAGGGGGTGATCGCCACGACGGTCCCGGTGCCGTCCACGTGCCCCTGCACGATGTGACCGCCGAACCGGCCGTCGGCGCGCATGGCGCGTTCGAGGTTGACCGAGCTGCCCAGTCCGAGACGATCGAGCGAACTGCGACGGAGGGTTTCGGCCATCACATCGACGGTGAACTGCTGGTCGTCGAATTCGACGACCGTCAGACACACGCCGTTGACCGCGATCGAATCGCCGAATCCGGCGTCGGAGGTGACCCGCGGGCCACGAATGGTGAGTCGGGCCGCGTCGGTGAGATCATCTCGGCCGACGATGGTGCCCAGTTCCTCGACGATGCCTGTGAACACCTTCTACCTCCTGTCGAGCTCGCTCGGAGCAGACAGGACGGCGTAGGGCCGTCTTGTTCTCTCGCATCCGGACTATGACCGTCGGCTCCGGATTCACACCGGAATCTGCTGTCCCCGTCCGGGTGGACGGGCGCTCGCGGGCTCGGTGTCGCCTGTGCGCCACCATCACCGCCGGTGGGGAGTTTCACCCCGCCCCGAGAACGTACGTATCGACGCTAGCACGAGGTCGCGGACCCAACCAGTACGGCGGTCCACTTACGCGGTGAGGCGGGTTCAACTGTCGCACAGCGACGAGCGCCACTGCGCTACGATTCACCACACCAGGCCTGGGTTCTCGGACCCGGTATACGGCGAAAGGCGACGCCAGCATGGCCGACAACTCGACGCGGACATCCACCGGACCCGCTGCTCGAACACCCGGCGAGATGGTCCTCGGACTCCTGAAACGCTTTTGGCTCCCGCTGATCCTGGTGATCGTCGCGATCATCTTCATCGCCCAGAACACCCAGCACGTGCAGGTGCGGTTCCTGATGTTCTCCATCAGCTCATGGCAGTGGCTGATCCTCACCATCGTCGCGCTCGGCGGCCTGCTCGCGGGCTGGATCCTGGGGCGCAACGGCGCCCGCAAGCGCTCACGGCAGTAACGCTCACGGCAGTAACGCTCACGGCAGTAACGCTCACGGCAGTAACCGGTCGCAAACACTCCGGATCAGGACGTCGTCACCGAGTCGTTCGACGTCGGCCAGATGTAGTTCGGTTGCGTCGGCGAGCGTGATCGTCGCGGCCCGTTCGACCGCCGACGGCCCGGCACCCAGGATCGTCGGCGCCACATAGCTGTCGACCTCGTCGACCAGGTCGGCGTCGAGGAACGCGCCGATGATCCCCGGGCCACCCTCCACCAGCACCCACGTCGTGTCGTCCAGCGCCGCGAGCACCTCGACCGGATCGTGGGTGCGGACATGCCGGAACCCACCCACCGTGGCGTCACGAATCCGGGCGCCGTCGGGAATGTCGCGCTCCCCCATGGCAACCCGGATGGGTTGGTGGGCATGCGGCGTGCCGTCGGGCAACCGGGCGGTCAGTGCGGGGTCGTCGGCGACGACGGTCCCGGTGCCGACGATGATCGCGTCGAGTTCGGCGCGCTGCCGATGGGCCCGGGCGCGTGCCTGCGGCCCGGTGATCCACTGACTCGTGCCGTCCGGCGCGGCGATCCGGCCGTCGAGGGTGGACGCGATCTTCGCGGTGACCAGCGGGCGCCCGAACCGTTGGCGAAACAGCCAGCCGCGCAACGGCCCCGACCGTGCGTCGACGGCACCGACGCCCGCGATCACCTCGATCCCCGCCGCACGCAACCGATCCGCACCACCCGCCGCGGTCGGATTCGGGTCGCCGACGGCGTAGACCACCCGGGCCACACCCGCCTCGATCAATGCCTGGGCGCACGGACCGGTGCGCCCGGTGTGATTGCACGGCTCGAGGGTGACCACCGCGGTCGCGCCGCGCGCCGCATCCCCGGCGCGGCGCAGCGCCTCGATCTCGGCGTGCGCACCGCCCGGCGGCTGGGTGTGACCGCGTGCGATCTCGGTACCGTCCGGCGTCAGCAACACGGCGCCGACCGCCGGATTCGGCGACACCCCACCGAGTGCCGCTCGCGATTCGGCGACGGCCTCACGCATCGCGGCGGCCAGCACCGCCTCGTCGGGGATCATGGTTGTCAGTGAGCGTGTACCCGTGCGGCCGTTGCCTTCTCACGCAACGCCGCGACGGCGGCACCGGCGTCGGCGGGACCGTAGACCGCGGACCCGGCGACGAAGCAGTCGACGCCGGCCTCGGCGGCCTCGGCGATCGTCCCGTCGTGGATGCCCCCGTCGATCTCCACGAGCAGCCGCAACTCGCCGGCGTCGACGATCGTGCGGATCTCGCGCACCTTGTCGAGCACCTCCGGCATGAACTTCTGGCCGCCGAAACCCGGTTCGACGCTCATCACGAGCAGGGTGTCGAAGTCCCGCAGGATCGCCAGGTACGGCTCGAGCGCGGTGCCCGGTTTGAGGGCGAGACCAGCTTTTCCGCCCGCGGCCCGGATGTCCTTGGCCACGGCGACCGGGTCGTCGGTCGCCTCGGCGTGGAAGGTGACGTTGTAGGCGCCCGCCTCGGCGTACGGCGGGGCCCAGCGACCGGGGTCGTCGATCATCAGGTGGCAGTCGAGTGGGATGTCGGTGGCCTTGAGCAGGCTCTCCACGACCGGCAGCCCGAGGGTGAGGTTGGGGACGAAGTGGGCGTCCATCACGTCCACGTGCAACCAGTCGGCGCGCGAGGGTCCCGGTCCGGAGACCGCGTCGGCCTCGGCGGCGAGGTTGGCGAAGTCGGCCGAGAGGATCGACGGGGCGATCATCGGGGCAATCGGGGAACTCATGGCAGACAACATACGCGGCCGGGCGGCACCGACGAAGTCGGGTTTGGCGCCCACCGATCGCCGCCGGTGCGACACTCGACACCATGGACGACGAGGTCTCGAACAACGACACCGGCGGGGTCCCGGGCGAGGACACCGGTGGGGTCGCCGAGGCCCTGTGGCGGTGTGAACCGATCTTTCACCGATGGGAGCGCGGCTTCTCCCGCGCCGAATTCGACCGGATGACCGATGTGGACTTCTCGGAGGTCGGCGCCTCGGGCAGCCGCTACGACCGCGAATACGTGTGGTCGGTGCTCGCCCGGCGTCATGCCAGCACCACAGCCGCGACCGACCTCGAAGAGAACTGGCGCGTCGAGGATTTCGTGGTGCGCAGCATCGCCCCTGCCACCCAGCTGGTCACCTATACGCTGCACCAGGGTGAGAGGGTGTCGCGCCGGGCAACGATCTGGCGGTACGACGGTGGGCAGGAAATCGGTGGGCAGGAAGACGGTGGGCAGGAAGACGGTGGGCACTGGGTGGCGCTGTATCACCAGGGCACCCTGGTGCCGGATCGGTAATTGCCGGACGGGTCATGCCCCCGGATCGGCCATACCCCCGGATCGGCCATACCCCGGATCGGTCATACCCCCGTGAGGATGCGCGGTCCTTCGTCGGTGATCGCCACGGTGTGCTCGGTGTGGGCGCCGACGCGTCCGTCGGCCAGACGCAGGGTCCACCCGTCGGGGTCGACCACGAGTTCGTCGGTACCCAGGCCCCACCACGGCTCGAGGGCGAGCACCATCCCCGACTTGAGGCGGATGCCGCGTCCGGCGCGCCCCGTGTTCGGGATGTGTGGGTCCTCGTGCATGGTCCGCCCGAGTCCGTGTCCGCCGAAGTCGGTGTTGACGCGGTAGCCGTCGGCGTGGGCGACCGCACCGATCGCGGCGGAGATGTCGCCGAGACGGCCCTGTGGCACCGCCTTCTCGATTCCCGCGGCCAGTGCACGACGCGTCGAATCGATCAGGGCGCTCACCTCGTCGTCGACGGTGCCGACCTGGGTGGTCACCGCCGCATCGGCGACCCATCCGTCGATCGACACCGCGAGATCCATGGTCAGCACATCCCCGTCGGCCAGCACATGGTTGTGCGGAAGACCATGGAGCACAGCGTCGTTCACCGACAGGCAGATCACGTTGCGGAAGGGGCCACGACCGAACGAGGGCGAGTAATCCCAATAGCACGACCGGGCACCCCGAGTGTCGAGCATCGTGCGGGCGTGCGCTTCGAGGTCGAGCAGGTTCACCCCGGGCCGGGCCCGGCCGCCGATCTCGTGCAGGACTTCGGCGACGAAGCGGCCGGTGACGGCGATCTTGTCGATCTCGGCCGGGGACTTGAGTTCGATCATCGCACTCCACTCGGATCGCATCGGTCGGAACCACATCGGTATTTCTATACCCGTCGACGCTACCATGGATCGGTACAGTAATACCGGCTAGGATGGCCGGCATGGTGCGCGTTCCACTGACCCCCGAACAAGTCGAGGCCGGCCGCCGGCTCGGCGCACTGCTCCGCGGCGCCCGCGCCGGCCGTGACCCGGAAACGATTGCGCGAGATGCGGGAATCTCGCCGGAGACGCTGCGCAAGATCGAGGTGGGCCGGATCGCCACCCCCAGTTTCGGCACCGTGGTGGCCATTTGTGACGCACTCGGGCTCCCGGTCACCGACGCCGTGGAGGTATGGCGGTCGGCGACGGCCGAAGACGTCGCCGTCTGACCCGGTCCCGTCAGCTCCTCGGTCCACGCGTCTCAGTCGCGCGTCAGCGCGGCGAGGAACATCGCGTCGGTGCCATGGATGTGTGGCCACAGCTGCACATGCGGACCCTCGCCGAGTTCGATGGCGCCGACGAGTGGCCGCGCATCGAGTTGGCGTGCGGTCGTGACCGATTCGAGCACGCTTGACACCAGGTCGGTGGTCTCCGCCGGGTGCGGGGAGCACGTGGAGTACAGCACCACCCCGCCGGGACGAACCAGCCGCAGCGCCTCGGTCAGCAACTCTCGTTGCAGCGCAACGAGTTCGGGAACATCGGTCGGCTGCCGGCGCCACCGCGCCTCGGGCCGCCGGCGCAACGATCCCAGGCCGGTACACGGGGCGTCGAGCAGAATCCGGTCGAAGCCGGGCTCGAGTCCGGTGTGGGCGGTGACATCGCGCGCATCGGCCACATGGACGTCGACCGGGAGATCGCGCACCACACCGCGAATGAGGTCGGCGCGATGCTCGCTGACCTCGATGGCGTCGAGGTGCGCGTTGTCGATGTCGGCGAGCGCACCGATCAGGGCGGCCTTGCCGCCGGGCCCGGCACACATGTCGAGCCACCGACCGCCGTCGGCGCCGATGTCGGCCACCGTCACCGCCCGCGCCACCAACTGGCTGCCCTCATCCTGCACGCCGGCGTAGCCCTGCCGGATTGCCTCCACGTCACCGGGATCGCCGCCGGGCAGGTAGACACAGTACGGCGAGTATCTGCCGATCTCTCCCCCGCTGGTCAGCGCGAGTTCCTCGGCCGTGATGAAACCGGGCCGCGCGACGAGGTGCACCGGTGGCCGCTCGTCGTCGGCGGCGAGCGCGGCCTGCAATTGCCCGAACGAACCGCCGAGGGCGTCGTAGAACACCTCCGCGATCCACCGCGGATGCGCATAGCGGAAGGCCAGGTGACCGATCAGGTCGTCGGCCATGGACGGGGCGAGTAGATCGACCCACAGCTCCTCGTCGCGCTGAGAGACCTTGCGCAGCACCGCGTTCACGAATCCGGCGGGCCCGATGCCGGCTTCGGACCGGACCAGGTCCACCGAGGTGTCGACGGCCGCGTGGGCACCGACCCGGGTGCGCAACAGCTGATAGGTGCCCAGCCGGAGCACGTCGAGCAGCTTGCCGTCGATCTCGTCGACCGGGCGGTTCGCGGCGGCGGCGATGACCGCGTCGAGGATGCCCTGTGCGCGTGCCGAACCATAGGTCAGTTCGGTGGCCAGTGCGGCGTCTCGACCGCTGATGTGGCGCTCCCGCAACATCTTCGGCAGCACGAGGTTGGCGTAGGCGTCGCGCTCACGGACGGCACGCAACACATCGCGGGCGGTCTCGCGGACCGGATCGACCGCCTTGTCCCGCACCTTCGGATCGTTACGGGAGCCGCGACCCGGACCGGAACGATGATTGCCCCGATCGGTCCCGCTGCGGTTGGACCCGTTGCGGTCACCGCGTGGTCTGCTCATCCGAGCACACTCCCCTCGTCGAGGCGGGCGCCACGCGCCCAGTCGGTCGCCGGCATCGGCTTCTTCCCTGGTGCCTGCACCGGGCCCAGGCGGACCGGGGTGGTGCCCGTCCCGACGAACACGGCCTTCTTCGTCACGTGGACCTCACCCGGCGCCAACTTTTCGGGTGCCGTCGAATCCGCGATCGCGACCGGCCCGAGTTTGAGTCGGAGGTCACCGTGGGTGGTCCACGCGCCCGGTGCCGGGGTGTGCGCGCGAATGCGGCGATCGATGATGTGCGCGGGCAGGTCCCACCGCACCCGGGCGTCGTCGACCTCGACCTTCGGGGCGTGGCTGACGCCGTCGGCCGGCTGCGGAACCGGGGTCAGCGCCCCCGCCTCGATCCCCGACAAGGTGTCGACGAGCAGACCCGCCCCGGCGTCGGCGAGACGGTCGAGGAGTTCACCGCTGGTGTCGGTGTCGCGGATGGTCTCGGTCAGCACCCCGTACACCGGCCCGGTGTCGAGGCCCTTCTCGAGGCGGAAGGTGCTGGCTCCGGTGGTGGCGTCACCGGCGGCGATCGCCGCCTGGACCGGCGCCGCGCCCCGCCAGGCGGGGAGCACCGAGAAATGCAGGTTGATCCAGCCGTGGGTGGGCAGCTCGAGCAGCGGCGGCGGCACCAAACCGCCGTAGGCCACGACCGCCCCGGCGTCAGGGGCCCACCCCTGTAGCGTCTCGGCAACCTCGGGTTCACCGAGACGTCGCGGGGTGATGACCGGGATGCCGTGGGTATCTGCGAGTTCGGCGACCGGCGCCCGGTGCACCTTGCGGCCACGGCCCGAGACCGCATCCGGACGGGAGATGACGCCGACGACGTCGTGCTCGGAACCCTCGACGAGCCGTCGCAGTGACGGCACCGCGACCTCCGGTGTTCCCGCGAACACGATTCTCACGCCGGTTTCCTCCACTCGTTCGATCATCTCGATCCGCGCACGACGTGCGCGGCGCTCATCCGATCGTAGGCGGATCGACCTGGACCCGGATCGGTCCGGTCTCGCGTTGCGCATTGCGCCGGATGTGCGCGGCGCGCAAGGCCTCGGCGAGCCGGCGACCCTGGCGGCGGTCGGTGCGGATCAGTATCCGTTCGATCTCGTCGGGAGCGCCGTGCCCGTCCGGCCGGTCCCAGTCGGCGCTGCCCGCGGGCGGGCGGACACCGTCGGGCAGCGGCACCGGGCCCAGCGTGTCGGCACCGTCGGGCAACTCGATCTGGGCGACGAAACCGGTGACCAGCTCGGCCGGGCCGTCGATGGAGGCCATGGTGACCGCGGGCGGGAAGCCGAGCTCGACGCGACGCCCGAGTTCGGTCTCGGCGAAACCGACCGGGTCCCAACGGATCAGCGCCTGTACCGGATGCAACGTCGAGTCGGCGACGATGACCATCGTGCCGCCCTGCCGCCGGGCCCGGACCAACGCGCCGACGGCCATCCACCGGCGCACGGCATCTTCTTCGGCCCGCAGGTCGGCTCGGTCGAGCTGAGCCCAGGTGTCGAGGATGACCGCGGCCCCGTAACCGCCCGGCGCGACCGGTTCGGCCCCGGGCGTGGCGACCACCACGCGCGGTCCCGGCTCCACCTCGTCGACGACGCCGGTCCCGCCGCTGGTGACGACCGGCGCGCCGGCGAAGGCCCGGCCGAGTTCCTCGGCCGTCCGGCGGGCGCCGACGGTGAGGGCGCGGACGCGGGTGCCGCCGCACTCCGGGCATCGGAAGTTGGTCTCGGGACGCCCGCACCACCGGCAGGACAACGATCCGTGGACGTCCATCTGCAACGGGCCGTGGCATGCCCGGCAGCGGGCGTGTTCGCGGCAGCGGGCACAGGCCAGCGACGGGATGTACCCGCGCCGCGGGACACTGAACAGCACCGGCGCGTCGGCGGCCAGCGCGCGCCGTGCGGCATCGAAGGCGACCGCCGGGATACGTGCGGTGTGCGCCAACGGGTCCCGCGCAACGCGGACGTCCTCGTCGGTGATGGCCTCGATCGCGGCACCACGTTCGCGGATGACGGCGCGGTCGGCGACGAGATCGTGCGCCCAGCCCGAGGCGACGAGTGCCTGCGCCTCGGCGGTGCGCGCGTAGCCGCCGATCACCAGCCCGGCCTGCTCGTGATGGGCGCGCAGCACCGCGACCTCCCGAGGGTGCGGATACGGTGCGCGCGGTTCGTTGAGGCTGTCGTCACCGTCGTCCCACACCACGATCAACCCGAGATCGTGCACGGGCGCGAAGATCGCGCTGCGCGTGCCGAGGACGACGTCGGCTCCTCCACGCCGTACCGCCAGCCACCGCCGGTAGCGGGCGGTCGGCCCCAGACCGGCGGCCAGGGTGACGCAGCGATCGCCCAACAGCGGCTCGCAGGCCGCCGAAAGGCGATCGAGGTCGCGTTGGTCGGGAACGACGATGACCACGCCGCGGCCCGCGGCGGCGGTCAGCGCGGCGAGATCGGCGAGCCGATGCGGCCAGCTCTCTCCCGGGGTGGCCTGCCACACCGCGCGTGGATTCGACGATGCCAACGACTCCAGGAACGCCGCGCCGGTGCGATAGGCCTGCCAGGCACTGCGGTCGGGCGCCACCACCTCCGTGCTCGGCATGGGGGTCGGTTGCGCCTCGGTGCGCGCGTGGCGGGGTGGGACGGCCAATCGCAGGACGTCGGACATCGTGCCCGCATACCGGTCGGCGACAGCGCGACACACGTGTGCGATCTCGGCCGAGAGCACCGGCTCCGCCGACACGATCCGTTCGATCCAGCCCAGGCGCCCCTCGTGGTCGGAGTCGTCGATCCGTTCGAGGAGGAAACCGTCGACGAGCCGGCCGGCGAAGCGGACCCGTACCCGCACGCCCGGGACGGCGTCGTCGTCCTGGTCGGTGTCGATCAGGTAGTCGAACTGCCGGTCGAGGTGGGCGAGCCCCAGCATCGGCAGGACGCGGGCGATGGGTGCGGAGTGTGCACGCTCACGGGCCCCGGCGCGGTCACCACCGGCCGCCAACGCGGGGACTACAGTCCGGCGGCCGCGCGGAGCTTCTCGGCGCGGTCGGTGCGCTCCCACGGGAGGTCGACGTCGGTACGGCCGAAGTGGCCGTAGGCGGCGGTCGGTCCGTAGATCGGGCGCAGCAGATCCAGGTCGCGGATGATCGCCAGCGGACGCAGGTCGAATGTCTCGGAGATCGCGCGGCGGATGACCACCGGGTCGGTCTTCTCGGTGCCGAAGGTCTCGACGAACAAGCCCACCGGGGCGGCGCGGCCGATGGCGTAGGCGACCTGCACCTCGATACGGTCGGCGAGTCCCGCGGCGATCGCGTTCTTGGCGACCCAGCGCATCGCGTAGGCGGCGCTGCGGTCGACCTTCGATGGGTCCTTGCCGGAGAATGCGCCACCACCGTGACGGGCCATGCCGCCATAGGTGTCGACGATGATCTTGCGGCCGGTCAGCCCGGCGTCGCCCATCGGACCACCGAGCACGAACTTGCCGGTCGGGTTCACCAGCAGCCGGTAACCGTCGGTGGTCAGACCCGGCAGATCGAGCTCGGCCAGAACCGGGTCGACGACCTGGCTCTGGATGTCGGGGGTGAGCATGTTGTCCAGGTCGATGTCGGCGGCGTGCTGTGTGGAGAGCACGACCGTGTCGAGGCGGACCGGCTTGTCGCCGTCGTATTCGATGGTGACCTGGGTCTTGCCGTCGGGGCGCAGATACGGCAGTGCACCGGACTTGCGGACCTCGGTCAGGCGGCGCGACAGGCGATGGGCCAACGCGATGGGCACCGGCATGTACTCCGGGGTCTCGTTGGTGGCGTAACCGAACATCAAGCCCTGGTCGCCCGCGCCCTGGGCGTCGATCTCGTCCTCGGAGATGCCGCTGCGGTTCTCGTGGGAGTTGAACACGCCGCCCGCGATGTCCGGCGACTGCGCGCCGATGGCCACGTTCACACCGCACGACGCGCCGTCGAAGCCCTTGGTCGACGAGTCGTAGCCGATGTCGAGGATCTTGCCGCGGACGATGCCCGGGATGTCGACGTAGGCGCTGGTCGTCACCTCGCCGGCGACGTGCACCTGTCCGGTGGTGACCAGGGTCTCCACCGCGACGCGGGCCTTGGGGTCCTGATCGAGGATGGCGTCGAGGATCGAGTCGCTGATCGCGTCACAGATCTTGTCCGGGTGTCCCTCGGTGACGGACTCGCTGGTGAAAAGGCGGGACGCAGAGCTGGACATCGGATCCTCTCGAGGTCGTGACGGCGACGTGCGGACGTCGCCGGTGATCGTAGACAAAACTACACAGGGGTCACGACGTGTGCGTGACGGGCGTTGCGGTGCCCGATCCATCAGGCACCAGCGAGCGGACCGCGTCAAGGATCCTGCTCGCCATGAGTGTTTTGGTGCCCATCGGCAGTGCGGTCTCCTCGCCGTGCGCCGACAGCAGCCACCCGGTGTTGTCCTCGGTGCCGAATGCCTTGCCATTTCCCACGGCGTTGACCACCAGGAGATCGCACCCCTTGCGCTTGAGCTTGGCCCGCCCGTGGTCGAGGACACCGCCGGTCTCGTCGCCGGTCTCGGCGGCGAAACCCACGATCACCGTCTCGACCGGGATGGCCCCCGCGTCGCGGGCCTCGACGAGTCCGCGCAGGATGTCGGGATTGGTGGTCAACTCGACCGGAGCCGGCCCCGCGTCGCCCTTCTTGATCTTGGATTCCGCGGTGGACACCGGACGGAAGTCGGCGACCGCGGCCGCCATGATGACGACGTCGGCATCGGCGGCACGGTGGGTCATCTCGGCGGCGAGTTCACGCGCGCTGTCGATCGGGACGACCTCGACGGCGGCGGGTTCACCGGCCCCGGCGGTCGACCCGGCCACCACGGTGACCTCGGCACCGCGCTGTGCGGCCGCGCGCGCGAGCGCGAAACCCTGTTTGCCGGAGCTGTGATTGCCGAGGAAACGGACCGGGTCGAGCGGCTCCCGGGTGCCGCCCGCGCTGATCAGCACGCGTACCCCGGCGAGATCGTGCGGCAGTGCGTCGGCGCGGTCGAGCAGGAGCTCACCGATGAGGGCGATCTCCTGCGGCTCGGGCAGTCGCCCGGGTCCGCTGTCGGTCCCGGTGAGCCGGCCCGAGGCGGGCGTCATGACGATGTTGCCGCGCTCCCGAAGCGTCGCGACGTTGGCCTGGGTGGCGGGATGGCGCCACATCTCGGTGTGCATCGCGGGCACGAACAGCACCGGACACGTCGCCACCAGCAGCGAGGCGGTGAGCAGGTCGTCGGCGCGGCCGGTCGCGGCGCGGGAGAGCAGATCGGCGGTCGCCGGGGCGATGATCACCAGGTCGGCGCCCTGGCCGAGCCGCACGTGGACGACCTCGTCGACGCCGTCGAAGACCTCGGTGCTGACCGGGTTACCGGAGAGCGCCTCGAAGGTCGCGGCGCCGACGAACTCCAGCGCGTTGCGCGTCGGCGCGACCCGGACGTCGTGGCCGTCCTCGGTGAAGTGCCGGATCAGCGAGCACACCTTGTAGGCGGCGATCCCACCGCCCACCCCGATCAGGATGCGCTTGCGGCCGCGTGCTGCCGGGCCGGTCGTCGCTGCGGTCATCTGCGGGCCCGCGGGGTTCCTACTCGCCCTCGGTGTGCTCGAGCAGGTCGGAGTGGATCTCGCGCATCGCGATCGACAGGGGCTTCTCCTGCAGACCCGGCTCGACGAGCGGGCCGACGTACTCGAGAATGCCGTCGCCGAGCTGGTTGTAGTAGTCGTTGATCTGCCGGGCGCGCTTGGCCGCGTAGATGACCAGCGCGTACTTCGATGAAGCGCGCTCGAGGAGGTCGTCGATCGGAGGGTTGGTGATCCCCAACGGGGTGTCGTAGGCCGGTGCGTCGGCGATCTCGGTCATGTCGAAGTTGGTCTGCGTGCTCACGCGAACTCCTGGGAGTTGTCGGGGTGGAAAGTCTGTGGGGGTTGGAAGTCTGTCGGGGTTGATGTCCGGGCGGGAACCGGCGTCGTCGGCGCCTGCGGCGGTCAGCTCGCCGCTGATTCGGGTCCGACCAGCAAGGATACCAATTCGTCGGCGGCGCGGTCGACTCGGGAGTTGACGATGACGTGATCGAACTCGTCCTGAGCAGCCATCTCGGTGCGCGCGGTGGCCAGTCGGGCGTCGATCGCCTCGGGCGTTTCGGTACCCCGACCACGCAATCGTGATTCCAGTTCGTCCCAGCTCGGCGGCGCCAGGAAGACCAGGTGCGCCTCGGGGAGTCGGCGTCGCACATTGCGGGCACCGACCAGGTCGACTTCCAGCAACACGGGCACGCCGGACTCCAGCGCCTGCTCCACGGGACGCAGCGGCGTCCCCGAACGCTGCAACCCGCCGTGGATGTCGGCCCACTCGAGCAACTCGCCGTCGGCGATCATGCGGTCGAAGTCGGCGCGCGACACGAAGTGATAATCGCGGCCGTCGACCTCTCCGGGGCGGGGATCGCGGGTGGTCGCCGAGACGCTGAACCACAGGTCGGGAACCAGCTCCCGAACCCTGGCGACGACCGTCGACTTGCCCACAGCAGAGGGGCCGACCAGTACCACCAGTCGGCCCCTCGTACGTGTGGGCTGGCCCATCACGCTGCTGTGTTCGTTGAGCTCGGTCAGGAGCTGAACTTCTCGAGCAACGCCTTGCGCTGACGATCGCCGAGACCGCGCAGGCGGCGCGTCGGGGCGATCTCCAGCTCGTTCATGATCTCCTGCGCCTTGACCTTGCCGACCTTCGGCAGGGCTTCGAGCAGGGCCGAGACCTTCATCTTGCCCAAGATCTCGTCATCTTCGGCATCCTTGAGCACCTGCTTGAGGTCGGTGCCACCACGCTTGAGACGCTCTTTGAGCTCGGCGCGCGCTCGGCGGGCGGCAGCAGCCTTCTCCAACGCAGCGGCGCGCTGCTCGTCTGTCAACTGGGGAAGCGCCACGGGTTCCTCCGTCTTTCGTTATCGATCTGGACTGCACCGGCACCGTGTGGTGCCCGGTGGCGTGTGGCCGCTCGTGAGCGGGTGCGGTGGGTCGCTGCGACGGATCGCCACGACCGGCACTCACCGATTTGGTGCGGCGAAAGCGACCGTACCCACGTGAGCAGGCATTTGCGAGGGCCACCCCTGCCAAGCGCCGCGAAGGCGGTGCTGTAGGTTGCCCGCGGACCGCCCGCCGGAGGGCGGGTCGATCGGGCATCACCGTACCCCATCAACCCGCATGGTTGCGACCATAACCGCTGGTGAGCGCGGTGTGTCGAGGCCGACACGACAATGCGGCAATCGCGCCGGGCGACGACCGCCGCGGCCCCCGACGACGATCCTGGGACTGATGTGACGGGTGTGGTCACGCCGAATTGCTCCGAACATTCCCCGCACGTTGCGCGTGTCGTGAGAGCCGAACGGCAATCGGAGGACCGACTCGGCGGGTCGGCTCAGCGGTCTGCCGGCACCGTCGCGATCGCCACGGTCCCGCCCCCGGGGCGGGCCCGAACCGACAGTGATCCGCCCGCGGCGGCCAGCCGAACCCGGCGCGAGGCGAGCCCGAGGTGGCCGGTGGCCATCTGGGCGTCGAGGCGCTCGCCCGACACGTCGTCCTCGGCGACGCCGATGCCGTCGTCCACGACGATCAGCCGCGCCCGCCCGTCGGCGTACTCGAGCGTGAGTTCCACCCGATGTGCACGGGCATGTTTGATCACGTTCGTGAGCAGTTCGCGGGCCGCCGCGAACAGCAGCCGGTCGACCGGCGTCGGCCGATCCGGCCACGCCGCGGCGTCGACGAGCACCGTCACTCCCGAGGATGCCTGGGCGGTGCGGGCGAGTTCGGTGACCGCGACGGCCAACCCGTGATGCTCGAGGACGGCCGGGGTCAGTGCCGTCAACGTCGACCGCAGCAACCGGCCGGATTCGGCGAGGGCGACCTCGACCCGGTCGATCGCCACCGGATCGCCCCGGCGGACCGCGTCCATCTCGGCGCGTGCACCGAGCACGTACTGCAGGGCGCCGTCGTGCAGCGCCTCGGCCAGCGCCTGCCGCTCGCGCGCCTCGACGCGCAGCGCGTCCTCGAGCAGTTGCGCCCGCTCACGAGCCAGCGAGGCGATGGTGATCACCCGCGAGCGCGCAACCCGCGAGAGCAGCACCGCGGCGAGCCCGAGGCCGGCGATCACCATCGTGTGCAACGACACCGACGACCAGGGTTCGCCGTTGGCCGTTCGCGCAGCAGCACTGGTGACGAAGAACACCAGCGCGGTCGGTACCGCGATCGCGGCACACACCGCCGGCCGCAACTGCGTCGCCGCCGCCATCGGGAGCAGCGCGAAGCCGGTGAGCAGTACGTCCGAGGTCCAACTGGTGGCGTCGGAGGCGGCGGCGAAGGACGCGACGGTGGTGAGGGCGACCAGATCGACCAACAGCGCCAACCACGCCCAGTACAGCGTCCGCCGGCCGGCGTGGCGTGCCGGCACGATACTGGCCACCGCCCACACCACGTAGGCGCCGACGACCGCCCATGTGGGCACCAACAGGTGCGCGGGTGGATCGAGGGCGACTACGAGCGTCATGAACACCGCGAGCGTCAGCCGCACCACCACCTGCACGCGCAGCCCGAGCAGGGCGTGTTCGTAGAGGATGCGGTCGAGTGCCGGCTCGCCGAGACCAGGTGCGGTGAAACCGCGCGGCCGCCACCGCCCGAGAGATCCCCAAGTCATTCGACGTCACCGACTCATTCGATGAGGTGCCGGCGCATGCCCTCGGCGACCGCGGCGGCACGATCGGAGACACCGAGCTTCTGGTAGAGGTTGCCCGCATGTGTCTTGACCGTCGACGCACCGATGTAGAGCTCGGCGGCGATCTGCGGAATGGACAGACCCCGCGCGAAACCGTTGAGCACCTGGCTCTCTCGCTCGCTGAGCGTGGGCGCGCCAGGAGCGGCGTGCGCCCGGATCTGGGTGACGAGACCGGCGGCGAGCTCGGGTGGTACGACCGTCTCACCGCGCGCGACCCGCTCGACCGCGCCGACGATGGCGTCGCGGTCGGACTCCTTCGACATGTAGCCCGCCGCGCCCTCGCGCAGCGCGTCGAAGACGACCACCGAGTCGGTGACCGCCGAGAGCAGCAGTACCTTGGTGGCGCCACCGTCCCGGGTCACCGCGTGGACGAGGTCGATACCCGTCATGCCGGGCATCTGGTAGTCGACGACGGCGACGTCGGGCTGTAGTTCGCCGATCGCGGCGATCCCCGACCGCGCGTCGGCGGCCTCCCCGACCACCCGGATGCGACCGCTGGCCGACAGTCCTCGCGACAGACCGTCCCGGAAGAACGGGTGATCGTCGACGACCACGACGCTGATGGTCCGGTTCATGCGGCCTCCTCGGGCGCCGGCCTTTACGACAGCGCTGATTCCACCTCATCACGCGCGGCCTCGAACGACGCGCGCAACGCGCCGATGTCGGGGCCGGCGCGCAGCACCCCGCGTGAACTCGCCGGCAGCAGCCAGTCGAGGTCGGCCTCGGCGAAGACCGGACCGAGATCCTCGGCGCGTGCTCCCTGGGCACCGAGGCCCGGGGCCAGGATGGGGCCGGCGAGTGCGGTGAGATCGAGACCGTGTGCGCGGGTCGCACCGACGACCACACCCACCGTGCCCGCGCCGTCGGTGTTCACCGCGGCTGCCGCATCGACGATCCGCTGGCCGACCGATCGCCCGTCGGCATCGGCCAACTGCACCGATGCGCCCTCCGGGTTGGAGGTACGAGCGAGGACGAAGACTCCCCTCCCGGCCGGGCGTGCCGCGTCGAGAGCCGGTGCGAGGGAACCGAATCCGAGGTAGGGCGAGACGGTGACGGCGTCGGAGACCAGTGGCGAGGAATCGTCGAGCCACGCGCGGGCATAGGCGGCCATCGTCGATCCGATGTCACCACGCTTGGCGTCGGCGAGCACGAGCGCGCCGGCGTCGCGGCATCCGGCGATGACCCGTTCGAGGGTCGCCAAGCCGGCCGCGCCGAACGGCTCGAAGAACGCCACCTGCGGTTTGACGACCGCCGCCACCGAACCGAACGCCTCGATACAGATGTCGGCGAAACGATCCAATCCGGCCGGATCGGCTCCGAGACCCCAGGATTGGAGAAGATCCACGTGCGGGTCGATCCCCGCGCACAACCGCCCGCGTGCGGTGACGGCGGCGCGGAAGCGGGGACCGAATCCGGTCACTTCGCGGTCCCGCCCGGCTCGTTCACCAGGGCCGCGTGACGCCGCTGCAGCGCCTCGACACCCATCTGGTTGCCCCGCGCGGCCTCGATGCCCTGCACCGCCGCGCTGGCACCCTGCACGGTGGTGATGCACGGGATGCCGGCGGCGACGGCGGCACTGCGGATCTCGTAGCCGTCGACCCGCGGGCCGGACTGGCCGTAGGGCGTGTTGATGACCATCGCGACCTCACCGGCGCGGATGGCGTCGAGGATGGTCGGCTCCCCCGGCTGCGCCTCGAAGTGCTTGCGCACCGTTTGCGACTCGATGCCGTTGCGCCGCAACACCTCTGCGGTGCCCTCGGTGGCCAGGATGGTGAATCCGAGGTCGGCGAGGTGCTTGACCGGGAACAACAGCGCCCGCTTGTCCTTGTTGGCCACCGACACGAAGACGGCGCCGTCGGTGGGCAGCGACCCGTAGGCGGCGGTCTGCGACTTGGCGAAGGCCCGCCCGAAATCGGCGTCGATGCCCATCACCTCACCGGTGGACTTCATCTCCGGACTGAGCAGCGAGTCGACCCCGGTGCCGTCGTGGCGGCGGAACCTGTTGAACGGCAACACCGCTTCCTTCACGGCGATCGGTGCGTGCACCGGGGCGTGGCCACCGTCGCCGTCGGCGGCGAGGATGCGCTGATCGCGCAGCTCGGCGATGGAGGTGCCCAACATGACGCGGGCGCATGCCTTGGCCAGCGGTACCGCGGTGGCCTTGGAGACGAACGGCACCGTGCGGCTCGCGCGGGGGTTGGCCTCGAGCACGTAGAGGGTGTCGTCCTTGAGCGCGTACTGGACGTTGAGCAGGCCGCGTACCCCGATCCCCTTGGCCAGTGCCTCCGTCGACTCTCGCACCATCTGCAGGTCCGCGCGACCGAGGGTGATCGGCGGCAGCGCGCACGCCGAGTCGCCTGAGTGGATACCGGCCTCCTCGATGTGCTCCATGATCCCGCCGATGTAGACCTCGGTGCCGTCGCACAGCGCGTCGACGTCGATCTCCACCGCGTCCTCGAGGAACCGGTCCACCAGCACCGGGTGATCGGGGGTCAATTCGGTTGCGCGCGAGATGTAGTCGGCCAGGGATGACTCGTCGTAGACGATCTCCATACCGCGCCCGCCGAGCACGTAGGAGGGACGCACCAGGACCGGGTAGCCGATCCGGGCGGCGGTCTCGCGCGCCTCGTCGAAGCTGGTGGCCGTCCCGAACGCCGGGGCGGGCAGTCCCGCGGCGGTCAGCACCTTGCCGAATTCACCACGGTCCTCGGCGAGGTCGATCGCCGCGGGGCTCGTGCCGACGATGGGGACACCCGCGGATTCGAGCCGGTCGGCCAACCCCAGCGGGGTCTGCCCGCCCAGCTGGACGATGACGCCGGCGACGGTCCCCGACTCCGACTCGGCGTGGAACACCTCGAGGACGTCCTCGAAGGTCAGCGGCTCGAAGTACAGGCGATCGGCGGTGTCGTAGTCGGTCGAGACGGTCTCCGGGTTGCAGTTGACCATGACCGTCTCGTAGCCGGCCTCGCTGAGCGTGAGCGCGGCATGCACGCACGAGTAGTCGAACTCGATGCCCTGCCCGATGCGGTTGGGTCCCGAACCGAGGATCAGGACCTTGGGCCGATCGGGCTGCGGCGCGATCTCGCTGGTCGCCGCCGGATCGAGTTCATAGGTCGAATAGTGGTACGGGGTCTTGGCCTCGAACTCGGCCGCGCACGTGTCGACGGTCTTGTAGACCGGGCGGACACCCGAGGCGTGCCGGAAGGCGCGGACCGCGTCCTCATCGGCGAAATCGGAACGCAGCGCCGCGATCTGGCGATCGGAGAAGCCGGTCGACTTCGCCTCGCGCAGCAACTCCGCCGTGAGTTGCCCGGCGTCGCGGATCTCGGCGCCCAGCGCCGCGATCCCGCCGATCTCGGCGAGGAACCACGGGTCGATCGCGGTGGCCTCGTACAACTGCTCAACGGTGGCGCCGGCATCGAAGGCCAGCATGATGCCGTAGAGCCGGCCGTCCTTGGGGGTGCGCAACTCGTCGAGCAGTGCCTCGAGATCCACCGTCGACGGGTCGGGCCGGTTGGGTTCGGTCCAGAACCCGGCCGCCTTGTTCTCCAGCGACCGCATCACCTTGCCCAGCGCCTCGGCGAACGACCGGCCCAGACTCATCGCCTCGCCCACCGACTTCATGGTGGTGGTCAGTGTGTCGTCGGCGCCGGGGAACTTCTCGAACGCGAACCGCGGCGCCTTGACCACGACGTAGTCGAGCGTCGGCTCGAAGCAGGCCGGCGTCTCCTTGGTGATATCGTTGGTGATCTCGTCGAGGCTGTACCCGATCGCGAGCTTCGCGGCG
Source organism: Gordonia polyisoprenivorans NBRC 16320 = JCM 10675 (assembly GCF_000241325.1). Classification (GTDB taxonomy): domain Bacteria; phylum Actinomycetota; class Actinomycetes; order Mycobacteriales; family Mycobacteriaceae; genus Gordonia; species Gordonia polyisoprenivorans. The sequence goes on along the minus strand of NZ_BAEI01000056.1, from coordinate 74,296 downwards.
ATCTTGGCGATCGGGAATCCCGTTGCCTTGGAGGCCAATGCCGAGGAGCGCGAGACACGCGGATTCATCTCGATGACGACGAGACGGCCGTCGGCGGGGTCCTGCGCGAACTGGATGTTGCAGCCGCCGGTGTCGACGCCGACCTCGCGCAGGATGGCGATCGAGAGGTCGCGCATCTTCTGGTATTCGCGGTCGGTGAGTGTCATCGCCGGGGCCACGGTCACCGAGTCGCCGGTGTGCACCCCGACCGGGTCGACGTTCTCGATGGAGCAGATGACGACCACGTTGTCGCGGTTGTCGCGCATCAGCTCGAGCTCGTATTCCTTCCACCCGAGGATCGACTCCTCGATGAGCACATTCGCCGTCGGCGACGCGGCGAGTCCACCGCCGGCGATGCGCTCGAGGTCGTTCTCGTCGTAGGCCATACCCGACCCGAGGCCGCCCATGGTGAACGAGGGTCGCACCACCACCGGATAGCCGAGTTCGGCGACGGTCTCGCGAACCTCCGCCATGGTGTGGCAGACGGCGGAGCGGGCGCTCTCGCCGCCGACCTTGGCGACGATGTCCTTGAACATCTGCCGGTCCTCACCACGCTGGATGGCATCGAAGTCGGCGCCGATCAACTCGATGCCGTACTTCTCCAGCGAACCCCGATCATGCAGTGCCACAGCCGTGTTCAGCGCTGTCTGACCGCCGAGGGTGGCCAGCACGGCGTCGATGGGGTGCCCGGCGTCGCGTTCGGCCTCGATGACCTTCTCGACGTATTCGGCGGTGATCGGCTCGATGTAGGTGGCGTCGGCGAACTCCGGGTCGGTCATGATCGTGGCCGGGTTGGAGTTCACCAGGCTCACCCGTAGGCCCTCGGCCTTGAGGACGCGGCACGCCTGGGTGCCGGAGTAGTCGAACTCGCAGGCCTGACCGATGACGATCGGTCCGGAACCGATCACCAGGACGTGTGACAGGTCGGTGCGGCGCGGCATCAGGCCCTCGTTCCGTTGGCGCGGTCACCCTCGAGCAGGGTGACGAATTTGTCGAAAAGGTAGGCGGCGTCATGGGGTCCGGCCGCGGCCTCCGGGTGGTACTGCACCGAAAACGCACGGCCCGAGAGCAATTCGACACCCTCGACGGTTCCGTCGTTGGCGCAGGTGTGGCTGACGCGGGCCCGTCCGAAGTCGGTGTCGAACTCCTCGCCGGCCCCGCCCTCGAGAGCGAACCCGTGATTCTGCGACGTGATCGACACCGTGCCGGTGGCATGGTCGATGACCGGGATGTTGATCCCGCGGTGTCCGAAGGTCATCTTGTAGGTGGCGCGGCCCAGCGCCCGCCCGAGGATCTGGTTGCCGAAGCAGATCCCGAACAGTGGCAGATCCGCTCCGAGGACCTCGCGGGTCAGCGCGACGGCGGCATCGGCGGTCGCCGGGTCGCCGGGTCCGTTGGACAGGAACACCCCGTCGGGCCGCAGTTCGCGGATGGCCGCGAAGGACGTGTCGGAGGGCAGCACATGCACCGCCACGCCGCGCTGGGTGAACATCCGAGGGGTGTTGGTCTTGATACCCAGATCGATGGCGGCGACGGTCAGTCGCGCCTGCTGCGCGGGCTCGACGAGATAGCCCCGGTCGGTGGACACCTCGCCGGCGAGGTCGGCGCCCTTCATCGACGGCTGGCTGCGTACCCGCTCGAGCATCTCCTCGGTCGAGGCGAGCGCCGGACCGGAGAACACCCCGGCACGCATCGATCCGTGGTCACGCAGGATGCGCACCACCGTGCGGGTGTCGATGCCGGCGATACCGACCACGCCCTGACGGGTGAGTTCCTCGTCGAGGCTCGTCGTGGCTCGCCAATTCGACACGCGCCGTGTGGGATTGCGGATCGCGTAACCGGCCACCCAGATCTTGCCGGAGTCACCGTCGATGCCGTCGCTGCCGGCGCTGCCGGTCGATTCGCCGTCCTCGGTGTTCCATCCGGTGTTGCCGATCTGCGGTGCGGTGGCCACCACGATCTGGCGGTGATAGCTGGGGTCGGTCAGGGTCTCCTGATATCCGGTCATCGCGGTGCAGAACACGGCCTCACCGAGTGTCTCGCCGGTGGCTCCGTAGGGCTGCCCGGAGAACACCTGGCCGTTCTCGAGCACCAGAACCGCTGCGGTCATTGATCTTTCCCCTGTTCGCTATCGGTCAGTGTCTCAACGTGGGCCGGGGTCTCGGAATCGGCCGGTGTCGCGGTGAATTCGGCGATCCAGGGCGGGTAGACGGCCTTGTCGTCGGCGCGGAAGCCCGAGTCGATCTCGGTTCCCGACGGCAGTGTCCAGCGGATCACCAGCACGCCGCCGCGGCCCATCACCTTCCCTGCATGGCCGTTCTCGGTACGGACCGCGGTGATCGACGACCGCGGTATCCAGATCGTCGACGCCCCGGCGCGCTCGATGCCGATGCCGTCGGTGAACGCCGAGAGGTCGGCGGCGGCGCGATCACCGAAATCGCCGACGGCGACCCGGTTCTGCCAGCTCGGTGCGAGGGTGGCACCGAGGTACAGTCCGGAATCCGGGCCGAGGAGCGCGATACCCGGATCGCCGGGGAACGCCGGGATCTCGCCGATCGCCTCGGCCTGGCGTCGACCTCGATTGCGCCAGCCCCGCAGCAACAGGGCCACCAGCGCCAGCCACGCGGCCAGCACGACGATCACGATGATCAGGTCGAGGAAGATCTCACTCATGCGCTCGCCTGCCCGTCCCGGGCGGTGACGACCCCCCGCAGCAGCGTGGCGATCACCCGCGCGGGCATCGTCATCTCCTCGTACGGCGTGTTCGACGACAGACTGGCCAGCTCGTCTCCCCGCACGACCCACGGCGAGTCGGGGTCGACCAGGGTCAGGTTGGCCGGTTCGCCGACGGCGATGGGACGACCCTGATCGGTGAGTCCGACGATCTGCGCGGGCCGTTCGCTCATCACCCGGGCGACCCCGCGCCAGTCCAGCAATCCGGGTTCGACCATGGTCGCCACGATGATCGGCAACGCCGTCTCGAGCCCGAGCATGCCGGGCTTGGCCAGGGCGAATTCGCAGCACTTGTCCTGCGCGGCGTGTGGCGCGTGATCGGTGGCCACGCAGTCGACGATGCCGTCGGCCAGTGCCTGCACCAGCGCTGCGGTGTCGCGGGCCTCCCGCAGCGGCGGGTTCACCTTGTTGACCGCGTCGTAGGTGGCCAGGCGTTCGTCGGTGAGCAGCAGGTGATGCGGGGTGACCTCGGCGGTGATGGCGATGCCCTGTTCCTTGGCCCAGCGCACCAACTCGACGGTGCCCTCGGTGGAGGCGTGGCAGATGTGCACTCGCGCCCCGGCATCGCGGGCCAGCAGCGCATCGCGCACCACGATCGATTCCTCGGCGGCGCGGGGCCACCCGGTCAAACCCAGCCGTGCCGCGTTCGCACCCTCGTGGGCGACGGCCCCCTTGGTCAGTCGCGGCTCCTCGGCATGCTGGGCGATCAGTACGCCGAGGCCGGTGGCATATTCGAGGGCGCGCCGCATGATCAGTGGGTCGTGGACGCACTTCCCGTCGTCGCTGAACATGCGGACACCCGCGACGCCGGCCGCCATCATGCCCATCTCGGCGAGTTGCTGACCGCCGAGGCCGACGGTGACCGCACCGACCGGGTGGACGTCGACCAGACCGACGTCGCGGCCGATCCGCCATACGTTGTCGGTGATCGTCGAGTTGTCGGCGACCGGATCGGTGTTTGCCATCGCGAACACCGCCGTGTACCCACCGAGCGCCGCGGCCCGCGAGCCGGTGCGGATGGTCTCGGTGTCCTCCCGGCCCGGCTCGCGCAGGTGGGTGTGCAGGTCGACGAGGCCCGGCAGGAGCACGGCACCGGCCCCGTCGATGCGCTCGGCTCCCTCGGGCACCGTCACCGACGTCCCGATCCCGGTGATCACCCCGTCGACGACGACCACGTCGACCGGGTCCTCGCCGTACGGCCGAACCTGTTGCAGGACAACAGTTCCGATGTTCCTCGGGGCGCTCACTGCGATACTCCTGACTGTTCGGTCCCGACGAGCAGGCGGAACAACACCGCCATCCGCACATGGACTCCGTTGCGCACCTGTTCCAGGACGGTCGCCGCGGGTGCGTCGGCGACCGAGAAACCGATCTCCATGCCACGCAACATCGGTCCCGGGTGCAGGATCACCGCGTCGTCACCGAGTAATCCCAGCCGCCGCTCGGAGAGCCCGTAGCGCACCGAGTATTCGCGTGCACTGGGGAAGAAACCGCCGTTCATGCGTTCGGCCTGTACGCGCAGCATCATCACCGCGTCCACGGCCGGGAGTTCGGCGTCGAGGTCGCTCGACACGGTCACCGGCCAGGTGTCGACGCCCACCGGCAGCAGTGTCGGTGGCGCCACCAGCACCACCTCCGCGCCGAGGGTCGAGAGCAGATGAGCGTTGGAGCGGGCCACCCGGGAGTGCAGGACGTCGCCGACGATCGCGACGCGGCGACCCTGCAGCGAGCCGAGTCGTTGACGCAGCGTGAGGGCGTCGAGCAGCGCCTGCGTGGGGTGTTCGTGCATGCCGTCGCCGGCGTTGATCACCGACGGACCGATGCCGTCCTGCCCCTCGGTCCATTGCGCGATCTGTTGTGCCGCACCCGAAGCCGGATGCCGAACGATCAGCGCGTCGGCGCCGATGGCGCGCAGGGTCATCGCGGTGTCTCGTAGCGACTCGCCCTTGCCGACCGAGGAACTCGAGGCCGAGACGTTGATCACGTCGGCGCTCATCCATTTCCCTGCGGTCTCGAAGGACACCCGGGTGCGGGTGGAGTTCTCGTAGAAGACCGTCATGACGGTGCGCCCGCGCAGCGTCGGCAGCTTGCGGACCTCACGTCCGGTCAGTGCCTGCTCGAAGCGTTCGGCCTCGTCGAGCAACTCGGTGGCCTCGGCCGCCGACAGGTCCTCGGTGGACAGCAGGTGCCGCATCAGCGATCCCCCGACCCGGCCGCGCTCAGCACGACCTCGTCGAGCCCGTCGTGCTCGACGAGGTGCACGGCCACGCTCTCGTCACGCGAGGTCGGGATGTTCTTGCCGACATAGTCTGCGCGCAAAGGCAATTCGCGATGGCCGCGATCGATGAGGACGGCGAGTTGCACCGCGTCGGGGCGGCCGAGGTCGCGCAGGGCGTCGAGGGCGGCCCGCACCGTACGACCGGAGTAGAGGACGTCGTCGACGAGGATCACGATCGCGTGGTCGACGCCGCCGGGCGGCACCATCGTGCGCTCGAGAGGGCGGTGGGGTTTGTCGCGCAGATCGTCGCGATACAGGGTGATGTCGAGATAGCCGACGGGGATGTCGCGTCCGGCGAATTCGCCGATCTTGGCGGCCAAGCGGTCGGCGAGAGTGGTTCCGCGAGTGGGAATCCCGATGATGATGACGCGGGGGGCGTCGGGGGCGTCGAGAGCGTTCTTCTCGATCACCTGGTGTGCGACGCGGGCAATGGTCCGCGAGACGTCGCCGGCGTCGAGGAGAACTCGTCTACCTGAGGGTGCACCGTCGGTGGGCGTGACCACGCCGACCTCCTTCTCCGCCTCACGGGACGGATCGTTAAAGGATGTCTGTCGCGGCCAAGACTACACGCCGGCATCGTGTACGCCGAACCGGACTCGAGCCGCGCCGGCCCCGGTGGACTCGAGCTCAGTGGTTGTCGCGGTCCGAACCCGCCGCCTGCGCGGCCCGCACCTGCGGGGCGAGGTCGGCGATCGTCTGCAGCACCCCGTTGACGAAGGCGGGCGAGTCGTCGGTGGACAGTTCCTTGGCGAGCTCGACCGCCTCGTCGACCACGACGATCGGATCGACGTCGGTGGCGTTGAACAACTCCCAGGTGGCCAGGCGCAGGATCGCCCGATCCACAGCGGGTAGTCGCTGCAGGGTCCAGCCCTTCAGGTGCGAGGAGATGACCGCGTCGATCTGCGCCTCGTCGGCGACCAGACCGTCGACGACCCGCGCGGTGTAGGGATGGATCTGTCCGACACTCTCGTCGGTTTGCACCAGCTCCCGCCGTTCGGCGACGAGTTCGGCCGGGCTGACGTCCTTGGCCTCCGCCTCGAACAGCAGGTCGATGGCGCGGCGGCGCGCCTTGTGTCGGGTTCCGGGCTGCTTCACGTGTGGGGATCTCGCTAGTTGTTGACGCGGCCGAGGTAACTGCCGTCGCGCGAGTCGACCTTCAGTTTGTCGCCGGTGTTGATGAACAGCGGAACCGCGATCTCGGCACCCGTCTCCAGGGTGGCGGGCTTGGTGCCGCCGGTGGAGCGGTCGCCCTGCAGGCCCGGATCGGTGTGGGTGACCTCGAGCTCGACGGTGACCGGCAGTTCGACGAAGAGCGGGGTGCCGTCGTTGAGCGAGACCTGCACGGTCATGTTCTCCAACAGGAACCGGGCGCCGTCGCCGACGGTGGCCGGTGCCAGCGAGTACTGCTCGTAGTCCTGGGCGTCCATGAAGACGTAGTCGGTGCCGTCGTTGTAGAGGTAGGTCATGTCGCGACGGTCGACGGTCGCGGTCTCCACCTTGACCCCGGCGTTGAAGGTCTTGTCAACGGTCTTGCCGGACAGGATGTTCTTGATCTTGGTGCGCACGAAGGCCGGACCCTTGCCGGGCTTGACGTGCTGGAACTCCAGGATCTGCCAGAGCTGGTCATCCATGCGCAGCACGAGGCCGTTCTTGAAATCGGCGGTGGTCGCCATATGTGTCGTCTCTTCCTTCTTGACGTCGAGAACCGTCAGATGACGGTGAATGTCTTGTCGCTGGCGGTCAGCAGCTCCGGATCGCCGTCGGTGACGACGAGGGTGTCCTCGATCCTGACTCCACCTCGGCCCGGGAGGTAGACCCCGGGTTCCACGGTCACCGCTGCGCCGCAAGGCAGTGTACCCGTTGCGAGCTTGCCGATTCCGGGCGCTTCGTGGATCTCGAGGCCGACTCCGTGTCCGAGACCGTGCACGTAGTTCTCCGCGTGACCGGCGTCGGCGATCACCGTCCGGGCCGCGGCGTCCACCCCGCGCAGGTCGGCACCTGGGTGCAGCGCCGCCCGACCGGCGGACTGTGCGGTGGCGACGAGCTCGTAGATCTCACGCTGCCACGGTGCGGCGCGACCGAGCACGAAGGTCCGGGTCATGTCCGAGTGGTAACCGCCGAACACCGCACCGAAGTCGATCTTGACGAAGTCGCCGTCGGCGAGCACCTCGTGGGTGGGGCGATGGTGTGGGATCGCCGAATGGGCGCCGGCGGCGACGATCGTCTCGAAGGCCACCGCGTCGGCGCCGTGCCGGTACATCTCCCATTCCAGGGCGCGAGCGACCTCTCGTTCGGTGGCACCCGCCCGTAATCCTCCGCCGTCGATGAGTGCCGCGAGTGCCTCGTCGCCGATCCGGCAGGCCTGCCGCAGCAGTGCGATCTCCCCGGCATCCTTGATTTCCCGTAGGCCCTGGACCAGGCCGGTCCGGCCGACGAGTTCGACACCGTCGGGTGCGTCCGCACCGAGGGCCCGGTGCGCGGCGACCGTGAGGGCGTCGGCCTCGAAACCGACCCGGCGCGCCCCGGCGTCGGCGGCGACGCGCAGCAGTGCCGGTGGGCAGTCGCGGGCGAGGACGGCCTCGAGGTCGCCGGCTTGCTCACCGACCTGGGTCTGATAACGGCCGTCGGTGCAGATCCGGTCACCCGCCGGACCCGAGGCCGAGATCAACACCGCACCGTTGGAGCCGGTGAACCCGGTCAGGTAGCGCACGTTGGTGAGATCACCGACCAGGAAGGCATCGACGGCGTGGTCACCACTGACGATCAGGTCGCGCAGCCGATCACGACGACCGGCGTGGTCATGTGTGGGGGTCATCGGTTCACGCTAGCCCGACGCATTCCGGGACAGGACCTACGACATGATTCAAAGTGTGGCCAAGAGCACTGGATGTGCTGACCCTCTAGTAACGTGTTCGGCATGTTCTCCTCCTGGTTGCTGCGCGGAGTCGTCATGACCGCGGTACACGTCGCGGCCCGAGTGGTACTCGGACTGGCCATCATCCACGCTCCCCTGCATTCCACGGTGTGGAAGACGATCGCGGTCGCCGTGGTCGTGCTGGTGTCCCTGCTCTGGGGCGGCATCGACGGCATCGCCGACGCGCGGGCCAACCCCGATCCCGACGATTACGAGGACCTGACCGTCCGCTGGCTCAAGGCCGGCGTCTTCGCAGGTGTCGTCGCGGGCCTCATCTCCTGGATCCTGGGCAGCTTCGTCTTCGCCGGGATCGGCCAGGCCAGCTTGTGGGTCGAACTGATCGCCGGTGGCTCGTTCACCGCGCTGCTGATCTTTGTCCCCGCGTTCGTCGGCGCGGCGGTGGGTCGCTGGCTGATGCGCCGCGATCAGCGCAAGAACTCCCATGACGACGACTGGTCGGTGCACCCCGACGCGCAACCAACCGAGCAGATCGAGCGGGTCTGACGCACCTCGCCCGGTCCTCGGGCAGCGTGCGGAGACTCACTGTCGGTAGAACGGCTCGCCAGGCAACGGGTGCCGCCCGATAGTGGCGTCGAAGGGCAGATCGCGCACCAACTCGGGCCGCTCATCGTACGGATCGACCTCTGCAGGCGCGCTGCGAAGATGGTCACCCAGGTAGTCGAAGAACCAGATCTCGAAAACTCCGTCACGAGCACGTTCGTAGCCACAGTGGGCGGCGGCGGTCACCAGATCGAAGCCGTCGTTCGGTGAGCACGCACGGAAAGCGGAGAGGAAGTCGGCGCACCGTTCGTCGGTGGCCCAGAGTTCGCGTTCGACCTCGGGGTCCTGCGCCGCGAGGTCCTGGTGTCCCCCAGCCCGTTCGGCCCACCACGCGTCTTCCTCGTCCTCCGACATACCCCGCGTCGGACTCGGTGTCGGGGTGGTCCACCACACGAAAGTCGGGTCGTCCGCGCGGATCAGTCCCCACTGTCCCTGGCGCCAGTCGGCCACCGGCGATTCCAACCGAGCGCGCGCCAGCGTCCACCCGGGTAGCGGTTCGCCGAAGTAGACGGGCGAGACGACACACTGTTCACACACCGACGCCGTCCCTCGTTGTCCGGCCCAGAATCGTGCGGCCCAGAATCATCAGTCCCAGAATCATCAGGCTCAGAGCAGGGTCGCCCCGCCCGGCGCCGCTTCCGCGGCAACCGCCGAGTACGCGGCGGCGACCAGCGAAGGGTCGGGGCCCTCGAGGCGTCCGGGTTTGGCGAGTCCGTCGAGGACCACGAAACGCATGACCCCGGAGCGGTTCTTCTTGTCGCCCGCCATCGTGGTGAGCAGATCGCCGAGGGCATCGGCGTCGTAGGTCGTCGGCAATCCGACGAGGGAGAGGATCGCCGCGTGCCGATCGGCGGTCGCGTCGTCGAGCCGACCGGCCAGCCGCGCGAGTTCGGCGGCGAAGACCAGCCCCACCGACACCGCCGCGCCGTGGCGCCAGCGGTAGCGTTCGCGACGCTCGATGGCGTGACCGAGCGTGTGACCGTAGTTCAGGATCTCCCGCAGCGACGACTCCTTGAGGTCGGCGGACACCACATCGGCCTTGACCTGCACCGATCGTCGGATGAGCTCGGGGAGGACGTCGGCGGTCGGGTCGGTGGCCGCGGCCGGGTCGGCCTCGATGATGTCGAGGATCGTCGGGTCGGCGATGAATCCGGTCTTGATGACCTCCGCCAGCCCGGCGATCACCTCGTTGCGCGGTACCGTCTCGAGGGTCGCGATGTCGATGAGTACCGCGTCGGGCTCGTGGAATGCGCCCACCAGGTTCTTGCCGGCATCGGTGTTGATGCCGGTCTTGCCGCCGACCGCGGCGTCGACCATCGCCAGCAGGGTGGTGGGAACGTGGATGACCCCGATCCCCCGCATCCAGGTGGCGGCCACGAATCCGGCCAGGTCGGTCGCGGCGCCGCCGCCCAACGAGATGATCTTGTCGTTGCGTTTGAGCCCGATCCGGCCGCACACGTCCCAGCAGAATGCGGCGACCGCGAGATCCTTGCCGGCCTCGGCGTCCGGGATCTCGACACGATGTGCGTCGAATCCCTTGCCGGACAGGTATTCCCGGATCTGCTCCGCGGTCTGGGCGAGCGTCGGCTGATACAGAATCGCGATCCGATCGGCGCCGGCGGCAGCATCGGCGAGCTCACCGAGCAGACCGCGACCGATGATCACGTCATACGGCGACCCGGCATTGACGCGGATCCGTACCGGCTCGGTGGTCGTCGGGTCGCTCATGTGGTCCTCTCGGGTACGAGTTCGCGGGCGATCGCGGCGATGATGACGTCGGCGACATCCTGCGCGTCACCGTCGGCCGCATCGACCTCGATGGTCGCGACACCGCTGTAGGTCTCGGCGCGTTCGGTCAGCAGTTCACGGTAGCGGGTGGCCGGATCGCCGGCGGCCAGCAGCGGTCGATCGGACCCCGAGACGCGCGAGAAGCCGTCCTCGGCACCGATTTTCAGGTGGACGACACGGTGTCCGTCGAGCGCGTCACGGACCGCTTCGGTGGTCACCGCACCCCCGCCGAGGGCCACCACCCCGCGGTGGTTCTCCAGGACGTCGGTGACGACGTCGCATTCGATCTGGCGGAACCGGGTGGGCCCGGCACCGGTGAAGATCTCCGGGATGGTCTGGCCGGTGCGGGTCACGATCTCGGCGTCGGTGTCGACGAAGTCGACGCCGAGCTTGTCGGCGAGTATCCGTCCGACCGTGGACTTTCCGGCACCCATGAACCCGACGAGCACGGCGACCGGACGATCGGGACCGCCGGTCACCGGCAGTGATGCGCCGGTCATGAACGCGGGGGCCGGGACTCGACGTGCTTGAGGTAGCCGCGCAGGTTCTCACCGGTTTCGGTGGCCGAATCGCCGCCGAACTTCTCCAGCGCCGCCTGGGCGAGTACCAGCGCGACCATGGCCTCGGCGACCACACCCGCCGCGGGCACCGCGCACACGTCCGATCGTTGATGGATGGCGCTGGCCTGATCGCCGGTGCTCATGTCGATGGTCGACAGGGCGCGCGGCACCGTCGAGATCGGCTTCATCGCCACCCGCACCCGCACGTCCTCGCCGTTGGTCATGCCGCCCTCGAGGCCACCGGCCCGGTTGGTCGACCGCAGCACGCCGTCGGGCCCGGGGACCATCTCGTCGTGGGCGGCGCTGCCACGGCGACGCGCGGTCGCGAAACCGTCACCGACCTCGACACCCTTGATCGCCTGGATCCCCATGAGTGCACCGGCGAGTCGGGCGTCGAGGCGGGTCTCACCACTCACGTGCGAGCCGAGCCCGACCGGCACATTCGTCGCGACGACCTCCACCACGCCACCGAGGGTGTCGCCGTCCTTCTTGGCCGCCTCGATCTCGGCGATCATCGCCGCCTCGGCGTCGGAGTCGAAGGCACGGACCGGGCTTGCGTCGATCGCCTCGAGGTCGGCGATCCGGGGCGGCGGGCCGTCGTAGGGCTCGCTCGCCCCGATGGAGATCACGTGCGAGACGACGTCAACGCCGAGCACCTGCCGCAGGAAGTTGCGGGCGACGGTGCCCGCGGCGACCCGCGCGGCAGTTTCGCGGGCGCTGGCCCGCTCGAGCACCGGGCGCGCATCGTCGAAGCCGTACTTGAGCATCCCCGAGTAGTCGGCATGCCCGGGACGCGGACGGGTGAGGGGCGCATTGCGCGCGCTGCCGTCGAGTTCGGCGGCATCGACCGGATCGGCCGACATCACCGTCTCCCATTTGGGCCACTCGGTGTTGCCGATCTCGACCGCGATCGGACCGCCCATCGAGAGTCCGTGGCGCAGACCGCCGATCACCGTCACCTTGTCTGCCTCGAACTTCATCCGGGCCCCTCGTCCGTATCCGAGACGGCGACGGGCCAACTGTTCGGCGATATCCGACGAGGTGATCTCAACTCCGGCGACCATACCCTCGACGATCGCCACGAGTGCCGGGCCATGCGACTCTCCGGCTGTTATCCAGCGCAACACAAGAATCCATTGTTCCATGCGGGCCACGCGGCCCGCGAACAGCCTTGACCAGGCCCGGCCGCCGGCGCCGACGACCGGCGCACGAGCCTCAACCGATCGCCAGGACGAGGACCGCGGCAAGGATCAGCGTGGGGCCGTGCGGGCGTCGCACCGGGCCGCCACGCCGATGTCCGATCAGGACTCCCACCTGGGCGAGCGCAACCATCAGCAGTGCCGCGACCGGGTGCGCGAGGAGGCCACCGAGGACGAATCCGAGTTTGACGTCGGCTCCCCCGCACCATCGGCGGGTGAAGGCGAGCAGGTACGGAACGGCCCCGGCCAGGGCCGCGATCAGCACGTGCGGGGCCGTCAGCCCGCCGACGACCACCGCGAGCACGCCCGGCCACAGCAATCGATTCGGGATGCGCGCGGTGCGCCGGTCGCTCTCGGCGACCACCGCGAGCCAGATCATCACCACCAGCGCCGTCGCAACCATGCCGCCAGTGTGGTCGGTGGCGTCGGTGGGCTCGGGCGCCGGACGGCCCGCCGGCGTCGGGCTGTGGACCGTCCCGTCTCTGTGAGTGCGTCAGGAGGCCGCGTCGGCTCCGGCGAACACCTCGGCCATCACCGTGCGCGGTGCCGGCAGGCCAGTGAATTGCTCGACCTGGCTGAACGCCTGGTTCAGCAGCATCACCAGTCCACCGGCCACCCGACCACCCGCAGCCCGAACCGCGGTGGCCAGCGGGGTGGGCCACGGGTCGTAGATGACGTCGACCAGACGCGCGGAGCCCGAGACGGCGTCGATCACCGGTGTGGTCGCCGACGCCGGGACCGTGGAGACGGTGACCGCGGCGTCACGGCAGCGCCGGCTCAGGTCGTCGGTGCTCGCGAAATCGGCCACCTGCACCGACATCCCGAGATCGCGCGCCAGAGTGAGCACGTCGGCGGCGCGCTGCGCGCTGCGGGCGACGACGGTGAGTTCGCCGATCCCGACCGCGGCGAGCGCCGCGACGGACGGTAACGCGGTACCTCCGGCCCCGACGAGCACCGCGGAATCGGGAAGGTCACCGCCGACGACGTTTGCCGCGACACCGAGGTGTTCGAGTGCACCGGTCATGCCGTCGATGTCGGTGCAGTCCGCTCGCCAACCGGTCACGGTCCGCACCAGTGTGTTCGCCGAACCCACCAGGACCGCACGTTCGGTGCGCTCGTCGGCGACGGCGAGCGCGGCGAGTTTGTTCGGCATCGTGACCGAGAAACCGATCTGCTCGGCCGGCGCCGCGGCGACGACCCCCGGAAGATCCGCTGCGGTGCACTCACGCCGCGTGTAGGTCCAGTCCTCCAACCCCAGCGCACGGTAGGCGGCCAGGTGCAGATCCGGCGATCTCGAATGCGACACCGGGGAGCCGAGCACCGTGGCTCGGCGGGCGGTGCGCCCGCCCACCGGGGCGCACAGCGGCGGACGCGCCAGCACCGAGCCGGCCTCGTCGAGCGGACCGGTCACCGGCACGTGATGAATTTGTTCTGGCATGCGGTGGCGATGTTGCGCCGATGCTGATCGAAGTCGTCGGTGAACAGTGTCGTCCCCTTGGAGTCGACGGTCACGAAGTACAGCCAGTCGCCGTCGGCGGGCTGCTCCATCGCCTCGACGGACGGCTCCTCCACCGCACCGATCGGTGTCGGCGGAAGGCCCTTGCGCACGTAGGTGTTCCACGGCGTGTCGGCCTTGAGCGCGTCGTCGTGCAGGTTCAGGTCGACGACGCTGGCGGTGTAATTGGCGGTCGAATCGAATTCCAGCCGTTGGCCTTTGGCGAGCCGGTTCAGGATGACCCGCGCCACCTTCGGGTAGTCGTCGGGTTGCACCTCGCCCTGCAGCAACGATGCGGCGACCAACGTCTGATAGGGACTGAGCCCGGACTTGTTGTTGCTCACCAGTCCCCAGCCCTCGTACATGGCGGCGCTCTTGGTGATCAGGGTGTTGAGTATCTGCGTGGCGTTGTCGTGCGGATCGATGTCCTCCCACGTGCCGGGCGCGATCAGGCCCTCGATCCGGCGATGGTCGCCGTTGAGTGCCGTCACCGACTCCTGCGCCCAGCTCGGGACACCGAGCTCGGTGATACTCGCGTTGGCGGCCGCGTCGGACAGTTGCTGCTCGGTCACCCCGAGGCGTTGTCCGTTGATCTCGACGCCGGTCTGGTCGGCGATCATCGCGAAGATGCCCGGGGTGACGCGTCCCGAGGTGTCGCGCTTGGTGTCCAGCGGGGTGCCGGGAGGTACGACGATGCGCCCGACGCGGTTGGTCGAGTCGGAGTCGGTGATCAACTTCACCGCCTCCGCCGCCGGGATCTGGGTGCGCAACTTGTAGTAGCCGCTGGACAGCGAGGCTCCATCGGCGGCGTCGACGAACGCGCGGACGCTGCCGACGACGTTGTCGTCGACGAGAATGCCGCCGATCTGTTTGATCGACGCATTCGCCGGGACGTGCACGAGCACGTCGGCGGTACCCGCGGCGTTCGTGTAGTCCTTTCGGGAGTCGAAGAGCCCGGCCTTGTCCGCTCCCCAGTACCCCACCCCGGCGACCAGCGCCAGCATCACGACGGCCACCACGGCCATGCCGATCCGGCGTCGGCGCCGACGGGCGACCGCCGCCGGACGACGTTCGGGATGGTCATCGAGGTCTGGGTGGGAGTCGTCGGATACGGGTGCGAGGACGGTGTCGTCGGCCGGTTCGACCAGTTCGTGCGGTGCGGTCAGGTCGTGATCGACGCGATCATCGGTGCGAAGGGATCCGGTGTCGTCTCGATCGGCGAGGTCGGCGTCGGCCTCGGGAACGGCGAGCGTCGGTTCGGCCAGGGCGGCCAGCGCGCCCGGTGCCACACCTGCCTCCCGCCGGCGATCTGCCGACCGGTCACGGGCCGCCGACCGGCTCGTGGTCCCGGGGGCTGACGATACGTCGGGATCGATGCGCTCCGGCTTCGCGCGCTGTGGCCGGGCCCGCTGTGGTTCGGTCCGCTGTGATTCGGCCTGCTGTGGTTCGGCCTGCCGCGGCGCGGGGATCGGAGCGGTGCGGGGGGCGGACCGCTGGGCGCGTGAACGCAGCGTCGGCTGCGGCGCAGATGGGGTCGTCTCGTCGGCGGACTGCGACGCGGGCGCCTGTGCCGCTGTCTGGGGTGCCGCTGTCTGGGGTGCCGTTGTCTGGGGTGCCGCTGTCTGGGGACCATTCCCGGGTCGGGCCACCCGATCATCCGAAGACGCCGGCACTGCCGGCCATGATCCCGACGGGGTGCCCGCCGGTCCCGTGCGGCGGCGGCGATGCCGGGTGTTGGGTCGCCCATCCACCGGCTGCGTGAAATACCGCAACCGATCGGGGTCCATGCCGTCGGCGGGGTGGTCCGCTCGCTCCCGATGGCGATTCCGATGCCGTTCGTCGCTCACCGCGGATACCCTCCCTGGTTCCGGTTCGACGGCGCGGCGTGAACCCCGCCCGTCCCCCGACACGTGCGCACGTCGCGCCTCACACTGGACCTGAACCGATCGGACCCTCCGATCGGCGGACGAAGCGACGGCGCCAACGAGCTCATCGTCGCGCGTCCAGCCATCCCTGCAGAATAGCGACCGCAGCCGCCTGATCAATCACCGAACGCGATGCCTTCGCCGACCGGCCACTCGCCCGCAACGCCTGCGCCGCGGTCACCGTGGTGAGCCGTTCATCGACGTACTCGACGAGCACCGGGGCAATCGCGGAGGTCAGGGCGTCGCCGAACTCCCGCGCGGCGGCCACCGCAACACCGTCGGTGTTGCGCAACGTCTTGGGCAAACCGATCACGACACCGACGACCTCGTATTCGGCGGCAAGTTCGGCGATTCTCGTCACATCCGACCCTCCGGACGTGTCCCGTCGCACGGTCTCGACCGGGGTGGCGAGTATGCCGTCGGGATCGCACACCGCGACGCCGATCCGCACGCTGCCGACATCGATGCCCAGACGCCGGCCCCGCCGCGTCTGCTGGTCGTCGTGCCCCGGAGCCGCCATCAGTGCAGGAGCTCGGAGATCCGTCGGATCGCCGGGTCCACGCCGGCCGGATCGGTTCCCGACCCCTGTGCCAGATCGGGTTTGCCGCCGCCACGGCCGCCGAGGATGGGTGCGATCTCCTTGACCACATCACCGGCCTTGAGCCCGGCCGAGCGGGCGGCCTCGGTGGTGGCGACGACGAACGGCACCTTGGTCTGCTCGGCGTCCTCACCCGGGGAGAACAATGCGATCACCGCGGCACGATCGGAGACCCGGCCGCGCAGATCGCCTGCCACCGAACGCAATCCGTTGGCGTCGAGCCCGGGCAGCGTGCCCGAGACGAGCAACGTCGACCCGACCGTGATCGCCCGATCGAGCAACGCGGCCGCCGACGCCCGTGCCGCCTCGGCGCGCATCTTCTCCAGTTGCTTCTCGGCGTCACGCAATCGCGTGACGAGTTGCTCGACGCGCGCGGGAACCTCGTCGGAGGGCACCTTCAGCGACGACGCGAGACCCGCCATCAGGGCGCGTTCCTTCGACAGATGGCGGAATGAGTCCATGCCGACGTAGGCCTCGACGCGGCGCACCCCCGAACCGACCGAGGACTCGCCGATCAGCGTGACCGGTCCGATCTGCGCCGACGACGAGACGTGGGTGCCACCGCACAGTTCCATCGAGAACGGGCCGCCGATCTCGACGACACGCACCTCGTCGCCGTAGTTCTCCCCGAACAGTGCGAGCGCGCCCATCGCCTTCGCCTCGGCGAGACCGGTCTCGAAGGTGTTGACCCGGTAATCGGCCTCGACTGCCTCGTTGGAGATCTCCTCGATCTGGGTGCGTTGCTCGGCCGACAGCGGTCCCGATGCATGGAAGTCGAAGCGCAGGTATCCGGGGCGGTTCAGCGAACCGGCCTGTGTCGCACCGGGTCCGAGCACCTGACGGAGCGCGGCGTGCACCATGTGGGTACCCGAGTGTCCTTGCGTGGCACCGTGGCGCCAGCTCGTGTCGACGCTCGCGAGGACCTCATCGCCTTCGGCGATCTCCCCGGCATCGACGATGACGCTGTGTAACCACACCGACTTGCCCACCCGCTGAACATCTTTGACGGTCAGCCGGGCGCCGGCACCGGTGGTGATGGAGCCGGTGTCGGCCATCTGGCCACCGGACTCGGCGTACAACGGGGTGCGGTCGAGGATCACCGTCAGTTCCTGACCGGCGCCGGCGCTGCGGACCCGCACGCCGTCGGCGATCAGACCCACTACGCGCGCCTCGGACACGAGCTCTCCGTAGCCGGTGAACTCGGTGGGTCCGCGATCGAGGAACTCCCGGTACACCCCGGCGTCGGCGTGCCCGGTCTTACGGGCGTTCGCGTCGGCCTTGGCTCGCTGCTTCTGCTCGGCCATCAGTTCGGTGAAGCCGCCCTCGTCGACCTGTAACCCGGCCTCGGCGGCCATCTCGAGGGTCAGATCGATCGGGAAGCCGTAGGTGTCGTGCAGGGTGAATGCATCGTTGCCCGAGAGCGTGCCCTTGTTGGCCGCCTTGGTGGCCGCGGCCGCATCTGCGAACAACTTCGACCCGGCGGCGAGGGTCTTGGCGAACGAGGCTTCCTCGCCGACCGCAACACTCACGATGTGCTCACGCTTGTCGGCGAGTTCCGGATACGACGGCGCCATCAGGTCGATCGCGGCACCGATGAACGCCCCCATCGTCGGGGCGTCCGCGCCGTCGACATTCGGCCCGCTCGCTGCGCTCCCGGCGCCGCTGACATTCGGCCCGCTCGCTGCGCTCCCGGCGCCGCTGACATTCGGCCCGCTCGCTGCGCTCCCGGCGCCGAGCAGTCGCGCCGAGCGCACCACGCGGCGCAGCAACCGGCGCAGCACGTAGCCGCGGCCGTCATTGCCGGGCAGCACGCCGTCACCGATGAGCATCGCGGCGGTGCGGGTGTGGTCGGCGATCACGCGGAATCGGACGTCGGCCTCGTGGTCACCGGCGCCGTAGGCGCGTCCGGTCACGCTCGCGGCGAGGTCGATGATCGGTTTGAGCAGATCGGTCTCGTAGACGTTGTCGACACCTTGCAGCAGGCAGGCGACGCGCTCGATGCCCATACCGGTGTCGATGTTCTTCTTGGGCAGCGGGCCGAGGATCTCGTAGCCCTCCTTACCGCCACCCGGGCCGCGCACGTTCTGCATGAACACGAGATTCCAGATCTCGATGTAGCGGTCCTCGTCGGCCTCGGGTCCACCTTCGATCCCGTATGCCGGACCGCGGTCGTAGAAGATCTCCGAACACGGTCCGCACGGACCGGGGACGCCCATCGACCAGTAGTTGTCCTTCATGCCGCGTCGCTGGATGCGCTCGGCGGGCACGCCGATCTCGTCTCGCCAGATCGACTCCGCCTCGTCGTCGTCGAGATAGACCGTCGGCCACAGCTTTTCGGCCGGAATGCCGTATCCGCCGTCCTCGACGCTGTTGGTCAGCAGCGTCCACGCGAAGGTGATCGCCTCGCGCTTGAAGTAGTCGCCGAACGAGAAGTTGCCCGCCATCTGAAAGAAGGTGTTGTGACGGGTGGTGATGCCGACCTCGTCGATGTCGAGGGTGCGTACGCACTTCTGGACGCTGGTGGCGCGGTCGAACGGCGGGGTCTGCTCACCGAGGAAGTACGGCTTGAACGGCACCATGCCGGCGTTGACGAACAGCAGGTTCGGGTCGTCGAGGATCAGCGAGGCGCTGGGCACCTCGGTGTGCCCGGCCTTGATGAAGTGATCCAGGAATCGCTTCCTGATGTCATGCGTCTGCACTGGGTGAGTCCTCGAAAGATCGGCGATGAGCGTATCTGCGGCTTACCAGCCTACCGTCGGCGGGCCCCACGCTCTCCGACCGCGTCGGGTATCGCGGCCGTCACCGGCGCGGGCATACTCGGCCAATGTCCGGCGAACACCACTATCGCGTCACCACCACGTGGATCGGCGACCGCGGCACCGGGACGTCCGGGTACCGCGACTACGACCGCACCGTCCGCATCGGCGTCGACGGTAAACCCGATGTGATCGGTTCGGCGGATCCGGCGTTTCGCGGCGATGCGACGCACCACAATCCCGAGGATCTGCTGCTCATCGCGATCTCGCAGTGTCACCTGCTGTCGTATCTGCACGCGTGTGTGACCCGCGGCGTCGTCGTCACCGGCTACACCGACGAGGCGAGTGCCGTCATGGCGCAGGAGGGCAACGGCGGACATTTCACCTCGGCGACGCTGCGCCCGACGGTCACGGTTGCCGACGAGTCGATGGTCGCCGACGCCCACGATGCCCACCGCGACGCCCACGAGTGGTGTTTCATCGCGAACTCGGTCAACTTCCCGATCGGCCACCACGCCACCGTCACCGTCGGCTGATCGCTGATCACCGACTGCGCCGCCCTTGGCGAAGCGATCAAATAGGTTGGACGGCAGCACGATAGACCGGCTATGGTCAGGTTTCCGTGCAACGTCCCGAGGAGGTGCCACCTGTGAATCAATTGTCGTCGGTGCTCCTCGGAGGAGTCACGGTCGGGCGATAGGTCGCCCGGGGCGCCGCACCTGTGCACGCTCCGAAAGGCACGGCCATGCATTTCACTTCTGAACGAGTTCTCGATGACGGTATCGCCGAGCGGGAGTTCACCCTCGGCGACTTCACCGGAATCCTGTGGACACCGCCGGCGGCTTCCGGGTCCACTCCGGTCCCACTGATCGTCCTCGGACAACCCGGCAGTATCGGGACCCGACACATGTATCCCCGGCTGGCGGCACGGGCCCGTCGTGCGGCCGCGGACGGCTTCGCCGCTGTCACGATCGAGCCGCCCGGTGCCGGCGATCGCACCCCG
Source organism: Gordonia polyisoprenivorans NBRC 16320 = JCM 10675 (assembly GCF_000241325.1). Taxonomy (GTDB): domain Bacteria; phylum Actinomycetota; class Actinomycetes; order Mycobacteriales; family Mycobacteriaceae; genus Gordonia; species Gordonia polyisoprenivorans. The sequence goes on along the minus strand of NZ_BAEI01000056.1, from coordinate 54,447 downwards.
CTGCCCGGTGCCGACGACGCTCGAGCAGACCTGCGCCGCGCGATCGCCGCCGGCGAACGGCCCGGGGCAGACCTCATCGATCGGCTGGTGCTCCCCCTCCTTGAGCAGGCGGTGCCGGAGTGCCGGATCACTCTCGACGAGATCCTCGGGCGACCGGAGATCGGTGACAAGGTCGGGCTCTCGGGCGGCGTGATCGCCGTTGGTACCCGCCTGGCCGCCGTCGACCCACGTATTGCGGCAGCCGGGCTTTTCGCAGGTAGCTACGTGCCGTCGGTGACAATGGAAGAGGCACGCCTCGTCACCGCCCCGCTGCACGTTCTTCTCCAGTGGGATGACGAGAGCAACGACCGGCGGATGGCTCTCGATCTCTTCGACGCCTTCGGATCCACCGAGAAGACGCTCTGCGCCAACATGGGTGGCCACACCGGCGTCCCGCAATTCGCGGGTGAGGAGGCCGCCCGATTCTTCGCCCGCCACCTCGGCTCTGACGCCGGGTGAGGGGGAGCCACAACACCTCTCCCCTCACCGACTCTGACCAGTGACAGCGGCCGCACGCCGCCGGGGCATCGCGAACGACACCACCGCGCCGAAAACAAGCAACGCCACCATCGCGATCATCGACGCCCGGTATCCGGCGCCCACCGACGTCGCGGAGCTGAAGATCGTCCCGATCGCCGCGGCACCCACCGCGACCGACAACGCCTGCACGGTGTTGAACACCCCCGACGCGGCACCCGCGCGGTGAATCGGAACCTCGTCGAGCACCAGCAGGCCTGCCGACCCGACCACGAGCCCGAAACCGACCCCGGCCAGGACCAGGGTCAGCGCCAACCACCAGTAGGGGTCGTCAGTGCGTGCCGCGAGCATCATCGTGACCACGCCGACGGCGAAGACCAGTGCGCCGCATCGCAGCACCGATGCCCCGAACCGGGGTGCCAGGACTGTCGCCGACAGGCCTGCGGCGACGAACACCGTCACCGAGAACGGCAGCCACATCAGGCCGGTGCGCAGCACCGAGAAACCCAATGCAGATTGCACGTAGAGCGACTGGACCAGGAAGAACCCGCCGGTCGGCACCATGAAGGCGGCGAATGCCGCGAGTCCGGCGGTGAACGACCGGGTGGCGAACACCGCCGGGGGCACCATCGGCTCCACACCGCGCCGCGCCGAGGTCCACTGCCGACGGCCGAATTCGGCCAGCAAACCCACCCCGAGCGCCATACATCCGAATCCCCATGCAGGCCAGCCATGTTCGGGACCCACGGTGATCGGAACCATCAGGCTCGCCAGCCCCGCGCCGAGCAGCACCGCCGACCTGACAACGATCGGGGCCGGCACCTGCGCCTTGGACTCCGGGAGGAACGCGCGAGCGGCCAGGATCGCCAGGACGGCGATCGGGACATTGATGAGGAAGATCGGCCGCCACGACATCCCCCACCAGTCACCTGCGGTGATGACGCCGCCGAGCAGCGGGCCCGCCACGGCGGCCAACCCGATCACGGAGGTGAACATCCCCATGGCGGTACCCCGCTGCGCGGGCGGATACAACACCTGGATGCAGGTGAGCACCTGTGGAACCATCAGGGCCGCGGCGAGTCCCTGAAGGAATCGGAAGGCGACCAGCGACGCCGGATCTGCGGCGAGGCCGCACGCCAACGAGGCGGCACCGAAGGCGGCCAGCCCGACCACGAACAACCGGCGCCGCCCGTAACGATCGCCGAGTCGCGCGCCGAGCACCAGTCCCGACGCGTACGCCAGCGGGTACCCGGCGGCAATCCACTGCAACGCCGCCGCGGACAGCCCGAGATCGGACTGCATGGTGCGCAGCGCGACGTTGACCACGGTGGCGTCCATCAGTTCCATGAACGACGCGGTCAACAGGCACAGCAGCGCCACTGTGCGGGCACGGGCGCTCAAGGCAGGTGGGTCCTGCACTCCCCCAACGGTTTCGGTGATCGACATGGTAAGTGTTCCTTCGGCTCGTCTCGGTGGGGAGATCCCCTGTGACGACGACGGTAGGAACCATTGCGGTCAGAACCGGTCCGCGAATCAGCGTCGCTTCGAGGTTGCCCGTCGAATGATCGACCGCAATTTGCCCACCCGCGGCCCGATTTCGCGTTCGAAGCCGTGGTCGGTCGGCTGGTAGTAGTCGACGCCGACCAGCTCGTCCGGCGGATACTGTTGCGGCACAACGCCATCTGGGTCATCGTGCGGGTAGCGGTAGCCGACGCCGCTGCCCATCTTCTTCGCGCCGGCGTAGTGGCTGTCCCGCAGATGAGGCGGTACTGCGCCGGCCTTACCGGCCTCGACGTCGGCCAGCGCGGCTCCGATCGCGCCGACGACGCCGGCCGACTTCGGAGCGGTCGCGAGATGGATGGTGGCTTGCGTCAGAGCCAATTTCGCCTCGGGCATCCCGACCAGGGCGACCACCTGCGCGGCGGCAACGGCGGTCTGCAGGGCCATCGGGTCGGCCATCCCGATGTCCTCGCTGGCGTGGATCATCAACCGCCGCGCGATGAATCGCGGGTCCTCCCCCGCGGCGATCATCCGCGCCAGATAGTGCAGCGCGGCGTCCACGTCGGACCCGCGGATGGACTTGATGAACGCCGAGGTGACGTCGTAGTGCTGGTCGCCGTCGCGGTCGTAGCGCACCGCGGCCTTGTCGATGGCCGCTTCCACGTCGGCGAGATCCACCGCCGGGATCTCGCTCGCGTCGCCCTGCGCATCGGGATCGGACCGATCCTGGGACACGACGTCGGCGGCGGCCTCCAGGGCGGTCAGGGCACGTCGGGCGTCGCCACCGGCAACGGCGACGAGGTGATCGTAGGCGGCGTCGGTCACGCGAACCGCCCCACCGAGTCCGCGCTCGTCGGTGACCGCCCGGCGGAGCACCTCGCGGATGTCGTCGTCGGTCAACGACCGCAATCGCAACACCAGCGAACGCGACAACAGCGGCGAGACCACCGAGAAGGACGGATTCTCCGTGGTGGCGGCCACCAGCAACACGATCCGGTTCTCGACGGCGTCGAGCAACGCGTCCTGCTGAGTCTTGGAGAAGCGATGGACCTCGTCGATGAACAAAACGGTCTGCTCGCCGTCGACGAGTCGTCGGCGGGCCACCTCGATGACCGCCCGCACCTCCTTGACCCCCGCCGACAGCGCCGACAGCGCCTCGAACCGGCCGCCGGCCGCGGTGGAGATCAGCGACGCCATCGTGGTCTTGCCGGTGCCCGGCGGGCCGTAGAGCAGGACCGACGCCGCACCGGAACCGTTGATGAGCCGACGCAACGGCGACCCCGAACCCAGCAGATGGGTCTGCCCGATGATCTCGTCGAGTGAGCGGGGCCGCATCCGGACGGCGAGCGGTGCCGAGACGCCGACGGCGGGTCCGCTGCTGGGTGACGCGGGATCGGGAGTGTCGAAAAGTCCGTTCATTCCCGCGTCAGGACAGCCAGACCCGGTGCAGCGCAACACCGATCGCGGCGGCGAAATCGGCGACGTCGGCGTTGACCGATCGCGCCGACGCGGCCAGGTCCGACCACCTCGCGACGATCACGCGTGGATCGTTGGAATGCAGTGCCCAGTCGTGCGCGTGGTCGGCGGTCGCAAACTCCTGCGGTCCTGCCGGGTCCGCCGATGTGAGGTCGGCATCCTCTTCCGGCAGCAACCACACCGTCGACAGCCACGCCCACAGCAGCCGGGCGACGACCAGCTTGCGCTGTAGATCGCCGTCGCGGCGCAGCGCCGGCCAGATGGTGTGCACCTCCGAACGCCACGCGTCGACCATCGCGGTCTCGAGTTGGTCGCGACGTTCGAGCGCATGCGGGCCGAGTTGCGCCGGGAAGGTCACCAGCGCGTAGGCGATATCGAGGGTCGCGTCGCGGAACCCGCCCCACTCGTAGTCCATGAACTGCACGCCGGCCTCGTTGAGCAGGATGTTCTCCGGACCGACATCCGACGGGCTGAACGCACGATGATCGCCCTCGTCGAACAGGGTGCACGCCCCCTCGAGCGCGGAGACGACCGCGCAACCCATCTCCACCCCGAGGTCGGCGGCTCGCGTTCGTGCGATCCGGACCGCGCGTCGGGCCTCCTCGCCGAGCAGGTCGCGCCCCTCGGTCCCCGAGGGCCCGCGGCGGACCAATGCGTCGAAGTCGACCTCGCCGCCGACGGTGGCCGCGTGCATGCGACCGAGCGCCTGACCCCACGCGCTCACCGCACGGGAGATCTCGACGACGTCGAGGCCACCGAGCAGGGTGGTCATCGCGTTGCCGCGGCCGAGATCGGAGAGCACCATGAGCCGCGCGTCCGGGTCGGAGGCGATCAGCTGGGGCCCCGGTCGGGACTCGATGGGCAGTGCCGTCGCGTACTTGTACGACGCGATCTCGCGGTGGAACGCGTGCGGATCCTCGTGCTCGGGGAGCGCTTTGATGACGAGGGTGCGGTCCATCGACAGGGGGTTCTGGGCGACGCGTACGCGCACCACGATGGTGCGCCCGCTTCCTCCGAGATCCTCCGGTTCGGCGAGCACGACCGGCGAACCGGCTCGATGCGACAACAGGGCCTCTGCGGCACGCACCACGCTGGTGATGCGGCTTTCTGTGATGACCGTCATGGCAACTCCCACGGTACCGAATGCCACCGACAGTCGTCACCGGCCGTTGGGGTTTCGTGACCGATCGGAGGACATCCGAGCGCGCACGCGGGGTACCCGGCCTCGGCGAACCTCACGCGGTTCCGGTGTCGGCGGCGACGTCCGGACGGACCGGGGCCGGCGGTGCGTCGGAGTCCGCGTCGACCGGGCTGACGTCGACCGATACCTTGATCTCGCTGCGTGTGGCATCGGTGTAGATGACCCCGCGCAGCGGCGGCACGTCGTCGTAGTCGCGACCCCAGGCGACGGTGACATGCCGTTCGTCGACGAGTTTGTCGTTGGTCGGATCAAAAGGCAGCCAGCGACCGTCGGGGAGCCAGACCGCCGCCCACGCATGGCTGGCGTCGGCGCCGAAGATGCGTTCGCGCCCCGGGGGCGGATCGGTCGCCAGATACCCCGATTCGTAGCGGCCGGCGAGCCCGACCGAGCGCAAGGCGGCGATGGCCACCCGGGCGAAGTCCTGGCACACGCCTTCGCGGCGGGCCATGACGGTGTCGACACGAGTGCTGATCGCGGTCGACCCCGACTTGTAGGTGAAGTCGCGGTAGATGCGGGTCGTCAGGTCGGTCACCGCCTCGATGAGCGGCCGGTCGGGGGTGAACACGGTGGCCGCGTACTCGGTGACCGCCTCGGTGATCTCCGGCGGATCGAGATCGAGGGTGAACTCCGTCGCCAGTTGCGGGCCGAGGGTCGCCGGGCGGGCCTGCTCCCAGGGCACCCGCGCCGCCGGGCTGACGATCAGGCCCGGGTCGATCGGGTCGACCTCGACGTCCGAGGTCCCGGTCACCACCAGTTCGGTGTGCGGGGTGTGGACGTGGAAGTAGGTGTCGGTGTTGCCGTAGACGTCCAGCCCAGTCGAGCGGTCGTCCGGTTCGGGGTCGACGCTCACGTCGTTGCGCAGCACCCGCTGGTGCGGCAGATCGCGCGGGATGAGGTAGCACCGCCCGTACGACGAGGACACCTCTGCGTCGTAGGTGTAGACGGTGCGGTGGGTCACGCGGTAGCGACGGGTCGTCGGCGCGACGGGTTGCGGGCCGGTCACGTGTCACCCCTCCCGAATCCCCAGATGGGCTGCGCCGGTCGTGGCAACGCGAACCTGCTGCGGGCCAGCACCTCCGACAATTCACGTGACCCCTCGCGCAGCGTGGTCATCAATTCGACGAGGTCACCACGCCTGCCGTCGTCACCGACGGCGCCGAGATCGGCGGGATCGATACGTCGCAGTTCGGCGGTCATCTCCTCGACGAGACGTTCGGCCGCCGCCGACCGCAACGCGTCGGGCAGGCCGGTCAGGTCGGCGCGCATGCGGTCGAGCTGGTAGATCATCGCGCGCGGATTGGTCTCGTCGAACAGCAGCAGCTGCGCCACCGGGAGCAGTCGGTAGAGACCACGGCTGCGCCTGCGGTAGATCACCGCCGACTCACCGGCGATCAGATAGGACTCCAACAATGCCTGTTCGACGGCGGTCTCGTGGGGTGTCTCGAAGAGCGCCCCGGTCAGATCGGCGAGGGTGATGACCCGTTCGATCCGGCGTCCGACGTCCATGAACAGCCAGGCCGCGTCGTGAACCATCGACTCGGCCTGCAACCCGACCAGCCCCAGCACCCCGTGCATGATGTCCTCGTGCGTGCGGGCCAGGTCGGGGGCGAGATCGAGCGACGCATCGCCGAAGATGCCCGCGGTGCGCGCGCCGGTGGTCTGGTCGACCTCGGCTGACCTGGCCACCTGCCGGGCCAGCGATTCCACCGCCCGTTCCATCGACGTCAGCACCATCCAGGTACTCGTCGACATCTGATCGCGCACCGCGCGGGCCGCCGCGACGAGCCGGTCCACGGCGAAGGCCACGGTGCCCGGCACCGTCGCGTCGACGGTCAGCTCGACGATGCGCATGATCGCGGCGTTGACCTGCTCGGGCGAGCGCTGGCCGTCGTCGACCAGCAGGTCGGCGGTGCGCAGGTGCTCGGCGGTTCCGGTGATCGTCGCCACCGCGTGCAGGAACAACGGAACCGCCGAGGTGCCCTGCATCCACGGCCGGTACTGGAAGTCCTGGCATCGTTCGCGAGCGACCTTCGTCAGGCGTGTCACCAGTTCGGTCCGCTCGCCGTAGCGGCCGAACCAGAACATGTCGGAGAGCACGCGCGGGCTCGCCGCGACGGCGGTGTCGACGTACTCGGCCGCCGACGGGCGCGGCGAGCGGATCTCGATGACCTCCTCGGCCGGCTCCCCGCGCGTTTCCGAACGACGCGAGACATGACCGCCGACCTCCGGGTTGGTCACCCACACATCCTTGGCGGCCACGGTCTGCAGTGCCGCCCCGCCCACGCCGTCGGCCAGCACCGACCCGAGTCCGCCGGGCATCACCGCATACGTCGGGCCCTGCGCGACGCTGAAGGCACGCACCGAGACCGGCGCGGCGCGCACCGCACCCGGACGCCCGGTCCCGCCGGGGGTGATGGTCGGCGCCACCGAGTATGCCTCCAGCGAGCGCGCGACCCACTCCGCGCCGTGCGCGGTGATGCGGCGCGCGAGGTCGTCGCGGGTACGCACATCGGTGAGGGGGCCGACGAACTCCTCGCCGGTGCGCACGTTGGTGACCGACAGGTCGGCGAGTTCGGCGAGCACCTTGGATCGCTGGAGCTCCTCACCCGCCCAGAACGTGGGTATCGACCCGAGCGCCAACTCCTCGTCGAGCAGCACCGGCGCGGCCGCCTCGAGCACCGTGTGCAGGGCGGGGTTCTCGCAGACACCGCTGCCGAGGGTGTTGACCACGGTCACCGTGCCGCGCGAGATCGCCTCGACGAGACCGGCGACGCCGAGACGTGAATCGGTGCGCAGGTCGAGTGGATCGCAGTATGCGGCGTCGATGCGGCGCAGCAACACGTCGACGCGTTTGAAGCGGCCCAGCGAACGCATGTAGACCGCACCGTCACGCACGGTCAGATCGGCGCCCTCCACCAGCGGGAAGCCGAGCATCGACGCGAGATACGCCTGGTCGAAGGCGGTTTCGGACATGCTGCCGGGGCTGAGCACGGCCACCGTCGGGTCGTCGACCCCGGGCGGTGCGTAGTCGAACAGCGCCAAGCGCAGCGTTCCGGCGAAGGTCGCCATGGGGCGCGGGGCACACGACTGGAACAGCTGCGGGAAGGTCCGGGAGACCAGTCGACGGTCGACGGTGGCATAACCGATGCCCGACGGCGCCTGCGTGCGATCGGCGTGGGCGACGAAACGTCCGTCGCTGCGCCGGACGAGATCGATGGCATGCAGGAACAGCGCATGCGGACCGGCAACCTCCAGACGTGCGGCCTTGCGGACGTATCCGGGATGGGCGAATACCATCTCGGGGGGAATCAGCCCGGAGGTGATCAGTCGCTGGTCGCGGTAGAGGTCACGCAGGATCAGGTCCAGCAGCATCGACCGCTGGGTGATCGCCTTCTCCAGCGCCGCCCACTCGACGCCGTCGATGATCAGCGGGACGGCATCGACCGACCACGGTCGGGCGACGGTCGTGCTGCCCTGCACGGCGTTGTAGACCACGCCCTCGTCCCGGGTCGCCGACGCCAGGCGGGCGGCGGCGGTCCGCAGCCGCTCGTCACCGCGCATGCCGTAGCCGGCCACCAGCTCGTCCCAGGCCGGGCGCACCGCGCCTCCGACGTCGAGCATCTCGTCATGGTGGACGGGGCCGGCAGCGGCGCGCAGGACCCCCTCGTCGATCTGCGCGAGATCGAACAGCGCGTAGCCGTCGGAGCGATACCTGTCGAACACCGCGGGCAGTGGGCCACCCGCAGAATCGGTCACCGGAGAACTGTACGTGCCCGACGTAGGTCGAGGATCGCCGGGACCCCGGCGTCGATCGCGGCGCGCGCCAACCGTTCCCGCAACAGGCCGGTGTCGAGGGTGCCGGTCGTGTGTCCGGTGGCCTCGAACCGGCCGTTACGACGCGATTCGGCCTCGACCGCGTTCACCGGCGGCCGCTCGTAGGCGCGCCCGCCCGGATGCACCACGTGATAGGTGGCACCGCCGACCGACCGTCCGTTGACGGTGTCGACGAGATCGAAGGTCAGCGGGGTGTCGATGCTGATCGTCGGATGCAGCGCACTCGGCGGTTGCCAGGCCCGGAACCGGATACCGGCCACCCGTTCGCCGGCCCGGCCGGTCCCGCGCAACGGAACCGGGAAACCGTTGCAGGTCAACACGTATCGATCGTCGTCGCCACCGGCGACGCGTACCTGAACCCGTTCGATCGAGGAGTCCACATAGCGTGCGGTGCCGGTGCCGGTGGCCTCCTCACCGAGGGTGTTCCACGGCTCGATCGCACCCCGCAGTTCGATCTCCTGATCGCGGATCTGTACCGTCCCGAGCCGCGGGAAACGAAACTCGGTGAACGGGTCGAGCCACGCCGTGTCGAACGGATACCCGGCCTCGCGCAGTTCCTCGGCCACCGACGCGATGTCGGCGATGATGTAGTGCGGCAACAGGTATTTGCCGTGCAGATCGGCGCCGTGCCGGATCAGCCGCGCCCGATAGGGCTGCTCCCAGAACCACGACACCAGCGAGCGCACCAGCAACGACTGCACCATCGCCATCCGGTGATGCGGGGGCATCTCGAACCCGCGCAGTTCCAACAGCCCGAGCCGGCCGCGCGCCGAGTCGGGACTGTAGAGCTTGTCGATGCAGAACTCGGCGCGGTGGGTGTTGCCGGTGATGTCGGTGAGCAGATGACGCAGGGCGCGGTCGGTCACCCACGGATTCGGCGCGACCCCGACCGTCGGCGCGTGCGGCTCCCCCTTGGCGTGCTTGACCGCGACCGGTGTCTTCTCGGCGAGCCGGTCGATCTCGGCGAAGGCGATCTCGAGTTCGTAGAGCGCCGATTCGCGGCCCTCGTCGGCCCGCGGCGCCTGGGAGGTGGTGCCGATGAACTTGCCGCTGAACAGATACGACAGCGCCGGATGGCGCTGCCAGTAGGTCAGCATCGACACCAGCAGGTCCGGGCGCCGCAACAACGGCGAGTCGGCAGGCGTGGGACCGCCGAGCGTGATGTGGTTGCCGCCGCCGGTACCGCCGTGCGAGCCGTCGAGGTCGAAGGTCTCGGTACCGAGCCGGGCGCGGCGGGCGTGATCGTAGAGCGACTCCAACAGCTCCGACTGTTCGGCGAAACTCGACGTCGGCTGGATGTTGACCTCGATGACGCCCGGATCGGGGGTGACGGTCAGCGTGGTCAGACGCGGGTCGGCGGGCGGGCCGTATCCCTCGATGACCACGGCGGTACCGGTCGCCTCGGCGGCGTCGGCGATCATCTCGATGATCGCGAGGTACTCCTCGAGTGCCGCCGTCGGCGGGATGAACACGAACAGGGTCTCCCCGCGCTGTTCGGCCACCACCGCGGTCCGCGGCACGAACTGCGTCGGGTCCATCTCCAGCACGGTGAAGCCCAGATCGTCGGAGGCCTTGTCGGGCAACGCGTCATGAGGCGCCGACGGATCGGACACGAACACCGCGGGAGCCGGCCCCCACGACAGCGAGTTCAGCGGCAACCGCAGTCCCGCCGGGGAGGTGCCCGCGGTCAGGACCAGACGGCCGCGGCGGGTGGTCCATCGTGCGCTGTGCCAGGCGGTCTCGTCCTCGGATCGGCTCAACGGCAACACATATGCCGTCGGGTGCACGACGTTGGCATCGAGGCGGTCGAGCAGTTCCCGACGCGCGGCGGTCGAGTCGGCGGGCGGTTCGAGGTCGACGTCGGGATCGTCGATCTCGACGGCGGCCTCGGCCCGCGCGAATGCGCGTGCGGCCGGCGTGGTGGGGTCGGCTCCCGGGTCACCCGGTGGCAGCGCGGCGAGTTCGCGCATCCGGACCAACGGGTCCTCGAAGGCCGGCATCACCTGCGAGGAGGGCACACCCAGGCGAGAAGCGAAGGTCTGCAACAACTTCTGGGCGCGCTCGGCACCCTCGGCGGTGGGCACCGGTCCCGCGGTCTCGATGGCGATGGACTCGGCGGCGCGCGCCGGATTCGACCACGGGTCGGCGAGCAATTCCGGCCGGGTCCAGATCGGCCGGCCGTCGGCGCGCCACATGATCGCGATCTGCCAGCGCGGCAAGGGCTCCCCGGGATACCACTTGCCCTGGCTGCGCTGGACCAGTCCGGTCGGGGCGTAGTCGCGGTGCAGGCGCTCGGCGAGGTCGGAGGCGAGCAGTCGTTTGTGCGGGCCGTCGGCGGCGGTCGTCCACTCCGGGTCGGTCTGGTTGTCGATGGAGACGAAGGTCGGTTCGCCGCCCATGGTGAGCCGGACGTCGTTCTCCGCCATCGTCGCGTCCACGCGGGCGCCGAGTTCGCAGACGCGATCCCACTGGGAAGCCGTGTAGGGCAACGTGACCCGCGGGTCCTCGTGGAATCGGGTGACCGTGTTGGAGAAGTCCAGGGTGGCGTGGCAGGGACCGGTCGATCCGGTGATGGGTGCGGCGGCACCGGGACTCGGGGTCGCCGCGAGCGGGATGTGTCCCTCCCCCGCGAACAGTCCCGACGTCGGGTCCATGCCGACCCATCCGGCGCCGGGTAGGTACACCTCGGTCCACGCGTGCAGATCGGTGAAATCGGCGTCGGGGCCCGATGGTCCGTCCAGGGACCGGATGTCGGAGGTCAACTGGACGAGGTAGCCGGAGACGAAACGCGCCGCGAGGCCCAGCTCGCGCAACAGGGCCACGAGCAACCACGCCGAATCACGACAGGATCCGATCGCACTGGACAGCGTGTACTCGGGGCTCTGCACACCCTGCTCGAGACGCACCGTGTACCCGACGGCCTGCTGCACCGCCTGATTCAGCCCGACGAGGAAATCGATCACCCGAATCCTCGACGTCGGCCGGTGCGCGGCGGCGAACTCGGCGATCGCCGGATGCACGGGCGCACCGGCGAATTCGCCCTCGATGACCCCGACCGGACGCAGGTAGGCCTCGAGATCCTCCTTCAGATCGTCGGGGTAATCGAACCCGTAATGCTCGGCCCAGTCCTCGATGAAGAAGTCGAACGGGTTGATCGCCGTCAGGTCGGCGAGCAGGCTGACGGTGATCGTCAGCGACGTCGACGGCTCCGGGAACACCAGTCGCGCAAGGTAATTGCTGAACGCATCCTGCTGCCAGTTGAGGAAGTGCTCACCCGGTTCGACCTTCAGCGAATAGGCCTCGATCGGGGTGCGCGAATGCGGTGCGGGCCGGAGCCGGACCACGTGCGGGAAGATCTTCACCGGCCGGTCGAAGGCGTAGCTCGTGCGATGTTCCAGCGCGACCTTGATGGTCACAGCAGCCCACCTACCTTTCACGTCACCTCGGCGCGGGTGCGGGCGCCACAGGTGTCGGTGAACCGCGGGTCCCGCCTGCGGAAAATCACATCACAGATGTGACCCGTGCGCCCGTCGTGCGATCGGGCTCACCCCGATGGCCACCCGGGGTGGGCGGCCATCGGGTGGGCGGTCAGGCGGTGGGCTCGGCCGACCCGGCAGCGGGGGCGTCGGGGCCCTTCTTCGGTGCCGGCTTGGCGTCGATACCCGACTCCTTGCGCTGCTGTGCGGTGATGGGCGCAGGCGCGTCGGTCAGCGGGTCGACGCCGCCACCGGACTTGGGGAAGGCGATGACCTCACGGATGGACGATTCACCCGCGAGCAGCGCGGTGATGCGATCCCAGCCGAAGGCGATCCCGCCGTGCGGCGGGGCGCCGTAGGCGAAGGCGTCGAGCAGGAAGCCGAACTTCTCCTGCGCCTCCTCGGGCCCGATGCCCATGATCTCGAAGACCCGTTCCTGCACGTCGCGGCGATGGATACGGATCGATCCGCCACCGATCTCGTTGCCGTTGCACACGATGTCGTAGGCGTAGGCCAGCGCCGCACCGGGATCGGATTCGAGGTGCTCCAACGATTCCGGGGTCGGCGAGGTGAAGGCGTGGTGCACGGCGGTCCAGGCTCCGGAGCCGACGGCGACGTCGCCCGCGGCACTCGCCTCGTCGGCCGGCTCGAACAGCGGCGCGTCGACGACCCAGGTGAATGCCCAGTCCGCGGTCGCGGGGTCGATCGGTTCACCCGCTGCCGGGATGAGTCCCAGTCGCGTCGCGATCTCCGAGCGTGCGGCGCCGAGCAGCGCTCGCTGCGCCTTCGCGGGCCCGGCGGCGAAGAACACGCAGTCGCCCGGTGCGGCCCCGACATGTGCTGCCAGACCGTCACGTTCGGCGTCGGAGAGGTTCTTGGCGACCGGTCCGCCGAGGGTGCCGTCGTCGTTGACGAGCACATAGGCCAGGCCCTTGGCCCCGCGTTGCTTGGCCCACTCCTGCCAGGCGTCGAGGGTGCGTCGCGGCTGCGAGGCTCCCCCGGGCATGACGACGGCGCCGACGTACGGCGCCTGGAACACGCGGAACGGGGTCTCGGAGAAGTACTCCGTGCATTCGACCAGTTCGATGTCGAAACGCAGGTCGGGTTTGTCGCTGCCGAAGCGACGCATCGCGTCGGCGTAGGTGATGCGCGGGATCGGTGTGGTCAGCTCCACCCCGATCAGCCGCCACAGCGCGACGAGGATCTCCTCGGCGAGGGCGATCACGTCGTCCTGATCGACGAAGCTCATCTCGACGTCGAGCTGGGTGAACTCCGGCTGACGGTCGGCGCGGAAGTCCTCGTCGCGGTAGCAGCGCGCGATCTGGAAGTAGCGCTCCATACCCGCGACCATCAGCAACTGCTTGAACAGCTGCGGGCTCTGCGGGAGGGCGTAGAACGAACCCGGCTGCAGGCGTGCGGGCACGAGGAAGTCGCGGGCGCCCTCGGGGGTCGAGCGCGTCAGCGTCGGGGTCTCGATCTCGACGAAGTCGCGGGCGAGCAACACCCCGCGGGCGGCGGCGTTGACCTTCGAGCGCAGCCGCAGCGCCGATCCGGGACCCTCGCGGCGCAGGTCGAGGTACCGGTGGCGCAGGCGCGTCTCCTCGCCGGGGTTCTCGTCGAGCTGGAACGGCAACGGCGCCGCCTCGTTGAGCACCTCGAGTCGCGCGGCGTTGATCTCGATCTCACCCGACGGCAGATTGGGGTTCTCGCTGCCCTCGGGGCGCACCTCGACGACGCCGGTCACGGCGATGCAGTACTCGGCACGCAGCCGATGCGCGGCCGCGGCGACCGCCTCGTCCCGGAACACCACCTGCACGAGTCCGGAGCTGTCACGCAGATCGATGAACACCACGCCCCCGTGATCGCGGCGGCGGGCCACCCAGCCGGCGACGGTGACGGTCTGCGTGGCATCGGCGCGGCGCAGGGAACCGGCGAGATGTGTGCGGAGCACGAAGGTCCTTCCTCAAGGGTGGAGACGTCGAGATCGGTGGGCGCGTCGGCCCCTGACAATCGTAGGCGGCCACCGCACGCAGGCGGCCACCGCCCGGGCGGTTGTCGCGCACGGCTGCGGCGTCGGCGAGTCTCGAACTGTTCGACCCGATCCGGGTGGTTCGTCTCGTTACGCTGTGGCCATGACTTTTCAGGGCAGCGGGCCACTCGACACCGGGAACGTCTCCGGCGGGGGTGGCGGTGGCGGCGCCGGCCGGATCGCACTCGGCGGTGGTGCCGGACTGATCATCACCATCGTGGCGTTGTTGTTCGGGGTCAACCCGGGAGACATCATGGGCGGCGGCACCACCGGGACCGGGAGCTCCAACTCGGCCTCGTCGTCGGTGATCGACGAGCACATCCGGTCCTGCACTGTGGAGATGGCCAATCAGGGTGACGCGATCTGCCGGATCGTGGCCACCACCAACAGCCTCGACCACGTCTGGCCGACGCTGATGTCGAACTACACCCCACCCAAGACCACGATCTTCAGCGGGTCGGTGAACACCGCGTGTGGTGCGGCGACCTCGGCGACCGGCCCGTTCTACTGCCCTGCGGACAAGACCGCCTACTTCGACCCGGATTTCTTCGACACCCTCGTCCAGATGGGCGGCAGCAATGGCGCCCTCGCGCAGGAGTACGTCGTGGCCCACGAGTACGGCCATCACGTACAGAATCTGACCGGGGCGCTGCGCAAGGGCCAGCAACTCGGTTCACAGGGACCGTTGTCGGGATCGGTGCGCGTCGAACTGCAGGCGGACTGTCTGGCCGGGGTGTGGGCGCATCACGCCAGTGACGAGGGATACGACAATCGGCTGCAGCAACTGACCCAGCAGGACATCGCCGGGGTCATCCAGACCGCCAAGGCCATCGGTGACGACACCATCCAGGGCGCCAACTCCAACCCGGAGGGCTGGACGCACGGGTCGGCGCAGCAGCGCGCCCGCTGGTTCACCATCGGCTATCAGGGCGGCGACCCCAAGCGCTGCGACACCTTCGCCACCAACGACCTGTGATGCCGCCCGCACGCACCAGCACCGCCGTCGACGCGATCGCCGACGCCCATCTGCGCACGATGGCCGCCGACGACCCGATCCTGGCCACCGAACTCGGGATCGATGACCCCGCGGCCGACCGACTCACCGACTTCTCCCCCGACGCCGTCGCCACTCGCGCCGAGCACACCCGCGCAACGCTGGCCGCGCTCGGCGCCGCCGAGGTGTCCGACGACGTCGACCGGGTGACCGTCGCGACGATGACGGCGTCGCTGCGCCGCGAGCTCGCACTCGCCGATGCGGGAGAACTGACCGGTGTCTGCAACGTCATCGCCTCTCCACTACAGGCGATCCGCGACATCTTCGATCTGATGGACACCGGTTCACCGGCGGCGCGTGAGACGATGGTGCGCCGGATCGCGGCGATCCCGGACGCGCTGACCACCGCGATCGCCGGCCTCGAACAACGACGCGCAGCCGGCCCGCCGTTCGCCCGCCGGCAGGTGGAACTCGTTGCCGCGCAGGCAGATCAGGCGCTTGCAGCGATCTCGGCGAACACCGGCACCATCGTCGCCGACCCCGGATTGGCCGCCGACCTCGAATCCGCCACCACCGCAGCGGGTTCGGCCCTCGCCGAGTTCGCCGCCCACCTGCGCACCCGGGTGGCGCCCGACGCCGTCGACGACGACGCCGTCGGCCGGGATCGGTATCTGCTGCATCTGCCGCACTACCTCGGTGCCGACGCCGACCCCGAGGAGGCCTACGCCTGGGGCCTGGCCCATTTACGCGAGATCGTCGCCGAACAGCAGGCCATCGCCGCGCAACTCGTACCCGGGGGGACGGTCGCCGACGCCCTGGCCGCACTCGATGCCGATGCGCGGTATCAGATCCACGACAAGCAGGCGTTCGTCGACTGGATGCAGGCGACCTCCGACGCCGCCGTCGACGGACTGGCCGGCACCCACTTCGAGATCCCGTCCCGGCTGACCCGGCTGGAATGCCGGCTCGCGCCGTCGTCGACCGGCATCATCTACTACACCCAGCCCGCCGCCGACCTGAGCCGGCCGGGCCGCATGTGGTGGGCGGTTCCCCCGGGGCAGACCGTGTTTCACACGTGGCAGGAGAAGACCACCGTCTACCACGAGGGAGTGCCCGGTCATCACCTCCAGCTGGGTTCGGCGATCGTCGACGATGATCTCAACTCGTGGCGCAAACTGGCGTCGTTCACCTCCGGGCACGGCGAGGGCTGGGCGCTCTACGCCGAACGCCTGATGGCCGAACTGGGCTGGCTCGACGACCCGGGCGACCGGATGGGCATGCTGGATTCGCAGCGGCTGCGCGCGGCGCGGGTGGTCGTCGACATCGGCGTGCACTGCCGATTGCGTGCCCCCGAGTCGGTCGGCGGCGGCATCTGGGACGCCGAGAAGGCCTGGAGATTTCTCACCTCGTCGGTGGCCATGGACCGGGCGGTGTTGCGTTTCGAGCTCGACCGCTACCTGGGCTGGCCCGGTCAGGCGCCGTCCTACGCACTGGGACAACGGGTCTGGGAACAGACCCGCGACGCCGCCCTCGCCGCGCATCCGGGGTGGACGCTCAAGGAGTTCCACACCCGCGCGCTGGCGCTCGGCGGGGTGAGCCTCGATGTCCTCGCCGAGCAGATGCGCCGAGCGGGTTGAGGCCGATCCGTATGACATTCCCGGAGGGAATGTCATACGGATCGACGTGCGCCTCAGCCCAGCAGGCCCCGTACCTCGTCGACGAGGCCGTCGAGCGAGGCCCGATGCTGGTCGCCGGTCGCGAGATTCTTGATCTCGATGGTGCGCTCGGCGAGTTCGCGATCACCGAGCACGAGCGCGAGCCGTGCCCCGGACCGGTCGGCCGCCTTCATCGCACCCTTCAGACCGCGATCGCCGTAGGCGAGATCGACGCTGATTCCCGCGGCCCGCAGAGTCCCTGCGACAGATACCAATTCGGCTTTCGCATCGGCGCCGAGCGGAACCCCGAAGACCTCGACGCGCGCGGCGTCGGCACCCGCGACGCCTTCCGCTTCGAGGGCGAGCATCGTGCGATCGACGCCGAGGCCGAATCCGATCCCCGACAGATCCTGCTTACCGCCGATCTGCTGCATGAGGCCGTCGTAGCGTCCGCCGCCACCGATCCCTGACTGCGCACCCAGTCCGTCGTGGACGAATTCGAAGGTGGTCTTGGTGTAGTAGTCGAGTCCGCGTACCAGCCGCGGATTGATCTCGTAGGGCACGCCGAGCCGGTTCAGGTGGGCGAGCACGGTGTCGAAGTGTGCCCGCGCGTCGTCGCTCAGATAGTCCAGCAGCAGCGGCGCGTCGGCGGTGGCGGCCTTGATCTCGGGACGTTTGTCGTCGAGCACACGCAGCGGATTGATCTCGGCGCGTTTACGGGTCGGCTCGTCGAGGTCGAGCCCGAAGAGGAACTGCTGCAACGCTTCCCGATACCGGGGTCGGCTCTCGTCGTCGCCGAGGGAGGTGATTTCCAGCCGGAAGCCGGAGAGCCCGAGGCGTCGGTAGCCCTCGTCGGCGATCGCGATGACCTCGGCGTCGAGGGCCGGATCGTCGACGCCGATGGCCTCCACACCGACCTGCTGGAGCTGGCGGTAGCGACCGGTCTGCGGCTTCTCGTACCGGAAGAACGGACCCGCATAGCAGAGTTTGACCGGCAACTGACCACGGTCGAGACCGTGTTGGATGACCGCGCGCATCACGCCCGCGGTGCCCTCCGGGCGCAGCGTGACCGAGCGGCCACCGCGGTCGGCGAAGGTGTACATCTCCTTGCTGACGACGTCGGTGGACTCACCCACCCCACGCGCGAACAGCGCGGTGTCCTCGAAAACGGGCAACTCGATGTGGCCGTACCCCGCACGCCGTGCCGCCTCGGTGAGTGTGTCGCGCACCTTGCGGAAGTCGGCCGAGGCCGGCGGGTAGTAGTCCGGGATACCCCGAGGTGCGGCGAAATCGTTGGTCACAGGCCCATTCGTCCCTTCTTCGCGGTACTGGTGCCCTCGGCGCCGCCGGCGAGACCGGCGAGGAACGGATTGCTCGCACGTTCGGCACCGATCGAGGTCTGCGGTCCGTGCCCGGGCAGGACCTGGGTGTCGTCGGTGCGGGTCAGCAGCCGAGCAGCAATGGAGTCGAGCAGCTGCTGATGGTTGCCGCCGGGCAGATCGGTACGGCCGATCGACCCGGAGAACAATACGTCACCGGAGAAACACACCGGGACGGTGTCACCGGCGCCGCTCTCGTCGACCGGCACATCGAGGGTCAGCAACACCGAGCCCTGCGTGTGACCCGGTGCGTGGTCGACCGCCAGCCGCAGCCCGGCGATCTCCACCGTCTCGCCGTCGACGAAGTCGAGCACCTTGTCCGGTTCCCGGAACTCCAGCGACCCGATCACCGAGGAGAGCGCATGGCCGAGACCGATGCCCGGATCGGCGAGCATCGGCCGGTCCTCGGGGTGGATGTAGGCCGGGATCGAGAACTCGTCGCAGAGATCCGCGGCGGTCCACGTGTGATCGAGATGGCCGTGGGTCAGCAGGACCGCGACCGGGGTGAGATCATGCTTTGCCAGCACCTTCTTCGCCATCGGTGCGGCGTCCTGTCCGGGATCGATGACGACGGCCTCGCCACCGGGTGCCGGGGCGAGGATGTAGCAGTTGGTCTGGAACATGCCTGCGGGGAAGCCGGTGATCAGCATGGCTCCATTGTGTCTCATGGAAATCCGGCGGCCTCGGCCGCGGTCGGCGTACCAGCTCTTTTGTCGGCGCGAGCGTCGCCACGCCCGGCTGTGTCCTCGACCCGGTGCGGCGAGTTCACAGGAGATACTGGCACACTGCATGGGGTGTCCGGCGGGAGTCGGACGACGAGCAGAGCGCATACGACACCAAGCGCACACCGAGGAGGGGTCACAGCGTGGCGAGCAACAAGGAACCCGAGAAGCCGGGTGCCCACAACGATGCCGACAACGATGACCCGGCCACCTCGAGTCCGACGGGGCCGAACCTGAGCAAGAATCCCTCCGATCCCGCGGGCGCCGGACCCGCGGATCCGGCGACGGCCGACCGGGCGCTGACCAACGAGCAACGACGCGAGGCCGCCAAGCGCAAGCTCGAGGAACGGCTGGAGCGCGAACGCGCGGCTGCCCGCAAACGCAAGGTCCTCATCGGTTCGGTTTCGGGTGTGGTGGTCATCGCGGTACTGGCGACCGCCACCTACTTCATCGTCGACAAGATCCAGACCGATCGATTCAACGCCTCGCACACGACGTGCGATTACGTCGCCAAGGACAGCAACTTCAAGCAGATCCCGACGACGGTTCCCGCCGAGATCACCGATCCCGCCCAGCGCGCGCTCTATCAGGAGCAGATCGACAAGGTGAAGGCCGGCGAGTCCAAGCAGAAGACCGCGCCGATGCCCGACAAGACGCAGGCCAAGGACGGCACGTCCACGCTCACCCTGACCACCACGCAGGGTGTCGTGCCGGTCGATCTCAATCGCACCGGTGCTCCGTGTAACACCGGCGCGGTCATCTCGCTCGCCGATCACGGCTACTACGACAACAGCCCGTGCCATCGGATGACGACCGCGGCGCTGAAGGTCCTGCAGTGCGGTGACCCGACCGGCACCGGTCTCGGCCAGCCCGGCTGGACGAGCCCCGACGAGCCGCCGACCGATCTCAAGCCATCCGGTCAGGCCAACCCGATGACCGGCCAGCAGGCCGTCACCTACCCGCGCGGGACCGTCGCGATCGCCAACAGCGGTAGCGCCCAGCAGGGTGAGGCGAATTCCGGTGGGTCGGCGCAATTCTTCATCCTCATCCAGGACGGCACCCTGCCAGCGAGTTACGCGGTGGTCGGCACCGTCGCACCTGACGGTATGAAGGTCATCGACAAGGTGTTCGCCGGTGGGGTGAACCCCGGCATCGGACCCAACCAGACGACCGGCGCGTACGAGCGCACCGCCGACGACGGCTCACCGAAGCTGCCTATCACCATCGAGACCGCCAAGGTCTCCTGACGCCGATCTCGCCACGGCCCGGCCGTGGCGAGACCCATCAGGCCGCCGACTTCTCAGGCAGCCGAGGTGACGCGGTACACGTCGTAGACGCCTTCGACATTGCGGACGACGTTCAAGACGTGTCCGAGGTGCTTCGGGTCGCCCATCTCGAAGGTGAATTTGCTGATCGCGACGCGATCGCGGCTGGTGGTGACCGATGCCGAGAGGATGTTCACCCGTTCGTCGGCGAGCACCTTGGTCACGTCGGAGAGCAGCCGGTGACGGTCGAGCGCCTCGACCTGGATGGCGACGAGGAAGATCGATTCGGGTGACGGCGCCCAGGAGACGTCGATGATCCGTTCGGACTGATCGCGCAAGGCGGTGGCGTTGGTGCAGTCGGTGCGGTGCACGCTGATCCCGCCACCGCGGGTCACGAAGCCCATGATCTCGTCACCGGGTACCGGGGTGCAGCACTTGGCGAGCTTGATCAGCACATTGTCGACGCCCTCGACGACCACGCCGGCATCACCGCCCTGACGGGAACGGCTGGGCATGGTCGACGGGGTGGAGCGCTCGGCGATCTGCTCGGCGGCCTCGTCGATGCCACCGAGAGCGGCGACGAGACGGTTCACCACATGCCGAGCCGAGACGTGGTTCTCCCCGACCGCGGTGTAGAGCGCGCTGACATCGGTGTACCGCAATTCCTTGGCGACCGCGGCCATCGAGTCCGCACTCATCAATCGCTGCAGCGGCAGTCCCCCGCGGCGGACCTCCTTGGCGATGGCGTCCTTGCCGTGCTCGAGCGCCTCCTCGCGACGCTCCTTGGCAAACCACTGCCGGATCTTGGCCTTCGCACGTGGTGAGACGACGAAGTTCTGCCAGTCCTTGCTGGGCCCGGCCGTGGGCGCCTTCGAGGTGAACACCTCGACGACCTCACCGTTCTCGAGGGTCCGTTCGAGGGCGACGAGCCGGCCGTTGACACGTGCGCCGATACAGCGGTGACCGACCTCGGTGTGCACCGCGTAAGCGAAATCGACCGGTGTCGACCCGGCGGGCAGCGTGATCACATCACCCTTCGGGGTGAACACGAAGATCTCCTTGACCGCGAGGTCGTAGCGCAGCGACTCCAGGAACTCCCCCGGGTCGGCGGCTTCTCGCTGCCAGTCGAGGAGTTGGCGCATCCACGCCATGTCGTCGACCTCGGCGACATCGGATTTGCGACCCTTGCGATCCTTGTAGCCACTCTCCTTGTATCGCCAGTGGGCGGCGATGCCGAACTCGGCGGTGCGGTGCATGTCGTAGGTGCGGATCTGCACCTCGAGGGGTTTGCCCTCGGGGCCGATCACCGTGGTGTGCAAGGACTGGTAGACCCCGAACCGTGGCTGGGCGATGTAGTCTTTGAACCGGCCCGCCATCGGCTGCCACAGCGAGTGCACCACGCCGACCGCGGCGTAACAGTCGCGCACCTCGTCACACAGGATGCGCATGCCGACGAGATCATGGATGTCGTCGAATTCGCGGCCCTTGACGATCATCTTCTGATAGATCGACCAGTAGTGCTTGGGCCGGCCCTCGACCGTCGCGGTGATCCGGGCCGAGGACAGCGCGTTGTTGATGTCGGCGCGCACCCGCGCCAGATAGGTGTCGCGTGAGGGTGCGCGGTCGGCGACCAGCCGCACGATCTCCTCGTACCGTTTGGGGTGCAGGATCGCGAAGGAGAGGTCCTCGAGCTCCCACTTGACCGTCGCCATACCGAGCCGATGGGCAAGGGGCGCAATGACTTCCAGCGTCTCTCGCGCCTTGCGGGCCTGCTTCTCCGGGGGCAGGAAGCGCATCGTGCGCATGTTGTGCAACCGGTCGGCGACCTTGATCACCAACACGCGTGGGTCACGGGCCATCGCGATGATCATCTTGCGGATCGTCTCGGCCTCCGCGGCGCTGCCGAGGGCCACCTTGTCGAGCTTGGTCACCCCGTCGACGAGGTGGGCAACCTCCGCCCCGAACTCCGATTCCAGTTGCTCGAGGCTGTATCCGGTGTCCTCGACGGTGTCGTGCAACAGCGCGGCGACCAGTGTGATGGTGTCCATACCGAGGTCGGCGAGGATCGTGGCCACAGCGAGCGGATGGGTGATGTAGGGGTCACCGGACTTGCGGTTCTGCCCCTGATGACGTTCGTCGGCGACGTCGTAGGCGCGTTGCAGCAACGCGACGTCGGCTTTCGGGTAGATCTCCCGGTGCAGGGTGACCAGCGGTTCGAGCACCGGACGAACCGGGCTGCGGGTCGCGGTCATCCGGCGCGCGAGGCGGGCACGCACCCGCCGCGACGCGGACGAATGTTGTGGCAACGCATCGTTGAGGTCGCCCGGTGCTGCGGACTCGGCCACTGCGGACTCTGCCACTGCGGACTTGGTCACTGCGGACTCGACCGATGCCGACTCCACCTCGGCGGGTCCGGCGTCGGTGATCGGGCCCGCGGTGTTCGGCTCGTCGGCCATCAGACCCTCCCTCGGCTTCGGCGGTGGACGCGGCGGGCGCATCGGATCGTTGCCTCACACCACCGGTCGGTCCCACCACACATGTCGCAAGTCTAATCCGCGCATTCGGGAGCACCGGCGGTCCGGCCGGAATGTGACGAGCCGGGCAGCCCGTGGCGGCATCACGGCTCAGCGATCGCCACGTATCCGCTTGAGCCGCGCCTTGCCGAGATTGGAGCGCACCACCCAGGCGACGTCGGGGTCCGGATCCTGTGACAGCGCGTCGAACACCGGCAATCCGGCGTCCGGGTCGGCGGCGACCGCGACGCTCCACCCGTATCCCAATCCCTTGCGCAAGGTACGGGTGTCCGGTGCGCGCCGGCGTGCGTCGGGGACGGCACGCAATACGTCGGTGGCCCGTTCGCACACGTCGATCGCGTGGGCGGCCATCTCGGGGGTCCGCAGCAGCCTCGGTTCGCAGATCGCGGCGACCGCGGCGCGGGCGAGCAGGGGGCAGGGTCCGTCCGCCCACTCCCGTGCCACCGCGGCCATCGAGTCGGGATCGTCGTCACCCCACCGTTGCAGCGCCATGGCCACGCCCTCCCGTAGCCGCCACCGCTCGTCGGCGGCGAGTTCGCGCAGCCGGACAAGACCTTTCGAGCGGTCCTCGGCCGAACGGAGCAGACGTCCGATCCCGGCGGCCCCGCAGGTGGCCCGGTATTCGTCGGCGTCATCGACGGCCTGCCAGATCGTCGTGGCGGACGCCTCCTCCACGAAGGCGGCCAGCAAGGTCAGGTTCGCCCGTGGCCCGGGCAGATCCGAGTGCGCATCCAGATAGGCCAACCACCGCGCCGGCGCGTCGCCCAAGGCGACGAGTTCGCGTCTATACTCCTCAACACCCATGCCCGCCAACGATTCTCATCGGTCGATCAGTCGGAGGTGACCGCGTGCACCGGAACGCCGGCGAATCCGTCGGCGATGCGGGCCCGACCGCCGAGCGCCGCGATCTCCATGATCACCGCGACCCCGATCACCTCGGCGCCGGCGCGACGGAGCAGTTCGGCCGCCGCCACCACGGTGCCGCCTGTGGCAAGGACGTCGTCGACGAGCAGTACCCGCGATCCGGTGATGTCGATTCCGCTCGCCGGGATCTCCAGTCGCGCACTGCCGTATTCGAGGTCGTAGTCGATCGAGTACACCGGTGGCGGGAGTTTCCCGCCCTTGCGGACGGCGAGGATTCCGACCCCCAGTTCCCGCGCGACGGCTCCACCGAGCAGGAAGCCGCGGGCGTCGATGCCCGCCACCAGATCGACCGACCCGCAGCCATGGGTCAGCGCGGTCACGATCGCCGACAACCCGTCGGGGTCGGCGAGCACCGGCGTCAGATCCTTGAAATCGATTCCCGGCGCCGGGAAATCGGCCACCATGCGGCCGTGTTCGGCGATCGCGGTTCGCGCCCGGGCCAGGGCGTCGACAGTCGGGGTGTCGGGGGTCGGGGCGTCGGGGGTCGGGCTATCACTGTCCTTGCTCACTGGCTGCGTACCCATCGGTCCATGTTCCATCCCGTTCCGTTTCGCCCCGCACCTGCGACGACGTTGGTGATCCGATCTTTCCAGCCATGCGCGCGGGGGGCGGCGAACAGCGGGATCGAGGGCACTTGAGCCCACGCCGCGTTCTCGATGGTCCGGACGAGCGCGAGTCGCTCGGATTCGAGATCGGTGACCGCCAGCGCGTCGATCGCGTCATTGACCTGCGGGTTCGAGAAGTTCGCCAGGTCGAGTGGGTCGTCTCCACGCAGTTGGTAGGCATCGCGGGCCTCGTCCGCGGCCCCCGCGGCGGCGAAGGCGGCGCCGTTGGCCACCAACAGCGCGTCGGCCGAGGAACCGAGTGTTCCGACCCCGTGGGTGTCGGCACCGACATCGGTGACGGTGATTCCTGCGGGGGCACACGCGGTGGCGATGGCCGCGACCATCTGTTTCCAGCGCTCGGTCGGTGCGGCATAGCCGATACGCACCGTCTTGGCCGGTCGACCCCCGGCATCATCGGCCGCCTGGGCCAGCAGGTCACGGGCGCGCGGGAGATCGGGACGTGCGTATTGCGTGCCGAACTCGCCGTTCAGCGATGCGGCCAACTCGTCGCCCGGCGCGAGTACCCGCATATTCCACATCTGGGCCCCGTATCCGAATTGCCGGGCGAGCGCATCGCGTGGCACACAGGAGGCGAAGGCCCGTCGCACCCGGGCGTCGGCGAACACCCCGCGCCCGGACAGCACGAGCCCCTCGACGCCGAGCGCCTGACCGGGCGCCCCGACCCGTAGTCCGGCACCGGCGGTGGCCGCGGCCGACGTGGCGCCCGACCGCATCTCGTCGGCGCCGGCGACGAGACCCGCGGTGACGTCGGCGACGTCGTAGTCGCCGTCGGCGATACGTCCGGCGGCGTCGCTGCTGCGGCCGAAGATCGCGATCCGTGAGGTGGCCGGCGGATCACCCCACCACTTGTCGTTGGCCACCAGCACCACTCCGCCGGATGTCGAGTAGCTCGCGATCTTGTACGGTCCGGCAGACGGGAAGCGCGCGGGGTCAAGGTCTCCCGGGGCGAGGTCGAAGCCGGTGTTCCACGCCGTGGCGATGCGCGCGATCGCGGCGCGGTTGCCGGTGCGGATCGGGTCGGACACGTCGGGGACCCCGGCAGCGCGGGCCACCACCTGCGCCGGCAGCAGCGTGCCCGCGCCGAACAGCGAGGCCCAGTCGGAGGGGTCGCGTCCGGCGGCGAAGGTGACGGTTGCCGTCTTGTCTCCGGGCGCGCAGTCGACGGAGTCGATGTCGCGATAGCCCGCGGTGGTCGCCGGGGTGAACTGGCCGAATCGCCCGCTCATCGCCGCCCAGGCCAGCACGAGGTCGTCGCAATCCATCGCCGTGCCGTCGGAATACGTTGCGCGCGGGTTGAATTGGTACTTCAGGGACAGCCGGGTACCGGGCTCACGGATGACCGTACCGACATCACGGTCGGGGGTGACCTGTCCGGCGTCGCCGAGATAGCTGAACCCGGGGAGCACGCGCGTGAACGCCATCAGCACGCCGTCGGCGTTGCCGTTCTCGGTGTTCGCGTTGTAGCTGCGGATGTCGGCGTCGACGACGTAGTTGATCGTCGGAGGCGCATCGTCCCGGGAGCAACCGGCGATCAGCCCGGCACCCACCACCAGGATCACCACCAGGACTGCGGACCTCATCACCGGTGTGGTCGTGCCATGCCAACACCTGGATTGCCGACCTCTGGATGCCACGACTGCCGAGACTATCGCGCGCGACGCCGTTTCCCGCTCGGTGCCGTCGGGGTGTCGTCCTCGGCGGCTCCCCGACCGGTCGACGCCCGGGACGGACGGCGACGCGGCGGTGTGCTGCCGGCGTCCGGGTCCTGCCCGGCGGCGATGGCCGCGCGTCGATCCAGTACGCGGGCGGTGTGGCGGGCGATCTCACGACGCCGTTCCTTGAGCGTCACCAGCAGCGGGGTCGCGAGGAAGATCGACGAGTAGGTGCCGACCACGACGCCGACGAGCTGGATCAGCGCCAGATCCTTCAACGTGCCAACCCCGAGCAGCCACACGGCGATGACCATCAGCGCGATGATCGGCAGCACCGAGATGATCGTGGTGTTGATCGAGCGCATCAGGGTCTGGTTCACCGCGAGGTTGGCCTGCTCGGCGTAGGTGCGACGCGTCGTCTGTAGTACCGAACGGGTGTTCTCCGAGACCTTGTCGAACACGACGACGGTGTCGTAGAGCGAGAAACCGAGGATGGTCAGCAAACCGATGACGGTGACCGGGGTGACCTCGAAACCGACCAGCGAATACACCCCGGCCGTGCAGATGATGTCGAAGAACAGGGTCGCCAGCGCGGCGATCGACATCTCCCGGTCGAAGCGCACCGCGATGTACACGAAGACGATCACCAGGAACACGGCGAGGGCGAGCAACATCTTCTCGGTGATCTCACGTCCCCACGTGGAACTCACCTCGGAGATGCTGACGTCGGCGGCCTTGAGTGTCGGCGCATACGCGTCGGTGAGGGCGACGGTTACTGCGCGTGCCTGCTCGGCACTGAGCGCGTCGGTGCGCACCTGCACGGTTTCGCTCGACCCCGATCCGGCGGTCTGTACCGAATCCGGGGCACTGCCGAGCGCCTTGCCGACGATGTCCTCGACGGACTGGCTGGTGATGCCCTGCGACACCGGGATCGAGATCTGCGTGCCGCCCTCGAAATCGATACCGAAGGTGAACTGGCGCACGCCGATCGAGATGATGCCGACCGCGAGGATCAGCGCGGTCACGAGGTACCACATACGGCGTTTGCCGATGACCTCGAAGGCGCCGGTGCCGGTATAGAGGCGCGAGAGGAACGACCGGGAGGTGTCGGCGTGGAAGTCGGCATCACTGCCGGCGATCGTCACCGCCGTCGCGGTCGCGGTACCCGACTCCTCGCCCGTCGTCGTGCTGCCGGTCGGTGCGCCGGTGGTCCGATTGCTGCCGGTCATTTCGCCGATCCCTTCGTCGGACCAGAGGGGGTCGAGTCGGTTGATGTCGAGGCCGCGCCTGCCGGTGCCGCGCCTGCCGGCGTCTTGGACGGACTGAGGTTCGACACCCGTTCGGCCCGTGAGGTTCTGCGCGCTCGCGCTACCTCGCTGACCGCACCGAGTCCGTTGACCCGCGGTCGCGACAGGAACTCCGAGCGGCTGGCGAGCACGACGAGCGGGTGGGTGACCAGGAACACGACCACGATGTCGAGGATGGTGGTCAGGCCGAGGGTGAAGGCAAATCCGCGCACCTCGCCGACGGCGAGAATGTAGATGACCGCCGCGGCCAGGAAGCTGACGGCGTTACCCGACCAGATCGTGCGTCGCGCGCTCGCCCAGCCGCGCGGGACCGCGGACCGGAAACTTCGTCCCTCACGCATCTCGTCCTTGATGCGTTCGAAGTACACGACGAAGGAGTCTGCGGTCATACCGATACCGATGATCAGACCGGCGATACCGGCCAGATCCAGGGTGAACCCGATCCAGCGACCGAGCAGCACGATGATGCCGTAGACCATCACCAGCGACAGCAGCAACGACGCCACGGTGAGGAAGCCGAGCATGCGGTAATAGGCCAGCGCGTAGATCAGCACCGCGATCAACCCGATCGCACCGGCCAGGAGGCCGGCCCGCAACGAGGACAGACCCAGTGTGGCCGAGACGGTTTCGGCGTCGGAGGTGGAGAACGACAACGGCAGTGAACCGTACTTGAGCACGTTGGCGAGATCGGTGGCCTCGGCTTCGGTGAACGGCGAGCCGGTGATCTGGGTGGCCCCGCTGATCGCCTGGTTGATCACCGGCGCCGACACCACGCGGGTGTCGAGGGTGAACGCGGTCTGCTTGCCGATGTTGTTGGCGGTGTACTCCGGCCAGGTCGTCGCGGCGGCGCCCTTGTATTCGAGGCTGACGATCCACTCACCGGTCTGTGGGTCGGTGCCCGCACTGGCCGATTTCACATCCCGCCCATCGATGATCTCCGGCCCGAGCAGGTACACGGTCTTGCCGTCGGTGGAGCAGGCGACCAGGTATTCCTTCGGGTCGTCGTTGCCCAGCAGTGGGTCGTTGGCGCCGTTGGCGCAGTTCATCTTCGACATGTAGCCCTGCAGCGCCTGGGTGTTGGCGCCGGCGGGAGCCTGCCGGTTCTTCTTCTCCTGGGCGATCTGCGCGGCCACCTGGTCGGCGGGGAGTTCGTTGGAGTCCTGGGTGCGCGTGGTGTTGGGCGGCTGCGGCGTCGCCGGTGCCGAGGTCTCGACCGGACGCACGTACAGCCGGGCGGTCTGACCCAGCGATTTCGCCTGGGAGCCGTCCTGGCCGGGCACGGTGATGACCAGGTTGTTCCCGCTGACCACGACCTCCGAGCCGCTCACGCCGAGCCCGTTGACGCGCTGCTCGATGATCTGCTTCGCCTGGTTCAACTGGTCGCGGGTCGGCGCCTGGCCGTTGTCGGTGCGGGCGGTCAGCGTCACGCGGGTCCCGCCCTGCAGGTCGATGCCCAGCTTCGGTTCGGGCGAGCCGCCACCGGTGAGGAAGACGAGGAGATAGACGAGGGCGAGGAGCGCGACGAACGCCGTCAGCGGCTGCCACGGCGGGATCTCGATCGACGACGAGCGGCCCGGCGGACGGCGCCGGGTGCCCTTCTTCGATCCCCCCGCCGACCGCGATCGGGTCGATTGGCCCGGCGCCTTCCGACCGCCGGGACCCGCCGTCCCGGTCGAATCGGCGGCGGCTCCCTTCGATTCGGCCCCACGCGAAAAACTCACGTACTCGATCTCCTTTGATGAGCGTCGACCGGCGCACCTGGGCACACTCGTCGACGCGGACTACGCGGCGCGAACAGCCCGAGGGCCTCGATCGCGCGATCGAGTGGCCACTCTACTGCCCCGCCCGCGCAGAACGGCACGCCACCGCCCCCGACGGCCCGGCGTCACGGGCGACAGCCCTCCCCCCGGTGGGCCCGACGGGTCGGTCAAGCGGCCTGCGGTCGGTGTCGGGTGTTCCTACTTGTCCGAGTCGGCGGACGTGTCGCCGCCGGACTTGTCGAGGTTCGGCCGATCGGTGGTGACGTCGGTGGGGGTGATCGTCTCGGGCGCCTCGTCGATCGCCTCGGCGTCGGCCGCGGCGAACGGCGGGGTGTAGCCGGGGTAGGTCGCGGCGGCCTCGTCGGTGGGTATCACGCGCATGACGGCTAGCCGGTTCCATCGGGTGACCAGGCCGGTCGCGATCTCGACGTCGATGTACTCCGACGAGGTCGCGTCGATCACGGTGCCGAAAAGTCCGCTCGACAGCTGGATGCGGGTACCGGTCTGGACGGAGTTCTGCATTTCCTGCGTCTCGGCGGCACGCTTCTTCTGCTTGCGCACCGAGAAGAACATGAAGCCGACCATCAGGACCAGCAGAAGTGGGAGAAACAGAGATTCCATCGAGGTGTCGTCGTCCTTGTCGTATCGAGATCGTCACCCGCGGCGCGGCGCTGATGCCACGCTCGGCGGGTCGCCGGTGAGGGGCTCCGGCGAAGTCACGCGCCCGCGACCCGTCGCCCCGGGGTGATGATGATGACCACCGGTGACGTCGGCGCCGAGCGCACGCACTCCCTCCAGTGTGCCATGCGGGGCAAGTCGCTCCCAACGCCGAGAATGTCGGCTTTGTCGCATATATGCCGCAATGGCGCGATGAGAGGGTCGGACCTTCCTCGCCGTGGGCGCTCAGATGTCGTCGAACAGCGACGGGCTGCCCATCTCGCGCGGGCGGACCCCGAAGGTCGCGTTGAGTGCACCGGCGGGCGGTGTGAGTCCGAGGTGGTGCCACGCCGCTGCGGTCGCCACGCGTCCTCTCGGTGTGCGTGCGACCATCCCGGCGCGCACCAGGAACGGTTCGCACACCTCCTCGACGGTCGCCGGTTCCTCGCCGACGGCCACCGCCAGTGTCGACACCCCGACCGGCCCGCCACCGAATGCCCGGACTAATGCATCCAGGACGGCGCGGTCGAGGCGGTCGAACCCCAGTTCGTCGACGTCGTAGACGGCCAGCGCCGCACGTGAGATGTCGACGGTGATCACCCCGTCCCCGCGGACCTCGGCGTAGTCACGAACGCGCCGCAACAACCGGTTGGCGATGCGGGGCGTGCCCCGGGAGCGGCTCGCGATCTCCGAGGCGGCGTCGGCCTGCAGGTCGATGCCCAGGATCCCCGCCGATCGGCGCAGCACCCGGACCAGCTCGCCCGTCTCGTAGAACTCCATGTGTGCGGTGAACCCGAAGCGGTCACGCAGCGGGCCGGTCAGCGATCCGGATCGGGTGGTGGCCCCGACCAGGGTGAACGGTGCCACGTCGAGCGGAATCGAGGTCGCGCCGGGTCCCTTGCCGACGACCACGTCGACCCGGAAATCCTCCATCGCCAGATACAGCATCTCCTCGGCGGGCCGGGCGATCCGATGGATCTCGTCGATGAACAGCACGTCACCCTCGACCAGGTTGGACAGCATCGCCGCGAGGTCCCCGGCGCGTTCGAGAGCGGGCCCGGAGGTGACCCGGATGGCCGCACCCATCTCCCCGGCGATGATCATCGCCAGCGACGTCTTGCCCAGACCGGGTGGCCCCGACAGCAGGATGTGGTCGGGAGTGCTGCCACGTTTCTTCGCGCCGTGCAGCACCAGCTCGAGCTGTTCACACACCCGCGGTTGGCCGATGAACTCGGCGAGCGATCGCGGACGCAGCCCGGCGTCGAAGTCACCGTCGGAGCGCACCGGGGTCGCACTGACCTCCCGCTCCTCCTCGAGTCCATCGTCGGTGATGCGGTCGTCGGCGAGGCGGTCGTCGGCGAGGCGGTCGTCGGCGAGGCGGTCGTCGGGGTTCATGCGGACTTCCCGAGCAGGGCCAGCGACCGGCGCAGCGCCATCGACGCGTCCGCATCCGGTTGCTCGGCGAGCACCGCGGCGACCGCCTTCTCCGCCGGCGCCGCGGTGAAGCCGAGTCCGACGAGCGCCTCGGCGACCTGACCGGCCACCCCGACCGGCCGCGCTCCCGCACCGCCGGCGGCGTCGGCGACCGGTCGGTCGACCTTGTCACGCAGTTCGACGACGAGCCGCTCGGCGACCCGCTTCCCGATACCCGGCACGCTCGTCAGCGCCTTCACGTCGGAATCCGCCAGCGCCCGCCGCAACGCATCGGGCTCGAGTACCGCCAGCGTCGCCATCGCCAGACGTGGCCCGACACCGGTGACCGTCTGCAGCAGGGCGAACAGCGCGCGGGCGTCGGGTTCGGTGAACCCGTACAGCGTCATCGAGTCCTCGCGGACGATCATCGAGGTCAGCAGCGTCATCTCGTCGCCCCGTCGCATTCGCGAGAGCGTGTCGGGGGTCGCCAGCACCCGATAACCCACCCCCGCGCAGTCGATGACGACGTGATCGAGGGCGACCTCGACCACCGGTCCGCGTACCGACGCGATCATGAGCTCGTCCCCTTCCGCCCGGCCGGCACCGTCGCCGCGCGCGCCGCGGCGACCCGTTGCCGGTGTACCCGGGCCATCTGTTCGGCGCGCTGCTGTGCCTGTGCCATCCGTTCGATCATCGGTCCCCGCCAGCAATGGCAGATCGCGAGCGCGAGGGCGTCGGCGGCATCGGCCGGGCGGGGTTTGGTCTGCATTCCGAGGATACGGGTCACCATGGCGGTGACCTGCGCCTTGTCGGCGCGGCCGCTGCCGGTGACCGCGGCTTTCACCTCCGATGGGGTGTGAAAACGCACCGGCACGTCGCGTTGACCTGCGGCCAGCGCGATGACCCCGCCGGCCTGCGCGGTGCCCATCGCCGTCGACACCTGGTTCTGGGCGAAGACACGCTCGATCGCCACCACATCGGGCTGGTGGATGTCGAGCCAGTGGCTGGCCGCGGTGTACACCGCGAGCAGGCGTTGGGCGAGTTCCATGTCGGTGGGTGTGCGGACCACATCGACGTCGAGGGCGGTCACACTGCGACCACTCC
Source organism: Gordonia polyisoprenivorans NBRC 16320 = JCM 10675 (assembly GCF_000241325.1). Taxonomy (GTDB): domain Bacteria; phylum Actinomycetota; class Actinomycetes; order Mycobacteriales; family Mycobacteriaceae; genus Gordonia; species Gordonia polyisoprenivorans. The sequence goes on along the minus strand of NZ_BAEI01000056.1, from coordinate 22,423 downwards.
CCGACTCGACCAGCGCGATCCCGCACCGGGTCAGCCCCGGGTCGACGCCCATCACCCGCACTCGACACTCCTCCACCGACAACGAACAGTTGTTCGAGATTCTAGCGACGCCGACCGACAGAGAGTGGGATCGACACGGCAACCCGTGGCGAACGAACACGGCCGAACCGTGGAGAATACGGCCGTGCCCGCCTACCGCCCGATCGACCCCGAGGGCCTGGTCGTCACGTGCGCCGAGAGGTGCGCGGCCCTGCCCGGTCAACCGGTGGTCGGGATCGACGGTGCGGTGGCGGCCCGGCCGGACCTGTTGGCGCTGCGGGTCATCGAGGTGCTGCGCTCCCGCGGACGTGCGGCGGAGGTCGTCCGGGTCGGCGACTACGTCCGCCCGGCCTCGCTGCGGCTCGAATGGGGACCGCACGACCCCGAGGCGTTCACCACCTCGTGGTACGACTTCGCGGCGCTGCGCCGGGAGGTACTCGACGGTATCCGCGACCACCGACGATGGTTGCCGCGGCTCTGGGATGAACTCTCCGACAGGTCATTTCGCGATCAACGACTCGATGCCGCCTCCGGCCAGATCACTCTGATCGCCGGTGAGATGGTAGTGCGCGACGACCTCGACCTGGACCTGACGATCGCGCTGCGGATGAGTCGCGCGGCACTGTTACGCAGGACGCCGTCCGACCGGCAGTGGACGATCGACCCGTTGCTCGACCATCAACGCGACGCACCCGACCCCGACGTCGAGGTCCGCTACGACCATCCGGACCGGCCGGCGCTGCGGGGTTGAGGGCTGAGCGGTTGACACAGCTGAACCGATGCCGGCTGCGGTGTCGGGGGCTCAGCTGTCGAGTTCGGCGAGCACCTCGTCGCTGACGTCGACATTGCTGTACACGTTCTGGACGTCGTCGGAGTCCTCGAGCGCGTCGATCAGCTTGAACACCTTGCGCGCCCCCTCGGCGTCGACGGGCACCTCCACCGACGCACGGAAGTCGGCCTCGGCCGATTCGTAGTCGATGCCGGCCTCCTGCAGGGCGGTACGCACCGCGACGAGATCGGTCGGCTCGCTGACCACCTCGAACGTCTCGCCGAGGTCGTTGACCTCCTCGGCGCCGGCGTCGAGTACGGCCATCAGGATGTCGTCCTCACTCTGACCGTTCTTCTCCAGCGTCACCACACCCTTGCGGGTGAACAGGTAGGCCACCGACCCGGGATCGGCCATGTTGCCGCCGTTACGGGTCATCGCGGTCCGCACCTCGCCGGCGGCGCGATTGCGGTTGTCGGTGAGGCACTCGATCAGGATCGCAACACCGTTGGGGCCGTAGCCCTCGTAGGTGATGGTCTGCCAGTCGGCGCCACCGGCCTCTTCGCCGCCGCCCCGTTTGCGGGCCCGCTCGATGTTGTCGTTGGGCACCGACGACTTCTTGGCCTTCTGGATCGCGTCGTAGAGAGTCGGGTTACCGGCGGGGTCACCGCCACCGGTGCGCGCGGCGACCTCGATGTTCTTGATCAGCTTGGCGAACATCTTGCCGCGCTTGGCATCGATGACGGCCTTCTTGTGCTTGGTGGTCGCCCATTTTGAATGGCCGCTCATACGCTCTTCCGATCCTTCCCGTGCACCGGAGGAGCCCCTGACGGGGTGATCCGGGCAAGACTTCTGTGGAACACGTCACTACCTGTCGAACACGTCGGAGATCGATTCTACCGACGCGCCACCGGCGTCAATGGCGCACCATGTCGACGAAGTGCGCGTGCACCCGCCGATCACCGGTCACCTCGGGGTGGAACGAGGTGGCCAGCACGTTGCCCTGCCGCACCGCGACGATCCGCTCGGCGGCCGGACCACCGGGCACCCGGGCGAGCACTTCCACGTCGGCCCCGACCTTCTCCACCCAGGGCGCGCGGATGAACACCGCACGCATCGACGGCCCGTCGTCGGTGATGTGCTCGACGTCGAGATCGGTCTCGAAGGACTCCACCTGACGCCCGAAAGCATTGCGGCGCACCGTGATATCCAGCGCATCGAGATGCCGGGCGTCGGGTCGCGTGTCGAGGATGCGGGAGGCGAGCAGGATCATCCCGGCGCATGAACCGTAGGCGGGCATGCCCTCGGCGAGCCGCTCGCGCAGCGGTTCGAACAACTCGAAGATCCCGAGGAGTTTGCTCATCGTGGTCGACTCGCCACCGGGGATCACCAACCCGTCGACCCGGTCGAGTTCGGTCGGGCGGCGGACCGCGGACGCGTGCGCACCGGCACCGGTCAGGGCGGCGAGGTGCTCGCGGACATCACCTTGGAGTGCCAGCACCCCGATCCGAGGTCGGGTGCCGCTCACCGCTGTTGCCGGGCGTGCTGATCGGCGGGCATCACGCGTCCGGTCCGGCTCAGACCCTCCTGGGTCACTGCGGCGACCATCCGTCCGGCCCGGTCGAAGATGCGGCCCTGCGTCAGGGCGCGCCCGGCACCGGCCGACGGCGAGGTCTGGTCGTAGAGCAGCCATTCGTCGGCGCGGAAGCTCCGCATGAACCACATCGCGTGGTCGAGGGACGCCGATTGGGGTTCGACGCCGGGATGGGGCACCTTCGACGACCCGAGCAGGGTCATGTCGCTCATGTAAGCCAACGTGCACACGTGGATCGTCTGATCATCCGGCAGCGGTTTGCGGTAGCGAAACCACACCCGTTGCTGGGCGACGAAGAACGGTGAGGTGACCAGCTTGTCCGCCGGGACGATGCGGATGTCGAAGTTGTCCCACTCCTTGAACACCGCCTTCTCGTCGTCGCCCGCTTCGGCGTGCCGGTCGGGCAGATCCTCGGGCGCCGGTGCGGGCGGAATCGGGTCCTGGTGTTCGATGCCCTCGTCGGTGGTGACGTGGAACGACGCCGACATCGTGAAGATGGCCTCGCCGTTCTGTATTCCGGTCACCCGACGGGTGACGAAGGAACGGCCGTCACGGATGCGGTCGACGAGGAAGACCGCGGGAATGTCGGGGTTGCCGGGCCGCAGGAAGTACCCGTGCAACGAATGCACCGAGAACTCGTCGGAGACGGTCCGTGTCGCCGACACCAGCGCCTGGCCGGCAACCTGTCCGCCGAAGGTGCGTTGGAGCTGACTCTCGAAGGCCCCGCCCCGATAGATGTCGGTCTCGATGCGCTCGACCCTGAGGACGTCCTCGATCTCTGCCACCGGACCAGTATCCCGTATGGGTTCGGTTGCCACTCGAAAGGGCCTGTGCAGACGGCTCGGCGTGGCGCCCCGGGCGCTGCATGCCCGGATGCGTCACAGCTCGTCGAGACGAACCAGACCGTCCTGCACGGCGCGCGCGACGAGGGCCGCCTTGGTCGGCGCGGTGCGGCCGATCTCGGCGTACTTGGCGCGGATGCGCGTCAGGTGGGTGTTGACGGTGCCGAGGGAGATGAAGAGTTCTTGGGCCACAGCGGGTTTCGAGTCCACCATCAGCCAGGTGCGCAGCACCTCGATCTCGCGGTTGGTCAGGCTCGGCCGCGGCAGTTCGGGAGCGGCGGCTTCCTCGACGGGCTGCGGCGCCTCGGGCACCAGTCGCATGAGCGGGTTGGCCGGCATCGGCTGCTGACCGGGCAGCGGCATCCGGCGGGCGGCGAGCCGCGCGAGTGCCTCGGTGCGCCGGCGGTCGGCCTCGGCCCGGCGACGAGCGGCCTGGGCGAGCTGATTGGCGGGGATGTGGGAAACGACTGCGGTCATGGTGTCCTCCTGGATTCGCGTCATGCGTTGGGCTCCGTTGCCCCGATGCAGAAGACGTTATGAGCGATCCGACAGGAGGTCGATGGGGAGAACTCCCCTGCCCATGGGTAGAACTACCCATGGGATAAGCGCAGGTCAGAAGGGGTAATTTCGAGCCGGTGAGGAGTTGTTGCCACGACTACCCATGCGTCGTTCCCCAGGAAGGGGGAACAGGCCCCGACATCAGCTCGCGGCGTTGCGCGCGGCTTCGGCGTCGATCAGCGGGAGATCGTCGCGGGTGACGATGCGGGAGGCGACCGCGTACTCGACCAGACGGGCGCGGCGGTTGCTGGCGAGCTTGCCGCCCCCGGCGCGCATCCCGCTGACCCCGAGTTGATCGAGCTTGTCGCAGACGTTGTCGAGTTTGCGGTTGAACTTCGTCAGCGGCCACCCCAACCGGGCGGCCGCCTTCGCCGACGACGGGATCGCGCTGGCCCCGGTGCCCTCGCGGCGCAGGATCTCCTCCGCGAGCACGACGATGAGCAGTTTCTGGCTCTCGGTGAGCATCGGGACGCCCTGAGTGGTCCGGCCCCCGGCGAAGGACTGCTCGGTCACCGGGCGCACCTGTGGGGCCGTCGCGTAGACACTGAGTTCGTAGGTGGTCGGACCCGCGGTGAACACGATCGTGGTCTCGCCGAAGACCAGCGGCATACGCGCACCCGGGCCGAGGGTCGCCGAGAACCCGACGTCGCCGGCCGACACGCTCGCCGACAGGTGGGTACCCAGGTTGGTGAGCCACCACAGTCCGTTTTCGTTGTGCAGCACCAGGAATCGGCGATGAAGGTAGGGGTTGTCGTCGACCGAGAGGTCGGCTTCGCGCCCGACGGTGAACCGTCGGTCGCCCATCAACGGATAGCGCTCACCGCAGTATTCGACGTAGGTCATCCCTGGGGGCACCGGAGTCCTCCCCGAATGCTCCGCCGGATGGTCCGGTTCAGGAATCATTCATCCGACCCCGATCACTTCTCCGGCGTGGGCTCCGCGTCGCCCCCGTCGGTTGCGGTCCCGTCGGCCCTTGTTTCCGAGGCCACCGTTTCTTCGGCTTGTTCGGCCCCTGCGTCCTGGGCTTCTGTGTCCTGGGCTTCTGCGTCTTGGGTTCCTGTCTCCCCGACAGCCGCCCCGTCGATGGCGGTGCCGTCGACCCCCGCGTCGTCCGCTTCAGCACCCTCGACATCAGCACCCTCGACCTCAGCACCGTCCGCGTCGCCGTTCACGGCGGGCATCCGGATGGTCGGGACCGATTCGTGGACCTCGACGACGATGACGGTCACGTTGTCGTGAGCGCCGAGTTCCAGTGCGGCGTCGACGAGTTCATCCGCGGCGTCGACGACACCGTCGGCGTCACCGAGGATGCGGGCGATCTCGTCGTCGGGTAGTTCTCCGGTCAAACCGTCCGAGCACATGAGCAGGATGTCGCCCGGCAACGCGACGGTGCTGAAGTAGTCGGCTACGGGCTCGATCATGCCCGCGCCGAGCGCTCGGGTGATCACGTTGCGGCGCGGATCGGTGCGGGCGTCCTCGGGGGTGAGGAACCCGGCGTCGATGAAGTCCTGGACCTGCGAGTGATCGCGGGTCAGCTGCTGCAGGGTGCCGTGCTGGAACCGGTAGGTGCGCGAGTCGCCGATGTTGAGGATCAGCCAGTGCGGCTCGCCCTCGACGGTGACCAGCACCGCACCGGTCGTCGTGGTTCCCGCGCGGCGCTCCGAGGAGGTCTCGATGTCGGAGATCCGGGCCTGTGCCTCGTCGAGGAGGTCGATGAGGGCCTTCTGCGTCTCGATCAGCTCGCCGGCACTCGTCGCCGCCGAGAGGGTCAGCAGCGCTGCCTCACTGGCGAGTTCTCCGCTGTCGTGTCCGCCCATGCCGTCGGCGAGCAGGTACTTGCCCGGCATGGCCAGTGCGGCGTCCTCGTTGGTCTCGCGCACCCGGCCGACGCTGCATCGCACCGCCCACTCCAGACGCAGATCCTCCACGAAGTGGGTGCCCGAGGTCGCCTCGTCGCGGACGATGCTCACCGAATCCATGGTCAGCAGATCCTACCGGCGAGACCTCGCCGGACAGCGTCTGACCACACCGGAAAACAGCCGTTCGGTCGACGGATACTCGCGGTCAGGACGGTCACCAACCTCGTTCGGCGAGGCGGTGCGGCGCCGGGATGTCGTCGACGTTGATCCCGACCATCGCCTCACCGAGTCCGCGCGAGACCTTCGCCAGCACGTCGGGGTCGTCGTGGAAGGTCGTCGCCTGCACGATCGCGGCCGCTCGCTGCGCCGGGTTGCCGGACTTGAAGATGCCCGACCCGACGAACACGCCCTCGGCGCCGAGTTGCATCATCATCGCCGCATCCGCCGGGGTCGCGATGCCACCGGCGGTGAACAACGTGACGGGCAGCTTGCCCGCCTGCGCCACCTCGACGACCAGCTCGTAGGGCGCCTGCAGCTCCTTGGCGGCCACGTACAGCTCATCTTTCGGCAGCGAGGTGAGCCTGCGGATCTCGTCGCGGATCCTGCGCATGTGCGTCGTCGCGTTCGAGACGTCACCGGTCCCGGCTTCACCCTTGGACCGGATCATCGCCGCTCCCTCGGTGATACGACGCAGCGCCTCACCGAGATTGGTGGCACCGCAGACGAACGGCACCGTGAACGCCCACTTGTCGATGTGGTTGGCATAGTCAGCCGGGGTCAGCACCTCCGACTCGTCGACGTAGTCGACGCCGAGGCTCTGCAGGATCTGGGCCTCGACGAAATGACCGATACGGGCCTTGGCCATCACCGGGATCGAGACCGCGGCGATGATGCCGTCGATCATGTCCGGATCGCTCATCCGCGAGACGCCACCCTGGGCGCGGATGTCGGCGGGCACACGCTCGAGCGCCATCACCGCGACCGCGCCGGCATCCTCGGCGATCTTGGCCTGATCGGGGGTGACCACGTCCATGATCACCCCGCCCTTGAGCATCTCGGCCATGCCCCGCTTCACCCGTGCGGTCCCCTGACCGGACTCGGGGGTGCCGTGGTGTCCGTTGATCGCGGACGTCGCATCAGACCCGGGGGTGGTCCCGGACTGGGGTTGGCTCACTGGAGGTCTCCTGATTCGCGGTTCTTCGAGGCTCGGCGATGGCGCAGCCCATCGGGCTGCGCAACGCGTCCCACCAGGATAGGTGAGGTGTCCGGCGCACTCGCCACACACCTCGGTTTGGCCGACTCCGGTCAGTCGGCGGTGCCGGGGGTCACCCGCTCGACGATCTCGAAGTACTCGGGTCGCTGTGCACGTCCACCGAGTCGCAGCAGCCGCACCAGGAACCGGTCGGCGAGGCTGCGGGTGTCGCGGACGGCGTCGTTGTAGAACCGGCGGGCCATCATCACCCGGGTCTCGGCGTCGGCCAGTTCGGCGATCAGTCCGGGCGGGCGGACCGACGGATCGATCCGGCTCAGCGCCGTGGACAACGCGTTCTCGGCATCCTCACGCGAGGCGCGCGGAGCGTGTTCGGCGGCGTCGGCGCAAGCGGCGAGGTGCCGTGCGGCGGTGGCGATCTCCGGATCACCGGAGTCCTCCATCCATGCGGTGAGCACCCGCACCACCACGGTTCGGCGCTCCAGGGCCGCTTCCAGCGCCTGCCACGCGAGGTCGACGCGGACGTTGAGCCGGTCGAGCCGATTCGCGCGACTGTAGGCCCAGGCACCGATGATCACCAGGATCGCCACGATGATCACGACCACTACCGTCATAAACGCCGACATCTGCCCCATCCCCTCGATTCGCGCCGCATGACCTCAGTCCGACACCACGACCGGACCGGCACCGACGGTGACGGTCTCGTACACGCGCATGATCTGATCGGCGACCCGTGACCAGTCATAGCGGGCCGCGCGAGCACGTGCGGCCCGCACCAGGTCGGCGCGGGCCTCGTCGTCGGCGAGTAGCTCGATCAAACCCGACGCGAGCTCGTCGGCCGCACCGACCGCGAACAGCCGCCCCGCCCGACCGTCGTCGAGCACCCGCCGGAACGCGTCGAGTTTGCTGGCGATCACCGCCGCACCGGCGGCCATGGCCTCGACGAGCACGATGCCGAAGCTCTCGCCGCCGAGGTTCGGCGCGCAGTAGACGTCGGCCGACGCCAGCGCGCGGGCCTTGGTGGCGTCGTCGACCTGACCGAGGAACACCAGGTGGTCGGCGAGATCCCCGGCGCGACGCCGCAGCGCTTTCTGATTGCCGCCGCCGACCACGAGGACCCGCAGGTCACCGAATCGCTCGACCACCGTGGGCAGTGCGCGCATGAGGATGTCGATGCCCTTGCGGGGCTCGTCGTAGCGACCGAGGAACAGCACCGTCCGCCCCGGCCACGGATAACCGTCGAGGGGCTCGGCGTCGGCGAACGATCCGACGTTGATGCCGTTGGGGATCTCCACCGCGTCGGAACCCAGCGACTCCATCTGCCATCGTCGTGCCAGTTCACTGACCGCGATCTTGCCCGAGATGCGCTCGTGATAGGGCCGCAGCATTCCTTGGAAAGTGCTGAGCCACAAAGATTTCGACGTCGACGTGTGGAATGTCGTGACGATCGGGCCGGACGCCACCATCAGTGCCATCATCGACAGGCTCGGCGAATTCGGTTCGTGGACGTGCAACACGTCGAAGTGGTTGTCGGCGATCCAGCGTCGCAGTCGGCGATATCCGTTGGGACTGAAGTTCACCCGCGACACCGAGCCGTTGTAGGGGATCGCGAGCGCCGGGCCGCCGGAGACGACGTAGTCGGGTAGGTCCGTGTCACCGTCGGCCGGGGCGATCACACTGACATGGTGTCCGCGGTCGATGAACACCGCGGCGAGTTCAGCGACGTGTGCCTGCACTCCGCCGGGGACGGAGAACGAATACGGGCACACCATGCCGATCCTCATGTGCTCTCCCCGGTCCCGTGCACCCGATCACGTTGGCGCGCCGACCAGTCGGCCTCCCACAAGGGCTGCAGCATGTGCCAGTCGGCGGGGTGTGCGGCGATGTTCTCGGCAAAGGTGTCGGCGAGCGCCTGTGTCGCGGCCTCGACGCCGACGGATACGTCGATCTCGTTGCTGACGGTGATCTGCGAGCCGGGCGCGTCGGTGAACCAGTGGTGCACCGGCAACAACCCGGCCCCGGTCTCGATGGCCAGCCGCGCCGAGCCCGCAGGCATGCGAGTGCGTTCGCCGAAGAAGGTGACCGGGACGCCGTGGCGCGCGATGTCGCGTTCGCCGAGCAGGCACACGATTCCGCCGGCGCGAAGGCGCTCGGCCAACAGACCGAACGGTGGTTGCTCGCCGCCGGAGAGCGGAAAGATCTCGAATCCCAACGACTCCCGGTAGTCGACGAACCGACGGAACAGCGATTCCGGTTTGAGTCGTTCGGCGACGGTGGCAAAACTCCCGCGGTTCTGCACCAGCCAGACGCCTGCCATGTCCCAGTTGCCCGAGTGCGGCAGCGCCAGCACCACACCCTTGCCGCGGTCGAGGGCCGCATCGAGTCGTGCCTGATCCGGGGGTGGGACGACGACGGTCTCGGCGGTGGCCGCCAGATCCTGCGCGGGCAGACGAAAGGCCTCGTACCAGTACCGCGCATAGGAGCGCATGGCATCGGCGACGAGGTCGTCGGGGACCTGGGCGCCGGTGGTGCCGAGAACCCGGGCGAGATTGCGGCGCAACTGCTCCGGTCCGCCATTGCGGCGTCCGGCGAAGGCACCGGCCCGGTCGAAGGCGGCGCGCGCCGGTCCGTCCGGAGCATGGCGGACACCGGCCCACCCGGCCCGATAGCCGAGGTCGGCGGCACCCGCGCTCAGCCGCTCGAGCGCTGACCCCACCCTCGTCGACCCGCTCACCGCGCGTCCGCGCCGGGTTCGGTTCCTGCCCCGTCCGGCCCGTCGGCATCGTCGGCCGCGGCGGCCATCGGGATGAGTTCACGCGCACCGGGTGACGCCGCGATCGACCACATGCGCTGGCCGACGGTGATGACCGAGCCGACCGCGAGCAACCACATCGCGACGTGGATGGCCCACCACAGGCCCAAGCCGGTCAACCCGGCTCCGACGAGCACGATGATCAGCCGGTCGGGTCGTTCGATGAGACCGCCGTCGCCGTTGAGGCCTGCGGCTTCGGCACGAGCCTTCGCATACGAGATGACCTGCGAGGTCACCAAACAGATCAGGGTGGCGACGAAGAGCAGTTGATGCGGGTGGGTCCAGGCACACCACCAGGCCAGTCCGGCGAAGATCGCGCCGTCGGCGATCCGGTCGCAGGTCGCGTCGAGCACCGACCCGAACCGGGTGCCACCGCCACGGGCGCGCGCCATCGCACCGTCGAGCATGTCGAACATCACGAACAGCCAGATGACCATCGTGCCCCAGAACAACTGCCCCATCGGGAACAGCGTCAGCGCCGCGGCCACCGAGGCCACGGTGCCGATGAGCGTCATCATGTCGGGGGTGAGTCCGGTGCGCAGCAACGCGCGCCCGATGGGCAGCGTCACCTTCGACACCGACGCGCGGCCCCGGATGCTCAGCACCGATGCGCTCCTTCTCCCCGATCGAGATTCACCGCTCGCCCCGCCCCTCGCCGAGCCCTTGACCTGCACCGAACCGTTCCCACGCCTCCGCGAGGAGGTTACGGGTGTCTCGCAACAACTGCGGCATCACCTTCGCGCCGCCGACCACCGTGATGAAGTTCGCGTCACCGACCCAGCGCGGAACGATGTGCTGGTGCAGGTGTTCGGCCAACGATCCCCCGGCGGCGTAACCGAGATTCAAACCGACGTTGAACGCGTTGGGATTCGAGACCGACTTGATGGTGCGAATCATCCGCTGCGTGAAGGCCATCAGCTCGGCCGACTCCCCCGGCGTCAACGCCTCCAGATCGGCGACCTGCCGATACGGCACGACCATTGTGTGCCCGGGGTTGTACGGGTACAGGTTGAGCACCGCGTACACGTGCTCCCCGCGGGCGACGATCAACCCGTCCTCGTCGGTCATGGTCGGGATGTCGAGGAAGGGATGCCCGGTGGATTTGGTCGCGGGCGGGTCGGCGGTGATGTAGGTCATCCGGTGCGGACTCCACAACCGCTGCAACCGATCCGGATCACCGGTGCCGCAGTCCCGGATCTGCTCGTTGGCGCCCTGCTCATTGGCTCCCTGCTCGTCGGTGCCCTGCTCGCCGGCGCCCTGCTCGTCAGCCATCGTGGTCCCCACCCGCCCCGGCGGCGATGAGCTCACTGGTCGGCGAATCGTTGCGGCGGGCGGCGATCCACTCGGCGATCGTCTCGACCGCCTGTGCCGTGGGTACCCCGTTGACCTGGGTTCCGTCGCGGAAGCGGAAGCTCACCGCGCCTGCGGCGACGTCGCGTTCGCCCGCGAGCAGCATGAACGGCACCTTTCCGGTGGTGTGGGTGCGGATCTTCTTCTGCATGCGGTCGTCAGAATAGTCGACCTCCGCGCGGATTCCGCGTTTCTTGAGGTCGTCGACGACGCCCTGTAGATGGTCGGCGAAGGTGTCGGCGACCGGGATGCCGACCACCTGTACCGGCGACAACCACGCCGGGAACGCACCGGCGTAGTGCTCGGTCAGTACGCCGAAGAAGCGTTCGATCGAGCCGAACAACGCCCGGTGGATCATCACGGGCTGGTGTTTGGCGCCGTCGCCGCCGGTGAATTCGAGGTCGAACCGGGCTGGCTGGTTGAAGTCGAGCTGGATGGTCGACATCTGCCAGTTGCGGCCCAGCGCGTCCTTGACCTGCACGGAGATCTTCGGGCCGTAGAACGCGGCGCCGCCCGGGTCGGGTACGAGGTCCAGCCCGGACTCGCGCGCCACCTCGGCGAGGGTGTTGGTCGCGATCTCCCACGATTCGTCGTCGCCCACGTACTTCTTGGGGTCCTTGGTCGAGAGCTCGAGGTAGTAGTCGTCGAGCCCGTAGTCGGCCAACAGGTCCAGGACGAAGGTCAGCAGCGACCGCAGCTCGTCGCGCATCTGCTCGCGCGTGCAGTAGATGTGCGCATCGTCCTGCGTCATCCCGCGCACACGGGTGAGCCCGTGCACCACGCCGGACTTCTCGTATCGGTAGACCGAGCCGAATTCGAAGAGCCGCAACGGCAATTCGCGATACGAGCGGCCGCGGGACCGGAAGATCAGGTTGTGCATCGGGCAGTTCATCGGCTTGAGGTAGTAGTCCTGCGCCGGTTTGCGCACCGTGCCGTCGTCGTTGAACTCGGCGTCGAGTTGCATCGGCGGGAACATGCCGTCGGCGTACCACTCGAGGTGCCCGGACACCTCGTAGAGATGCGATTTGGTGATGTGCGGGGTGTTGACGAACTCGTAGCCCTCTTCGGTGTGGCGCTTGCGTGAATAGTCCTCGAGTTCCTTGCGGATGATCCCGCCCTTGGGGTGGAAGACGGGCAGGCCGGAACCGAGTTCGTCGGGGAAACTGAACAGGTCGAGTTCGGCGCCGAGCTTGCGGTGATCGCGCTTCTCGGCCTCGGCGAGCAACTCCAGGTACGCGTCCTGCGCCTCCGCCGATTCCCAGGCGGTGCCGTAGATGCGCTGCAGATCGGCGTTGTCCTGATCGCCGCGCCAGTAGGCCGCCGAGCTGCGGGTGAGCTTGAACGCCGCGATGTACTTGGTGGTCGGCACGTGCGGACCACGGCACAGGTCGCACCAGATGCGTTCTCCGGTGCGGGGATTGAGGTTGTCGTAGGCGGTGAGTTCGGCGCCGCCGACCTCCATCACCTCGCTGTCGGCGGCCGCGCCCTTGTCATCGATGAGTTCGAGCTTGAACGGCTCATTCGCCAGCTCCATCCGGGCCTCGTCCTTGGAGGCATAGACCCGACGCGAAAACCGTTGGCCCGACTTGATGATCTGCTTCATCTTCTTCTCGAGGGCGGCGAGATCCTCGGGGGTGAACGGCTCGGTGACGTCGAAGTCGTAGTAGAAGCCGTCCTTGATGGGCGGGCCGATGCCGAGCTTGGCGTCGGGGAACAGTTCCTGCACGGCCTGCGCGAGGACGTGGGCGGTCGAGTGCCGGATCACGCTGCGACCGGCCTCGGTGTCGGCGGCCACGGGCTCGACGTCGGTGTCGAGTTCCGGGGTCCAGGACAGATCGCGCAGGTCGCCGGCCGCATCGCGGACGACGACGATCGCCTGCGGCCCCTTGTTGGGCAGATCGTGCTCACGCAGCGCGGTGCCCGCGGTGGTCCCAGCAGGCACACGGATCGTGGCTGGGTGACTCACCTTGAGATCGTCGGGCACGGCGAACGCTCCTCACACATGTGGCGGCACCGGTCGCCGGTGCCGCCGAATTTTCGATTTCGTGGTCGATCGTATCCGCGCCGGGTACGCGGGCGTGCCACAGGAGTGCCACAGGAGTGCCAGAGGAGTGCCACAGGTCGGGTCGCGCGTCACAGGATCGGGCTCTGGGCCCAGTCGGCGTGGACGTCGAACCATCCCGCGACCGTTCCGAACACGCCGAGCACCCACAGTGAGGCGAGCACCACCACGCACGTGGCCAACCCGAACATCCCCTGCACCGACCAGTGCCGGCGCTTCATCCATTCCATCCACGCGTCGTAGCGCCCGCGGGCGAAGCGCAGCAGCCGGTGCGCCCACTCGAACTCCGATGCGAGGATGCCCAGACCGAGGAAAACGATGAGCCAACCGGGTCCGGGGTACGGGATGGCGACGATGCCGCCGGCGAGAACGATCGCGCCAACCACGCCGACGCCGATCCGGTAGGTCAGATTCAGTCGGGGGTCGCGCCGGACGATGTAGCGGCGTTGCCGTCCCCAGATGCGAAGTCGTTCCCACGCTCGCACTGTCGGCTCCCGTCCTGCTCTGGTCGATCCCGGTTGTCGGTTCGATCCGTGTGATCGCCGGACTCGTCGTCGTCCGGCGTGCCGCCAGGATACCGATCGATGTCGGGTTCGTCGGATACCGAGCGTCGGGAGAGGCCGACGACAAGCGTCATCGCAATGGTGACGAGCAGCACCGCGACGTAGGCACCCGAATAGAAGACGACGGCCGCACCGTCATACCAGTGCACGTTCGGCCAGCGCGGCATCATGAACACGCCGATCGCGATGGCGTGATCGGAACTCTGATAGCGCCCGCTGGTCCACCAGTTGTACGACCAGGCGAACGTGGCGAGAACCAATGCGACCGGCAGGACCCACCACCACAGCCGCCGGCGGTCGGCGAGCGTGCCGCGGTAGGCCACATCGATCGCGACGATCAGCAACGGCACGAACCACACCCAGTGGTGGCCCCACGAGAACGGCGATGCCGCCGCCGCGGTCATGCCGGTGATTGTCACCGACAACAACCGCCAGCCCCGGCGATAGGCGATGACCGCTGCGCACAGGCCCGCCACCACGACCACCGCGGCGACCGGCACCCACATCCACGTGGGTGCCTCGAACACGGTCCCGCCGTCGGCATACGGGTGACGGAAGGAGGTCGCACCGAAATAGGCGAGCAACTGCGAGATGAAGCCGTTGATCGACTGGTTGGCCGGTGAATCGACCCGACCCACCCGGTCGGCCGCCCCGAGGTAGGTGGTCCAGTAGTCGCGGGAGTCGCCCGGAATGACGACGAAGGCAACGACGATGGTCACCAGGAAGCCCACGACCACCCCGATCGCGGCGCGCCAGCGACGCAGAGCGAGCAGATAGAGAACGAAGAACCCAGGGGTGAGCTTGATCCCCGCGGCGATGCCGACCCAGAACCCCCGGACGCGAGAGTTCGGGCGGTTCAGGTCACAGAAGACGAGGTCGGCGAGGATCAGGAACATCAGGAACACGTTGATCTGGCCGAGCCAGATCGTCGTGCGGACCGGTTCGAGCGCGGTGACGGCGATGGCCAGCAGCACCGACAACGTCCACAGTCGTGCGTCGGCACGGTAGCCCAGACTGCGGAACCCGAGGAGCACGGTGATCACCAGCACGACGCCGATTGCCGCCCACCACAACAGTTTTGCGGTGGCGAATCCGACCAGGGACAGCGGCGCGAAGAGCACCGCGGCGAACGGCGGATAGGTGAAGTCCAGATCGGCGATCAGCGAGTGATGGTAGAGCGGCGCCGCGGTGACGACGGTGTGGCCGCCGGCGCGATAGACCCGCAGGTCCACTCCGTTGTGCAACAAGCCGTAGAACGGGTTGTGCATCGGGATGACGGTGATCTGCCAGACGAACACCGCGATGGCCGCAATCGCGGCAAGACCGACCAGTCCCCACCCGACGGAGCGGGGTTGCCGCCCGACGAGGGTCGCGCTGCTCGGCATGGGTAACACCGTACGACGATCCTGGGCCGATCAGAGGACTGCGGGCCCCGGACACGCCGACGACGTGAGCGGGTTACGTGGTCAGTCGAAACGGCGGATCTCGCCGCCGGAGGCGTACGGGGACCATCCGGGATCGCCCGAGGTGGCGAACCGTACCCACGTGGCGTGCATGTCGTCGGCGATCCGCTGGTCGGGTTCGGGGCCGACGAGCGCGTGCGCCTCGTCGAGGTGATCGAAGACGAATGGGATCTCGACCGCATGCCCGGCGCGGATGTCCCCCTGCGGGCTCTCGTATCCGAACTCGTAGAGATGGGTGGAGGCCCGCTCTCCCTGAGCACTACCGCGCACCTCGGCGATCGTGGTGGTCGGGCCGGAGAACGCGGCGCGGCTCAGGGCCTCGCTCAGCGCGTCACCGGGGCTGACGCCCGCGTCGAGGCGGTTCCGCAGGAACTCGGCACCACCGTCGGTCGAGCCGAGCATCGCCGCCGCCCCCTCCTCCGTGACCGCCGACGCCCCACCGGTGGCCACCATGAAGAACCGGAACTCGTCGGCGTTCCAGCCGGCGAGTAACGGCACCGAGGCGCCCGCACCGGCCGCGATGGCGTCGACTGGCCGCGCGGTGAGCACGTCGCCGTCGATCACCGGGAACTGCGACATGATGCCGAGGCCGACCTTCACGATCGACTCACCCCACACCTGCGGATCGGGGGCCAACATGAGTTCGAGTGCGACCTGGGTCTGCGCTTTCAGCAGTTCGTCGCCGGAGACCTGACCGAGCGCGTCGGCGGTGGCGTCCACGCGCAGCAGCGCCGCGAGCCGGTCGGTGACCTTGCGCGCATCGGCGGGGTCGGCGGCCGCATTGCCGTTGCCGCTCTCCATGATCGCCCGTCCGAACAGTCCGTCCACCCGTGGCGAGGACAGCAGCGAGGCGACGCTCATGGCGCCGGCGGACTCGCCGAAGACGGTGATGTTGTCGGGGTCGCCGCCGAATGCGGAGATGTTCTCGCGCACCCACCGCAGCGCGGCGATCTGATCGAGCAGCCCGCGGTTCTCCGGAGCGCCCGCGACCGAGGCGAATCCCGGTGTGCCGAGCCGGTAATTGATGCCGACGCAGACGACGCCATCGCGGGCGAAGGTGTCCCCGGTGTACATCGTGATCCGGTTGGAACCACGGGTGAAAGCACCCCCATGAATCCACACCATCACCGGCAGCCCGGCCCCGCCCGGGTCCGGGGTCCAGACGTTGAGGTTCAGGTAGTCGTCGCCGTCGACGATGACGTTGTCGAGGAGCGCGGCGATCGGTGCGGGGTACGGCGCCTGCGGTGCGGTCGGGCCGTAGGCGGTGGCGTCCCGAACGCCGTCCCACGACGGTGCAGGCTTGGGTGCGGCAAACGCATCGGGCCCGACCGGCGGTGCGGCGTAAGGGATTCCGAGGAATGCGGAGATCCCATCGGTGGTGCTGCCGGAGACTGCGCCGCCGGCGATCGAGACGACGGGGGCGTGAACATCAGCGCGGGTCATACCCGCCGACGCTACGCCCATGTCCGGGGTCGGCTCGGCAGAACCGCATTCGCGATACCGATGCGCTGGTGAGTGCCCGGACGCGGCACTACTCTCCAGAAATGGACATCGAGAGGGTCTTCTCCGGAGTCGCGGTCACCCTCGAGGTGATCGGCGCGGTGGCGATGATCGCCGGGTTCGTGGTGGCGGTGGTGCTCAGCGTCCGATCGTTGCGTCGCGACGAGGGCGGTGCGACCGCATTCGCCACCCTGCGCAATACCCTCGGTTCGGCGATCCTGCTCGGCCTCGAGATCCTCGTGGCCGCCGATCTGATCCGCACCATCACGTCCAAACCGTCGATCACCGACGCCCTGATCCTCGGCATCGTGGTGCTGATCCGGACGATCCTGTCGATGTCGATCCAGATCGAGATCGAGGGCGTGTTGCCTTGGCGGCGTGCGCTTCTCACCAGTGGTGGCCAGTTGATGGGACATGCGGTCGCCGCGGATGCGCGCGCATCACGGGCGCATGCGGCGCGGGCGGAGGAACCGGGGCCGTGACGAGGTGCGGCGCGGTCTCGGGTCTGTGATCGTGCACCGAGCGGCGGGCGCCATGGTGACAGGCGTGCGACGCTGATCCGGTGACGACATCGGGTGACGACGTAACGCAGCACTCCCACGGGGTCCGCAAGGGCTCCGTTCACGGGCTCGACGCCCACATCATCGAGACGCCGCACGCGCAGGCGGCGATTTCGGTGTTCGGCGGGCAGGTCGTGTCGTTCCGGCCTTACGGGTCGGCTCACGACGTGGTGTGGGTGTCCCCGGTGTTGGCCGATCTGCCGACGCCCATCCGCGGCGGAATCCCGGTCTGCTGGCCCTATTTCGCTCGCGAGGGCCAGACCGGCGACGTTCCCTCGCACGGTTACGCGCGCACCGCCCGATGGGCGATCACCGGAGCGGTGGTCACCGAGACCGGCGAAGTCGAGATCTCGTTGGCACCAGAGGGACTCGACCAGCTCGAGTTGCGCCTGTCGATGACCGTGCGGGTCGGCGCTACGTTGGAGCAGGGTATCCACACCCACAACCCGGGCACGGCGCCTGCGCGGCTCACCGAGGCTCTGCACAACTACTTTCGCGTCTCCGATGTCGCTGATGTCCGCGTCGAGGGGTTGGCCGGGCTGACCTATGCCGACAAGTTCGACGGCGGCGCGATCCATCCGCAGCACGGCGAATGGACGTTGCCGAGTTCCCCTGCGCGCAGCGACCGCCTGTACCCGGGGGCGGGCGGCACCTACCGGATCGTCGACCCCGGCTTCGGTCGGGTGATCGAGATCCGTGGACGCCGGGCGCGCACGGCCGTCGTCTGGAATCCCGGCGCCGCCGTCGCCGCGGGCATGGCCGACGTCGGTCCGCACTGGCGCGAGTTCGTGTGTGTCGAGACGGCCAATGCCGGCCCCGACGTCGTCGAGGTTCCCGCCGGGGCCACCCACTCCATGTGGCAGACCATCTCCGTCACGCCCGTCTCATAACTCCGGATATCGAATCTCGTAAGTCTCATAATCTACCGGTGCGCGTCATGCTGGGCCGTGTCCGTAAAACACTGTCTTCGAAGACCGATCCTGCGTAGAACCAGCTGACGCCTCTGCGGTCTCATATCTCACTGCGTGTCTCGTCTCGGTAACTCGTCTTTTGAGATAGCCTCGTCGGCATGCCCACCACCGATCCGGGAGCGCAACCCGGGATGCTCCTCGGTTACGCGCGGGAGAGTTCGGATTCCCCTGCACTCGATGAGCAGATCGATCTGCTCATCGACAACGGTGTCGACCCGGAGCGCGTGTACTCCGACCATTCGCGCCACGACTCCCCCACCGCACACCGCCCGGGGCTCGACGCGCTGCTCGGCTACGCCCGCCCCGGTGACACCGTCGTGGTCGTCGGGATGGATCGGCTCGGACGCAGCACACCCGAGTTGCTGTCGACCGTGCGCACCCTCGACGATCGCAACATCGGGGTTCGCTCGATTCGCGAGCGATTGCGTACCGACGACGACGTCGGAGCGACACTCGTCGGCGTCCTCGCCTCACTGGCGGTGGTGAACGACGAGGCCGCCCGAACACGCCAACGAACCCAACCCAGGCCGACCCGACACAGCGGCAGCTCCCCGCTCGGACGCCCCCGTGTGCTGACCGACGAACAGGTCGAACTCGCACAACGCATGCGGGACAACGGGGATCCCGTTCCGACCATTGCCACGACCCTCGGGGTCAGCCGCGCCACCCTGTACCGAACTCTCGCCGAGAAGAGGACCACTCGATGACCACCAGCAACTCCCGCGTACTCGCCTTCCCGACCGCCATTCCGCCGGAGTCGGCGATCAGCGACCCGACCCTCGACGAGGCGGAATTCCAGCGCGGATACGACGAGGCATCGGACTACCTCGCGTCCTTGCCGCGTGCCTGGGCCGCCAACCACGCGACGGCGGCTTTGGCCGCCGGTGAGATCCCCCAGATCACGCAAAGCTACGAACGCGGTTATCGCGCAGCGCTATACGGTTACAGTCGGCATCCGCGGCGCTGAGTTGCACACCGGCCGCGGAACCGTCACGAAGCAAGCGTGTACCGCAAGATCACCCGATACCGATACATGCCATCGACGATCACGTTCTGAATGCGGGTCAGAGTGGCGCCTTCGCGAACGAGTTCTTCGACGATCTCGGTGTCCCCATCGCATCGGCGGGCCGTCGGCGGGTACCCGGATTCCTCGTAGTCCAGCATGTAGTCGCGGCCGTCCTCCGTCCCGAGAAAGTCATGAAACGTGTAGCCCAGTCCTTCGAGCGCCCCCTCTACGGACCAGAAGGGGATCTTGGGGTCGGTGCCGTCGGCGAGTTCGTAGAACGAACCGTCGGGCCGAATCGTCAGCTCGACGGCGAACGGCGCCTCGATGGGAGCTGTCGAACTGCGCACCGCGCTGTCGGGATCGGGCCGTCCGTCGAGCCATTGATCGTTCGCGTCCTCGGCAAGGTCCTCGCTCCAGTCGAGTTCGAGTGCTTCGACGGTCTGCAGGCGCCATCGTCCGACGAGATCCTGGGTCGACTCGCCAGTGCTGTGCGAAGGTGGATACACCTCCTGCGCTTCCAAGCATTCGACCCTGACACGTACCGGTTGGACGTCGTTGCCGGCCCCTTCGGGCCAAATCCGGATGTCGCCGGCGACACCCGGTCCGTTGTCGAGGATCAGATAACGGTTGTTACCCCACGGCGTGACACTCGGAGCAATGGGGCCCTCGATTCCCTCCGCGGTCACCGCGGACGTACGCAATCGTACGAGCGCACCGGGCCGCACCACATGCTCGACTGTCAGCGGCTCCCAACGGGAATCCGGTTGCGCCACAACTTCTCCGAACAGATCGGCCAGGTAGGCGTCACGTCCGTCACTCAACCACACACACCATCGCCAGGCTGCGGGCCCGGTCACGACGGTGCGGCGAGCAGTGCCGGTGGCCCTGTCCGCGCACACGATGATCGCTGCCGGGAAGTTCTCCGCGCCGATGCCTGCATGCGCCTCGTCGACAACATCGTCGACCACCTGCGGTAGTTCGACATCGGGACTTCTCCATTCACCGTCGACACGGATGTTCGCACTCATGGAACGGCTGCCCTGGGCGAGGCAGCTGACGATGTAGGCGAACTTGTCCCAGCCTTCGTCGATGGTTGCGGGCGCATCGGTTTCTTGAGCCCTACGACGCCCCCAGCGAACAACATTCGGCCACGGCGCGAACACCGCCGCAGCCACCTCGTTGGGCAGATCCTGCCACAGGGTTTCATCGACGAGCATGCGTTGACCTCAATCTTTCCGGAAACTTCGCGTCGTGAACGACGAAAGATGTTCAGACATCTGATGATCGGACTTCCACGCATCGAGCCACCCCGGTCCGAACACCCCCGTTCAGGTCGGTCAGCCTACGTCGTGGTCTCCGCGATGTCAGAGGGCGCGCCGGAGATGCCGGACTGTCGTCATTCACAGACCGGACCGCAAAACACACAGATCAGGCATAGGGTCGTCGAACGGTCTACGCCGAGTGTGAGGACTGGCATTCCGACATCGTCAAGGTCCCCCGGGCCCACCGCCCGACCCTCATAAAGCTCGAGGTGGCTGCAGTCGAGAAGTGTCTGGCCGTCGTCGAGGGCTATCTGAGCGTTGTTATTCGACTCGGATGGGGCGGCCTGAACGAAGCCGCGATCGACGAGCTGCGTACACCACTATCCGCATGAACCGAGTACCGCGTGACCGCCCCCGTGTGCCGAACTGATGCCCCGACGACCACAGATCGACCGAGGCCAACGTCGCCTACTGTCACGAACGTTTGGACCGAACAAATCCAATGGCACACGAGACAAAAGGGACCAACACACATGGCAGTTGGTAAAGATTCCACCCCTGCCACCGCCAGCTGCAGCGGTTGCGCAGAGTGCAATCGCGAAACTGACTGCGAAAGAACAGGGTTGGCTGCAGCGAGCATGGTGTGTCATCGGCACGGTGGGCGCGGCCGGGGTGTTCGAGGCTGAACCACGCAACTGGCACCGGCACGGCCGCCCACTTCGAGGCCGATCGAAACAGCGGCGGCGGTGTTGTCGTCTTAGCTCTGGCCGGCCTCAACGGCGCGGAGGTTGGGTAAGTAGTCCTCGATGTACTTGGCGATCACGTCCCGAGTCCAGCGGAGCCACATGATTCGGTCGTCGTGCGAGAGGACAAGACTCTCTCCGTGGCGACGCGCCGTCGCCAGCTTCGTGAGCGGGTCCATCCCAGCCTTCGACGTGCCAAGGGCGGCGTGCATCCGGCTCCACGACGGTCCCGTCTTATCGCCATCCTCGGGTTGCAGAAACTCATGGCGCAGGCATTCGATGCCGCGGTAACAGTAGAAGGCGGTATCGATCGAGAGCCTCAGAGCCATCCGCATGTCGGCAAGCGCGTCCCTCACGTTCGCGTTCTGGCCCACGGCGGCGAGGTACTTCCCTAGTAGTTCACCTTCGACCCGCTCACCTTTGACCCGCGCGAATGCAGGAAGGGAAGTGTGGCTACCGACGACGGCAATCTCGTCAGCTCTACCCGTGGTCATCTCGACCTCCAGCGACGCCGCCAGAACAAAACCGAGCGAGTCAAGCACTGACCTGACCGACGCTTCGACCTGATACCAGATCGGATTGAGCCAGATGGCGTCACTGTCCGCATCGCCCTTGCCGATGTCGTAGTCGTCCTCGAAGGTGACGCGCACGTTCAGCGCGGAACGGTAGAAGAACACTTCCACCCGACAATCACCGCTATCCACGGTGACGGGATGGTCCAGACACCAGTTACCCGCTTGCGGGTGAATCAGACCGGTGAAGAGGATGTTGTGCTTGCGGCTCACTGGCGATGAATCCCTTCACCACGACCGCGATTCCGGGTCGATGTTGTGCAAGACACCGGATAACGCCCTGACCTGGTGGTCCCGGCTGGGATCGAACCAGCGACCTCCCCGGTGTGAACGGGACGCTCTTCCACTGAGCCACGGGACCATGTTTCCGGCGCTCGGGGCGCCGGTGCACGAGGCAGAAGATTACACGCCGGTGACCCGGTTGCCAAAATCGCACCCACCGCGCGTCCCATGCCCAATCCGCGGAACCCGTCCGCGCACCCGCGCCCGACCGAGAACCTCACCGGCCATACACGCCCACGTCCCCGACCAGGCGATTTGGTATCTCCGTAACGTTCGGATAATGTTCTGTCCCGCATCGCGAGCACAAGGTCCACAAGATCGCTCGCGAAGCGTGCGGATGTAGCGCAGCTGGTAGCGCATCACCTTGCCAAGGTGAGGGTCGCGGGTTCGAATCCCGTCATCCGCTCGG
>NZ_BAEI01000057.1 GCF_000241325.1 Gordonia polyisoprenivorans NBRC 16320 = JCM 10675 | reverse complement strand
CGTCGAGCGTCATCATCGCGGTGAGTCGGGTGTGCCCGTGTGCGCGTGCCGTCCGCCGACCGCCGAGAATGTAGTGGCGGTTGCGCCACGGCGACGTTCGCAGGCGCCGACAGGATGTCTCGGCCAGTAGTCGTGGATCAAATGCCACCCGCATTCCGCAGGCGGCCATTGACAAACCGACGTCGAGGTCCTCCCACACGTGTTTATCGGTGTGCAGGCGGTGACGGATCTGACGCCAGGCATCGCGGCGGAGGAAGTACGCGGGCCCGTGGACCGACCCGATCGATCCGCCCTCGGCCAGCTTGCCGTAGCTGCGTGCGGCCATCCGCTTCTGAAACTCCTCGAAGGGGGCGTCGGCCAGCAGGAGGGGCCCGGTGAGTGCGGAGAACTCGCGACCCCGGGGACCCGCGAGGAACTCCACTCCCAGTGCGGCCCAGTCGGGTCCGACACGTGTGTCCGCATCGACCTTGGCTATCAATTCTGATGTCGCCGAGTCGAGGCCACGACTTCGGGCCGCGTGAACGCCCTGGACCGGCTCGAACTCGTGACGGACCGCGGCATGGCGCGCTGCGTAGTCGGCGACCACCGAAGATGTTCGGTCGGTCGAGTTGTTGTCGACCACGATGATCTCGTCGATCGCTCTGGTCTGGGCGAGCAGGCTGTCGAGGCAGCCGGGCAACTGGGATTCCTCATTGTATGCAGGAATAACGACGGAAAGCTTCACCGATGATCTCCCGAAAATCTCTTGGTTTGGGCGTCGCGTCGTTAGCCAAGGTACACGTTTCTTGGAATTGCCTTGAATTCAACTGTGGGAATTGGTTGGGCGCCGAACGGGCGCCGATTGCTCGACGGTGACAGGCCCTTTGATCCGTCCACATTTGATCGAACGATCAAATGTGGACCTTCTGAAGCATCGCCGTCGTGAAAGACGGCAACCGCCGACCGGAGGAGGGGTAACTCTCGTCGATCGTTCGACGATAGGTTAGGGCGAGGATGAGCGTGTTGAAGCGGATCTGTGCGTAAGTTTGAATCGTGGACCCGCTGCCATCCGAGGGCGTCGGATCTCGCGGTACCGACCTCGGCGGAATCCCTCGTCTATTGTGCCGAAAGCGTCACCGAACGTAGAGGAAAGCAATGCCCGAAGCCCAGGAGTCTGTCTCGGCACGTGAGCCGAGGCATCGTAGGCATGCGAGCGTGCAGCCTGCCGACGAGGTCGATCCCTTCGACGAGCCGGACCCTGTCGAGCAGCAGCTTCGCCGCTGGCGCGCCGAGCGTGCCGCCGGTGCGGTGGCGTCGGAGCAAGTGCATTTCGGCTCGAATGGAACGACGTCGGCAAACGGTAACCCGCCTACTCGGCAGGGTGGTGAACCGGCTCGTCGCCCGGTCAATGGTTCGACTGCACCCGGTCCGGGCCTGGTTCATGGAGTCGCGCAGAACTCGCAACCGCCCCGGACTGATCCTCATGTTCGATCGCCGACGCCCCCGTCGGCGAGTTCGCCGACCGCTCCGCCGCTCAACGGGTACGCCCCGCCGCGAGACGATCGAGCACCTCAGAGCCGAGTGGATCCCACGCTTCACGAGACCCCAACGGCGACGTTCGGGGGACGTCCTTTCGTACAGCCGGTGCGCGATTCCGACGGTCGAGGGATCATCCCTGCGTCTCGGCCGTTGATACCCAGGTCACCTGGAACGGCCACTGCCGATCAAGGCGATGGCAGGGCAGCGGTCGGTGGCAAGGCAGTCGATGGGATCTCGCAGGCGGACGAGACGTCGTATGCGATCGTGGCGTCCGGGCTGCACAAACGATTCAAGGACACCATTGCTGTCGATGATGTGAGTTTCTCGGTGCCGCAGGGTCAGATCGTCGCGATCCTAGGACCCAACGGGGCAGGCAAGACCACGACGGTCAATATGCTCTGCACTCTTCTGACCCCCGACAAGGGCACGGCGACCGTTTACGGACACGACGTGGTCAATGAAGCCTCGGCCGTTCGCCGATCGATCATGTTGACCGGACAGTTCGCCGCGCTGGATGAGGCATTGACCGGCCGCGAAAATCTGGTCCTGTTCGGGCGATTGTTGGGCCTGTCGAAGTCCGTCGCGCGGGCACGCGCCGACGAACTGCTCGACATGTTCTCGTTGACCGACGCCGGTGCAAAACGGGTGGGCCAGTACTCCGGCGGTATGCGTCGGCGGATCGATATCGCGTGTGGCCTGGTGACGCAGCCCAAAGTGGTGTTCCTCGATGAGCCGACGACAGGGCTGGACCCTCGCAGCAGACAAGAGGTGTGGACCCTCGTCGAGCGACTTCGGGATTCGGGCGTGACGATTCTGCTCACCACGCAGTACCTCGAAGAAGCCGACGTCCTGTCCGACAACATTGTGGTGATCGACAAGGGGCGGGTGATCGCAGAGGGCACATCGGACGAGCTCAAACTGTCGATCGGCGCCGCGTATTGTGAGGTGACCCCGGCCCACGCACGGGATCTCGACGGGTTGCGAAGACTCTTCGCCGATCTGATCCCTGATGGTGGCGGTGGCGGCGACGACCATGTGGTTGCGGTTCCCGCACCACACGGTCCCGAAACTCTCGTCGAGGTGATCCGCAGAACCACCGAGGCCGGCATCGAGCTCAGCGATGTGGCAATGCGGCGCCCGTCGTTGGACGAGGTCTTCCTTGCGCTGACCGATCCGCGTCGTGACCGACCGGGAACGACATCGTGAGCCGGGTAGGAACTGCGCAATGAGTACAGGTCCCAAGGTGTCGGCCTTGGTGTCAGGGGGCATCCCAGCGTCGCCGGAGGTGACCCCGCCGGGCGGTGCCGGGGTGAGGCTCGACCCTCGGCCTCGGTCGCTGCAGCAGTGGTGGGCACTGACCTGCCGGGGCACCTCGAAGGTCTTCCGCAACGGTGAGCTGATCTTTGCCTTCATCTCGCCGGCTTTCCTGGCGGTCTGCTTTTACCTGCCTCTTCGCAGCATCATGAACGAGGCGCCCGGGATGAATTACGGCCAGTTCCTCATGCCGATCATCGTTCTGCAGTCGGTGGGCTTCGCAGCGTCGTCCGCGGCGATGCGGGCCGCCAATGACGGTGCCGAGGGCATCAACACCCGGTTTCGGGTTCTGCCCATGTCGGCAGCGATACCCATGCTTGCGCGAACCGCCACGAATCTCGTTCTGCTGGCGGTGTCCCTGCTGTGTGCGGCTGTCGCGTGTCTGATCATCGGCTGGAGAGCGGACGGGGGGGTGCTGGGCACCGTCGGGCTCTTCGCCTTGGCGGCGACCATCGGTGTTCTGTTTTCCCTGCTGGCCGACGGAATCGGTCTCTTGGCAGGCACACCGGAGGCGACCAGTCAGGCGATGACGCTGCCCACCCTCATCCTGGGAATGCTCTCGACCGGTTTTGTGCCCTTGGCCCAATTCCCCGAGTGGATTCAGCCGTTCGTGCGCAACCAGCCGATCTCGCAGTTCGCCGACTCGATGCGTGGCCTCGATGCGGGTACCGCGACGTGGGAGCTCGTGCGGCCCTCGCTGGCGTGGTGTGTCGGTCTGCTCGTCGCAGCGGTGGTGTTGTTGTTCCTCGGTGCCCGAAAGTCCCGCGGATGAGCGCCGAAGCGTCGCGGCGCCTCGACGATCTCGCCCCGCCCGCCCTCCACGTCCCCGAGGAGAGGTCGATCCGCGCGTGGTGGTCACAAAGCGTGCCGCTCACCGGGCGGCAGGTCGTCGTCTTCGTGCGGGACTTTCCGACTCTGCTGCAATCCTTGATCTTCCCCGCCCTGAGCATGCTGATGTTCAAGGTCGTCCTCGGAGATGCGATCGGGTCGGCCACCGGCCAGAACAGCGCGTACGGCACCGTGCCGCTCGTGATTCTGGTCGGAGCGATGTTCGGTTCGATCGCGTCGGCAACCAGGCTGAACCATGAACGTGCCACCGGCTTGCTCGCTCGTCTCTACGTGCTCCCGATCAACCGGGCGGCCGACTTGACCTCACGCGTCGGCGCCGAGCTGATCCGCATCCTGATCACGACCGTGATCCTGCTCGGAGCCGGCTTTCTCATCGGCTTCCGCTTCACGCAAGGTGCCGGCCCGGCGATCGGGCTGGTCGTGGTCGCGCTGGCCTATGGCGCCGCGTTCTCGATGATGACGCTGGCGTTGGCGGTCAATGCTCGACCAGGCGCCCCGATCGTGCCGTACCTGGGACTGGCGTCGAGCATGCTGATGTTCTTCAATTCAGGCTTTTCCCCGGTCAGCGCCTACCCCTCGTGGTTGCAGCCGGTGGTCGCCAACCAGCCCATGACCCCCGCCATCGAGGCGATGCGTGCACTCGCTGTGGGCGGCGCGCTCACCGAAAATCTCATCAAGGTGGCCGTGTGGGTTGTGGTGATCATCGGTTTGTCGCTTGTTCCCGCTTTGCGTGGATATCGGCGAGCTGCGCGGGACCGATGACAGGAAACCCACAGTTCGCCGGTGAAGCGAACAGTAATGTCACAGGAGACATGTCAAATTCGAGGTTGCGAATGTGCCACGACATGCCGGGTACGACTCGACATGTCCGATTCCGTTCGGTGTACACCGACCAGCGCAATTTATCGCGTAACGTCGTGCCTAATTGCCAGCGATTGAAAGAATGGACTGCGTCCACGGTTCACTCTTCCGCGCGACGCAGGAATGGCCCTCAAGTGCTGGTTTTGAGGTTCAGTCCGTGTCGTGGAAATGTGAATCGTCGGTGCAATTCAGGTCGGGACTCACGGCCCGATGGATGACGTTCGAAAACGAGAGGTGTCGGTACAGGTGGCGATCGCCGAGCATCGCACGAAAGCGCAGGTCGCAGCGGAGACCCCGCTGCAGTACCTGCCGCTCACCGCGGCTCAGCGAGGCATGTGGTTCGCCGAGTCGCTGGCACCGGACTACTCGGTCAACATTGCCCAGTACCTCGACATCCGTCATCCCCCGGGCGGTCTCGACATCGAGTTGCTCGCCGAGTGCTCCATCCACGTCGGCAAGCACCTGGAGTCGCCCTACACCCGCCTCGCCGAGGTCGACGGCGTGCCGATGCAGTTCGTCGATCTCGATTTCGATCAGCAGGTCGACATCCTTGACTTCCGCGCCGAACCGGACCCGGCCGGTGCGGCACTGGCCTGGATGCGCGCGGAGTACCAGCGCCCCGTCGATCTGCTCAACGACCAATTCGTCATTGCCGCAATTCTGCAGGTCGGCGACGAACGAACGTTCTTCTACAACCGCGCCCATCACATCGTTCTGGACGGTTACGCCGCGCTCACCGGGGTGCGGCGGACCATTGACCGATACAACGCGCTCCGGCGCGGTCTGGTTCCCGACGACAAACAGCTCGCCACGATGGCCGAGATCGTCGAGTACGAGCAGAGCTACCAGAACAGCAGTCGACGCGACGCCGATCGTGCGCACTGGCTCGAGCGGGTCGTCGACCTTCCCGAGCGGGTCACGCTCTCGACGCGGTCGGCGGCGGTTGCGCCGCTCTCGTTCGCCAATGTCGTGTCGAGTCAAGAGCTCGAGCCCGCGTCGCAACGCCGCCTGGAAGCCCTGGCCACGGAGCTGAACAGCTCGATTGCCGTGTTGCTCACCGCCGCGTTCGGCGCCTACCTGTCGCGGGTGACGGCCAACGACGACATCGTGATGAGCCTGCCGATCACCGGGCGCACCAACGTGAAGATCAAGCGGTCGGGCGGCATGGTGTCCAACATCGTGCCCATCCGGCTGCGCGATCCCCAGGGCAAGTCCGTCCGCGATCTCATCGCCACTGCGCAGCTCGAGCTGACCGGAGCGCTGCGCCACCAGCGATACCGGTCGGACGACATCCGGCGCGACGCCGGACTCGACGCCGGTTCGACCTCATTCGGCCCGGCGATCAACATGGTCTTCTTCGACGAGCCGGTCGCCATCGACGGCACCGAGTCCGACTACCGGATCCTGACGTCGGGAATTCTCGAGGACCTGCTGATCAACATGTATCAGTCGGGGCCCGCCGCGCCGCTGGTCGTCGATCTCCACGGCAATCCGGGCCTGTATACCCAGGCCGAACTCGACGCCCACCACGCTCGCTTCCTGCACTTCCTCGAGAACTGCCTGGCGCCGGAGTCGCTCGATCGACCTGTCGGCGCCATCGAGATGTTGACGCCCGCCGATCGGGCGATGCTGGCCGCCTTGGCCGAACCCGCAGCACACGGCTCGGGCGAGCCGGCGACGATCGTCTCCCGATTCGGCGAGGTTGCGCGTCGCCATCCGGATCGACCTGCGGTCACCGACGCGCGCGGCGTCACCGTCACCTATCGCGAACTCGGGGCGCAAGCGGCCGCGGTGGCCGCAGCCCTGCGGGCCCGCGGTGTCGGGCCCGGCGACCTGGTGGGCGTGGCCACGGCACGCCACACGACGCTGGTCGCAGCCATCATGGGCGTGCTCACCGGTGGCGCGGCATATCTGCCGCTGGACACCAGCAACCCCGTCGACCGGCTCTCATTCATCGTCGGTGACGCGGCTCCGGTGTGTGTCATCGTCGACGACGACGCCTCGCGACCGGACTGGAGCGGAACGTTCCCGGTGGTCTCGGTCGACGAGCTGATCTCCGAGGGTGCGACCGCGCCGGCACCGCCCGCGGTGCCCGACGACACTCTCGCCTACGTCATCTACACCTCGGGGTCGACCGGCCGACCCAAGGGTGTCGAGATCACCCACCACAACGTGATCGCACTGTTCGACGCGGCGCAGGAGCAGTTCGAGTTCGGTGCCGACGATGTGTGGTCGGTGTTCCACTCCTATGCGTTCGACTTCTCGGTCTGGGAGATCTTCGGTCCGCTCCTCACCGGGGGGCGTGCGGTGATCGTGGATCGCCAGGTCGCGCGTGCGCCCGCCGAGTTCCTGGAGGTGCTTGCGCGCGAGAATGTCACGGTCGTCTCGCTGACCCCGTCGGCTTTCGGTGTCCTGGCCGAGGCGCGTCGACGCACACCGACCCCGTTGTCGTTGCGGTACATGGTGTTCGGCGGCGAGGAGCTTCGGTTCGACGAGGTCGAGCGCTGGTATGACGCCTTCGGCGACGAGGTCGCTCTGGTCAACATGTACGGGATCACCGAGACCACGGTGCACGTGACATACCGTCCGCTTGATCCCGAGTTGGTCCGGGGCGAGAGCAGCAGCTTGATCGGACAACCGTTGTCCACGTTGGGTGTGCGCATCCTCGACAACCGTCTCCAACCGACTCCCGAGGGCGCGATCGGTGAAATCTACGTGGTCGGTGAGCAATTGGCCCTGGGATACCGCAATCGCGCGGCGCTCACCGCAAGCCGATTCGTCGCCGACCCCGACGGCAGTGGCCGTCGGATGTACCGGTCGGGCGATCTCGGCCGCCGCGTCGGTGACGACGTCCAGTATCTGGGCCGGGCCGACACGCAGGTGCAATTACGTGGGTTCCGTGTGGAACTCGGCGAGGTCGAGACCGCTCTGCGGTCCGTCGGCGGCGTCACCGCTGCGGCCGCCGTGGTCCTCGACGCCCGAAATGCCGGTGGCGCCAAACTGATCGGGTACGCGGTGGTCGATCCCGCTGCGGGCCTCGACGAGTCCTCGATCCGCGATGCGGTACGAGCAGCGGTGCCCACCTACATGGTCCCCGACCTCGTGATGCTGATCGACGAGCTGCCGATCACCGCCAACGGAAAGCTTGATCGCCGCGCCCTGCCGACGCCGCGATTTGCCCGTGATGAGCGGGTCGCCTTCATCGCACCGTCCACCGCGCGGGAAATCGCCGTCGCCTCGGTTATCGGTGACGTCCTGGACGTGACGCCCATCGGCATGCACGACAACATCTTTGCGCTCGGCGCCGATTCGCTGACCGCCGCTCGCATCGTCTCGCGGTTGCGGAGCGTGGCGCGGCTGTCGGTGTCGTTGTCGGACGTGTTCGAAGCGGGCACGCTCGCCGAGATCGTCGCCGCAGCGGTGCCGACGCAGGACGCCGCTGCCCTTCCGCTCCCCGGGCAGGTCGAGCGGCCGGTGCGTATCCCGTTGTCGCTGAGCCAGCAACGTCTTTGGTTCATCAATCGGCTCGATCCGGCTTCGGGGGCCTACAACATCCCGGGTGCGGTTCGGCTCGGCAGCGACGTCGACGCGGACGCCCTCGCCGCCGCCGTCGGTGACCTCGTGTCCCGCCATGAGCCGCTGCGGACCACGTTCCCCGATGACGACGGCGAGACCTTCCAGTCCATCGGCGAGATCGACGACGTCACCGCTGCAGGTGTTTTCGGTGTGGAGGCGGTCGACGCTTCAGCCGTCGACGCTCGGATTGCAGACCTGTCGGTGATCGGTTTCGACGTCACCAAGGACTGGCCGCTGCGAATTCGGTTGCTCGCGGTGTCCGACTCTGCGGACAGTGCCTCTGGAGAGACAGTCGGCGGCAGCGTTGATCACGTGCTGGTCGTCGTCGTACATCACATCGCGGCCGACGGTGCGTCTCTCGGGCCCTTGATCACCGACCTGTTGACCGCGTACGCCGCCCGCGCTCAGAGGCAGGCTCCCGAGTGGACGTCGTTGCCGGTGCAGTTCGCCGACTTCGCCGTGTGGCAGCGTTCGGTGCTGGGGGAGGAGGCCGATGCCGACTCGGTGATGGGTCGTCAGATCGCCTTCTGGCGCAAGGAGCTCCAGGGCATGCCGGAGCTCATCGGGCTGCCGACCGACCGCCAGCGGCCCACGCGTCCCACGGGCGCCGGCGGCTACGTCGACACGATGCTCGACGCACAAACCGTCGAGCGGCTGCACGCCCTCGCCGCGCACCACGGCGTCACCTTGTTCGCGGTCTTCCACTCGGCGCTCGCGGTGCTGCTGTCGCGGCTCAGCGGTGGCGAGGACATCGCCATCGGCACCGCCATCGCCGGTCGTGACGAACCCGAATTGGCCGATCTCGTCGGGATGTTCGTCAACACCGTGGTGCTGCGCACCCGGGTGCAGCCCGCCGACGGTCTCACCGATCTCCTCGCCTCGGCTCATCACACTCGCGCACAGGCGCTCGGTCACGGCGACGTGCCCTTCGAGCAGGTGGTGAATGCGGTGGGGGCCCGACGATCCCGGTCGCACTCGCCGTTGTTCCAGGTGGAGCTGGTCATGCAGCACGATCAGGTGGTGGGCCGGCTTGATGCGGAGTCGGGACTCGGGTTGATCGACGCCCGCCCGCCGTTCGCCAAGTACGACCTCTCGCTGAACGTGATCGAGTTCGGTCCGGTTGCCGACCACTCCGAGCAGATCTCGTTGTCCTTCGGCTACTCGCGAGAGCTCTTCGACCACAGCACGATCGAGCGCTTCAGCCACTACCTGCACGACATCCTGGACCGCATGGCGGCGACCCTGGAGGAGGCGCAGGACCGGCCGCTCGACGACTTGTTCTGGTTCCCCGATTCGGAATTGGACGTCGTCGCCGGCTGGTCGAGGGGATACTCCGAGGAGATCACCCGGCCCCTGCTGCTGGCGGCAGCGGCGTCCGAGCGGCGCGCCACGGCGCTCGTCCACGACGGTCGGCGGGTGTCGTACCGCGAATTCGCCGACCGCGTCAACAGCCTGGCCAGGGAACTGATCGGTGTCGGAGTCGGTCCCGATGTGGCTGTCGCCGTGTGTATCCCGAGGTCGGTCGAGCTATTGGTCGCGCTACACGCGGTGATCACGGCCGGTGGGCAGTATGTCCCGATCGATCCCGACGCACCGCTCGACCGCGGCGAGTACATGGTCGAGATGGCCGGCGTCGGCACGGTGCTCGTCGGTCCCGGTGCGCTCCCGCCCGTGGTGTCCGGCCTCGCCGACCGCGTCTGGGTGCACACGGTGGATGCTTCCGCGCCGATCGAACACGCCGTCGCCCCGGTGACGACCGACGAGCTGATCGCGCCACTGCTGCCCGATCACGCCGCCTACACCATCTTCACCTCCGGATCGACTGGAAAACCCAAGGGCGTCACCGTCTCCCATCGGGCGATCGTCAATCGACTCGAATGGATGCAACGGCATTACCCGCTGAGCACATCCGATGTGGTGTTGCAGAAGACGCCCATCACCTTCGACGTGTCGGTGTGGGAGCTCTTCTGGCCGTTCATGGTCGGTGCCAGTCTGGTCATCGCCGAACCCGGACGTCATGGTGACCCGGAGTATCTGGCGTCGCTGATCGAATCCGAGGGCGTCACCACGATGCACTTCGTGCCGTCGATGATGTCGACGTTCGCCGACGTGACCGGGCCGACCCGGATGGCCGAATTGAGTTCGCTGCGACTGATGTTCACCTCGGGGGAGGCCCTTGCGGCGCCGACTGCGCGGTCGGTGCTGTCCGCGTTGCCCGGCCTGGGGCTACACAACCTGTACGGTCCCACCGAGGCCGCGGTCGACGTCACCGAGTATCACGTCGGGGCCACCGATACGGCGATCCCGATCGGGCGACCCGTCGCCAACACCACCACGTTCATCCTCGATCGCCGGCTGCGACCGCTCCCGGTGGGTGTCCCCGGCGAGTTGTATCTCGGTGGCGTCCAGCTCGCCCGCGGATACGCCGCACAGGGCAGGCTCACGGCGGAACGGTTTGTGGCGGACCCGTTCGGACCTCCGGGATCCCGTCTGTACCGCACCGGCGACCTGGCACGGTGGAACACCTCGGGCGACATCGAATACCTGGGACGCAACGACTTCCAGGTGAAGCTCCGGGGACAGCGCCTCGAGCTCGGCGAGATCGAGGCCTCGCTGGTCAACGTCCCGGGTGTCGTGCACGCTGCGGCGACGGTGATCGAGTTGGCCGCCGGTCAGAACCTGGTCGCCTACTATTCGCCCGACACCGTGGCGCCCGACACGGCCGCGGCCCACCTCGCCGAGCATCTGCCGGAATTCATGGTGCCGACGATCTGGATGCCGATGGAGCAGATGCCGCTCAACTCGGCGGGCAAGGTCGACCGTCGTGCGCTGCCCGAACCGGTACTGGCCACCGCCCCGTTCGTCGGCCCGAGCACCGATACCGAGCGGATCATCGGGGCGGTCTTCGCCGAGGTCCTCGGCGTCGAGAAGGTCAGCGTCACCGAGTCGTTCTTCGATCTCGGCGGAAACTCCCTGAGCGCCACCAAGGTTGCCGCGCGATTGTCCGCCGAGCTCGGGATCAAGGTCCCGCTGGCGGCAGTGTTCGACGCGCCGTCGGTACGCGAGGCCGCACAGCATGTGCGCGGTATGGACACGCCACACCACCGGCCGGTGCTGGCCCCGGCCCGGCGCGGCACGAGCGCGCCGCTGTCGGCCGTCCAGCGCGGCATGTGGCTGGTCAATCGAGCCGATCCCGCATCGCCGGTATACAACGTGGCGATCGCGCTCCGATTGTCCGGAGCGCTCGACCGGACGAGCGTCGACCACGCCTTCGCGGACCTGGTGAGCCGGCACGAGTCGTTGCGGACGATGTATCCGATGCTCGACGGTGAGCCGGTACAACTCGTCCTCGAGCCCGAGGCCGCATTGACGCGCATCGAACGGTCGGTGCGTGACGTCCGCGGTGATGTCGATGCCGAGATCGCGACGGTCACCGGTGGCGGGTTCGACGTCACGGCCGGGCCGCCGCTGCGACTGGCGCTGCTGGCGGTCGCTCCCGACGACCACGTCCTCGTCTTCGTGGTGCACCACATCGCCGCCGACGGCGCGTCGATGATGCCGCTGGCCACCGATTTCATGGCCGCATACACCGCTCGGGTGAGCGGTGTCGCACCGGCGTGGGAACCGCTCGCCGTGCAGTACGCCGATTATGCTGTGTGGCACCATGATTGGCTTGACACGCAAGGCCCCGACGGCCGGACCGAGGCGACGCGGCAGCTGGACTACTGGACCGGGCGGCTGGCCGGTGCGCCGGCGAGGCTCGAGTTGCCGACCGACCGGGTGCGGCCGCGTGTACCGACATTCGCCGGTGACGAGGTCGTCTTCGAGGTTCCCGGCGAGTTGGTCGGCAGGCTCGACGCCGTTGCCCGCCAGAACAATGCCACCCTGTTCATGGTCATGCACGCGGCGTTCGCGGTGCTGCTCAGCCGCCTCACGGCGCAGCGCGACATCGTCATCGGTACGCCGTTCGCAGGTCGCGAACAGGCCGAGCTCGACGGCGTGATCGGGATGTTCGTCAACACATTGGCCTTGCGTACCCAAATCCGCGAGGAGGAGAAGTTCGCCGAACTACTCCAGCGGGTTCGCCACGATGACCTGGCGGACATGGCCAACGCCGACATCCCCTTCGACTCCATCGTGTCGTCGGTTGCGGCGGCGCCGGCGACCAGCCATCACCCGATTTATCAGGTGATGTTCGCCTATCAGAACTTCGCTTTCCCGACAGTGGATCTGGCCGATCTGACCATCACCCCGGTGTCCGAACAACTGGTGCCGGCCAAGGTGGATCTGCAATTGACACTGTTCCCCGACGATCCGCACGCAACACCTGGCACGAAGGACTCCGATGTGATGAAGGGTCAACTGATCTACGCCAAGGATCTCTACAACCGCAGTTCGGTTGAGCTGCATGCGCAGCGGTATCTGCGGGTGCTCGAGGAAGTCGCCGAGAACCCGCAGGTGCTCGTCGACGACATCTCCATCGCCACCGATACCGAGGCGCAGGCCGCACTCGACGCGGCGGGCCACGGATATCATTCGCTGTCGATCCCCGAACTCGTCGCGGCGGCCGCGAACGCCGCGCCGGATGCGGTGGCGGCCAGTCACAACGGAACCGAGGTGACCTTCGCGGTGCTGTCGGCGATCACCGATACGATGGCGAGCGCACTACCGGATGCCGACTCGGCGCTGACGACCGCGCTCATGAGCCTGATCCCCGACGTCGCCGTCTCCGGACCGCAGGCGCTCGGGGACGTCCTCGGCGATCTGCGATCGAATTCGCTGGTCGCCGTGGGTGATTCGGCAGGTGCCGGCAGGAGTGCGACCAACGGCACTGCGACCAACGGCACTGCGACCAACGGCACTGCGACCAACGGCACTGCGACCAACGGCACGGCGATCAACGGGACCTCGATCAACGGGGTGGCGAACATGGCGAACAAGGGAATGACTCCAACGTGACAGAAGTCGATTCAAGGGCCTCAGCGATAGCCAAGACCTGGGGTCCGCGCCCGTCGACTCTCCATCTGATCGCCTTCGCAGCCGGATCCGTACCGAATTCGATTGCGATCGATGCGCCCGCCGGCCCGGTGACCTTCGCCGACCTGCACGCGCAGGTCGCGGCGACGGCGCAGGTGTTCGCCACCCAGGGACTCGACACCGAGGCAGCGGTGGGTGCGGGCGTGACGCGGGCGCTCATGTCGCCCGGGCACAGCCCGCAGGATCTCGCCGAGGCCACACGACGCGCGATCGAGCAGGTGCGCAGCCGCGCGCTCGACGTCATCGGCAGTCACGATCTGGGATCGCTTGTCGGACTGTTCGGATCGGCGGTGGCACGCTTCGGCGGCCGGACCGCGGTGAGCGACACCCATCGCCACCTGACCTACCGTGAACTCGACGAGCGGTCGGCGCACCTCGCCGACGCATTGCGGCATGCGGGTGCCGGACCGGGCCGCCTGATCGGTGTCGCGCTGCCCCGCGACGTCGACCTGATCGTTGCCCTCGTGGCGATTCTGCGCACCGGTGCCGCGTATCTGCCGCTCGACCGCGGCCAGCCGCCCGCGCGTGCACTGTCCATCATCGGCGACGCCGAACCCCTCATGGTCCTGGTCGACGACGAACTCGCCGCGCAGTGGGCGGAGGCCGCAGCGCCACTGGTCTCCCCGGCCGACATCGAGCGTCGGTTCGCCGACGGGACAGCCGAGCCTGCCGAGTCGCCGGACGCCGCAGCGGCGATCGACGACCGCCTGCCCGCATACCTGATCTACACCTCCGGTTCCACCGGAAAACCCAAGGGCGTGGTGGTGTCGCACCGTCAGGTGGTGGCCCTGCTCGCGGCGGCCGCGGACGACTTCTCCTTCGACCACAACGATGCGTGGACGCTGTTCCACTCGTACGCGTTCGATTTCTCGGTATGGGAGATCTGGGGCCCCCTGACCACCGGTGCGCGGCTGGTGATCGTCGACCGCGACGTCTCCCGTGACCCCGGAGCGTTCCTCGAATTGCTGGCTGCGCAGCGGATCACAGTTCTCAACCAGACACCGTCGGCGTTCTACCAGCTGGTCGCGCAGCGTCGCCGCGCGCCGCTGGACCTGTCGCTGCGCTATGTCGTCTTCGGTGGAGAGGCACTGAGTTTCGAGCAGGTTCGCCGATGGTTCGACGACAACCCCGCCGATCACGCGCAACTGGTGAACATGTACGGCATCACCGAGACGACAGTGCATGTCAGCTACCGGCCGCTGGACCGGGACGCCGTCGCCGCCGCCGACGCCTCCTTCATCGGGCGTCCGCTCTCCTCGCTCGACATCCACATCCTGGATGGCCGGCTGCGGCCGGTGCCCGAGGGCGTCGTCGGTGAAATGTACGTCACCGGAACACAACTCGCACAGGCATACCGTAAGCGGCCCTCGCTGAGTGCGACTCGCTTCGTCGCCAACCCGTTCGCCGCGGACGGTTCACGGATGTACCGGACCGGTGACCTCGCGCGTCGAGTCGGGGAGGACATCGAGTATCTCGGACGTGGCGACGATCAGGTGCAGTTGCGCGGATTCCGCATCGAGTACGGCGAGATCGAAGCAGCCCTGCTGGGGGCAGCGGGGGTCAGCGCAGCAGCCGCTCGCGTGATCGACCTCCCCGGGCGCGGTGAGATCCTCGTCGGATACGTTGTCGCGGACGAGGACGCGCACGGCGCCGCCGGTGACGGCAGTGCTCTCGACGTCGCGCAGGTACGACGGGTCGCGGGACGAGCGGTCCCGGACTACATGGTCCCCGATGTCGTCGTCGAGGTGAGCTCGTTGCCGTTGACCGGCAACGGGAAACTCGATCGCGCGGCCCTCCCGCGCCCGAATCTGACCGCCGACACCGAGATCGTCGCGCCCGCGACGGCCACCGAGACCGCGCTGAAGGCGATCGTCGTCGAGGTGCTCGGGCTCGACGACATCAGTGTGACGACCTCGGTCTTCGACGTCGGCGGCAACTCATTGCTCGCGGCGCGGATCGTCGGCCGGGCCGCGGAGACGCTGGGGGTCGACCTGAGCGTGCGGGATCTGTTCGAGGCGCCCACAGTCCGCGAACTCGCGATCACCGCCGACGCCACCCGCCCGGGACTGCCGGCCATCGAGGCCGTCGTGCCCCGCCCCGAGCGAATTCCGTTGTCCCTGGCCCAACAACGGATGTGGTTCATCAACCGCTTCGACCCCGCGTCGGCTGCCTACAACATTCCCGCGGTGCTGCGGCTCGACGGCGATGTCGACACCGACGCCCTGCGCGCGGCACTGCTCGACGTCATGCGCCGGCATGAGGTGCTCCGCACCACCTACCCCGAGACCGAGGGCACGGCGGTCCAGCAGGTCGCGGACATGACCGTGGCCGAAGCCGCACTTGACTGGCGCATCGGTGACGAATCCGAAGCGCGTGCAGCGCTTCTCGCCGGATTCGACCTGCGCGACGAGCTACCCGTCCGAGTCCGGCTGACCCAGGTGTCGGCAACCTCCTGGGCGATGGTGCTCGTGTTGCACCACATCGCCTGCGATGGTGAGTCGTTGGCCCCGCTGGTCGCCGACCTGATCGCCGCGTACGAGGCGCGTTCACAGGGCCATGCACCCGAATTCACGCCGCTGCCGGTCCAAATGGCCGACGTCGCCCTCTGGCAGGAGCGGGTCCTCGGTGCCGCCGACGACCCGGATTCCCTGATCGGCGCGCAATTGTCGTATTGGGCAACCCAACTCGACGGCGCCCCCGATGTGATCGAGCTACCGACCGACCGGCCTCGCCCGGCGATCGCCTCGCAGCGCGGCGCCCGAGTCGATTTCGACGTGCCCGCCGAACTGTCCGAACGAGTGGGTGCGCTGGCACGCGAACGCGGCCTGACGCCGTTCATGGTGGCCCATGCCGCGCTGTCGGTGGTGCTCGCGCAACTCTCGGCGACCGACGACATCACCGTCGGCACCCCGATCGCCGGCCGCGGCCAATCGGTTCTCGACCCGATGGTCGGCATGTTCGTCAACACACTGATCTTGCGGACGACCGTCGAGCCGCACATGAGCTTCGACGACCTCCTGGCCGAGACCCGACGGATCGATCTCGAGGCGCTCGCTCACGCCGACCTGCCGTTCGAGGCGATCGTCGAGCGGGTGAACCCCATTCGGTCCCAGGCGTATGCGCCGCTGGCGCAGGTGTGGTTGTCCTTCGATCAGTCCGCGATCACCGAGTTGGCTTCGCAGAGCGTCGATATCGGTGTTGCGGGCGGGTTGCGGGTCAGTGCCGCCGAGCCGCCCGAGATCTCGTCCAAGGTCGATCTGACCGTCGGTATCGCCGACTCGTCGAGCGGATGGCAGGGATCGATCGTCTACGCGACCGACCTCTACGATCCCGAGACCGTCGCGGTGTTCGCCGAGCGGTTCGTCCGTGCGCTCGACGGGCTCACCGGGGACCCGGCGCGACCGGTCGGCGACGCCACGATTCTCTCCACGCTGGAAGCTGCTGCGCTGCAACGGTGGACGTCGGACGGCTCGGTCCGCCCCGGCGCGGCCACGGTTGCCGAAGCGCTCGGTGCGGCTCACCTCGCCCACGCCGAGCAGATCGCCGTCGTCGACGCCGGGAACCGTGCTGAGGGTTCGAGTCCGGGGGGTTCGAGTCCGGGGGGTTCGAGTCCGGGGGGTTCGACGCAGTGGACGTACGCCGGATTCGGTGCTCTGGTCAACGCCCTCGCGCGGCGGTTGATCGGCCTCGGTGTCGGCCCGGACGTTGCTGTTGCCGTCGGGATTCCGCGCTCGCCGGAGATGCTCGTGGCCGTGCACGCGGTGATCGTCGCCGGCGGTCACTATGTGCCGGTGGACCCGGAGGCTCCGGCCTCGGTGGTCGCCCATCTGCTCGATACGGCGCAGGTGGCCGCGGCCCTGACGATGTCCGACGCCTCGGGTGTCTTCGCCGACGCGGCTGATCGCCTGCCGGTCACCATCGTCGACCTGACCGAACTCGAACGCGCGGATGGGCGCCCGGTGACCGATCGGGATCGGCTCGCACCCCTGCGCCCCGATCACGCTGCCTACACTCTGTTCACCTCAGGCTCGACCGGACAACCCAAGGGCGTCACCGTCTCCCACGGGGCCCTCACCGCGCTGCTCACGTGGTTCACGCCCGCCGGCATCGAACCGCGGGACGAGCGCGTCCTCGTCAAGACCCCGTTCACCTTCGATGCGTCGGTGTGGGAGTTGTTCTGGCCGTTGATCGTCGGCGCACACGCCGTCGTGGCGGGTGTGGACGACCATCGCGAACCAACCGCCGTGGCCCGCAGCCTCGCCGAGTACGACATCACCATGGTGCAGTTCGTCCCGTCGATGCTCTCGGTATTCCTCGACGAGGTCTCCGACGCGGCCGCCGCGCTGTCGACGGTGCGCCGGATCTACACCGGCGGTGAGGCATTGACGCCGGCGTTGACGCAGTACACGCTCGCCGCGGCACCGCACGCGACGGTGATCAACCAATACGGGCCCACCGAGATGACCGTTGACACGACGATCGCGACGCTCAGCGAGCCGGTCGAGACCGTCACGATCGGCCGGCCCGCCCCGGGTGTGCTGGTCCGAATCCTTGACCGACGTCTGCGTCCGGTCCCACCGGGTGTGCCCGGCGAGCTCTATCTCGGCGGCCCTCAGATGGCCCGTGGTTACGCCCGGGCGTCTGCGCTGACCGCGGAGCGATTCGTCGCCGACCCCTGCGGTCCGGACCTGTCGGGTGCGCCGGGACAGCGTCTCTATCGCACCGGTGATCTGGCGCGATGGACCACCGACGGCGACATCGAGTACCTGGGGCGCACCGACTTCCAGGTCAAACTGCACGGGCAACGGATCGAACTCGGTGAGATCGAGTCGGTGGTGTCGTCGGTTCCCGGCGTCGTCGCCGCAGCAGCCGACGTCCGATCGTCGGCGGCCGGGGACGCACTGGTCGCCTACGTGGTCGGTCACCCCGGCGACACGCTTCGCACCGAGGTCATCGCCGATGCAGTGGCCGACCGGCTGCTCGCGCACCTGCGGCCGTCGGTCTGGGTGGTACTCGATGCCATGCCCCGCAACAGCGCGGGCAAGATCGACCGCCGAGCGCTTCCCGATCTGGCGCCCGCGGCGCACACCGAGGTCGTCGCGCCGTCGACGCCCGCCGAGACGACCATCGCCGCCGTCGTCGCCGAGGTGCTCGGCGTGGACCAGGTGTCGGTGACCGATTCGTTCTTCGACATCGGCGGGAATTCGTTGGCCGCCATGCGCGTCGCCGCCCGAGCGGGTGCGGCACTGGGCGTCGACATCGCCGTCCGCGATCTCTTCGACGCACCGACGGTCGCCGATCTCGCACGCCGGGTGGCCGGCCGTGGTGTCGGGCTTCCGCCGGTGCGGGCGCATCACCCGCGCCCGGAGCGCATCCCGCTGTCCTACGCGCAGCAACGGATCTGGTTCATCAACCAGTTCGACACCTCCTCGGGCGCCTACAACATCCCGATCGCGCTGCGCCTCACCGGCAAACTCGACCTGTCGGCGCTGCGCGCGGCCATGGTCGACGTGATCGACCGCCACGAGGTGTTGCGTACCACCTTCCCGTCCGTCGAGGGCGCGCCGCGTCAGGTGGTGACCGACCGATCGCTGACCGGCTCGCGGCTGGACTGGGCGGTCGTCGACGACGAGTCGGAGCTGTTCGCTGCCGCGACAGCGGGATTCGACGTCACCGCTCACCATCCCATCCGAATCCGGATTCGGCACGTCGAGGATCTCGAACACATCGTGCTCATCGTGGTGCACCATATCGCCGGCGACGGCGAGTCGATGCGCCCGTTGGTCACCGACGTGGTGACCGCCTACCATGCCCGCTCACGTGGTCGCACACCGCAATTCGCGGAGCTGGCAGTGCAATTCGCCGACGTGGCACTGTGGCAGCAGGAGGTGCTCGGCTCGGCTGCCGACCCGGGGTCGGTGGTGTCGGCGCAATTGGCGTACTGGACCGACCGGCTCACCGGTCTACCGGATGTGCTGAGCCTGCCGACCACGCACCCACGCCCGGCCGTCGCCTCGATGCGTGGCGCCGAGGTCGGCTTCGAGATCCCCGCCGGCACCGCGGAATCGGTGCGCGCACTCGCCGCGGCACGCGGGATCAGCGAGTTCATGATCATCCACGCCGCGCTGGCGGTGCTGTTGTCGCGGCTGGCCGCCACCGATGACATCGCGATCGGTACCCCGATCTCGGGCCGGGGAGACCAGGCTCTCGACCCACTCGTCGGCATGTTCGTCAACACGCTCGTCCTGCGGACCGCGGTCGACGGTGCCGACACCTTCGCCGACTTCCTCGACGCGGTCCGCCAGACCGACCTCGACGCGTTCGCCCATGCCGATGCACCGTTCGAGACCGTCGTCGACGCCGTGTCGCCGACGCGCTCGGAAGCTTTCGCGCCGCTGACCCAGGTCTTGCTGACGGTGGAGCAGAATCCCGTTGACCCGTCGGCGATGGTTGCCGACCTCGACGACCTCGCCGTCGGCGTCCTGGAGATCGAGGAGACCTCCGCGAAGGTCGATCTCACGGTCGGTGTGCGCGCCGGACGCACCGGCGCGTGGACCGGACGGGTGAACTACGCGACCGACCTCTTCGACGCGCGCACCGTCGAAACCATGATGTCCCGGTTCGTGGACTTGCTCGGACACCTCGTGGCCCAGCCCGAGACAGTGATCGGCGACGCGCCGCTCCTCGCCCCTGCCCAGGCGGCGGCACTGACGCCGGTCGCCGGGCCACGTGGCCGCGCACCGATGCTGCTCGCCGACATCTTCGACGAGGCCGTCCGCAGGTTCCCCACCTCGGTCGCCGTCTCCGACGAGACGCGCACCCTGACCTACGCCGAGCTGGATGAGGCGGCCAACCGACTCGCACGCCACCTCCTTGCCGCGGGCTCTGGACCAGAAGCCCTCGTGGCCTTGGCGATTCCGCGGTCGGTGGACCTGACGGTCGCGATCTGGGCGGTCGCGCGCACCGGCGCGGGTTACCTACCGATCGACCCCGATCACCCCGAGCAGCGGATCGCCGGCATGCTCGCCGATGCCGGTGTCGCACTGGGCCTGTGCCCGCGTGCGTTGGGGCAGAGGTGGGAGAACAGCGAGATCGCCACCACGACCACCTGGATTCACCCCGACACACCGGAGGTGGCCGAGACGATCGCCGGACTGTCGCCGGAACCGCTGCACCACAATGAGCTACACGGCGAGCCGACGCTCGATTCGCTCGCCTACGTCATCTACACCTCCGGCTCCACCGGTCGCCCGAAAGGGGTGGGCGTCACCCACCGGGGCATCCGCAACTTCGCCGACACGGAAACGAGGATCGCGCGCGCACAACCCGATTCGCGAATCCTGGGATTCGCGTCGCCGAGCTTCGACGCGTCCGTACTGGAATATCTGCTGGCCGTCACCGCAGGGGCGGCACTGGTGTACCGCCCGGCCGACGCCGTCGCCGGTGCACCGCTACAGGAGTTCGTGGCACGCGAACAGCTCACCCATGTCTTCCTCACACCGACGGTGCTGGCGTCGCTCGACCCGGCCGAACTGCCCACGGTGGGTACCGTTCTCGTCGGTGGCGAAGCGATGCCGGAAGCACTGCGGGACCGGTGGGCGCCGTCGGTGGAGTTGCACAACATGTACGGTCCCACCGAGACCACCGTCGCCGTCACGATGAGTGCGGCGATGACCGCGGGTGGTCCCGTGCTCATCGGATCACCGATCGAGGGGACCGAACTGCTCATCCTGGACGAGCGGCTGCATCCCGTTCCGGTGGGCGTGCTCGGTGAGCTCTATGTCGCCGGACCCAGTCTCTCGCGAGGCTACCTGCACCGTCACGCCTTGACCGCGGAGCGGTTCGTCGCCAATCCGTACGGCGCTGCGGGGCAGCGGATGTACCGTACCGGTGACGTCGTCCGGTGGGTCGAGGGCGACGGCGGGTTGTCCGTCGGTTACGGCGGTCGCAGCGACGATCAGATCAAGCTGCGTGGCCTGCGCATCGAACTGGGCGAGATCGAGTCCGCCCTCGCGACACATCCGGCGGTCGACTCGGCGATCGTGGTCGGCGTCTCCGCGGACGGAGCCATCGCCGGCAGCGGTGAGTCGGTCGTGTCCGGTCTCGCCGCCTATGTCGTGCTCCGGTCGCCGGTCGATACGGCAACCCTCGGCGAGCATGTCGCGCAGCGACTTCCGCTGTACATGGTGCCCGGCAGCATCACGACGCTGGACGCACTGCCGTTGACCGTGATCGGCAAGCTCGACCGCAGGGCACTGCCCGCCCCGACCCCGACGCTCGACGCCGCCTACGTCGCTCCGCAGGACCCCGTCGAGCAGCAGCTGGCCGG
Organism: Gordonia polyisoprenivorans NBRC 16320 = JCM 10675; assembly: GCF_000241325.1. Lineage (GTDB taxonomy): Bacteria > Actinomycetota > Actinomycetes > Mycobacteriales > Mycobacteriaceae > Gordonia > Gordonia polyisoprenivorans. The sequence goes on along the minus strand of NZ_BAEI01000057.1, from coordinate 177,445 downwards.
TATCGTCGCCGGACTGCTCGGCATCGAACGGGTCGGCGTGACGGACTCGTTCTTCGGCCTCGGCGGAGACTCGATCATGTCCATCCAGCTCGCCTCCGCAGCGCGGGCCGCAGGACTCGAACTGTCGCCGCGGGACATCTTCGAACACAAAACGATTCGTGGGATGGCTCGCGCCGTCGCACGCCGCGGCGACGTCGTCGCAGCGCTCGAGGAGCCCCACGGCGGTGGCGTCGGGCCGATGCCGATTCCGCCCGTCGTCTCGTGGGTCCTCGAACACGCCGACGCGCCCGAGGATTTCGCCGACTTCTCGCAGTCGATGGTGCTCCACGCCCCGGCCGAACTCACCGTGTCGGCGCTCCGCGAGGTCATCGGTGCCGTGGTCGCCAACCACCCGATGCTCACCGCCGCACTCACCGAGATCGACGGTCGGCCGCACCTCGAGGCAGGGGCCGGGCGATTCGACGGACAGAGCGCGGTCACCCAGTCCACCGGTTACGGCGGAGAGGCCGAGGGTGCTGCGCTGATCACCGCGGCGTTCCGCGAGGCCTCCATGCGACTCGATCCCGCACTCGGGCAACTGGTATCGGCGGTTCTTGCCGGGACCGGGGAACTGCGTCGCGTGGTCATCGTCATCCACCACCTCGGTGTCGACGCCGTCTCGTGGCGCGCGATCATCGAGGATCTGGTGACCGCCTGGGGCCAATACCTCGCCGGTGAGCCATTCGCCTTGAGGCCGGAGGCGACCTCGGCACGGGCCTTCGTCGGAGCGGTGCAGAGCCAAAAGCGTGCTCGGCAGTCCGAACTCACCTACTGGCTCGCCCGTGCGCGCGCCACCGATCTCGGCGTCGAGATCGACCACGGACGCGATCGCATGTCCACCACCGCCGAGATCGTGCACACCATCGACACGTCCCTCGCCGAACCGTTGCTCACGTCGGTACCCGCGGCCTTCCGCGGCAACGTCAACGACGCACTCGTCGCCGCGCTCGCCCGCGCGGTGCGGTCCTGGCAACGAGACCGCGGTATCGCCGACGAGCAGCCGGTCACCATGCTCATCGAGGGACACGGACGCTACGAGGAGGTGCTGCTGCGCGGCGCGGCCCCGCGCACGGCCGACCTGTCGCGCACCGTCGGATGGTTCACCAGCGTCGCCCCCATCGCCATCGATCCCGACGGTGACGCCGCTCGAACCGTGAAGAGCGCCAAGGAAGAACGCGTCGGCCGGCCCGACAACGGCATCGGTTTCGGTCTGCTCCGCGCGGATCGTGGTGGCGCACTCGCGCAGGCGCCGCTGCCGTCCATCGCATTCAATTACCTCGGCAACGTGGCGGGGGATTCCGCCGACGGCCTCGTCGGGACTCTGCTCCCGGACCCGGATGCGCCACGACTTCCCGGCACGGTCACCGGTGCGATGGTGGCCACCGCCCTGATCACCATCACCGCAGGGACCGTCGTCGGCCCGGAAGGCCGCCGACTGCAGGCCGGGTTCGGCTTCCCGGCAGGCGCACTGAGCCATGACGACGTCGACGACCTCGCACGGCGCTGGGAGAACGAACTCGCCGCGATCGTCGAACACGTTGCCTCCGAGGGCGATCCGGGCCTTTCGCCGTCGGATGTCGTCGGTGCCGCGGTGACGCAGGACGACCTCGACGAGCTGGCCCGACGTTACCCGCGCGCCGACATCTGGGCGCTGTCTCCGTTGCAGCGCGGGCTGCAGTTCCAGGCCGAACTCGCCGCCGCCGGGCGGGAACAAGGGGCCGTCGACGTCTACATCGCACAGGCGGTGCTCACCCTCGACGGAGACGTCGATGCCGAACGTCTCCACGCCGCGGTACGCGCGGTCTTCGACGAACATCGCGTGCTGCGTTCGTGTTTCGTCCGGGTGGGAAGCGGCGAGGTCGTCACGGTCGTCCCCGAGACGGTCGAGGTGCCGTGGCGGGTTGTCGACATCACGGACCCGGACGCGGCCGCTGCGGCGGGAGTGGACGGTATCGCGCAAGCCGAACGAACCCGCCCCTTCGATCTCGAGTCCGCGCCCCTGATGCGGTATGTGCTGGTGCGCAACGGAACCGAGTCCACCCTCATCGTCACCAGCCACCACATCCTCATCGACGGCTGGTCGTCGCCGCTGATCCTCGCCGACCTCTTCGCGATCTACACCACCGGCCGCGCCTACACCGCCACGGCGACCGAGCACACCGCCGACTACGCCGACTACCTGCGCCACATCAGCCGTGCCGACACCGCTGCCGGCCTGGCGGCCTGGCGATCGGTTCTCGACAGCGTCGTCGATCCGACTCTGCTCGCACCACGCCTCGAGGCCACCACCGAGATGCGCCCCCGCGATCACAGCCTGCTCCTCGACGCCGAATTGAGCACGGCCATCGACGAACTGACCCGCTCGCGTGGGGTGACCGTCTCCACGGTCATGCAATTCGCCTGGGCCGCACTGTTGTCGCGGATCACCGGCGAGCAGGTCGTGGTCTTCGGTGAGACCGTTTCGGGTCGTCCGGCCGATCTCGACGGTGTGGAGATGATGGTTGGGTTGTTCATCAACACGCTGCCTGCGGTGGTCGACGTCGATCCCGACGTGTCGATGGCGCACATTCTCGACACGATCCAGTCGAGCAAGATCGCAGTCCTCGACCACCAGCACATCGGCCTGCCGGACCTGGCCGCGCTGGTCGGCAAGGGGCCGCTGTTCGACACCCTCACCGTGCACGAGTCCTACCCGGTGAATGCCGAATCACTCACCGGCGCAGGCGCTGTCGGAGGCATCGGAATCAAGGACCTGAGCGCCTCCGACGCCACCCAGTATCCACTGAACCTCGTCAGCGGCGTCATCGGCGATCGGATCGAACTCAAACTCAAGTACCTTCCTGCCGCATTCGACGCGCAACAGGTGCAGGTTTTCGCCGACATTCTCGTCCGGGTGTTGCGTGGTCTGGTGGCGGATCCGGGTGCGTCGGTGTCGTCGGTGTCGTTGGTGGATGAGGACGCCTACCGCGGGTCGTTGGTGGCCCCGGTGGTGGAGTCGGTGCATGCGGGTTGTTCGTTGGTGGAGTTGTTCGCTGATTCCGTGGGGCGGTTCGGTGGTCGTGGGGCGGTGTCGGCGGGGTCGGTGACGCTGTCGTATGGGGAGTTGGGTGAGCGGTCGGCCGCGGTGGCGGCGGGGTTGCGGGCTCGTGGTGTGGGTGCGGGGGACTTGGTGGCGGTGGCGCCGTCGCGGTCGGTGGATCTGGTGGCGGCGATCGTGGGTGTGTTGCGGGTGGGTGCGGGGTATTTGCCGTTGGATGTGAGTAATCCGGTGGATCGGTTGCGGTTCATCGTGGAGGATGCGTCGCCGCGGGTGGTGGTGACCGATGAGGTGTCGTCGGGGTTGGGATTGTGGGGTGAACTCGGCGCTGGTGTGGATGTGGTGACGGTGGAGTCGCTGGCCGCGTCGGGTGCGGGTGGTGGTGTTGATGATGTTGTGGTGCATCCGGATTCGCGTGCGTATGTGATTTACACGTCGGGGTCGACGGGTCGGCCGAAGGGGGTGGAGGTCACTCATCGTGATGTGGTGACGTTGATGGATTCGGCTGCGGGTGATTTCGAGTTCCGGGCTGATGATGTGTGGACGATGTTCCATTCGTATGCGTTCGATTTCTCGGTGTGGGAGTTGTGGGGGCCGTTGCTTTCTGGTGGCCGTCTGGTGGTGGTGGACCGTGAGGTGGCGCGGGTTCCTGAGGAGTTCGTGCGGTTGGTTGCGGTCGAGGGTGTGACGGTGTTGAGTCTGACGCCGTCGGCGTTTTATCAAGTGGCGCAGGCGCGTCGGCGGGTGCCGGGGTTGTCGTTGGGGTTGCGGTATGTGGTGTTCGGTGGGGAGGCGTTGAGTTTCGAACAGGTGCGTCGGTGGTTTGATGACAATCCTGCCGATGATGCGCGGTTGGTGAATATGTACGGGATCACCGAGACGACGGTGCATGTGAGTTTCCGGCCGTTGGATCGTGCGGTGGTGTCGGCGGGGGATGCGTCATACATCGGTCGTCCGTTGGTGTCGTTGGGGATTCATGTGCTCGATGAGCGGTTGCGTCCGGTGCCCGACGGCGTGGTCGGCGAGATGTATGTGGTGGGTGGGCAGTTGGCGCAGGGGTATCTGCGGCGGTCGGGGTTGACCTCGACGCGGTTCGTGGCGTCGCCGTTCGGTCCGGTGGGTGCGCGGATGTATCGGACGGGTGATCTGGCGCGCCGGGTGGCCGGTGACATCGAGTATGTGGGTCGTGGTGACGCGCAGGTGCAGTTGCGTGGGTACCGGATCGAGTTCGGGGAGATTGAGGCCGCGTTGTTGTCGGTGCCGGGTGTGGGTGCGGCGGCGGCGCGGGTGGTGGAGTTGCCGGGTCGTGGTGAGCAGCTCGTCGGGTATGTGGTCGGTGAGCCGGGTTCGGTGGTCGAGGCCGCGCAGGTGCGTGCGGCGGTGGCTCGGGTTGTGCCGGGTTACATGGTGCCGGACTTGGTGGTTGAGGTGGCCGGGCTGCCGTTGACGGCGAACGGTAAGTTGGATCGTGGGGCGTTGCCGTTGCCGGAGGCCGAGGTGTCGGTCGGTGAGGCGGTGGCGCCTGCGACGGCAGACGAGGCTCGGGTTGCTGCGGTGTTCGCCGAGATCCTCGGTGTCGACGAGGTGGGGGTGACCGCGAGTTTCTTTGATTTGGGCGGCAATTCCTTGTCGGCGACACGGTTGGCGGCGCGGACGGCGGATGCGTTGGGTGTGTCGGTGTCGGTGCGTGACATCTTCGATGCCCCCACGGTTCGCGAGCTTCTCGCGCGCACGCGTGGACATGCGCGCGCACTACCGCCGGTCACCGCGGTCACGCCACGGCCGGAACGTATCCCGCTGTCCTTTGCCCAGCGACGGATCTGGTTCATCAACCGATTCGAACCCGACGCGCCCACCTACAACATCCCGATCCTGTTGCGCGTCACGGGCGGACTCGATCGCCCGGCACTGCGCGCCGCCATCGGTGACGTCGTCGCCCGACACGAGATCCTGCGCACCACCTTCCCCGACGCCGACGGCACACCGCACCAGGTGATCCACCCGGTGGAGTCCATCGACGCCATGCTCGACTGGGCCGAGGTGACGACCTCCGAAGGGCTCGAATCGGCCGCAACAGCGGGATTCCGCCTCGGCGAGGCGCTCCCGCTGCGAATCCGCGTTCTCCGGGAGGCCTCCGAGGCTCCCTCCGACATCGTCGCCCTGGTCCTGCACCACGTCGCGGCCGACGGGGAATCGATGGCCCCTCTGGTCTCCGATCTGCTGGCGGCCTATCACGCCCGCACGGACGGACGACGCCCTGAGTTCGATGCTCTGCCGGTGCAATTCGCCGACTTCGCACTGTGGCAGCACCGGGTGCTCGGCGACGCCACAGAACCCGGCTCGGTACTCGGCACTCAACTCGACTACTGGACAACACAATTGCGGGGCCTGGCCCCGGTCCTGGACCTGCCCACCGATCGGCCACGTCCGGCGATCGCCTCACATCGCGGTGCGCGGGCAGACTTCGAGATCCCCGCCACGCTCACCCGCGACATCGCACACCTCGCTACCGCAGCCGGCGTGACACCGTTCATGGTGGTTCACGCCGCGCTCGCGGTGCTGCTGTCCCGTCTGGCCGGCACGGACGACGTCGCGATCGCCACACCGGTCGCCGGTCGCGGCAGCCGCGATCTCGACCTCCTCGTCGGGATGTTCGTCAACACCCTCGTGCTGCGCACCCGAGTCGACGGGACCGCGGACTTCCGCGCGCTTCTCGACGACGTTCGCGTCACCGACCTCGACGCCTTCGCCAACGCCGAGCTCCCGTTCGAGACGCTGGTCGAAGCGCTGGACCCGGTGCGCTCCGAAGCTTTCGCGCCCCTCGCGCAGGTCATGCTGAGCTTCGATCAAGCGGTGGCCGGCATGGCCGGCGATGCAACTGCCGGAGGTGCACTGGCAGCCGGCGAGGTCGCGGGCCTGACCGTGACGCCACTGGCCGCACCGTCGGTTCCGGCCCAGGTCGACCTCACGGTGACCCTGGCGAGCAGCGCTGCGGGACAACCATGGTCGGGGTCGGTGCTCTACGCCACCGACCTCTTCGAAGCCACGACGATCGCCGCCTTCACCGACATGTTCGTGCGTGTGCTGTCGGCGTTGGCCGCCGACCCCGACACTGCCGTCAACGATGCCTCGCTGATCGCCCCCGACGTCGCCGAACAGGTGGGCCGCTGGTCCGTCGGCGCACCAACGGCGCCGGTGTACAAGACGATCCCGACACAGATCGGCGAGACCGTACGCCGAGCCCCCGACGCCGTGGCTCTCATCAGTCGAGCGCGGCACCTGACCTACGGTGAGTTCGGTGCCCGTGTCCGAGATCTCGCCCTCCGCCTCATCGATGAGGGCGTCGGACCGGATACCGCTGTGGCGGTGAGTATTCCACGCTCGGCGGAGATGATGATCGCCGTGCACGCCGTCCTCGCGGCAGGTGGACAGTATGTACCGATCGATGTCGAGGCACCGGCCGCGCGGATCACCGCGATGGTCCACTCCGCTGCCATCACCGTCGCTCTGGTCTCGGCCACGACCACCACCCTGACCGCCGCCGCTCCGGATCTCGGCCTGACAATCCTTGTTGTCGACGCCGAATCCGACTGTGGTGACGACTATTCCGCGATCGCCGATCACGAGCGTCGTGCCCCGCTGCGCGGCACCAACGCCGCCTACACTCTCTTCACCTCCGGCTCCACCGGCACCCCCAAGGGTGTGACGGTGTCCCACGACGCGATCGCCAATCGACTCGAGTGGATGCAGGACCTGTACCTGTTGACCGCCGCCGACGTGGTGCTGCAGAAGACGCCATACACCTTCGACGTGTCGGTATGGGAATTGGTGTGGCCGTTGCTCCACGGGGCGCCATTGGTGCTCGCCGAGCCGGGCCGACACGGCGACGCCGACCACCTCGCGGCGCTCATCACCGAGCACGCCGTCACCGTCACCCACTTCGTCCCGTCGATGTTGTCGGCGTTCCTCGATGCCCTCGGCACCCGCGTCGGATACCTGACGTCGCTGCGGCTGGTCTTCACCTCGGGTGAGGCCCTCGGCGCGGCGTCCGCCCACACCCTGCTGACCCTGCTCGACCGAGTCGAACTCCACAACCTCTACGGGCCCACCGAGGCTGCCGTCGACGTCACCGAACATCGGGTTCGGTTGACCGACACCGTGATCCCCATCGGCCACCCCGTCGCCGGAACCACCACCCACGTACTCGACGATCGACTCCACCCGGTACCGCCGAAGGTGGTCGGGGAGTTGTATCTCGGTGGGGTGCAGGTGGCCCGGGGATATGCCGGACGCCCCGAGTTGAGCGCGGAACGTTTTGTCGCCGACCCGTTCGGACCAGCCGGTGCCCGTCTGTACCGCACCGGTGACCGGGTGGTGTGGAACGCCGATGGCGAACTCGAATACCTGGGCCGCACCGACTTCCAGGTCAAGCTGCGCGGTCAGCGCCTCGAACTCGGCGAGATCGAGGCCGTCCTCGTTGGCGTACCGGGCGTTGTCCACGCTGCCGTCACGGTGGCGCACACCGCTGCGGGGGAACAACTCGTCGCCTATCTCGCACCCCGCAACGCCGACCTCGCCGCCGCGCAGTCCGCGGTACGCGCCGCCCTGCCCGAGTACATGCGGCCCACCACCTGGATGGTGCTCGAACAGATGCCGCTCGGCAGTGCGGGCAAGGTCGATCGTCGCGCGCTGCCGCAGCCGCAGGCGCACACCGCCGAGTACGTCGCACCCACCTCCGACCGCGAGATGGTCGCGGCGCAGGTATTCGCCGATGTCCTCGGCGTCGAGCGCGTCGGCCTGGCCGACTCCTTCTTCGACGTCGGCGGCAACTCGCTGGCAGCGATGCGGGTGGCCGCGCGCCTCGGTGAGGCACTGGGGGTCGAGGTGTCGGTCCGCGACGTCTTCGACACCCCCGTCCTCGGTGATCTCGTTGCGGCGCTCAGTGATCGGCCGGCCGGTCTGTCGAAGCTCCGCCCGGTGACACCCCGCCCGGACGTGATTCCGCTGTCGTTTGCACAGCAGCGCATCTGGTTCATCAACCAGTTCGACGTCACCTCACCCGCCTACAACATCCCGGTCGTGCTGCGTCTCTCCGGTCCGCTCGACGTCACGGCGCTGCACGCAGCCGTCGTCGATGTCGTGATCCGCCACGAGATCCTGCGCACCACCTTTGAATCCGTTTCCGGGGGAGCGCCGGAGCAGATCATCCACCCGGCGGAGTCGGTGGAACACACACTGGACTTCGCCGTGGTTGGCGCGGCAGCGCACCTCGAGGACGCGGTGCGGTCCGGGTTCGACGTGACCCGGCAGTGGCCGATCCGGGTGCGGATCGCCGCCACCGGCCCCGACGAACACCTCATGGCACTGGTCCTCCACCACATCGCCGCCGACGGGGAATCGTTGTCGCCGTTGCTCGGTGACCTGATCGCGGCCTACTCGATCAACGGGGACGGCTCCGCCGTCGGGGTCAACGGGGACGGCTCCGCCGTCGGGACACGTCCCGCGCTGCCGGTGCAGTTCGCCGACGTCGCCCTCTGGCAACGCGATGCGTTGGGTGCGGTCGACGACCCCGATTCGGTACTCGGACGCCAACTGGCCTACTGGTCCGAGCACCTTGCGGGTCTACCCGAGGTACTCGACCTACCCGCCGATCGTGCGCGTCCGGCGATCGCGAGCCAGCGTGGCGCACGCCTGGGCTTCGAGGTCCCGGCGCCGGTGGCCGAACGGATCGCCGCAGTCGCGCAGCGTCACAACGCCACCGCGTTCGTGGTCGTGCACGCCGCTCTTGCCGCACTCATGGCGCGACTGACCGCGACCGACGACATCGCGGTGGCCACTCCCATCGCCGGTCGCGGTGACCGTCTGCTCGACGATCTCGTCGGGATGTTCGTCAACACCCTTGTCCTGCGCACCCGGGTGGACGTGCACACCGCTTTGGCCGATCTCCTCGAGCAGGTGCGCGGTACCGACCTCGACGCCTTCGCCCATGCCGACGTGCCCTTCGAGGCGGTCGTCGAAGCGCTCGCCCCGACCCGGTCGGAAGCGTTCGCGCCGCTGGCCCAGGTGATGGTGACCCTCGACGGGGGAGCGGTCCCCGAACTCGCCGCGGCATCGGTCGCCGGGACCGCCGATCTCCGGGTGGAATCTGTTGTTCCCGAGGAGGTTCCGGCCAAGCTGGACCTCACCGTCGGGTTGTCCACCGACGAGCCCGGGCGATCCTGGGCGGGCACGCTGATCTATGCCACCGATCTGTTCGACGAGGCCACGATGGTCGTCTTCGCCGAGCGGTTCGTCCGCCTCCTCGATGCCCTGACCGCTGATCCGTCGCTGCCCATCGCCGATGCCGACTGGATCGGCGGCGACGAGGTGGCCCACGCGCTGGCACTCTCGGCGGGCCCGGTTGTGGCGTACGAGGCCCAGACCGTCGCCGATGCGATCGTCACCCAGATCCTCGCCACCCCCACTGCGGTCGCGGTGCAGATGGCGGACCGGTCGACGACTTACGGCGAGTTCGGGATTCGGGTCAGCGAGCTGGCTCGCCGGCTCATCGCCACCGGCGTCGGACCGGGTGTGGCGGTGGGCATTGCCATCGACCGGTCGGTCGAGATGCTCGTCGCCATCCACGCGGTCGTCGCCGCAGGTGCACAGTACGTGCCGATCGACACCGCAGCCCCTGCGGAGCGGGTCGCCAGTATGGTCGACACGGCCCGTGTCGCACTGATTCTCGTCGGAGCGCAGGTTCCGCCCGCGGTCGGTGCGCTCGGCGACGAGGTGTCGACGATCGTCGTCGACACGGCCACCATGCTGGATCCGGACGCGACCTTCACACCGATCACCGACGCCGAGCGACTGCGCCCCCTGCGCACCGACGACGCCCTCTACACCCTGTTCACCTCCGGATCGACCGGGCGTCCCAAGGGTGTGACCGTCTCGCATCGTGCGGTGTACAACCGACTGCGCTGGGGGCTCGACGCCTTCGCGTGGTCGGCAGGCGATCGAATCCTCCAGAAGACGCCCTACACCTTCGACGTCTCGGTGCCGGAGCTGTTCGCGCCGTTGATGTCCGGGGCGACGGTGGTTGTGGCCGAGCCGGGCGGACACGCCGACCCCGTTTACATCGCGGATCTGATCGAGTCGGCCGCGGTGACCTCCGTGCACTTCGTGCCGTCGATGCTGTCGGTGTTCCTCGACGTCGTCGAGCAATCCCAACTGGCCCGATTGACCAGTCTGCGTTGGGTGTTCGCCTCCGGTGAGGCGCTGCCCGCCGCGACCGTGGCCCGGTTGCACCGGGCCATGCCGTGGGTGGAGATCCACAATCTGTTCGGCCCGACCGAAGCCGCGGTCGAGGTGACCGGGGCCGACGTCACCGCGGCGCCCGATGTCATCACCATCGGCACACCCGTGCCGAACACCACTGCCCTGGTGCTCGACGCACGTCTGCGTCCGGTGCCGGCCGGCGTCCCGGGCGAGCTGTATCTCGGTGGCGTGCAGATCGCCGACGGCTACGCACGTGCCGCGGTGCTCACCGCCGAACGCTTTGTCGCCGACCCCTACGGTGCCGCGGGTGCACGGCTGTATCGCACGGGTGATCTCGTGCGCCGCAACGCCTCCGGTGCGATCGAGTACCTCGGCCGCACCGACTTTCAGGTGAAGTTGCGCGGGCAACGCATCGAGCTCGGCGAGATCGAGTCGGTCCTCGTGTCGGCTCCCGGTGTCGTGCATGCTGCGGCTGCGGTGGCCGTCGCGCCGACCGGTGCGCAACACCTGGTGGCCTATCTGTCGCCGGCCTCGGTGGATGTCGGTGACGTGCGTGCGCGCATCGCTGCGGCGCTGCCGGAATACATGCGGCCCACGGTCTGGATGACCGTCGACGAACTCGCCCTCAACAGCGCGGGCAAGCTCGACCGTCGGGCCCTGCCCACCCCGGACTTCGGTGGCACCGAGAACGAGTACGTCGCACCCGAAGGGCCGGTCGAGGAGCAACTCGCCGCCGTCATCGGGGCACTGCTCGGTGTCGAACGAATAAGCGCGACCGAGTCGTTCTTCGCCCTCGGCGGCGACTCGATCATGTCGATCCAGCTGGCCTCGGCGGCACGCGCCGGTGGGCTGACGTTGAGCCCACGCGACATCTTCGAGCATCGAACCGTGCGCGCGATGGCCCGGGCCCTGTCGGCGCAGCGGACCGCCCTGCCCGACCTCACCGACCCCGCCGGTGGCAATCGCGGCGAGGTGCCGATCCCGCCGGTCGTGTCATGGATGCTCGAACTGTCCGACACCCCTGACGATTTCGCCGATTTCTCTCAGTCGATGGTGCTCGCCGCGCCTGCCGGCCTGACCGTCGACGACCTGGCTGAACTCCTCGCCGAACTCCTGGCCGTCCACCCGGCGCTGGCGACGCGCCTCGACGTCGTCGACGGCGGTGCGCGGATGACGGTCGGCGTCGACGTGGACTTGCGCACGACGGTCACCGAGACCTCGGTGCCCTCGACCGTCGGCAGCGACGAGTACGCGACCGCGCTCCGCGAGGCACACGCGAGTGCGTCGGCGTCCCTGGACCCGGGTGCCGGTGTCACGCTGGCCGCCCGACTGGTCCACGATCGTGACGGCAATGCCCGCATCGTGCTGGTGCTGCACCACCTTTCGGTCGACGCCGTCTCGTGGCCGATCCTGATCGAAGATCTGGTCACCGCCTGGTCCCAGCGCGCCGGCCGGCGGCCCGTCGAACTGCGCGCCGAGGCCACCTCCGAACGCGGGTGGTACCACCGTCTGGCGCAGTCATCGGCCGACCGCACCGACGAACTCGACCACTGGCTGCAACGTCTCGGACGGGCGACCACGCCGCTCGGCGCGAGCATCGACCGTTCGCGTGACCGGGCTCAAACCACCGTGTCGGTCACCATGGCCGTCGACGCCTCGCTCACCGAGCCACTCGTGACCGACGTCCCTGCGGCGTTGCGGGGCAACGTCAACGACGTCCTGCTCGGTGCGCTCGCACGTGCGGTGCGCTCATGGCAGGTGGCACGCGAGATCCTCGACGAGCAGCCGGTCACCGTTCTCGTCGAGGGCCACGGACGTCAGGAAGAACTGGTGGCCTCCGGTGCCGACCCACGCCGCGCGGACCTGTCACGGACCGTCGGCTGGTTCACCACGATCTCCCCGCTGGCACTCGATCCCGCCGACGGCGTCGTGCACGCAGTGAAGGCGGCGAAGGAAGAGCGTCTCGGACAACCGGATTCGGGAGCCGGATTCGGCTGGTTGCGGTATGGGCCCCACGGCACCCGAACCGACACCGAGCTCGCTCGTCGGCCGCTGCCGGCGATCGGCTTCAACTACTTCGGCGCCAGCGGCCGCGCCGACGACTCTGCCGGCACGGCCGCACCATTCGCGCCCACCGCGGACGTGCGCGGGCTGGGATCGTCGGCATCGGGGGCGATGGTGGTGCTCAACGCACTCACCGTCAACGTGGGGACGGAGTCGACGCCGCAGGGCCGGAACCTGGTCGCCGACATCGCGTTCCCGGCGGGCATGTTCGACGCCGCCGACATCGACGACCTCGCCGGGCGGTGGCGCTCCGAGCTCGCCGCGCTGGTCGAGACGGTCACCCGCGGTGACGATCTGGGTCACAGCCCGTCGGACGTCCCCGGATCCGGGGTCACCCAGCACGATCTCGACGCCCTGGCGCATCAGTACCCCGGTGCGGACGTGTGGCCGCTGACGCCCCTCCAACGAGGGCTGTACTTCGAGTCCGAGCGTGCCGGCAGCGGAGCCGACACCATCGATGTCTACGTCACCCAGGCCGTGGTGTCGCTCGGCGCGGTCGACCTCGAGCGGCTCCGCCGGGCGGCGCAACGCCTGTTCGACGAACATCGCGTGTTGCGCAGCGGTTATGTCCGCACTGCGAGTGGTGCGGTGGTGGCGGCCGTCCCGGCGACGGTCGAGGTTCCTTGGCACGTCGTCGATCTCGACGGTTCCGCCGACGGCGTGGCCGCCGAGGTGCGCGCGCTCGCGGACGCCGAACGCATCGCCCGGTTCGACCTCTCGTCGCCGCCTCTGGTGCGCTTCACGGTCGTCCGTCACCGCGATGGCGCCGAGGTGATCATCACCAACCATCACCTGCTTCTCGATGGCTGGTCGGGCCCACTGGTCCTGGCCGACCTACTTGCGCTGTACGCCACCGGAACCTCGTACACCGGTCGAACACGCAGCGGCGAAGCCGATTTCGCGACACACCTGATGCGTGTGGCCCGCGCCGACGTCGGGGAGGGACTCGAAGCCTGGCGTTCGGTACTCGCACCGGTGGAGGGCGCCACCCTGGTGGCCCCGGGTATCGAGGCGACCGCTGCGGCTGCACCGCACACACATTCGGTCACGCTGGACGACCACACCACCACCGCACTCGAGGATCTCGCCCGCTCGCGCGGCGTGACGATCTCCACCGTCATGCAATTCGCCTGGGCGGTACTGCTGTCGCGCCTGACCGGGCAACGCGTGGTCGCCTTCGGTGAGACGGTCTCGGGTCGTCCGGCCGATCTCGACGGTGTGGAGACGATGGTCGGCTTGTTCATCAACACGCTGCCCGCCGTTGTCGACGTCGATCCCGATGCCACCATCGGTGACGCCTTGTCGCGGCTACAGGCTGCGAAGGTCTCCGTGCTCGATCATCAGCACCTGGGGTTGCCCGATCTCGTTGCCCTCACCGGGGTGTCGGGTGCCTTGTTCGACACCCTCACCGTGCACGAGTCCTATCCGATCGACACCGCGTCCCTGGAGTCGACATCGCGTGGCTCGGCCACCGGCGAGCTGGATCTGCGGGCCATCGACAGCCGCGACTCGACGCACTATCCGCTCAATCTCGCCACCATGCCCGACGGCGAACGGATGCGGATACGGCTCTCCTACCTTCCGACGGCGTTCGACGCCGCGCAGGTCGAGGTGTTCGCCGAGATCGTGACCATGGTGCTGCGGACGCTGATCTCGGCGCCCGACACCTTCATCGGAGATATTGATCTGCTCGGTCGTGACACCGCGATACGAATCGGCGAGTGGTCGCAGGGCCAGGCCGTCGAGGTTCCGGAGGACTCGGTCACCGACCTGCTGGCGCGCCGGGTCGAGGTCTCCGGGGACGAGGTGGCCGTCGACGTCGACGGCACCCTGGTCACCTATCGTGAGCTCGGGGCGATGGCCACTCACCTCGCCAGGGAGCTCATCGCCGCGGGCGTCGGTCCGGATACTGCTGTCGGCGTGTGCATCCCACGCTCGTTGGACATGCTCGTGGCCTTCCACGCCGTCCTCGCCGCCGGTGGACAATTCGTCCCGATCGGCACCTCTGCGCCGACCGAACGAGTCCGCTACATGGTCGAGACCGCCGATGTGCGGATCATTCTCATCGGGCCGGGCGTGTTGCCCGCAGGCGTCACCGGTCTCGGCGACAAGCGGCGACTCGTCGTCGATGTGGCCGGCAGAGATACGGCGGCCGGTCATCGTCCACTGCACACAAGCGAGCGCCGGGGCACGGTCCGTCCCGACTGTGCCGCGTACACGATCTTCACCTCAGGTTCCACCGGCCGCCCGAAGGGCGTGACAGTGTCGCGGCGGGCACTCAGTGCGCATCTGGCGTTCGATCAGAACCACTTCGGCTACCGCTCCGACGACGTCTTCCTGCAACTGCTGGAGTACACCTTCGATCCGGTCGTACTCGAGTTGCTCAGCCCCGTGGTCTGCGGCGGACGCCTGGTGATGATGCAACCCGACGAGCATCGCGATCCGGTCAAGGTCGCCCGTCGGCTCACCGCCCACCGCATCACCTCCGCGCGTGTGGTCCCGTCGATGCTCGCGGCCCTGACCGAAGTGATCGAACCGACGCAACTGTCCCAACTGACCGCGCTGCGCAACCTGATCACCGGCGGCGAAGCACTCAATCCGTCAGTGGCAGACGAGGTCCGGCGCCTCCTGCCGCACTCGGTCCTGTACAACCAATACGGCCCGACCGAGACGACGATCAATGCCACCGCGTTCCGAGTCGATCGGTCCGCACGGACGGTGCCGATCGGGACGCCGGTCTGGAACACGATCGGCCACGTCCTCGATGCGCGCCTGAGGGCCGTGCCCCCCGGGCTGCCCGGCGAACTGTATCTGGGCGGGGTCCAGGTGGCGCGCGGTTACAGCGCGCGCCCGGGTCTGTCCGCGGAGCGTTTCGTCGCAGACCCGTTCGGTGAGGCAGGCGCACGGTTGTATCGCACTGGTGATCTGGTGCGCTGGAACAGCTCCGGTGAGCTGGAATACCTGGGTCGCACCGACTTCCAGGTGAAGTTGCGAGGACAGCGCATTGAACTCGGCGAGATCGAAGCGGTTCTGACCGCTGCCCCGGGGGTCATCCACGCGGTGGCAGCCGTGGTGAGCGGTGCTGCGGGGGAACGGCTGGTGGCCTACCTCGCACCGGACACCGTCGATGTCTCCGCCGTCAAGGCGGTGGCAGCGGCCGCCCTGCCGGACTACATGCGGCCGACCGCGTGGGTGGCGATGGCGGAGATGCCGCTCAACGCATCCGGCAAGATCGCCCGGCGCGAACTGCCCGCTCCCGAGCGCGACGCCGCAGTGGCCGTCACACCGGCAACCCCGGCCGAACACGTTGTCGCCGAGGTGTTCGGCTCTGTGCTCGGCGTCGACACCGTGAGCGTCGTGGAGTCGTTCTTCGATCTCGGCGGCAACTCGCTCTCGGCCACCCGTCTGGCCGCGCGGGTGGGGCTCGCCATGGACGTGGAGATCTCGGTCCGCGACATCTTCGATGCCCCGTCGGTTCGCGAACTCGTGCAACTGATCTCGGGTCGATCCGCAGGTCTTCCGCCGGTCACAGCGGTCACTCCGCGGCCGGAAATGGTCCCGCTGTCCTTTGCCCAGCAACGGATCTGGTTCATCAACCGATTCGACCCGGGTACCGCGATGCACAACATCCCGGCGGTCCTGCGGCTGTCCGGCGATCTCGATGCGGCGGCGCTGCACGCGGCAGTGGTGGATGTGGTCACCCGACATGAGGTGCTGCACACGCGATTCCCCGATGTCGACGGAGTGCCTGCGCAGCAGATCGATCCGGCCGACTCGGTGGCCGACCGTCTGGACTGGCAGGTGGTGGACTCGCAGGAGCGCGTTGCGGCTGCGGTCACCGCGGGCTTCGACGTCACCGTCGACTGGCCGATCCGGGTGCGGTTGTGGCCCGTCTCGGCAACCGAACACATCCTTGCGATCGTCTTCCACCACATCGGTGCCGACGGAGAGTCGTTGGCACCCTTCGTCTCCGACCTGGTGACCGCGTACGTCGCACGCTCGGCCCACACCGAACCCGACTTCGCGCCGCTGCAGGTCCAGTTCGCCGATTTCGCGCTCTGGCAGCACACCGTGCTCGGTTCCACCGACGACCCGGAGTCGGTGGTCGGACGACAGTTGGCGTATTGGGCCGACCAACTCGCCGGACTCCCGGACGTTCTCGAGCTTCCCGCCGACCGGACACGACCGGCGGTCGCCTCCGGGCGCGGCGGCCACGTGGCACACCCGATGCCCGCCGAACTGGGCTCCGCGATCTCCGCGGCCGCACAACGGCACGGGGTCACACCGTTCATGGTGGTGCACGCCGCGCTGGCGGTGTTGCTCTCGCGACTGTCGGGAACCGATGACATCGCGGTCGGCACGCCGATCGCCGGGCGTGGTCAAGCGGTGCTCGACCCACTGGTCGGCATGTTCGTCAACACGCTGGTGCTGCGTACCCGCATCGATCCCGCGCAGGGCTTCGATGACCTGCTCGCGACGGTGCGTACCACCGACCTCGACGCCTTCGCGCACGCCGACATCCCGTTCGAGACCTTGGTCGACGAGCTGAATCCGGTGCGTTCCGAGGCTTTCTCGCCTCTCACCCAGGTCATCTTCTCGTTCGATCCGGCAGCCTCGGCCATTGACGCGCTCGGTGATGCGGGTGGTCTGACAGTCACTGCCGTCGACGACGTGAGTGTGGCGGCCCAAACCGATCTCTACGTCACCGTCGCCTCCCGTCCGGACGGGCAGGAGTGGGGTCTGTCGGTCACGTATGCGACCGACCTGTTCGACGAGTCGAGGATCGACGCGCTCGCGGCGCGGTTCATCGCACTGCTGCAGCAACTCTGCACCACGCCGTCCGTGGCCGTCGGGGACACCTCGCTGCTCGACCCCGCGCAGACCGCCCGCATCGCCGATGGCGAATGGGGGGCGCGAGTCGACCTGCCGGCGCCGGCAACCGTGTCTGACGCCCTTGCCGCACAGGTGAGCCGAACCCCGGCCGCCCGCGCCCTGGTCTTCGGCGAGCGCGAGGTCACCTACGCCGAGTTCGGTGCGCGCGTCAACACGCTCGCGCGTGAGCTGATCGCGACCGGAGTCGGTCCGGACGTGGCTGTGGGGCTGTGCATCCCGCGTTCGGTGGAGATGATGGTGGCCATCCACGCGGTGGTGACCGCCGGTGGACAGTACGTGCCGATCGACGTCAACGCGCCCGCCGAACGGGTGCGGTACATGCTCGACACCGCCGGTGCCGCAGCCCTGCTCGTCGCAGACACCGGAGCCGCCGCAGCCGCGGTCGGGGCCGCGGTCGACGCCGGTGTTCGCATCCTCCGGGTCGACTCGAGCACCGCCGTCGACGTGAACTCGGCAGCGGCGCGACCGGTCACCGACGCCGATCGCCCGACGGTACTTCTCGGTGACGCCGCCGCCTACACCCTGTTCACCTCCGGCTCCACCGGACGCCCCAAGGGGGTCACGCTCTCGCACACCGCGGTGCTCAACCGGTTGTGGTGGGGCCTGGACACCCTCCCGATCGACGCCGGTGACGTGGTGCTGCAGAAGACGCCGTACACCTTCGACTGCTCGGTCCCGGAACTGTTCGCGCCGTTGATGACCGGTGCCACGCTGGTCGTGCTGGCCGACGGCGGGCATCTCGATCCCGGCTACGTGGCCGACGAGATCCGCCGCACTCGCGCCACCATGGTGCACTTCGTGCCGTCGATGCTCTCGGTGTTCCTCGAGATCCTCGGCTCCGGCCCACACCGCGAGGAGCGGCTCGCCGGCCTCGATTCGGTGCGGATCGTCTCGGCGACCGGTGAGGCCCTGCCGCCGGCCGTCGCGGCGCAGGCTCGTGCGTTGTGGCCCGAGGCCTTGTTCTTCAACCTGTACGGTCCCACCGAGGCCGCCGTCGAGATCACCTACGAGCAGATCGGCGACGTCGCCGCCGACGATCCGACCGTCCCGATCGGTGTGCCGGTGTGGAATTCGTCCGCGGTGGTGCTCGACTCGCGGTTGCATCGTGTACCCGACGGTGTGCCCGGTGAGCTGTATCTCGGTGGCGTGCAACTCGCGCGCGGGTACGCCGCGCGGCCGGATCTGTCTGCCGAACGCTTCGTCGCCGACCCGTACGGTGCGCCGGGAGCCCGTCTCTATCGCACCGGTGATCTGGTGCGACGCCGCCCGGATGGAGTGTTGGAGTATCTGGGCCGCACCGACTTCCAGGTCAAGCTCCGCGGGCAGCGCATCGAGCTCGGCGAGATCGAATCGGTCATCGCCTCGGCCCCGGGTGTGGTGCACGCGGCCGCAACCGTCGCCTCCGTCCCCGGCGGTGGTGAGCATCTCGTCGGCTATGTCTCCGCCGCCCCCGGGGAGACCGTCGATCTCGATGCGGTGCGCGCCGTGGTCGCCGAGTCGCTCCCGGAGTACATGCGGCCGACCGTGTGGATGCCGGTCGCCGACATCGCGCTCAACACCGCAGGCAAGATCGACCGGCGAGCCCTGCCGGAACCGGTATTCGAGGCCGGTGACTACGTGGCACCCGTCGGTGAGGCGGAGACCCGCGTCGCCGAGGTGTTCGCCGACATCCTCGGAGTCGAGCAGATCAGTGTCACCGACAGCTTCTTCGACCTCGGCGGCAACTCGCTGTCGGCGATGCGCCTGGCGGCCCGGGCCGCCGACGCGTTGGGCACAGATGTCGGCGTCCGCGATCTCTTCGATGCGCCCTCGGTGCGCGCGCTCGTCGCGGCCACCGCGGGCAACGGTGACACTCGCCCGCCGATCACCGCGGTATCGCCTCGCCCGGAACGGATTCCGCTGGCATTCGCGCAGCAGCGCATGTGGTATGTCAATCAACTCGACACGACCTCTGCGGCGTACAACATCCCGATCGTGTTGCGCCTGACCGGTCCGCTCGACGTCGACGCGCTCCATGCCGCCGTCGTCGACGTGGTCACCCGTCACGAGGTGCTGCGAACCACCTTCCCGGCCGAATCCGGTGTGCCGTACCAGAAGATCGGCCGTCCGTCCGCCGTCGCGGCGAAACTCGACTGGGCAGAAGTTGATTCGGTCGCCGATGTCCAGGCCGCGGTGGCCGAGGGCTTCGACGTCGCCACGCAGTGGCCGATCCGGGTGCGCGTCGCACGGATCGGTGCCGACGAGCACGTCCTCGCCGTCGTCACCCATCACATCGCCTCCGACGGCGAGTCGGTGGCCCCGCTGGTCTCCGATCTGGTGACCGCATACCTCGCCGAGACCGCGGACACCGATCCGCAGTTCGCCGACCTCGAGGTGCAGTTCGCCGATGTCGCGCTCTGGCAGCACGACGTGCTGGGATCGCCGGATGATCCCGAATCTGTTGTCGGGCAACAGATTGCGTACTGGCGGGACAAGCTGTCCGGACTGTCCGACGTCATCGACATCCCCACCGATCGGCCACGTCCGCCCCGTGCGAGCGGCCGCGGTGCGCGGGTGCCGTTCACACTGCCGGCCGCGACCGGGGACAAGGTCCGCGCGGCCGCCGCCGAGTACGGCACCACGCCGTTCATGGTGGTCCACGCCGCCCTGTCGTTGTTGCTGTCCCGGCTCGCGGGCAGCGACGACATCGCCATCGGCACCCCGATCGCCGGACGCGGACAGGCCGTGCTCGATCCGCTCGTCGGCATGTTCGTCAACACCTTGGTGCTGCGCACGCGGGTCGACGCCGACCACGGATTCGCCGACCTGCTGGCCGCGATCAAGGACACCGATCTGGAGGCCTTCGCGCACGCCGACGCCCCGTTCGAGGCGGTCGTCGACGCCTCCGACGCGGTGCGGTCCGAGGCGTTCGCGCCGTTCACCCAGGTGTGGTTCACCTTCGATCAGACCGCCCTGCCGGAATTGGCGGGCGCCGACCTGTCTATCGGTGAGATCGCCGGTCTGCGTGTCGAACCGATTGCCACCGACGTCGTTCCCGCCCGGGTGGATCTCCTGGTGAGCGTCTCCCCGACAGCAGGGGATACGGCAGGGTCCGACTGGCCGGGCTCGGTGCTCTACGCCACCGATCTGTTCGACGAGTCGACGGTCTCCGCGTTCACCGGGCGTCTCGTCGACGTCCTCGACGAGGCATTGAGTGATCCCGCCGCACCAGTGGGCCGGATCGCGGTCGGCCGTGAACCGTCGGTGGCCGAGCTCGCCCGGACCGCCGAGGCCGCACGCGCCTCGGCACCCGAGCCGGTGGCGATCGCAGACTCCGACGCCGTGGTGACCGGGGGAGCGGGTACCGCACCGAAACTCCTGCGCGACATCGTCATCGATGCCGCCGAGACCTGGGGGCCACGCCAGGCCGTGGTCGACGCCGGCAACGCCTCGTTGACCTACCGAGAACTCGACGAGCGTTCGAATCGGTTGGCGCGCTGGCTGCTCGACCGTGGCATCGGGCCCGAGAAGCTCGTGGCACTGGCGATCGGGCGCTCGGTGGATCTGCTGGTCTCGATCTGGGCGGTCGCCAAGACCGGCGGCGGCTACGTGCCGATCGACCCGGACTATCCCGCCGAGCGCGTCGCGAACATGGTGGAGGACTCCGGTGCGATCCTCGGCCTCACCGCGGGCGCCACCGAGGTACTGCCCGGTGCGGCATTCGACTGGGTGCGCCTCGACGACCCGGCGGTCGCCGAGGAGATCGCGGCCGCTGACGGTGCCGCGGTCACCGCCGCGGACCTCCACGGTGAGGTCCGGATCGACAACGTCGCCTACGTCATCTACACCTCCGGCTCCACCGGCAGGCCCAAGGGTGTCGCGGTGACCCATTCGGGTCTCGCGAATTTCGCCGCGGAGGAGATCCGCCGGTCGAATGCCGACGAGTACTCGCGGGTGCTGGGATTCGCCTCCCCGAGCTTCGATGCCTCGGTGCTCGAATATCTGTTGGCCGCGGTATCCGGTGGTGTGCTCATCTACCGTCCGGCCGAGGCCGTCGGCGGTCCGGCGCTGCAGGATCTCCTGATGCGTCAGGCCATCACGCACACCTTCCTCACCCCGACGGTGCTCGCCACCGTCGACCCGCACTCGGTGCCCGCGTTGCGCGTGGTCTACGCCGGCGGCGAGGCGGTCCCGACGGCGTTGAAGGATGCGTGGGCGCCGCTGCGTCGTATCCAGAATCTGTACGGGCCCACCGAAACCACCATCGGCGTGACCATCAGCGCGCCGATGTCGGTCGGTGAACCGGTCACCCTCGGCGGCCCGCTCGCCGGCGTCGGACTGATGGTGCTCGACGCCCACCTGCGCCCGGCGCCGCTCGGTGTGGCGGGCGAACTGTACGTCTGCGGACTTCCGCTCTCCCGCGGCTACCTCGACCGTCCCGGCCTGACCGCCGACCGCTTCGTCGCCAATCCGCATGGGCGGCCGGGAGACCGGATGTACCGCACCGGCGATGTCGTCCGCTGGCGGGCCGACGCCACCGGCGTACCGGTGCTCGAATACTCCGGGCGCAGCGACGATCAGGTCAAACTGCGCGGGCTCCGCATCGAGCTCGGCGAGATCGAGTCGGCGCTCTCCACGCACCCCGCGGTGCATTCGGCGGTCGTCGTCGGCGTCGGCGGTTCGGTGGCCACCGCACTGGCCGGCTACGTCGTCGCCGACCCCGGGTCCGTGAGCGTCGCCGATCTGAAAACACATGTCGCGCAGTCACTCCCGGCGCACATGGTGCCTGCAACAATCACCTTCCTCGAGGCACTCCCGCTGACGCCGGTCGGCAAACTGGACAAGGCCGCGCTACCGGAGCCGGTGATCGAGGCGGTCGAGATCGTCGCACCGGCATCCGCGGCGGAGCGTGCTGTCGCCGACGTCTTCGCCGAGATCCTCGGGATCGACGAGATCAGCGTCGTCGAGTCCTTCTTCGACCTCGGCGGGAATTCGTTGTCGGCGGCACGGCTGGTCGCCCGGGTCGGTGAAGCACTGGGGGTCGAGACCTCGATCCGCGATCTGTTCGACACACCGACGGTGCGCACCCTCGCCGCCGCGGTGGCCGGCCGGGCGTCGGGTCTGCCGCCGGTGACCGCGACCGTCCCACGCCCCGAACGCATCCCGCTCTCGTTCGCACAGCAGCGGATGTGGTTCATCAACCAGTTCGATCCGTCGCTGCCCACCTACAACATCCCGACCGTGTTCCGGGTGACCGGCCGGCTCGACGTCGCGGCATTGCGTGCGGCGCTGGCTGATGTGGTCACCCGCCACGAGGTGCTGCGCACCACCTTCGTCGCCGACGGCGAGAGTGCCTCGGCATTTATCCACCCCGTTGCCGCGATCGACGACGAAGTGGACTGGGCGGTGGTCGATTCCGCCGACGACATCGAGGCCGCGGTCACCACCGGCTTCGACGTCGCGGCCGAACTCCCGATCCGTGGCCGGGTACTGCGCATCGGCGACGACGAGCACATCGTGGCGCTCGTCGTGCATCACATCGCCGCCGACGGCGAGTCGATGCAGCCGCTGGTCGGCGACCTCATGACGGCATATTTGGCCCGCAGTGGCGGTGGCGCACCGGATTTCGAGCCGCTGGAGGTGCAGTTCGCCGATTACGCCCTGTGGCAGCATCGCGAACTCGGCGACCGTAACGATCCGTCGTCGGTGGTCGCCCGTCAGCTCGCCTACTGGACCGACGCCCTGGCCGACGTCCCCGACGTCATCGACCTGCCCGCCGATCGCCCCCGGCCCATGGCGGCCACCCAGCGTGGCGGACGTGTCACCGGTGCGGTGCCCGCGGCGGTCGGGGACCGAATCCGGGCGATCGCCGCCGAACGTGGACTCACCCCGTTCATGGTGGTCCACGCCGCACTCTCGGTGTTGTTGTCGCGGTTGTCGGCCGGTGACGACATCCCCGTCGCCACACCGATCGCCGGCCGCGGCCAGCGTGCACTCGACCCGCTCGTCGGCATGTTCGTCAACACGCTGGTGCTCCGGGCGCGGGTGACACCCGACATGGCTTTCGACGAGCTGCTCGATCAGGTCCGCGAATCCGACCTCGAGGCGTTCGCCCATGCCGACGTGCCATTCGAGATGATCGTCGACGCGGTCAACCCCGTCCGCTCGGAAGCCTTCGCGCCGCTCGCGCAGGTCATGCTGACACTCGATCAGTCGACGCTGCCCGAGTTCGCGGCCGCACCGACCGCGACCGGCATCGCCGACCTGACCATCACCCCGGTCAGCCCGGCCGATCCGCCGGCCAAACTCGATCTGACCGTGAGTGTCTCGGTGGCCGATCACGGCGCCGACTGGCCGATCGAGGCCGTCTTCGCCCGCGACCTCTTCGACGATGC
The DNA here is from genome assembly GCF_000241325.1 of Gordonia polyisoprenivorans NBRC 16320 = JCM 10675. Taxonomy (GTDB): domain Bacteria; phylum Actinomycetota; class Actinomycetes; order Mycobacteriales; family Mycobacteriaceae; genus Gordonia; species Gordonia polyisoprenivorans. The sequence goes on along the minus strand of NZ_BAEI01000057.1, from coordinate 153,781 downwards.
GCGCATCGACGCAATGCTCGACGCCTTTGTCGCGCTGCTGGACTCGCTGACCGCCGACCCTGCCATCGCCGTCGCCGACGCACCGATCCTGTCCGCCGCCGAGACCGACGCGCTGCTGCAGCGGGCGACCGGTGCGGCGGTGCGCATCCCGGCCGGCTCGGTCGCCGATGCAGTCGCCGCGCGCGTCAGTGCCGCGCCCGACGATGTGGCGCTGTCGCTGCGCGACCGAACGGTGACCTTCGGCGAGTTCGGCGCGCGGGTGGCGTCGCTGGCACGGACACTGCGCGCAGCAGACGTGGGCCCCGAGGTGGCGGTCGGTGTGTGCATCGATCGCTCGATCGAGATGGTCGTCGCGATCCATGCAGTCGTCGCCGCCGGCGGCCAGTACGTACCGATCGACACCGCCGCGCCGGCCGAACGTCTGCGCCACATGGTCGACACCGCCGGTGTCCGTGTGCTGCTCACCGGCCCGCGTCCGGTGGCCGCCGATCTCGACGCCCTCGCCGGTGTCGTCACGTCGATGGTGGTGGACACCACCGTCGCGGTCGACGAGTCGACCGCACCGTTCACCGATGCCGAGCGACTCCGCCCGATCCGCGGTGACGATGCGCTCTACACACTGTTCACCTCCGGCTCCACCGGACGTCCCAAGGGCGTCACCGTCTCCCACGCGTCGGTGCTCAACCGGCTGCGTTGGGGCTTGTCGGAATATCCGTGGACCGTCGGCGACCGCATCATCCAGAAAACCCCGTACACCTTCGACGTCTCGGTGCCGGAGCTGTTCGGACCGGTCATCGCCGGCGCGCAGATGGTGATCGCCGACGCCGGCGGTCACGCCGATCCTCTCTACATCGCCGATCTGATCGCTGCGACGCGCGCAACCTCGGTGCACTTCGTGCCGTCGATGCTCGCGGTGTTCCTCGATGTGGTTCCGTCCGAACAGTTCTCGGAGCTGACCTCGCTGCGCTGGCTGTTCGCCTCCGGTGAGGCACTGCCGCCCGCGGTGACCGTACGAGCCCATCAGTTGCTGCCCGACGTCGCGATCGTCAACCTGTTCGGCCCGACGGAGGCGGCCGTCGAGGTGGCCTACGCCGATGTCACCCACGCCGATCGGATCGTGCCCATCGGGGTGCCGGTGTGGAACACCACCACACTCGTGCTCGACGCCCGGCTGCGCCCGGTACCCGTCGGCGTGCCCGGCGAGCTGTATCTCGGCGGCACCCAGGTCGCCCGCGGCTATGCCGGAGCTCCCGCGCTGACCGCCGAACGCTTCGTGGCCGACCCCTTCGGGGCGCCCGGCGCCCGCGTGTACCGCACCGGAGACCTGGTGCGCTGGAACACCTCCGGGGAGATCGAATACCTGGGCCGCACCGACTTCCAGGTGAAGTTGCGGGGCCAGCGCATTGAACTCGGCGAGATCGAATCGGTCATCGCGACGGTGCCCGGGGTGGTCCACACCGCGGCCACCGTCGCCGAATCCGACACCGGCGGCGCACATCTGGTGGCATACGTGTCGCCGTCGACGGTGGATCTCGATGCCGCTCGCGCCGCCGTGGCCGCCGCACTGCCCGAGTACATGCGACCCACGGTGTGGATGCCACTCGACGACGTCGTGCTGGGCAGCGCAGGTAAGCTCGACCGCAAGGCCCTGCCCGCACCCGATTTCGATTTCGCGACAGCACAGTACGTGGCGCCGGCGAATGCGGTCGAGGAAACCCTCGCCGCGATCGTCGCCGGTCTCCTCGGACTGCCGCGGGTGTCGGTCACCGACTCGTTCTTCACCCTCGGCGGCGACTCGATCATGTCGATCCGGCTCGCGTCGGCGGTCCGCGCGACGGGCCTGTCGCTCTCGCCACGCGACATCTTTGAACACCGCACCGTGCGCGCGATGGCGCGCGCCGCGCTCGACAGCGCGACCACGCTGCCGATGCTGCCCGAGACCGGTGCCCGCGGCCCCGTCACACCACCGGCGGTGGTGTCGTGGATGATCGAACATTCCACGCAGCCTGCGGATTTCCGTGACTTCTCGCAGTCGCGGGTGCTGTACCTGCCCGCCGACGCCACCGCGTCGTCGGTCGCGGCTCTGCTCGCGCGGGTGGTGGACACCCACCCGATGCTCACGGCCTCACTGGTGCCCACCGACGACGGCTGGACGCTCACCGCCGGTGCGGACGTCAACATCGCAGCCGCGGTCGGCGCCCGGCGATCCGGCTCGGCGGTCGGCACCGACGGATTCACCGCCGATCTGCACACCGCGTTCGCCGACGCATCAGCGCGCCTCGACCCCAACACCGGTGCACTCGTCGCCGCCGAACTCGTCGTCGACCCGGCCGGAGCGGGCCGCCTCGTCCTGGTGATCCATCATCTCGGCGTCGATGCGGTGTCGTGGCCGATCCTGCTGGAAGATCTCGTCACCGCCTGGGGACAGGCCCAGTCCGGCGACATCGGGCTCGCCCTGCGACCGGAGGTCACCTCGGCACGCACTTGGGCGGATGCGGTTGCCGCCCAAGCCGAACGCCGCATGTCGGAGGAGGGCTACTGGCTCGATCGGCTGCCGGCCCGCGCCACCGATCTCGGCGCCGAGGTCGTGGCCGGCCGCGACCGGTTCGCCACCGAGGTGTCGGTCACCGAGATCCTCGACCCGTCGACCTCGGAGGCCGTCCTGACCTCCGTACCGCACGCCTTCGGTGGGGGCGCGGGCGACGTCCTGCTCGGTGCGCTCGCCCGCGCCGTGCGCGGATGGCAGCACGCACGCGGCATCGACGACCGAGGTCCGGTGTCGGTGCTCGTGGAGGGTCACGGACGCAACGAGGACATCGTCGCCTCGGGACCGCACCCGTACGACACTGACCTGTCACGCACCGTCGGATGGTTCACGACGATCGCGCCCGTGCGCCTCGACCCGTCGGTCGACGCGATCCACGCGGTCAAGGCGGCCAAGGAAGAACGCCTGTCGATCCCCGACGCAGGCGTCGGCTTCGGGCTGTTGCGGTACGCGAACCCCGATCCCCACAGTGAGCTCACCACCCGCCCGCTGCCGAGTATCGGATTCAACTTCTTCGGCGCCGGCCGCGCAGCCGGCGGCACCGGTGGCGCCGACGCCGAAGCGCCACAGGAGATCCCGTTCACCCCCGCCGGGGACGCACCCGGATTCGCCGCGTCGGCGACCGGTGCGATGGTGGCGCTCAACGCACTCAGTGTCACCGTGGCCACCCGGACCGGTACGCGCGGACGGGAACTGGTCACCTCGCTGACCTACCCGTCGGCGCTCTTCACCGCCGCCGACGTCGCCGATCTCGGAGCGCGTTTCAGCGCCGAACTCCGGGCGCTCGCCGGGGTCGTGGCCGGCGGTGCACCGATCGGAGCGAGCCCGTCCGACATTCCCGGCACCACCATCAGCCAGGACGAACTCGACACGCTCGCCGTGCGTTTCCCCGGCGCCGACGTGTGGCCGCTCACGCCACTGCAACAGGGCCTGTACTTCCAGTCGGAGATGGCCACCGGGGGCGACGGCGTCGATGTCTATGTGACACAGGCGGTTCTCGAGCTCGGCGGCGAGATCGACGCGGAGCGGTTGCATGCCGCGGCGGCCGCACTGCTCGCGCACCATCGGGTGCTGCGCAGCGGATATGTCCGCACCGATGCCGGTGCGGTCGTCGCAGTCGTTCCCGAGGCCGTCGATATCCCGTGGCGTGAAATCGATCTGGACGGAGGGTCGCACGAGGTGGCCGACTCCGTCTCCGAGATCGCCGCGGCCGAGAAGCTCGCGCCGTTTGCCCTCGACGCCCCACCGTTGATCCGGTTCGTGCTGATCCGCCACGGCGAGACGGCATCGCTGATCGTCACCAACCACCACATCCTGCTCGACGGCTGGTCGGGGCCGCTCGTCCTGGCCGACCTACTCGCGCTCTACGCCGGACGCGGCATGTTCACCTCCGCGCTCGCGCACCGGGATTCGGATGCCGAACCGACCAGCGGTGCAGTGGCGGCCGACTTCGGTACGCACGTCCGCCGGCTCGCCGCGCGCGACGACTCGACAGGTCTGGACACCTGGCGCCGGGTGCTCGCCCCGCTCACCGAACCGACACTGGTGGCGCCGCAGAACGACGACGACATCTCGACCCCGCCGCGCGATCACACCGAACATCTCGGCGCCGAATTGTCCACCGCGCTCGACACACTCGCCCGCGACCTCGGGGTCACCGTGAGCACGGTGCTGCAGTTCGCGTGGTCGGTGCTGCTCTCGCGGCTCACCGGCAACCGGGTCGTCGGATTCGGTGAAACCGTGTCCGGTCGGCCCGCCGATCTCGACGGCGTCGAATCGATGGTGGGGCTGTTCATCAACACGCTGCCCGTCGTCGTCGATGTCGATCCCGGTTCGGCGGCGGCCGAGGTGCTGCGGCGCCTGCAGCAGGACAAGATCGCCGTGCTCGATCACCAGCATCTCGGGCTACCGGAGATCACCGCGACCACCGGGCTGCCGGTACTGTTCGACACGCTGACCGTGTACGAGTCGTTCCCGGTGGCAAGCGAGTCGCTGTCGACCGCCGACGCCGCCCTGACCGGTGGTCTGCAGATCCTCGGCATCGACGCCGGCGACTCGACGCACTATCCGCTCAACCTGTCGGCGACACCCTCGGCCGAGGGTGTGGCGATCACGCTCAAGTACCTGCCCGCCGTCTTCGACGCCGCGCAGATCGAACGATTCGCCGCCGCGGTGCGCACGATCCTCGCAACGATCGCGAGTGCGCCCGACATCGCCTGCGGAGACCTGCAATTGGTACCCGTCGAGACCCGCCGGTCACTGACCCCGGTCAGCGGCGGCCCGGCCGCCGCGCCACGGCATCTGCGTGAGGTCTTCGCCGAGGTCGCCGCCGCGCACCCGGACACCCCCGCGGTGACCGACGCCGACGGCCGATCGCTGACCTACCGTGACCTCGACACCCGCTCGGCCGCGATCGCCCGCGGGCTGCGGGCTCGCGGCATCGGGACCGACACGATCGTCGCTGTGGCGCTCGGGCGCCGCGTCGACCGTCTGGCGACACTGTGGGCGATCACTCGACTCGGTGCCGCCTACTTGTCCATCGACCCCGGATACCCGGCCGACCGCATCGCGCACATGATCACCGATTCGGGTGTGCGCGTGGGCATCTGCTCTCCCGGCGAGGAACTACCCGCACCCGGCGGACTCGACTGGCTGACCGTCGACGACCTCGTCGCAGGCTCGCACGAACACGGGACTGTCGAACCAGGGACCGGCGAACCGGATACGGGCCTCGACGTTCCCGGTGGTGCGGACAACCTCGACGCCGTCGCCTACGTCATCTACACCTCCGGCTCGACCGGCGTGCCCAAGGGTGTCTCGGTCACCTACCGCGGCGCGCACAACTTCGCCGTCGCCGAGGTCGATCGTTTGGGCGTCACCGCGGGCGACCGTGTGCTGGGCTTCGCGTCGGCCAGTTTCGACGCCTCCGTGCTGGAATGGCTGCTCGCGTCGGTCGCGGGTGCGACTCTGGTCTATCGACCCGACGACGTGCTCGGCGGCGCGCAGCTGACTGAGTTCCTTCGCGCGCAACAGCTTTCGCACGTGTTCCTGACCCCGGCGGTCCTCGCGACCGTCGATCCCGACGCCGACCTGCCGGATCTGCGCGTCCTGATCGCCGGTGGCGAGGCGGTCTCGCAGGCGCTCGTGGCGGGCTGGTCGGGCCGGGTGGCCTTCCACAACGCGTACGGGCCGACCGAGGCATCGGTGGCGGTGGCGATCAGCGCCGCACTCGATCCCGCTGCGCCGGTCCACATCGGCGGACCCATCGCCGGCGCCGGACTCCTGGTACTCGACGACCGTCTGCACCCGGTCCCGATCGGTGTGCCCGGCGAGCTGTACGTGACCGGAACCCCGCTCGCCCGTGGCTATCTGCGGCGCCCCGGGCTGACCGCCGAACGGTTCGTCGCCGACCCGTACGCGCCGGGCGAGCGGATGTATCGCACCGGCGACGTCGTCCGGTGGGTAGCTGCCAGGTCCGGACCCTCCGGCACCGGCTCGTCCGACACCGGCTCGTCCGACACCGGACGGCTGGTGATCGAGTACGTCGGACGCAGTGACGACCAGATCAAGTTGCGTGGCCTGCGCATCGAACTCGGCGAGATCGAGACGGCACTGACGGCGCATCCCGCGATCGACGCCGCCGTCGTGATCGGGGTCGGCGGATCAGTCGCGACCGCACTCGCCGCCTACGTCGTGACCTCGGGTGACGGCGGCGCCGCAGCCGAATCGGTGACACCGGCCGACCTCACTGAGTTCCTCGGCCGGCGACTGCCCGCGCACATGGTGCCCGCGGCTGTCACCGTCCTCGACCACCTGCCGCTCACGCCTGCGGGCAAGGTCGACAAACGTGCACTACCCGACCCCGTGCTCGACGCCGGTGAGCACGTCGGCCCCGCATCGGCCGCCGAGGCCGCAGTGGTGGCGTGCTTCGCCGAGATCCTCGGCGTGAACACCGTGTCGGTCACCGCGGATTTCTTTGCCCTGGGCGGCAATTCGCTCACCGCCACCCGACTCGCAGCACGCGTCGGTGATGCGCTCGACGCCGACCTCGGTGTGCGCGACGTATTCGAGGCATCGACCCCGCGGGCACTGGCCCGGGTGGCCGCGGGCCGCGCCGGTGCACTCGCGCCGGTCCGGGCCGTCGTCCCGCGACCCGAGCCCGTCCCGCTGTCCTTCGCTCAGAGCCGCGTGTGGTTCTTGAACCGCCTGCAGCCGGACTCGGTCGCCTACAACATCCCGGTCGGGTTGCGCATCAGCGGGCCCCTGGATCCCGATGCACTGGCGCTTGCGGTGCGCGATGTCGTTGCGCGTCACGAGATCCTGCGAACCACATTCCCGACGATCGACGGCGAACCGGTGCAGTGGGTACACGGCCCCGACGACGTTCTCGCCCGCCTCGACTGGGCGGTGGTCGCCGACGAGACACAGATGTACGAGGCCGCGGCCACCGGCTTCGACGTCACTGCGCGACCGCCGTTCCGGGTCCGGCTGTGGCACGCCGGCGACGACGACTGGGTACTGCTCGCGGTCATCCACCACATCGTCGGCGACGGCGAATCGATGCGGCCCTTGATCGCGGACATGATCACCGCCTATCGAGCCCGGGTGGCCGGCGAGGACCCCGAATTCGCGCCACTGCCGGTGCAATTCGCCGACTACGCACTGTGGCAACACCGCGAACTCGGCTCCGCCGATGACCCGAAGACCGTCGTCGGACGTCAGCTCACCTACTGGCGAGAGCAGTTGCGCGGGCTCCCCGACGTTCTCGACCTGCCCGCGAAGAATCCGCGGCCCGCGGTCGCCTCGCAGGCCGGTGCGCTCTTCGAGTTCGAGATCCCCGGCCCGATCGCCGACCGTGTGTCGGGTCTGGCGCGCGACCGTGGCGTCACCCCGTTCATGGTGATCCACGCGGCACTCGCGGTGCTTCTCGCACGGCTCTCGGCGACCGATGACATCGCGATCGCCACCCCGATCGCCGGCCGTGGCCAGGCCGAACTCGACGGACTGATCGGCATGTTCGTCAACACGCTCGTCCTGCGGACCGTCGTCGATCCCGCGACGGGATTCGCGGAGTTGCTCGACGATGTCCGGGGAGTCGACCTCGAAGCGTTCGCGCACGCCGACATCCCGTTCGAGACCGTCGTCGACGCCGTCGATCCGGTGCGCTCACAAGCATTCTCACCGCTGGCGCAGGTGCTGCTGACCCTGGCGCAGCCGACACCGACCGACGCCGTCGCCGACGACTCCGGCATCGTCATCACGCCGATGACCCCGCCGGTGGTCGGCGCGCAGCTCGACCTGTCGATCAGCATCGGCGCGAGCGCTCACGGACCATGGCGGTCGTCGGTGGTGTACGCCACCGACCTCTTCGACGAGGCCGGTATCGCCACGTTGGTGGCGCGTTTCGTCGCCGTGCTCGACGCGGTGACCGAAACGCCCGACGCTGCGGTCGGTGCCGCCCCGATCGTCGCCCCGGCCGAACGTGACACGCTGGTGCAGTGGTCGTCGGGCACCCCGGGGCGCCATCCCGCGAGCACCCTGTCGACACTGATGTCGGACGGGGCGCGACCCCGCACCGACGACGCGAGTACACGGTGGCACGGGGACAACCGGCACGGGGACAACCGGCATGGGGACACGGGGCACAGAGAGGGAGACAACGCGTGACCGAGGTCGTCCGGATGAGTGCCGCGTCGCCCGGCGTGGCCGTGGTGTGCGGTGACCGACGGGTCACCTACGCGGAGTTCGCGGCGCGCGTCAACGATCTCGCCCGATGGCTGATCGCCGCGGGCGTCGGCCCCGATGTGGCGGTGGGCGTGGCGATGCCACGCTCGGTGGAGATGCTCGTCGCGATCCACGCGATCGTCGAGGCCGGCGGCCACTACGTCCCCCTCGACGTCGACGCACCGCTCGACCGGGTGCGATACATGCTCGACACCGCCGACGCCCGGATCGTCCTCGTCGTCGACGGCGCGGCTCCCGCGGTGATCGCCGACCTGCCCGAACCGATCCGGGTGATCGGCGTCGACACGTCGGTGCCGATCGACCCGGCGACCCCGCCGATCGCCGACGCCGAACGGCGCGCACCGATCCGGCCCGACGATGCCGCCTACACGCTGTTCACCTCCGGTTCCACCGGGCGCCCCAAGGGGGTGACGGTCTCCCACTCGGCGATCGTCAACCGGCTCGAGTGGATGCGGGAGTGGTACGGGTTCAAGGACTCCGACGTCGTGCTGCAGAAGACGCCGATCACCTTCGACGTGTCGGTGTGGGAGTTGTTCCTGCCCGCGACCGTCGGCGCGACCCTCGTGCTGGCCGAGCCGGATCGGCACGGCGACCCCGACCACATCGCCGACCTGATCACCACCGAGAACGTTACGGTCATCCACTTCGTGCCGTCGATGCTGGCCACGTTCGTCGACGTGCTCGGCCCGCGGCTGTCCGGATTGCGTTCGCTGCGGGCGATGTTCACCTCCGGGGAAGCGCTCGCGGCGGCCACCGCGCAGGCGGTCCTCGCCGAATTGCCCGCGCTGGAGCTGCACAACCTCTACGGCCCCACCGAGGCGGCGGTCGACGTCACCGCCCACCACGTCCTGCCCGGCGAGGCCACCGTGCCCATCGGTGTCCCGGTGCCGAGCACCACCACGTTCGTGCTCGACGCGCGGCTGCAACTCGTACCGGTCGGCGTGCCCGGTGAGCTCTACCTCGGCGGCATCCAGATCGCGCGTGGGTATGCCTCTGCCTCGGCGCTCACCGCCGAGCGCTTCGTCGCCGATCCGTTCGGGCCGCCCGGCGCGCGCCTGTACCGCACCGGCGACCTGGTGCGCTGGAACTCCGCCGGCGAGATCGAGTACCTGGGCCGCACCGACTTTCAGGTCAAACTGCGCGGGCAGCGGATGGAACTCGGCGAGGTGGAGGCGGTACTCGCATCGGCCCCCGGTGTCGTGCACGCCGCCGCGGCCGTCGTCGACTTTCCCGCGGGAGCACAGCTCGTCGGTTATGTGAGCCCCGACGACGTCGACCTCGACGCCGTCCGGGCGACCGTCACGCGGGCACTGCCGGAATACATGCGACCCACCTTGTGGGTGCCGATGGCGGTCATGCCTCGCAACAGTGCGGGCAAGGTCGCCCGTCGCGCGCTGCCCCGGCCGGAGATCGAGGTCCGTGAGATCGTCGCGCCCGAGACCGGACCCGAGACCGAGATCGCGGCGATCTACGCCGACGTGCTGGGACTCGATCGGGTGAGCGTGACCGAGTCGTTCTTCGACCTAGGGGGCAACTCGTTGGCAGCGACCCGCGTCGCCGCCCGGGTGGCGCAGACACTCGACGCCGATGTCACCGTCCGCGATCTGTTCGACACGCCGACGGTCCGCGGACTCGCCAACGCCCTGACCGGCCGCGGCCGGACCCGGGCACAGCTCACGGCACGACCACGGCCGCAACGGCTTCCGCTGTCGACCGCGCAGTCGCGGATGTGGTTCATCAACCAGTTCGACACCGACTCGTCGGCCTACAACATCCCGATGGGGCTGCGAGTGGAGGGTGCGGTCGACACCGACGCCCTTCGGCTGGCCGTCCTCGACGTCCTCGCGCGACACGAGGTGCTGCGCACCGTCTACCCGTCCGATGGCGCCGGCCCATACCAGCGGATACTCGAGACCGACGCGGCGGCAGAAGAACTCGACTTCGCGGTCACCGACGACGAGGCCGAACTCGCCGCGAGTGCCGTCCGTGGGTTCGACGTGTCGAGCCGCCTGCCGATCCGGGTGCGGGTGCGAACCGATCGTGGTGGGGGCCGCGCCGCGGAGGATCGTGCCGCACATTCCGATGTGGTGATCACGGTGCATCACATCGCTTTTGACGGTGAGTCCTCGCCGGTGTTCGTCGGGGATCTGCTCAATGCCTACCTACGACGCACCGGCGCGGGGATCGACGCACCGCTGCCACTGCCGGTGCAGTACGCCGACTTCGCGCTGTGGCAGCGCGAGGTCGTCGGGGACGTCGCCGATCCCGGATCGCCGGCCGCCGCGGCGATGGCCTACTGGCGTGCCCACCTCGCGGGACTGCCCGCGGTCACCGACCTGCCGATGGACCGCCCGCGCCCCGCGGTGCTCGACACGACGGCGGCCGTCGTCTCCGTCGAGGTCGACGACGCGGTGGCGGCGAAGTTCGAAGCCTTTGCCCGCGAACATGATGTGACGGCGTTCATGCTCTCTCACGCCGCGCTGGCCATCACCGTGGCGCGCCTGGCCGCCACCTCCGACGTGGTGATCGGGGCGCCGATCGCCGGGCGCACCGACGCCGCGCTCGCCGATCTGGTGGGGATGTTCGTCAACACCCTCGTGCTACGCACCGACGTCGATCCGGCAGTGCCGATCGGCGACTTCGTGGCGGCGGTGCGCTCGACCGACGTCGAAGCCTTCGCCCACGCCGACGTGCAATTCGACGATCTCATCGACGAACTCGCCCCCGAGCGCTCGACCGCCTACCCACCGCTGGTGCAGATCGCGTTCACCCACGAATCGGCCGGCGCCCCCGCAGACGCCGAGGCCGAGGTTCAGGTGGCGGGACTGGCCGCACGCCCGCTCGGACCGCTGAACGCGGTGGCCAAGTTCGATCTGACGGTCGGCGTCGCCGACCGGTCCGCCGATCGTCCGATGCGTGCCGACTTCCTCTACGCCACATCACTGTTCGACGAGGACACCGTCGTCCGGTTCGCGCAGACCTGGCTCCAGGTCGTCACCACCATGGTCGCCGACCCCCGGCGCGCGGTCGGCGACATCGACGTCGTCGACGATGCCGCGCTCTCGGCGATGCGCCCCAGTCGTAATTCCACCGGCGTCCTCGAGCCGGCCGCCGACGGCGGGATCAGTACACCCCGACCGCTCGTCGACATCCTCGACGCGCGGGTGCTCGATCCGGCCGGTGATGCGGTGATCTGCGACGGTGAGGTGCTCTCGCACAGCGAGTTCGACGAGCGCACCCACCGGTTGGCGCGCGAGCTCATCGCGCGCGGTGTGCGCCCCGACGACGTGGTCGCCGTCGGCCTCGAACGCTCCGTCGATTCCGTCGTGGCAGTATTCGGCGTGATTCGTTCCGGAGCCGCCTACGTGCCCATCGATCCGGCCTACCCCCAGGACCGCATCGACTACATGATCGCCGATTCCGGTGTGCGCCTGGGCGTCACCAACGCGGCGACCCGACACCGCCTGGGTGCCGCCGGTGGCTGCGACTGGATTGATGTCGCGATCGCCACGGATCCGGCCCGCCCGGCAGCGCCGGTGACCACAGCCGACCGTGCCGGCGAGATCGGCCCGGACACCCTGGCCTACCTCGTCTACACCTCCGGCTCCACCGGCCGACCCAAGGCCGTCGGCGTCGGCAACCGTGGCATCGCGACTCTCGTCGACGCCCTCCGGGAGATCACCGGAACCCCCGAACAGGCGCCCGACACCCGCGTCCTGCACGTCGCCTCACCGAGTTTCGACGCCTCCGTGCTGGAGATGATGTGGTCCGTCGCACTCGGACACACCCTGGTGGTGGCGCCCCCGACCGCCTACGCCGGGGAGGCCCTCGGCGCCGTCCTGAGCCGCGATCGGGTGACCGACACCCTGATCACCCCGACGGTGCTCGCGACCGTCCCGGTCGAACGCGGTCGCACGATCCGCAATCTGGTCACCGGCGGTGAGGCCTGCCCGCCGGAACTGGTGGCGCGCTGGGCGAATGGGTGCGGTGCCGACGGACGCGGGGCCGACGGACGCCGCATGTACAACTTCTACGGCCCGTCGGAGGCGACGGTCTGGTCGAGCACCGGCCGCTCCGAGGTGGGCCGACCGGTGACGATCGGCCATCCTGTCCGCGGATTCACCGCCTACGTCCTCGATGCGCGACTGCACCCCGTGCCGCGCGGGGTGGTGGGCGAGCTGTATCTGGGGACCAGCGATTCATTGGCCCGCGGCTACCTGGGACGGCCGGGCCTGACGGCAACGTCCTTCGTCGCCGACCCGTTCACCGGTATCCCAGGGCAGCGGATGTACGCCACCGGCGACCTGGTGCGTCTGCGCCGCGACGGGCAGATCGAATTCGCCGGGCGCGCCGACCATCAGGTCAAGATCAACGGGCAACGCATCGAACTCGGCGAGATCGAGTCCGTGCTCACCGATCTACCCGAGGTGGCCTCGGCGGTGGTCCTCGGAGTCGCCGACGACTCCGGGCGATCGCGGCTGGTGGCCTACCTGGTTCCCGACGACGGCGCCACCATCGACCCGGCGCGTATCGTCACCGCCGCCGGTGCACGGCTGGCCGGGCACATGATCCCGCACCAGGTGGTCGTCCTCGCGGAGTTGCCGCTCACCCCGGGAGGCAAACTCGACCGGGCCGCGCTGCCCGCGCCGGAGCCGGTATTCGAGGCCGCCGATCGCGTATCGCCGGCCACCGCCGCCGAGACCGCTCTCGCCGCGATCGTCGCCGGCCTCCTCGGTCGTGACGAGGTCGGCGTGACCGAATCGTTCTTCGCCCTCGGCGGCGACTCCATCATGTCCATCCAGCTCGCCTCGGCGGCCAAGGCCGCCGGACTGACGCTGACCCCACGAGACATCTTCGAACACAAGACCGTTCGGGCGATGGCCCGTGCAGCCACCGACGGTGCCACAGCGCTGCCGGTACTGGCCGACCCGCCCGGCGGACCCACCGGGCCGACCGAACTCGGCGCGATCATCTCGTGGATGGTCGACACCTCGCCCGCACCCGAGGACTTCGCCGACTTCAACCAGTCGATGGTGCTGGCGGCACCGAGGGAACTGTCGGTCGACGATCTCGCGATCATGCTGGCGGCGGTCTGCGCGGCGCACCCGATGCTCACGGCGCGACTGACCCGAGGCGCGGTCGGATGGGCGTTGACGACCGGCGAGCCGTTCGACGCACATGCCGCCATCGAGCGGGTGATCACCGACAGTGCCTCCGGCACAGAAGATTTCGACGAATCGGTGCGCGACGCTCATGCGCGGGCGGCAGGGCTACTGGATCCGGCCGCCGGGCAGGTGATGCGTGCCGCGCTGGTGGTCGGTGCCGACGCCGCCCGGTTGGTCCTGGTGATCCACCATCTGGCCGTCGACGCCGTGTCGTGGCCGATCCTCATCGAGGACCTGCTCACCGCGGCGGCGGCGGTGTCGGCCGGCACGCCGCCGGTCGTACGCTCGGAGCCGACGTCGATGCGCGCCTGGCAACAGGCGCTGGCCGATCGGCGCGAGTCGCGGGAATCCGAACTGGCGCTGTGGCTTTCGCGCTCCCCGGAGACGCCCACCCGGCTGGGCGTCGACCCCGATCCGCAGCGGGACCGCCTGCGCACGGTCGGCTCGGTGATCGCGCGGATCGACGCGCCGATCACCGGGTCACTGCTCGCGGCCGTGCCCGAAGCATTCGGCGGCAGCGTCAACGACGTTCTCGCCGGCACCCTGTCGCGCGCGATCCGGTCCTGGCAGCAGCAGCGTGGTATCGCCGACGATCGGGCGGTGACGATCCTCGTCGAGGGCCACGGCCGCCACGAGGACATCCTCGAGTCCGGCCCGGACCCGCGTCGTGCCGACCTCTCGCGCACCGTCGGATGGTTCACCACCCTGATCCCGATGCTCGTCGACCCCGGTGCCGACGCCGTGCACGCGGTCAAATCGGCCAAGGAACAACGACTGACGATCCCCGATCACGGCATCGGATTCGCCGACCTGCGTGCGGTGGCGAACTCGCCTCTCGCGCAACGCCCCTTGCCGACGATCGCCCTGAACTACCTCGGCAACCGGGCTGCCACCGACGGCGGGGGAGACGTCGGCGGCGGGGGAGACGTCGGCGGAGGCGCGACGGCCCACTTCCTGCCCGCACCCGACGCGCCGTTCCTGCCGTCCTCGGTGTCGGGGGCGATGCCGGTGATGGCGCCGCTGACCATCAACGCCGCCGTCACCACCGGAACGAATGGGCCGGTACTGGCCGCCGATCTGCGATTCGCCCAGGGCGTACTCTCCGAGGCCGACGCCACCGACATCGCCGAGCGGTGGCGGCGAGAACTGGCCGAACTCACCGAGATCGTCGACGCCGGAGAGCCGGTGGGTCTTTCACCGTCCGACGTGCCCGGCAGTCACGCCACCCAGGACGACCTCGACGAGGTGGCGGCGCGTTATCCCGGAGCGGCGATCTGGCCGCTGTCGCCGTTGCAACGCGGCCTCTACTTCCAGTCGGTGCTCGCCGGTAACGGCCCGGCCACGGCCACCTCGGGTGGCACTGCGGACACCGCAGACGACGTCGTCGATGCGTACGTCACCCAGGCGGTGCTCCGGCTCGGTGGGGACGTCGACCTCGACCGGCTGCGTGCGGCCGCCGACGAGTTGCTGCTCCGGCACCGGGTGCTCGCCTCCGGGTTCGTGCGTGCCCGCAGTGGTGCGGTCCTCGCGGTGATCCCGCCCGACGCACGGGCCGGGTGGCGGGTCGTCGACCTCGCCGACGACGCCGCGGCACCGGACCGGGTGGCCGAGATCGCGCGGCAGGAACGCAACGAGCCGTTCGACCTCGCGTCGCCGCCGCTGCTCCGGGTGGTGGTGATCGGTCACGGCGATCAGACCGACGTGGTGATCACCAACCACCACATCCTGTTCGACGGCTGGTCGGGGCCACTGGTCCTGGCCGACCTGATGGCGCTGTATGCCACCGGATCGGCCTACACCGGCGACGGATCCGGGGGAGACTTCCGGGACTTCCTACACCACATCGGCCGCATCGACGATCGCGCGGGGCTGCAGGCGTGGGCGCGACGACTGGCTCGTGCGCAGGGGCCGACCCTCGTCGCACCGGGTGCCGAGGCCACCGCCGAACACCGACCAGCCGAACACATCGTTGCCGTGCCGGCCGAACTCACCGCCGCACTGGAGGATTCGGTCCGTCGACACGGCACCACCCTGGCCACCGTGCTACAGGTCGCCTGGGCGCTGCTGGTCGCGCGGCTCTCGGAGTCGCGTGTGGTCACCTTCGGGGAGACCGTGTCGGGCCGTCCCGCCGATCTACCCGGCGTGGAGAACATGGTCGGGTTGTTCATCAACACGCTGCCGGTGGTCGTCGACGTCGACCCCGACGCCACCCTGGCGGCCGTGGCAAGCGCCCTGCAGGACGACAAGACCGCGGTCCTCGACCACCAGCATCTCGGTCTGCCCGAGATCATCGCGCACAGCGGCGTTCCCATC
The DNA here is from genome assembly GCF_000241325.1 of Gordonia polyisoprenivorans NBRC 16320 = JCM 10675. Classification (GTDB taxonomy): domain Bacteria; phylum Actinomycetota; class Actinomycetes; order Mycobacteriales; family Mycobacteriaceae; genus Gordonia; species Gordonia polyisoprenivorans. Next base: position 138,013 of record NZ_BAEI01000057.1, on the reverse strand, counting down.
GCCTTCGACACCCTCACCGTGCACGAGTCGTACCCGGTGGACACCGCCTCCCTGTCCTCGGCGTCGCCGACGGCGGTCGGGGGACTACAGGTGCGCGGCGTGGACGTCAGCGACTCCACCCACTACCCGCTGAACCTCGCGACCTCGGTGCGCGGGGATCGGCTCCACCTGCGATTCGCGTATCTGCCCACGGCCTTCGACGAGGCGCAGATCATGATCTTCGCCACCGCGCTCACCCAAATCCTGCAGACCTTCGTCGACGCACCGGACACCCCGATCGGCGAAGTGCCGCTGGTGGATTCGGCCACCGCAGCACTCCTCGACGACTGGTCGCACGGCGCGGTGGTACCGCTCGAGGGCGATGCCGTCACCGACCTGCTGGCCCGCCGCGCCGCCGACACGCCCGACGCGATCGCGGTGATCGCCGACGAACGAGAGGTCACCTATGCCGAATTGCTCACCCGCGCGAGCACGCTCGCCCGTGAGCTGATCGCGTCCGGAGTGGGACCGGACACGGCTGTGGCCGTGTGTATCCCACGTTCGGTGGAGATGATCGTGGCGATCCACGCCGTGTGGGCTGCGGGCGCACAGTTCGTGCCGATCGACACCGGCGCACCGGCAGATCGGGTGCGCTACATGACCGAGGTGGCCGACGTGTCACTCGTCCTCGTCGGACCCGGCCCGATCCCCGACGGGATCGCCGCACTGCCCGACGTGCGGACCCTGACGGTCGATACCGCCACTGCCGTGGATCTCTCTGTGGTCGACTCCACCGCCGTCGCACCGGTCACCGCCGACGATCGCCGCGCGACGGTCCTTCCCGAGCACGCGGCCTACACCATCTTCACCTCCGGGTCGACCGGACGACCCAAAGGTGTCACCGTCTCGCGTCGGGCGTTGAGCACGCATCTGGCCTTCGACCGCGACTACTACGGATTTGGCCCGGGCGACGTTGTGCTGCAACAACTCGAGTACACCTTCGACCCCGCGATCATCGAGATCGTCCGCCCCGTGGTGTGCGGCGGACGGCTCGTCCTGCTCCACCCCGGAGAGCACCGCGACCCGGTGCTGGTGACGCGTCGCATGATCGATCACGGCGTCACCTCGGCGACGCTGGTGCCCTCGGTACTCGGCGCGATGGCCGAGATCGTCGACGAATCCGACCTGACCGAACTCACGGCGTTACGGTTGCTGCACACCGGTGGTGAGGCGCTCACCCGCCCGGTGGCCGACGCGATCGGGCGACTGCTGCCCGCCACGGAACTGTACAACCAGTACGGTCCCACCGAGACGACGATCTACGCCGCGGTGCAGCACATCCGGCGCGACGGCCACACCGTGCCGATCGGTCGGCCACTGTGGAACACCGTCGCGCTCGTCCTCGACGAGCGTCTGCGTCCGGTGCCGCCGGGGCTGCCCGGCGAGTTGTACTTCGGCGGGGATCTCGTGGCTCGCGGGTACGCCGGCCAACCCACCCTGACCGCCGAACGGTTCGTCGCCGACCCCTACGGGCCTGCCGGCGCTCGGCTCTACCGCACCGGCGACCTGGTGCGCTGGAACGCCGAGGGTGAGTTGGAGTACCTGGGCCGCACCGATTTCCAGACCAAGCTGCGCGGCCAGCGCATCGAACTCGGCGAGATCGAGGCCGTGCTCACCTCCGCCCCGGGGGTCGTCCATGCCGCCGCGACGGTAGTCGCCACACCTGCCGGCGAATCGCTGGTGGGTTATCTCGCGCCCGACACCGTCGACCTCGATGCCGTCAAGGCCACCGTGACCCGGGCGCTGCCGGAGTTCATGCGGCCGGCCATCTGGGTGCTGCTCGAGCAGATGCCGCTCAACACCGCCGGCAAGATCTCACGCCGAGAACTACCTGCGCCGCAACAGGTGTCGGGGGAGATCGTGGCACCGTCCACACCGGCCGAACAGGTGCTCGCCGAGGTCTTCGCCGGCGTGCTCGGCGTCGAGCAGGTCAGTGTGACCGCGTCGTTCTTCGACGCGGGCGGCAACTCGCTGTCGGCGATGCGGGTGGCGGCGCGCGCGGGTGAGGCGCTGGGACGCGAGATCTCGGTCCGTGACGTCTTCGAGGCACCGAGCGTCCGGGAACTCGCCGCCCTCGCCGGCGGTCGGGGCGCATCGGGTCCGGCGATGGTGCCACCTGCGCCACGACCCGACCGCGTGCCGCTGTCCCTGGCGCAGCAACGCATGTGGTTCATCAACCGGTTCGACCCCACCTCACCGGCCTACAACGTGCCCGCGGCGCTGGCCCTGCACGGCGCGTTGGACGTCGAGGCCTTGCATGCCGCGGTCCTCGACGTCGTCGCCCGCCACGAGATCCTGCGCACCACCTTCCCCGAGAACGCCGGTGTGCCCGAGCAACTCGTCCACCCGGTATCCGCGCCGGTCGACTGGCAGATAGCCGGGAGCCGCGACGACCTCGAGGCGGCGGCGACGACGGGGTTCGACGTCACCGTCGACTTCCCGCTGCGCGCCCGCTTGTGGTCGGCGAGCCCCGAGGAGCACGTCTTCGTGCTGGTGCTGCACCACATCGCCGCCGACGGCGAGTCACTGGCGCCGCTCGTCGCCGATCTGGTGACGGCGTACCACGCACGGGTGGCCGGAGTGCCACCGCAGTTCGAGCCGCTCGCACTGCAATTCGCCGACGTCGCGGTATGGCAGCACCGGCACCTCGGGTCGGTCGACGAGCCGGGTTCGATCCTGCACGCACAGTGGGACTATTGGTCGCATCAGCTCGCGGGATTGCCCAGTGTGCTCGACCTGCCGACGGATCGTCCGCGTCCGGTGGTCGCGTCCACCCGCGGGGCGACAACACATTTCGAGATCGACGCCCCGATCACCGAGCGGATCACCGCACTCGCCCAGGAGTATCGGGTCACCCCGTTCATGGTGATCCACGCCGGGCTGTCGGTACTGCTCGCCCGGCTGTCGGCGAGCGACGACATCGCGGTCGGCACACCTGTCGCCGGCCGTGGCCGACCCGAACTCGACCCGCTGATCGGCATGTTCGTCAACACCTTGGTCCTGCGGTCCGACTATCGGGCTCAGGAGTCCTTCCACGGCCTGCTCGAACGCATCCGGGGCATCGATCTCGACGCGTACGCGCACGCCGACATCCCGTTCGAGACGTTGGTGGATCACCTCAATCCGGTGCGCTCGGAAGCGTTTGCGCCTCTGACCCAGGTCCTGCTCACCCTCGAACAGTCGGTGATCGCCGAACTCGCCGGGGAGTCGGTCGCCGGCGGTGAGATGGCCGGTCTGCAGGTTCGGCCGCTGTCGATCGGGGAGATCCCGGCCAAGGTCGACCTGCTGTTCTCGGTGACCCCGGCAGCGGCGGGCCACTCCTGGTCCGGCGCCGTGCAGTACGCCACCGATCTGTTCGATGCGCACCGCGTCGAGTCGATGGCCGCGAGCCTGGTCGGTCTGTTGGATCGGCTGACCGCCGAGCCGGGTACCGCGGTCGGTGACGCACCGCTGCTGCGGGCCGAACAGATCGACGAGCTGGTCCCGGTGTCCGGGGGGCCCGAGGTGGCGCCCATGGTGCTCGCCGACATCTTCGCCGCGGCGGTCGCCGGCCAGCGCAGACGTACCGCGGTCATCGACCCCTCCGGTACAGCACTGTCCTACCGCGACGTCGATGCCCGCTCGAACCGGCTGGCACGATGGCTCATCGGCTGCGGAATCGGCGCCGAATCACTGGTGGCGCTGGCGATCCCGCGGTCGGCCGATCTGTTCGTGGCGATCTGGGCGGTCGCCAAGACCGGTGGCGGCTACGTACCGATCGACCCCGGCTATCCGGCCGAGCGCGTTTCGGCCATGATCGAGGATTCCGGGGCCGTCCTCGGCTTGTCGATCGCGTCCGTCGGTGACCTGCCGGGTGATGACTTCGAGTGGGTGGCAACCGATCACGAGTCGACCGCAGCCGAGATCGCGGCGATGGACGACGCACCGATCGGTGCCGAGGACCGGTTGCGGGTGGTGCGTCCGGACAACGTGGCCTACGTCATCTACACCTCCGGCTCGACCGGCAGGCCCAAGGGTGTCGCGGTCTCGCACACCGGATTGTGGAACTTCGCACGCGCCGAGTCGGCGCGGCTCGGCGTCGGTGACGGGCCGATCGTGATGGGTTATGCGTCACCGAGTTTCGACGCCTCGGTCCTCGAATATCTTCTCGCCGTGGCCAACAACGGCACCCTGGTCTATCGACCGGCCGACGCCGTCGGCGGGGAGGCGTTGCAGGAGTTCATGATCGACCGTGAGGTGACACACACGTTCCTCACCCCGACGACCCTGTCGACCCTCGACCCGGCCCGGTTGCCCGCGGTGGAGTGCATCGCCGTCGGTGGTGAGGCCGTACCGCAGGCGCTGCAGGACCACTGGTCGGCGCACGTCCGGATACAGAATGCCTACGGCCCCACCGAGACGACGATCCTCACCAACATCGGCGAGATCGCCACTCCGGGGACGCCGGTGCGGATCGGTGCGCCGCTGCACGGACTGCAGCAGGTCGTCCTCGATGCCCGGCTGCATCCCGTGCCCGAGGGTGTCGTCGGCGACTTCTACATCGCCGGGTGCGCGCTGTCGCGGGGCTACCTCGACCGCCCGGGTCTGACCGCCGAGCGCTTCGTCGCCGCACCGTTCGGCGCGCCCGGTACACGGATGTACCGCACCGGCGACCTCGCACGCCGGCGTCGCGGGCCCGACGGACGTCAGGTGATCGAATATGCCGGCCGCAGCGACGATCAGGTCAAGTTGCGCGGACTACGGATCGAACTCGGCGAGATCGAGGCCGAACTCGGCCGGCACCGCCTCGTCGACGCCGCCGTCGTCATCGGGGTCGGTGCTGACGGAGTCGGTGCTGAAGGAGTTGGGGGATCGGTGGCCTCGGCGCTCGCCGCCTACGTGGTGCCGACCGATCCCGACGCCGATCAGGCGACGTTGATCGCCGATCTCCGCGCGCACCTCACCCGGCGGCTCCCGGCGCACATGGTGCCCGCGTCGATCACGGTGCTCGCGCATCTGCCGCTCACCCCGGTCGGCAAGCTCGACAAACGGGCATTGCCCGCGCCGCAGATCGTCGAGCGCGAGATCGAGCCGCTGCGCAACGACGTCGAGCGTGCCGTCGCCGCCGCCTACGTCGAGGTACTCGACGTCGACGAGGTCGGTGCCGACGACAGCTTCTTCGATCTGGGGGGCAATTCCCTGTCGGCGGCGCGGGTCGCGGCATATCTGCGCGGCGAGCATCAACTCGAGATCGAACTGGCCTGGCTGTTCTCGGACGCGACGGTGCGCGGGCTGGCCCAACGCATCACCGGGGCCGACGCCGCGACAGCCGACGTGCTGATCACCCTGCGCGCCGAGGGCTCGCAGCCGCCGCTGTTCTGCGTTCACCCCGCCGGTGGGCTGGCCTGGTTCTACGGCGGGCTGGTGCCGTATCTGGCCGATCGGCCGATCTACGGCCTGCAGGACCCGCATGTGGTCGGCGGCGAACCGTCGATCACCGATGCCCACGCGCTCGCGCAGCGCTACGTCGCGCAGATCCGCGAGGTCGCACCGCATGGCCCGTATCGCATCCTGGGCTGGTCGGTCGGTGGTGTGATCGCGCATGCAATGGCCACGCGTCTGCAGAGCGAGGGCGAGACCGTCGATTTCCTCGGCGTCATGGACTCCGTACCGGAGGACCCGGGGGCGACCGAGCAGACCGTCGAGCCCGCCCCCGACGCGACCGCACGACCCGGCGCCGAGCAGGACGGTTCGGTCGTCATCGACGTCCTCGGTGGCTGGCGCGACCTGTTCGATCTCGGTGACGACGTGCAGGCGTCCACGCCGGAGGAGGTCACCGCGATCATCCGGGCCCAGATCGAGGGCATGGGGTTGCTCGGCGCCGACCAGGTCGACCGGATCATGACGAGCTTCGAGTTGTCGACGCAGGTGGTCCTGGACTTCGTGCCGGCGGTCTTCCGCGGCGATCTGCAGGTGTTCACCGCGACCGAGGACAAGGACGACCCGAGCACGATCGCCGAGGGGTGGCGCGCCTACGTGTCCGGGGAGATCCGCAACGTCGACGTCGCCACGCACCATCTCGGGATGGCCGATGCGGCGTCGCTCGCCGTCATCGGCCCGGTGCTCGACGCCGAACTGGCAGCGCTCGATTCCCTATCGGAGGAGGGCAGGAGACCGGGGCGGGGTTAGTGCCGCCGACGAGGTCGGGGACGGTACGGTGAAAGACGACTGAGGTTCACCTAACCGCCTCGAGGACAACGACGATTGACTGAAGGAGTCGAGTAGAGATGACGAACCCATTCGACGACGAGAACGGCCGCTTCTACGTGCTCGTGAACGATGAGAACCAGCACTCGCTGTGGCCGACGTTCGCCGATATCCCGGCCGGCTGGACCAAGGTGTTCGGGGAGGATTCACGGGCCGCGTGCCTGGAGTACGTGGAGAAGAACTGGACCGATCTGCGCCCAAAGAGCCTCATCGACGCGATGGAGGCAGACAAGGCCGCCCGGGAGAACGGCTGAGCCGTCGAACGCAGGACGAGATGTCACGAAACGTCGCCGGGACCCCAGTGGTCACGGCGACGTTTCTTTTCAACATCAGACCCAGAAACCTCATAGACCCCATGTGTCACAAGCTCTATCGTTTCTGTTGACGGATATACCGTAGTTGTTGTGGGCGTTACCAGTTTCTGTGTGTAATCCGCCACATTTCAAGCGGTAAGGTACCCATATCGTTACGCAGCAATCGATGCTTGATTGCAAGAGCCCTCGGTCGACGGGGAGGTTGATCGAAGGGTGATGACCATGAATCAAGTCAGCCGGGTGGGGGAGTGTCACATGAATGAACTACTGCAGGACATCCGCGACAGGGCAGACATGACGCCGTCGTTGCCGGCCGTGCGCTTCGGTGGGCACATGGTGACCTACGGCGAGCTCGACCAGGCGCTCGACTCCTTCGAGGTGGTCATGGCGCAACACGGTATGTCGCGCGAGGCGGCTTTCTACGCGGCCGTGCTCCACTCGGTTCCGGCGCTGGCCGAGATCTCCGATCCCGATGAGCAGGGCCGCAACATCGACCAGGTGGTCGCGTGGCTGGGCCGGCATCTCGAGCCCACGGTCGGACACCTGCGCGTCGCCGGCTGATCGCTCCGGTCCGAGAACACGGCGCGGGCTCGTGCGCCGCGCGGCAGGGTCTACAGCAGCGAGCCGACCATCAGGACGAGCGCGAGAATCGGTAGCCCGACCAGGGCACTGCCCGTCCCCATCACGATCGACGCCACCGCGCGACCGGTGCCACGCATGCCCGGTGTTCGCCGGATCGTGCGTACCGCGGTCACTCCCAGGATGATCGCCAGTATGCCCAGCACCCCACCGATGCCGAGTGCCAGGGTCAGCGGAACCGAGGCGACGCCGCACACCACCGCTGCGGTTGCCGCCGGAGCGGTGCGTCCACGCGGATAGACGACAGGTCCGACGCCCGATGTTCGGAGCTCGGGGATCGGATCGAGTTCGGCCCGACCCCACAGGTCGCCGATCGGCGGCAGCGGCCCGTCCATGACATCGCTCCGGGCGCTCGGGACCTCGAAGAGCGGGTTCTCGAAGTCCGGTGTTTCGTGGTCCGGTGTTTCGGGATGCGGGGTCCCGGGTTCCACAGACTCGTCGACCAGATCGTTGACCTCAGGCCAGCGCACATGACGATCGGTCACCGCGGGCACGATCGGACGGGTGACCTGATCGGTTCGCACAGCGCCCTCCCTCGGCATCGATGTCCCGGCAGTCACCGGGTTCTGCCATGCTACCGGTCCTCACGTCGGGCAATCCGGTCACCGCTACGCCGGTCGCAGATGCAGGAGCGCCGCACCGGAGGCTTCCGGTGCGGCGCTCGGGAGTACGTTGTCGGAGGTCAGTGACCGCCGGCCATCGACTGCAGGAAGGTCACCGCGTCCCCGGAGAGCTTCCAGCTTCCGTCGACCTTGACGAACTTCATCTGCAGGCCGCTGGCGGAGTGTGCGCCGCCGACATCGAAGGTCACCAGAGCGGCATCGTTGCCGTCGCCGCTGACCTTGGTGACCTTGTAGGTGTAACCCATCTGCTTGGAGCCCTTGGCGAAGGCCTGGATCGCGGGCTTGGTCAGCGGGCTGCTGGTGTCGACGACGGCGTCGAGATCGGTGCTGGAGGTGTCGGGGTTCAGCGCCTTGTCCAGGATGGCCTGAGCCGCGGCGTTGTCGAGATCTGCGGGAGCGGGTGCGTCGCTGCCGGAGGATTCCGCGGCGCTGGATTCGGCGCTCGTGGCCGCCGAGGTGCTCGCGGTCGTGGTGGAGGCGTTGTCGTCGCTGCTCGAGCAGGCGGCAACGGTGAAGACGGCGGCACCGGCCAGGGCGGCCGCGGCAACGGACTTCCGAAGCTTCATGATTCTGACTCCCATCGAGGATCGGGTAAGCCCACACTAACTCACCCAGGTCAGCGTGCCCGGAAGACGGGTCATCCGGTGTCCGGAATTAACCGGACCATGGTCCGGTTAAGCTGGATGACAGTCCCGAAACCCCAGGAGGCGCGACATGCAATTCGGACTCTTCAGCGTCAGCGACATCACGGTGGACCCGACCACGGGAGTTGTTCCCACCGAGCACGAGCGCATCAAGGCCATCGTCGAGATCGCCAAGAAGGCCGAGGACATCGGACTCGATGTCTTCGCACTCGGTGAGCACCACAACCCGCCGTTCTTCTCGTCGTCGCCGACGACGACGCTGGCCTACATCGCGGCACAGACCTCGACGCTGAATCTGTCGACGGCCACCACCTTGATCACCACCAACGATCCGGTGAAGATCGCCGAGGATTTCGCGATGCTCCAACACCTCGCCGACGGGCGGGTGGATCTGATGCTCGGCCGTGGCAACACCGGCCCGGTCTATCCGTGGTTCGGCAAGGACATCCGGCAGGGTATTCCGCTCGCGATCGAGAATTATCATCTGCTGCACCGGCTCTGGACCGAGGAGGTGCTCGACTGGGAGGGCAAGTTCCGCACCCCGCTGACGTCGTTCACCTCGACGCCCCGCCCCCTCGACGGTGTTGCGCCGTTCGTGTGGCACGGGTCGATCCGCAGCCCCGAGATCGCCGAGCAGGCCGCGTACTACGGTGACGGCTTCTTCGCGAACCACATCTTCTGGCCCGCAGAGCATTTCCAGCGTCTGATCGACTTCTATCGTGAACGCTACGAGCACTACGGCCACGGCAACGCCAACCAGGCGATCGTCGGGCTGGGCGGACAGTTCTTCATTCGCAAGAACTCCCAGGACGCGGTCCGCGAATTCCGGCCGTACTTCGACAACGCGCCGGTCTACGGGCACGGTCCATCGTTGGAGGATTTCAGTCGGGAGACCCCGCTGACGGTGGGCAGCCCGGCCGAATTCGTCGACCGCACACTGTCGTTCCGCAACACCTTCGGCGACTACCAGCGCCAGCTGTTCCTCATCGACCACGCGGGTCTGCCGCTGAAAACCGTCCTCGAACAACTCGACGAACTCGGCGCGGTCCTGCCGGAATTGCGTCAGGGATTCGCCGAGGGGCGTCCCGCAGAGGTCCCGGACGCGCCGACACACGCCTCGCTGGTGGCGGCGCGTGATGCCGCGGTGCACGCCGATGAGGAAGACGAGATACAGGAACACGAGGTGCAGGCATGATCCGACTGGTCGCGGTCAATGCCGGGCTCGGCGAGCCGTCGTCGACGAGGATGCTCGTCGACCGGCTCGTCTCGGCGGTGACCGGTGCGCTGGGTGAAAACCGGGTGCAGACAACGACAATCGATCTCCGCGACCTCGCCGTCGACCTCGGCCGGTCGATGGCCGCGGGCTTTGCCACCGGCGCTGCTCGCGCGGCCATCGACACCGTGCAGGGTGCCGATGCCCTGATCGTCGCCACCCCGGTCTTCAATGCGTCCTACTCGGGTCTGTTCAAGACGTTCTTCGATCTCGTGGACGTCGACGAGATGGCGGCCACGCCGGTCCTGATCGCCGCGACCGGTGGAAGCCCACGGCATTCGATGGTGCTCGACCACGCGCTGCGCCCGCTGTTCGGCTACCTGCGCATGATCGTGGTGCCCACGGGGGTCTATGCCTCCGCCGAGGATTGGGCGGGCGGCTCCGGTGACACCACCACCCTCGGTGATCGGATCGACCGCGCCGCACGGGAACTCGCGGCCCTGCTCGAGAGTGGCAAACAGCAGTCCCGGGCGTTCGCGGATGCGTTGTCCGACAATGACAGCCAGAACGACACCGCCGCCGAGTCCGCAGGTATCGCGAACTTCGCGCGGCTGCTCGGCACCTGAGCGCTCACCCTTCCCGCGTTCACCCCTCCCGGGCCCGCCCCGGCGCGTTCTCCCGCGCCCGCAGGCGCGTACCGGGGAGGGTGGGGGCGGGCAGGTGCTGGATCTCACCGGTGTACCCCTGCACCTGACCGAAGCGCTCACTGTGCGCCATCCACTCCTCGCGGAAGGCGACGATGTCGTCGTGGCTGCGCCCGATGAAGTTCCACCACATCACGATGTCCTCGTTCAGCGGTGCGCCGCCGAGGACCACGATGCGCGCTGCGCCCTCGGCGCGGTTGCGCAGAGTGATGGTGCTCGCGCCGAGTCCGACGTACCCGAGTTGGGTGCGTTCGATGGTGGGGGCGGTGGAGTCGACGATGTCGACGCTTCCGGAGTCGACGAGGAATCCGTGTTCGAAGTCTTCGCGAACGTCGAGGGTGATCTCCGCGCCTGCCGGTAAATGGAGTTCGGCGCCGAGGAGCGGTGTGAAGGTGTGCACGGGGGAGGTGCTGCCGAGCAGCTCACCGAGGAAGACACGCGCGGTGACCTCACCGACGGTGACCAGCGGCGGCGCGTAGTGCGCGAAATCCCGTGGCGTGTCCACGGCGTCGGCGGGCAGCGCGATCCACAGCTGCACGCCGTGGAGCACCGTGGTGTCGGGGGTGGACACCTCGGTGTGGGCGATGCCGTGCCCCGCGGTCATCAGGTTGAGCTCGCCCGGCCGGACCATCGCATGATTGCCCATCGTGTCGCGGTGTTCGATCTCGCCGGTGAACAACCAACTCGCCGTTTGCAATCCGGTGTGCGGATGCGGTGGCACGTCCATTCCGCCGGTGACCGAGACGTCGTCGGGGCCGTAGTGGTCGGCGAAACACCAGGCACCGATCAACGATCGGCTGCGCTGGGGCACGGTTCGGTGGACCGTCATCGCACGTGGGCCGCCGAGGGGGACGTCACGGGCGGTGAGTACCTCGGCCCGCAATCGGCCCCGTTTCTCGTCCGACGAGGTCTGGGCGACCGAGTTCTGGGCGACGGTTCGGCATTCGACTTCCGCCGGCTGGGCTTCGAGATTGCTCACGTGCGACACCGCCTGACTGGCTGGGGACGGTCGCGGCTGTCGGCGACCGGGGCTGGGACGACCCCGCCAGTCTACGGATTCGTTTCGCCGGATCCCCGGCTCGCGCGGTCGTCCCGCTCACCGGAGTCGCTCAGATGACCTCGGCGTCGTCGAAGGTCATGGCGAGGCTGCGGACCGACGTCGTCATGAGCGCGTGCCGCGACAGGCCGAGGGAGCGCAGTTCGTCGGCGATCTCGTGGTCGCCGAGGTGCAGGCGGGCGCCGCCGAGTCGGGTCCGGGTGCCGCTGATCGATCGCAGTCGCCACGGCGTCATCCGCAGCGTGCCGTCGAGCTGCGAGTAAGCATGCAGCGTGGTCTCCACCGAGGACGCCGGCATCGGTACCCCCGATTTGACGGTGAGGTCGGCGATCAGCCGACCGTCGACGCTCACCCGGCCGTGCCGGGTCGCCGACTCGTGGTCGACGTCGAAGTCGGCGAGAATCTTCGGGAATCCCCAGATCCCGCGTCCGGCGGCGAGGGTGAACTCACCGTCGACCGGCAGCCGATGGATCAGGGCCCGGGCGTCGCCGGCGAACAGCGACCGCAACCCGGACCAGGAACCGCCAGACCGGGAATCCCCGGGGCCGGGGGCGTCGTCGGTCGTGGTCGGATCGACGAGGAAGCACACCCCGAATTCGTTGTAGGGACCGAGATCGCCGTCGATGTAGTCGACGAAGACCAGCATGCACATGCCCCGGCCGCGACGAATCCGCAACGGCGCCAACGCACCGCGAGTGTCGCCCGCGGCATCGATCGCGGCCTGCATCGCCCTCGCGTCGGCGGTGAAGCCCGCGACGAAGCAGCGGGCCCGCCGGATCTCGACCGGCATCGTCACCGTCGAGCCCAGTACGTCATGTCGGGAAGGGTGCGTCATGGTCGGTTCCTCGCCTCGCTCCGGATCAATTCTAGAACACGTTCTATTTTGGCATCGGGGTGATCCTACGCGGGCGGCGTGCCCGGCGGAGCCCTGATCGGTCCACCCGATCGGAGGAAAACGCCGCGCCCTCGGGGCGTGAGCGGGGCGGGCGCCGAGATCGGCCGTGTGGCAGTGCTGTTGATGGCGACGTTGTTCGCCGCGATCATCCGTCCCGCGGCGCGGGAGATCTATGCGTCGCGTGCGCAGGCCGTACGGGAGGCCGGACGCGCGGGGGCCCGTGGTGCAGTGTCCCGCTGAGATCACGGATTGACGAATCGCTTAATCCTTGCATCTGCAAACGACGTCCCCCATGTTGGGACTATTCGGTTGCTGAACGCAGCCTTAATATTCTCTGTGAAGAGTTGATGGACCCCAGTGCGAACGGCGAGCGCGATCCCCGCGCGTGAGCCGTGGTACCTGACAGTAAACGAGGACCAACGGTGACGACCGCGCATTCCGATATTTCGGACACCATGCCCCTTCCGGCCCCCGGACATCCGGTCGGTCACCCCCGCGACCTCCGAGCCTCGGTGGCCCGTATCGCCGACTATCGGCCCCCGGTCGCGCCGGGCTCGCATCTGAGGATGCGTCCGCTCGCACCGGTCCGGCCACCGATGCGCCCGGCCATGCCGAGCGCCGCGCCCGCGCCCGCACCGATCCGGCGTCCGGTGCTCTCGCCGCGCGAGGTCGAGGTCCTTCTCGCCTGGTTGGCAGCCGAATCGAAGGACGAGGCCGCCGAGCAGCTGTTCATCGCGGCATCGACCGTGAGCACCCACCTGGCGCGAATCCGGGCGAAATATGCGGCCGTCGGGCGCCCCGCACCGACGAAGACGCACCTACTCGCACGCGCGCTGCAGGACGGCATCACCCGCCTCGAGGATTGGTGAGCCCCGGTACACCCTGAATCCCGGTACCACCGACCGACGTCGACCCCGCGCCCATGGCGTCCGGGGGTCGTCGTGTCAGCCGGGTAGCACGTCGTGGCGGCCGGGAATCACAGTGACACCTGCGCGAGAATGTCGGTCGTCGGTTGTGGTGACCCGCCCTCCGGCTCGATCGTGACGGCAAGAACCTGAGAATTATCGATGCGCTCGATAAGTAGGGGATCGGCCGTCCCGGAGCCCGGAACGAGGCCCGCCGATGCCGGCTGCGCATTGGCGCCGCCGACCAGCCACAGCTGATACGTGCGATTCGACGGTAGCGGTGTGCGCTGATCACGCAGTACCGCCACGGCCCGGTTCTGGGTCCGCGACGCGACCACCGACATCGCCCCGTGATCGTCGGCCAGCCGAGCGACCGAGACCACCGCGTCGGGCGCCTGCAACACGTCGAGGACGTTGCGATCGGCCGACGTCGTCGGCGCCGGTTGTGGAGCGGTCTGGCGTCCGACCAGCACCCCGGCACCGAGCGCGACGCCCACGACGACCGCCGCGGCGGCCAGCGCTGCGGCTCGTCTGCGTCGGCGGGCGGCCAGGTCGACGACCCGGCCGGAGTCGGGGCCTTCCGGTGTCGAGCCCTCTGTGACAGAGCGTTCTGCGACAGGGCCTTCTGTGACGGGGCCTTGAGGGGTCGGGGCCGGCGGAACCGGCGGACCGGTCGCCGCGTAGGCCGGACTGTCGCTCCCGGGGGCCGGGGAGACCGCCGCGTGCCGGCCGGTATCGGTCTCCGCCGGTGTCGAGATCGACGACATCGACCCCGGGGAGACCGGCGACTCGGGGGAGTCCGGCGGTCCGGTGGTGTCGGCGGGCGCCGAGAAGACGTGATCGAGAACCCGCTCACGCAGTTCCGGCCGTGCCGCCAGGGCGTAGCCGGCAGCGAAATCGGCCATGGTGGTGTGGATTTCGTCGATACGGCCGTCGTAGATGGTGCGCTCCAACGGCGTCAGTCCGTTGTATTCGTCGACGAACCGGTCGGCCTCGGCGCCCTCGAGGGCATGGATGGCGAACAGTTCGACGTGATCGTCGAGCCACTCGGTGTCAGGCATGGCCGCGTCCTCGCAGACAATCGCGCAGCCGCCGCAGCCCGTCCCGGATGCGTGACTTGATGGTCGGCAGCGGGGTGTCGGTCTGGGCGGCCACCTCGGGATAGGTCAGGCCGTTGAAGTAGGACATCTCGATGCTGGAGCGCTGCAGTTCGGTGAGATCGTCGAGACAGGTACGCAATGTGCGGGTTTCCTCACGGTCGACGACCACCTCGAGTGGCAGCGGATCGGACACCGATGCCTGCGCGACACCGGCCTCGGTGACCCGGCGTCGTTGGAGATCCTCGGTGCGCACCCGATCGATCGCGCGCCGGTGGGCGATGGTCATCATCCAGGTGATCACCGAGCCGCGTTCGGGCCGATACGTCGACGCCTTCTGCCAGTACTGCAGGTACGCCTCCTGGACGACCTCCTCGGCATAGTTGGCGTCCCGGATCACGCGCAGCACCAGACCATAGATGCGGGGGTTGGTCAGGTCATAGAGTCGGGCGAACGATGCCCGGTCGCCGACCGCCGACGCCTCGAGCAACGCGCGCATCGAGACATCGGAATCGTCGGCGAACGACAGGTCGGGGTGCGGCGCGGCGGCAAAACCGCCGTGCCCGTCGGTGTCGGCCTCGCGGTGTGGCGGCGACGTGTCATCGGTGGAGGGTGGCACCCCTCCACGGTAGACATGTCCGATCAGCATGGTGTCACGATCCCGGTCGATCGATCATCAGTCGTTACCGACTCGTCGATCGGCGGTAGAGCAGCAACGACACCGGCACGCACACCGCGAGGATCACCAGGCTCGCCCCGATCGAGTACCCCAGGGCGTGGTCGGCGACCCAACCGGACGGGGCCGGGAAATCCGGCGGCGCACTGTTGCCGAACTTCTCGCGTGCCATCGTCGCCACCGCGGTCACCGGATTCCATTCGGCGATCGCGCGTAGCGGTCCCGGCAGGCTCTGTGCGGAGATGAACGCACTGGAGAGGAACGTCACCGGGAACATCCACAGGAACCCGATGCTCTGGGCCACTTCCACATTCGGTGCCGCCAAACCGCTGACCGCGCCGATCCAGGCCATCGCCAGGGCGAACAAGGCGATCACGGCAAATGCGATCACCGCGTCGCCGGCGCTGCCGCGGACCCGCCAGCCGATGGCCAGACCACTGGCCACCATGACCGCGAGTCCGATGGCGCCGAGCAGCATGTCCGAACCGACACGCGCGGCGATCACCCCGATGCGTGACATCGGCAGCGACCGGAGGCGATCGACGATGCCCCCGGACATGTCACCGGCCAGGCCGACGGTGGTGAAGGCGGCGTTGAACACGACGGTCTGGGTGAAGATGCCGGCCATCAGGAACTCCCGGTAGGGGGCTCCGCCGAGGGTGGCGCCGAAGACATAGGCGAAGAGCACCACGAACATCAACGGCTGCACGGTCGCCGAGAGCAGCAGGGTCGGGATGCGTTTGACGGTCAGCAGGTTTCGTTCGACCAGGACTGCGGTGTCAGCGAACATCGCTGGGCTCCAATCGTTGTGGGTCCTCGCTTGCCGGCGGGTCGGCGGCGACGCGACCGGTCAGCCGGAGGAAGACGTCGTCGAGGGTGGGGGTGCTCACCGAGGCGTCGACGATCTCGATCCCGAACTCACCGCAGATCCGTACCGCGGCGACCGCACTGCGCGTTCCGCCGGCAACCGGTACCGACCAGCGCACGTCGTCGATCCGCTCGGGCATGCCGAGACCGACCTCGGCCAGCGTGGTCGCGATCACCTCGGTGGCGGTGCCGCTGCCACGATCGTGCCGATCGTGATGCGGGGCGACCTCGACGGTGAGGATCGCCGGTGCGGTGGTCTCCTTGAGCTCTGTCGCGGTGCCCTGCGCGCGGATCGTGCCGTGATCGATCACGGTGATCTGATCGGCGAGTTCGTCGGCCTCCTCGAGGTACTGGGTGGTCAGCAACACCGTCGTCCCGGTGGCGACCTGCTCCCCGATGACCTCCCAGATCTGGCGTCGGCCACGGGGATCGAGACCGGTGGTGGGCTCGTCGAGGATGATCAGCTTCGGGTCGTTGATGAGCGCACCGGCCAGGTCGAGGCGTCGTCGCATGCCGCCGGAGTAGGTGCGCATCGGCCGATCGGCCGCGGCGTCGAGATCCAAATCGTTGATCAGAGCGCGTGCCCGCTCGCTCGCATCACGGCGTGAGTGCCCGTACAGCTGGGCGACCATGCGCAGGTTCTCGAAACCGGTGAGCGTTCCGTCGACCGCGGCGTACTGGCCCGACACCCCGATGATGTCGCGGACGGCCCCCGGGTCGGCGAGCGCGTCGAGACCGCACACCTTCACCGAACCGGCATCCGGGCGCATCAGCGTGGCGACGGCGCGGACGGTCGTCGTCTTGCCCGCACCATTGGGTCCGAGCAGCGCGTGGACCGTCCCGGCGGGCACGGTCAGATCCAGACCGTCGAGTGCGCGCACCTTGCGCCCGCGACCGAACGGTCCGGAGCTGAAGGTCTTTGTCACACCGGTCAATTCCAGTGCGGGAGCCGAGCCGGTGGCGGACAGGCGCTCGGTGATCGGGTCGGTCGCGCCGCGGTGTGAGGTACTGAGGTCGGGGTCGAATCCGCCGGCCATGCTATGCCGTCCCATCCTGGTTCCTCCCGGTTCGGTGGGCGTCGGGCGCCTCACCCATCGCGGCGATCAGGCTCGCCGGCCGCATGTCGCGCCAGTTGTCCTCGACGTAGGCCAGGCAGGCGTCGTGTCCGTCGGGCCCGTACACCTGCTGCCACCCCTGCGGGATCGGCGCGAAGTCCGGCCACAGCGAATGCTGGTTCTCGTGGTTGACCAGGACGGAGAAGACCCCGTCGGTGTTGTCGAACGGGTTGGTCATCGTGATGCTCCCATCTCGTGTGATTCGTGTGGACTCTCGATCGATACCGGGTGACGCCCGCGTCAGGCCTGCGCGATGGCGCGGGCGAACCCGGGTACGTTCTCGCCCTGCAACATTCGGGCGTGCGAGCAGTTCAGGCGGATCTCGTGGACGTGGCCGCGCAGCGCGCGGGTCCAACCGGCGATGGCCGGCGGCCCCGGCGGCGTGTCCGCGGTCGCGGAGACGAACACCGCATCACCGTCGTACCGGCGTGGATGCCAGTTCTCGGCGAGTCGCGACGCATCGACGAACACCCGGTGCACCGCGGCGAACTCGTCGACGTCGAGCGAGGCCAGCGGTCCGCCCGCGGCCACGACCGCCTCCCACGCACGTTCGATGGTCAGCTCGCCGGAATGCTGGGGCCGGATGCCGAATTCGGCGAGCAGTGCACCGAGATCCGGGGTGGTGTCCAGATCGGGACGTTGTGCGACGACAAAGGCGTCGAGCACCATCAGCTGGCCCACCTTCTCACCGGACTCGGTGAGTTGCACGGCCATCTCGTGGGCGATGAGACCGCCCAGCGACCAGCCGAGCAGATGATACGGGCCGTCCGGGTGGATCGTCCGGATCTGCTCGACGTAGTGAGCTGCCAACTCGCCCACCGTGTTCGGCGACACGCCGCCGCTCAGCGCCGGGTGTTGCAGACCGTACACCGGGCGGTCGGCGGGCAGATGGGCCAGCAGCGAAGAGAAGCTCCACGACAGGCCGATCGCCGGATGGATGACGAACAGCGGGGCCGGGCCGTCGGCGGTGCGTCGACGCCGCAACGGCAACACCGTCGCCATCGCCGACGGTGCGTGGTCGTCGGACTCCGGGCTGCAGACGCCGGCAGGCGTTGTGCTCGCGGAATCGCCCAGTACGGCAGCGAGTTCCGCGGGCGTCGGCGCCGCGAACAGGTCGTTGACCCGGATGTCGCGACCCGTCGCCGAGGACAGACGGGCGCTCACCTCCGTCGCCGACAATGAGTTGCCGCCGAGGTCGAAGAACCCGTCGTCGGCGTGCACCGCGGACGGCGCGATCCCCAGTATGTCGGCAAAGGTCGACGCAACAAGGGTTTCCGTGCCGGGCCTGGGTGCGCGACCGGCTTCGGCAACGCGTGCGGGTTGCGGCAGCGCCGCGCGATCGAGTTTGCCGACCGGTGTCAGCGGGATCTCGTCGAGAACGGTGATACTCGCCGGGACCATGTGTCGTGGCAACCGGTTCGCGACCTGCCGGGTCAATGCTGCCGTGTCGATCGTGGCGCCGTCGGCCGCGCGGACGTAGGAATGCAGGCCGGCCGGGGCCGCCGATCCCTCCTCGGCCGCGTCGTCCTCCACCAGCACGGTGACGGCGAAATCGACTGTCGGATCATCACACAGGGCGTCGTCGATCTCACCCAGTTCGACGCGGAAGCCGCGCAACTGCACCTGGTTGTCCGATCGGCCGACGTAGCGCAGACGTCCGAGCTCGTCCCGCGCGACCAGATCGCCGGTGCGGTACATGCGGGCGCCGGCCCAGTCCGGGCCCGCGACCATCGGGACCGGTAGATACCGCTGCGCGGTCAGCGCGGGCCTGCGGTGATATCCGCGGGTCACCTGATCACCGAGCAGATACAGCTCACCGATCACCCCGGTCGGTACCGGATGCAGACGTGGGTCCAGGACCAGTGCGGCGACACCGTTGTTGGGTGTGCCGATGGTCAGCGCGCCGATCTCGTTCGGATCGGCGTGCGCCACAAGCGGTTCACTGCCGGTGACGATGATCGTCGTCTCGGTGGGACCGTACACGTTGAGCACGGTCCGATCGGGTGCCCAGCGACGGACCAGGTCGGGGCCGTAGGCCTCACCGCCGATGGCCAGGTGCGACAGTGTCGGAACCGACGCCGGATCCATACTCGCCACCGCTGCGGGCGTGATGAACGCGTGGCTGACGCGGTGCCGGTCGATGAACTCGGCCAATGCCGTTCCGCCGTAGAGGTCCGGCGGCACGATCACCAGTGCAGCCGATCCCGATGCCGCCAGCAGGAATTCCAGTACCGAGGCATCGAAACTCGGGGAGGCGAAATGCAGTACCCGGGAGTCGGCGCCGGGCGCCATGCGGGTGTGCAGTTCGTCGTGCACCGCGCGCAGTCCGGAATGCGGCACCAGCACGCCCTTGGGTCGCCCGGTCGATCCCGATGTGTAGATGACGTAGGCCAGGGCGTCGGTGCGGTGCACCGGGATACGCTCGCGGTCGCTGATCGGTGTGGGTGCGCTGCGGCCGAGTCGCGACCGGGTGGCAGTCGAGTCGACGACCACCGTGGGCACGGTGTCGCCGATACGCTCGGCGACATCGGAACGGGTGAGCACCAGCACGGCACCGGAATCGGCGAGCATGTGGGCGATCCGGTCGGCTGGGTACGTCGGGTCGATCGGCACATAGGCGGCGCCCGAACGCACGATCGCCCAGATCGCGACGAGTGCGTCGATCGAGCGCGGGATCGCCATCGCGACCACCGGTTCGGTGTCGCCGAGGTCGCGTCCCAGGATCACCCGGGCGAGCCGATTGGCGCGGGCGTCCAACTCGGCGTAGGTGAGGGATTCCTCGGTGCCGTCGGCATTCTCGGCGACCGCGGCGCAGCCGTCCGGATTGCGACGGACCGCCTCGTCGAACAGCGTGCCGAGGGTGAGCGTCGGTGCCGATTCGGGGCCGCGTGCCGGGCTGACCTCGGCGACCTCGAGTGGATCGGTGATCCGCACATCGCCGATCGGGCGGTCGGCGTCGGTGATCATCGCCCGCACGACCCGCAACAGACGAGTTGCGAGGATCTCGGTGTCGGCGTGGCCGTAACGGGTGCGATCGAAGGTCACCTCGAGCATCGCGCCGGGCGCCGATGAGCTCGGCACGGTGCGGGCGGCGAGTCCGGTCACGGTGAACTGGAGATCGAACTTCGCTGCGGCAGCGCCGATGTCGAGGATCTCGCCGGTGAGCTCGTCGGACAGCGGCCACGCCGTCCCCAGGAGCCCGTCACCGAAATCGTGGACCGACAGGGCGATCTGGAACAGCGGATGCCGACCGGGGCTGCGGTCGGGGTTCACGGCCTCGACGACCTCGTCGAAGGGGGTGTCGCGGCGATCGAGGGCCGACAGATCGGCATCACGAACTCGCTCGAGCACCTCCGCGATCGTGTCGTCGGGCCGTACCCGGGTTCGCAGCGCGAGGGTGTTGACGAACATTCCGACCATGCCGGTGCAGTCCAGGGCGGGGCCGTCGTCGTTGGGGCCGGACCGATTGGCGACCGGGCTGCCGATCACCAGGTCGTCGCCGACGCCGAGTCGGTGCAGCAGGATCGCCAGCGCGGTGTGCAGCACGGTGAAACCGGTGGTGGCGTTCTCCCGGGCCCAGGCGACGAGATCGCTGCGCAGGGCATCGTCGATCGGTACCGCAACGGTGCCCGCCCGACCGGCGCCGGCCTCATCGGCTGTTGCCGCACGGGTGGCCGGCACGGCGGTCTCGGTGGGCGAATCGGCGTGTAGCTCGGTCCAATACGCGAGATCGTCGCCCTCGAGCGCTGCCGCGCGGATCGCGTAGTCGCGGTAGTCGACGTCGGGTTCGGCCCAGGCGTCGGTACGGCCGGCGAGACGCTCGGCGTAGGCGGCGGCGAGGTCGGCGGCCAGGATGGGCAGCGACGCGCCGTCGGCGGCGATGTGGTGGATCACCAGCAGGAGTACATGAGTGCCGTTCTCGTCGCTGTTTCCGGGGTCCGGCGACTGCGCCAGCAGATGCGCCCGGATCGGGGCCTGCGACACCGGATCGATGGGCTGGGCGAGTCGCTCGGCGATCGCTGCGGGCAGCTCGTCGACGGTCTGTACGGCGAGATCGCCGATCACCGCGTGGCTGTGCTCCAGGACCACCCCGTGCGGTGCGGAGTCGAGCGCGGGGAACACGGTCCGCAGGGAGACGTGCTTGGCCACCAGGTCGGTGAGCGCCCCGCGCAGCGCGTCGAGGTCGACGCTGCCGTCGAGCCGGATGGCGAGCGGGATGAGGTAGTCCGTCGACGCC
Organism: Gordonia polyisoprenivorans NBRC 16320 = JCM 10675; assembly: GCF_000241325.1. GTDB lineage: Bacteria > Actinomycetota > Actinomycetes > Mycobacteriales > Mycobacteriaceae > Gordonia > Gordonia polyisoprenivorans. The sequence continues at coordinate 116,742 of NZ_BAEI01000057.1, read as the reverse complement.
GGGTTGGCGCGCGCGATCGACCACAGTCCGCGCTGAACCGGTGCCGGGGGCACCTGTACGGGTCGGGACACCGCGGGCCGTTCGACCTTCTCGGATACCGGGACGGGTTGTGCGGCAGCGGGATGCACCAGCGCCGCGAGATCGCCGATCCGCGGGTGATCGAAGAGATCACGGACCCGCAGCGCCGTACCGCCGTGGTGCCGGTTGAGGCGGCTGATGACGGTGGTGGCCTGCAAGGAGGTTCCGCCGAGACCGAAGAAGTCGGCGTCGGCGTCGACCTCGGCGGGGTCGATGTCGAGTACCCCGGCGATGGTCTCGGCGACGAGCGCGAGGGGAGAGCGGGTGTCCGGGGCGGCGGTCGCGGGTTCGTCGGCGGCTGCCGCAGCCGTGCGCTCCAGGGCGAGCAGGGCTTTGCGGTCGAGTTTGCCGTTGGGGGTCAACGGGATCTCGTCGATCACGATCACCGCGGCCGGCACCATGTGCGACGGGAGCGTGCGAGATACGAAGGCGCGCAGGTCGGCCGGGGTGGGCGCGTCGGAGTCGTTGACGGCGAGCCGGACGTATCCGAGCAGTACCGCATCGGCGCCGGTTCCACCGACCGCGGCAGCGGCGAAGTCGACGGCCGGATGCGCCGCGAGCGCCGCACCCACCTCGTCGAGTTCGATGCGGAATCCCCGTACCTTGACCTGGTTGTCGCTGCGGCCGTGGAAGATCAGCGAGCCGTCGAGCCGCTGGTGCACGACGTCGCCGGTGCGGTACATCGGCGTGCCGGCGCGCACCCCGGGCAGGTCGGGGGCGGCGATGAAGCGTGTGGCGGTCAGGGCGCTGCGGTGCAGATAGCCGCGGGCGACTCCCGGCGAGATCAGATACAACTCGCCCGGGCAGTCGTCGGGAACCGGACGCAGACGGTGGTCCAGGACGAGTGCGGTGGTACCGGCCACCGGTGTGCCGATGGTGATCTCGGCGCCCGGCTGCAGCGGTGCCGACATGGTGGCGACGATGGTGGTCTCGGTCGGTCCGTAGCAGTTGATCATGCGGCGGCCGGGAGCCCAGAGTGATACCTGCTCGGCGGTGGTTGCTTCGCCGCCGACGGCCAGCGTCACCAGGTCCGGCAGCTCACGGTGACCGGCGGTGGCCAGAGCGGCCGGGGTGATGAACGCGTGCGTGATCTTTTGGGCGGCAAGGAAGTCCACCAGCTCGTCACCGCCGACGATGTCGGTGGGCGCGATCACCATGGTTGCACCGGCGTCGACGGCCAGCAACAGTTCGAGCATCGACGCGTCGAAGCTCGGGGAGGCGAAATGCAAGGTGCGAGCACCGGATTCGACTCCGTACCGGTCGCGCTGCGACGAGCTGAAGGCGGCGAGGCCGGCGTGCGTGACGATGACGCCCTTGGGTGTGCCGGTTGAGCCGGAGGTGTAGATGACGTAAGCGGCGCTGTCGGGGTGTCGGTCGGCGCTCGATTCGGCGAGCGCCGCGGCCCGCAGTTCCTCTTCCGGGGTCCGCGGGGAGGCCGAGCGCAGTGGCCACGCATCGAGGGACACGGTGTCGACCCACCACACCAGATGTGGCAGGGTACCCAGCCGGGTGTCGGAGGTGATCCCCAGCAGCGCACCGGAATCGGTGAGCATGTGGGCGATCCGCTCGTCGGGATGGCGCGGATCGATCGGGAGCACCGCGCCCCCGGTCAGCGCGACGGCCCAGGTCGCCGTCACCGAGTCCAGTGATCGGGGTAGGGCGACGGCGACGACGTCGTCGGTGCCGATGCCGAGGTCGCGCAGGTGCGCGGCCCACCGTTCGGCGCGTGTGAGGAGCTCACGATAGGTCAGCGCATCGGTTCCGTCGTCGACGGCGACGGCGTCGGGGTACTCGGCGGCAGCGGTCTCCAGGAACTCGGCGAGGTGGCGCGGGGGCGGGGGCTCGTGGTCGGGGGTCCGTACCTGGACGGTACGGGTGGGCAGCACGTCGTCGAGGGGCCGATCGGGATCGTCGAGGACGGCATGCGCCAGCGCCACCAGATCGCGGGCGACCGACTCCACCCGGGTACGCGAATAGACGTCGGTGGCATAGGTGCAGACCAGTGTGTCCGAACGCAGCCGGATCTCGAGATCGAAACGAGCCGAGCCGGTCTCGACCTCCTCGGCCGACACCTCGAGTCCCGTCAGGTGCGGCAGTGGCAGGTCGGTGGCGCCGTCGCGCATCGACGCGTCGGCGGCCAGCGCGATCGAGAACAGCGGATGACGGCCGGTGCGCGGCGGGTTGAGCCGGGCCACGAGGTACTCGAAGGGCATGTCGGCGTGCACGAGTGCGTCGAGATCACGGTCGCGGACCTGATCGAGCAGCCGGCCGAACGTCACCTTCCCGTCGACCGGGGTGCGCAGCACCACCGAGTTGACGAACATCCCCACGATGTCGGCGAGCCTCGGATCGGAGCGGCCCGACACCGGCGTGCCGATCACGACGTCGGAGACGGCGCCGTCGATCTGCACCTCGGGTCGTGAGTCGTGGTGCCGCAGCGTTGCGGCCAGCAACGTGTGCAGGAGCGTGAACTCGGTGATGTGATCACCGGTGAGGCTGCGCAGCCGGTCGCGGATGTCGCGGTCGAAGTCGACGCGGACGACACCGGCGGCGTCCTGCCGATCGCCGGACGAATCATTGTGTGCCGGTGCGGTGTCCGGGGTGAGGATCGGGGTGTGATCCATACCCGAGAGGGTGTCCTCCCACCAGTCGGCGAGCGTCGCGAGGCGACTGTCCCGGTCGTCGATCCGGCGCGGGTGGACGACCGCGCCGGGATCGACGCCGAGACCCCGGGCCTGCCACCGCAGATGATCGCGGTAGCCGACCCGAAGCGGCGGTTGCGACGATGATCGACCGTCGCGGATCCGCGCATAGGCGCCGGCGATGTCTGTCGCGAGCGGCGCCATCGACCAGCCGTCGGCAGCGATGTGATGCACGACGACGGTCAGCTTGTGATGATCGGATTCGCCTGCCGGCGAATCGATCCGGTGCAATACGACCCGCAGTGGGGTGTCGCGGGTCAGATCGAACGGACGCCGGGCCAGCTCGCGGGCCGCCTGCGGCCACAGCTCGGCGGTGGTGTGCTCGAGCGTGAGATCGACGGCGGCGTCGTCGGTGTCGAGAACCCGCAGCTCGGGCCGTCCGTCGATGTCGGGATAGATGGTGCGCAGCGGTTCGTGACGATCGACCGCGTGGCGCAACGCTTCCCGGAGCGCGTCCACGTCGAGGTCGCCGCGCAGATCGAGGGCGAAGGCGATCGTGTACGAGGCGGTGTCGGCGTCGGGGTCGTCGGCGCCGAGTCGATTCAGGAACCACAGTTGCTGCTGCGCCGGGCCGGGAACGACGGGACCGTCGTCGTCGGACTGCGCGTCGGACGCCGGAACCGAGGTCGGGTCGTCCTCGCGGACATCGCCCGCAAGCCGCGCCAAACCGGCGACGGTGGGATGGGCGAAGACCTCACGGACCTCGATGCGACGACCGCCGAGTTGTTCCAGCGCGCCGGCCAGGTGGGTGGCCAGCAGCGAGTTGCCGCCGAGCTCGAAGAAGTCGTGGTCACGACCCACGCTCGCCGGGTCGAGCTGTAACCGCTCGGCGATCACCTGTGCCACCATGCGTTCGGCGGCGTTGGCGGGAGCGACGTATTCGCCGGTGTCCGAACCGATCTCACCGACCTTCAGTGCGGTGACGGTGTCGGGGTCGGCGAGCGCGCGGCGGTCGATCTTGCCGATCGGGGTGGTCGGGATCGCCGACAGCGCCACGATGCTGCGCGGAAGCATGTGTGCGGGAAGGTGATCGCGGATTCGGTCGGAGACACCTGCCAGCGTCGACGCGGGATCGACGTCGCCGTCGAGCGTGACGAAGGCGACGATGCTCGCGCTCTCGCCCGCGCCGCTGGTGACGGTGACCGCGGAGGCGACGGCGTCGTCGGCGGTCAGCACTGCGTCGATCTCGCCGAGTTCGATACGGTGCCCACGGATCTTGGTCTGATCGTCGGTACGCCCACGGAACTCCAGCTCGTGTTCGGAGGTCCACCGCACCAGATCGCCGGTGCGGTACATCCGGTCGCCGGGTGCGCCGAAGGGGTTGGCGATGAAGCGCTTCGAGGTCAACGGCCGAATACCGTGATAGCCGCGGGCGAGGTGCGGTCCGGCGATGTACAACTCGCCGACCGTGCCGGGCGCGACCGGTTGCAACCGCTCGTCGAGGACCAGCGCGGCGATCCCACGGATGGGCCGGCCGATGGTGATGGTCGAGTCCACCGGAGTGATGTCCTCCGACACGGTGGCCACCACCGTCGTCTCGGTCGGTCCGTACGCGTTGAACAGCGCCGGGCCGCGCGACCACTCGCGAACCGCCTCGGGATTGGGGTGTTCCCCACCGATCACCAGCGCGTGCAGATCCGGCACGTCGTCGGGACTCAGCGTGGACAGCAGGGACGGTGTGAGGAAGGCGTGGGTGATGGCCCGTTCGTTCATCAGCTCGGCCAGTTCGCGACCGCCGACGATTCCGGGCGGGGCGATGTGCATGGTTGCCGCCGCCGAGATCGCCATCAGCATCTCGAGAACCGAGGCGTCGAAGCTCGGTGAGGCGAGATGCAGTGTGCGTGACCGCGCGGTCAACCCGAAGTGCGCCACCTGATGTGCCGCGAAGTCGGCCAGCCCCCGGTGACTCACCACGACGCCCTTCGGGGTGCCGGTCGTTCCGGAGGTGTAGATCAGGTAGGCGGGGTGATCCACCGACAGCGGCGCGAGCCGCTCGTCGTCGGCGATGGGTGCATCGGAGTGGTCGCTCCAGCCGCCGGCCTCATCGAGGACGATGACGCGCCGATCACCGGCGACGCCGTTCACCATCGGCGCCGACCCCGAATCGGTCAGCAGCAGAACCGCTTGCGAGTCGTCGATCATGTACGCGATCCGCTCGCTCGGATAGGTCGGATCGACGGGCACCCATGCTGCTCCGGTCCGGGTGATCGCCCACACCGCGGTGATCGTGTCGACACCTCGGGGCATGGCGACCGCGACGAAGCGTTCGGGGCCCGCGCCGAGGTCTAGCAGTTCGCGTGCGAGCCGGTTGGCCCGACGGTCGAGCTCACGATAGGTCACGGAGGTGGTCGTGTCGCGCACCGCGATGCGGTCCGGTTCGGCGCGCACGGCCTCGGCGAGGAGGTCGGTGAGGTGCTCGCCGGGACGTCCCGCCATCCCGACGGCGGGCACGAGGCCGAGACGCTCGGCGGGATCGAGGAGAGTGATGTCGCCGATGGGGCGCCCCGGGTCGGCCACGATCGCCTCGAGGATGCGGCGCAATCGGGTGGACAGCGAGGCAATGGTTGTCGCGTCGAACAGTGCGGTGGCATAACCGATCTCGACCGACATCCCGGCGGGTGTGCCGTCGGCGTCGTGTCGTTCGGTGAAGGTGAACTGCAGATCGAACTTGGTGTGCCCCACGTCGATCCGCGAGGCGGTGGCCGACAGATCGGCGAAGTCGAGGTCGATGGCGTCTGCGCTGTCCCGGCCACCACCGTGGCCGCCGGTGATCGCGTCCTCGAGAGCGACCGACACCGAGAAGAACGGATGATGGCCTGCGGCGCGGGTCGGATTGAGTTCGGTGACGATCCGGTCGAAGGGCAGCTCGGCGTGGTCGAACGCGTCGAGATCGGCGGCACGGACGGCGTCGAGCAGGGCATCGAACCCCAGGTGCTTGTGTACGCGGGTGCGAAGCGGAATCGTGTTGACGAACATGCCGACGAGATGGTCGAGGTCGGCGTCGCCGCGTCCGGCGACCGGAGTGCCGATCACCAGATCGTCGTGGGTGGATCCGGTGCGCAGTAGGGCGGCCACGAGCGCGTGCAGCGCCATGAAGGTGCTCGCGCCGCGGGATTCGGCGACGGCGTGTAGGGCGGCGTGCGCATGAGGGGGCAGCCAGACGCTCGTGGTGGCGCCGCGCGAATCGTGTTCACGCGGGCGGGGGCGGTCGAGGGGAAGCTCGGTCTCGGCCGGCGCATCGGCCAGCGCGGCCCGCCAGAATTCGAGATCGTCTGCGGCGGAATCGCTTTCCATGGCCGCGTGCTTGGTGGCGCTGAATTGCGAATAGGACACCCGCAGCGGTGCCCACTCGGGGGCGCGCCCCGCGGCGCGACTGCGATACGCGGTCGCGAGGTCGTCGGCCAGCGGTGTCAGCGACCATCCGTCGGCGGCGATGTGATGGATGACGATCGTCAGTCGGTGATCGTCGGACCCGGCACGGACCAGGCGGGCTCGCAGGGGGATGTCGTGGGCGAGATCGAAGGGGGCGCCGGCGAATTCGAGATCGCTCACGGCCTTGTCGGTGTCGGTGACGGTCAGATCGATGTCGACGTCGGCGGCGTCGTGCACCTCGATGCACGCGGTGCCGTCGATCTCGACCACCGTGCTGCGCAGCGGTTCGTGGCGGGTGATGACGTCGACGAGCGCGGAATGCAGTGCGTCCACATCGAGTTCGCCGACGAGGCGCACCGAGAACGGGATGTGGTAGTTGGCTGATTCGGCGGAACCGAGCCGGTCGGTCAGCCACAGCCGATGCTGGGCGGGAGACAGCGGCACCGGGCCGCTGGGGGAGCGCCACCGAGTGGAGTCCGGTGCGGTATCGAGTGCCGTGTCGTCGACCATGGTGGCCAGTGCGCGCAGATCGGCGGAGTCGAAGATGTCGCGGATGCCGACGCGGCGGCCGGTGGCCCGGGTCAGTCGTGCCGCGACGCGGGTCGCCGACAACGAGTTGCCGCCGGCGTCGAAGAAGTTGTCCGACATCGACATCGACGAACGTCCGAGGACCTCGCCGACGGTGTCGGCGACGAGATGTTCGGTCGCGCCGACCGGCTCCACGTGCGCCTCGGAGCCCGCACGTTCAGGCACCGGCAGGGCACGACGATCCAGCTTCCCGTTGGCGGTGGTCGGCATGTGCTCGAGCAGCATGAGGGTGGTGGGCACCATGTGCGCCGGGAGCCGTTGCGCGAGTTCGCTTCGCAGGTCCCGGGAATCGAGGCGATCACCGCACAGGTATCCGACGAGCACCACGTCACCGTCGACGACGTCACCGCGCAACGCCACCGCGGCCGAGGACACACCGTCGAGCTGTGCCAGCACCGTTTCGATCTCGCCGAGCTCGACCCGCTGGCCGCGGATCTTGACCTGGGAGTCGCTGCGCCCCAGGTATTCCAGGGCGCCGTCGGTGCGACGGCGGACGAGGTCACCGGTGCGGTAGAGGCGCCCGCCGTCCGTGGTGGCGATGAACCGCGACGCCGTCAGGTCCGCTCGGGCGGCGTATCCCCGGGCCAATTGCGGTCCGCCCAGATAGAGTTCGCCGATCGCGCCCACCGGCTGCGGGCACAGGCGATGATCAAGGACGATTGCGTCGGTGTTCCAGACGGGTGTGCCGATGGGGGTGACGGTCTCGTCGGCGCGGCAGTGGTCGTGGTGGGTGACGTCGATCGCGGCCTCGGTCGGGCCGTAGAGATTGTGGATCGGTGCGTCGGTGATGCGTGCGGTGGCGGCCACGGTGGCCGGGGTCAGCGCTTCGCCGCTGGTGAGGATTCGACGCAGGCCGCGCAGGGTGCTGGTCGCGTTGTCGACCTCGGCGGCGAGGGTCTCGGCGAATGCCGCCAGCATGGAGGGGACGAAGTGCAGGGTGGTGATCGCGTGGCGGTCGATGACCTCACGTAGATACCAGGGATCGCGATGCCCGTCGGGGGTCGGTACGACCAGCGCCGACCCGGAGATGAACGGCCAGAAGAACTCCCACACCGACACGTCGAAGGTGGCGGGGGTCTTCTGCAGCACCCGGTCGCCGGGGGCGAGGCGGTAGCGATCCTGCGTCCAACGCAGGCGGTTGACCAGCGCGCGGTGGGTGATCGTCACGCCCTTGGGCATGCCGGTCGACCCGGAGGTGAACAACACATAGGCCGGCTGATCGGGCAGCGGACGCGACGGGCGGGTCCCGGAATCGGTGGATGCGGTGGACAATTCGGACACGGTGAGTGTGGCCGCGGCTGTGGGCAGCGCCGGTCCGTCGGAGTCCACGATGATCGCGGTGGGGGCCGCGGTGGCGACGATGTGGGCGAGTCGCTCGGCCGGTTCGGCCGGATCGATCGGCAGGAATGCGGCACCGGCCCGCAGCACCGCGTGCAACGCGACGACCTGTTCGACACTGCGTGGCAGTGCGACCCCGACCACCGACTCCGGCCCGATCCCGCGCGCCGTCAGTGCGTCGGCGAGTTGTTGTGCGCGTGCGGTGAAGTCGGCCAGATCGAGTTCGTCGCCGGAGGTGGCGTCGACGATCGCGGTGCCTCCCGAACGGGTGTGCCCGGTGTGGGTGCGGACCGCCTCGTCGAGCAGGTCGAGGACCGTGGCGTCGCCGAGATCGACCGGGTCGCCGTGCGATGCGGCGTCGATGCGCGACTGCTCGTCGATCCCGGGCAGCGGCAGTGAGGTGATCGGCAGGCCGGCGTCGGACCGGACGAACCGTTCGAGGAAGTCGATGATCCGACGGTGGTGGGTCTCGATTTCCTCGGGGGAGTACAGGTTCGGGTTCGCCTCGAGATCCAGCCGCATCCCACCGGTGAATCCGTCGTAGACGTTGATCGAGGCGTCTTCGACGGGTCCGGTCGACAGAACGTTCAATTCGCCTCGGAGAGTGGCGAAATCGATATGCTCGAAGAACAGCATCACGTTGACCATCGGGCCGAAGAAGCCGCGCCGTCCCGAGGGCGAGTCGAGCACCCGGCCGGTGATGTCCTCGTGGCGGAAACGCTGATGGCGCAACGCCGCCCGGACGTCGCCGTTGGTGGCGCGGACGAGATCGCCGATACTGCGCGGGGCGTCGTCGGCGGTCAGCTCGACGCGGATCGGGAGCACGTTGGACGTCAGACCCGCCGAGGTGCGCAACAGGTCGTTGTCGCGGCACGCCACCGGCAGCGAGGTCATCGCCTCGGTGCGGTTGTTGAGCTTGGCGAGGTAGGCCGAGACCGCGGCCGTGATGACTGACGCCACCTTCACCTGGTGACGTTCGGCGACTGCGCGGATGGTGGCGATCAGATCGGCGTCGAGGACTGCCGGGCGGACCACCGCCACCGGCGCGGCCGGCGCAGATCCGGTGGACAGCGAGGTGATCTCCGCGGGGGCACCTGACTCGTCGTGTAGGCGCGAATCCCAATACCGCAGGGCGGAAGCGAAATTCGGTGACTCACGCCAATCGCGGTCGAACTCGGCGACCTGCGCCATCGTCGCTGTGTGCGCGGGCGGAACATCGGAGCCGGTGGCCAGCGCGGTGTAATGCGCCGCGACGCGCAGCATCATGTACATCGCCGCGTAGCCGTCGAATGCCAGATGGTGACCCCAGCAGTACCAGATGCTGTGGCGGGGACCGAGTTCGAGCAGGTAGGTCTCGAGCAGCGGGTCGGAGAACAGGTCGGTCGGCTGTGAGCGGTGCTCGTCGATCCAGGCCAACGCCGCAGCGCGCGGATCGTCGGCGTCGGAGAAGTCGCGGCGGTGCAGCGGGATGGTGCGAGTGTGATCGACCCTTACCTGCGGTTCACCGTCCCCGGGTTCACCGGCGGTCACATCGCCCTCGGCGGAGACCAGGGTGATCAGACCGGACTCGGTCTCGATCGAGGTGGCGGCGACCGCACGGCACATCAGATCGGCGTCGACGGCGTCGTGAAACTCGGCAAACGCGGCCACCGACATCGGCACCTCGGGTTCGAGGAGCTGCGCGTAGTAGATGCCGCGCTGTGCTGCGGTCATCGGGATGGCGCCATCGGTGTCGGTGAGCTCGATGGTCAGGTCGTCAACACTCATGAGGTGCCTCCTTGGCGTGGACCGGACTCGGTGCGGTGCCGGGTGTGGCTCAGCAGGGTCTTCGGACGGCAGATGGGCCCAGATGGGTTCGGATTGCGAGAAAACGTGTGTTCCCCGTCACTCCTGACGACCCCCGCGCCCCCGACGCGCCCGCGCCCCTGACGCGCCCGCGCCAGGCATTCCCCCCTCGCACGGCCGACGAAACCCCCGACTCGCGCTCCGCGGTAGGGGCGGCGATGCGGATTTGGTTCCCACCTGCGGTTTCACCTACACTGGACGGGTTGCCTGCGGTGCGTGAGCGCCGCGAATCGGCTCGTGAACCCACTGGGAAGGCCCGCTTACAGCGGAAAAGCCCAGGCAGGCGTGTGTCCGATGGCAACAGGCCGTGTGCGTCGGGTCGGAAATCCGGCGCACAGATACGCCAGATCCGCCCCAGTGGATTCGGCGTGTCGACGACATCCAGGTCAAGGAGAGAATCGAATGATTCAGCAGGAGTCTCGCCTGCGGGTCGCCGATAACACGGGAGCCAAGGAAATCTTGTGCATCCGCGTGCTGGGCGGCTCGTCGCGGCGCTACGCCGGCATCGGTGACACCATCGTCGCCACTGTCAAGGACGCCATCCCCGGTGGCAACATCAAGAAGGGCGAGGTCGTCAAGGCGGTCATCGTGCGCACCACCAAGGAGCGCCGCCGTCCGGACGGAAGCTACATCCGTTTCGACGAGAACGCCGCCGTCATCCTCAAGGGTGAGAGCGACCCCCGCGGTACCCGCATCTTCGGCCCGGTCGGCCGCGAGCTGCGTGAGAAGAAGTTCATGAAGATCGTGTCGCTGGCACCGGAGGTGATCTGACATGAAGGTGCACAAGGGTGACACCGTGATCGTCATCTCGGGCAAGGACAAGGGCGCCAAGGGCAAGGTCATCGAGGCCTACCCGCAGCGCGAGCGTGTCCTCGTCGAGGGCGTGAACCGCATCAAGAAGCACACCGCCGCCTCGGCCAACGAGCGTGGTGCTGCCTCGGGCGGCATCGTCACGCAGGAAGCCCCGATCCACGTGTCGAACGTGATGGTCGTGGATTCCGACGGCAACCCGACCCGCGTCGGCTATCGCGTCGACGAGGAGACCGGCAAGAAGGTCCGGATCTCGCGCAAGACCGGGAAGGACATCTGAGATGACCACCACTGAAAAGGTCCAGCCGCGGCTGAAGCAGCGCTACCGTGCCGAGATCAAGGACGCGCTGAACAAAGAATTCGACTACGCCAACGTCATGCAGATCCCCGGCGTGGTCAAGGTCGTGGTGAACATGGGTGTCGGCGACGCCGCCCGTGACGCCAAGCTCATCAACGGTGCGGTCGCCGACCTCGCGCTGATCACCGGTCAGAAGCCGGAGATCCGTCGCGCCCGCAAGTCCATCGCACAGTTCAAGCTGCGCGAGGGCATGCCGATCGGGGCCCGCGTGACCCTGCGCGGCGACCGGATGTGGGAGTTCCTCGACCGTCTCGTGTCGATCGCGCTGCCCCGTATCCGCGACTTCCGCGGTTTGAGTGACCGTCAGTTCGACGGCAACGGCAACTACACCTTCGGTCTCAACGAGCAGTCGATGTTCCACGAGATCAACATCGACAACATCGACCGGCCGCGCGGTATGGACATCACCGTCGTCACCTCGGCCACCACGGACGACGAAGGCCGCGCGCTGCTTCGCGCGCTGGGCTTCCCGTTCAAGGACAACAACGCGAAGGACAACTGAGATGGCCAAGAAGGCTCTGATCAACAAGGCCAACAAGAAGCCCAAGTTCGCCGTGCGCGCCTACACCCGCTGCAACAAGTGCGGTCGCCCGCACTCGGTGTACCGCAAGTTCGGCCTGTGCCGCGTGTGCCTGCGCGAGATGGCACACGCCGGCGAGCTGCCGGGCGTGCAGAAGTCGAGCTGGTGACTTCCCGCCGGTGACATCACCGGCGCACAACACCTCACAGCGACCCCGTCTCCCGCACCGGGAGGCGGGGTCGTCGTGCTCTCGCCGGCAGCGCTCTCCCTCTCGCCGACGGCGCCCCTTTGATCGGTGGTCGAGGTGTGAGGCGCGCCAGCGCCGAACCTCGAGACCTCTTGCACCGATGCTGGTTTCGTTCCGCCCCGCACCGCACGGGGCGCCCCTCGGCCACATCGAACCCCACTCAACCTCACTATGCACTCCTGCATAGAATGACCGCATGACGGTCACCGACAACGAGTCCCGCAGCACGTCTCTGTCCGAGGTGCTTCGCGCGTTCGACCCGGCACAGGAGTTCGCGATCCCGGCCGGCTGGACCCAGGGCCGCACCGCGTACGGCGGCTTGACCGCAGCACTCGCGGTCGTGGCCGCCCAACAGACCGACGGCGCGCCGTTACCTGCCCTGCGGGCCGCGCAGTTCGCGTTCACCGCACCGGCCACCGAGACGATGACCGTGCGGGCACGACGACTCCGCGAAGGCCGATCGGTGACAAGCGTGGCCGTGGAAACGCGCAGCGGCGACTCCGTTGCGGCACAATCGACCCTGATCTTCGCCGGAGCGCGTGACAGTTCCGTCGAGCACACCCTGATCCCTCGCCCCGACGTCGCCGGCCCGCAGGGCTGCCCGAGCGTCGGCGGACGGCCCGGGGCGCAGCCGAGCTTCACCGATCAATTCGAGCGACGCATTGCCGGCGGTGCGATACCGGTGACGAAAGCCGTGGAGCCTGAGGTACTTTGGTGGATGCGTCACCGTGATGCGCAGGGTGTCGATCCGGCCGTGGCCCTCGTCGCGCTCGGTGACAGCCTGCCGCCTGCGGCGATGACGGCATTCTCCGACTGGGCGCCCATCAGTACCGTGATGTGGTCGATCGACATCTGCGCCGACGAGGCCGTCGACCCCACCGGCTGGTTCTTGCTGCGGTCGACGAGTGCGGTGTCGCGCGGCGGTTACTCCTACCAGACGATGGAAGCCTGGGACGCCGACGGGCAACTGGTGATGACCGGCACCCAGACCGTCGCGATCTTCACCTGATCGGACGAACGTCGCAAACATCGTTGACCTGCTCTTGACCGTCACTTGCACCCAGACTTACTGGGGTGTTCTCACGGCTTGTCCTCAGCTTCGGCAAAGGTTTTCGCGATTGGGTGTGCTTCGGCTGTTATTGGTCGGCACGGTGCCGAGGAAGGGGCTGGAGAATGTCGATGGGGTTGGCAACGACGCGTCGTCGAGTGGCGGTGGCGGTTGCGGGGATCGGTATTGCGGGAGTGGTCGGGGCAGGCGGAGCCGGTATCGCCGGAGCCGCACCGACACCCCCGTCGCCGCCGAAGGCCTTCGGAACGACATGTTCGGTGATGCAGGTCGAACGGGCGCTCGCCGTCGAGGATCCGGCGCTGTGGCAGCAGATCAACTCGCATCCGCGGGCCAAGCGACACTTCGAGGAGATGATCGTGCTGTCGCCTGCGCAGCGGAAAGCGCTGCGGGAGAAGAATCGTCACGCGCACCCGGTCCGCTCGACGGTGATGGCGTTTCTGCGTGATCACGGCATCGGCGCGCAGCAGCACACGATGACCCGTGACGCCATGGCGAAGGCCCTGCGCACCTGCAACAAGTTCTGAACCTGCTGCGGCAGAAGAACTCTGGTTGGTTCAGTGGGTGAGCGAGCGCACCGCCACCTGCACGGCGTCGAGATGATCGGCCATGGCCCGCTCGGCGGCCTGCCGGTCGCCGGAGCTGATGGCCTCGACGATGCGCTCGTGTTCCTCGTTCGATCGGCGCATGCGTCCGGTCGCCAGATTGAGTGTGGCCGACTGGGCAGTCAGTGAATTGCGGATGTTGACGAGCGCGTTCTGGAACACCCGGTTGCCGCTCGCTCGTGTGACCGCCAGGTGGAACTGTCCGTCGAGGGCGACCCAGTCGGTCTGATTCGACTCGGCCGCCATGGCCTGCGTCAATTCGGTGAGTTGACGCAGGTCCTCGGTGGAGCGCCGCTCGGCGGCCCACCCGGCGGCCGGGATCTCGATGTGCGGCCGCGCCTCCATGAGCTCCCGCGCGGTGTACTCGCCGACCTTCAGGTCGTGGGACGCCGTGCTGCTGACCACGAATGTTCCTCGGCCGGTGCGGGTTTCGGTGAGTCCGAGTGCAGTGCACGAGCGCAATGCCTCCCGGACGACCGATCGACTCACCGCGTAGCGCTCGCCGAGCGCGGCCTCGGACGGGAGGCGCTCACCGACGGGGAGGTCGCCACTCTCGATGGCCTGGCGCAGGTCGGTGAACACCGCTTCGGCCGCGCTGACCCGAGTCGCGACGGGTCGGCGGTCGGCCCAACTGCTGGTCATCGGGATGGTCCTCCGTCTTCGATCCGGTGTGTGTAGTGGTCGTACGTGTTGACGATAGCTCAGCTATGTATGACACTAGAGCTGTCAGACAGCCCGACAGCAGGATAGGTGAGACGTGACGATGGCCCAGAAGCGAGCCGAGACCGATCTTCTCGGTCGGCGCGAGGTGCCCGCCGAGGCGTACTGGGGTATCCATACCCTCCGGGCGGTGGAGAACTTCCTCGTCACCGGACGAACGATAGGCTCCAACGCCCATCTCGTCCGTGCGCTCGCCGCGGTGAAATGGTCGGCGGCACGCGCGAATGCCGATCTCGGCATCCTCGACGAGGAGCGGGCGAGTGCGATCTGCGCGGCCTGCGACGAGATCCTCGACGGCGGCTTTCATGATCAGTTCGTCGTCGACGTCATTCAGGGCGGCGCGGGTACCTCGACCAACATGAACGCCAACGAGGTCATCGCGAACCGGGCGTTGGAGATCCTCGGACACGGTCGCGGTGAGTACCGGCACCTGCACCCCAACGAGCACGTCAACGCCGGGCAATCCACCAACGACGTCTACCCGACCGCGGTCAACGTGGCGACCATCCGGGCAGTCGGTGAACTCGACGAGGCGATGTCGGTGCTGCAGCAGGCTTTTGCGCGCAAGGCCGCGGAGTTCTCCTCGGTCGTCAAGATGGGACGCACCCAGTTGCAGGATGCGGTGCCGATGACCCTCGGTCAGGAGTTCGGGGCGTTCGCGGTGATGATCGACGAGGATCGTCAACGTCTGCGTGAGGCGGCGACCCTGGTGCACGAGATCAATCTCGGTGCCACCGCGATCGGCACGGGTCTCAATGCCCCTGTCGGCTACGCGGACAAGGCCGTCGGCCATCTCCGCGACAAGACCGGCCTTGACCTGGTGAGTGCGCACGACCTCGTCGAGGCCACGCAGGATGTGGGTCAGTTCGTGCACCTGTCGGGGGTTCTCAAACGCGTCGCGGTGAAGCTGTCGAAGATCTGCAACGATCTGCGCTTGCTGTCGTCGGGGCCGCGGGCCGGACTCGGTGAGATCAACCTGCCGCCGGTCCAGGCGGGATCGTCGATCATGCCCGGCAAGGTGAACCCGGTGATACCCGAGGTGGTCTCGCAGGTCGCCTATGAGGTGATCGGCAACGACGTCACCATCACCATGGCCGCCGAATCGGGCCAGTTGCAGCTCAACGCCTTCGAGCCGATCATCGTGACCTGCCTGTCGGACGGGATGACCCACCTGAGCGCGGCATGCCGGACACTCGCCGCCAGGTGCGTCGACGGCATCACCGCCAACGAGGAGACGCTGCGGCATCGGGTCGAGAACTCGATCGGTCTGGTCACGGCGCTGAGCCCGTCGCTGGGTTACGTCGCCTCGACCGCAATCGCCCAGGAGGCGTTGCGTAGTGGGCGTACCGTCCTCGAGTTGGTTCTCGAGGCGGGCCTCCTCGAGCGCGGCGAGCTCGAACGACTGCTCAGCCCTTCGCATCTGGCCAATCTGCGTCCGGTGACCGCCGAGGGCGACAGCCCCCGCTGATGACCGGCGACGAGAACCCGGATGTCTCGGGGTTGTGGTGAGCAGACGGCAATGCCGCTCCCGCCGTGGGGGAGCGGCATCACCTCGCCGGAAAGTGGAGTCTCGCCGTCAGCCGAGGAGCCAGGCGTTGGGCGCGCACACGATCGGAACCGCCGGATCGAAGGCGTTGAGGACAATCGACACCGCGCGCGGTGAATAGCTCAACGACAGATGGTCCGAGGTGTCCTGTTCGCACCCGTTCTGCAGCACGATATTTCGCGTGTTCTTGGTGCCCGCGGGGAAGAAGGTCGACTGGTACGGCGTGGTGATCTCGTCGTACCGGCTGCCGATGATCGTGTACTTCACATCGCCGACGGCGTACACGCCGCCCTTGTTGAGATTCTTGATGAAGGGGGAGTCGTAGACCTGCTGGATGCCCGATGCGCCGACGCCCAGTGCGATCGGACCGAGCACGTCGATGCCGAGGTTGTTGATGGTGCGCCCCAGGGTGCCGATTCCGTCGAGTGAGGTGCCGTTGTTGGTGGCGCCCAAGGTGACGAGGTTGGCGACCTTGGAGGCGCCGCCGTCGTAGCGGATGTACTGACGCGCGGCGATGCCGCCCTGGGAATGGCCGACCATGTTCACCTTCGAGGCACCGGTGGTCGACAGCACCTTGGTGACGAAATCGCCGAGCTGCGTGCCGGATTGCGCGATGTCACCCGTGCCGAAGGCACCGGGAAGCAGTGCGCCCAACCCGCCGCCTTGCAGGGTCGGCAGGATGCCGTAGTTCAGCGCGTAGACGCAGTAGCCCGCGGACTTCAGGGCCGGCGACAGCATCGCCCAGTTGTTGTACGCGTTCTCCCACGTGCCGTGGACGAGGACGACCGGGTCCTGACCCTGTTTCGGTTTACATGACCAATCGTTGGCCCCGGGCGGCGCGATGTTGGGATTGGTCAGCCCGTACCCGAAGGCCGGCAGGAAGCCCTCCTGGCGCGGACCGTTGCCGGTCGGGGTGAACCACGAGCTGCGTCCCGCCAGAATCGTCTCTGCGACAACAGGTTTCTTGGCTCCCGCCGCGATGAAGTCGGCGAGCTGCTGTTGCTGGTCGGCTGCGGCGGCCGGGCCCGCGAGTGACAGCGCCACCCCCACGCCGGTGGCCACCGCGACCACGGTGGTGGCTATTCTGCGGGTCCACGCCCGTCGTGAAAATCGATGATGCGGCACTGCGATTTCCCCTTCCCACAAGTGACCGCCCCCTGTGGCGGCGCTGCCGAGTGTCGTGCGTCACGTTGTGACGAGAACGTAAGTTACCACGCAGTAAGAGTACGTGTGTACTCCGATCCCGAAGGTGTCCGCTCTTTGCTACCTGAAAGCAGCTATCACGGATGCCGTGTGACTCGTCGGCGATGAAGGGCCGAAAAGCGTTCAGCGCCCGAGGAACCCGCCGAGCATGCCACCGACGCCCGCTTGTCCGCCGTCGCCGGTGCCGCCGACGAATCCGCCCGGCGGCAACTCCGAGGGCTGAACCACCACAAAGCCCTGCCCGGCGAACGCCAAGGTGAGTCGTTCGCCGGTGCTGCGCCCCATCAGGGTTCCGAGGTTGAACGAATCGTTGGACTTGATCGACGTGCGCAGGCTCGACGACCATGCGACCGCGGCGTTGGGGTCGGCGTAGGTGGCCGCGTCGACGGTGAGAACCACCGGCGTGCCGTCGGTGGTGATCGCGATGCGCCCGCGACCGGTGAAGACACAGTTGAACATTCCGGCGTTGCCGAGCGCGCCGGCCCCCTGCACGCGCGCGATGTCGTAGTGCAGCGTGGAGTCGAAGGCGAGCACGTTGGCGCCGTTGATGGTCAGGCCGTCGGTTCCGTCGAGGTCGATGAGGTGGACGTCGGCGGCGGCGTTGGCCAGGAACAGATCGCCGCGGCCGCTCACCTTCATCAGCGGCACGCCTTCGCCCGAGAGTGCCTGTCGCACCATGCGTCCGATGCCGCCGGAGCCGAGAGCCTCGAAGCTCAGATCGCCTTGGTAGGCGACCATCGACCCGGCCCGCGCCATCACCTCACCCGACAGGCCGATGCGACACATCTTGCTGCCCTGCTTCTGGATGCCCTGTCCGGAGACCTCGGAATGATCGGGGTTGAACAGATCGCTGTGCATGGGTGCTCCCTCGGGCTGCGGTCGGGGCGGAGACGGACTGGCGGTGGGGTGGGCCGGCGCCTCGGGTGGCCACGGTTGGGGATCGCGCACCGGAGGCGACTCGGGCACGGGTACGTCGTCCTCGACATCGATGCCGAAAGCGGTTGCCAGACCCGCCAATCCGGCGTCATATCCCTGCCCGACGGCGCGTACCTTCCAGGCATCACCGCGTCGATAGATCTCGACACAGACCACCGCCGCCTCGCTGGTGAGACCATCCGGCGAGAAGGCGATCGTCTCCTCGGCGGTTGCCCCGGCGCCGGCGGGTGCGATGGTCACCTCCAGGCGTCCCGCGGTCGCGAACGAGACGGGGCCGGTTCCGTCGAGGCTGGCCGCGATGGCCACGGTGACGATATCGGCGGGTAGTCGTGTGGTGTCGATGTCGAGCACGTCGGCACCACCGTCGGCGCGGTAGGAGATCCCGGGGCCGGTCGGTTGGTTGTAGAAGACGAAGTCGGCATCGGACCGAACCCGATGAGCCGACGTCAGCAACACCGCCGAGGTGTTCACCGGCGTCACCGAACGCACCGACACCGTCACTGTCGCCGATGGCAGCGCGGTGTTCTGTCCTGGGGCGAGGTGCCGCATGGTTCCAGTGTGCCCGATATGTGCCGGTGACCGACCGGAGTCCACGGTCCTCACGTACGCCGCGCGGGGCGAGTCGACGGCCCGCCCCGTGCGGCGTCCGCTCTACTCGCGAGGGCCGCGCCGCCGGGCACGGCGAGACTCGACCCGACTGCCGCCGACCGACGCACTCACGACTCGTGGGCCGCCGGCGTGAGCGGTGCCCGTGTCGGGGACGCCCTTGACCGGTTGATGAATCGGTTGCAGCGCATAGCCCGTCTGCCACGGGAAGGTACCCAGATCGTCGGCCCAGACCACTTGCAGCGCAGGATGGTTCGGGAACAGCTCGTTGGTGATGAGCATGTCGGACTTGTCGACGAGCTCGATCACCCGGACCCGCACCTCGAGAGCATGCACCTCGAGTTCGGTCCGACCGTCGACCACCGATCGCCAGTCGACCCGGTGGAACAACTCACCGAGTTCGTTGAGCAACTCACAACCGGTGCGTGCGTCGAGACCGAAGACCACCAGGTCGGGGATCGAGTGCAACGCGAGACCCGTCGTGTACGCGAACGCGCAGTCCGGCGGCGCGCACCGTGAATCCCCGCACGAACACCCGTCGCCGACCGCTGTCACCGCCCAGCCGAACCGGCGGATGGTGGACAGCGTCTCACGGACGAGGGGATCGGGATGCCAGCGCGGGATGCCCCGGATTGCTGCGGCGTGATCGGCCATGGTCGCTCCTTTGTTCGAGGGTGCGTTCATGACATCACGGGGGTACGACAAGTCCGGGAGGCCTCGATCGGTTGCCCTGTTCGGTGTCCACCGGGTGAGTGAACCCTCGGGTGCACCTGCCTGCCCGAAGTGCGCGGTTCCCTCGGTTGGCTAAGCTCCGAGGGGAGATCATCACCTCATGCGTGGTGGCGAAATGGTGGAGTTCGAGGGTGATGTTCGCGTTTTCGGAGTACGACGCCGCAGACCTGCGCGATGACACCTGGGTGGACCTCTTCCCGTGGCTGGACTCCTACGAATCGGCGGATGCCGCCTGCCTCGAAGAACTGGTCCCGAACGTGTCGGACTGGTGGATCGCGGACTCCCCGCGCGACACGGCCGCCGACATGTCTCTCGACAATCTCGTCTCTCTCGACGATCTCGTCGTCGGCCTGGCTCGTCTTGCGGTCCGGCGTCATCGGGACCTCACCTTCGGGGATCTCGCGCCGCTCCTCGACCCGGCGATCCCCGTCGCCGGCCTGCGTCTTGATCCGCGCGCCGAGACCGTTGTCCGACGACTCGGGGACCGAGCAGTCGTCCGCACACTGCTGTCGTCGAGTGTGGCGTCGTTGTTCGCGTTGAAGGGCACGAGCCCGGACACCGTGCAGGAGGTCGCCGCCGGTGTTCTCGGAGCGTCCATCCTGCGACTACCCGAACACGGGGTCCTCCCCGACGAAGAGGCCGACAGTCCGGTAGCCGTGCAACTCGTCGACGACCTCAGAGTGCTCGCACGGTGGCGCGGTCTGCGCGGCAGTCTGGGCGCGCCGCTCATCTCCGTCGGGATCGAGGACGAAGCTCCCGAACAGGTCCAGGAGGTCGCCACCCGGATCTCGGCGATCACCGGCAAGGATTTCTCCACGATGGTGGAGTCCAATCCGGTCGACGAGCTCGAGAACCTGATCGAGCAACTCGATGACCGGGAGATGCTGGCACTCACCGAGTTCGTCATGGCCGCGGAACCGATCAGCATGGGACAGCTCAGCGTCCGGCTGCACGTGAGTAAAGGGCGAGCAGGCGGCATCGTGGCCAAGCTCAAGCAGGACCTGGCCGCTGCATGTGAATTCGAGACCACCGCGGGCGGATTGCTCGCGAGCATTCGGGCCGAGATCCAGCCGGTGACCTCACTCGACCGTCTGCTCGACATGCAGCCCGTTCTGCGCACCGAGGTGCCCTCACTGGGCGTGCCGCTATGGCTCGCGCTCGACCGGCTTGACGATGGATTCGAGGTCACCGGGGGCTGGGCGGTGGCTCCCGATCTCCGCTCGGCCAAGGGGCGGACGATCGTGATGCTCGAGCAGTTCGAATCCGTCAACGCTGTCGTGCCCGTCCCCGTCGCGGCGTCGACGCTTCGGCTGTCGACCGATGAGGTCCGAGAGTGGTTGCAGTACTGCGAGATCCCGATCCTTGACGACAACGTGTTGTTGTCCACCCGCCGTCTGGCCGATCATGCCGCCGGGATTCTGGAAGTGCGCGGGCCTTTGGGCATCGACCGCCTGAGTGATCTGCTGAACACCGATCGACCCGAACACCATGTCGTGAAACACCTTGATGAGGATGAGCGCTTCACCTGCACCCCGGACGGCCTGTGGTGCCTGACGGAGTCTCTCGGTGAAGAAGTCGGTGGGTCAGAAACGCCACCACGAACGCCGGCCGTTGATCGTCCGGCCACCGAACACTCCGCCGCAGAGGCGGATTCGACAGCGGTCGCCGTTGTCGTCCGGCCTACGCGCCGCCTGTATCGGATCGGGGACACCTGGTGTTTTCGGCTCCGCGTCACCTCCGAACACCTTCGTGGTTCCGGATTCACCGTTCCTGTCGGTGTGGCGCAGGCACTGGGATGCACCCACGGCGTCGTGCGCGAGTTGCCCAGCCGGCTCGGCACACAGATGCTCCGATGGACCGGAACGAACCCGACATGCGGGACCATCCGCCGCTTTCTCAACGAATTGTCCTCGCAGCCCGGAGATCTGGTGTTCCTGACCTATTCCGAAGGCGGCGGGTTCGACGTGGTGGCCTGCGCCGAGACCGATGCCGCGGACCCGGTTCGCGGAGCCCTTGCCCTGATCGGCGTCACTGATCCGCAGGATGTCGCCGACTCCGACGTCGCACCACTGCTCGCGGCGGGGATCGGACTCGATCCGGACATCAAACCGCGACGCATCCTCAGCCGCTATCAGTCCCGTGACGACACGGTCGCCGCGCTCCTGGAGCAAGCCTGGACGGTCACCGTGCGATGACGACCGAACCGACCGCATTCACCGCCACCGAACGCGCACTCGGCCTGCATCACACCGTCGCGACCGCGGTTGCCGATCTGATCGACAACAGCATCGACGCGGGCGCAACGCACGTACTGCTCCGGTTTCTGCAATCCGGCCGACGTATCACCGGGTTGCGGGTCATCGACGACGGTCGGGGTATGGACGCCGACACCATCGATGCGGCGATGCGCTACGGCGTACAGCGCGCGTATGGGGTCGCCGATCAGGGGCATTTCGGTGTCGGGCTGAAAGCTGCTTCCCTCAGTCAAGCCGACACCGTGACCGTGTATTCGCATGCGGCAGAGAATCTTCCGGTGGCGCGTCGGCTCGCCGTCGATGACCGTCACGACCCGCCACGACTGTCCACACTGCCGGATGCCGACGCGGAGAAGGTCATCACGGCCGCGCGGCCGCGCTTTCCGTTCGAGACCGGCACCGTCGTGGAATGGCGGGGTATCCGTACCTTTCCGAACACGGCGTCGGCGCAAGAGCAGGTCGCGTGGCTCGAGACCGTCGTTGGTGATCTGGTGGCGCACCTCGGCCTCGTGTTCCACCGACTGATCGCCACGGGCTTGGCGATCACGATCGATGTTCTCGACGAGGCCATCGGACGTGCCGGAGCACCGCGGACGGTGCGCGGAATCGATCCGTTCGGCTACCGGGTGAGCGGGCGAGCCGGTTACCCGCGGCCACTGGCGGCCCTCGGTCGCGACGCGGTGCAGGCGCACATCTGGCCGGCTCGCAGTTCGGCACCCGAGTACAAACTCGGTGGCCTACCCGGTCGTGACTCGCAGGGATTTTTCGTCTACCGCAATGACCGCCTGCTCCATGCCGGCGGGTGGCTCGGCGTGCTCCGGCCCCGGCCGGACTGGGCGTTGGCACGAGTGAGTGTCGACCTCGATGACGTTCTCGCCCAGCACATCACCATCAATCCGGAGAAGTCCGGGGTGACCCTGGACGCGACGCTCTCCGCCGCGCTGCACCAGGCGCTCACCGACGACTACCTCGATGACGCGGCGACCACCGCCGTCGCGGCCCGACGCCTACAGCGTCGGCCGATCAGCGTCGTCGAACCCGGGATCGGTCTACCGGACGACGTTGCCGACGAGTTCGCCGACAGCTTCTCGTTCGTGGACACGGCGGACCCGGTCGCGATCGGTTGGCGCGTGCTGGCCGCCGATCGGTTCTTCGAGGTTGATCTGGAGTCACGCACGTTGTGGCTCAACGCCCGGTTCCGCACGCAACTGGGTGGGCGCCGCCGTTCCGCCGACGATGTTCCCGTGCTGAGGACTCTGGTGTACCTCCTTGCCCAGGACATGTTCGACGCCGTGCGGCATAGTGCCAGACAGGTCGAACAGATGGATGCCTGGCAACGTGTCCTGATCGCGGCGCTCGCCGCCGACGAGGGGAGTCCGAAGTGATCGACGTGGTGATCGACGCCCTGGTCCGCGAGTTCACGACCGACCTCGCGCCCACCCGATTCCTCGGCGCGGTGGCCGGGCGCGTGATGGATGCCGGACACGACCCCTCCGCCGTCACCATGGATCTGGTGGTCGACGTCATGGTCTCCGACGAGGCCGCGTCGGTCCAGTCGGCGGTGCGATCGGCCCTGATTCGTTGGGACGCCGAAGAGGCCGCGGCGTGGACCGGTGGTACCGAGGCACAGACCCCCGAACGCAGGACCTTGATCTATACGCTTCTCGGGATTCCGCCCGCGGCCTTCGAGCCGCTCACCGAGGCCTTCCCGATCGCCGGCGGGCCGACGGTGATCGTTGCGCCGCAGCCCTGGGAACCCTGGTATGTGCCGGAACGGCGTGCGGCGCAGGACTTCTATTGGTCTGCCTATCGTCGACTCCTCCTCGACAAGGGGTGGGGTGCGGAGACCGTCGAGGACCTGGGGGTGGCCACCAACGCCGTCGTGCAGCGCCTGGCCGATCCGACTCGCGAGGAGCCGTATCAGTCCAAGGGGCTGGTCGTCGGGTACGTGCAGAGCGGCAAGACCGCCAACTTCACCGGTGTGATCGCGAAGGCGATCGACGCCGGGTATCGGTTGGTGATCGTGCTGACCGGGACGATCGAGTTGTTGCGCAGTCAGACCCAGCGCCGGCTCGACATGGAACTCATCGGCATGCAGAACATCGACGAGGTGGAGTACGCCAACGATGAGGATTGGCACGCCGGCAAGTTTCTCCATCACGTGCTCGACCCGAATCACTCCAACGAGGCTCCCGCCATCCGTCGGCTGACCGGTCGTGTCGATGACTACAAGGCGCTCGCGAAGGGGATCGGCACCCTGCACTACGAGTTCGTCGACCATTCGAAGCCGTTGTTCGACCCGGTCAACCTCTACCAGAGCAATGTTCGGGTTGCCGTGGTCAAGAAGAATGCGGCGGTGTTGAAGAAACTCGTCGCCGACGTCGGACGGATTCCCACACCGCTCGACCAGATCCCGACTCTGATCATCGACGACGAAGCAGACCAGGCGTCGGTGAACACGCAGAACCCCAAGAATTTTGCCGCAGGGCGGATCGAGCGCACCGCGATCAACGAACAGATCTCGCTGCTCCTCGAGCGGCTCGGACGCAGCCAGTACGTCGGCTACACCGCCACACCATTCGCCAATGTGTTTGTCGATCCGGATGATTCGGTGAACATCTTCCCGAACGACTTCATCGTCAGCCTCGACCGCCCCAAGCAGTACATGGGTGGTGCCGACTTCCACGACGGTGACACCGACCTCGGTGATGATCTCTCCGAGACGGCCGAGAAGACCCCCGCCAACTCCAACGAGAAGGCCTTTGTCCGGGGTCTGCGAGCCCAATGCGACGAGGACCGTGACGCAGAACGGTTGGGGGCGCTGGACTCCTACGTGCTGGCCGGGGCGATCAAATTGTTCCGGCAGAACCGGGGAGTTCGTGGGGACTTCCGTCACCACACGATGCTCGTACACGAATCGGTCAAACAGCAGGAGCACGAGTCCCTCGCCGCCGACTTCGAGAGTCTCTGGAAGAACGCCGGCTACAGTCAGCCGCACGGACTGGCGCGCCTGGAGGAGCTGTGGGACAGCGATTTTCGTGTGGTATCGGCCGATCGTGCCGAGCCGGGGACATCGACCCCTCAGTACTTTGACGAGCTCGAGGGGTTCATCGGGGAGGCGTGCGACCGGATCGGTGCGGGGATCAGTCCGGTGATCATCGTCAACGGTGCCGCCGACAAGGATTATGTACAGGAACCGTTGGACTTCCAGGAGCGCTCGGTGTGGAAGATCCTGGTGGGCGGCACCAAGCTGAGTCGCGGTTTCACGGTCGAAGGGCTGACCACCACTTACTACACCCGGCGAACTGCACAGGCGGACACGCTGATGCAGATGGGGCGGTGGTTCGGTTTCCGACCCGGATACCGAGATCTGGTGCGGCTGTTCATCGGTCGGGAGGTTCCCGGACCCGGCGGGACGGTGGTCGACATGTATGCCGCGTTCGAGGCCATCGTCGGCGACGAGGAGGAGTTCCGCGACGAACTGCGAAGGTTCAAGGGGCTGAACGAAGCCGGCGAGCCGATGGTCACGCCACGAGACGTGCCGCCGATGGTGTTCCAGCGGCTGCCATGGCTCAAGCCGACCGCCACCAACAAGATGTACAACGCAGAGTTGAGTTATCGCAGCGTCGGCGGACAGAGTTTCAGTTTCACGATGCAGGCCCCGCGCGGCGACGGCGCCAACAATGCGAGCCATTTCCGCGCCGTTCGTCCGTTGCTCGACGCACTCGACCGCACCGGTTCGTTCTCGTTCATCGACAAGGACCAGACGCCACGGATCTTCGAGGCGCGCTACGGGATCGTCAGTGCCGACGTCGTTCTCGGCGCGATCAGCCAGTTCGTGTGGGATGCCAACTGGGACTTCGAGCCACACCGCAAGGCCTTCGAGTCGGCGATCGAGCGTGGTGCGCTGGAAGATCTCGCGATCCTGCTGCCGATCCCGAAGACCAAGAAGCCGGTGATGATCGGCGACTACCCGAGAGAACTTCCTCTCGTGAACCGCAAACGTGAAGAGGCCGAGTACCGCACCGGATTCACCGGCACCGCGGTGCGCGAGCGAGACGCCATCGAGCACATCGCCGGCAATCCGAAGAAGGACGTCGGTGGTCCACTCGCGGCGCAGCTCCGGAAGCGGACGCGGGGCGCGATGATCCTGTTGTTCGCCAGCGACCCACCGCCGCGAAGCCGGCATATCAAGTCGCACAAGCGCGGTGTGGCCGACCCGCGTGACGTGGCGACCCTGTTCTCCTACGCGCTTCCGTACCTCGCCGATCCTTCGCCGAAGGTCGGATTCACCGTCCGCAAGGACGGGGCAGGGGCGATTGTCGATGCGTGATCACACGAAAGGTGAGAGTTCCCGATGGCAAAGGTGATCGCGACGATCAGCTTGAAGGGCGGGGTCGGCAAGACCACCGTCACCGGCGGACTCGCTGAGTTCATGTCGGCGGAGTTCGGTCAGCGAGTGCTGCTCATCGACCTCGACTCGCAGATCAACCTGACCACGATGATGATCAGCGAGGCACGGTGGTTCGAGCTCAACACCAACGGCCGGACCCTGGCAACGCTGTTCTCCGACGCGGTCAACGGCACCGAGTACTTCCGGCTCGACGAGGCGATCGAGCGGGGCGTGTCGCCGGTGAAGCGGGTGACGACCGTCGATTTGCTCGCGTCGTCGCTCGATCTCATCGAGGTGCAGGAAGAACTGAGCGCCCTGCGCGTGCAAGGCGGGGTAGCAGACGGGGGCACCGGCTTTCTGCGGCAGGCGATCGCGCCGGTTATCGACTTCTACGATTACGTCCTGATCGACTGCCCGCCGAACATCGGACCGGTGACCCTCAACGGTCTGGCCGCGGCGGACGCCTACATCATCCCGACGATCCCGGATGTGTTGTCCACCTATGGAATTCCGCAGATCCAGAATCGCGTGCGCAAGTTCAGCGAGGAGATCGGACGGACCATCGTCGAACTGGGCGTGGTGATCACCAAGTACAAGGCTAATTCCGCGGTGCACCGGTCGACGACCAAACGTCTACGCCGTGACCCCACCATCCAGAACGTCCTGCCCAGCTACATCAACGAGGCCAACTCGGTGGCTGCGGCGGCGGAATTCGCCGGCTACGGAACACTCAAGACCAAGTACGGCACGCAGGGGCAGTTCGACCAGTTCCGCGCCCTCACCGTTGATGTGATGACCGAAGCACAGGGGAAGATCGAATGAGTTCCGACGATGCACGCCGCCGCATGGAGTACTCCGCCATCGGAGGAGCCCTCGCCCAGCTCGACAGCAAGAATCCGCAAGCAGCCCAGTTGATCGCCGGGCTGACGCGGGTGATCATCGACGAGGCGGACCGATCGTCTCGGTTCGCCGCTGCGTTGACCGGCGTGATCGACGCTTTGCGGCCGGGCGACGGCACCGCTTTGGCTGTGCCCGCGCCGACACCTCGCAAACGCGCGCCGGCACCGAAGAAGCGGGTGGCACGGCAGCCCGGTGCCTTCGACCCGTTCGTGGTCTACCGAGAATCCGGTGCCCAAGGTCTCACGGCACGGTTGGGGGAGCTCACGGTTGATCAGCTCCGCGACATCATCGCCGAGCAAGAACTCGACACCCGCAAGGAAACCAGTCGTAAGCGCAAGGCCGAAGTGATCGCCGAGTGGATCGTCGAGCGCGTCGAGGCGTCGGAGAACAAGGGGAGTGTGTTCCGGTAGGACATCGCTGCCGAGGCCGTTCGAACGAAGAGCGTCCAGATCAGGCAGCCGTGAGTTGTCCTCGAGTGGTCAGGAATCCGGTTCGAGCACATCGTTCGAGGTCACCGCTAAGGCGTTGTCGACCAGCGACCGAGGTCCGCTAATTCGCGCCTGCGGTTGACGAAGTGCATACCAACGTCTCAACATACGCTCCCAGTATGTTACGTCACCTGTATGTTACGACCGCCGTGTGCTGACGAACCTCGGCATGGCTGGTGTGGTTGGCATGTAGAGCGTAAAACCTGCGTCCGAGCTGCGGTTGCGTGTCGCCCTGAGTTCGATCCGTGTTCCATTGAGCCGATGAGGGTGTCGTCGTCGATTGATGGCGGCGCGCTGATGGTCCCGGTCTTCGCAGCTGGGTTCCATTGCGGGAGAATGGCGCTTCCACGGCCGTCGACACGGGATCGCCAAGGTGTGGCCGGGTTCCATTCACGGTTTCGGAGAGGGCTACAGCGACGATCGACACTCTTCGGCCTGCCCACCGTGAGGTAAGGCAAATCCTGACGAGGTGCGAGGAGTAGGTGCTTTCGGTCTCTTCAGCGGACCCGAAAGCCCTACCCCGTGATCACCGTCAGCAGAATCGCCGAATCCTGTTGTGCCGACAGGCTGTGCCGCGCGTCGGGCAGCATCACCAGATCGCCCCGACGCCCCTTCCAGACATCGTCGCCGGCGGTGATGGTCACCCGGCCGTGCAGCACCTGCACGCTGCCCTCCGCGGGGCTCTCGTGTTCGGCCAGTTCACGCCCGGCCACCAGGGCGATGACGGTGTGCCGAAGCCGATGTGAGGAGTCGCCGTGCAGGGTCTGCGCCGCCCGGCCGCTGCGGCTGCGGTGGGCGGTCCCGATCAGTTGGTCGACGAGCGAGGTCAGGTGGCTGGTGTCCATGCCTTCACTCTTGCACCCGGGGGCCGGGTTCGGAACCAACCGCGAGGGAACTGTGGATCGTGCCTTTCGGCGGCTGTGGATCAGTGTCCGTCGGCGACGGCTGCCCGCTCGACCGTCAGCAGACTCTCGGCGCTGTGCTGGGCGTGGTAGGCCTTCCCGCCGCCGCGCACCCCGAACAGGCGTTTGCTCCAGATCAGCCAGATGACCGCGGCCACGTTGACGGCGAGCAGCAGCACCTTGAACACCGTCACACGCTCGACGAGTTCGTAGACCTCGAGCGGGATGAAGATGCTGGTGACGATCACCGCGAAGTACTCGCCCCATCGTTTGGCGAACCACAGACCGAAGGCCTCGACGAATTGGCTTGCGCCATAAGCGAGCAGGGCGCATCCGACAAGGACGATCGTCGTGCTCGAGAGCGTCGTCGCCTTCTCGATCCAGCTGACGACCTTGGAATCGTCGATGTTCCAGCCGATTTGGTCGGCGATCGGCCGCAACAACGGCAGCTCGGCGTCGAACTTCTCCTGCAGCGTCTGCTGGCTGTGGCGCAGTTCGATGACGAAGACGCCCGCGAGCACCAGGAACAGGCCGCGGAGCAGCCGCTCGACGGCCAGCACCCGCATGATGATCAGGTCGCGCAGCAGCGCGCCGCGTGGAACCTCGGGTGCGTGGTCGGCGGGACCGCTGCGTCGGGGCTCACCCACGGCGAAGTCGCCGCATCGCAGACACCGCCACGCCTGGCCGGCGGCGCTGTCGACGTGCAGGCGATCGGCGAGTTCGGACTCGTCGGGGCGATAGGTCTCGTGACCGCGCAGGCCGCATGACAACACTTCCCAGTTCACTTCGGCAGACTAACGCCGAACCCGGCGTGCGGGGCCGATGGTCATCCGGTCGGTCGAGCCGATCTCGACCGCCGGCGGCTTCGGCGCCGCTACCCTCACCGACATGAGCCGGCGTCTCGGGGATCGAAAGGTGATGGTGGCGGTCTGGGGGAGCGGGCAGCTACTGACCCCGACATTTCGAGCCGACTGCGCGTCCGCGGGAGTCCGACGTCTCCAGATCAACATCTCCGACGACGCGGTGCAGGGGGCGATGCGGATCTCCACCTTCGACCCGCCGATCGATGCGGTGATCAGCGTCTGGGCCCCTGATGCCACCGCAGCGCTCGAGAGCATCGACGCACATGTGGACAGCTTCGCGGCGTGGGAGGTGCAGACCCGTGCGCCGCTCGACCCGCCGCCGACCGCCGACGGCACGCGCGTCGACGCACTGGCCAATATCGCCTTCCTGCGACGGCCACAGGATCTCGCCCATGACGAATGGCTGCGGATCTGGCTCGACGAGCACACACAGGTGGCCATCGACACCCAGGCGACCTTCGGCTACTACCAGAACATCGTCGAGCGTTGTCTGACAACGGATTCCGGCGACCGAGGAGATGTGCGGGTGACCGGCATCGTCGAAGAGCTGTTCCCGATGGCGGCCATCTCCGACCCTCACGCGTTCTATGGCAGCGACGGCGACGATGAAGAACTGCAGCGGCGGCTGACCGCCATGCTGGCCAGCGTCGCGCGCTTCGGCGCCGACCGGGAACTCGACGTCGTGCCGACCTCGCGATACGACTTCTCACTCACGCCCTGAGCGCTGTCGCTGTGGAGACGGCGCTGCCGGCGGCGATTTGGGTCTGGCCAGCGAATTCTCTACACTAGACCGGTTGCCTGTGCACCTCAGGTGCCAGGGACTCACCACACGTACGCGTGTGGACCACAACTGAACAGTCTCCGGTGCTGGTGAAAAGCCAAGGGCATCGGCGACGAGAACAGATAACAACTATCCACTTCGTGGAAGGCCCACCGCAGGTCAGGGGAGCGATCCTCTGGAGTCACATCGCTGACCGGCGCTGTATGGGAACCGCTACGAGAAAGGTTGACGGTCAACCATGACCATGACTGACCCGATCGCAGACTTCTTGACACGTCTGCGTAACGCCAATTCGGCGTTCCACGACGAGGTGACTCTTCCCTCGTCGAAGATCAAGGTGAACATCGCCGAGATCCTCAAGCGTGAGGGCTACATCACCGACTACCGCACCGAAGATGCGGAGGTCGGCAAGAACCTCGTCGTCGCCCTCAAGTACGGCCCCTCGCGGGAGCGCAGCATCGCCGGTCTGCGCCGCGTGTCCAAGCCGGGTCTGCGGGTGTATGCCAAGTCCACCAACCTGCCCAAGGTCCTGGGTGGCCTCGGCGTGGCCATCATCTCCACGTCGTCCGGTCTGCTCACCGATCGCCAGGCAGCCAACCAGGGCGTGGGCGGCGAAGTCCTCGCCTACGTCTGGTAAGGGGAGGTACACAAACATGTCGCGTATCGGTAAGAACCCGATCGAGATCCCCGCGGGCGTCACCGTCTCCATCGACGGCCAGACCATCACCGTCAAGGGACCCAAGGGCGAACTCAGCCACACCGTCACCGCGCCGATCACCGTCGCGCAGGAAGACGCCACCATCGTGGTCACCCGGCCCAACGACGAGCGCCGCAACCGTGCCCTGCACGGCCTGAACCGCTCGCTGGTCGCCAACCTCGTGGAGGGCGTGACCAAGGGCTACACCAACAAGATGGAAATCTTCGGTGTCGGCTACCGCGTCCAGGCCAAGGGCAAGGACCTCGAGTTCGCGCTCGGTTACAGCCATCCCGTGCCGATCGAGGCTCCCGAGGGCATCACCTTTGCCGTCGAGTCGCCCACCAAGTTCTCGGTGTCGGGTATCGACAAGCAGCAAGTCGGCCAGATCTCGGCGAACATCCGCCGCCTGCGTCGCCCGGACCCGTACAAGGGCAAGGGCATTCGCTACGAAGGCGAGCAGATCCGTCGCAAGGTCGGAAAGACGGGTAAGTAAGCCATGAGTGATACAGCAGCCAAGACAGTCCGCAAGCCCCTCGGCAAGGATGTGTCGACCCGCCGTCGCACCGCGACCAACCGTCGTCACTTCCGCCTGCGCAAGAAGGTCGCCGGCACGCCGGTGCGTCCGCGTCTCGCGGTCAAGCGCAGCAGCCGCCACATCCACGTGCAGCTGATCGACGACCTCGCCGGCCACACGCTGGCCGCGGCGTCGACCATCGAGGCCGACGTCCGCGCGGCCGGCGGCGACAAGTCCGCCCAGGCCCGCAAGGTCGGCGAGCTGATCGCCGAGCGCGCCAAGGCCGCCGGCATCGACGCCGTCGTGTTCGACCGTGGTGGCAAGGACTACCACGGCCGGATCGCCGCGCTCGCCGACGCCGCCCGTGAGGGAGGCCTGCAGTTCTGATGATGACCACACGTACCCAAACCAAGACCGGAGGGATCCTCTGATGCCCGGACGTCAGCGTGACGGCGGAAACGGACCCGCCGGAAACGACAACAACAACAACGCAAGCGGAGACCGCAACGATCGCCGGGGCGGCCGTGACCGTCGCGGCGGTGACCGCGGTGGCCGCGACAACGACCGCAACCAGCTCGAGCGGGTCGTCGCGATCAACCGTGTGTCCAAGGTGGTCAAGGGTGGCCGCCGGTTCTCCTTCACCGCTCTCGTGGTGGTCGGCGACGGCCAGGGCATGGTCGGTGTCGGCTACGGCAAGGCCAAGGAAGTCCCGGCCGCGATCCAGAAGGGCGTCGAAGAGGCTCGCAAGAACTTCTTCCGCGTTCCGCTGATCGGTGGCACCGTGACCCACCCGGTTCAGGGTGAGGCCGCCGCCGGTGTCGTGATGCTGCGTCCGGCCAGCCCCGGTACCGGTGTGATCGCCGGTGGCGCGGTGCGTGCCGTGCTCGAGTGCGCGGGCGTCCATGACGTTCTCGCCAAGAGCCTCGGCTCGGACAACGCGATCAACGTCGTCCACGCCACCGTGGCCGCCCTGAAGATGCTGCAGCGTCCGGAAGAGGTCGCGGCTCGTCGTGGTCTCCCCATCGAAGACGTGGCACCGGCCGGTATGCTCCGCGCCCGTGCCGGCCAGGGAGTGTGAGAGAGATGGCACAGCTGAAGATCACCCAGGTCAAGGGCACCATCGGTACCAAGAAGAACCAGCGTGACAGCCTGCGGACGCTCGGCCTCAAGGGCATCCGCAAGTCGGTCACCCGCGAGGACACCCCGATCAACCGCGGTCTGATCAACGTGGTTTCGCACCTCGTGACAGTCGAAGAGGTTAAGTCATGACCATCAAGCTCCACCATCTTCGCCCCGCTCCGGGCGCGAAGACCGACAAGACCCGTGTGGGTCGCGGCGAGGGCTCCAAGGGCAAGACCGCCGGCCGCGGCACCAAGGGCACCAAGGCACGCAAGAACGTGCCCGCCGCCTTCGAGGGTGGCCAGATGCCGATCCACATGCGGCTGCCGAAGCTCAAGGGCTTCACCAACCGCAACCGGATCGAGTATCAGGTCGTCAACGTCGGCGACATCGCCCGTCTGTTCCCGCAGGGCGGCACCATCGGCGTCGACGAGCTCGTCGCCGCCGGAGCCGTCCGCAAGAACAAGCTCGTGAAGGTCCTCGGCGACGGTGAACTCGGTGTGGCGGTCAACGTCACCGCCGACAAATTCACCGCATCGGCCAAGGAGAAGATCGCCGCTGCCGGTGGCAGCGCGACCGAGCAGTAAGAAAAAATGCAGGTAGCCGAGGTCCGTAGCGGATGCGACACCGCGTCGTCGCCGCTGCGGACCTCGGCGTCGGGGCACCCGGCCGACCACGACGTCTATTGTGGTCACCGGCGCCCGGGGGGATGACGTCCGAGCGTCGGCCGCCATCGGAAGGTGGCGGCCGCGACGGCCGTGCCCGGCCGACGACGTCACACCAGACGTCGGACGGGCCGCGCGCGAGCGGCTGTTAGAGTTTCACCGTTGTTGCCCCGCAACCACTGATCAATGTCGATTGCCGAGCACGTGAGCCGGACACCCGGTGCAAGATGACGCGTGGTCGTTCTAGGAGGAATTAGTGCTCTCCCCCCTCATCGCGGCCTTCAGGACGCCCGATCTGAGGAAGAAGATCCTCTTCGTCATCGGCATCATCGTGCTGTATCGCCTGGGGGCGACGGTTCCCTCACCGGGCGTGAACTACGTCGAGGTGCACAAGTGCATCGACACCATCAACAGTGGTGGCGGCAACCAGGTCTATTCGCTGATCAACTTGTTCTCCGGCGGCGCACTGCTGCAGCTGTCGGTGTTCGCGATCGGCATCATGCCCTACATCACGGCCAGCATCATCGTGCAGTTGCTGACGGTGGTCATCCCGCGCTTCGAGCAACTCCGCAAGGAGGGCCAGTCGGGTCAGGCCAAGATGACGCAGTACACCCGCTACCTGACGGTCGCGCTGGCGTTGCTGCAGTCCACCGGCATCGTGGCACTGGCCGTGCGCGGCAACCTGCTGCCCTCGAGTTGCGGCGACAACATCCTCAACGACAAGTCGATCCTGGGCCTGACGATCATCGTCCTGGTGATGACCGCAGGCGCCTGCCTGGTGATGTGGTTCGGTGAGCTGATCACCGAACGCGGCATCGGCAACGGCATGTCGCTACTGATCTTCGCGGGCATCGCCGCCCGTATCCCCGCCGAGGGACGCACGATCCTCACCAGCCGAGGCGGCCTGGTCTTCGGGCTCGTCGTGGTCGCGGTGCTCATCATCGTCGCCGGTGTGGTCTTCATCGAGCAGGGCCAGCGGCGCATCCCGGTGCAGTACGCCAAGCGCATGGTGGGCCGCAAGATGTACGGCGGGTCGTCGACCTACCTGCCGCTCAAGGTCAACCAGGCCGGCGTCATCCCGGTCATCTTCGCCTCGTCACTGCTGTATCTGCCGCAGCTCATCGTGCAGCTCACGCAGAGCTCGTCGGAGGCGCCGTCGGGCTGGCAGCGTTGGGTCAGCACCTATCTCGCCGACCCGAGCAACTACGTCTACATCATCGTGTACTTCCTGATGATCATCTTCTTCACGTACTTCTACGTGGCGGTGACCTTCAATCCGGAGGAACGTGCCGATGACATGAAGAAGTACGGTGGCTTCATCCCGGGTATCCGCCCGGGGCAACCGACCGCGGACTACCTCGGGTATGTGCTCAGTCGCATCACCCTGCCGGGTTCGATCTACCTGGGTATCATCGCGGTACTGCCGAACCTGTTCCTGGAGATCGGGAACAGTGGTGGTGTTCAGAACCTGCCATTTGGGGGCACGGCCGTGTTGATCATGGTCGGCGTGGGACTGGACACGATGAAGCAGGTCAACAGTCAATTGATGCAACGCAAGTACGAAGGATTCCTGAAGTGAGACTTGTCATTCTCGGCCCCCCGGAGCAGGCAAAGGTACCCAGGCGGAACTGTTGAGCGAATCGCTCGGCATCCCGCACATCTCCACCGGTGATCTGTTCCGCGCCAACATCTCACAGGGCACCGCCGTGGGCATCGAAGCCAAGCGGTATCTCGACGCCGGTGACCTCGTGCCCTCGGAGATCACCGTCGACATGGTGCGCGCCCGGGTCGGCGAGCCGGATGCGTCGAAGGGATTCATCCTCGACGGATTCCCGCGGTCGACCGAGCAGGCCGACGCCCTCGCCGAGATCCTCGACGGTCTCGATTCCTCGCTGGATGCGGTGCTGTCGTTCGTGGTCGACCCCGACGTCGTCGTCGAGCGCATGCTGGCCCGTGGCCGTGCCGATGACACCGAAGAGGTCATCCGCAATCGGATGTCGGTGTATCAGAAGGAGACCGCGCCGCTGCTGGACTACTACGGCGATCAGGTGAAGACGATCGACGCGGTCGGCGACATCCAGGACGTGCATCAGCGGGTGCTGAGCGCACTCGGTGCCGGCGTCTCCTGACGTCCACCGACACAAGTATTTTCCGGCGCCGGGCCACACCGCACGATCGGTGTGGCCCGGCGCCTTTTCTTCCAGCCGAGACGATCGGATGAGGTGTGGTGATGGGATTCCGTAAACGCAAGCGCGTGCCGTTCCGCAGCGCCGGGGAACTCGACGCGATGGAAGCCGCCGGTGCCGTCGTGGGTGCCGCGCTCGTTGCCGTGCGCGCGGCGGCAGCGCCCGGGGTGAGCACCCTCGAACTCGACGAGGTCGCCGAGACCGTGATCCGTCAGGCCGGGGCGGTGCCGTCGTTCAAGGGCTACCACGGATTCCCGGGATCGATCTGCTCGTCGGTCAACGACGTGGTGGTGCACGGAATCCCGTCGAGCACTGTCATTCTCGCCGAGGGCGATCTGGTCTCGATCGATTGCGGTGCCATTCTCGATGGCTGGCACGGGGATTCGGCCTGGACCTTCGGGGTCGGTGAACTGTCGCAGGCCGATGCCGAGCTCTCCGAGGCAACCCGGCTGTCGATGGAGGCCGGGATCGCCGCCATGATCGACGGCGCACGCCTCACCGACATCTCGCACGCCATCGAGACCGGCACCCACGACGCCGAGCGAGAGTTCGATCGTGCGTTCGGGATCGTCGACGGCTATGGCGGTCACGGTATCGGTCGTGAGATGCACATGGAACCGTTCCTGGCCAATGAGGGTGCGCCCGGCTCGGGCCCCCTGCTCGTCGTCGGGTCGACCCTCGCGATCGAGCCGATGCTCACCCTGGGCACGACCGAGACAAGCGTTCTCGACGACGACTGGACGGTCGTCACCGACGACGGCTCGCGTGCCGCACATTGGGAGCACACCGTGGCCGTCACCGCCGACGGGCCGCGAATCCTCACCAACCGACCGTCCTGATCTTTCGGCCCAGCTGACCGCGGCGACGCGCCGTATCCGATTCAGGCGGCGACACCTGCCGGACACGTATCGCTCACCGGCGCTCAACGCAGCCGTTCGCGTCCGGTCAGGTGCCGGCTGAATACTCGCCGGGTGCCATCGGTGAACGAACATGTGCTGCCCCGCGCGGGCCGGCGTCGGCCGTGGAAGTCCTATGCCCTGTTCCTTGCCATCGTGGGCCCCAATCTCGTTCTGCTGGCGGTGTTCACCTATCGGCCGCTGATCGAGAACATCCGGATGTCGTTCTACGACTGGAACATCTCCTCGCCCGGCTCGACGTTCATCGGCCTCGCGAACTATCGCGAATGGTTCACCCGTGAGGACACCGCGACCATCGTCGTGAACACGGTGGTGTTCACCGTCGTCGCGGTCGTCGGCAGCATGGCCCTCGGACTGGCGCTGGCGTTACTGCTCGATCGGCAGCTCAAGGGCCGAAACCTGGTGCGGTCGGTGGTTTTTGCCCCGTTCGTGCTGTCGGGCGCGGCGGTCGGCATCGCCTTCCAGTTCGTGTTCGACCCGAATTTCGGCCTGATCAACGACCTGATGCATCGGCTCGGACTGGGGTCGGCGCCGGACTTCTATCAGCAACCCCACTGGGCGCTGTTCATGATCACCGTCACCTACGTGTGGAAGAACCTCGGATACGCGTTCGTGATCTATCTCGCTGCGCTACAGGGTAAACGGGCAGATCTCGACGAGGCGGCCGCCGTCGACGGCGCCTCGGGCTGGACACATTTCCGCAAGGTGCTCCTGCCGCAGCTGCGTCCGACGACGTTCTTCCTTTCGATCACCGTGTTGCTCAACTCATTACAGGTCTTCGACATCATCAACGTGATGACCCGCGGTGGTCCCCTGGGTAACGGCACGACGACGATGGTCTACCAGGTCTACGAGGAGACCTTCCGCAACTTCCGCGCCGGGTACGGTGCGACCGTCGCCACCATCATGTTCCTGATCCTGCTCGTGGTCACCGTCGCCCAGGTACGGCTGATGGATCGAGGCGCACGATGACCTCGACCACGGACACACCGGTTGCGGACGCGCACCGACGCGGCGGGGCGATCGTCTCCGACGAGCGCGGACGGATTGCCGTACGTGCGCGCAGGCGTCGGCGGACGGTGCAGGTGCTGGGTTATCTCGCGATGCTCGTCGCGTTGGCCGTCGTCGTGGTGCCCCTGGCGTGGATCGTGTTGACCTCCTTCAAGGATCGATCCGAGATCTACGTACAGCCCGCGGTGTGGTGGCCCTCGACGTGGCATCCCGAGAACTACCGGGAGGCCACCACCTCGGTGCCGTTCTGGCAGTTCCTGCGCAACTCGCTGATCGTCACGCTGATCCTCGGTGTCATCAAGTTCGTGCTCGGCGTGCTCAGCGCCTACGGTCTGGTCTTCTTGCGATTCCCGGGCAAGAACCTCGTGTTCCTGGTGATCATCGCGGCGCTGATGGTGCCCAATCAGATCACCGTCATCACCAACTACTCGCTGGTCGCCCAACTCGGTTTCCGCAACACCTTCGCCGGGATCATCGTGCCGCTGGCCGGGGTCGCGTTCGGAACCTTCTTGATGCGCAACCACTTTCTGTCGATCCCACCGGAGATCATCGAGGCCGCCCGCATGGACGGCGCCGGGCACATCCGGTTGCTCGTGCGTGTGGTGTTGCCGTTGTCGATTCCGACGATGGTGGCGTTCGCCCTCATCACCCTCGTCAACGAATGGAACGAATACCTGTGGCCGTTCTTGATGGCCGACGACTACAGCGTGGCGACACTGCCGGTGGGACTGACGCAGCTGCAGAACAACGACGGCGTCACCAACTGGGGACCGGTGATGGCCGCGACGGTCCTGGCGATGCTGCCGATGCTGATCGTCTTTCTCGCACTCCAACGCCACATGATCAAGGGCCTGACCTCCGGTGCGGTCAAGGGGTGATCGCGTACACCGTTGTGGCCCCGCCTGTTTGACCATCCCGACCCACTCTCATCACTCATCACACATCCAGGAGAATGCGCATGACCGACTTGACCCGCCGTGGATTCCTCGGCGCCGGACTGACCGTGGCCGCTGCGGCCGCCCTCGCTGCATGTGCCGGCTCGGGTGGCGGCTCGAGCAATGACGGTGATCCCAACAACCTGACCTTCTGGTCGAACCATCCCGGCAAGTCGACCGACGTCGAGAAGGAACTCATCAAGCGGTTCGAGGCGGCCAACCCGGGCATCAAGGTGCAGTTGATCGATGCGGGAAAGAACTACGAGGAGGCGGCGCAGAAGTTCAACGCCGCACTGTCGGGCGGCGCACTGCCCGACATCATCATCCTCAGCGATGTGTGGTGGTTCAACTTCGCCCTGATCGGTGCGATCGCACCGCTCGACGACCTCTTCGGCAAGGCCGGCGTCGATCCGTCGGGCTACGTCGATTCCCTTGTCGGCGACTACAAGTGGAACAACAAGACGTGGGCGCTGCCGTACGCACGGTCGACCCCGCTGTTCTACTACAACGCCGATGTGTGGAGCCAGGCCGGGCTGCCCGCCCGCGGTCCGGCGTCGTGGCAGGAGTTCGCCGAGTGGGGTCCGCGCATCCAGTCGGTGGTGGGCTCGGGCAAGTCGGCGCACGGGTGGGGCAACGCCGTGGACTACCTGGGCTGGACCTTCCAAGGACCCACCTGGACCTTCGGTGGCGCCTACTCCGACGACTGGACGATGACGTTCACCGACCCGAAAACCGTTGCCGCTGCGCAGTATCTGAGCGACACGATCAACAAGGACCGGTACGCGAAGATCTCCAACGACATCGCCGGTGATTTCAGCGCGGGACTCCTCGCCTCGACGGTCGCCTCCACCGGTGACCTCTCGGGTATCACCTCGGATGCGAAATTCCGGTTCTCGACGGCGTTCCTTCCGGCCCCGGACGGCACGATCGGTTGCCCGACCGGTGGTGCGGGACTGGCCATCCCGGCCCGCAATTCCGACGAGCGCAAGGTCAACGCGCTGAAGTTCATCGACTTCATCACCAACACCGACAACACGGCCTACTTCTCGCAGAACGTCGGTTACATGCCGGTGCGCAAGGCCGCGGTCACCGCGCCGTCGATGACCGCCTTCCTGGACAAGAACCCGAACTTCCGGACCGCGATCGAACAACTGCCGAAGACCAAGCCGCAGAACTACGCTCGGGTGTTCATTCCCGGCGGCGACAAGATCATCGGCACCGGTTTCGAGAAGATCGGTCTGCAGAACGCCGACGTCGCCGCGACGATGGCCGATACGCAGAAGCAGATCGAGCAGATCTACACCACCCAGATCCAGCCGAAGCTGCCCAAGTAATGGCCTCGGTCACCTACGCCAAGGCCACCAAGCGATTCGGCGACGGTTCGCCCGCCGTCGATGCCCTCGACCTCGAGATCGCCGACGGCGAGTTCATGGTGCTCGTCGGCCCGTCGGGCTGTGGCAAGTCGACGAGCCTGCGCATGGTCGCCGGCCTCGAGTCGGTGGAATCGGGCGCCATCCTCATCGACGACGCCGACGTCGTCGGTCTGCCACC
This sequence comes from Gordonia polyisoprenivorans NBRC 16320 = JCM 10675, assembly GCF_000241325.1. GTDB lineage: Bacteria > Actinomycetota > Actinomycetes > Mycobacteriales > Mycobacteriaceae > Gordonia > Gordonia polyisoprenivorans. Next base: position 77,293 of record NZ_BAEI01000057.1, on the reverse strand, counting down.
GAAGTCCCGTGACGTGGCGATGGTGTTCCAGAATTATGCGCTGTACCCGAACATGACGGTCGCCGACAACATGGGATTCGCGCTGCGCAACGCGGGGATGAGCAAGGCCGACACCGCCGCCCGGGTCAACGAGGTGGCGGCGATGCTCGAACTCGACGAACTGCTCGACCGCAAACCCGCGAAACTGTCCGGCGGGCAACGTCAACGGGTCGCGATGGGTCGGGCGATCGTCCGGCACCCCAAGGTGTTCTGCATGGATGAACCACTGTCGAATCTCGACGCGAAGCTGCGTGTGAGCACACGTGCGCAGATCGCCGCGTTGCAGCGCAAGTTGGACACCACGACGCTTTACGTCACCCATGATCAGGTCGAGGCGATGACCATGGGCGATCGGGTGGCGGTCCTCGATCGCGGTGTGCTGCAACAGGTCGGGACGCCGCGGGAGATCTATCGGCATCCGGCCAATGTCTTCGTCGCCGGTTTCATGGGCACGCCACAGATGTGTCTGATCGACGTCGAGGTGCACGACGGGCACGTCGACCTCGGTGGTGCCGACCTGCCGGCGCCGCGGGCGGTGCCGGGGAAGGCGGTGGTCGGGATGCGCGCCGAATCCTGGGAGCTGGTCGCGGCCGGGACACCGCGGTCGGTGACTGCACGGGTCGAACTGGTCGAAGAACTCGGCGCCGAGCAATTCGTCTACAGCGCAGCCGATCTGCCGGTGCGCGACGGGCGGGTGGTGGTGCGTGCCGATCACCGGCAGATGTTCACCGTCGGTGACGAGATCGGTCTGCTGCCCGTCGCCGACGAGGTTCACTGGTTCGACGGGCAGACGGGGGAGCGGGTGTGAGAGCGGCGGTGTCGGAAGCGGGGATGTGGGCGGCTCACCGGGCCGGTGATCCCAGGACGCGGTCGGGTCGGCTGTAGAGCACCAGGGAATCACCGCGCACGAACCCGGCCAGCGTCATCCCCTGCTGTTCGGCGAGGTCCGCGGCAAGGGAGGACGGAGCGGACACCGCCGAGAGCATCGGGATGCCGGCCATCGCCGCCTTCTGCACGAGCTCGAAGCTGGCCCGTCCCGAGACCTGGAGGACGGTGCCGCGCAACGGAAGTCGATCCTGGGTCAGGGCCCAGCCCACGACCTTGTCGACGGCGTTGTGACGTCCGATGTCCTCTCGGATCACCAGCATCTCGCCGGTGGTGCCGTCGAACAGACCTGCGGCATGAATGCCGCCGGTCCGGTCGAATGCCTTTTGTCCCTCACGGAGACGGTCGGGGAGTGCGAGGACGGTGTCGGTGTCGAGGGCCAGCGGGTCGTCGTCGACGGTGAAGCGCGACGCCGTCGCCACCGCGTCGATGCTGTCCTTGCCGCAGACTCCGCAGGCACTGCTCATCGTGAAGCGTCGGGCGGGTACGGCGTCGGGCGCACCGATCCCGTCGGCCAGGGTGAGGTCGAGAATGTTGTAGCTGTTGGGTTCGCCGGGGGCCCGGGCACCCGCACAGTAGCGGGCCGAGATCACGTCCTCGGCGCGGGCGATCAGCCCTTCCGACACCAGGAAGCCGGTCGCGAGCTCGACGTCGTGGCCGGGTGTGCGCATGGTGACGACCAGTGCCCGACCGCCGATCCGGATCTCCAGTGGTTCCTCGACGGCCAGCACGTCGGCGCGCGCCGTGGGTTCGCCGCGCCGGACGCGGATCACCCGGCGACGTGCGGTGATACGTCCCATGACCTCGAAGCTACCGGTGTCACGTCTCCACGATGATGGTTACCGGCCCATCGTTGACCAGGCGCACGCTCATGTGTGCGCCGAAACGCCCGGTGGCCACCGTCGCCCCTGCGGCCCGCAGGGCGTCGACGACCGCATCGACGAGGGGCTCGGCGACCGCCCCCGGCGCCGCCGCGTTCCATGAGGGGCGTCGACCCTTGGCGGTGTTGGCGTACAGCGTGAACTGGCTGATCACCAGGATCGGTGCGTCGATGTCGGCAGCCGACACCTCCGCCGGCGATCCGCCCATGGCCTCGCCGTCGAGGATTCGCAGACGCCAGATCTTGTCGGCCAACTTGGTGGCGTCGGCCTCGGTGTCGGCGTGGGTGACGCCGATCAGGGCCACCAGACCGTGGCCGCCGGGTGTGATGTCGAGTTCTCCCACGACGTCCTCGTCGACGACGACCGAGGCCTCGGTGACCCGCTGGATGACAGCACGCATGGGGATCAGCCTGCCATCGCCGATGCTCTGCGGTCGACTGCGCCCCGGCCGACCTCACGCCACCAGTACCTGACGACGCCGACCGCTTGCCAGTACGCTGCCCGTGATGGGTAAGCGATCGCGAGGCAAGAAAGATCCCAAGCGCAGGCATCTGCAGCCGGTGCGTTCGGCAACGGGCGGTGGACGCGGCGGTGGACCGCTGCCGGGGGCGGACGAGCAGCCGCTCATCCAGAGCATCCGACGCGCGCTGCGGACCGGTGAACCGATCGACCTGCTGGTCACGCTCGGCGGGCTGCTGGAGGCCACCGATCCCGAACCGCATCCGCTCGCCGATCGGGAGGATCGAGCCACGCGCGACACGCTGATCGAGTCGTTCGTGGAGATCTCCTTCGCCGAGACGACGGCCGCCCTGACGGTTTTCCGGGAACTACTTGCCGATGAACTCGAGGCTGACGAACTCCTCGCGGCGCGCATCACACGCACGCTGGCCGGTCGTCGCCAGCCGATGCCGGCGTGGCTCGACACGTTCGGCGAGGCGCGCGTGGTCTCTGAGGTCTATGCCGTCGGCGACGAACTGAGCGATGGCGAGTCCTACATCTTCACGATCGGGTGGCCGCCGGCGCACGAGCTCTCATTCCTGGTGTACGTCGACCACAACATGGGTTCGATCGTGAAGGATGCCTTCGTCGTTCCGGCGCCGGTGGAGGATTTGCTCGCGCATTTCCGGGAGAGCGCATCCTCGTCGATGACCACGGTGGTGTGCGATCCCGTCGACGCGGGTACCGCTCGCGCGACCCTCGAGGAGGCGATGAAGATCGGTCGGATGACCTTCCCGCCGGCCGAATCCGACTCGTGGCCGATGTGCCGTCCGCTGGTCGAGTGGGCGCTGCGGCTGTTACCTGAGGCCGGTGCCGCGCCGTCACCGCGCGAGTGGACCGATGTCGAGTACTCCGAGCTCGCCGACGCGTTCTTTGCCTCGCCCCACGGTCGACCCCTCGACGATGCGGAGCACCGCAGCGCTCTCGAACCGTTGATGTGGATGGCTGCACCGGATCCCATGCGGTGGAGTCCGGTGGTCGTCGAGATCATGTTGCTCGATCGCATTCCGCGCAAGATCATCGACGACGTCGAATCGCTTCAGCGGTACCCGGAGTTGATGCGTCGCTTCGTCCGCTACTGCCACGGTGAGCGCGGGATCAGCAGGGCCGCCACCGCCGACACCCTCGCGGCGATCGACGAATGCGAAGCAGAGTTCCGGGAGGAGATCCGGCGTGACCGGCCATCCAACGCCGTACTGCTGGCGCAGCTCGCCCGGGCGTCGGCGCTCGGGCAGGATGCCTCGATCCTCGACGGGTTGTCCGATTATCCACCGGGTTTCGATTCCAGTGGGTCATCTCTCGAAGAGTTCATTCTGTGCGAGTTGGACAAACGGGTCGGCGGACGCCCGACGCTGCTGAGCCTCGACGCAGAGCCGCTGCCCGACGAACAGTTCGACGTCACGGGAATTGCCGAGGACATCCTGCCCGTGGTCGAGGTGATCCGGCAGCGCTGCGATGCGAGCGCGGAGGTCTTCTTCGACGTCGAACACCGCACGGCCATGCGGCGATTGCTGGCCCGGGCGGCGCGCCGCGATCCTGCGATCTTTCGTCGGAAAGCGTCGACCGATCGGGCGGCGGCCGCCATCGGCTGGATCATCGGGCGCGCCAACGACACCCTCGGCGGGGATTTCCTGACGACGACCGTTGCCGAGTTTCTCGACTGGTTCGGCGTGAAAGGCAGTGTGTCGCAACGGGCCGAGCCGTTTCTGCGGGCCAACGGCGTGAATCCGCACGACAGCGGCCACATGATGGCACTGGGCACCCCGACGCTGCTGACCTCACAGATGCGGGCGTCGATCATCGAGCGGCGCGACGACATGCTCGCCGGTATGTAGCAGCTCCTCTCCCCGGCCGGCGAGATCTCGCCGCCGCAGGACCCACTCAGACCACGATCAGGGCCTCGATCAGCCGCTCGATCGGCACGACGCCGAGGAACGCTCCGGACATGTCGCAGCACGCGAGGGGATCGAACCGGCTCGGCCGTGGTCGCGTCATCGCACGCCGCAACGCTTCTCGCTGGTCGGTGGAGTCGAGGATCCGCAGCACGTCGCGCCGTTCGATCGTCGTCGGATCGCTCTGTTGCGCCAGTTGTGTTGGGCGACCACCGGAGTCGAGCAGAATGACCAGCGGAAGAGTCGAACCGTCGGAGAGCGTGGTGCGCAACGTGCCGTCGGGGGAGTCCAGAGGTGCGGTCAGGCAGGGGTGCGCGAGACGGGCCACCGTGGACTGCGGTGCCGCCGTCACCGTCGGGTTGATGGTCGGGGCGAGGGTGCTCGGATCGAGTTCGAGAGAACCCATCTCGGGTGCAGGACGCCCGAGGAGGTATCCCTGACCCAGGGGGACGCCGAGCTGCACCAACCGATGCAACTCGTCGCGCTGCTCGATCCCTTCGGCGACGACCCACGAATCCATCCGGCTGGTGAAACCGCCGAACATCTCGACGAGCGCGGCCTTGGCCTCGTCGTTGTGGAGGCCGGTGATCAATTCACGGTCGAGTTTCACGAAGTCCGGCCGGATGGCCAGAATCCGGTACAGACTTGCATACCCGGCGCCGACGTCGTCGACACCGATGAAACCACCGCGGTCGCGTACCTGGGCCACCGCTCGGCGGACGACATCGTAATCGGAGACCGCGGAGTGTTCGGTGAGTTCGACGACCACCCGCGTCAGGTCGGTGTGCTGCAACAATTTCTGGATGGGCGTCGAGACAAGCGCCTCGGGCGCCACATTGATCGTCAGAAAACAGTTGGCCGGCAAGTGCACTCGCGCGGCGAGTGCTTTCTCGACGACCATCGCTTCCAGCTCGATGGCCCGATCGACGCGTACCGCCGCCGCGAACCACCGGTCCGGGCTGGCCTGCAGGGGTCCCGGAAAACGGCTGAGTGCCTCGTATCCGACGACACGCAGACGCGCGATGTCGACGATGGGCTGATAGACCAGTCGCGGTGCGCGGCCGGCGTCGAGCAACTCGGTGACGGCTGCATCCAGCTCGTCGACCGGCTCGCTCACCGCAGGGTGGTGCATCCCACCAATCGCTTTCCGCGTCCGCCGGTCTGCGCGCGTCGCCCGATCACTCGGATATGTCGGAGATCAACCGGCGGACCCGGTCGACGGTGGCGGCGGGCAGATCGTCGAGTCCGTGCACACCGGCGGCATGTTCGGCCACCTGCCGGAGCACGTCGGGTTCGTCTCTGCCGACGAAACGCGTATCGCAGTCGGGAATCACGGCCCCACACCAGAAACTCTTCACCAGGGAACTCCTTTCCGGTGAGTATTCGGAATGGTACCCCGCATCGGACGGGAGTCGGGCCGGCGGAAAGTCGGGGCGATCGGAATAGCCGTTCGCCGTCTGCGGTTGCGGAGGGCATGACTGACTCGGAGAACATGACTGACTCGGGGAAGACCGCGCACATCCAACGATTCGGACGGCACGGGGTATGGGGCTGGTTCGGCCGGTTCTCGCCGGATGAGGCGCGCGAGATCGAACGTCTCGGGTACGGCACCATCTGGCTGGGCGGATCCCCGAAGCATCTCGGTCCGATCCGCAAGGTCCTCGACGCAACCGAGAACATCACGGTGGCCACCGGCATCGTCAACATCTGGAACACCGACGCCGCCGCGATCGCCGACGAATTCCACGAACTCGACCGGGACTTCCCGGGCCGCTTCTATCTCGGCATCGGTGCCGGCCACCCGGAGGCGACCGCCGAGTACAAGAAGCCGTACGAGGCGGTCGGGGAATATCTCGACGTCCTCGACGAGAAGAACGTGCCCACCGAGCGTCGTGTGCTGGCCGCGCTGGGGCCGAAGATGTTGCGCCTGTCCGCCGACCGCGCGCTCGGGGCGCACCCGTATCTGACGCCTCCCGCACACACCGCGATCGCCCGCGAAACCCTGGGCGAGGGCGTGTTGCTGGCTCCCGAGCACAAGGTGGTGCTCGACACCGACCCGCAGGCGGCGCGAGCCGTCGGACGCCCGCCGGTCGACCAGCCGTACCTGCACCTGCGCAACTACACGTCGAATCTGAAGCGACTCGGATGGACCGACGACGACATCGCCAACGGTGGCTCCGACGCCTTGATCGACGCGCTGGTCGCCCACGGCGATGCGGCCTCGATCCGCAAGCAGGTCGACGAGCACCTCGCCGCCGGCGCCGACCACGTCGCCATCCAGGTGCTCGGCGACGGATCGCCGATCGAGCAGCTGACGGCGATCATCGCCGCCGGGGCCTGACGTCGGCGGCCTGATGTCTCGACGGCCGGTGACGCCGGGCGGGGGCAGCGTTTCTCAGATGCCCTCGTCGTTGGCAACCGACTCGATCCAGTCGACGGCGGCATCGGAAAGCTCCGTCTGACCCTCGCCGAGTTCCCCGGCCCACCACGAGGGCTCCGTCGATCCGCCGTTCACGGTCAAGATCTCGGCCTTCACTCCCGGCGGCAACGGTTCGCCGTTGTGCTCGATCAACCACGCCTGCGTATCCGAGGCCAACCGTGGCCACCAGGTGTCGATTCTCATGTCGATGATCGTCCTCCGACTTCACCGCGACGAACATCGGGAGCATCCCCGAAACCCTGACGTATGCGCTCAGGGGCAACCCTGAGATGCAACTGCCACGCGACGCCTCACACACAGGCAGGGTAACGAGCGTGACGGCCGGCGCAGCTCGCTGATTCGACTCATCGGACGGGCTCCTTGAGCACCATCGAGATCAGCCAGCTCACCACCGAGATGACCAGCGCGCCGAGAACCGCCGACCAGAAGAAGTGGTCGACCTGTAGGCCCCAGGACGTGGTGTTGTGGGTGATCCACGAGGTGATCTCGAGCATGAACGCGTTGATCACGATGTGGATCAGCCCGAGGGTGAGGATGTAGAGCGGGATCGCGAAGATCTGCACGATCGGTTTGATGAACGCGTTGATCACGCCGAAGATCAGCGCGACCAACACGACGATCCCCAGTTTGACGCCGAAGCCCGCATTGTCGGGGAACACGAAGTCCAGGCCGGGCACGATCAGTGTCGCCACCCACAGGGCGACGCCGCTGAGAGCGCTCTGGATCAAGAAGGCACGCATGGCAAATAGTGTGCCATCGTCGGCGCGAGATGCCGGATTCGTGCGGCCATGGTTCCGGGTTTCTCGACGGTTTGGAGTGTTCCCGCAGTTCGCGTAGCATAGGACGGCGGTGCGCAAAGCGTGCCGGCATTCGTGTGTCCACCGCAGGAGTCTCTCCGCAGGTGGTTGCACGGGCCGGGGCGTGAGGTATCGAGTTCCGGTCAGCACCGGAACGGGCACCTGGTGACGCTGTCCCGGGGTGCCCACACAGTAACGGATCGGAACGAATTCAACCGGGTTACGCGCCTGATGAGGGCGCGCGACAGGATCGCGGAGGACATGGCGAAGAAAGACGGGGCCATCGAGGTCGAGGGTCGGGTGATCGAACCCCTGCCGAATGCGATGTTTCGCATCGAGCTGGAAAACGGTCACAAGGTGCTCGCCCACATCAGCGGCAAGATGCGGCAGCACTACATCCGCATCCTGCCCGAGGACCGGGTCGTCGTGGAACTTTCGCCCTACGACCTCGGTCGTGGGCGCATCGTCTACCGCTACAAGTAAGACCTCCCGGGCCGGGGCGGCCCGGGGTAACCACACCCGCCATCGGTGCGGCCATCGGCCGTGCCCGGCGGGCGAGTAACAGGAGAGATTGACGTGAAGGTTCAGCCGAGCGTCAAGCCGATCTGTGAGAAGTGCAAGGTGATCCGCCGTAACGGTCGGGTCATGGTGATCTGCGAGAACCTGCGTCACAAGCAGCGTCAGGGCTGATCATCACTCGCCACCCTCCGGGTCGCTTGAGAGACAACTGAATACACCAGAAGAGCTGAACAGGATTTGTGAAGCCCTCTTGGCACCAGCGTCGACACACGGGTCGGCGCCCACCTCCGGTTCAGAGGCCGGAGCCCGGCAAGAGTCCGGGACGGACCAGGAGCAGACCTCTGAGAAGTAAAGGAATCCCGCCACATGGCACGTGTTGCTGGTGTGGATCTCCCCCGCGAGAAGCGGCTGGAGATCGCACTGACCTACATCTATGGAGTTGGGCGTACCACCTCCAAGGAGATCCTGGCCGGAACCGGGCTCAGCCCGGACCTGCGCGCCAAGGATCTCACCGACGCAGACGTCGCGAAGCTGCGTGAATACATCGAAGCCTCGGTGAAGGTCGAGGGTGACCTGCGCCGCGAGGTCCAGGCCGACATCCGTCGCAAGATCGAGATCGGCTGCTACCAGGGTCTGCGTCACCGTCGTGGCCTGCCCGTCCGTGGACAGCGCACCAAGACCAATGCCCGTACTCGCAAGGGCCCGAAGAAGACCATCGCCGGGAAGAAGAAGTAATGCCTCCTAAGTCACGAAGCGCAGGCCCGAAGAAGGGCGCACGCCGTCGCGATAAGAAGAACGTCCCGCACGGCAACGCACACATCAAGTCGACGTTCAACAACACCATCGTGTCGATCACCGACCCCAACGGCAACGTCATCAGCTGGGCGTCGTCGGGCCACGTCGGGTTCAAGGGCTCGCGCAAGAGCACCCCGTTCGCGGCTCAGCTCGCGGCCGAGAACGCCGCGCGCAAGGCCCAGGAGCACGGCGTCAAGAAGGTCGACGTGTTCGTCAAGGGACCGGGTTCGGGTCGCGAGACCGCGATCCGGTCGCTGCAGGCCGCCGGCCTCGAGGTCGGCACCATCTCCGATGTCACCCCGCAGCCGCACAACGGTTGCCGTCCGCCCAAGCGGCGTCGGGTCTAGCGGGAAAGGAAAGAATAGACAATGGCTCGTTATACCGGCCCCGCCACAAAGAAGTCCCGTCGTCTTCGCGTCGACCTCATCGGAGGCGACCAGGCGTTCGAGCGTCGCCCCTACCCGCCCGGCCAGCACGGCCGTTCGCGGATCAAGGAGAGCGAATACCTCCTGCAGCTGCAGGAGAAGCAGAAGGCTCGCTTCACCTACGGCGTGCTCGAGAAGCAGTTCCGTCGCTACTACGAGGAAGCCAACCGTCGTACCGGTAAGACCGGTGACGAGTTGCTCAAGCTCCTCGAGACCCGCCTGGACAACGTCGTCTACCGTGCCGGCATCGCCCGCACGCGTCGTCAGGCCCGGCAGATGGTCAGCCACGGCCACTTCACCGTCAACGGTGTGAAGGTCGATGTGCCCAGCTACCGCGTCAGCCAGTACGACATCATCGACGTCCGGCCGAAGTCGCTGCAGACCACTCCGTTCCAGATCGCCAAGGAGCTCGTCGGCGATCGTCCGGTCCCGGGTTGGCTGCAGGTGGTTCCCTCGACCCTGCGCATCCTCGTGCACAACGTGCCCGAGCGCGCCCAGATCGAGGTCCCGCTGCAGGAACAGCTCATCGTCGAGTTCTACAGCAAGTAGTCCGTCGAATCAGTAATTGCCAAGCAGCACAAGCTGTTCGGTTCACTTCTAGGCCGTCATATAGCGGTCGGCCACAAGGAGAAATCTCAGAATGCTCATCTCACAGCGACCCACCCTGACCGAGGAGATCCTCGCCGACAACCGGTCGAAGTTCGTCATCGAACCGCTCGAGCCCGGCTTCGGCTACACCCTCGGCAACTCGCTGCGTCGTACCCTGCTCAGCTCGATCCCGGGTGCTGCGATCACCAGCATCCGCATCGACGGTGTGCTCCACGAGTTCACCACCGTCCCCGGGGTGAAGGAAGACGTCACCGACATCATCCTGAACCTCAAGGGCCTCGTGGTCAGCTCCGAAGAGGACGAGCCGGTCACGATGTACGTGCGCAAGCAGGGTCCGGGCACCGTTACCGGCGCCGACATCGTCCCCCCGGCCGGTGTCACCGTGCACAACCCCGATCTGCACATCGCCACCCTGAACGACAAGGGCAAGCTCGAGATCGAGCTCGTCGTCGAGCGGGGCCGCGGATACGTGCCGGCCGTGCAGAACAAGGCGTCGGGTGCCGAGATCGGCCGCATCCCGGTCGACTCGATCTACTCGCCGGTGCTCAAGGTCACCTACAAGGTCGAGGCCACCCGTGTCGAGCAGCGCACCGACTTCGATCGGCTCGTGCTCGATGTGGAGACCAAGAACTCGATCAGCGCGCGTGATGCGTTGGCGTCGGCGGGCAAGACCCTGGTGGAGCTGTTCGGGCTCGCCCGGGAGCTCAACGTCGAGGCCGAGGGCATCGAGATCGGGCCGAGCCCGGCCGAGGCCGATCACATCGCCTCGTTCAGCCTGCCGATCGAGGATCTCGACCTGACCGTCCGGTCCTACAACTGCCTCAAGCGCGAGGGTGTACACACCGTCGGTGAGCTCGTGGCGCGGACCGAGTCGGATCTGCTCGACATCCGCAACTTCGGGCAGAAGTCGATCGACGAGGTGAAGGTGAAGCTGCACGCCCTGGGTCTGGCTCTCAAGGACAGCCCGGCGAGCTTCGATCCGTCGCAGGTGGCCGGTTACGACCCGGCGACCGGAACGTGGTCGGACGATGTGTCGTTCGACGGTGACTCCGGTGAGGATTTCGCAGAGACCGAGCAGCTGTAGCCGCTGCACGCCAACCCTGACTTCCCCCATTCAGCGATGGGGGAGTCCGTCTAGGAGAAGACAATGCCCAAGCCCACCAAGGGTGCCCGCCTCGGCGGGTCGGCGAGCCACCAGAAGGCGATCCTGGCGAACCTCGCCACCTCGCTCTTCGAGCACGGCCGCATCACCACCACCGAGGCCAAGGCCAAGCGCCTGCGGCCGTACGCGGAGAAGCTGATCACCCACGCCAAGGCCGGCAAGCTGGCCAACCGTCGTGAGGTGCTCAAGGTGATCCGCGACAAGGACATCGTGCATGTCCTGTTCGAAGAGATCGGTCCGAGCTTTGCCGATCGCAACGGCGGCTACACCCGCATCATCAAGACGCTGCCGCGCAAGGGTGACAACGCCCCGATGGCCGTGATCGAACTCGTCACCGGGTCGACCGCGTCCAGCGAGGCCGACCGCGCCACCCGCGTCGCCGCGTCCCGCAAGGCCGCCGAGGCCAAGCTCGACGAGACCGAGGCCGCGGTTGCCGAGCCTGCGGGCGACAACGTCGTCGAGGCCGTGGAGGCCGACGCCGACGACGCCGCGAAGGCCAACGCCGAGGCTGTGGCCGAGGCCGTCGACGACGAGTCGACCGCCGCGACCGCCGTCGAGGCAGACGAGCAGGGTGCCGACGTCGACAGCTCGACCGAGAAGAAGTCGGACGACTGAGCCGGACAGTGCCGCACGAACCCGCCGCCACCGATTCCGGGGGCGGCGGGTTCGTTCGTCTGCGCTTCGACATCGGTTATGACGGAACCGATTTCGCCGGCTGGGCACGTCAGGTCGGGCAGCGCAGCGTGTGCGGGGTACTCGAGGACACCCTCACCACGGTGCTGCGCGTGCCGATCCGCCTGACCGTCGCCGGACGCACCGACGCGGGCGTGCACGCGACCGGTCAGGTCTGTCACGCCGACATCCCGGCCTCGGCGCTGGAAACGCGCAGTCTGGCCGGCGGTCCTGCGTTGCTCGTCGGTCGGCTGGCCAAGATGCTGCCCGACGATGTGCGCGTCAAGACCGTCACCCCGGTGAGCGAACACTTCGACGCCCGGTTCTCGGCGCTGCGTCGCCACTACCGGTATCGGCTCACCGATGCGGTCTTCGGTGCCGAACCCACCCGGGCGCGGACCACCGCGACGTGGCGTCGCCCACTCGACGTCGAGGCGATGAACGCAGCGTCCTCGACGCTGCTGGGGCTCAACGATTTCGCGGCCTTCTGCCGTCGCCGGGAAGGCGCCACCACGGTCCGCGATCTCCAACGCTTCGCGTGGCGCCGTGACGACGAGGGGGTGCTGATCGGCGAGGTGAGTGCCGATGCGTTCTGCTGGTCGATGGTGCGCTCGCTCGTCGGTGCGGTCGCCTGCGTCGGCGACGGCCGTCGCGATGTCGAATGGTGCCGTGGGTTGTTGGCGCAGCGCGCGCGCAGCAGCCAGGTCCCGGTCGCCCAGGCGCGTGGTCTCTGTCTGGTGGGTGTCGACTACCCGGCGGCCGACGAGTTGTCCGCGCGCAACGCCGTCACGCGTGATGTCCGCGACGCGGTGCCGCCGGGTACCGGCGGATGCTGCGGGGATTGAGGCGGTTCAGTCCGGGGTGGACGTGTCGGTGAGATAGGCGACGATCATGTCGCCGATCATGCGTCGTTGATGGATGCGCTGGTCGGTGGCGGCGAGATCGCGGTCGAACAGGGTCTTCCATGAGAACCGGTTGGCCACCCGGAAGAAGCAGAAACTGCTGATCGCGAGATGGACGTCGAGGGCGTCGACGTCGGTGCGGAACATCCCTTTCTCACGACCGGACTCGAGAATCCGTGACAGCACGTCGAGCGCCGGATTACCCAGCCGCCCAACGCCTGCCGCATGTTTGAGGTGCGCCGCCCGCAGGATGTTCTCACCCGCGACGATGCGGATGAAATCGGGGTTGCGGTCGTGATGGTCGAAGGTGATCTCGGCGACGTGGCGCAACGCGGCAACCGGGTCGTCGGCGATGTGGGTGACCTTCTGCTCGAGGCGCCGGATACGTCCGTAGGACGCCTCGAGGACGGCTTGGTACAGACCGTCCTTGTCGCCGTAGTAGTAGTAGATCATCCGCTTGGTGGTGTGGGTCTTGGCGGCGATCTCGTCGACCCGCGCACCCGCAAACCCCTTGTCGGCGAACTCTTTCGTCGCGACCTTCACGATGTCGGCCTTGGTGCGTTCGCTGTCGCGGCGTCGGGGTGCGGGATCGGTCACGCCATGAACTCTATCGTTCGTTCACTGTGCCGAGGGCGCTCGCCACGACGCCGACAGCGCTCTTCCCGGCGCCGACAGCGCCTCATCGAGCGCTGTCGGGACTGAGCTGAGCGCTGTCGGTGAACTGGCGGGCGCCCTCGGCGTTGTGACGGGCGCCCTCAGGCGGTCCGGCGTTCGGCGAGGTCCTCGGCGGCGATGAGTTCGGCGATGTGGGCGGCCATCCGGTCGGCGTCCGGCTCGATGCCGGTGAACAGCCGCAGCGCGTCGACGGCCTGCCCGACCGCCATCCCGTCGCCCGGCAGGGTGCGTGCGCCGACCGCACGGGCCGACGCGATCAACTCGGTGACGGCCGGACGGTAGACGACGTCGGCGACCCAGAGGTCGGCGCGCAGCAGCGCCGGGTCCACCGCGATGCCGGGGTGATGGGCCATCCCGATCGGGGTGGCGTGCACCAGCCCGTCCGCGCCGGCCAGCGCGGCGGCAACGGAATCGACTCCACCGGAGGTGATCTCGGCATCGAACATGGCGCGCAGGGTGGCGGCGAGTCCGGCGGCCCGGGTGGTGTCGGTGTCGACGAGGTGGAAGTGGGCCACTCCGGTGGTGAGTACGGCATAGGCGACGGCAGCACCTGCTCCGCCGGCGCCGATCTGCACCACCGACTTCCGGGGGGCGGCCGCTGCGCCGAGACCGGCGCCGAGGCCTCGGTCGAAGCTGCGCGCGAACCCCGACCAGTCGGTGTTGTGGCCGATCGCGCGACCGCCGTCGAAGACGACCGTGTTGACCGCACCGAGACGGGCGGCGTCGGGCGAGAGATCGTCGAGATGAGCCAGTATGCGTTGCTTGAACGGATGGGTGACGTTGAGCCCGACGAGCCCGGCGTCGGCGGCGCGGGCCAGCAACGCTGCGAGGTCGACGGTGGCCGTGGCCGCCACCGGGACGTCGAGGGTCAGGTAGGTGTAGTCCAGTCCGTGGTGGGCGGCCTCGCGCTCATGCATGGCAGGCGTGAGCGACCGGGAGATCCCCTGCCCGATCAGGGCGGCGACCACGGCACCGCCGGATGCGCGGCGGGCTGCGGTGGCGAATTCGATGTCGAACATTGGTGTGTCCTTTGATGATCGGGCCGGGAATCGTCCCGGTGCCGGGTGGGCGAGAGGTGTCAGGCCATCGACGGCGAGGCCGGGGCGGACGCGGTCATGGTGTCGGCTCCTTTGACGGGTTCCTCGCCGAGTCGCATCGTGTCGGTCTTGTGCGTCTCGACCGCGGTGGCGGCAGCGAGTGCGGCGACCACGGCGAACGCGGCGACGACCACGGCGACCGGGACCCAACCCATCCGGCCCTCGCCGAGGATCGCGGCGGCGATCAGGGGCAGGAACCCGCTGGCCATGAAGCCGATCTGGGTGCCGATGGCCACGCCCGAGTACCGGACCTTGGCCGGGAACATCTCGGAGTAGAACGACGGCCAGACGGCGTTGGCGGCCGCGTAGACGACGGTCTGGATGATCAGGGTGGCCACGAGGATCGCCCAGAAGGAGCCGGTGGTGATGATCAGCAGGTAGGGGAATGCCAGTACGGCGCAGCCCAGTGCTCCGCCGATGAAGATCGGCTTGCGCCCGATACGGTCGGCGGCCAGGCCCCACAGCGGCTGGCTGAGCAGCATGACGAGGTTGGCGATGACGCTGACGAGCAACATCGAACTCTTCGAGACGGCGAAGTCGGTGGTCGCGTATTTGAGGGCGAAGGTCGAGAACAGAGTGCTCATGACCGAGATCGTCGAGCAGGCGATCACCCGGACCAGGGCCCGCCAGTGGAAGCGCAGCAGCACCAGCAGCGGGATGTCGGAGACGCCTTCGGTCGAGTCCTTGATCTTCTCGAAGACGGGGGTCTCGGGCATCGTGCGGCGGATCAGGTATGCGACGAACATGACCACGGCACTGAACCAGAACGGGACACGCCAGCCCCAACTGAGCAGGGTGTCCTCGGGGAGCGCGGCGACGGGGATGAAGGCGAGGGTGCCGACGAGCAGCCCGGCCTGGGTGCCGTTGAGCGTCCAGCTGGCGTAGAACGCGCGCTTGCCCTGGTCGGCGTGTTCGACCGTGAGCGAACTGGCGCCCGATTGCTCGCCTGCCGCCGAAAGTCCTTGCAGCAGGCGAAGAGCGACGAGAGCAATCGGTGCGGCCATGCCGATCGAGTGGTAGTCGGGCAGGCATCCGATCGCGAAGGTGGCCAGGCCCATCAGGATGAGGGTGAACACCAGGACCCGCTGACGGCCGATGCGGTCACCGAAGTGGCCGAGGACCACCGCGCCGACCGGGCGGGCGATGTAGGCGACGCCGAATGTGGCGAAGCTGGCCAGGGTCCCTGCCGTGGGGCTGATGTCGGGGAAGAAGATCTTGTTGAACACCAGCGCCGAGGCGGTGCCGAAGATGAAGAAGTCGTAGTACTCCACCAGGCTGCCCATGAAGCTGGCCAACGCGGCCTTGCGCGGCTGGGCTGCCGGCAGATCGGAAGTGGGTGCGGTCATCGGTCCTCCAAGTTGTGCTCGCCAACACAGGGTGTCGGGCGTGTGACTGACGATACAAAGGACCTTCGTCCCGGTCAAGACAACTAACCAGATCGTTCATAAATATCTCAATATGCGCAGGTGGCAGCCTTGGAAAACTGCACTCATATCAGCGTTGCAGGGCAACTCAATGAACCATCTGGTACATTTTTCGCATCGTGTCCCGGATCACAGGAGGCCATCTCATGTCGCTGACCCGCACCGCGCAGACCGCTTCGGGTGCCCCTGGATCGGCGCTGCCGCTCGGCGCCCGAACGTCGATCGCGACGGTCTGTCTGTCGGGAACTCTCGGCGACAAACTCGACGCCATCGCCCACGCCGGCTTCGACGGGGTGGAGATCTTCGAACCCGATCTGATCGCCGCCCCCGGTCGGCCTGCCGAGCTGGCGCGCGCCACGGCCGATCGCGGACTGGCCATCGACCTCTATCAGCCGTTCCGCGATCTCGACTCCCACGATCCGGACCGATTCCGGCGCAACCTCATTCGCCTCGAGCGCAAATTCGACGTGATGGACGACCTGGGTTGCGACCTATTGCTGGTGTGCTCGTCGCCGCTGGCGTCCGCGGCGTGCGATGACGGACTACTCACCGAACAACTCGCGACCGCGGCGCAGCTCGCCGCGGCGCGTGGCAAGCGACTGGCCTACGAGGCGCTCGCCTGGGGGTATCACGTCAACGACTACCGCCACGCGGCCGCCATCGTTGCCGCCGTGGATGATCCGGCACTCGGTACCTGCCTGGACAGCTTTCACATCCTCTCGCGGGGTGATGACCCGTCCGGTATCGCCGACCTGCCCGGCGACTCGATCTTCTTCCTGCAGCTCGCCGATGCCCCGCGGATGGCGATGGACCTGCTGCAGTGGAGTCGCCATCATCGATGCCTGCCGGGGCAGGGCAACTTCGATCTCGCGTCGTTCACCGACCACGTTCTTGCGGCGGGCTATCGGGGCCCGTGGTCGTTGGAGGTGTTCAGCGATGTCTTCCGCCATGCGGATCCGGTACGTACCGCACGCGATGCGCACCGCTCGCTACGATATCTCGCGGAACTGGTCGGCGCCGACCGTCCCGGATCATCCGAAACCATTGTGTTGCAGGGGAGTTCGGCGAACGATGAGCAACGGCGGCCCGTCACCGGCGGTATCGTGTCGATCCGGGTCGCGGCCGGCCCGACCTCGGCTCCCCAACTCGGCGAGGTCCTCGGCGCCATCGGCTTCGATCTGAGCGGCGTCGACAGCTCCACCGGTCTGCAGCTCTACCGTGATGCCGAGTTGGCCGTCGTCGTCGATCCGACCGTCGGCACCGTCTGGACGTCGCCGGGAGCGCCGGCCGACATGCCGACCATCGCGCAAATCGGTTTGCGCAGTGCCGATCCGGAGGCGTGGGCGGCACGTGCCGCGGAGTTCGACGTGCCGGTTGCATCGATCGCGGCACCCGGGCCGTCGTCGAAGCCCGAGGCGGCGGTGGAGGTCGTGCGACTCGACGTCACCGACACCCTCGCCGTCGACCTGCGTCCCGCGTTGTCGGCGGGGACCTGGCAGCGCCACTTCGATCTGGTGCCGCGCGAGCCCGCCGCGGTCACCTCGCTCTACACCGGGGTCGACCACATCGGCATCGGCATGAGCCCCGCGGACTGGGAGGCGGCAATGTTGTTGCTGCGCTCGGTATTCGGCATGTCCGTCGAGGAGGGGCTCGACGTGCCCGACGCGGTCGGAACGATGCGCTCGCAGGCACTGACATCGGCAACCGAGAGCGGTGAGCCGATCCGACTCGTCGCGTCCCTGGTGCCGTCGCGACTCGACGGTCACGGCCCGCTGCGCCGGCGTGGCGGACTGACCCATGCGGCATTCGCCTGCGACGACATCATCGCCACCGCCCGCGCATGCCGCTCCCGAGGGCTGATCACACTGCCGATCCCGGAGAACTACTACGACGACCTGCGGGCGCGCTTCGACCTCGATGCCGATCGGATCGATGCGCTACGCCGCTACGACATCCTCTACGACGCCGACGAGACCGGCGGAGAGTTCTTCCACTTCTTCACCCCGACCATCGCCGACGACCTGTTCTTCGAGGTGGTCTGCCGTCGCGGGGGATACCGCGGGTACGGAGAGGCCAACTCGCCGGTGCGGGTGGCCGCGGCGCTCGCCTTCGACGCCTGAACCGGTCTGTCGCGTGTGTGCTCGCCGCTCAGCTGCGGAGCTTGCGTCCCTGCGGGTCGCGGACGCTGCCGGCGAACATCATGATCGCGTCGACGAGGACCCAGATGCCGAAGCCGAGGATCACCAGCCAGCCGACGAGCAGCATGATTCCGCCGAATGCCGCTCCGCCGGTGGAATTGCTGTTGGCCCCGGCGGCAACGACGACGAAACCCACGATCACCAGGAGCCAGCCGACGATGTGGCCGCTCAACTGGATCACAGCCAACTTCATGTCGCCGATGTAGAAACGACCGGCGGCGAAGCCCCCGAGGAACAGCTGCAGCAGGCCCGCGGTCAGCTTGCTCTTGTCCGACAACGGTTCACCGGTCGCCGGGTCGACGTTGAAGTCGCCGTATCCGGGCACCCCACCGTAGGCGGGATACGGGGACTGGCCGGGGGCAACGCCGTACGGCTGGGCGCCGTAGCCCGGCTGCGATCCGAAGCCCGGCTGAGATCCATAACCTGGTTGGGACCCGTACCCGGGCTGGGAACCATAGCCCGGCTGGCCTGCGCCGTACGCCTGGCCCTGACCGCTGTTTCCCGGATACTGCTGATAGCTCATGGCGACCATGTTCTCACGGGGATCGGCGGCAGGGGAGTCGAGCGTAGGCCACCCGATCGACACCTCGTCCCCCGCCCGCAGGTCAGGTTGCGCTGCGCTCGTCCTCGATCGCATCGAGCACCGCCTCGACGGTGTCCTCGTCGCCGACGAACTCCTCCGGCCGGGCACCGCCGGTGGACATCAGATACCGCCAGTTCTGCGGATCGAAGTCCACCGGCTGCGTGCGCTCGAGGAAGCTGGTGATCACCTGCACGAAACGCTCGGGATCGTCGTGGAAAGGGAAGTGACCGGCGCCGGGGAACGTCGCCAATTCCGAATGCGGGATCGCAGAATGCCCGATCAGCGCATGCTCGTACGGGATGACGGTGTCGAGTTCGCCCCAGACGAACAGCACCGGAAGGCGTTCGGTCAGGTAGCAGCGGTCGAGCATCGTCACCGCCTGACCACGCCAGTCGACCACCGCGCGCAGGGTGCGCAGGAACGCCGCCTGCGCGTGCGGATCGGCGAGATCGCCGAGTACGCGCAAGAGATCCTCGTGGTCGTTGAGCGCCCGGCGCGGTGAGATCTCCTGCGGTACACCGGGAAGGTGGGGCAGGCTGACCAGGGCCTTGGCCGCGCCCTGCAGCGCGGGCATCACCCCGGGTATCCGCAGCAGCGTCAGGACCTCGTTGACCACCGGAAGTGTCACCAGCCGCAATGCCGGATTGACCTCGCGCGTCACACCACCGGCGGCCACCAACACCAACCGCTCGACGAATCGCGGGAACTGGTAGCAGAACTGCATCGCGACGCCGCCGCCGAGGGAATGGCCGACGACGGTCACCTTCGTGACACCGAGGACGACGAGCAGATCACGCATCCCGTTGGCGAATGCCGGTACCGAGTAGTCCGCGCGGGGTTTGTCCGAGCGGCCGTGGCCGAGGAGGTCGGGCGCGATGACGGTGTAGTGCTGGGCGAGCATCGGGATGACCTCGTCCCAGGTCGAGGAGTTGTCCCCGATGCCGTGGATCAGCAGGAGTGCCGGACCGCTTCCGGCGATGCGATACGCGCGGCGATAGCCGTGGATCGTGTGGTATTCGATCCGGACCTCGGTGTCGGAGACGGGCCGCAGATTCGGCGTGGACGAACCCGCCGTCTTCGTCCGGCCGGAGGTCGGGGGAGGCTGGGTGGTGGACACGGTCGGCTCCTTGAGGTCACGTCGTCGTGAGAGTCGGCGGGCTGGGGTCGTGCGCGGTGGATTCGCGCCGCATGTTTACGACCGAGTAAACCCCACATGGGCGCGCTCTGCCCAGCATGTTGCATCGAGTTAACGTGGGCATCGACACCCCGGCGGGCCGGGGCCGGTGGTGCTCGCAGCACCTAGGGTGGACCATGATGAACCCCTTCGATGTCGACTCGTTCCTCGCCACCGGCGGCGTGATCGGCCTGTGCGTCCTCATGTTCGTCGAAACCGGCATCCTGATCGGGTTCCTCTTCCCGGGCGATTCGGTATTGTTCACCGCGGGAGTGCTTGCCGCGCAGCCGAATCCGTTCGCGAAGCTGTGGTGGTTATGTCTCGTGGTGCCGCTGGCGGCGGCGGCCGGTGATCAATGTGGCTATTTCCTCGGTCGGCGTCTGGGCCGGTCGGTGATCGAGGGCCGGATGATGCGCGCGGTGGGACCCGAGTACGTCGAGCGCACCCATCGCTATTTCCAGCGCTACGGCCCGCTGACGGTGTTCTTCGGCCGATTCATCGGAGTGGTTCGGACGCTCACTCCGTTGGTCGCCGGATTCAGCGGCATGCCGCATCGGGTGTTCACGCTGTTCTCGTTGCTCGGCAGCGTGGTGTGGGCGTCCGGACTGATCCTGCTCGGCTACTTCCTCGGGCAGGTGCCGTTGATCCGCGACCACCTCGAGGTGTTCATCATCGCCTCGATGCTCACCGTCGTGATCCCGATGGCCGTCGGGATCACCCGACGCTGGCTGGCGCACCGCCGCGAGCGAGCAGAGACGCTTGCCGCCGTCGACCCCGACTCCGACTGACCGTCGCCTTCCTGGCGCCCGGGGCGTGTCCGGCCCGGTTCAGCCGTAGAACGGTTCCTCGCGGCGAACCGTCGGCGCGAACTCGTCGGCGATGGTCGCGGCGAGCTCGACGAACGCCAAACGGGTGGGCTTGCCGACGAGCTCGAGATCGACGTCGGCGCCCTCGGCGAGATGATCGTCGAACGGAATCGTCTGTACCGCACGGCATCGCGTCAGAAAGTGCTGACCCAATTGATCGGTGTCGATGGTCGATGACCCCGGGCGCGACGAGCTGAGTACGACGACCGCGCGCGACACCAGGTGACCGTATCCGTGGGCCTCGAGCCAATCGAGTGTGGCCGAGGCGCTACGGGCGCCGTCCAGCGCCGGCGACGAGACCAGGATGATGGCGTTCGCCAGGTCGAGCACGCCGTTCATCGCCGAGTGGCTCAGGCCGGTCCCGCAGTCGGTGATGATGATGTTGTAGAAGCGTTGGAGGATGGTGACCACGCCGCGGTACTCGTCCTCGCTGAATGCTTCGGCCATGGCCGGGTCCCGTTCGGAGGCAAGTACTTCCAGACGCGACGGTGCCTGTGAGGTGTGGGCGCGCACATCGCTGTAGCGGTAGACGTTGTCGTCGGAGAGCAGATTACGCACGGTCGACGCCGTCTGCTGCGGGACCCGCTGAGCCAGTGTTCCCAGGTCGGGGTTGGCGTCGACGGCGATCACCCGGTCGCCGCGCAGGGAGGCGAAGGTCGAGCCCAAACCGACTGTCGTGGTGGTCTTTCCGACACCACCCTTCAGGGAGAGCACCGCGATGCGGTAATCACCGCGAACCGGTCGACGCAACCGCTCGAGTAGTTGCTGGTACCGGATCTCGGTGGCGGAGTCGCCGGGATTGATGGTGCCGGCCGAGATCGTGTGCACCGCCCGCCGCCAGCCGCGGGCGGGGGCTCGGCGAGCCTTGCGCAGCAGGGCGACCTCGTCGAGAGCCGGTCCCTGTTGCGGCGTCGGCGACCCGAATCCCATCGGCTGGGCGTAGCCGTTGTCCGGCGGCGGTGCGTAGCCGGCCGGCGCGGGCGGCATGTGCGGGGGCGTCGGTGCGCCGGGGGCCGGACCCGAGGGCACGGGTCCGGGCGGGGTGGGTCCGGTGGGCATGGGGCCGGGCGTGTACCCGTGCGCCGAGGGGTCGAACCCGTTGGGCGCGTACGGGTATCCCGGTGCGGGCTGGTTGTGCTGAGGGTGCTGGGGTGCCTCGTGAGGTGCCTGGTATCCGTTGGCCGGGGGGGACGGTGCGTGGTGCGACTGCGGCGGCGGTGCCGGCGCCGCAGGAGTGGAAGAGCTCGCCGGTGCCGGGTGCTCCGGTGCTGCATCGGCGGGGACCGGACCGGCGGGTGCTGCGCTGGTGGGTGCGCCGTCGGTCGGTGTGCCCGGGGCCGGGGATTCCGTTGGGGACGGGGGAAACGGTTGTCGGTCGACGCCGAAGCCGGCAACGGCCTCGCCCGGTGCTTCGGTTCCGTGTGCGGGTTCGGTCGGTGCATCGCCGGTTCGTGACGCGTCCTCGGGAGGTGCGAACTGCAACCATGGTGGGGTTGCGGGCATCATCGCCGATGGATGTCCGTTGTTCTCGTGCGTCATCGCTTCCCCCTGCAAGGTGATTCCCGGTGACATGGGTCCGCCCGCTCGGCGGGACGGACGTCACCACGCTGGGGAGTGTACCCATGGGTGTCGGATCGTGAATGGTGAGCGTCACGCCGAGCAACGATCCGGGTCGGGGGCGGTGACGACGGGGCGTCGTAAGAGGCCCGTGACAGCAAGAGGGCTCCGACGACTCCGGGGTTATCCCCAGACATCACGCGCAAACCGGACACCGCATGTGATCTGTGGCATCATCTCAACACCGTCAGCGGAGGTCATCGGCAACGGTCGAAAAAGTTCCGGTCGAGTGGGAACCCTGACCGCTCCCGCTGCGTCCAACCAGGACATCGCACATCAGCGGCGGCGCGGACGCCGCTGCGGTACAGGGAGTAATCGACGTGGGGGGAGGGCCAATGACCGGCGAGGATCTCGGTGGTGGGGTCGAGGAGACATCCTCGGCGCGATCGCGGGATGGGGCGATCTCGGTGATCACGACGCCGGCGGGCCTGCCGCTGGCGGTGCGTATCGACGACACCCAGCTGCGCAAACATCCCCAGGCCGTGGCCGACGACGTTCTTCGATTGTGCCAACAGTCGGCGATGGCTTCGGCGATCCGGCTGCGCGCTCGGCTGCTCGAGTCCGGGACGCCATCGGAGGTGGTCGAGTCGCTCGGTCTGCCCAGGCCCGACGATCTGGCCGGCGCCGAGCTGCGCGACGACGACGAGGCCGACGCACCCGCGTCCTGGCTCAGGTCGGTGTGAGTGCGATGAACTCGGCGATGGACGAACTCGAATCCCGCGCGATCACCCAACTGGGCCGTCTACACGACTTCTCCGACGAGCTGGCGCGGATTCGGGTCCGGGAGAGCTCCGCCGACGATCTGATCACCGTGGAGGTCGATGGATCCGGGGCGATGACGGGGTTGTGGCTCGCCGATGGGGCCGGCGAGCTCGGTGGCGCCCGCCTCGGCTCCGGGATCGTGGCGACGGCCATGCTCGCCGCCCAACGAGCATTCGCCCGACGAGCTGCGATGACCGAAGACTTCACCGCGTCATTCGCGGAGTTGGTGCAGTCGCGGCCGGACGGGTCGCGGTGACCGACCGCGCGGTGACATCGACGAGCGTGACTGAAGTCGACGACGTGGCTGTAGATGACGTGGCTGTAGATGACATGGCTGTAGATGACGTGGCAGTAGATGACATGGCAAGGGGGAGAACATGAATCATGTGACGGTGACACCGGAGGTCCTCGAGGGCTTCGCGGCGACCAACGCCGCGATCGGTACTGCGGTGGCTGCGGCCGGGTCGGTCAACGCCGCCGCGAACACGGCGGTCATGATCCCCGTGTTCGGACTGATCGGGCAAGAATTCCTCGCGGCATTCATTGCTGCACAGGCCAATCACCTGTTCGCGGTCGGCAACCTGGCCGCCGTCCACGCGGCGACTGCGGCGAGCGCACTCGGCGGCCTCGCCGAATTCGAGGCCGTCGACGCCGCCTCCGCCGCAACCCTGCGGTCGGTGCTGTGAGTCAACCGTCCGTCTCCGGGCAGCCCACCTCCGGGCGGCCCGAGTTCCCGGCGCTCACCGAGATGTCGGTCAACGACATGATCGCGGCGACACCGCTCGGACCGATCCTCGACCGGCCGGTCGGCGACGTGCTGGCGGGGTTGGGACTTCCGCCGCTGCCCGAGTTCCCGCCGTTGCCACCGCTTCCAGGGCTGCCGCCACTACCGGTCATCGACGTCGGTCTGCTCGTCAAACCGATCACCGATCTGCTCGGCAGCTTCGGGACCGGCGACCTGTCGGCGGCCGACTTCGATCCGACGGTCATCTTCCAGGGGCTGTCCACGATGCTCGAGTCGTCGATGTCGATGGCGCAGGCCGCCCTGAAGATCGCCGACGAGGTGTGGGGTGGTCAGAGCGCGGTGTCGGCGGCTGCGAAAACCGGTGAGGCGAGCGTCAACAGTGGGCAACTCGCAGCGCAGGGCAGCGGCATGTCCTTCGACATCCAGGCCGCCGCGGGCATCGTCGCCGCCGGTGTGGCAACCCTGCAGGCCATCCTGGCCGCCACCATCGCCAAGATCACCGCGGCCGTCTCGTTCACCGGGCCGGCGGCCCTGCCACTCGCAGTGAGCCTGGCCGGCCTCGGACTGTCCGAGGCGACCGCCGCCGTCGCTGCCACGCGGGCCCAATTGCTGGCTCCCACAACCCACATGACCGTGAACGGGGCGCCTGTGCCGGTCACCAACGCGCCCACCGGCGCAGCCGGTGCTACGCAGTCACCGTTTGCCCTCGCCGGCACGATCCTCGACGCGGTGTCCCCGGTGATCTCCACGGCCACCGAGATCCCCTCGATGCTCACCGCACCACTGCAGCAGGTGCTGGCCGCCGACGATACGGCGGTCCGGCCGGCCGCATATGTCGCGCCGGAGGACGGCGCCGGTGGGCCTTCCGGGCCCGGCGGCGGCCCGGCCGGTCTGGGTGCGATGCCGATGGGCGCCGGTGGTGCCGGCCGCGGCGGTGGTGGGGCCGGTGGTACGGCGATCACCGCGCCGCTGGGCGCGGCCCGTTCCGGGATGCCCGTCGTCGGTGCCACCGAACCGGCGAGCTACACCCCGGCCTCCCCGGCGCGTGCGGCCTCCGGGACCGCCACACCGATGCCGGCATCGATGGCGCCGATGGCCGCCGCCGGGGCTGCACGCGGGGCCGGGTCGTCCGACGACACCCACGAGGTTCCCGATTATCTGGTGACCGAGGACAACGGAAAGCAGATGGTCGGCGGCGTCGCGGACGTCGCTCCCGCCGTGCTCGGCGCCGACGCCGACCCGGAGACCCCGCCCGACATCGAATTACGACTCGGTCCGGCCGGGCCGGTCTCACCCCGATGAGTCCAGTGCTCGTCACCATCAGAAAGGTCAGCCCGTGACACCGTCACCAACCACCGGCAACGTGGACGTCGATCCGCATGAGTTGTCCAGGGCCTGCGCCGATCTCGAACGTCTGGCGCTGTCCCTGAAAGAAGCGCTCGGACGACTCGCCGCGGAGGCCGCAGTCGCCGCGCCCGGTCGAGACGAGGTATCGGTGACCACGGCGGCCTCGGCCACCGCGGTGGCCGATCGCTTCGCCGAGGACGCGACCTCCGGCATCGAACAACTGCGCAACATCGCGGCGATGCTGCGGTCCCACGCCGGCGACCTCGCCGACGCCGACGATCAAGCCGCGACCGGACTGCGGACCTGACGACGGCCCCAGGCGCCGACGACCGCATGACCACCTGAACCCCGTCCGTAGACCGTCATCCCGACCAACCCACCGAGCAGCCGAGAGGAGTGGGCATGACCGGATTCACCGGAGTCCTCTGGGACACCCGTACCAGTCGCCGACTCGCGAGCGACCTCGTCGAGGGACCCGGAGCGTCGGCGTTCGCCGACGCCGCGATCGCCTGGGGCGCACTCGCCGGTGAGTTCACCGGCGCAGCAGCCGAATACGGAGCCGTCCTCGCACGACTGCGGGCCGACTGGGAGTCCGGCGCAGCCACCGACGCCCTCGACCGCCTCGACGATCTCCTCGGATGGTTGACCGACATGGCGGCGCAGGCCACCGAAGCTGCGGCGATGACCGAGGCGCAGTCACTCGCCGTGTCGGTGGCGCGCCTGGCGATGCCGAGCACCGCGGAGGTCGATCTCGCCGACACGCTCGCGCATGGTGCGGCGGTCGTCGCCTCGGTCGCGCCGATCGCCACCGGGGCGGCCGCGCACGCCGAACGCGCGGTCCACGATCAACGGATGCGCGCGGCACGGGTGATGGAGGCCTACGAAACGGCCGCCGAGCCGCTGGCACAGCCCTGGCGAGCTCCCTGTTCCGCACCACAACTGGTGCCCGACACCCCGCCGGTCACCACGTCGAGCCGATCGCCGCAGACGCCGGTCGTCCCCGCCGCCGCGGGTCATGGGTCGGGCGCGGGCACGGGAATCGTTGCGCCGATGATGCTCTCGGCGCCGACTCCTCGGGGTGCGTACACGCCGACGATGGTGGCCTCGGCGCCCGCCGCGTCACCCACGGCGGTCACCACCGCCGGCGCGGGTCAGGCGGGATCGACGACGTCCGGAGCGTCGTCCGCGCTACCTCCGCCCATGGCACCGATGACCTCGACGGCATCGATGGGCGACCGTGTCGTCCGCGTCGATACCCAGGCACAGGCCGAGATCGGGCAGGCCGAAGCGTCCCCACGCCCTCCGGAAACCTGGGCCGAGGTCGCCGCACAGTCGAGCACGGCGCTCGACCCCCGATACGTCGAGCAGACCCTCATCCTGGACACGGGGAGGACGCCGTGATCGTGACCTCCACCGATTCCCGCCGCCTCGAGATCGCGGTATTGCGCCGACTCGGGCAACGATGTGGGGTCACCACCTGGCCGGTGGTCCTCGACCTCTGGACGCCGGCGGCCGACGGTGCACACAGCGAGACAGGAGCCGACACCCGAGGCCTTGCCGATCACGACGATGCCACTCTGGACCGTGCCATCACGGAGGCGGGACTCGTCGACAGCAGCGGCCCCACGCTGTGGGCCGACCTGGTGCTCGGGGTGCTCGCCCACCCCGACCGGGAACTCGAGATCCGGGGTTTCGCCACCGATTCGACGGTTCGCGCCTGCGTGGCCCGGCGCGGTCACGACCACGTTCTCGCGGTGCGGCGAGGCGATCACCTCGACCTCGCCCTCCTCGACGTGCGTGACACCAACGCCCTGGCGGGCGTCGTTCGCGCGACGTGCGGCCCGCACGACGCACTGGACTTCACCGAGACCAGCGTCCCCACCCGCGAACTGGCCGAGAGGTTCGGCCACTGTGCCGACACCGCCGGTGTTGTTGCGGCACTGCGTGCATGGGGCGCCACGGCCGCCGATGCGATCCGTGTGGCCGACGCGTTGCTGTCCTGCGACGTGCGGTGGGAGATCGTGGCCACCTCGCGTGCCGGCGGCGCCTTCACCCAGACTTCTGGGGCCATCGGGATCATCGACTCGCGTGCGGGTCGAATTCTGATGGGCCTCAGCAGATCTCCCGACGACAGATTGTGGACCACCATCACCCCGGGAACGGGGCATCGGATCGGTGCGGCCGTGGACCGGCTGATCGACACCCTGCCCGGACGACGGTGGTTCCCATGAGTCGACGGGATTTCCCCATCGAGATCTTCGCCGGGGGACATCAGCGCCTGTCCGCACGGACAGCGCTTCGGGGGCATCGCGACGACGGTGCCGACATCTATGAGGAGGAGCACCATGAATCTCGATGGAGCAGTTGACGTCGACGTCGAATCAGGCTTGGCCACAGCGCAATCGGTCTCGCAGATCGTCGACGACATGCAGGCGGTGATCCGGCAGATCGCCACCGCGGCGTCGACGGGCGTGTCCAGCTGGAACGGCCGGGCGTCCAACGCATTCGACAACACCCACACCGACTGGAACTCGTCGGCGACGGCGCTCAACGCCGCTCTCGACGACATCCGGAACCAGTTGACCGCTGGTTTCAGCGGCTACGACGACCAGGATTCGCAGGCCGCGGGCGGCTTCGGCGCCGAGGGGCCGCTGCGCCTGTAGACCGCTGCCGCTGTAGACCACCGTGTCTGTGGGCCCCGGCCCGACTGGCGCACCTCACCACTGACCTCGAATCACCACCGAGCTCGACCACCACCGAGCTCGAATCACCACCGAGCTCGATCAACTCTGGCCATGACCACATCTGACCGAAAGGACTTCCCATGTCCGGGAGAATCAAGTACGACTTCGCCGCCCTCGGCGACCTCGAAGGGGGACTGAACGCCCAGTTCGGCCGCCTCGAAGACCTGGCGTCGCAGCTGAAATCTCAAGTCGCCGCACTCGACGGCAATTGGCGCTCGCCCGGCGCGAAGCAGGCCTACGACGCCGCCCAGCAGAACTGGGACCGCGTGTTCATGCAGGCCCGCGAGCAGTTGCTCGGCATCCAGCGCGGCGTCACCAATGCGCGGACGGTGATGAACGAGACCGATACCTCGATCGCACGCGGCTTCGGCGGGCTCGTCTAGGTCCGCCGCAACGGGCCCGGCCCACACCCCACACCTTCGGCGCCGCGGGGGCTCCGGCACCGAAGGTGTGGGCATCGGCTCGTCACCCGATCCGCCGGTGAGGGCTCGGTGGCGGTGCTCGCGCCGGTGCCGATGGTGGTGTCCCGGCGCGCGGTGATGCCCTAGAGTTCGCGATGTTGCGCCGTCATGCCGGGTTCCCGGCGAATGGGAGGATCAGCTCGTGTCCGCCGAAGGTTCCAAGAAGGCGATCGTCGCCGCCCTGACCGCCAATGCCGGTATCGCGATCGCCAAGTTCGTCGGGTTCGCCGTCACCGGCTCGTCGTCGATGCTCGCCGAGGGCGTGCACTCGGTCGCCGACACCGCCAACCAGGGCCTACTGCTGCTCGGGCAACAACGATCGGCCCGCCGGGCCGATCGGCTGCATCCCTTCGGGTATGGGCGCGACCGGTATTTCTACTCGTTCATCGTCGCACTCGTGATCTTCGCTCTCGGTTCGCTTTTCGCGCTCTACGAGGGAGTCGAGAAGATCATTCACGCCCACGACCACGGGCTTGAGTCGCCGCTCGTCGCGGTCGTCATCCTGCTCGTCGCGATCTGCCTGGAGAGCTACAGCTTCGCCACCGCATTTCGCGAGTCGCGGCCGTTGAAGGGGTCGGCGAGCTGGTGGCGGTTCATCCGCAACTCTCGCAACCCCGAACTGCCCGTCGTCCTGCTCGAGGACAGCGGAGCCCTCATCGGTCTCGTCCTCGCCCTCGGCGGCGTGGGCTTGACGATGGCGACCGGCGATGCGATCTGGGACGGCATCGGGACGGTCTGCATCGGGGTGTTGCTGGGGGTCATCGCGATCGTGCTCATCGTGGAGATGAAGAGCCTGTTGATCGGGGAGGGCGCCACCGAATCCGAGGAGGCCGCGATCATGACAGCGCTCGCCGCCGACGGCGTCGACCGCGTCATCCACATCAAGACCCAGTACCTCGGCCCGGAGGAGATGCTGGTGGCCGCGAAGATCGCGATGCCACCGAACGCCGACCTGCAGACCGTGGCCCATACCATCGACGCCGCCGAGACCAGGGTGCGTGCGGCGGTACCGCAGGCCCGCATCATCTACCTCGAACCCGATATCGACCGCAGCGATCCGTCGGCCCGATCCGCACCGAAATCCGGGTAAGTCGTGATCGCGTCGATTAGCGTCTAGCCCACCGCAACCAGTCGGCACCGTGGTGGTCGTTCTCGCCGATCGGCTCGAACCGCACACGGCTGCACCAAACAAGAGAGGTCGAGGCGAATGGCCAACCCGCTGACCCGGGTCAAGTCCGTCGAGCAATCGATGGCCGACACCGATGAGCCCGGACACCAACTGCGCAAGAACCTGACTTCGTGGGATCTGATGGTCTTCGGGGTGTCGGTGGTCATCGGCGCAGGTATTTTCACCATCACCGCGACCACCGCGGGTAACAAGGCCGGCCCGGCCATCTCGCTGTCGTTCATCATGGCCGCCATCGCCTGTGCCCTGGCGGCGCTGTGTTACGCCGAATTCGCCTCGACCGTGCCGGTCGCCGGATCGGCGTACACCTTCGGTTACGCGACCTTCGGCGAGTTCCTCGCGTGGATTCTCGGGTGGGATCTGATCCTGGAGTTCGCCGTGGGCGCCTCGGTGGTGTCCAAGGGGTGGTCGTCCTATCTCGGCAGTGTGTTCGGATTCTCCGGCGGCACAGTCGATGTGGGGTCGGTGACAATCGACTGGGGGGCGATGATCATCGTCGCCGTGGTGACCACGCTGCTGGTACTCGGCACCAAACTGTCCTCGCGCGTCAGTGCCGTCATCACGGCCATCAAGGTGGCCGTGGTGCTGCTGGTGATCGTCGTCGGGTTCTTCTACGTCAAGGCCGCCAACTTCAGCCCGTTCATCCCGCCCGGCGAAAGCGGTGCGGGCGCCGAGAAGTCGGTCGACTCGTCACTGTTCTCATTGATCACCGGTGGCGGCGAGAGCTCCTACGGCTGGTACGGCGTGTTGGCGGCGGCGTCGATCGTCTTCTTCGCGTTCATCGGATTCGACGTGGTCGCCACCACCGCCGAGGAAACCCGGAACCCGCGTCGGGACGTCCCCCGCGGAATCCTCGGATCGCTGGCGATCGTCACCGTCCTCTACGTCCTGGTGACCATCGTGGTGACCGGAATGGTCAGCTACACACAGCTGGCCACCAGCGCAGGCAACGGCGAACCCAAGAATCTGGCCACCGCATTCGCGCTCAACGGGGTCACCTGGGCGGAGAAAACCATTGCCATCGGTGCCCTCGCCGGTCTGACGACCGTCGTGATGGTCCTGATGCTCGGCCAGTCGCGGGTGTTGTTCGCCATGTGCCGCGACGGATTGCTGCCACGCGGTCTGGCCAAGACGCACCCGCGTTTCGGTACCCCGGCCCGGCTCACCCTGCTGATCGGACTGGTGGTGTTCATCGTCGCCGGCTTCTTCCCGATCGACAAACTGGAGGAGATGGTCAACGTCGGGACGCTGTTCGCGTTCATCGTCGTGGCGGCGGGTGTGATGATCCTGCGCCGCACCCGGCCGGATCTCGACCGCGGCTTCACCGTTCCCGGCGGACCGATCATCCCGGTCCTGGCCATCCTGGCCTGCATCTGGCTGATGCTCAATCTGTCGGCGCTGACCTGGATTCGCTTCGTCATCTGGATGGTGATCGGTGTGGCCGTCTACTTCCTGTACGGCATGCGCCACTCGATGGTCGGCAAGCGTGAGCGCGGCGAGGTCGAGGGCGTCGACACCGTCAGCGCGGGTGCCGCCGCGTCCGGAGGCCCCGACCTGTCCAAGGAGTGATCCGCCCTGGAGCGGCGCGCCCGGTGGCGTCCCGCTCGGCGCCCACGCCCCACGCCCGGCGGCCCGCTGACGGCGTCGGATAGCCTGGTCCTCAGATCTCTTCGTCGTGTCCCCGGTGGGCGCACCCTGCGCTCACCGGTGTCACGCGAGGAGCCACACCGACTCCGAAGGGGACCAGATGACCATGGTGCAGAACGACGCACCGCAGGCAGACTCCATCAACGGCATCGACTTCAAGGTTGCCGATCTCTCGCTGGCCGACTTCGGCCGCAAGGAGATCGAACTCGCCGAACACGAGATGCCCGGCCTGATGTCGCTGCGGCGCGAATACGCCGAGGTCGCCCCGCTCAAGGGCGCACGGATCTCGGGGTCGCTGCACATGACCATCCAGACCGCGGTGCTCATCGAGACGCTCGTGTCGCTCGGTGCGCAGGTCCGGTGGGCCTCGTGCAACATCTTCTCCACCCAGGACCACGCCGCCGCCGCAGTCGTCGTCGGCCCGCACGGCACGCCCGACGAGCCCAAGGGCGTCCCGGTGTTCGCGTGGAAGGGCGAAACGCTCGAGGAGTACTGGTGGGCCGCCGAGCAGATGCTCACCTGGCCCAACCCCGACGAGCCCGCCAACATGATCCTCGACGACGGCGGCGATGCCACCATGCTGGTGCTGCGCGGCGCCGAGTTCGAGAAGGCCGGTGTCGTTCCGCCCGCCGATGAGAACGACTCCGCCGAGTACAAGGTCTTCCTGGATCTGCTGCGGTCGAGCTTCGAGGCCGACAAGACCAAGTGGTCGAAGGTCGCCGAGTCGGTCAAGGGCGTCACCGAGGAGACGACCACCGGTGTGCTGCGGCTCTATCAGTTCGCCGCTGCCGGCGACCTGGCGTTCCCGGCCATCAACGTCAACGACTCGGTCACCAAGTCCAAGTTCGACAACAAATACGGCACCCGCCACTCGCTCATCGACGGCATCAACCGCGGCACCGACGTCCTCATCGGCGGCAAGAAGGTCCTGATCTGCGGGTACGGCGACGTCGGCAAGGGCTGTGCGGAATCGCTGGCCGGTCAGGGCGCACGCGTCCAGGTCACCGAGATCGACCCGATCAACGCCCTGCAGGCACTGATGGACGGATTCGACGTGGTCACCGTCGAGGATGCGATCTCCGGGGCCGACATCGTCATCACCTCGACCGGTAACAAGGACATCATCCTGCTCGAGCACATGAAGCAGATGAAGAACCAGGCGATCCTGGGCAACATCGGGCACTTCGACAACGAGATCGACATGGCGGGTCTCGAGCGTTCCGGCGCCAAGCGGATCAACGTCAAGCCGCAGGTCGATCAGTGGATCTTCGACGACGGCCACTCGATAATCGTGCTGAGCGAGGGCCGGCTGCTCAATCTCGGCAACGCGACCGGTCATCCGTCGTTCGTGATGAGCAACAGCTTCTCCAACCAGGTCATCGCACAGATCGAACTGTGGACCAAGAACGACGAGTACGACAACGAGGTCTACCGGCTGCCCAAGCATCTCGATGAGAAGGTCGCCAAGATCCACGTCGAGGCGCTCGGCGGCACGCTGACCAAGCTCACCAAGGAGCAGGCCGAGTACATCAACGTCGACGTCGAGGGACCCTACAAGCCCGAGCACTACCGTTACTGAGGCGCACCCATCTCGAAAACGCTGCCCCGCTCGACACCTCGAGCGGGGCAGCGTTTTTCGCTATTCGTCAGTACCGGGTTCTCGGTGTCCTCAGGCGGTGATGGCGGGCTCGGCGCCCGGGCAGTAGTACCAGGACGAGTTCTCGCGTTCGAAACTCACCGTGTCCTCCTGGCTGCTGCTGCGTTGCGATCCCAGCTCCAGGTGGGTCTGGATCGTCGACTGTGCGGTGTCGCCGTTGATGGAGTTCACCCGCAGTTGTTCGAGCACCAGGTTGCCCTGCTGTGTTGGCGCCTGCACCGACGATCGCGCCGCGCTACAGACCGTGGCCTGCATCCGGGCGACGTCGCGGGCATTGGCCGCGGCGATGTAGCGCTGCATCGCGTCGGCGATGGCGTATGCGGTCGCCGGGTCCACCGCGGACGTACCGTCGGTGTCCGGGGCGGACTGGGTCGGGGTGTCGGTGTCGGGTGCGGTGCTCGCGCCACCACCGCCGGGTGTGGACGGAGCGGTCGACGGCGCACCGGTCGCGACCGTGGTGTCGGTGCTGCTGCCGGTGTTGACCACGATCAACGTCACCGCGAGTGCCACGATCACGACGACCGTGAGCACGCCCGCGCCGATGGCAACGAGCGCGCCGGTGTTACGCGGGCCGCCCGGCGGACGTTGCCCGCCACCGGGCATGCCGGGACCGGTCGGGCCGCCGGGCCCGAAGCCGCCACCGGGCCCGAAGCCACCTCCCGGCACGCCGCCCGCCGGGAGTCCAGGAGTCGCCGGCAGACCGAACGACCCCGGCGCCGGCTGAGACGGCGGCTGCTGGTACGGGGGCGGCTGCTGGTACGACGGCGGCACCGGTGATGAAAAGGGTTGGGCGGCAACGGGTTGCGACACCGGTGTCGGTGGCGGGAAGGCGGCCGCGCCGGGCGCGGGACCCTGCGGCGAAGGCGCCTGCGGTGGCGGAGTGTGTCCGCCGGCAGTCCAGGTCGTCATCGTGCGGGTCGGCATCTGCGCGGGCGTCGGGGTCGGTCCCGCACCAGGGGTCACCGGGTCGGCGACCTCCTCGGGCGTGGGTGCCGACTGTGCGGGCTCCCGCGGTGCATCGCCACCATGGGGCGGCGGATAGGTCATAAGTCTTCCTCGCGACGTGGGTCCAGCCAGGCTATCGGACCGCGTGCGGCGGCGTCAGCGCGCGTCATTCGGGTCGTCGACCCCGGCGCCGAGTAGGTCGATCAGTGTCTCCGGTGCCGCGTCGGCCACCTCCGTCCACGGCGAGGCCCACCCGGACCGGGCCAGCTCGCGATACGTCGCATCGACACGGCGTTGCAGATCCGCGTCGCGCTCATAGTGATCGCGGGGTCGCGTCGGGTCGCCGGCGGATCGTGCCTGCGCTCGACTCATCGCGACGTCCGCCGACACGGCGAGGAACAGGGTGTGGTCGGGTCGGGGGAGATCCAGCCGCCCGAATTCCAGGTCGTGCACCCATCGCACGACCTCACCGTCGGCGGATTGGGCGAGACGCGCGGCACTGTAGGCGGCGTTCGACGCGACATAGCGGTCGGCGACGACGACGTCATTGCTCTCGAGCGCGGCCCGGATCTCCGGGGCCGCCGCCGATCGGTCGAGCGCGAACAACAGGGCCATCGCGTACACGCTCTCGCGTAGGTCCCCGTGCTCGCCGTGGAGCGCCTCGGCCGCGACGTCGGCGAACAGCGACTGGTGATACCGCGGGAAGGTGACCGTGGCCACGGCGACACCCCGCTCCCGCCATCGCCGAACCAGGCCGGTGACCAGCGTGTTCTTACCGGCGCCGTCGAGTCCCTCGACGGCGATGAGTCGACCCACCTTGTGCTCCTGTGTGATTGACCGGTTGCCTGTGCGGTTGTGTCCGCGTGACCACTCTGCCCGGACGGCGGCGGCCACCGGCGTCCGGGCGTCACGAACGCGCGGCGCGTCGATCACGGCCGGATGGTCACAACAGTGTCACCATTGTCAGCATGAAGCCACGGATCCTCGTCGTCGATGATGATGCCGCGCTCGCCGAGATGCTCACGATCGTGTTGCGCGGCGAGGGGTTCGAGCCGTTCGTGGTGGGTGATGGGACCCAGGCGCTGACCGCTGTTCGCGAGATCCGCCCCGATCTGGTGTTGCTCGACCTGATGTTGCCGGGAATGAACGGCATCGACGTCTGCCGGGTGCTGCGCGCCGACTCCGGGGTGCCGATCGTGATGCTGACCGCCAAGTCCGACACCGTCGATGTGGTGCTCGGCCTGGAGTCGGGCGCCGACGACTACATGGTCAAACCGTTCAAACCCAAGGAACTCGTCGCCCGCGTGCGCGCACGGCTGCGCCGCACCGACGAGGAGCCCGCGGAACTGCTGTCGATCGGGCCGGTGGAGATCGACGTTCCCGCACACAAGGTGACCCGCGACGGCGTCCCGATCTCCTTGACGCCGCTCGAATTCGACCTGCTCGTGGCGTTGGCCCGCAAACCCCGACAGGTGTTCACCCGCGACGTCCTGCTCGAGCAGGTGTGGGGTTATCGGCATCCGGCCGACACTAGACTCGTCAACGTGCATGTTCAGCGGTTACGCGCGAAGGTCGAGACCGACCCGGAGAACCCGGAGGTCGTTCTGACGGTGAGGGGGGTCGGCTACAAGGCCGGCCCGCCGTGATCGGTCGCAACAGACGACGCGTCAACAGCACCTTCGGACGGCTCACCCGCACGGCGAGCGCGATCGCCTCGGTCTTCGGCCGGATCTGGCGACGCTCACTGCAGTTGCGGGTTGTGGTCTCGACGTTGGTGCTGTCTTTCGTCGTGCTCCTGATCCTCGGGTTCGTCCTGATGAGTCAGATCACCGACCGGCTGCTCGACGTCAAACTCACTGCGGCGACCGAGGAGGTCGAGCGCGCCCGGGTGTCGGTGGAACGCGATCTCGCCAGCGGTGACGGCAACATGTCGGTGCAGAACCGGCTGCGCCAGACACGGTCGCTGCTCACCGACCGGGACATCGACAGCGGACAGTCGTCGGGCAACGTCGGCACGTTCGACACGGTGCTGCTGGTGCCCGGTACCGGCGCCGACGGCAGTGCGACCGGCGTCGGACCGGTGTCGGAGATCCCCCGGAACCTGCGCGACATGGTGCAGGGCGGTCAGATCGCCTACCAGTATTCGTCGGTGGCCAACTCGACCGGCGGCCAGGAACCCGCACTCATCATCGGCTCACCCACCAACGCCTCGGTGCCCGGGCTGGAGTTGTACCTCGTCTTCCCGTTGACCACCGAGAACAGCACGGTCGACCTGGTCCGGGGCACGTTGCTGACCGGTGGTGTGGTGTTGCTCGGTCTCCTGGCGGCGATCGCCTGGCTGGTGTCGAGACAGGTGGTCATCCCGGTGCGCTCGGCGTCGAGGATCGCCGTCCGATTCGCCGACGGCCGACTCAAGGAACGCATGCCGGTCCGCGGTGAGGACGACATGGCAAGGCTGGCCATGTCGTTCAACGACATGGCCGAGAGCCTGTCCAAGCAGATCACCCACCTCGAGGAGTTCGGTGGGCTGCAACGGCAGTTCACCTCCGACGTCAGTCACGAGTTGCGGACGCCGCTGACCACCGTCCGGATGGCCAGCGACGTGCTCTATGAGGGCCGCGACGAGCTCGACCCGGTGCGCCGCCGATCCGTGGAATTGTTGGACAAGGAACTCGACCGGTTCGAGACGCTGCTCAACGAACTGCTGGAGATCTCCCGACACGATGCGGGTATGGCCGAGCTGGCCGCCGAACGGATGGACATGGCGATCCCGATCGACGCTGCGCTCTCGACGGTGTCGCGCCTGGCCGAGGAGACCGGTACCGAATTGATCCTCGATCTCCCGGCCGAGCCGGTCCTCGCCGAGATCGACCCGCGCCGGGTCGAGCGAATCCTGCGCAATTTGCTGGCCAACGCGATCGACCACGGGGAGCGCAAACCCGTGACGTTGTCGATGCGTTCCGACGGCGACGCCGTGGCGATCACCGTCCGCGATCAGGGCATCGGTCTTCGTCCGGGTGAGGAGAAGTTGGTGTTCAACCGCTTCTGGCGCTCCGATCCGTCGAGGTTCCGCCGATCCGGCGGCACCGGGCTGGGCCTGGCGATCAGCATCGAGGACGCCCGGCTGCATCAGGGCCGGCTGGAAGCGTGGGGCGAACCCGGTCAAGGTGCCTGCTTCCGGCTGACCCTGCCCCTGGTACGCGGACACAAGGTGCTCGGCTCTCCGCTGCCGCTGAAGCCGGTCGGCGCGAGCAAGGTCAAGAGCGTCGCCAAACCCGCCCGCGTCGAGGGAGCCGTCGGTGGCGAGTGAACATCGGTCGGCCGCGACGAGGTCGGTCGGGGCGAGATGGCGCCTGCTGGTACCGCTGCTGTGTGTCGTCGCGGCGCTGGTCGCGGCCTGCGGCGGTATCCCCGACGATTCGCTGCCGCAACCCATCAGCTCCTTCGCCCGCGAGGGCCCGACCAACGCGGTGCCGGCGCCCCAGCCGGACATGGACCCCGAGGCGCTGGTCCGCGCATACCTCAAGGCCACCGCGGCACCCACCGACGCGCACGCCGCGGCCCGCAAGTTCCTCGCCCCGGTGACCGCGGCGCAATGGGACGAGCGCGGTGACGCGATCATCCTCGATGACATCAACACCTACGTCGATCAGCGCAGCCCGACCGCCGTTCGGATGCGCCTCGTCGGCGACAACGTGGGCGTCCTCAAACCCGACGGTCAACTGCTGCCGGCGACCGGACAGGTGGAGACCACCCTGACGTTGGCGCGGGTGGGCAATCAGTGGCGCATCGACGGCACCCTGCCCGACCGCACGATGATCGACCGCAACCAGTTCGAGGTCAGCTACCGCTCGGTCTCGGTGTACTACACCGACCGGACGCGATCGCACCTCGTGCCGGACCCGAGGTGGCTCTACGGCGGTACCGATTCGGACCCGACGACGCTGGTGAACACGTTGATCGACGGGCCGGCCGACGATCTGGCCACCGCGGTCGATTCCGCGTTTCCGAGTGGGGCCGCGATGCGGGGTCCGGTCACTCCGGTGGCCGGCGGCGGGGTGCGCGTCGACCTGACCGGTATCGGCAGTCCGTCCACCCGGGATCGCACGCTGCTCGCCGCACAGATCATCTGGACCCTCAGCGGAGCCGACATCGGCGGTCCGTACGTCATCAACGCCGACGGTGCACCACTCGTCGGCGACCGGGCCGCGGGATGGCAGACGACCGACGTGCGGGCCTTCGACCCGAACGTGCCGCCGACATCGGCGGTGGGGCTCAACATCATTCGCAATGGAGCGATGTCCAAGGTCATCGACGACGGCACCGTGCCGGTGCCGGGTCCGCTCGGCGCCGGGACCTCGGTACGGTCGGCGTCGATCTCTCCGGACGGATCGCATGTGGCCGCCGTCCTCGCCGCCGACGGCCCCGACCCCCGGCTGAATCTGGCGGTCGGCGACTACGGTGGGGCGCCGACGACGATCGCCTCCGGCACGTCGATCACCCGGCCCTCCTTCGGTCCCGAGAACGACCTGGTCTGGGCCGTCGTCGACGGCCGGCCCGTCGAGTGGATCGGCAACGACCCCGGCGGTGCCCGCGTCGCCGAGATCGACGCCGGGCAGGTCGCCGCGCTGGTGCGCGGTCCGATCACCGAGATGCAGGTCGCCCCCGACGGGGTGCGGGTCGCGATGATCGTGTCCGGCCAGGTGGTGTTCGCGGTGCTCGCGACCAACGCCGACGGGCAACTCACCCTCGCGCAGCCGATGATCGCCGCCTACAACATCGGCAATCGCGCGGTGTCGCTGGACTGGGCGTCGCCGACCACCGTGATGGTCGCCCGTGACGCCACCGACTCGCCCGTGGTGCAGGTGTCGATCAGCGGCACCCCGGCCGTCGGCCTGCTCAGTGGCAACGTCTCGCCGCCGGTCACCGCGGTCGTTGCCAACCCGACGACCGTCTACATCGCCGACCAGCGTGGTGTGTTGCGTCTCGGCAGCACCAACGGTCAGGCCGACGAATACTGGACCGAGGTCGAACCGGCGATGACACCGGGGACCATCCCGGTCATCCCCTGACGACAACTCGGTTGTGGCGCCAGGCAATTCAGGCCCCGGCGAGGACGACGACCGCACCGATCCCGATGCCGTGTGCGCGGCACACCCGCACCGATTCGGCAGCCGTCGCGCCGGTGGTGAGCACGTCGTCGACGAGGATCGCCGCACCCGGAGGACAGCGTGCGCCGGTGCGGATACGGACGCTGCCACGCAGGTTCGCGCGCCGCTCGCGCGCGTCGAGACCCGACGAGTCGCGGGTGGTCATCGCCGTGGTCAACAGCGGCCGCACCCGGGCCCGTGGACCCAGTCGTCCGGCCGCGACGCCGGCGATTGCCGTCACCGGGTCACCGCCACGACGCCGGGCCGCAAGCGGGCGGGTCGGCGCCGGGATCAGATGAAGCCGCGCGGCGTCGGGCAGCTCGCCCCAGCGGGCCAGCGTGATCAGCGTGTCGGCCAGCGCCCGTCCGAGAGGTGTGACGAGGTCACGTCTTCCGTGCTCCTTCATCGCGATGATCGAGGCGCGCAGCGGTCCCCGATAACGTCCCACCGACCACACCGGGATGTCGATCGCCACCCGGGGATGCAGTTCGAGGGGCGCGTCGGCGATCCTCGCCGCACAGTCGGGACACCAGTCGCACCCGGGGCGGCCGCATCCACCGCACGTGCGGGGCAGGACGAGGTCGGCGCCCTCGACGCCGACCCGGCCCATCCCCACGGCGAGGACCGACATGAAAGAGCCAAAGGAGCGGGGCGGGGACGAAGTCACCCGACGAGCGTGGCATCAGACGCCGGCGATATCCGGCTGCGCAGGCGTGAGGGCGTCACCGCCGTGGACCGGTCCGGGTCTGTGTATCGCCGGTCGTTGCGCTCGGATGGTGGGCCGTTGGTCCCGACTTCGGTGACCACGACGTGACGCACTGATCAGAAACGTGGCCGCGCTGCGAACATCCGACTACGGTCAGAGGTACAAGAGGTTGATTGGTCATCGCGGAGGAGCACACACCGCTCCGCGCCGGGAGGTGAGGCCAGTGCACATGGGTGCCGACCGTCGGTCGGTACTGACTCGGTTCCTGCTCTGCGATTCTTGAGTCGACATTGAAGGATCCATCCGAAATCATTGAGCGCCAACTTCTTTGACAG
Source organism: Gordonia polyisoprenivorans NBRC 16320 = JCM 10675 (assembly GCF_000241325.1). Taxonomy (GTDB): domain Bacteria; phylum Actinomycetota; class Actinomycetes; order Mycobacteriales; family Mycobacteriaceae; genus Gordonia; species Gordonia polyisoprenivorans. The sequence goes on along the minus strand of NZ_BAEI01000057.1, from coordinate 37,458 downwards.
TCCTCTTGGGCGCATGTGATTGGTGGACCCCGTGCTCGGCACCTCGAGGTCGAATAGCACTTTCCAGGAGGTAGTTCCATGTCATCTGTCATCCACCGCAAGGGCCAGCGCGAATCCAAGGTCGCCGCGGTCGACGACATCGACAACCAGTCCGCGTTCGTCATCCCACCGGGAACGGTGGAGTCCGACGAACCCGCCGAGCCCAACGCCAAGGTGGCGTTCAGCGGCCGCAACGTCGAAATACCCGAGCATTACCGGATCTTCGTCGGCGACAAGCTCGCCCGACTCGAACGCTACGATCCGACCATTTTCCGCTTCGACGTCGAGCTGAACCACGAACGCAACCGCCGCCAGTCCAAGGTCTGTCAGCAGGTGGAACTCACCGCGATGGGCAAGGGCCCGGTGGTACGCGCACAGGCGTGTGGCGAGAATTTCTACTCGGCACTCGAGTCGGCACTGGACAAGATCGAGTCGCGACTGCGTCGGGTCAAGGACCGCCGCAAGGTGCACTACGGCAACCGCCGACCGCTGTCGGTGGCCGAGGCCACCGAGGTCGGGGCACCCCGCCTGCGTGACAATCAGCTGTCGGTCGATGCGGGCCCCTCGCCCGAGGATGCCGAACAGTCGGCCGACCAGCAGTGGGATGACGGTGTCGCCGAACGCACGCCCGGTCAGGTGGTCCGCGTCAAGGAGCACCCGGCGGTGCCGATGACCGTCGACGACGCGCTCTACGAGATGGAACTCGTCGGGCACGACTTCTTCCTGTTCCACGACAAGGAGACCGACAAGCCGTCGGTGGTCTACCGACGACACGCCTTCGACTACGGGCTGATCCGACTCGCCTGATCGGAGAACCGGTCGAGCACGTCGGCGGGGCGGTGCGGACATATCGTCCGGACCGCCCTGCCGTGCGTCGGTAGGCGCATCGATCCCGGACCCCCGACGCGGCCGATCAGATCTTCTTCAGGCGGCCTCGGTACGATGGACGGCGGCCTGTGCGCTGCACGGGCCGTGGTTGGACGTCGACATGAGTAAGGGACTCGATCAACGGTGCTGAACAAGCTGCTGCGCATCGGCGAAGGCCGGATGGTCAAGCGACTCGATGCCATCGCATCGCACGTCGAGACATTGTCCGACGAGGTCGAGGCGCTCGGCGACGACGATCTGCGGGCCAAGACCGACGAGTTCAAGGAGCGCTACGCCGAGGGCGAGACGCTCGAGGAACTGTTGCCCGAGGCGTTCGCGGTGGCCCGCGAGGCCGCCTGGCGCGTTCTCGACCAGAAACACTTCCACGTCCAGATCATGGGCGGCGCGGCGCTGCACTACGGCAACATCGCCGAGATGAAGACCGGTGAGGGCAAGACCCTCACCTGTGTGCTGCCGGCCTACCTCAATGCGATCTCCGGTGACGGCGTCCACGTCGTCACCGTCAACGACTATCTCGCCAAGCGCGACGCCGAGTGGATGGGCCGGGTGCACCGGTTCCTCGGCCTCGAGACCGCGGTCATCCTGACCGGGATGTCGCCGGATCAGCGCCGCGAGGCCTACGCCGCCGACATCACCTACGGCACCAACAACGAATTCGGCTTCGACTATCTGCGCGACAACATGGCGCACTCCCTCGAGGAGTTGGTGCAGCGCGGCCACAACTTCGCGATCGTCGACGAGGTCGACTCGATCCTCATCGACGAGGCGCGCACCCCGCTGATCATCTCCGGGCCGACCGAGGGATCGAGTAAGTGGTACGTCGAATTCGCCCGCATCGCACCGCTTCTCGAGCGTGACGAGCACTACGAGGTCGACATCAAGAAGAAGACCATCGGCGTGCACGAGGCCGGCGTGGAGTTCGTCGAGGACCAGTTGGGCATCGACAACCTCTACGAGGCGGCCAACTCACCGCTGGTGAGTTATCTCAACAACGCCATCAAGGTCAAGGAGCTGTTCCACCGCGACAAGGACTACATCGTCCGCAATGGTGAGGTCCTCATCGTCGACGAGTTCACCGGTCGCGTGCTCGACGGTCGCCGGTTCAACGAGGGTCTGCACCAGGCGATCGAGGCCAAGGAAGGCGTCGAGATCAAGGCCGAGAACCAGACGCTGGCCACGATCACGCTGCAGAACTACTTCCGCATGTACGACAAGCTCGCCGGCATGACGGGTACCGCCGAGACCGAGGCCGCCGAGTTCGACCAGATCTACAAGCTGGGCGTACTGCCGATCCCGACCAACAAGCCGATGATCCGCAAGGACCAGGGCGATCTGATCTACAAGACCGAGGAGGCCAAGTTCTCCGCGGTGGTCGACGACATCACCGAACGCCACGAGATCGGCCAGCCGGTGTTGATCGGTACCACCAGCGTCGAGCGCTCGGAGTACTTGTCGCGCCAGCTCACCAAACGCGACATCCCGCACACCGTGCTGAACGCGAAGTTCCACGAGCAGGAAGCCCAGATCGTCGCCGAGGCCGGTCGTATCGGTGCGGTCACCGTCGCCACGAACATGGCCGGTCGCGGTACCGACGTCGTCCTCGGTGGCAATCCCGACATCATCGCCGACACGCGGCTGCGCAAGGCGGGCCTCGACCCGGTGTCGACTCCCGACGAGTACGAGGCCGCGTGGGAAGAGGCGATCGAGACCGCGCGGGCGGCCGCGGCCGAGGAGGCCGAGCAGGTCCGTGCGGCCGGCGGTCTGTACGTGCTCGGTACCGAACGCCATGAGTCGCGTCGCATCGACAACCAGTTGCGCGGCCGTTCCGGTCGTCAGGGCGATCCGGGGGAGTCCCGGTTCTACCTCTCGCTCGGCGACGAGCTGATGCGCCGATTCAACGGCGCGGCCCTCGAGTCGATCATGAACCGGGTGAACCTGCCCGACGACGTGCCCATCGAGGCGAAGATGGTCACCAAGGCCATCCGCAGCGCGCAGACCCAGGTCGAGCAGCAGAACTTCGAGGTCCGCAAGAACGTCCTCAAGTACGACGAGGTGATGAACGAGCAGCGCAAGGTCATCTACGCCGAGCGCCGCACCATCCTCGAGGGCTCCGACCACCGGGAGCAGATCCTGGAGATGGTTGCCGAGGTCGTCGGCGCGTATGTCGACGGAGCGACTGCCGAGGGCTATGCCGAGGACTGGGATCTCGACGAACTGTGGTCGGCGTGCCGTGCGCTCTACCCGATCGAGCTCGATCCCAAGGAGGTCGTCGGCGAGAACGAGTACGGCGAGCGTGACGACATCTCCGCCGAGGAGCTCAAGGAGATCCTCATCGCCGACGCGCAGGCCGCCTACGAGAAGCGGGAGGCGCAGATCACCGAGGTCGCCGGCGAGGGCGCGATGCGTCAGCTCGAGCGGACGATCCTGCTGTCGGTGCTCGACCGCAAGTGGCGCGACCACCTCTACGAGATGGACTACCTGCGTGAGGGCATCCACCTGCGGTCGATGGCCCAGCGTGACCCGGTCGTGGAGTATCAGCGCGAGGGTTTCGACATGTTCAGCGGCATGCTCGAGGGCCTGAAGGAAGAGACCCTGCAGTTCCTGTTCAACGTGCAGGTCCAGACCGAGGCCCCGCCCGTTCCCGCGCCCGCCGCGGCCTCACTGCGACAGCCGGCACCCGCGCTGGCCGGTGCCGCGACCGGTGCGTCGAGCCAGGCGCCGCCTGCACTGCGGGCGGTCGGTGACGGCGCGCCCGACGACGGTGGCCCCGATGTCTCGGCGATGACGTTCTCCGGACCAGACGAGGGTGGTGGCGAGGTCAGCCACAGTGAGGCCGAGGAGCTAGAGGATCCGGCGGTCATGTCGGCGTCCCGGCGTGAACGCCGCGCCGCGGCCCGCGCACAGACCAAGACCTCCCGACCACCGAAGGCCAAGAAGAAGCGTCGGTAGCGCAGTCGCCGAAAAAAACTTCGGACAAAGTGGAACCGGGGCGCCCTGCGGTGCGTCCGATTTCCATGACCACAACCCTCACCGCCACCGTTCCCGCCGACGCTCCCGCTCGCGCAGGGGCTCATGCTCCCGTTCACGCGGTGGCCGATGCCCCCGTCGATCATCTGCGCGTCGTTGCCGCACCCGCCTACGAGCCGGTCGGGGAGCCGAGCCGGGCGACCGACGGGCCGCTGGTGACCGCGCCGCTCGGCACGCCGCCGGTGCGACGACCCGAGCCGGTGGCGGTACCGGCGGGAACGGTCGAGGCACGACGCGTTGCCGCGCGGACCATCACCGCACTGCTCGAGGTCCTCGATCGGCGGCGTCCGGCGGTACACCTGGAGACCGCGGTCTCCCCGCAGCTCTACGAACACATCGTCACCCTGCTGCGCCCCGACATCGCCCGGCCCGAGAACCGCGCCGTGGGCGTGAGCGCCCGCATCCGACGAATCCACATCCAGATGTGTGATCCGTCGACGGCGGAGATCTTCGGCAGTTTCGAGCGGGGTCGCCGGGTTCGCGCTTTCGCCGGACGCATCGAACGCGTCCCGGTTCGGGTGCGCCAGGCCGGCCGGGTCCGATCCAGCCTTCCGGTTCGGGTCGAATACCGGTGGCGGCTGGCGACGTTGGAGATGAGCTGAGCCGGCGCTCAGCGCACGCCCGCACCGGACGGCGACACCAGGATCTTCACCGCGGTTTCGTTGTGGTGCAACAACGTGTCGAAGCCCTCGTCGAGAAGCTGGTCGAGTCCGATGCGCCCGGTGATGAAGGGTGCGAGATCGACCTTGCCCTCCTCGACGAGCCGGATGGTCGCCGGATGACTGTTGACATAGGCGATGGTGCCGCGCATGTCGATCTCCTTGAGCACCAGCTTCTGCATGTCGAGCGTTCCGGGGTGACCCCAGATCGACACCACCACAAGGACTCCCGTCGGCTTGAGTGCATCGAAGAGGGTGTCGAGGGCAGGTTGCACCGAGGTGCATTCGAAGCCGACGTCGGCGCCGCGACCGTCGGTGAGGTCGCGGACGACCTGCACCACGTCCTGCGTCGACGGGTCGACGATGTGGTCACCGACACCGGTGTCACGTGCCTTCTCCCGGCGCAGCCGACTCGGTTCGCTGACGATCGTGGTGATGCCTTCGGCCTTGCACACCGCTGCGGTGAGCAGACCGATCGGGCCGGCTCCGGTGATCAACGCGACGTCCCCGGCGCCGGCGCCACTGCGTTGCACCGCATGGAAACCCACCGACAGGGGTTCGATCAACGCCGCCTGGTCGAGGGGAATGTCCTTGGACACCTTGTGGACCCAGCGTCGCTCGACGACGATCTTCTCGCCGAGCCCGCCGCCGCGACCACCGAGCCCGATGAAATTCATGTCGGCCGAGAGGTGATAGTTGTGGCTGTCCGGGCCGGTGTCGACGCCGTCGGCGATGATGTAGGGCTCCACGACGACGTGATCGCCCGGCGCGAGGTCCTCGACACCGTCGCCGACCGCCGAGACCACGCCCGACATCTCGTGTCCCAGCGTGATCGGCGCGCTCTCGCCGCTGATCGGCTGCGGATGCCCCGACGGCGGGATGAAGATGGGCCCGTCGGCGTACTCGTGCAGGTCGGTGCCGCAGATCCCACACCACGCCACGTCGATGGCGACCGTTCCGGGCTCGACGGTGGGCTCGTCGATGTCCTCGATCCGGATGTCCCCACGGTCGTAATAGCGTGCTGCGCGCATCATCAACTCCGTTCTTCTCCGGTGCCGGCGCACCGTCGTGGTCGTCGGTTCCTCGCCGGGCACTCTGGCATCGAGTGAAGAACCGAGCGCCCGGGTCGGGCAACAGTTGCCGAGGGGTTGCACCCGAGGCCTTACGATCGTCGATGTGGCCAATCGGTTGTCCCCGCGCGAGGCGATGTACTACTTCCTGGATCCGGCGGGCGCGACCAGCCATCTGGGGGCGCTGCTGATCTTCGACGATGCCGGCCCGCCCGCCGGGGCCGCACCCGACGGGGCCCAGCACGTCCTCGACTACCCCTCGCTGGTGTCGTTGGTGGAGAACCGGTTACAGCTCGCGCCGCGCTACCGGCAGATCGTCCTGCCGGTGACGATGGGTCTGGCGCGGCCGGTGTGGGTCGACGATCACGACTTCGACATCAACTTCCACATCCGCCGCTCCGGGCTGCCCCGCCCGGGCACCCTGGCCGAGCTCGGCGATCTGATCGCGCGCGTGATGTCGCGCCCGCTGGATCGGTCCCGGCCGCTGTGGGAGATGTATCTGATCGAGGGGCTCGAGGGCAACGGATATGCGGTGCTCACCAAGAGCCATCGGTGTCTGGTCGACGACTTCGCCGGACCCGAGATCAGTCAGGTGATCACCGACGAGACCGCCGACGTCGTCCAGTACGAGCCCGACCTGTGGATGCCCGGACACCCACCTGGTGCGACGTCGCTGGCGATCGGTGCACTCGCCGAGGCGGTGTCGCGGCCGGGGGAGTTCATCGATTCGGTCGTCACCGGCAACGGCGTCGTCGGGGGTGTCCGCACGGTCGTCGACTCCACGGTGCGTCGCATCGGCGATCTGATCGGGGACGTGACCGACTCGGCGCCGCAGAGTCCGCTGAATTCGCCGGGCAGTTCCTCGCAGATGTTCGCGGTGTCCTCGGTGCCCCGTCGTGACTGCGCCAAGATCGCCGAACACCACCGCTGCACCGTCAACGATGTGGTGCTGGCGATCGTCAGCGGCGTGATGCGCCGATGGCTGTTGTCCTTCGACGTCGCCGCACCCATCACCGACACGGTCCGCGTCGAGATCCCGCTGTCGACCCGGGATCCGGGGGTGGCACCGGACGCCGAGCGGGATGCCACGTGGATCGATGTGGGTACCCCGGGCTTCGTGACGGATCTGCCCGTGGGAGAGGACAATCCGAAGGTGCGACTCTCGCAGGTCGCCGCGCTCGCCGATCGGTACGCCCAATCGTCGCGCCGGGTGACACTCGGTCCGCGTCCGCTGCTTCCCGAACTCGGTATGGTGCCGTTCCCGGAATTCAGCTCGTGGGCCTTCCGGTCGTTGGGCACTCGGGGCTACAACATCCCCCTGTCCATCACCAGCTCGCCGGTGTCGGATCGATATGTCTTGGGGCGCAAGGTGAGTGCTCTGCATGCGGTGCCGGGCCTGATCGCCGGACATGCGCTGTCGATCGGGGTGGTGGAGTATCTCGACCGGTTGAACTTCGCGTTCACCGCCGACCGCGGCGTGATCGGTGATCTGCCCGCCCTCGCGGGTTATGTCGCCGAGTCGTTCGAGGAATTACTGGGGGCGCAATGACTGGGAGCGATCGCGTGGTCACGCCCACCGCCGCCGGCCAGTAGGGTGAGCGCGTGCAGAAGCGAAGGACTCATCGATGAGGGTGTACTTTCCGGCGACGTTGACGATGTTGATGGAACTCGACGAGTCGGGTGAGTTCCGCCCGGTCGGCGGAACGGGATTCGCGCTGACCCCGGCCCTGCGCGAATCGTTCCTGTCAGGCGACGACGAGGAACTCGCCGAGGTCGCGATGCGTGAGGCCGCGCGGGCGTCGTTGCGGCTGCTCGCCGGTGAGGCCCCCGCACCCGGTGACGCCCACGCCGATGCCGAACTCGCCGCCGATGCGGCGGGTACCAAGCCCGGTGTCACCCCGAAGCTGCCACCGCGTCGGGCCGTCGTGGCCGCCGACGTCGAGAACCCCACCCTGCATCCCGAACTCGACGACGCCGTGGTCCGTGTCGCCGGACCGATCCCGCGCTCGGCCGTCGCCTCGGTGCACGTCGACGGGGCCGACGCCGAGGCCGCGGTGCGCAACGCCGTGGTCGTCATCGACGCCGCCGACCTCGGTGACGAGGACGCCGAACTGGCCGTCGGCGACGTCGAGGATCACGACCTGGGGTGGTATGCCACCCAAGAGCTGCCGTTCCTCCTCGAACTGCTCTGAGACGCCACACCGCCCCGGCGACAACCGCTGACGGCCGGTCGCCGACACGCTAACCTACGCTCCCGTAGGTTACGGTGGTCCGGTGAGCGGATCGACGAGTTCGAGGATGGGCGCCATGAAGATCAGGGCTGGGGGAATCAGCATTCGGGACATCCGGGAGCGATTCGAGGAACCGGTGTCGGGGATCGCCGCCCGGACCAGGGGCGGGCAGTGGATTCGGGCTGCTGTTGCCCGGGTGACCACCCCGCTGCTGCCCGACGACTATCTGCATCTGGCCAATCCGCTGTGGTCGGCGCGCGAACTGCGCGGCAAGATCGTGTCGGTCACCGCCGAGACCGAGGACTCGGCGACCATTCGGATCCGCCCGGGGTGGGGATTCTCCTTCGACTACGTGCCCGGTCAGTACATCGGCATCGGCGTGCTCGTCGACGGTCGGTGGACCTGGCGCTCCTACTCGCTGACCTCCGTCCCCGACACGACGCGCGACGAGGGGACCATCGCCATCACCGTCAAGGCGATGCCGGAGGGCTTCCTGTCCTCGCATCTGGTCAACGGCCTGACGCCGGGCACCGTCGTGCGGTTGGCCGCACCGCAAGGTGAATTCGTGCTCCCGCAACCACTTCCGGACAAGATCTTGTTCGTCACGGCCGGCAGTGGCATCACGCCGATCATCTCGATGCTGCGCACCATGGCTCACCGCCACCAGCGCACCGACATCCGGCTCATCCATTCCACCCCGACGCCCGCGGATCTGCTCTTCGGCGACGAACTGGCCCGCTTGCACGCCGACGGCGTCATCGATCTGCACATCCAATACACCCGGACCGACGGCAAGGTGACCCCGGACTCGCTGACCGCACTGTGTCCGGATTGGACGCAGCGGCAGACGTGGGCGTGCGGACCGGGCGCCTTCCTCGACATGGTCTCCGGTGTGTTCGCCGACGGTCATGCCGATCTACTGCACATCGAGCGGTTCGCCCTCGAGCGTGGCGTGGTGGGCGCGGTGGGCGGGACGGTGACGTTCGGCCGTTCCGGGCGCACGCAGGACGTCGACGGCGCCACCACTCTGCTCGAGGCGGGGGAGTCGGCGGGTGTCCTGATGCCGTTCGGGTGCCGCATGGGTATCTGTCAGAGCTGTGTGGTGATGCTCGACCGCGGATGCGTTCGCGACCTGCGGTCGGGCGTCGAACATGTCGAGGGTGAACGCATCCAGACCTGCGTCAGCGCGGCGGCGGGGGACTGCACCCTCGACGTCTGACAGCGCGCTGCGACGCCCCGCCGCCGTGCCCGGACCCGATCGATCGGGTGCAAACATCGCCCCGTCGCCGCAGACCCGTTAGGCTCGAACACGGCTGCTGTCGACCACGGAGGAGATCCGCGTGCGAGCCGAAGTGTCCCGACTGTCCGAAACGACCGAGGTTCCGGTCTGCTCCGACGGGGTGGTCACCCTGCGGGCACACCGGGGCGACGACATCGATCGCGTGGTCGGTTATGCCACCGACCCGCTGACCATGCGCTGGGCGCGCATGCCCTCGCCCTACGGCCGTTCCGACGCCGAGCGATTCATCGACGGGGCCCTGCGGGGGTGGGACGACGGCGACTCCATGACCTGGGCGATCGAGCACGAGGGCCGATTCGTCGGCAGCGTCGAACTGCAGGGCGCCGGGCGGATCGTCGAGGTCGGATTCGTCCTGCACCCCGATGCCCGGGGAGCGGGTCTCGCGCGTCGCGCGGTGGTGCTCGCGATGACGTATGCGGCCGCCGAACGCGACGTGGAGGTCGTGCGGTTCCACGCCGCCGAGGGCAATCTGGCGAGCCTTCGGGTCGCCCACGCCGCCGGGTTCACCCTGCTCGCGCGCCTGCCGGACTGGCTCGAGATGAACAGCCGCGTTGTCGACGCGTGGTGTGCGAAGTGGCATGCCGGCGACGACTTCGCACCGAAATCGCGGTGGCATGCCACCACCTTCGACACCGAACGATTCCGGTTGCGCCCGCTGGCCGAGAAGGATGACGAGCGGATCCGCGAGACCCTCGACGACCCGATCTCGCGCAAATACCTCTTCGAGCGCCCCGATCCGCTGTCGGTCGAACATGCGGCACTCGAACGCACCCGTAAGTGGTGGACCGCTGCTTGCGGGAACACCTGCACCTGGGCGGTCGCCGATCAGGAGACCGACGAATACATGGGCGACATCTCGATCTTCGCGATCGACGACGTCACCGGCGCCGAGATCGGCTTCTACACGCATCCGGCGTCGCGCGGCAAAGGTGTTCTGGGAGAAGCATTCCCGGCGGCGGTGCGCCACATCTTCGATGTCCTCGACATCCGGCGGCTGACGATGTTCGCCGCCGCCTCCAACGAGGGCAGTCGGGCGCTCGCCCGCAACGCCGGTTTCACCGAGTTCGGCACCCAGCCCCTGGCCGCGAGTTCCGACGGCCACATCGAGGATCTCGTCGGGTACGAGCTCCTGCGGGAGAACTGCACACTCTGAGCGGTCCCGACCGAGGTCGCACCGATGTCTGTTTCACCAAGGCTGGACAGCTCGCGCCCAGTAACCTACGCTATCGTAAGTTACGGAAACGTAGCCGTAGGCCGGAGCGGATTGTCCCGGCCGCGGCGTGAGGTGAGAGGAACCCATGGCGATCACCGACATCCCCGAATACGCCCACCTGTCCGAGTCCGACGTCGAGGCCCTCGGCGCCGAACTCGATGCCATCCGGGCCGACATCGAGGCGGCACGCGGAGAGCGTGACGCCCGCTACATCCGCAACACGATCCGCTTCCAACGCGGACTCGAGCTCGCCGGTCGGACGATGATCGCCGGCTCGCGCAATCGCGGGCTGTGGTGGGCGGGTGCAGCCACCCTCGGCGTCGCCAAGATCGTGGAGAACATGGAGCTCGGGCACAACGTGATGCACGGGCAGTGGGATTGGATGAACGATCCCGAGGTGCACTCGACCACGTGGGAGTGGGACAACACCGACCCATCGGCGCATTGGAAGCACACCCACAACTACATCCATCACAAGTACACCAACGTGCTCGGCATGGATGACGACGTGGGCTATGGGCTGCTGCGCGTGACGCGCGATCAGCGGTGGCGGCCGTTCTACCTGGGCAACCTGGTGTACAACACGCTGCTCGCGCTGTTGTTCGAATACGGCGTTGCCGCACAACATCTCGAGCTCGGCAAGAAGCGCCGCACCCCCGAGGCCAAGGAACAGTTCCGCCGGGATCTGGCCGACGTGGGCCGCAAGGTGGGCAGGCAGCTCGCCAAGGACTATGCCGTGCAGCCGACCCTGGTCGCCGCCGCAGCGGTGGTGTTGGGTGGCGACAAGCGGGATGCCGCAACGGCTTTCCGCAAGGCGGCGACCGCCGACGCGATGGCCAACGTCATCCGCAACCTGTGGACCAACGCCGTCATCTTCTGCGGGCACTTCCCGGACGGCGCCGAGAAGTTCACCAAGCAGGACGTCGACTCCGAGACGCAGGCCGAGTGGTATTTGCGACAGATGTTGGGCAGCGCCAACTTCCGGTGCGGACCGGTGCTGGCATTCATGAGCGGCAACCTCTCCTATCAGATCGAGCACCACATCTTCCCCGACCTGCCGAGCAATCGGCTCGCCGAGATCGCGGTGCGGGTGCGCGCGCTGTGCGAGAAGTACGACCTGCCCTACACCACCGGCTCGTTCCCGCTGCAGTACGCGAAGTCGTGGCGCACCATCGCCAAGCTGTCGCTGCCGAACAAATACCTCTCGGCCACCGCCGACGACGCACCCGAGACCGCGTCCGAACGTCGTTTCAAGCAAGGTCTGCCCGAGGGCACCCGATTGCATGCGACCGTCGACCCGTTGACCGGGCGGCGCCGCGGACTGCGCTCGGCGATCAAGTCCCTGCGCGAGCGTCGGCGGACCCGAGTGGGACGATCGTCCCAGGTGGTGGAGCGTCGCGCGGCATGAGGCGGGCTCCCCGTCTCGGCGCCGCAAGCGCATAATGGACACCGATGGCAATCACCGACATCAATGAGTACGCCCACCTGACCGACGCCGACGTCGAGGCGCTCGGGGCCGAACTCGACGCGCTGCGCCGCGAGATCGAGGCCGACCGCGGGGTGCGCGACGTCACCTACCTGCGGCGCACGATCCTCGCACACCGGGTCCTCGAGGTCGCCGGGCGTCTCGCGCTGCTCGGCAGCCATCGGCGGTCGTTGTGGCTGCTGGGCACCGGCGCGCTCGCAGTGGCCAAGATCATCGAGAACATGGAGCTCGGGCACAACGTGATGCACGGGCAGTGGGATTGGATGAACGATCCCGAGGTCCACTCGACGACGTGGGAATGGGACATGGTGTGCGCGTCGCCGCACTGGAAGCACTCCCACAACTACATCCATCACAAGTACACCAACGTCGTCGGCATGGATCACGACGTCGGCTACAAGATCCTGCGGGTCACCCGCGACGAGCCCTGGGAACCGCGCCGCGCGCTGCAGCCGCTGTTCAACGTCATCCTGGCGGCCACCTTCGAATGGGGCATCGGCCTGCACGACCTCGCGCTCAAAGAGGTCATTCAGGGCGAGAAGCCCAAAGAGGTCGCGATCCCGCAGATGAAGGAATTCGGTCGCAAGATCGGCAAGCAGGTCGCCAAGGACTATGTGTTGTTCCCGGCGCTGACCGGCCCGAATTTCCGGCACACCCTGACCGCGAATCTGACGGCGAATCTGATCCGCAACCTGTGGGCGTACGTGGTCATCTTCTGCGGTCATTTCCCGGACGGCGCGGAGAAGTTCACCGTCGACACCCTCGAGGACGAGACCCAGGGTCAGTGGTATCTGCGACAGATGTTGGGCAGCGCCAACTTTCACGCAGGCCCGGCCATGGCGTTCATGTCGGGGAACCTCTGCTACCAGATCGAGCACCATCTCTATCCCGATCTGCCGAGCAATCGGCTCGCCGACATCTCGGTGCGCGTGCGTGAACTGTGTGAGAAATACGATCTGCCCTACACGACCGGCTCGCTGTGGGTGCAATACGGCAAGACGCTGCGCACCATCAACAAACTCGCGTTGCCGGACCGGTTCCTGCGCGACACCGCCGACGATGCACCCGAGACGGCGTCGGAACGGCGCTTCGCGGGCATCGACAAGGCGCTCGGTCTGCGCTCGGCCATCGCCGAGGCCCGGCGCAGGCGGCGGTTGCGCCGTCGCGCGCTGAGTTCGCGCTAGACCGCCTGGACTTCGCCGCGCAGCCGTTGCTGCGCGGCGACTCCTTGCACCGAGTGCTCGCGCTCACCGATTGCGAACGCCGCCCACAGCACGATGCCGAGTACTGCGGTGGCCGCACCCGCAGCGCACACCAGGTTCCAGCCGCCGATCTGATACGCCCATCCGCCGAACGCCGAACCCGCGACGCCACCGGCGAAGTAGGCCACCATGTAGGCGGTCGTCAGCCGAGAGCGTGCCTCGCCGTCGAGCGAGTACACCGCGGCCTGGTTGGCGATCTGCACGCCCTGCACGCCGAAATCGAAGACGAGAAGCGCCAGGATCAGCACCAACACCTGATGCGCACCCGCCCACAGCAGCCCCCAGCTGAGAAGCTGGACGACCCACACGCCGTACTGGGTGTGGCGCAGATAGCCGCGGTCGGCGAGTCTGCCGACCCGCGGGGCGGCCAGTGCGCCGGCCACCCCGGCCAGACCGAACAGCCCGATCTCGGCGTCGGAGAAGTGATACGACGAGCCGTGCGCTCCGGCGAGCAGGAACGCGATCGCCGTCCACATCGCGGAGAAGGCGGCCATGTTCAGCCCGCCGAGCACCATGCGGTGTCTCAGGACGTTCTCCGTGCGGATCAGCGTCGCGATCGAGGCCAGCACACGCGGATACGAGGTGCTGTTCGAGCGCTCGACCGCGGTGTGCGGCGCCCGCCACCACACGGCCGCGGCCATCATCACCTGCATGACCGCGGCGACGACGAGCACGGTGCGCCAGCCGCCCGCCTGCGCGATGAGACCCGACAGGACGCGCGAGAACAGGATGCCGACGAGCAATCCGCTCATCACCGTGCCGACGACGGCGCCGCGTTCACTCGGCCCGGCCACCGCCGCGGCCCACGGCACGACCACCTGCGCCGCCGACGCCGACACCCCGACCGCGAACACCATGATCATCAGGACCGCGTAGGTGGGTGCCGCCGCGGCGATCGCCAAACCGATGCACGACACGACCAGCAGCCCGCCGACGAGCCGTCGGCGGTCCAGGAAGTCGCCTAGCGGTACGACCAGAGCCAGACCGATCAGATAGCCGACCTGGGTCACCGAGATGATCAGGCCCGCGGCCGTCGTCGAGACGTGGAGGTCGCCGCCGACCTCGTGCAGCAGGGGCTGCAGGTAGTAGAGACAGCCCGCCGAGGACCCCGCGGTCACCGCGAACAACAGCACGATCACCCGGCTGAGTCGGGTGGTCGGGGAGGAGGTCGTCGACGCCATGTACCCATGGTGCGGCCCGGTCGTCGTGAAGAAAAGCGATAGATTCTGATGGCCACATCTACATCGAAGATGATGGCCAGGTCGGCGGGGGTGAGTGAGAGGGCGATCACGATGGAACTGCGACAACTCGACTACTTCCTCGCGTGCTGTGAGCATGGCACCTTCACCGCTGCGGCACGGTCGATGCAGGTCGTGCAGTCGGCGGTGTCGACGTCGGTGGCCAAACTCGAGCGCGAGGTCGGCGCGCCACTCTTCGATCGCACCCCGACCACGCTGGTGCTCACCGAGGCCGGGCGCGCTGTCGTCGAACCCGCTCGAGCCGCGGTCCGGGCGCGCGCCGAGATCGTCGACGCCCTCGCGGCGCTGCGCGGGGACATCCGCGGTGATGTCGCGGTGGGTGCCTTGGTCAACATCGTCACCATCGATCTCGCGGAGGCGTTCGGGGCGGTGCATCGGCGGCATCCGGGTGTCGCGATCGCGATGCGGCAGAATCCGCAGGGCAGTCAGGGCAACATCCGCGGGCTGCGCGACGGAACGCTGGATCTGGCACTGCTCGGCGGTCCGGATCAGGAGATCCCCGGCATCACCGTGTACCGGCTGGCCCGAGAGCCCCTGGTGCTGGTGGCCCACCCCGACCACCGGCTGGTTCGGGCCGGCGGCTTCACTGCCGCGGATCTCGCCGCCGAACGCACCATCGACTATCCGCCCGGGTGGGGTACCCGCGCGGTGACCGACAAGTGGCTCCCGCACCGCCGATCGGTGATCGAGGTGGCCGATCAAGAGTTCGGTATCCGATTGGCGCTCAACGATTTCGGGGTGACCTTGGTGCCCTGGAGCGTCGCCCACGACCACGCCGGTGCGGTGGGGGTGCCCTGCACCGACCGCGATCTCGACTGGGTTGTCTCGATCGCGCACTCCTCTGTGCGCTCGCCATCGACGGCCGCCCGGGCGGTACTCGACATCGTCCGGGAGGTGACGACACGGACTGCCTGACGCTACATTTGTACCAATGTCCGGACAAATGAAGTGGAGTCGATGGTGAGACTGGGATTGGTCGGTTACGGCGCGGGTGGACGGATCTTCCATGCGCCCTATATCCAGGCGGTACCCGAGATCGAGCTGGCCGGGGTGGTCACCCGCAACCCCGATCGTCGCCGCGAGGTGGCGACGGATCTTCCGGGTGTTGCGGTCTTCGACTCACTCGGCGATCTGCTCGATGCCGGCGTGGACGCGGTGACCATCACCACGCCGCCGCAGACGCGCCGTGATCTGGTGCTCGAGGCGGTGTCGCGGGGCGTGCACGTGGTGGCCGACAAGCCCTTCGCGCCGGATGCCGACGGCGGTCGGGAACTGGAGCGGGCGGCGGCGAAAGCCGGTGTGTTGCTGAGTGTGTTCCACAATCGCCGCTTCGACGCCGACTTCGCGACCGTCACCGGTGTGCTGCCCGAACTCGGTGACCTCTGGCGGGTGGAGTCGCGGTATGACCTCGACGAGGCCGCCGGACTCGACGCAGGCCCCACGGGTGGACTGTTGCGCGACATCGGCGCACACCTCGTCGATCAGATGCTCACCCTGCTGGGGCCGGTCGAGTCGGTGTACGCCCACCTCGACCGGGTGGATCTGCCGGCCGGTCGGACCGACTGTGGATTCAGCGTGTCGATGACCCACCGCAGCGGCGTCTTCTCCACGGTGACCTCGAGCAAGCTCAACCACGTCGTGTCGCGACAGTGGCGGCTTTACGGTTCGCTCGGCGCATACCTCAGCGACGGCACCGACGCGCAGACCGAGCAGATCCTCGCGGGCAAGCGGCCGGTCGACGATCCGGCGGGGTGGGGATTCGAACGTCCCGACCGGCTCGGGACGCTGCACACCGCCGCTGGCGCCCGGACGGTCCCGTCGGCGCAGGGGCGTGCCGACGAGTATTATCGGCGATTCGCCGCAGCGGTGGATCACGGTGCGCCCCAGCCTGTCCCGGCGTCGGAGGGCGTTGCGGTGCTCGAGGTGCTCGACGCCGCACGACGCAGCGCCGACGAAGGGGTCCTCGTACGCCTCTGACGACCCTGCATCTCTGACGACCCTGCGTCTCTGACGACCGAACCCCGTGGGCGAGACCGAATGGTCTCGCCCACGGGGTTCGTCGGTGTTCGGTTGTCGTGCCGTGCCTGCGGTCAGGCTGCTGCGGTCACCGCGGCCGGGCTGCGGCTGTCGTGATGGGCTTCGAGGTGCTCCTCGAGGCCTTCGAGGGTGATGCCCTTGGTCTCCGGCACCGATCGGTACACGAAGGCCAGCGAGGCGAGATTGACCAAGACGAACAGTCCGAAGGTTCCGGTCGAGCCGAGTGCCGAGTTGAGCACCGGGAACAGGAACGAGATCAGCGCGTTGGTGCACCAGAGGACGAAGACCGCGATGCCCATCGCGAAGCCGCGGACGCTGAGCGGGAAGATCTCCGAGAGCAGCAGCCACACGCAGGTGCCGATGAACATCTGCACGAAGGCGACGAAGGCCACCATGCACGCGAGGATGATGTAGCTGCGTGAGGTCGTCTGCGGCAGCAGGAATGCCAGGGCGAGGGCGGCCTGGGTGATCGCGACGCCCGAGAAGCCGATCAGCAGCATGGTGCGGCGGCCGATGTAGCCCAGCAGGATGATGCCGATGATGGTGGTGACCACCGAGGTGACGCCGACCGCGATGGTCGCGATGAGTGCGGCGCTGACGCCCAGTCCGCTCTGCTCGAGGATCGTCGGTGCGTAGTAGTTCACGGTGTTGATGCCGGTTGCCTGCTGGATGATGGCCAGCCCGCAACCGATCAGCACGATCCGTCGAATCCACGGCACGTCGCGCACCACCGACAGCGGGGTGCGGCCACCGCGCATGTGCGTGATGTGATCGACGATGGTCGCGTACTCGGCGTCGGCCTCGTCGGGTGTACGGCTGCGGCCCAGGACGTTTCGTGACTCATCGAGGCGTCCTTTGAGGGCGTACCAGCGCGGCGAGTCGGGCAGGGCGAGCATGCCCAGCAACAGTGCGACCGCGGGCACCGCGGCGACGGCGAGCATGACGCGCCACACGTGCGGGTCGGTGACGATGTGGTCGAGCAGCGCGTTCATGGCGAAGGCCAACATCTGACCGGTGACGATCATCAACTCGTTGATGGTGACCATCCGGCCACGACGCTCGGCGGGCGCCATCTCGGCCAGATAGAGGGGGCAGGTGACCGCCGCGGCGCCGACGCCGAGGCCGAGGATGATGCGGGCGATGACCATGATCGCCACATTCGGGGCGAGGGCGCAGCCGACGGCGCCGACCAGGAAGACCAGGCCGCACAGCAGCAGCGTGCGCTTGCGCCCGAGCCGGTCGGCCACGCGGCCGCCGAACAGTGCGCCGAAGGCGGCGCCGGGGAAGAGTAGGGCGCTGACGACGGTGGCTTCGCCGAAGGCCGAGAGGTGGAGATCGTCTTTCATGTAGAGCAGCGCACCGGAGATCACTCCGGTGTCGTAGCCGAAGAGCAGTCCGCCGAGAGTGGCGATGACGGTGAGCTTGGTGAGAAACCGCCTGTTGGAAGCGGCTGATGTCGTCGTAGACATGGAAACCTCGATTTCCTGGGGAACTAACGCGCGTTACTAACGCGTGTGAGTAGTACTATGTCCTGACAAAGCGATTGTGTCAAGCGTCACTCGGAAACGGGGTTAGTCATGACGACCACTGCAGGGTCCCGGCGTCGGCGACCGACCATGGCCGACGTGGCCGAACGCGCCGGCGTGTCGCGCACTTTGGTCTCGTTCATCCTGGCCGGCAAGCCTGGTGCGGGGGAGGAGACGCAGCTGCGCGTGCTCGCCGTCGCCGAGGAGTTGGGTTACCGTCCCGACTCGGTCGCCCGGATGCTCGCCCGGGGGCGGAGCCGCACTCTCGGCGTGCTGGTCGACATGTCGCAGTTGTTCCAGTCCGAGCTCGTCACCCACATGTATCCGGCGGCCGAGGCGCTGAACCACGACGTGTTGTTGACGGCGAACCTGCCGGAGCGCTCGGAGGTGTCCTCGCTCGAGCGGCTGATCGATCACCGCTGCGGTGCCCTGATCGTGCTGGGGCCGCACACCGACGGCGCCGAGTTGCTCCCGGTGGCGGCACGCGCACCGATGGTGGTGGTGGGCCGGACGTTGACCGAGGACGTACTGCATGCGGGCGCAGTGGCGACGGTGCGCACCGACGACCATCTCGGCATGGCGCAGGCCGTGGATTATCTTGTGGGACTGGGTCACCGGGACATCCTGCACGTCGACGGCGGTGACGGTCCGGGGGCCGGCGACCGTACCCTCGGCTACCGCACGGCGATGCAACGACACGGGCTCTCCGAGCACATCGCGATCGTGGCCGGCGCGCATCGTGAGGATGCGGGTGCGCGCGCCGCACGAGAACTCCTGGGGCGCAGCAGGTTACCGACAGCCATCCTCGCCGGCAACGACCGCTGCGCGCTCGGGCTGCTCGACGTGTTCACCCGAGCCGGTGTCGACGTCCCCGGCGACATCTCGCTCGTCGGCTACGACGACAGCCTGCTGTCCGACAACCCCCGGATCGATCTGACCACGATCCACCAGGACGCAACCGGAATGGCCACCACCGCAGTCGATCTCGCCGTCGCAATGCTCACCGACCAGTCCGACGGCGGCGATGACGTCGTGCTCGAACCCTCGCTGAAAGTGCGCGGCACGACGGCTCCACCCCGCGAGCAGCGGTAGTGCCGGGTGGTCGCCGAGCGCCTCCCGGTTGGCCTTCCCCAACCGATCGGTCGCCGAGCCCCCCGGATGGTCGCCCCCCGGATCGATGGTCGAGGTGCGAGGCGCGTGCGCCGAGCCTCGAGACCGCTTGCCGTGGTGCTGGTTCCGGACCACCACACAAAGAATCCCGCTCGCAGCGGGGTCTCGAGGCCTCGTCGCTGGCGCTCCTCGGCACCTCGACCATCGGGGAAAGGTGACGGTGCGCTCCCCTTCGTTCGGGAAAGACGACGGGACGTTTCCCCCTCGATCGAGAGAGCGGACGGGGCGTTCCCCTCGATCGGGGTGGTGTCCCCCTCCCGATGGTCGAGGTGCGAGGCGCGTGCGCCGAGCCTCGAGACCGCTTGCCGTGATGCTGGTTCCGGACCACCACACAAAGAATCCCGCTCGCAGCGGGGGCGTGCCGCGAGCGGGATTCCCGGGTGTGGATGCGTCGACTCAGGTAGCCGCCGTACGCCGACTCATCGCACAGGCGTGATCCTCCGGGGAGTTGATCTCAGGCGTTCTGGGGGAAGCCGAGGTTGAGTCCGCCGTGGGAGGGGTCGAGCCAGCGGCTGGTGATGGCTTTGGCGCGGGTGAAGAAGTGGATGCCTTCGGTGCCGTGGGCGTGGGTGTCGCCGAAGAGGGAGGCTTTCCAGCCGCCGAAGCTGTAGTAGGCCATGGGGACGGGGATGGGGACGTTGATGCCGACCATGCCGACTTCGACTTCGTTCTGGAAGCGTCGGGCGGCGCCGCCGTCGTTGGTGAAGATGGCGGTGCCGTTGCCGTAGGGGTTGGAGTTGATCAGTTCGAGGGCTTGGTCGTAGGAGTCGACGCGCACGACCGACAGGACGGGTCCGAAGATTTCGTCGGTGTAGATGCTCATGTCGGGGGTGACGTTGTCGAACAGGGTTGGCCCCAACCAGAACCCGTCGGCTCCGCCGTCCGCTTCGACACCACGGCCATCGAGAACGACGGTCGCGCCGGCTTGTTCGCCGGCGTCGACGTAGGAGGCGACCTTGTCGCGGTGGGCGGCGGTGACCAGCGGTCCCATGTCGGAGTTCTTGGTGCCGTCACCGGTTGTGATGGTTCGGGCGCGTTCGGTGATCTTGGCGACCAGTTCGTCGGCGATGTCGCCGACGGCCACGGCCACGCTGATGGCCATGCAGCGTTCGCCGGCGGAGCCGAAGCCGGCGTTGACCATGGCGTCGGCGGCGAGGTCGAGGTCGGCGTCGGGCAGGATGATGGCGTGGTTTTTCGCGCCGCCGAGGGCTTGGACGCGTTTACCCGCGGCGGTGCCGGTGGCGTAGACGTATTGGGCGATCGGGGTGGAGCCGACGAAGCTGATGGATTTGATCGACGGGTTGGTGAGTAGTTCGTCGACGGCGGTCTTGTCGCCTTGTAGGACGTTGAACACGCCGTCGGGCAGTCCGGCTTCTTTCCAGAGTTCGGCCAGCCAGATCGACGCGGTGGGGTCCTTTTCGGAGGGTTTGAGGACCACGGTGTTGCCGGCGGCGATGGCGATGGGGAAGAACCACATGGGGACCATGGCGGGGAAGTTGAAGGGGGAGATGATGCCGATGGGTCCGAGGGGTTGGCGGATGTTGAAGACGTCGACCTTGGTGGAGGCGTTTTCGGTGAATCCGCCCTTGAGCAGGTGCGGGATGCCGCAGGCGAATTCGACGACTTCCTGGCCGCGGGAGATCTCGCCGAGGGCGTCGGAGAGGACTTTGCCGTGTTCGGCGGTGATGATCTGAGCCAGCTCGCCCTTGCGCTCGTTGAGCAGTTCCCGGAAGCGGAACAGGATGGAGGTGCGCTTGGCCAGCGAGGTGTCACGCCAGGCGGGGAACGCCGCCGCGGCGGCGTCGATCACCGCGCGGGCGTCGGCGTCATTGGCCAACGCGACCTGCCCGGTGACCTGTCCGGTCGCCGGATTCGTCACCGGCGCAGTGGCATTCGAGGTACCCGGGTAGGGCTTGTTGTTGGCCCAGTGGGAGACGGTGGTGGACATGGAGGTACTCCTGTTCTGCGACGTGTGCAGTCACGCGACGCCGAAATCAGTGGGGGACTGGGTGTGTGGGCAGTGAGCGGGGTGTGTCGGTGAACGGGGTCAGGGACGGAATTTGGCGACGTAGTCGTTCATCGTGGCGAGCTGGTAGCGGGACACCTCGTCGGCGTTCTCGTTCTCGGCGAACACACTCGACACCATGACCGAGTCGTCGCGGTCGTAGAAGCCGATCTCGCCGAGTGTGCCGAAGAACTCGTCCCAATTGACGTCGCCGTCGCCGATCTTGAGGTGCTGGTGCACGCGTACGGCGTTACCGGGCGGGTTGGTGATGTAGCGAAGCCCGTGTGAGGCACGATGATCCATGGTGTCGGCCACGTGCACCAGGCGAAGCATGTCACCGGCGGTCGTCATGATCTCCCGCATGTTGCCGCCCATGTGGAAGCTGTGGCAGGCGACGTAGACCAAACCGAAGTTCTTCGAGTTGATCCCGCGGATCATGCGGATCGCGGCCAACCCGTCCTCCACGAAATCATCTGGGTGCGGATCGATCCGGACGTCGATGCCCTCACGTTCGATGATCGGCACGAGTTCCTCCATCGACCGGTAGAAGGCCCGCTCGGACTCCTCCGGCTTCTCCGGACGACCGGAGAACTCGGTGTTCATCACGTTCACGCCCAGATCGACGGTGATCTGGATGGCGCGTTTCCAGTAGCGCACGGCCGCCTCGCGGGCGTCCTCGTCGGGCCCGGACCACCGCAATACCGGTAGCACCGAAGCGATTCCGACGCCGGCGTCCTTGCACGCCCGGCGAAACCTCGCGACGAGATCGTCGTCGGCCTTGGGATGATTGAAGAACGGGATCATGTCGACGTGCGGGGTCAGCTGCAGGTACTCGTACCCGAGATCGGCGACCACGCCCGGCAATTCGAGCAGCGAATGGGAATGATGGAACGGCGTGGGATCGAGGGCGACCTTCATGGATCAGGCCCCCGCAATCGATGCGCGGTCGACCATGTCGACGGTGACGATCTCGCCGGTCTCGAGAGCCTTGACACCCGCCGCGCACACCGCGGCCGCGGCATAACCGTCCCACGCACCGGGGCCGTCGACGTTGATGCCGGCCTTGACGGCGTTGACCCACCGCTGGATCTCGGCATCGTAGGCGGCGCCGAAGCGCTCCACGAACGACGGCGTGATATCGCCGCCCCAGATCCCCGCAACCTTCCTTCCTCCGGCACTGGACTGCACGGGGTTGCGCTGCTTGCGCACCACGCCGCCCTGGTCGAGACCGATGAAGGCAGAACCGAATTCACCGACGACCTCGGTGCGCACCTCGTAGGCGACACCGGTGGTGACGAAGCACTCGACGTCGATGTGGCGACCCGACGCGGTACGGAAGATCGCGATCTGCGGGTCCTTGAGGCCCTCGGGCGCCTGCGGATTGGAACCCGGCGCGATGATCTGCACCGAGACGATCTCCTCGTCGAACAGGAACCGGGTGACGTCGACCTCGTGGACGATCGAATCCTTGACGATCATCGCCGAGTCGAAACCCGGTGGGACCATCGGGTTGCGGTGCACGCAATGCGCCACCAGCAGCTGCCCGAAGGTGCCGTCGTCGATGAGCGACTTCAGCTGCTCGTATTCGTGATCGAAGCGCCGCATGAACCCGACCTGGATCAGCTTGCGCCCCAACTCCGCTTCCCGCTTGACGACCTCCAGGGAGGTGGCCACATCGGTGGTCAGCGGCTTCTCGCACATCACCGGCTTGCCGGCCTCCAGGCACGCCAGCAACTGCTTCTCGTGGGTGGGACCGGGGGTGGCGAGGATGACGGCGTCGACATCGGGATCGGCGATCGCGTCGAGCGGATCGTTGATCACCCGGCAGCCCGGAATCGTCGCCGCGAGTTCCTCGGCCTTCTCCGGGAAGTAGTCGTTGAGGACGGTGACGGTGGCGCCCTTGATGCGTTCGGTGATGCGGGCGACGTGGTCGGCACCCATCATCCCGACGCCCAGGACGGCGATACGCAAGTCGGTCATGGTGTACTCCGTGAAATAGTTCGGGGTGAAATAAGTTGGAGGGAGAGAGAATCAGCTGAAACGGACGGCCGGCACACCGCACGATCCCAGATACTTCTGGGTGCGCTGGGCGATGGGCAGCGGGGCATCGGGACTGCAGGGGTACATGTCCTGCTCGACGATGCCGAAGATGTCGATGTCGAGAGCGGCGACGGCCTCGAGCAGCGGCGGCATCTCCGGGATGCCACGCGGCGGTTCGGTCATCGCGCCCAGGCGGACCGCCTCGCCGAACGGCAGGTCATCGGCGGCGACCTTGGCCCGAACCTGCTCGTCGACCTGCTTGAGGTGCAGGTACCCGATGCGGTCGGGGTGGGCGTTGATGATGGCGATGTTGTCGCCTCCGCAGTAGCTGACGTGACCGGTGTCCAGGCACAGGTTCACGAACTGCTGGTCGGTGTTCTCCAGGAACCGGTAGATGTTCTCCTCGGTGTCGACGTGGGAGTCGGCATGCGGGTGGTATTGCGCCCGCACACCGTACTTCTCGAACATCGCCTTGCCCAGTTCGTTCATGCCCTGGGTCTTCTTGCGCCACTGCTCATCGGTGAGCGTGCGATCCTCGAGCACCTCGCCGGTGGCCGGGTCGCGCCACATCTCCGGGATGACGACGACGTGCTTGCCACCGACGGCTGCGGTCAACTTGGCGACGTCCTCGATCTGAGTCCACACCGCATCCCACGAATCGTCCTGGTGCAGATGCTCGAACACCGTGCCGGCCGAGAGCTTCAGTCCACGACTGCCGAGCTCGTCGCGCAACTGCTGTGGATCGGTGGGCAGATAACCGTACGGGCCCAACTCGATCCACTCATAACCCGACGCGGCGACCTCGTCGAGGAAGCGGGTGTAGGGGGTCTGCTGCGGATCGTCGGGGAACCAGACGCCCCACGAGTCGGGGGCGGAACCGACGAGGATCTTCGACATCACTGAACTCCATTGTTCGACGGGGCGGGATTGTTCGACGGCGCAGGGGAGTCGGCCGGCGTGGTGGGGGCGAGATAGGGGCGCTGGACGGCTTTCCACTGCTCGTAGACGCCGTAGGCCTGCTGGGTGGATTCCAGGGTCGAGGTCTCCGATACCGGGACGTCCCACCAGGATTCACTGTCGGGGGCACCGATCAGCGGATCGGTCTCGACGTGGATGACGGTGGTGCGGTCGGCGGCCTTCGCGGTCTTGATGGCGTCGGCGAATTCGGCGGCGGTGCCGGCACGGATGACGTCGGCGCCCAGGGATGCGGCGTTGGCCGCCAGGTCGATCGGAAGCGTGGACCCGTTGAGGCGTCCGCTCTCACCGCGATAGCGGTAGTCGGTGCCGAATCGCTGCGACCCCAACGACTCCGAGAGCGAGCCGATGGAGGCGAAGCCATGATTCTGCACGAGCACCACGATGACCTTCAGGTTCTCTTGGACGGCGGTCACCAATTCGGTGGCCATCATCAGATACGAACCATCGCCGACCATGACGAACACGTCGCGGTCCGGGCAGGCCATCTTGACGCCGAGACCACCGGCGACTTCGTATCCCATGCAGGAATACCCGTATTCGACGTGATAGCCCTTGGCATCGCGGGTCCGCCACAACTTGTGCAGATCGCCGGGCATCGATCCGGCGGCACACACCACCACGTCGCGCGGATCGGAGGTCTCGTTGACCAGACCGATGACCGAGCCCTGGGTCAGCGCCTCCTCGCCGGTGGCGACGTTGACGCCGACGGCGGTGGGGGAGTATGCGTCGTCGACGATGCGATCCCACTCGGCGGCGAGCTCGGCGACCCGGTCACGGTAGGACTGCTCGACGCGGTGATCGGCCAGCAGCTCGTCGAGCGCCTCGATGGCCTCCCGGGCGTCGGCGACGACGCTGTAGCCGGCATGCTTGACCGAATCCAGGGATGCGACATTGATGTTGACGAAACGCACGCCCTCGCCGGTGAACGCGGTACGCGAGGCGGTCGTGAAATCGCTGTAGCGCGTGCCGATCCCGATGACGACGTCGGCGTCGGCGGCGAGCGCGTTGGCGGCGGTGGTGCCGGTGGAGCCGATGGCACCCACCGACTGTGGGTGGTCATAGGGCAGCGAGCCCTTGCCGGCCTGGCTCTGGCCGACCGGAATGCCGGTGCGCGAACAGAAGTCGGCGAGCGCCTCGGTGGCACCGGAGTAGATGACCCCGCCACCGGCGACGATCAGCGGTCGGCGTGCCGAGCGGATGATCTCGGCTGCCTCGGCGATCACGCGACGTTCGGGCAGCGGGCGCGCCACATGCCAGGTGCGTTCGGCGAACAGCGATTCGGGGAAGTCGAACGCCTCGGCCTGCACGTCCTGCGGGATGGCGACGGTCGCGGCGCCGGTCTCCACCGGGTCGGTCAGCACTCGCATTGCGCCGAGTAACGCGCCGGCCAGCTGCTCCGGCCGCCACACGCGGTCGAAGTACCGCGAGACCGGCTTGAACGCATCGTTGACGGTGACATCACCCGACGAGGGCAACTCCAGCTCCTGCAGCACCGGGGAGGTGGCACGCGTGGCAAAGGTATCGGCCGGCAAGAGCAGCACCGGAATCCGGTTGATGGTGGCCAGTGCGGCGCCGGTGAGCATGTTGGTGGCACCGGGTCCGACCGAGGCGGTCACGGCCCACGACTGCAGACGATCCTTCATCCGGGCATAGCCGACGGCCGAATGCACCATCGCCTGCTCGTTACGTCCGAGCACGTACTTCAGCGACAGCTCGCGCCCGGCATCGACGTCGTCGATCTCGTTCTGCAGCAACGCCTGTCCGAGTCCGGCGACGTTGCCGTGACCGAAGATGCCGAAACAGCCGGCGAAGAACTTCGACCGCTCGCCGTCACGCTCGACGTACTGGTTGGCCAAGAAGCGCACGGTCGCCTGCGCGACGGTCAGCCGGACGGTCGGTTCACCGTGCGGGGTGCGGACGCCGGTCACGCCGCCGGCGCGCCCCTGGTTGATCGGTGCCACGATGACTTCTTTCTCAGTGGTGGGTGGTGGTCAGTGGGAGTTGTTGTCGTGCAGCGGGAGACGCGGATCGATCTCCTGATGTTCCCAGCTGCCGCGCAGCCAGGTGTGGGCGGGATCGTCACAGATCTTCCAGGTCCGTTCGGGGCCCGGTCCGGCCATCACGTTGAGGTAGTACATGTGATAGCCGGGAGCGGCGATCGACGGTCCGTGATAGCCGTGCGGTACGAGGACGACGTCACCCGAGCGGACCTCCTCGAGCACCTCGATGGGGCGCTCGGGCGTTCCGTAAACCCGGTGATAGCCGAAACCGGTTATCTGACTGAACTCGAAGTAGTAGATCTCCTCGAGCTGCGATTCGACCTCGGAGTTCTCGTCATGCTTGTGCGCGGGGTAGCTCGACCAGTTGCCGCCCGGGGTGATGACCTCGCAGGCGATGATCGAGTCGGCCTCGAACACGTCGGCGGTGCCGAAGTTGTGGACCTGCCGGCTACAGTTGCCCGCACCGCGAAGCTCCACCGGCACACCGGCCCTCGGACCGTACCGGAACGGCAGCGTCGTTGACGCCCGTGCGCCGCACAGTGCGAATCGGCCACCGTCGGCACTGGTCACGGTGAACTCCGAGTCCCGGCCGACGTAGGCGAAGTCACTCGGCCCGTCGAAGACGCTCTGGCGACCCTCGAGCTCGAACTGTCTTCCGTCGCAGGCCACCACGGCCGAGCCGGACAGCGGGATCACGATGATCTCGTCGGGCCCGGAGCTGCGCGTGATCGAGTCACCCGGACCCAATTGCGCCACCCAGAGCGAGGATTCGGTCCAACCGGCGGACTCCGGCGTCACGTCGACACTCAGCGGCGCGGTGGCGCTGCCGGCCGGGACGTAGTACTTGCTGTTCATGGTGTTGCCTCAGCTCACCAGGTTCACGGCGGTGTCGACCGCGGTGGCGACGTCGTCGTCGGACGGATACAGCAGGGTGCGGCCGACGATGAGTCCGCGAACGGATGGAATCGCCAGTGCCCGTTCCCAACTCGCGAAGGTCTCTTCGGGCGCGGTCTGCGGGTCGCCACCGAGGAGCAGCGTCGGCATCGTGGTGGCGTCCATGACGCGCTCCATCTCGTCGACGACCGGCAACTTCAGCCAGGTGTAGGCCGACGTCGAGCCGATGCCCTGGATGATGTGCATCGACTTGATCACTGCATCGGCGCTCAGGTCGTTGCGGACCTTGCCCTCGATCCGTTGGGACATGAACGGCTCGAGCATCGCGATCACCTCGCCCGCGGCGAGTTCGTCGACCGCGGCGGCGCACGAGGTCAACATGTTCAGGGTGCCGGGATCGTCGAGATCGATGCGGCAGAGCATCTTTGCGCCGTTGAGGCCGGCCTCGACGGTCCAGGAGGCGGTGGCCGCGGTCATCCGGTCGTCGAGTTCGAACGAGGAGCCGGCCAGTCCGCCGCGGTTCATCGACGAGAACACCACCTTGTCCTCGAGCGCCCCGAGAAGCAGCAGATCCTCGAGAATGTCGGAGGTGGCGAGGACGCCGTCGACGCCGGGGTTGGCCAGCGCGACGCGCAGGCGGTCCAACAGATCGGTGCGGCTGTTCATGGCGGTCGGGTTCTTGCCCACCGACAGCGCGCCGCGGGCCGGGTGATCGGCGGCGACGATCATCAGCCGCTCGTCACCGTTGACGGTGTCGCGCCGACGCCGGCGAGCCCAGGCCTGTCCGATGATCTCGGGGCGCTGTGCGCGGACGGCGGTCACCTCGGCGTAGGAGGTGCAGGTGGGCAACTCGGTGAGCAGGTCGGTCGGGGTGATCGTGGTGGCGAGTTCAGACATGGAGGCTCTCCTGGGCGTTGTCGGTGCCGGTGGATGCTGCGGTGGCAGCGAACGCGGCGACCTCGTCGGCGGTGGGCATGGCAGTGGAACATTCGAGGCGACCGGCGACGATCGCGCCGGCGGCGTTGGCGTGCAGCAGGATCTTCTCCAGTGGCCACTCCGAGAGCAGTCCGTGGCACAGCGAGCCACCGAAACTGTCGCCGGCGCCGAGTCCGTTGACGACGTCGACCGGGAGCGGGGCGACCTCGACGGTCTCGTGACGCGTCTTGCCGAGCACTCCGCGCGGTCCCTGCTTGACGATCGCGAGTTCGACACCGAGGTCGAGCAGTGCGTCGGCAGCCTTGTGCGGATCGGTCTCACCGACGGCGACCTCGCACTCCTCGCGGTTGCCCACCGCGACGGTCACCTCGGTCAGTGCGCGCTGCACCTGCTCGGTGGCCGCGGCCGGTGACTCCCAGAACATCGGGCGGTAATCGAGATCGAGCACCGTCAGCGGTCGACGGGCCCGAGCCTCCCATGCTGCGAAATGCGCGCTGCGCGAGGGCTCTTCGGACAGTCCGGTCACCGTCGACCAGTACAGTCGAGCATCGGCGACGGCGACGGTGTCGATATCGGCGACGGCGACCTGCAGGTCGGGGGCGGTGGGCTTGCGATAGAAGTACAGGGGGAAGTCGTCAGGCGGGTAGATCTCGCAGAACGTCACCGGTGTCGCGTACACGTCGTCGACGCCGACGAAGCGGTTGTCGACGCCGAGTCGGGCCAGCTCGGCACGGACGAAGCGGCCGAACGGGTCGTCGCCCACGCCGGAGATCAGAGCCGCGGAGTGTCCGAGCCGGGCGGCCGCGACGGTCACGTTGGCTGCGCTGCCGCCGAGGAACTTACCGAAGCTGGTGACCTCCTCGAGGCCGACGCCGATCTGCTGCGGATAGATGTCGACGCCGCTGCGGCCGATCGCCAGCACGTCGAAGACGGGTGTTGGTCGGGCTGTGGTCACGGACTGCTCCCTGCTCGTAAGTCGTTCGCGGTGTTCGCTCCTCCACTGTGCGGCACACCACAGAGCAATGTCAAGACTTTGTCCTGACATTCTTACCTGGCATAGTGGGTGGCGCGGATCACAGCCGCCACGAGTGCGGTGCCGAATGCAGCAACCAGGAAGGGATTCCCATGACGACGAGTGCAGTGTCCGGGTCCTCCGCCGAATTGCCGGTGGGGATCATCGGTTTCGGCTGGATGGGCCGAGCCCACGCGCAGGCGTACGCCCGAGTGGCGCACCACTATCCGCAGCTGCGCCCGGCACCCCGGTTGGTGGCCATCGCCGACGACGTGCCCGGGCGGGCCGACGCGGCGGGGCAACAGTTCGACGCACGTGGCGTCACCGACTGGCGCGACCTCGTGGCCGATCCCGCGATCGCCGGGGTGAGTGTGACCGCACCGAACTTTCTGCACCGCGAAATCGGTTGTGCGGTGGTCGAGTCCGGCAAGCACCTATGGATCGAGAAGCCAGTCGGGCTGTCGTCGGCCGACGCCCGTGCCGTCGCCGACGCGGCGCACCGGGCCGGGGTGAGCACCGCGGTCGGGTTCAACTATCGCAACGCTCCCGCGGTCGCGTTGGCACGGGAGATCGTGGCAGCCGGGGAGATCGGCGAGGTCACCCACGCGCGTTTCCGGTTCTTCAGCGATTACGCCGCCCATCCCGACGGCGCGCTGAGCTGGCGCTTTCAGCGTGAACGCGGCGGCAACGGGGTCCTCGGTGATCTCGCCTCGCACGGCGTCGACCTCGTCTGGTATCTCCTCGGCGGTATCGACTCACTCATCGCCGACACCGCGATCTTCATCGACACCCGGCCCGAGCCGACCGGCGCGACGTCGGGCCACCAGCTGGCCACCGGGGGTGTGCGCGGGCCGGTGGAGAACGAGGATTACCTGTCGGCGCAGTTGCGGATGACCTCGGGCGCGCGGTGCGTCCTGGAGGCGAGTCGGGTGTCGGTGGGCGAGCAGAATTCGTACGGATTCGAGATCCACGGCACCACCGGAATCGTGCGGTGGGACTATCGCCGCATGGGTGAACTCGAGATCGGGCGCAGCGGCGCGTCCCGGGTGATCCAGGATCTGTCGGTGTCGACGCTGTTCGTGGGCCCCGGCCACGGACAGTACGGCGCCTTCCAGCCGGGCTCGGCCAACGCCATGGGTTACGACGATCTCAAGGTGATCGAGGCCGCCCGATTCGCCGCGGCCATCGCCGGCCCCGACGCACTCGCCCAGGTGGGGCCGGGTGCCACCATCGACGACGCGGTGCGTGCCGCCGAGGCGCTCGACGCCATGACGGCCTCGGTGCGCGAGGGGCGATGGGTCTCGCCCGCACCGGTGGAGGCGGTCTCGAGCGCCTCGTGACCTCACCACCGCAGCCGAGTGGGGATTTTCCGCGCGCGTTGGCACTGCTCGGTGCGGGCGCGATGTTCATGGAGATCCTCGATGCCACCATCGTCGTCACGGCCCTGCCGTCCATTGCCGCGGGCTTCGGCGTGGGGGCGCTCGATGCGGCCGGGGTGGTCACCGCCTACCTGATCACGTTGGCGGTGCTCATCCCGTTGAGCAGTTGGATCGCCGAGCGCTTCGGTGTGCGCCGGGTGTTCGTGCTCGCACTGGTGGTGTTCACCCTCGCGTCGGTGGGATGTGCTCTGGCGCCGTCACTTCCGGTGCTGATCGGGATGCGGGTGGTCCAGGCGGCCGGTGGGGCGATGATGGTGCCGATCGGGCGGCTCGCGGTTCTGCGGGCGGTGTCGGTGGGGCATGTGGCGCGGGCGATCGCCTACCTGACCTGGCCTGCGCTCGTTGCGCCGGTGGTGGCACCGCTGCTGGGCGGGCTGATCGTCGAGCACGCCTCCTGGCAGGTCATCTTCCTCCTCAACATTCCGATCGGCATCATCGGAGTCGTTGCCGCACTGCGTATTCTGCGACCCGACGTTGGGCGGCCGATTCGTCGGCTCGATGTGGTCGGGGCGTTGGGCACGATGGTGGCGGTCGGTGCGGCGATGACCGTGGCGGAGGTGCTCTCCGCGACGCCGGTGCGCTGGGTGATCGTCGTGGCAGGGCTGGTGGTGGCCATTGTCGTCGGCGTCGGCACCGTCGTACATCTGCGTTCGGCGCGCGATCCGTTGCTGAATCTCGCTGTGCTGCGCATACATTCCTTCGCCTCGGTGATCGGATACGGCACGGCGTACCGGCTTGCGATCAGCGCGGTGCCCTTCGTGGTGCCGCTGATGCTGCAGGTGCACTTCGGCTGGTCGCCGGTGACGGCCGGCGCGATGGTGACCGCGCTCTTCGCCGGCAACGTCGTCATCAAACCCCTGACCACACCATTGATGCGCCGCTGGGGAATCCGCCGCGTTCTCCTGGTGGTGTCGGCGGCGTCGGTGGTGACGTTCGTGGCGTTGGCCGCGGTCGGTGCAGCGACGCCGGCGTGGCTGCTGGCGTTCGTGCTGGTGGTGTCCGGAATGCTGCGGTCGATCGGTTTCTCCGCGTACAACACGCTCGCCTTCGCCGACGTGGGCGACGGACGACTCGGTGACGCAAATGCCCTACACGCTGCCGTGCAGGAACTGGGCAATGCCTTCGGTGTTGCGCTCGCGTCGATGGCGATCGCACTGCTCGGCACGACGGCAGCGGTGCTCCCGGCCGGGGCGTATTCCGCGGTCTTCGTGATTCTGGCCGTCGTGATGGTGGTCTGCGCGGTCGGCGCGAGTGCACTGCCCTCGCGGGTGGGTGCGCACGCACTCGGCACTCGCTGATTTCTCAGTATGTCCGGACAAAGTATTGACTTTTGGGTGTGATCCGACTTACATCGACAGTGAATCAACGACGCCGGTGCGGCTTGTCGGCCGATTCGTTCGCCCCCAACCAGAGGATCACCCCATGACCAGCAGCGTGGAGTCGCCGTCGTCGAGTACGACGCCAGACCGGTCGGTCGATGCAGCAGTCGGGTGTGCGCTGGTCGGCGTCGTGTTCGACGCCTCCAACCCGTTCGAGGCCGACCTCGTCGACGCGCTCTATGCCGCGGCCGACCGGCGTGCGGTCACGCCCGGACAGTCGTCGTATCGCCTCGCGCTGAGCGGGCACGGGCGTGCACGGACCCGCCGACGCGCCGTCACCGATCTGGTCGGCATGGGCTGCGACGGCATCATCGTCATCGGCGCCACCCATGACGACGATCTCGACCTCCCGGCGGCCTCGGTGGTCATCGGCGAGCGTGTCCCCGGGTTGGGCCGCGTGACCGTCGGCACCGACGAATGGCAGGGCGCCCATCTGGCGGTGCAGCACCTGATCGATCTGGGGCACAACGCGATCGTCCACATCGGCGGCGGCGACCACCCCTGCGCCGCGGAGCGGCAGCGCGGCTACATCGGTGCAATGACCGCGGCCGGACTGCAGCAGCATTGCCAGATCCTGCGCGGCGACTACACCGAAGAGGCCGGGGCCCGGGTGGCCCACGAGATCCTGGAACGACTGCCACGGCCGACCGCGGTCTTCCTCGCCAACGATCGGATGGCGTTCGGTTTCATCGACGTCATGCGCGCGCAGGGGGTGGAGATCCCGGCCGAGATGTCGGTGGTGGGCTACGACGACGGACATCTCGCCGGTGTCGAGGGCGTGGAGTTGACGACGGTCCGTCAGGACGTGCCTGGTCTCGCCGACGCCGCGATCGAGGCCCTCGGCCGCATCCTGGCCGGTGTCGAGGTGGCTTCTGCTGCTTGCGGATTCCATGGCGAGGTGGCCCTGGAACCGCAACTGGTGGTCCGGTCGACGACGGCCGCGGTCAAGGAGATCGCGGTGGCACCCACCCCGGAGCGCCCCGACGTTCCGGCCCGGCGCCGGTGGGGACTGATGCTCGACGACCTCGGCGATGAGGTGCAGCGGGCGCTGGGTACCCCGGGGCTGCTGACCGGGTCCATCGAGGTCGTTGCCAGCGCATCGACGTTGACGGCGTGGCGCATTGCCGATCGGCTCGGAATCATGGCCAGCTACGGACTGTATGAGGATCTGCTCGAGGATCCCGACATCGACGCCGTACTCGTGGCACTGCCAGGCGATCTCGGCGACGACTGGGCCCGCAAGGCCCGTGAGGTCGGCAAACACGTCTACCGGATCGGCTGATTCCCAACACTTCTCGCATCGTTGTCGGAAAGGACACCTGTGCCCGTGCATCTTCCCGCTGCCCGTACCCCCGACCCCCGGTCGGCACCCGCCATGCGCTGGGGCATCCTCGGCCCCGGGTGGATCGCCTCGAGGTTCGTTGCGGCGTTGCAGAAACACACCTCCCAAGAGGTCGTTGCCGTCGGTTCGCGATCGGCCGGCCGCGCCGAGGAGTTCGCGCGGAGCTTCGGGATCGCCGCTCATCACGGGTCGTACGAGTCGCTGCTCGCCGACCCGTCGGTCGACATCGTCTACGTGTGCACCCCGCACACCGAGCACCGGCCCGGCGCACTCGCCGCGTTGGACGCCGGAAAGCACGTCTTGGTGGAGAAACCGCTGGGCATCAACGCCGAGCAGGCGCGTGAGATCGCCGAGAAGTCCACGCGAACAGGGTTGTTCGCCGGTGAGGCGATGTGGTCGCGATTCCTGCCCAAGTTCGATGTCCTGCGGCAGGTACTCGACTCCGGGATGCTCGGTGAGATCCGCACGGTGATGGCCGACCACGGCGAGTACTTCACCACCGATCACCGCATCTACGATCCGGCCCTGGCCGGCGGTCCGATGCTCGATCTCGGCTCCTACCCGGTGGCCTTCGCGCACTGGGTCCTCGGCGCCCCCACCGACATCGCCGCCCTCGGTACCCCGGCGAATGCCGAACTCAACGGCCAGATCTCGGCGGTGCTCGGCAACGTCGACGGTGCGCAGGCGGTGCTCAACACCACCATCCTCTCCGACACCCCGACATCGGCGGCGATCTGCGGAGTCGATGGACAGGTGCGGATTCCCGGGCCCTTCTATCAGCCGGGACCGTTCGAGGTGCGTCTGCGCGACGGCGGTGTACTGCGACACGACGAGGAACACGGCGGCCATGAGGACGGGCTGCACTACTCGGCGGCCGACGCCGCCCGTGAGATCGTCTCGGGCAACCGCGAATCCACCATCCACCCGCTCGACGACGTGATCTCGACCCTGACCACCATGGACGCCATCCGCGCACGTCTCGACATCGTTTTCCCCGGGGAGCAGCACCCATGACCATCCGTATCGGCATCATCGGCGTCGGCGTGATGGGCGCCGATCACGCACACACCCTCGATCGTTACGTCAACGGCGCGGAGGTGACCGCGATCGCCGATGTCAATGCTGCGTCGGCGAATACGGTTGCTGCGCAGTTGCGTTCCGCCCGCGTGGTGGACGACGCGCAGGCTCTGATCGCCGCCGACGACGTCGACGCCGTCATCATCGCCTCGCACGATTCGACCCACGCTGCGCTGACCCTCGCGGTGATCGATGCGGGCAAGCCGGTGCTGTGTGAGAAGCCGCTCGCGCCGACGGTCGCCGAGTCACGCTCGGTGTGCGCGGCCGAGAAGCGCAGTGGCCGTTCCCTGATCAGCGTCGGATTCATGCGCAGATTCGACCCCTCGTATGTGGACCTGCGACGCAGCGTCACCTCGGGCGAACTCGGCGAGGTGCTCGTCGCACATTGTGTGAGCCGTACGGTCGAGGCCCATCCCGACGGCGATTCGGCGTCGACGGTGACCAACTCGGCCATCCACGAACTCGATGTGATGCCATGGCTGATCGGTTCGCCGATCGCCGAGGTGAGTTGGCACGCCGGACGCTCCTCGCGGCACGCCGGTCGTCGCATCGATCCGCAGATCCTGGTGATGCGCACCGAATCCGACGTACTCATCACCGTGGAGGTGTTCCTCAACGCGCAGTACGGATACGACACCCGGTGCGAGGTGGTCGGGGAGGAGGGTGTTGCCGCGCTGACCTTGCCCTCCACCGTGGTCACCGACCGTGGGCGCGCCCGATCGCTCGCCTACCCCGCTGACTGGCGTCCGCGCTACGCCGACGCCTACCGCGAGCAACTCTGCGAATGGGTCCGCGCCCTGGAAACCGGCCGAGCCCCGCGCCTGGCAACCGCCGAGGACGGCCTACGCGCCGCGATCGTCGCCGAAGCCGTCATCGAATCGATGACCCACGATGGGCAAGTGGTTCCGGTGGCCTACGCCCGCGAGACCGTCGGGGCATAGCCCGGGCAACTCAGGTGCCTTTCCCCTCGGTGGTCGAGGCCCTTTCCTCGGCGGTCGAGGCGTCCCTTTCCCCGGTGATCGAGGTGTCTTTTCTTGGTGTTCGAGGCGTCCTATTCTGGTGGTCGAGGTGCGACGAGCGCCAGCGAGGAGCCTCGAGACCCGTTGAGCCACAGCTGGTTCCAGCCCACAACGAAACCCCGTCACCGCGGATACGTGACAATCACCTGCCCAGTCCGCTTGCTCCGCCACTGCACCCGCCGATCGGTGTAGAGCGTCGGCACCCACTCGGCGAGATGTTTGCGCTGATGATCGGCCCGACACAGCGGGATCAGGTCGCCGAGCACCGTCCAGCCTCCGGCCTCGGGGTCGGTGTGGTTGAAGGGTCGCCAGTGGTCGAGGTCGCACAGGTGTGACGGCGTTCCGCAGTAGGGGTATCGGCACCAGGCGTCGTTGGCGAGCACCTCAGCGCGCAGTGTGGCGCTGGGTGCATAGGTCAATGCCCCAGGTGGTGGCACGGTGTGACCGCCGTGTCCGGTGGGGTCGGCCGGCGGTGCCTGTGCGCGGTCGGAGATCTGTGGGATCAACGGTCCAGCCGTGCGCACGGATTCGGGATAATGGATGGTCTTCGCAACCTCGGACAGGGTGGCCGCGTAGTCGGGGTCGATCGGCCCGTATCCCTGCAACCGGGGGACGAGAATCCCGTCCGGATCCTTCAACACCGTCAGTACGGGTGCCCCGGGTACGACCAGGGCCCGCCCGAACGCCACCGGAACCTCTTCCGGCGTCGGCTCATCCATCGGGTCGGGGACCTCGGGTTCGACGACCGGCTCCACCAACTCGACTTCGGGCACATCGGCATCGGCGGGTTCGGGGAGCAGGTCGTCCCACGCTTGTGCATCCGCAGCGTCAGCGGGTGTCTCCGCCGACTCGTCACGGGCAGCACCGCCTTTCGCGCAACTCTCCAAGCCGCATTCGCAGTCGAGCCGGGCTCCGGGCACTCCGGTGATCTCCCCGAGGGCGATCACCCGCAGCGATCCCACGCGGCGCGGGTCCTTGCGGCAGGTCCGTTCGTCAACGAGGGCGTTGATCTGCGTCGTGAGAAATACCCCGTAGTGCGCGGGAACAACCGCATCCAGAGAGGAGTGCCCGGCAACATCGGGGGTGGTGATGGTCACGTGTCCCACCAGGTCGGCGATGTCTTCGCGTTCCTCGGTGACACTGTCGGGGTTCATTGAAATCAACGCAGCGTCGAGCTGCTGCGCCAGTACCGGGTCGGTGGTGGCGCGGGATCCGTAGTCCAGGACGATCTCTTCGAACGTCATCTCGGACTCGTCACCGGTATCGACGGTGTCGGTGTCGGTGTCCACGTCGATGTCCCCGCCACGCTGGGCGGCGCGCGCCATGATCGAGGCCCGGTTGGTGGAGAGTTCCCCGTTCAAATACGCAGCGCGGATCAGGGGGAGTTCTTTGAGGAGGTCCGCCAGCGCTATCCAGCTGCCGGCTTTGCTGCGGGAGATCGTGAATTGCAATGACACTTCGGCGCGTGCGAGTTTGTCGGCGTGCTCGATCACCGAGCCCCATACCTCGACCTCGGACTGGCCCGCCAAACGCTCCCGATACACCCGATCCGCCAGCGCGGCGGCTGCCAGCACCGTCCGGGCCTCATGCTTACGCGATTGGCGCAACAGCTCAGGGCCGGTCTCGATGAGCTCGTCGCGCGACATGGCTGTGATCGCGGCAGCGTCGGCTTCCGGGTCGGTGAACGTCAATGTGGTCGACATCCGAACAATCTCCCCTCCCGCGATCGGACTTGATGAGAACAAGTGTACGAAGGGGTACCGACAAAACCGGTCCGATGATCGCCAGACCGGAGAAATCTGTGGACAACTTCTTTCGGGCGCGTCGACTGGGCGGTCAATCACGTCGAGTGGGTAGTGGATGTGGTTGCGATACTTGTCATCTCACCAGGGTCTCGAGGCTCGCCGCACGCGGCTCGCACCTCGACCATCGGGGGAAAGGAGCGAGCGTCGGGTGATGGAAGCGCTCGACCATCGGGGGGGAAGGGAGCGAGCGTCGGGTGATGGAAGCGCTCGACCATCGGGGGGAAGGGAGCGAGCGTCGGGTGATGGAAGCGCTCGACCATCGGGGGAAAGGAGCGAGCGTCGGGTGATGGAAGCGCTGCACCATCGGGGAAAGGGTCGAGCGTCGGTCAGAAAACCGCCCCGTACGCGTTTTACTCCGGACCTTT
>NZ_BAEI01000058.1 GCF_000241325.1 Gordonia polyisoprenivorans NBRC 16320 = JCM 10675 | reverse complement strand
AAGGCAGGTTCCTCGTACGGGTGGGAGTCGCGCAACGCGGCGAGGACCGCAGCCCGCAGCCCTCGGGCGGCGACCATCTCCACGCGCGCTTCGTCCACGCGCTCCCGCTGCCCGATCTCACCGATGGTCGGATTGGCGCCCGGGGTCGGCTCGAACTGTCCGACGCCGACCACCGACCACGCGCAGTCGCGATAGTCACCGATCGCTCCGGCCCCCGCGGCGAACATGGCCTCGCTGACCTGTTCGGCGTTGCCCTCGGGCACCATCACCACCCATTTGTCGACGGGCGCCAGCGGTTCGGGATCGATCGGAGCGACATCTTGCAGTCCTAGTGCGGAGGCGAGCGCGTCGGACACACCGGGATCGGCCTTGTCGGCGTTGGTGTGGGCGGTGAACAGGGCGATGCCGGCCCTGATGAGCCGGTGGACGATGCGGCCCTTGTGTGTGTCGGCGGCGACCGACTCCACACCCCGAAGCAGCAACGGGTGATGCGCCACGATCATCCGGTAACCCTGCGCACATGCGACGGCGACCACGTCGTCGGTGACATCGACGCACACCAGGATCGGCCCGGCCGGTTCGCTCGGGTCCCCGCATACCAGCCCGACGGCGTCCCAGCTCTCCGCCAGGCGCGGCGGATACGCGGCCTCCAGCACCGCCACCACATCGGCGACACTCACCTCGCTCGGACCGTGACCCGTGTGCTCATGCGCTGCCAACGGTGATCTCCTCTCGCGCCCGGTCGAGCGCCGTGACCAGCCGATCGACCTGTGCCGCCGGGCGCACCGCCAACCGCAGGTGGTCGTCGGACAGTCCGACGAAGTTCGCGCAACTGCGCACCGCGATCCCCTGGCCCCGCAGGCTTTCTCGCACCGCCAGTGCACCGGGCATCTCGACGAGCACGAACGGCGCCGCGGGCGGCGCGCACGGGATCACGCCGACCTCGGCGAGTCGCGCGAGCAGATGGTCGCGTTCGATGGCGACGAGCTCGGCCTGCTCGGAGCAGAAGCGTTGCCCGTCGGGTCCGCAACAGGCGGCCAGCGCGGCGAGCGCAGGCGTGGACAGTGGCCAGGCGCGGCGCCCGGCCGCCGCCCGTTCGATCACCTCGGGCGCCGCGAGCAGGTAACCGGCGCGCAGTCCGGCCAATCCGAAAGTCTTGGTGACACTGCGTATCACGATGACGTCGTCGACTCGCCGGTCGGCCAGCGACTGCGGTTCGCGCGCCCCGGTCACCGGGTCGAGGGTCAGATCGGCGAACGCCTCGTCGACGACCACGAGGCGTCCGGGACGACGAAGCGCGTCGATCGACTCCGCGGGGTGCAGCACCGACGTCGGATTCGTGGGATTGCCGACGACCACGAGATCGGCGTCGTCGGGGATGTCGGCGGCAAGGTCGGCCAGCGGCGTGTCGGGCCGGCCGATGACCTGCGTGATCGGAATCCCCGCGGCCCGCAACACGAGTTCCGGTTCGGTGAACGACGGCTGCACCAGGGCCGCATGTGCCACACCCAGTTTCGGCAGCAGCTCGAAACCGTCGGAGGCGCCGGCGAGGAGCATCACCTCGTCAGTGGGACGGCCGTGCAGGTCGGCGATGATCCCGGTGGTGTGATCGGTCTGGTCGGTCGTCGGGTATCGGGCCAGGTCGTCAAGGGTGGAGGCGATGGCCGCCTGCACGAACGGCGGTGCGGCCCCACGAACATTGACGGCGAAATCGAGCATGCCCGCGGTGCTGTCCCGGTCGCCGTGCCGGTCGAGCGCATGCAGCCCGGATGTCATACCGACTGAGCCTACGTGCACCATGGGTTGGTGATGTCCCGACCAGACCCCACTGATCCCGACACCGTTCTGCTCGTCGATCTCGACGGGACGATCACCGACAGTTTCACCGGGATCGCCAACAGTTTTCGGCACGCCCTGACCGCTGTCGGCGCGCCACCGGCACCCGAGGCGGTGGTCGCCGGGATCGCCGGACCGCCGATGATCGACACCTTGCGCGAGCTCGGGCTCGACGAAGCCACCGCGAACGAGGCGATGCGCGCGTATCGCGCCCGTTACGTCGACGTCGGCTGGCTGGAGAACTCGGTGTTCGACGGCATGGACACACTCCTCGGCGATCTCGGCGCGTCGGGTCGGACGCTGGCCGTGGCGACGTCGAAGAACCAGACGACCGCGCGCGCCATCCTCGACCACTTCGGACTCGCCGGCCACTTCCGCGTCATCGCCGGCGCCAGCGACGACGGAACCCGCCGCCACAAACCCGACGTGATCGCCCATGCACTGGCACAATTGGACATATCGCTCGACCCGCACACACACCGACCCGCTCGTCCGGCGGTGATGATCGGCGACCGATCCCACGATGTCGAGGGCGCAGCCCGATTCGGCATCCCGACGATCCTCGTCGGATGGGGTTACGCTCTGGCCGGGGAGCGCGACGCTGCGGCATGGAGCGTCGATTCGATGTCAGATCTGCGCGAGGTACTCGGTGTCTGATCAACTACACATCTGTTTCGTCTGCACCGGCAACATCTGCCGGTCGCCGATGGCGCAGAACATCTTTGCCAAGGCGCTGTGTGACGCGGGGCTCGCCGACCGCGTCGAGGTGAGCAGCTGCGGTACCAGCGGCTGGCATGTCGGCGAGGCGGCCGACAACCGCGCGCGCACGGAGCTGCTGGCACACGGCTACTCCGACGCGCACGTGGCCGATCAGCTCGGGCCCGATCACATCGGTGCCGACCTGTTCGTCGCCGCCGACGCCGGACACGTCAAGGAACTCGAACGCAAACGACTGGGCGAGCGCACCCGACTGTTGCGCAGCTTCGATCCCGACGCGGGCGACGATCTGGATCTGTCCGACCCGTACTACGGCAACGCCGACGATTTCGCCGTCACCCGCGAGCAGATCGAGGCCGCGGTACCGGGCCTGCTCCAGTGGGCCCGCGAACACCTCGACGGCGCCACCGGCTGAGCCGACGCCGGTGCTGCCGTGATCGGGTACTGCGGCGCACGTCACGGCCGAATCCGGCATACCGTCACCAGACGCAGCCGGGGCTGCTGTGACGGTTGCCCACTAGGTACCGTTGTCCTATGCGCGCGCTGCGAAACATACGACCGGGGTGGATCGCCCTGATCATCGTTGTCGTCGCATTCGCGGCGGCATGTTTCATGGTGCTCGCCCCATGGCAGCTCGGTAAGAACTCCGCGACGTCGGAGCGCAACCATCTGATCAAGAGTGCCGTCGGCACTGCGCCGGTACCGATCAACGAGGTGGCCCCCGCCGGAAAGGGATTCGTTCCCTCGACCGAGTGGCGCGAGGTGACGATGACCGGAACCTACCTCGTCGATGACCAGGCCCTCGTCCGCCTGCGTTCGGTCGACGAGCGGCCGGCCATCGAGGTCCTCACCCCGTTCCGCATCGCGGGCACAGATCGCGTCCTGGCGATCGATCGCGGCTACGTTCGCCCGGACCAGAGCAACACGCCCGCGATCCCTGCGCCCCCGACGGGTGAGACGACCATCAACGCCCGCATCCGGGCTTCGGAGGGTACATCGGAAGGCCGCGGCGCGCGGACCGAGAGCAACGCGCTGACCATGTACACGGTCGACCCGACCCAGCTGGCCAAGGCGACCGGCACCCCGATGGACCCGTTCTATCTGCAGCTGTCGCCGAATCAACCCGGCTCACTCGGCGAGATCCCACTGCCACAACTGGATTCGGGCCCCTACCTCTCCTACGGCCTGCAGTGGCTGGCCTTCGGTGTGATGGCACCGCTGGGAGCCGGCTATTTCATCTACTCCGAGATTCGTCAGCGTCGGCGCGCCTCCGCCGCCAAGAAGGCCCACGCGGCCGAGGCCGCCGCCGGTCCCGACCCGACGACCCCCGACGACACCACCGGGCTCGACGTTGCCGCACAACCCGAGACGGCCCCACATCTGCTGACGCGATCCGAACGCCGCAAACGCATGCGCGAGGAACTGCGCGCAGCAGCCGGAACAACTACCGCGCCCGCCCCGGTCGACATCGACGAGCAATCGCCCGCCGGCATCGGCGTAGGACCCGACACCGAGCACCTGTCGTCCACGGTGCGCGACAAACTCACCGAACGCTACGGCGGCTGAGGCCACCTGGTGGTCGAGGCACTCCCCCATCGGCGGTAGCAGCGCCCGACCCGTGACGCACCAAACCTCCCCACTCGGTGGTCGAGGTGCGAGGCGCCCCAGGCGCCGAGCCTCGAGACCGAGCCGAACCGACGCTGGAACCCAACGAAGACTCACCCGAAAAAACTTTCGACAACCTCTTGCCAACCCGACAAACCCGGCATACACTCGAACACAACATCACACAAACACGTGTTCGCTAGCGCCGGGGGGTGACAATCATGGTCGACACCGCGTTACCCGACGACGCACTGCCGGACGTGTCGGGGTTGTCGACCGCCCAGAAACTTGCCCTCGCCCACCGTGTGGTTGATTCGCTGGCCACCGATGATTTGACCGGGCTGTCCAACGACGACCTGGTCACCGTCGCTCAATCCACCGAACAGTTGATCACCCGCGTCACCGTCCAAGGTGATCGGCAGATT
>NZ_BAEI01000059.1 GCF_000241325.1 Gordonia polyisoprenivorans NBRC 16320 = JCM 10675 | reverse complement strand
CGACGTCCTCGAACTCGCCGCGATCCCGTCGGCGCTCGGTCTCGGCCGCGTCGGTGTGCTGGCGGAACCGATGACCGTGGCGCAGTTCGCGCAACGCGCGGCACACGCGCTGCGTACGCCGTGGGGCGTGCGTGCCACCGGCCCGGCCGATCGGCAGATCACGACCGTCGCGGTGTGCGGCGGAGCCGGTGACTCACTGCTCGCCACCGTCGCGCAGCTCGGCGTCGACGCCTATCTGACCGGCGACCTCCGGCATCACCCGGTCGACGAGGCGCTGCGGTCCGGCGGCCCGGTGCTCCTCGACGCCGGGCACTGGGCCACCGAGTTCCCATGGTGCAGGCAGGCCGCCGAACAGATCACCGCCGCCACCGGTTGCGTGGCGGAGTGCCACGACGCACCCACCGATCCGTTCACCGTGCACACGTCCGCCTGACACGGCGCGTACCGTGAACGTTCACCGCCCGGTGCAACGGCGCGCCGTGGCTCACCCGGCGCACCCCACCACCGATCCCCCCAGTGCACGAGGAGACACCCGATGAAGGTCGATGCCGGACGGCAACGACTCCTGCTCGAACTCGCCGACGTCGACGCCGGCCTGGCCCGACTCGACCATCGAGTCGGTCACCTGCCCGAGGACGCCGAGATCGCGGAGACGATCACCGCCATCGAGGCCGCCCGCGACGACCTCGTGCGCGCGGAGATCGCCGCGGAGGATCTCGACCGGGAGTATCGCCGCATGGATGGCGAGATCACCGGCATGCGTGATCGCGAACAGAAGGACTCGGCCCAGCTGACCGCCGGAGGCCTTGCGCCGAAAGCGTTGTCGGAGTTGCAACA
Organism: Gordonia polyisoprenivorans NBRC 16320 = JCM 10675; assembly: GCF_000241325.1. Classification (GTDB taxonomy): domain Bacteria; phylum Actinomycetota; class Actinomycetes; order Mycobacteriales; family Mycobacteriaceae; genus Gordonia; species Gordonia polyisoprenivorans. Next base: position 140,943 of record NZ_BAEI01000059.1, on the reverse strand, counting down.
TGAGCTGACCGGATTGGGTCGGCGTCGGCAGGTCCTCGAAGACGACATGCTGGAATTGATGGAGCGTCAAGAAGCACTCGGGTCCGAACGCGATCGGGCATCGGCGACCATCGCCCACCTCGAGGAGCGACTCGCCGCGCTGCGCGGTCGTCGGGAAGAGGCCGTCACCGCGGTGGACGCCGACAAGGAGGCGCTGGCGGCGCGGCGTACCCAGATCGTCGCCGAGGTGCCCGACGAACTGCTCCCGATCTACGAACGCCAGCGCAGCGCGGGCAAGGTGGGAGCCGGGCTGCTCCGCGCCCGCCGGTGCGGCGCCTGCCGGATGGAACTCGATCGCGGGACACTCGCCGGCATCGCCGCGGCGTCCGACGATGAGGTGATCCGCTGCGAGGAGTGCGGTGCGATCCTGATCCGCACCCACGAGTCGGGACTGTGAGCACCCCCTCCGGGAACACTCCCGCAACGCCGTCGTGGCAGGGCCAGATGGCCGCCCCGACCCGCATCGTGTTGGTCCGTCACGGTCAGACGGCGCTGTCGGTGGACCGGCGGTACTCGGGCCGCGGCAACCCGCCGCTGACCGACCTGGGAGTGACGCAGGCGCTGCGCGCGGCACAGCGTGCGGCGTCCGAGCAGCCGATCGCCGCGGTCGTCAGCTCACCCCTCGACCGGGCCAGGCAGACCGCCCAGGCGATCACCGACCTCGTCGGCGGAGAGGTGGTGGCCGAGGACGACCTCATCGAGAACGACTTCGGTGCGTGGGAGGGACTGACCTTCGCCGAGGCCAAGGCTCGCGACCCCGAGGTCCACGCACGGTGGCTCGGTGACGAGTCGGTGCCCGCACCCGGTGGGGAGAGCTTCACCCAGACCGCTGCACGGGTGATCGCCGCCAACGACCTTCTGCTGCAACGTTATCCGGGCCAGACCGTCGTCGTCGTCAGTCACGTCACCCCGATCAAGTCCCTCCTGCGCCACGCCCTCGACGTCGGACCGCAGTTGTTGTTCCGGTTGCACCTCGACCTGGCGTCGGTGTCGGTGGCCGAGTTCTTTCCCGACGGCGGTGCGGTCGTCCGCTGCGTCAATGACACCTCGCACCTGCGGAGAAGTGACACGGCGCACCTTCGGTGAGGCGACACCTCGCATCGCCGGTGACACCCCGGACGCTATCCTGTACGGGCGAACGAGTCGGCCGGGCGGCCGCGGCGCGTGGGACGGCCAGTCACTGGAAACGCCACGCGCCGAGGAAAGTCCGGACTCCACAGAGCAGGGTGGTTGTCAACGGCAACCCGGGGCGACCCGCGGGACAGTGCCACAGAGAACAGACCGCCGGCCGCACGGCCGGTAAGGGTGAAACGGTGCGGTAAGAGCGCACCAGCGATGCGGGTGACCGCGTCGGCTCGGTAAACCCCACCCGGAGCAAGGCCGAAGCACGGACCGCTTGCGGTGCGTGTGCGCGGACGTGATGAGGGCTGCTCGCCCCAGTCCGCGGGTGGGCCGCTCGAGGTACCCGGCGACGGTGTGCCCAGATGGATGGTCGCCACCGACCTCACGGTCGGGACAGGATCCGGCTTACACGCCGACTCGTTCGCCCCCTCCGGCACCCGACGTCATCGTCGACGCTGATCAGGCCATGTCTACGCATGCATGTCACCGTCTGCACGCCGAGTGCGGCGTTATGGTCGGGGAGTGCAACGCAGACTGTCGGCGCCCCAGATCGATTTCGACGCCATCCGTGGAGAACTCGGGGTGAGCGAGGACTACGGCGACGCCGCACTGGAGGAAGCCGCCAACGCACGCGACCGATGTGCCGAGCAGCGCGAGGACCACCGCGATCTACCCCTGGTGACGATCGACCCGCCCGGATCGATGGACCTCGATCAGGCCGTGCACATCGCCACCGATGGCGACGGTTTCGTGGTCGACTACGCGATCGCCGACGTCGCCGCCCTCATCGAACCGGAGGGCGCCCTCGACGCCGAGAGTCGTCGACGCGGCACCACCGTCTACTTTCCCGACGGCTCGGTCCCGTTGCATCCGCGGATCCTGTCGGAGGGCAGCGGTTCACTGCTGCCCGGTGTGGCGCGCCCGGCCGTCCTCTGGACCATCCACGTCGATGCCGACGGACAGATCGGCGACGTGGCGGTGCGTCGCGCCCTGGTGCGTTCGGTGGCCCGCCTCGACTACTCGGGCGTCACCGCCGACGCCGCGGCGGGCCGGGCGCACCCGTCCATCACGGCGCTACCGGCCTTCGGTGCACTGCGGCAGCGGATCGCCTTGTCGCGCGGCGCAATCGAACTCGACCTCCCCGACCAGGAGGTGGTGCACGACGCCGACGGCTGGAGCCTGCAGATCGCGCCGCACACACCGGCGGACATGTGGAACGCGCAGGTGTCGTTGCTCGCCGGGATGTGCGCCGGAACCCTGATGGCCGACGCGGGCGTCGGACTGCTGCGGACCCTGCCGCCTGCCGAGCCCGGTGCCGTGCGGGCATTGCGTGACACGGCACGCGCGATGGGCGTGGACTGGCCGGACGAGCAGGCGCCAGGCGAGTTCCTCGCCGCTCTGCCGGCGGATGCGCCGTCGACCCTGGCGTTGATGTCGCACGCCGGCTCACTGATGCGTGGCGCCGGCTATCTCGCCCTCGGGGGCGGCGAGACGCCGGCGCCGTCGGCGATGGTGCACGCAGCGATCGGCGGGATCTACGCCCACGTCACCGCGCCGCTACGGCGGCTGGGTGATCGTTTCGCGACCGAGGCATGTCTGGCGATCACCGCCGGTGAGCCGGTACCCGACTGGGTGACGCGCGCATTTCCCACCCTGCCGAAGATCCTGCGGTCGGCCGACTCCCTGGGGGCCTCGGCGGACCGGCTCTCGATCGACCTGGCCGAGTCGACGGTTCTCGCCGGCCGCGTAGGGGAGGTCTTCGACGCGGTGGTCCTCGCCGAGGCCGACGCGAAGAAGCCCGCCCGGATCTTCATCGACGATCCGGCCGTCATTGCCGGCTGTAGCGGAAATCCGGCGTCGGCGACCAGGATTCGGGTGCAGCTGACCGCTGCCGACCCGGTACGGCGCACCGTGGGGTTCGCGGCGGTCGGCTGAGCACGAAAGCTCAGAGGTCCTTGGCGGCCTTGCGGTAGGCATCGAGGGCGCGTGTTCCGGCGGCCTCCTGCAGGGCGTCGAGCCGTCCGAGCAGGAACATGTCACGACCGGGGAGATCGGTGCGTTCGGCGAGCTCGGCCAGGCGCGCCCGGTTGATCCGGGTGTCGTTGAAATCGCCGAGCGCCGACTGGATCTTCTTGGCCACCGCAGCGATCTTCTGATAACGCTTGATGCCCAACGGTTCTCCCGCATCGGTGGCGTAGCGCAACTTCTTGGCCCGCTTGCGGATGACGTGCACCTGCTCCTGCCACTCGTGCGAACCCTCGGGGAAGGTCGCGAGTTCTGCCTGAGCCTTTCGAATCTTCTTGCGGCTCTTGGCGATCGCCGCGTCGACCGCCGCGGCGGCGGGCATGTCGGCGTCGGGTCCGCCCGGCGGATCGGTGATCAGGACGTCGATGTCGTCGAGCAGCCGGAAGTAGCGCTCGGAGTTCATCGCAGCATGGGCGGCGCGGATCGCGCGGTCATGCGAGTCCGACTCGGTCCCCGTCAGCGCCGAGACCAAGGCCTCCGACGGCGACTCCCCACGCAACAACGCGGTGTCGATCTCGAGCTGGACCTCCGAATCCCGTGCGTCACCGAGGATTCGGGCGAGCAGGCGCAGCTCGTCGTTGATGTGGGAGGTCCGGTGCGGGTCGAGGACCGTCGGGAAACCCGAGAGCACGCTGCGGAATCGGCGGGTGGCCACCCGCATCTGATGCACGGCGTCGGGCGCGTCGACCCGGACCTCGGGATCGTAGGTGAGCAGGGCATTGCGATGCAGGGTCAGGTCGGTGACCACCAGCTCCAACGCCGACGGGCGTTTGGGCAACCGTGGTTCGACGGTCGTCGTCGGCGTCGAACCGATGGCACGCGCGAGCTTCGAGGCACTCGACGGGTCCGATCCGCCGGCCGAGCGCAGCAGTTTCTGGGCGGCTTTCAGCAATCGGGGAGTGCCACCGGAGAGCAACTCGAACTCCCACTCGGCCCACTGCGCGACCTCACCGCCGGGCAGCAGCGACCGCGCGGTCACGAGGTCCTCGGCGAATTCGGCGAGAGGCTCCTCGTCGACCCCGAAGAGGGTGGTGATGGTGCGGGAGGTGGAGATCACCGCCACCGGGATCAGGCTGCGGTGCCGGGTCAGCGCGAGCACCGGGATCAACAGGGCGTCGGGGAGATCGCCGTCGGCGGGAGCCTCGTCGAACCCGATCTGCAGTTCTCGACGGGCGCCGGGAATGCCACTGGGGCGCTTGAGATGCCAGCCGCTGTCGTGGCCACCGGTGCGACGTCGCAGGGTGATCCGGTTGCCCGCCAGATCCAGGTTGTCGGTGTCGAAGTACGTGGCGTCGAGGGTGAACGTCTCGGGCTCGCGTGCGCCGACGACGCCGGGCAACACCCGCAGGTCGGGGGTGGCGGTTCCGGCTTCGACGTCGAACTTCAGCTCTACCTCGACCTGTTCGGTTGCCACTGGTCCTCCTGTCGGATGTCGGATACGCGTGAAGTGTATATGCGGGTGATCACCGGACGTCGTCGGCGAAGGCGTCGGTCGCCTCGATGAGTCTGCTCCGGATGCCCGGTTCGAAGGATGCGTGTCCGGCGTCGTCGACGATGTGCAGCTGCGCCGACGGCCACGCCCGGTGCAGATCCCACGCGCTGCGCATGGGGCAGACGACGTCGTAGCGGCCCTGCACGATGACGCCGGGGATGTCGGCGATGCGGTCGATGTCGCGCAGCAGTTGGCCGTCGTCGAGGAAGCCGTGATTCACGAAGTAATGGTTCTCGATCGAGGCGAAGGCGATGTCGAAGCGTGGCCCGGAGTCCTCCTTGGCCGCCGCGGCCTCCTCGGGTTTCGGGATGAGATAGCTGGTGGCCTGCTCCCAACCGGTCCAGGCACGGGCGGCGGCCGCGGCGACCTCCGGCTCGGCCGATGTCAGCAGCCGGTGATAGGCGGCCACGAGGTCACCGTCGCGCTCGGCGGCGGGGATGGGCGCGAGATAGGACTCCCAGATGTCGGGGTAGATGTGCGCGGCACCGCCGTTGTAGTACCAGTCGATCTCGCTGCGTCGCAGCAGGAAGATGCCGCGCAGGACCAGCTCCGACACCCGGTCCGGATGGGATTGCGCATAGGCCAACCCGAGCGTGGAACCCCAGGAACCCCCGAACACCTGCCAGGTGTCGATGTCGAGGTGCTCGCGCAGCGCCTCCATGTCGGCGATCAGTGCGCCGGTGGTGTTGACCGAGAGGTCGGCGCCGTCGGCGATGTGCGGGCGGGAGCGACCACAGCCGCGCTGATCGAACAGGACGATCCGATAGCGGTGCGGATCGAAGAAGCGACGCTGATCGGGAGCGGTCCCACCGCCCGGGCCGCCGTGGACGAAGACCGCGGGTTTGCCGTCGGGGTTACCGGAGGTCTCCCAGTAGATCTGTTGTCCGTCGGTGGTGGGCAGGTGTCCGGAGGCGTAGGGCTCGATCTCGGGGTAGAAGTCGCGCATGGTTCACGAGCCTAGACACCCGGGCGCAGTGCGGCGGCGTTGCCGCGATGTCCGATACGCCGGTGATGGCGCAATCGTGGTGGCGCGGTTGGTCATACGAGTAGATGACGTCGGCGTCGCGATCCGTGCGTCGGGGGTGGCTGGGGGGCTAGCGTGACAACCCAGCGCAGGTGAGCTCCCCAGGAGCGCCGAATCGAGAAGGACACGAGAGCGATGATCCAACACGCCGAGCACGTCGAGTTGTTGGCCCGACGTAACTCCGTGGGTCACTTCGGCCAGTTCGCCCATCTGGGAGGCTACGGCGGCCACGTCGGGCTGACCACAGTGGTGGTCGCTCTCGTCGTCGTGTTACTGATCGCTCTCGTCGTGCTGCTCCTGCGCCGCAACGTGCGCTGACGCCCGACCTTGCCCTGGCGTCGACGGATCGCACGTTGCGGCGCTCGGATCAGTAGCTGTGCTCGGGGCCGGGGAAGACGCCCCGACGCACCTCGTCGGCGTATTGGGCTGCAGCACCACGGAGTTCGCCGCCGACGTCGGCGAATCGCTTGACGAATCGGGCGGTCTTGCCGTGGGTGAAGCCGGCCATGTCCTGCCAGACGAGTACCTGTGCATCGGTCTCGTGGCCGGCTCCGATCCCGACGGTGGGGATCGTGAGCTTGCGGGTGATCTGCCCGGCGAGGTCGGCCGGGACCATCTCCATGACGACGGCGAACGCGCCCGACTCCTGAACGGCGATGGCGTCGGCGATCAACTGGTCGGCGGCGTCACCGCGGCCCTGGACGCGGAATCCGCCGAGGCCGTTGACGCTCTGCGGGGTGAAACCGATGTGGGCCATCACCGGGATACCGGCGCCGGTGAGCGTGGCGATCTGGTCGGCGACGCGTTCACCGCCCTCGAGCTTGACCGCGTGCGCACCGGCCTCCTTGAAGAAGCGGACCGCGGTCGCGAGTGCCTGCTGCGGGCCGGCCTCGTAGCTGCCGAACGGGAGGTCGGCGACGACGAGCGCGTGCGGGGCGCCGCGGACGACGGCGCGGGCGAGCGGGATCAGCTCGTCACTGCTGACCGGGATCGTGGTGTCGTATCCGAGGACGACGTTCGCGGCGGAATCGCCGACGAGCAATACCGGGATCTCGGCCTCGTCGAAGATGCGGGCGGTCGAGTAGTCATACGCGGTGAGCATCGACCACTTCTCGCCCTCGGCCTTCATCTGGGCGAGGTGATGGACACGGGTGATGCGTCGGCGGGGGGCGGACTCGCCGGAGCCGGCGGGCGTGCCGCCGTAGACGGAGGTTTCGGCCGCGGGGGTTTCGGCCGCGGGGATTTCAGATGCGGTGGACACCACAGACTCTGGGGACATCGTTGTCTCTTTTCTTCCTCGAGTCCTGGCTGGCAGGTACCCGGGCGGGTGGGACAATCCATTTTCGCACCGGAGGTGATCGGCGAACACCGGCCTGAGCTGTGCCTTTGATCACATCGCAGGAAGGCATTCCATTCCGCGGTCAGGGTGTTTCACGATGTGGGATCACTATCGCAAAGTCCCAGGGTGAAGAGTTCGACTTGTGAACGTAACACGGATTTAACAGGGCATCCCTAATGTCGGCGTTCATGGATCGCCAAAAGGAATTCGTTCTGCGGACTCTCGAAGAGCGGGACATCCGGTTCGTTCGGCTGTGGTTCACCGATGTTCTCGGATACCTCAAGTCCGTGGCGATCGCCCCCGCCGAACTCGAAGGCGCCTTTTCCGAGGGTATCGGCTTCGACGGCTCGGCGATCGAGGGCTTCTCCCGCGTCTCGGAGGCCGACACCGTCGCCAAGCCCGATCCGTCGACCTTCCAGATCCTGCCGTGGACCACCTCGCAGGGTCGTCACCACTCGGCGCGGATGTTCTGCGACATCGCGATGCCCGACGGAACCCCGAGTTGGGCCGACTCCCGCCACGTGTTGCGCCGGCAATTGAACAAGGCCGCCGACCTCGGCTTCAGCTGCTACGTCCATCCCGAGATCGAGTTCTTCCTCCTCAAGGACGCGCCCCTGGACGGCAGTGTGCCGGTTCCGGCCGACTCGGGCGGGTACTTCGACCAGGCGGTGCACGACGCTGCCCCGAACTTCCGCCGACACGCCATCGAGGCGCTGGAGTCGATGGGAATCTCGGTGGAGTTCTCCCACCACGAGGGCGCGCCCGGGCAGCAGGAGATCGATCTGCGTTACGCCGACGCGCTGTCGATGGCCGACAACGTGATGACCTTCCGCTACGTCGTCAAGGAGGTCGCGATCTCCGAGGGCACCTGGGCGACGTTCATGCCCAAGCCCTTCAGTGAGCACCCGGGATCGGCGATGCACACCCACATGAGCCTGTTCGAGGGGGAGGCCAACGCCTTCCACAACCCCGACGACCCGATGCAGCTGTCGGAGACCGGCAAGAAGTTCATCGCCGGAATCCTGTACCACGCCAACGAACTCAGCGCCGTCACCAATCAGTGGGTCAACAGCTACAAGCGTCTCATCCACGGCGGCGAGGCGCCGACGGCCGCCACCTGGGGCGGCGCCAACCGTTCCGCGTTGATCCGCCTGCCGCTCTACACCCCGAACAAGGCGTCGTCGCGCCGCGTCGAGATCCGCAGCCCAGACTCGGCCTGCAACCCGTACCTGACCTTCGCGGTGCTGTTGGCCGCCGGGCTCAAGGGCATCACCGAGGACTACGAACTGCCCGACGAGGCCGAGGATGACGTGTGGGCGCTGACGCCCGCCGAACGGCGCGCGATGGGCTACAAGGAACTCCCCGGAAGCCTGGCCGAGGCCCTGCACGCGATGGAGGAGTCCGAGCTGGTCGCCGAGGCGCTCGGCGAGCACGTCTTCGACTACTTCCTGCGGAACAAGTGGACCGAGTGGACCAACTATCGCAGCCTGGTCACCCCCTTCGAACTCAAGAGCTACCTACCGCTGTAGGTCGAGCCGCACCGCGACACGCGGCCGGATTCGCCGCCCGGGCTCCGACGTGTCGGCGTCAGACGCTATTTTCGTGGGGTGACAACGCTTCACGGCCGTGGTGGCATACCCAGTCCCGGACGCCTGGGGTTGCTCGACGCCACGGCGTCGGCGGATCTCGCCGAACTGGGCTGGAACACCGAGGAGTCGGTGGATCTGCTGTGGTCGCTGTCCCGTGCCCCCGATGCCGATCTCGCACTGCGCGCGTTGATGCGCCTGCGATCGGCGGCCGCCGACGAGTGGTCGGCGATCGACGCACTCCTGCGCACCGACAAGGGATTTCGTGGTCGGCTCTTCGGCGTCCTCGGTTCGTCGGATGCCCTCGGTGATCACCTTGCCGCCGAGCCGTCGTCGTGGCACCTGCTCGAGACCGACACGCTGCCCGACGTCGCCGAGATCAACGCGACGATGCTCGCCGCCGTCGACGCCGTCGCCGAGCCGGGTGAGCAGGAGAAGGGCAACAAGATCTTTCGCGCCGGGTTCAGTGGACCGCGGGCGGTCGTCGCCCTGCGCGCGACCTACCGCAGTCTGGTGATGCAACTCGCCGCCCACGACGTGGCGTCGACGGTCGAGGACGAGAAGGTCATGTGGTTCCCCGAGGTGGGGGCCTATCTCGCCGATCTCGCCGACGCCGCGCTGACCGCCGCCCTGGCGGTCGCCTTCCGGGAAGTGTGCGGCGACAAGCCGATCCCGGTGCGTCTCGGTGTCATCGCGATGGGCAAATGCGGTGCGCGCGAGCTCAATTACGTCAGCGATGTGGACGTGGTGTTCGTCAGCGAACCCGCCGACGGGGTGGCCGCGCGTGTCGCCGGGGAGATGATGCGCGTCGGCTCGCTGGCGTTCTTCGAGGTCGACGCGGCTCTGCGGCCCGAGGGCAAGGCGGGTGCGCTGACCCGCACCCTGGAATCGCACGTGGCCTATTACAACCGGTGGGCCAAGACGTGGGAGTTCCAGGCACAGCTCAAGGCGCGTCCGATGACCGGCGACATGGAACTGGCCGCGGCGTATCACGAGGCCATCAACCCCATGGTGTGGCGTGCGGCCGAGCGTGAGGACTTCGTGCACGAGGTGCAGGCGATGCGCCGCCGCGTCGAGGACCTGGTGCCCGAGGATCAGCGTGAACGCAACCTCAAACTCGGCAGCGGAAGTCTGCGCGACGTCGAGTTCGCGGTGCAGTTGCTGCAGATGGTCCACGGTCGGGTCGACGAGGAACTGCGGGTGCGCGCCACCGTCGACGCGCTCGAGGCGCTCACCGCGGGTGGTTACGTCGGCCGGGACGACGGCGCCAACCTCATCGCCTCGTACCAGTTCCTGCGGCTGCTCGAGCACCGCCTGCAGTTGCAGCGCATGTCGCGGACGCATCTGCTGCCCGCGTTCGACGACGACGAGGGCATGCGCTGGCTGGCCCGCGCGGCGCACATCCGGCGCGAGGGAGAACTCGACGCGACCGCGGTACTGCGCCGGCAGATCAAGCACCAGGCTTTGCGGGTGCGCAAGCTGCATCAGAAGCTCTTCTACCGGCCGCTGCTGGAGGCGGCGACCCGGTTCAACACCGAGGAGCTCACGCTCTCCGACACCTCGGCCGAACGGCGCCTGGCCGCTCTCGGCTACGCACAGCCGCAGCGGGCGCTGAGTCACATCCGTGCTCTCGCCTCGGCGCCCGGACGGCGTGGACAGGTCCAACTACTGATCCTGCCGCAGCTGCTCGAACACATCGGGGACACACCGGATCCCGATGCCGGCCTGCTCAACTACCGCCGCCTGTGCGAGGAGATGGACAACGACTGGTTCCTCCGACTGCTCCGCGACGACGGGGTGGTCGCCGAACGACTGATGCGTGTGCTGGGCACCTCGGAGTTCATCGCGAACCTGCTCATGCGCTCGCCGGAGGTCATCCACCTCTATTCCGACGGTGCGAGCGGTCCCAAGCTGTGCGAGACCCGCCCGGAGGATGTCGCCAAGGGGCTGATCGCCTCGACGGTCCGACAGACCGATCTGCGTCGCGCCGTGGCGATCGCGCGCTCACACCGCCGGGCCGAACTCGCCCGGATCGCCTCGGCCGACATCCTCGGGATGATGGACGTCCCACAGGTCTGCCATGCGCTGTCGAGTGTGTGGGCCGCGGTCCTCAATGCCGCTCTGGCCGTGGCGATCAAGGCGTCGGAGGCCGAACGGAAGTCGCCGGCACCCGCGCGCATCGCGGTCATCGGCATGGGTCGTCTCGGTGGTCTGGAACTGGGCTACGGGTCCGACGCGGACGTGTTGTTCGTGTGTGAACCGGTACCCGGTGCCGAGGAGGCCGCCGCTGTGCGCTGGTCGCAGACCATCGCCGAGAAGGTCCGCTCGATGCTCGGCTCACCCAGCGAGGATCCGCCGCTGGTCGTCGACACCGGCCTGCGACCCGAGGGACGCAACGGTCCGGTCGTGCGCACCCTCGCCGCGTACGCGGCCTACTACGAGCAGTGGGCCCAGCCGTGGGAGGTCCAGGCGCTGCTGCGTGCCCATCAGGTCGCCGGCGACGACGAACTCGGCATCGAGTTCTTGTTGATGGCCGACAAGGTCCGCTACCCGGCCGGCGGTGTCTCGTCGGCGGCGGTGCGCGAGATCCGTCGTATCAAGGCACGCGTCGATTCCGAACGCCTGCCCCGTGGTGCGGATCCGGCGACCCACACCAAACTCGGTCGCGGTGGTCTCGCCGACGTCGAGTGGACCGTGCAGCTGATGCAGCTGCGCTACGCACACCGTTACACCTCGTTGCACAACACCTCGACGTTGCAGACGCTCGACGCGATCGGCTCGGCCGAACTGCTCGCCGAAACCGATGTGGCGATCCTCAAGGAGGCGTGGTTGACGGCGACCAAGGCGCGCAACGCGCTGGTCCTCGTCCGGGGTAAGCCGGTCGATCAACTCCCGGCGCCGGGAAAGCAGTTGCGCCAGATCGCTTTCGCCGCCGGCTGGCCCGAGGACCAGGCCGCGGAGTTCCTGGAGAATTATCTGCGCGTCACCCGACGCGCGAAGAATGTGGTGCGCAAGGTCTTCGGGGCATGAGGTGCGCGGCCTGCTGAGGTTCCTCACCCTGTCGCTGGCGTGGCTACTGGTCATCGCGACCGGCCTGGCGATCTGGCTGCACTACATCGCCTCCCGCGGGACGGTGGCGGTGTATGCGACCGCAGCGGTGCCCGTCGCGGTGGTGACCGGAGCGGTGGCGGTCCTGCTGTTCGCGGTCCTGCGACGGTGGATTGCGCTGTTCGTGGCGGTCCTGGCCGTCGTCGGGGTGTGCTTCACGCAAGGGCCGCTGTGGGTATCGCAGACCCCACCCGCGGGCGATCGGTTCACCGTCGTCAGCGCCAACCTGCGTTTCGGTGAGGGGTCCGTCGACGACGTCGCCGCGGCGGCGCGTGACGCACAACTGGTGTCGCTGCAGGAGGTCACCCCACAGGCCCTCGAGCGCATCCGCAACAGCGCACTGGCGCAACGGTTTCGGTACGAGTACGCGCTCCCCGGGCCGGCGGCCGCCGGGGGGATGCTGTTGAGTCTGCGCCCACTCGACGACGAGCGTCGGCTACCGAACATGTTGCTCAACAACCTGAGCGCACAGACGGTGGTGCCGGGTGGGCCGCGCACGCGGGTGCTCGCGATCCATGCGCCTGCACCACTGTCGGGGCATGCGGGGGAGTGGGATCACGACCTGGGGCTGCTGCGCGACCAATTGCATGACCTGCCCGACGGTCCGGTCATCGTCGCCGGTGACTTCAACGCCACCTGGGACCACGCGCAGTACCGGGCGCTGCTGTCCCGTGGCTTTGCCGACGCCACCTCGCAGGCGGGCGCCCGACTGCAGCCGACGTTCCCGACCGATCGTCTCGGAGGCCGACCGCTGGCCGCGATCGATCGGGTCGTGGTCCGCGGCTTCGTCGCCACCGCCGTGCACACGTTCTCCATCGCGGGGTCGGATCACCGCGGAGTGGTGGTGTCGCTGGTGGCCGGGTGAGTGGCGGCGAGCACGGCGAGGTCGGTATCACCGGAGCAGTGGCGCCGGCCGTGATCGGCGTCCTCGGGTTACGGATGCCGGTGTGGGGTGGTATCACTGGTGGCAACATGACATCTCTCACCGATTCCCCCGCCACCCAGCCGGTCGCCGTCTCGACGCGTCTGCGCGAGGCGACCGCAGTGGCTCATCAGCAGGCGGAGAACTCGCCGTTCATCGATGATCTGATGTCGGGGCGACTCGACGTCGCCGCGTATCGGCGGCTCGCCGAGCAACTGTTCTTCGTCTATCGCGCGCTGGAGTCGGTCGGCGATGCCCTGGCCGAGGATCCGGTCGGTGGCGCGGTGCACGACGAGCGGCTGCGACGGGTCCCGCGACTGCGCGCCGACCTCGCCGCCCTCGGATCCGACGTCGACGCCGTATCCCCGTTGCCAGCGGTGGCGGCCTACGTCGAGGCGATCGAGGCGACCCGCTCGGATGCCGCGCGCTACGTCGCACACCACTACACCCGCTACCTCGGTGACCTCAGCGGTGGTCAGGTCGTGGCCCATCGGATGCGCCAGCACTACGGTGTCGAGGATTCCGCGCTGTCGTTCTACGCCTTCGACATCGACAAACTCAAGCGCTACAAGGACGCCTACCGCGACCGCCTCGACGCCTTACCCCTCGACGACGCCGGGGTGGATCGTCTGGTGGCCGAAGCGGTCCGCGCCTTCGAACACAACCAGGCACTGTTCGCCGACCTCGACCGCACTCGCGGCTGACCCTGCCGCGGGTCGGTTACCCGTCGCCGGCGGTGCGCCCGTCAATCGAGCGCGTCGATCATGCCGGCGAGGCCGTCGAGGATCACGCCGAGGCCGAACTCGAACTGTTCGACGTCGAAATCGTCGTCACCGTCGGCCATAGTCTGCACCGCCGCTGTCAGGGCGGGGAATCGTTCCGGGTCGATCAGCGATGCCACCACGGCCTCGTATCCCGGCGCTGGTGGCTGTGCCCCTTCTCGTGCCCCCGCTCGTGCCCCGCCGCCCGGCAGTAGGCCCATCTGCGCCGACTGCCGGATGTGCTGGCGGACGAATCCGTCCACCAACAGCAAGGCATTCATCTTCTGCGGCCCGGTCAGCGCGGTGGGATCGAAGGCGCGGACGCCCGACTCGGTCCAGGACAACACGTTGGGTCCGACCGGTGGCCGTGACATCGGGATCTCGGTCAGCCACGGGCGTGCGCGCAGGGTCGATGCCGCTGCGCGCGCCCAATCGGTGATCCGCTCGCGCCACGATCCAGTGGTCGCCAGGCGTGGGTCGGCGGTCCCGTAGGCCTCGTCGACGAGGAGATCGATGACGTCGTCCTTGCTGTCGACGTAGCGATACAGCGACATCGCCGTGAGGCCGACGCTCTGGGCGATGGCTTTCATCGACACGGCCTCCCAGCCGCGGTCGTCGGCGATGGCGACCGCGGCGCGGGCGATGTCGCGGATGGTCAGGGTCGGTTTGGGGCCTCGGCGGGGGGTGTCGGGGACTCGGCCCCACAGCAGTGCGACCGACGTCGGTAACCGCACGGGCATCGGTGCGGGTGCGGCTGGTCCGCGCTCGACGGCGTCAGGGTCGTCCGGAGCATCCATGTCGACATCCTACTAATTGCTTGCGCCGTATACAGTTCAGTCCTACTATCTGCGTAGGCAATAAACAGTATATGCCATAGACGGAAAGGTTTGGTGTCATGCCCCACGTACGAATCGCGCGCTCGCCCTGGGTGGCGTTGACTGCGCTGTGTCTGCCGATGCTCATCGTCTCGATGGACGTGTCGGTGTTGTTCTTTGCGGTTCCGTTCATCGCAGCGGATCTCAATCCCTCACCTGCACAACAACTCTGGATCTTCGATGTGTACGGCTTCGTGCTGGCCGGGCTGTTGCTGACCATGGGGTCGCTCGCCGACCGATTCGGTCACCGCCGCGTTCTCATGTGGGGCGCGGTCGGCTTCAGCGGTGCGTCGTTGCTCGCGGCTTTCTCGAGCACGCCGGAGATGCTGATCATCGCTCGCGCGGTGCTCGCGGTCGCCGGTGCGACGCTGATGCCCTCGACGCTGGCACTCATCCGCCACGTCTTCGACGACGATGCCGCGCGGGCGAAAGCGGTGGCCACCTGGAACGCCGTGCTGGCCGGGGGAGTGGCGCTCGGTCCGATCATCTCCGGTGTGCTGCTCGAGCATTTCTGGTGGGGCTCCGTGTTTCTGATCAACATTCCGGTCATGGTCGCCCTGCTGATCGCGGCGCCCCTGCTGCTACCCGGACACACCGCGGTACCGGGACGACGCATCGACGTTCTCAGTGCGCTCATGGCGTTCGGGACGATCCTGCCCGTGATCTATGCGATCAAGGAGATCGCCGCCGACGGGTGGTCGCCGGGCCGGCTGGCGATCGGTGTCGTGGGGGTGGTGCTCGGGGTGGCCTTTGTGAGACGTCAACGGCGCCTGGGGGATCCGATGCTCGACCTGGCGCTTCTCGGTGAGCGCCGGTTCGCGGCGTCGATCTGGACCAATCTCATCTGCATGTTCGCGCTGCTCGGCAACTCGATCATGGTGACGCAATACCTGCAGTCGGTACTCGGTTTCAGCCCGCTGCGGGCCGCCCTGTGGAGTGTGGTGCCATCGCTGTTCGTCGCGGTGGCGGCGCCGACTGCGGCCGTGGCGGCCGGACGGTTCGGCCGTCCCGCGGTGATGGTCGGGGGACTGGTGGTGGCGGCCTGTGGCTTCGCGCTGCTCGCGGCCCTCATCGGTCAGGACTCACTGCTCGTGGTGCTCGTCGCGTCGACGTTGCTCGCCGGCGGAATCGTGGCGACCACCTCGGTGATCGCCGACCACGTCGTCGGGATCGCACCTGCCGATCGTGCCGGAGCGACCTCGGGGCTGCTGGAGACATCGAGTGAACTCGGCGGTGCGCTGGGCATCGCGCTGCTGGGAAGTGTGCTCAACGCGGTCTACCGCGTGAGCTATCCGGCGGGCGTGGGGCCAGTGGAGGCAGGCCGCAGTCTGGCCGGGGCGAGCGCGGTGGCGCATCGCGAACCCGCCGAGATGGCCGCACAGATCCTCGACGCTGCGCGCGGTGCATTCGTCGACGGGATGGCGGTGGTGGCGTGGGTGGGAGCCGGAATCCTGGGGGTGACCGCGGTGCTGATCGTGTGGGCGGCGCGCACGCCGTCGGTCGACCGCTTGCCGATGGTCTCCGAGGGAGTTACCGACCGCGTTCGCTCACATCTGCGAGCAGAACGTGGTGGGGATCAGTAGACCTCGACCTTGGAGCCGGACTTCAAGATGAGTTCGCTGCGATCGTCGGAGCTGTGGGCGAGTTCGACGAGGCGTTGGTCGGTGCCATGCGGAACCTGTTTGCGGACGACGGCACGGATGCCGTCCAGGGCGATGCGATCGCCGGGGACGAGATCTTCAACAAAAAGCATACGGGACATGAGAAGAAGATTACGGGCTGAGATGTGATCGCGTGAGAGCAAAAGGTCCTCCGTGGCATCATTCACATTTTGTCCTGTGACCTGCGTCATGGGGTGCCCCGGCGACCGTCCGGTCTCACGCACACCGCGGGCCCACCGACTCTGTTGTCGGTGGGCCCGCGGTGCTTTGTGTCAGAGATCAGCAGTCGTAGTAGAGCGCGAACTCGTACGGATGCGGACGGATCTGGACCGGCTCGATCTCGTTCTCACGCTTGAGCGCGATCCAGGTCTCGATGAGGTCCTCGGTGAACACGCCACCGGCGGTGAGGTATTCGTGATCCTCTTCGAGTTTGTCGATGACCGCCGACAGCGAGGTCGGGGCCTGCGGGATGTTCTTGGCCTCCTCGGGCGGCAGCTCGTAGAGATCCTTGTCGACGGGCTCGTGCGGCTCGATCTTGTTCTTGATGCCGTCGAGGCCGGCCATCATCATCGCCGCAAAGGCCAGGTACGGGTTGCCCGAGCTGTCGGGGCAACGGAACTCCAGGCGCTTGGCCTTCGGGTTGTTGCCGGTGATCGGGATGCGCACGCACGCCGACCGGTTGCGCTGGCTGTACACCAGGTTGATCGGGGCCTCGTAGCCCGGCACCAGACGCTTGTAGGAGTTCACCGTGGGGTTGGTGAAGGCCAGCAACGACGGTGCGTGATGCAGGATGCCGCCGATGTAGTAGCGCGCCAGATCCGACAGGCCCGCGTATCCGGCTTCGTCGTGGAACAGCGGCTTGCCGTCCTTCCACAGCGACTGGTGGGCGTGCATGCCCGAGCCGTTGTCGCCGAACAGCGGCTTCGGCATGAAGGTGACGGTCTTGCCGTTCGCGTACGCGGTGTTCTTGATGATGTACTTGAACAGAAGGACGTCGTCGGCGGCGTGCAGCAGCGTGTTGAACTTGTAATTGATCTCGGCCTGGCCGCCGGTACCGACCTCGTGGTGACCGCGCTCGAGCTCGAAGCCCGCGTTGGTCAGGTTGGTCGACATCTCGTCGCGCAGGTCGACGTAGTGGTCGTAGGGCGCCACCGGGAAGTAGCCGCCCTTGGGGCGGACCTTGTAGCCGAGGTTCGGTGAACCGTCGGGGTCGGTGGGCGAACCGGTGTTCCACCAGCCGGACTCGGACTCGACCTCGTAGAAGGTGCCGTTCATCTGCGAGTCGAAGGCGACCGAATCGAAGATGTAGAACTCGGCCTCGGCGCCGAAGAAGCAGGTGTCGGCGATGCCGGTGGAGGCCAGGTAGTCCTCGGCCTTGCGGGCGACGTTGCGCGGGTCGCGGCTGTAGGCCTCACGGGTGAACGGATCGTGGACGAAGAAGCTGACGTTCATCGTCTTGGCGCGACGGAAGGGGTCGATCCGCGCGGTGGCCGGATCGGGGAGCAGCATCATGTCGGACTCGTCGATCGACTGGAAGCCGCGCACCGACGAGCCGTCGAATGCCAGGCCGTCCTCGAACACCGACTCGTCGAAGGCCGAAGCCGGAATCGAGAAGTGCTGCATCACACCGGGCAGGTCACAGAAGCGGATGTCGACGTACTCGACACCTTCCTTCTTGATGCCCTCGAGTAGTTCTTCGTTGCTGCTGTACACCGTGCGGTGACTCCTTAACTTGTCGGGGTCAGGCCGGCGTGTACACGCGGACCTGACGCGCCTGGACCACCGCGCAAGAAACCGCGGCGGATCTCAGCCAGAACCGTATGGACGCGACGTTGCCCGCACGTCAAGGAAGTGTTTCCCCTGTGTTACACGGCCGTGGCGATGCGTTGTCGTGCCCACGGCAACTATTCCGTATGCACGCCCCGGACGAAAGCGAACGGTGATCTCGTCAGGGAAGTCACTGCCTCTACCATGGAAAACATGAACGACCCGCGGATCACCGGCAGAACCGAGCACGCGAGCACCGGGCATGTGGGTGCCGGGGGTGATCGCGCATGAGCAGGGCCACCGGCTCCTGGTTGTCGGGCCCGCAGTCGGGCGCACCGGCCGACCTCGAATATCGCGGCGCCGACCTCGGACTGCCCGAGAGCGGACCCGGAGCGCTGGTCCCCGGGTGGCCGCGCACGCTCGCGCTGCTCGTCGACTGGATCATCGGCGGCGGGCTGTCGCTGTTCTTCGTCGGCTTCGGATCACCGAACCTCGGCCTCGCCGTGCTCGCCGTGTGGTTCGTCATCGGCGTGTTCACCGTGACGATGTTCGGCTTCACGCCCGGGCAGTTCGCCGTGGGCATGCGGGTGGCGCGCGTCGACCACGGACCCGAGCGACTGGCCGACGAGATCGCCGGGAAGGCTCCCGTCGCCGCGGTCGGCGTGATCCGTGCATTGATGCGGCAGGTGCTGATCGTGTTCCTGGTGCCCGCACTGATGAACGACTACAACGGCCGCGCACTGCACGATCGCGCGACCGGCACCGCGATGGTCCGGAGTCGCTGAGGGCGGGCGTCTGGTGCGTGGGCGTGTCGGTGCGAATCGAGGTCGGCGCGAGGCGCTGACGCTGACTGCCGTGCTGAGCATCGGCGCACTGGTGCTTTCCGTGTTCGGTGTGCTGGAGCGTGGTGAGGCGGCCCAACCGCCGGAGAGTCGCACGCTGGGACAGATGGCCGCGCCGCCCGAAGCCCGATGGAGCGTCGATGCGGCTTCGCTGTTCGGCAAAGATTTCGATGATGCGAGCGTGTCCGTCGAGGCGGCCGACGATCATCTCCTGGTGCGGGTGTCGCGGAACAGGCTCGGCCGTCCGTCCGCGGTGCTCGCCATCGATCCCGACACGGGCAGGCCGCTGTGGAGGGCGCCGAGAATCGGATGGGAGAACTCCTGTGCGATCAGTCGCGACAAGAGACTCGCGTGCACCCGAATGGCCAGAGACGGTGCCGCGATCGTGACCAGGGTGTCGTTCGTCGATCCGGATACCGGAGACGACGTCGCCACCGCGACGATCCCGATCTCGGGGTCCTCGAGGATCATGCGCGCCGGCGACGGCTTCCTGGTGCTGACCGTCGAGATGGAGAACATCACGCTCCCCGAGGAGATCCCCGTGGACTCCACGTTGGTGCCCGTTGCGGGCTTTGGTACCGACGCCGATGTGCCACCGCTACAGACGGTCATCACCAGGTTCGATTCCCGCGGGCATGCGTTGTGGACGGTGCGCCCGCCGCTCGATCAGGGGCAACCGGTGGTCTCCGAAGCCGCGAATCTGGTTGCGCTGAGCGGTTTTCGCGGTGGAGTCACCGTTCTTCGCCTCGACTCCGGCCGACTCCTGCACTCGGCGGACGGTCGGGAGGCGGTGGTCATCCACCGATCCGGGTTCGTGACGAGCGGTCTCCCCGGGGCGGGCCGGGACACGATCGACTTCTTCGATGCCGACGGGGTGCGGACCGGTGAGATCTCAGGATGGCGTATCTCGTCCGGGGACAGTGCTGCCGGCCCGGTGCAGGCCATCAATGCCGACTTCATTTCTGTGGAGTCGAACACCACGATCGGACTGGCGTCGGGAGCCGGCGCCGACCTGAGGTGGACGCGGCCGTCGCAGGGTTCCTCACTGCAGATGCTCGGCGATCGGTATGTCGTCACCGTCGTCGACGAATTCAGCGAAGACCTGAGCAGCACGCGCAGGTGGACGGTGCTCGACGCCCGGTCCGGTTCCCGGATCAGTGGTTTCACCGCCGGTTTCGGACAGGGATTCGTCGGCTTCGACGGCGTTCGCATGATCCTGGGCGGAGAGGCCGATGCAGACCAGCGACCGAGCAGCCCTGCACTCGGCGCGTATGACATTCGCACCGGAGCCCAACGGTGGCACCTGCCGGCACCGAACACCGCGGCACACTGGCAGGTCGTGGCCGGCCACCTGCTACTCATCGACGACGGAGTCGACGCCGGAACTCGGTCGTCGATCGTTGGTTACGCCGCGTGACCGACGCGGTCGGCGTCTGACCGCGTGGTGATCACGCGCCGCGTGATCAGGCGCCGCGACGCCGCGCGGTGCGCTGCATGCTGCGCATCTTGGCATTGCCGGGCAGCGGGCCCTTGGGCATGCCCGGTCCGGGCTGCTTGCCGCCGAGCGCCGACAATCGGCCCTCGAGGGTCTCCATGCGCTTGCGGTCGATGTTGCCCGGCAGCTTGTTGAGGTGCCGTTCGAGCTTCGACAACGGCACCTGGCCGTCGTCGTTGCCGACCATGATCTGGTAGATCGGGGTGTCACCGACAACGCGCGCGACTTTCTTCTTCTCTTGTCCCAGAAGCGTTGTGACGCGACTCGGGGAGCCCTCGCCGACGAGGATGACCCCGGGCTTGCCGATCACCCGGTGCACGGCGTCGAGATGGGAGGTGCCGGTGACCGCCTGCTGCACCCGCCACTGGCCGCGCATGTTCGACAGCGCCCATCCGGCTGCTCCGGGTTGCCCTTCGGCCTTGGTGTAGACGGTCTTCTGCACGCGTCGTCCGAAGAGGAGGAAGGCGGCGAGAATACCGAGCACCACACCGATGGGAACGAGCAGCCACGGAGAGCCGACGAACAGACCGATCACCACGAAGATCGCCACGATCAGCACGAACAGGCCGACCATGTACGGGATCAGCCGTTTGTCTTCCTTGCGCTGCATCTGGAACGCCTGCCAGAGCTGCGTGAACCGCTCCTTGGAGGCCTTCTGTCGGGCCTGTCGTGCGGCCTTCTTGTCCGCTTTGCTCGCCGCTTGCGCCTTTGCCATGCTCACCAGGATACGTCTGCGGGCGCGCTGATCGACAATGCGGTCGCCGGCGCAGGTGTCCGGTTCAGCGGGCCAGTCGCGCCATCAACGAGGAGGCCTCCTGGCTGGCCGAACCCTCGTCGGCGAGGTGCGCCAACGACGGCGGCAACTCCCGCCCGTGATGCGCCATCGCCTGCGCGTAGAGCCGGCCGGCGCGGTAGGACGAACGCACGAGCGGCCCGGCCATCACCCCGGCGAATCCGACCTCGCGGGCGAACTCGGAATGATCGACGAACTCCTCGGGCTTGACCCAACGCTCCACCGGATGGTGGCGCGCCGAGGGGCGCAGGTATTGGGTGATCGTCAGGATGTCGCAACCGGCCTCGTGCAGGTCGACGATCGCCGACTGCACCTCGGTCGGGGTTTCACCCATCCCGAGGATGAGGTTGGACTTGGTGACCAGACCGAAGTCACGGGCCTGGGTGAGCACATCGAGGGACCGCTCGTAGCGGAACGCCGGACGAATCCGCTTGAAGATCCGCGGCACCGTTTCCAGGTTGTGTGCGAGCACTTCCGGCCGGGACTCGAAGACCTCGGCGAGCAGATCGGGCTTGGCGTGGAAGTCGGGGATCAGATTCTCCACACCGGTACCAGGGTTGAGCCGGTGGATCGCACGCACCGTCTCGGCGTAGAGCCAGACACCCTCGTCGGGGAGGTCGTCGCGGGCGACGCCGGTGATGGTGGAGTAGCGCAGGCCCATCGCCTGCACGCTCTCGGCGACGCGGCGGGGCTCGTCGCGATCGAGTTCGGCGGGCTTGCCGGTATCGATCTGGCAGAAGTCGCACCGGCGGGTGCACTGCTCGCCGCCGATGAGGAAGGTGGCCTCGCGGTCTTCCCAGCACTCGTAGATGTTGGGGCATCCGGCTTCCTCGCAGACCGTATGCAGCCCTTCGCGTTTCACCAAACCTTTGAGTTCGGTGTACTCGGGCCCCATCGTCGCGCGCGTCTTGATCCAGGAGGGCTTGCGTTCGATCGGGGTCTGCGCGTTGCGGATCTCCAGGCGTAACAACTTGCGTCCGTTGGGGGACGGGTCGGTCGGCGCGGCGGACGAGGCGGGGGCGGACGAGGCGGGGGGCGACCCTTGTGGGGTCGACGCCGGCGCCGTGGGTGCGGTGCGGGTCTCTGACACGGTCACCGCACCGATGCTACGCGCGCGCCGTCGGCATGCCCGACCTGCGGGGTGAGGGCGATCTCACTGTGGTCCAGAGCCGCGAGGACGGCGTCGGCGACCTCATCGGCGAGGTCGCCGACCGAGAGTTCCCGCCCGGCCTCGCGGCTCAGGGACGTGACCCCGGCGTCGGCGATGCCGCACGGAACGATCGCGTCGAAGGCGCTCATGTCGGGGTCGACGTTGAGGGCGAACCCGTGCAGCGCGACCCCGCGCGCCACCCGGATGCCGATCTGGCCGAGTTTGCGTTCCCCGGACTGTCCCAGGTCGGGCGAGTCGTCGACGACCCAGACGCCCGACCGGCCGGCGACGCGGGTGGTGGCCACGCCGTGCGCCGCACAGACACCGATGAGCGCCGCCTCGAGCCGGCGGACGTACTCGACGACGTCGAGGGGCTCGGCGAGCTTGATGATCGGATAGCCGACGAGCTGTCCGGGCCCGTGCCAGGTGATCCGTCCGCCACGGTCGACGTCGATCACCTCGGCGCCGTTGGTCGGACGATCGGCGTCCTCGGTTCTCTTGCCCGCGGTGTAGATCGACGGATGCTCGAGCAGCAGCAACAGATCGTGATCGAGTGTGCCGTCGGCACGTTCGCCGGCGAGTCGATGCTGAAGGTCGTAGGCCTCGCGGTAGTCGAGGACACCGAGCCGCCGGATCTCGACGGGCGTGTCGGCTGCGCGCAGCGATGCCCGTCGGGTACCGATGGCTGTCGGTGTGTCAGCGTCCATTGGCGTACTCCAGCCCCGAATCGATGGTGGGATGGGTGAAGACGAAGTCGTGGTCGGTGAGCACACCGGGTGCAACGCGTTGGGAGTACAGAACCATTTCCTCGATCATCTCGCCGCCCGCCTTGCGGGCGACGAACGCGGGAACGCCCATCAGGGTGGGCCGGTGCACCGACCGACCGAAGGCGTCGACGAACGTCGCGAACGGAACCGCTCCGGGTGCGCACAGGTTCACCGGACCGCTGATCGCCGAATCCAGCACGAACTCGATCGCTCGGATCTCGTCGACCAGTGAGATCCACGAAAAGTACTGCTGCCCATTGCCGATGGTACCGCCGAGGCCGAGCTTGAACAGCGGTCGGAGTTTGGCCAGCAGGCCACCGTGCGGTGCGAGCACCGGTGCGGTCCGCAACAGGACGACACGGGTCCGGTCGCCCGAGTTGGCGGTCGCCGCGGCCTCCCAGTCGACGGTCAGCTCGGCCAGGAATCCCGAGCCGGGGCCGTCGACCTCGGTGGCCGTCCGCGCGCCGGTGTCCCCGTAGTACCCGGTGGCGCTCGCGCTCACCAGGGTGGGGACACCGGTCCGGCGGACGGCCTCGGCGATGACCTCGGTCGGCGGGATCCGGGAGTCGCGGAGTTCTTGTTTGAACCGTCCGCTCCACCGGCCGTTGCCGACCCCGACGCCGCCGAGGCTCACCACCGCGTCGACGCCGTCGAGGGCCTCGTCAGGAACACCGAATGTCTCGGGGTCCCAACTGAATTCACCGGGCTCGTTCGCCTCCCGCCGGACCAGCCGGCGCACCGAATGGCCCGCCGATTCCAGCGCGGTGATCAGGGCCGAACCGATCAGCCCCGATGAGCCGGCGACGGCTACCCGCATCGGTGCCTAGAGGCCCAGTTCGGCGGCGAACGAGCCGGCCTCGAGTCGCTTCTTGATCGTCGTCAGGAAGCGACCGGCGTCGGCGCCGTCGATCAGGCGGTGATCGTAGGTCAGCGGCAGGTACGACATCGACCGCACCGCGATCGACTCCGAACCGTCGTCGCCGGTGATGACCACCGGGCGCTTGACGATTGCGCCGGTACCGAGCATGGCCGCCTGCGGCGGCACCAGGATCGGGGTGTCGAATAGGGCGCCCTGGCTCCCGATGTTGGTGATGGTGAAGGTGCCACCGGCCAACTCGTCGGGCTTGAGGCCGTTGGTGCGGGCGCGGGCGGCGATGTCGGCGATGGCCCGGGCCAGTCCGGCGATCGAGAGGTCGTCGGCGTTGTGGATCACCGGCGAGAGCAGGCCCTGCTCGGTGTCGACGGCGATACCGAGATGCACCTTGTCGTAGTAGGTGATCTCCTTCTTGTCCTCGTCGATGGAGGCGTTGACGTTCGGATGCGCCTTGAGTGCCTCCACGACGGCCTTGGCGATGAACGGCAAGAAGGTCAGGTTCACTCCCTCGGAAGCCTTGAACGACTCCTTGGCAGCCTTGCGCAGTGACACGATCTTGCTCATGTCGACCTCGAAGACCTGCGTCAGCTGAGCACTGGTCTGCAGCGACTCGCGGGTCTTCTTCGCGGTGATCTGACGGATGCGGTTGATCTTCTGCGTGGTGCCACGCAGTGCCGCGAGTTCGGGCTTGACCTCCGGCGACGACGCGGCCGGTGCGGCTGCGGGCGCCGGTGCGGCGGCCGGGGCCGGGCTCGAGGCCGGCTCGGGGGCCTTCTTCGCCTCGGCGGCGGCGAGCACGTCCTGCTTGCGGATGCGGCCGCCGACCCCGGTACCCTTGAGGCTCGATAGGTCGATGTCGTTCTCCGCAGCCAACTTTCGGACCAACGGGGTCACGTACGGGGTGGACTGCAGATCGGTGGAATCGTCGGCGGGGGCTGCGGCGGAGGCGACCTTGACCGGTTCGGGTTCCGGCTCACTCGTGGCGGGCGCCTCCTCGGATTTCGCGGGTTCTGGCTCGGACTTGGCGGGCTCGGGCTCCGGCTCCGGTTCGGGCTCGGGCTTGGAGCCGGCGGCCGAGGCATCGCCGATCACCGCGAGCTTGCCGCCGACCTCGATGACGTCGTCCTCCTGCGCGAGGATCTCGAGCAGGGTTCCGGCGACGGGGGACGGGATCTCGGTGTCGACCTTGTCCGTGGAGACCTCGAGCAGTGGTTCGTCCGCGGCGACCTCGTCGCCGACGGCCTTGAGCCAGTTGGTCACCGTGCCCTCGGTGACCGACTCGCCGAGTTCAGGCATCAGCACGTCGGTCCCGGAGGCCCCGCTGTCACCGGTGGCGGCGGCGGGCTTCTCGGCCGGAGCCTCTGCCTCGGTCGAGGGCGCCTCGGTGTCCTGTTCGGCCGCACCGGCTTCGGTCGGTTCGTCGCCGCCCGCCGAGTCGTCGGAATCGGCCGAGTCGTCGGATCCGGAATCCCCGGAATCGTCGGCGCTCTCCCCGGCATCACCGATCAGGGCGAGTTCGCCGCCGATCTCCACGACGTCGTCTTCCTGGGCGATGATCTTGGTGAGGACGCCGGAGGTGGGGGCGGGGATCTCGGTGTCGACCTTGTCGGTCGACACCTCCAGCAGGGGCTCGTCGGCCTCGACGGTGTCGCCCTCTTCCTTCAACCACCGGGTGACGGTCCCCTCGGTGACACTCTCACCGAGGGCGGGCATCTGGACGGAGAAGGCCATTGCTGTTGACTCCTGAACTCGACGTGGTGGGTCTGTGCGTGATGCGGGGTGTCGCGGTGTGTGCGCCGCGTCTCCCAGGCGTGTGGCGGGTGGCCCGGCGCCC
Source organism: Gordonia polyisoprenivorans NBRC 16320 = JCM 10675 (assembly GCF_000241325.1). Classification (GTDB taxonomy): domain Bacteria; phylum Actinomycetota; class Actinomycetes; order Mycobacteriales; family Mycobacteriaceae; genus Gordonia; species Gordonia polyisoprenivorans. The sequence continues at coordinate 115,467 of NZ_BAEI01000059.1, read as the reverse complement.
ATCGCTAGACCCTACCCGCCGTACGCGCCACGGACGTGGTGTGTGGCGCAAAAGTGGCCGATCAGCCGTTGGCCGCGATGTCCTCGAGAACCTTCGTGATCGTGCGGACCGGTACGCCCGTACCACCCTTGGGGGTGTAACCCCAGGGGCCGGAGGTGTTGAAGGCGGGACCGGCGATGTCGATGTGGGCCCATTGCACCCCGTCGGGCACGAACTCCTTGAGGAACAGACCCGCGGCGAGCATGCCGCCCCACCGGTGTGGGGTGACGTTCGCCAGATCGGCGACCCGCGACTTGAGATCGGCACGCAGTTCCGACGGCAGCGGCATGGGCCAGGCGTTCTCGCCGATCTCGGCCGACAGTGCCGACACCCGGTCGCGGAAGTCGTCGGTCCCCATGACCCCGGGGGTGCGGGTGCCCAGGGCAACCATCTGCGCCCCGGTCAGGGTGGCGGTGTCGATGAGGTAGTCCGGATCGTCCTCGCAGGCGCGCACGATGGCGTCGGCGAGGACGAGGCGTCCCTCGGCGTCGGTGTTGAGGACCTCGACGGTCGTCCCGCCGTACTGGGTCAGGACGTCGCCGGGACGCTGCGCGGTCCCCGACGGCATGTTCTCGGCCATCGGCACGGTGGCGGTCACCGACACCGGCAGGTCGAGACGCGCGGCGGCGATGGTCGCCGCGATCACCGCGGCCGCGCCGCCCATGTCGGAGGTCATCTGATCCATGTTGGCGGCCGGCTTGATCGAGATTCCACCGGTGTCGAAGGTGATGCCCTTGCCGACAAGCGCCACCTTCTTGGCCGACTTCTTGCCCGCGTGGGTCAATCGCACCAGCCGCGGCAACCGGGACGAACCCTTGCCGACGCCGACGATCCCGCCATAGCCGTCCTTCTCGAGGGAGTCGAAGTCGAGGATCTCCACCTTGAGTCCGGCCTTCGCGCCCAACTCGCGCGCACGTTCGGCGAACTCCTCCGGGTAGAGGTGGCTCGGCGGGGTGTTGACGAAGTCACGGGCGATGGCCACCGAATCGGCGACCGCGATGGCATGTGCCAGTTCGGCTTTCGCCGCCTTGTCGGCGGACTCGACCACGACGTGCACGGTGCCGGGCAGTTGCTTGGTCGACGCCGAGCGCGACGAGCGGAACTCCTCGAAGCGGTAGGCGCCGAGGAACAGTCCCTCGACCGCGGCACCGATGTCGGTGGAGCCCAGGGTGGTGGCGACGACGTCGAAGCCCTCGAGGGAACGGATCGCGACACCGGCGGCCTGGCGGAGTTTCTCCGGGTCGTCGAGCGATTTCTCGTCGCCGACGCCGACGGCCGCCACAATGCGTACGCCGAGTGATTCCGGCGCCGCCAGCCGGGTGACCTCACCGTGGGAACCGGTGGCGCCCACCGCCGACAGCGCGGCGGTGACTGCCGCCGCCGACGCATCGTCGAGGACGTCGGCGCCGAGCAGGGTCGGTGCAGCGGGGTCGGTGGTGTTGTCGGCAGTGGTGTCGTCGGAGGAGGTGGCGACGAGGCCGAGTACGAGGGCCTCGTCGTCTTTGCCGATGGAGGTGGTCAGGGTGATCTGGGGACCGCGAGTGCGGTCGACGCTCTCGTTCTTGCTCACCCGACCAACCTTGCCACAGGCGCCTCGTCGGCTGCCCGTCATCCGACCGACCGACGTGCCATCGCAGCGGGAACCCGCCACAACGACGCGGCGTTGCGATGGCGGTGTGACGACGAGAGACGGGGTGGGCGAACAGATGAGGCGAACCAGGGCGGCATGGGTGATCGCACTCGTGGTGATCGCCGCATGCACGGCGACGGTGATCGGCGTCCGTGCATACCGCCATGACGACGACGCGGTGTCCCGCGCGGTGAACGGGATGACCGGCCGGGCGAGGCCGCCGTTTCCGGTCGTCGACACCACCACACTGACCGCTTCTCGAGCCCGCATCATCGAGTCGGTACGCGCCGAATACGCGCGCAATGCGTCGGGCACCACCTATTCCGGCGGCGTCGACGAACCATGGTGCGCCGACTTCGTCAGCACCGTGATGCACGAATCCGGTGTGCCGCTGGACAATCCGAACTCCGGATCGTGGCGCATCCCGGGGGTGGCGACGCTCACCGACTACCTGCACAGCTCGGGACGCTGGCGGGGGCCGGGTCATCGCCCGCAGCCCGGCGACATCGTGATCTACGACAAACCCAGCCCGTGGGGCCAACACACCAACATCGTGGTTGCCGTCAACGGCGATGAGGTGACAACCGTCGGCGGCAACCAGCCACCGGACGGGGTCACCCTGCACACCGCCGACCTCGCCGCCGATCCCGGACTGCAGGGGTTCGGGGTTCCCGCCGGGACGTGAGTCCTGTGGTGATCGTCTTGTGCGCCGCGCTCGCGGTAGGTTGAGCGCCATGACCGAACTCCTCGCCGGACCCATTGCCGATCGACACGCAGCACTCGGGGCGAGTTTCGCCGAATTCGGCGGGTGGGACATGCCCGTCGCGTACTCGGGCACCGTCGCCGAGCACACCGCGGTACGCGAGGCCGTCGGCATCTTCGACGTGAGCCACCTCGGCAAGGCGTTGGTCGCCGGCCCCGGCGCCGCGGAGTTCGTCAACGCCACCCTGTCCAACGACCTCGCCAAGATCGCGCCGGGCAAAGCCCAATACACGTTGTGCTGCAACGATTCCGGCGGCGTCATCGACGATCTGATCGCCTACCTCGTCGCCGACGACGAGGTGTTCCTCGTGCCCAACGCCGCCAACACCGCAGCGGTCGTCGCAGCGTTGGCGGCGGTCGCGCCCGACGGTGTCGCGATCACCGATCTGCACCGCGAGTACGCGGTGTTCGCGGTGCAGGGACCGAAAAGCCCGGAGGTACTCGCCGCGGTGGGGCTGCCCACCGACATGGAGTACATGGCGTTCGCCGACGCCGAACTGTCGATCGACGGGGGTAGCGCGCCGGTGCGCGTGTGCCGGACCGGCTACACCGGCGAACGCGGCTACGAGATCCTGCCCGGGTGGGCGCACGCCGGACCGGTGTTCGACGCGCTGATGGCTCAGGTCACCGCATTCGGTGGGCTGCCCGCCGGACTCGGCGCGCGCGACACCCTGCGCACCGAGATGGGATATGCGCTGCACGGCCACGAACTCTCACCGGAGATCACCCCCGTCCAGGCCCGCACCGGGTGGGCGGTCGGCTGGAACAAGCCCGCGTTCTTCGGGCGCGAGGCGCTGCTCGCGGAGAAGGAGAACAGTCCCGCCCGTCGGCTCTACGGACTGCGGGCCACCGGTCGTGGGGTGCCGCGCGCCGACTGCGATGTGCTCACCGCGGCGGGCGGCGAACGGATCGGCCTGTGCACCTCGGGCACCTTCTCGCCGACCCTCAAACAGGGGATCGCGCTGGCGCTCATCGACACCGCCGCGGGCATCGGCAAGGGAGCCGAGGTGGTCATCGATGTGCGCGGTCGGGCGTTGCCGTGCGAAGTCGTGATCCCGCCGTTCGTCGAGTCGCACGTCTGAGGTGCCCACACGTCTGCCACCCCTCGCACGACTGCAACCCCGGCCCGGCGCAGACGGGAACCTGGCACCGATCGCCTTGCGCCGCGGCGCTACGATGGGCCAATGACCTTGCAGTTCACCCGTACCGAGCACCCGCACCCGGTGTCGGAGTCGCAGCGCGCGGACATCCTCGCAGCTCCCGGTTTCGGCAAGTATTTCACCGACAACATGGTGATGGTGGACTACGACGTGGACCGTGGTTGGTATGACGCCAAGGTGACCCCGTACGGCCCCATTGCGCTCGATCCGTCGGCGATGGTGCTGCATTACGGCCAAGAGGTCTTCGAGGGGCTCAAGGCCTACCGTCAGCCCGATGGGTCGATCGCCGCCTTTCGCCCGGAGGCCAACGGCCTGCGCCTGCAGCGGTCGGGGGAGCGTCTGGCGATGCCGCCGCTGCCGGTGGACGACTTCATCTCCTCGTTGCGCGCGCTGCTCGACGCCGACAACGAGTGGGTCCCCGCCGCCGGCGGCGAGGAATCGCTGTATCTGCGGCCGTTCATGTTCGCCTCGCAGGCCGGGCTGGGCGTCAACGCCCCGTCGACGCAGTACCGCTATTGCGTGATCGCCTCGCCCGCCGGCGCCTACTTCGCCGGTGGTATCAAGCCGGTCAGCGTGTGGCTGTCGACCGAATACGTCCGCGCAGCCCCGGGCGGCACGGGCTTCGCCAAGTGCGGCGGCAACTACGCCGCGAGCTTCCTGGCCCAGCAGCAGGCCACCGCGAAGGGCTGTGACCAGGTGGTCTGGCTCGACGCCGTGGAGCGCCGGTTCATCGAGGAGATGGGCGGGATGAACCTGTTCTTCGTCTTCGGCTCGGGCGCCGACGCGCGACTGGTCACCCCGGAACTCACCGGCTCGCTGCTACCGGGCATCACCCGGGAATCGTTGCTGACCCTGGCCACCGACGCCGGGTTCGCCGTCGAGGAACGCAAGATCACCACCGAGGAACTCCGCAAGGGTGTGACCTCCGGCGACATCACCGAGGTCTTCGCGTGTGGGACCGCAGCCGTCATCACCCCGGTCGGCCACGTCAAGAGCGAGACCGACGACTACTCGATCGGGGACGGCACACCCGGTGAGGTGACCCTCGCGCTGCGCGACACCCTCACCGGTATCCAGCGCGGCAAGTTCGCCGACACCCACGGCTGGATGACCGAGCTCTACCGGCGCTGAGTCGCTCTCACCAGTCGGCGGCGTAGACGAACTCGGCGGCGGGACGCCGCAGGGCCTGCGTGATCGTCATGGCCAGGCGCATGTTGGTGGAGTAGCGGGCGGTCCGCAGGCCGGTCAGCTGGCCCGGCGAGCAGCCCAGCCGAGCCGCCGTCCGTGCCCACGTCGCCCCGTGCCGGGTTCTTGCGGCGTCGAGCGTGGCGTAGAGCCGACCGAGATTCCACCGAAGGCGGTGTGCGTCGTCGCATCGTGGGAGTTCGACGCCGGCGGTCCCGGTTGCCGGGTCTGTGACGAAGTCCTCCGGGGTGACGAAGTCCTCCGTGGTCGCGTTCAGCCACCACAGCAGCAGTACTGCGTGCTGGCAGCTGGTGTTGCCGCGTGTGCGCAGGCTGGCGATCGCCGATGTGCTGAACGAGTGATCATCGGGGCGTGCCGCGTTGAGTGCTGCCGAGAGGTCCCACACCTGGCGGGCGAGTGCGTTCCAGGACAACGTTTGCTCCCGGCGCCGGGCGTCGAGTGCCGCATACAGTGCGAATCCGTCAAAATTGCGGTCCGGCAATGGCATACGCCCAGGATGCGCCGCGGCTGTGCAGTGTGCAGACCGACTCAGAGGATCAGTCCGACGAGGACGAGTGCGGTGCCGAGTTCGATGACGGCGCCGAGGACGTCGCCGACGATGCCGCCCATCCGTCGTGCACAGTGCCGACTGAACAGCCAGGTGAACGCGAGCATCACCACGATCGTGGCCCCCGCCCGCAGCCCGGCGGTGATCGAATGGGCGGTGACCGAGCCATCGAGGCCGCCGATCACGACGCCGAGGGCGACCGCCACCACCGACCACACGACCGCGGCGATGCGTTGCGTACCGGCGACCAGAGCACCGAAGCCGTCGGGATGGGCAGGCGGCAGCGCCCGCCGGCACGCGAGCACCGCGGCGACGCGTGCGACACCGATCGCCAGACCGAGCTCCCACCAACGATTCTGGGCGATCAGCGTCGTGAGACCGACAGCTTGCAGAGCCAGCACCAGGATCAGGGTCGCCACGCCGAACGGGCCCACCGAACCCGAACGCATCACCTCGGTGACCCGCTCCGGCGGTCCGTAGCACCCGAGACCGTCAGCGGTGTCGGCGAGACCGTCGAGGTGCATACCCCGGGTGCCGACGGCGAGTACGCCGACAACGAGTACGCCGATCAGCGCCTCCGGCGCGGCGGTGTACGAGAGCCCCCACGCGATCAGGGTCGCCACCGCCGCGAGGAGTACGCCGACCACGGGTACCGCTGCGATGACCGCGCCGCCGAGCCGTCTGTCGGCGGTTGCGTCGGTGACACGCCGGGGTACAGGGAGCACGGTCAGCCAGGACAGCGAGACGGCGATCGCGCGTACCGGGCTCATCGGTGAGATCAGGTGGGCGAAGGTGCTTGTGCCACATCGGAATCCGCGCTGTCGACGGAATCCGACGGCAACGCGTCGGCATCGCTGACGCCGGCGTCGGCGAAGGTCGACATCGACGTCATGATGTCGACGGCCGAGAGGACCGTCGGTAGCGCGGACAATGCGCCGGTGCCCTCACCGAGGCGCATCGAATAGGTGTGCAGCGGTTCGAGATCCAGATACTCCAGGGCGATGGCATGCGCCGGTTCGACCGAGCGGTGACCGGCCAGCCACCACCGCGTCGCGCCCGGGGCCATCTCCACGGCGATGAGTGCGGCCGCCGTGACCACCACGCCGTCGAGGATCACCGGTGTGCGCCGCACCGCGGCCTGCGCGAGGAAGCCGGCCATCGCGGCCAGGTCGGCGCCCCCGACTGCCGCGATCAGCGAGAGTGGGTCGCTGCGATGACGACGCCCGCGGCGCATCCCGTCGCGGATCGCGGCGGTCTTGCGCATCCATCCGACGTCGTCGATGCCGGTGCCGCGTCCGACCACCTCGACGGGTTCGCGACGTGCGAGGGTGCCGATGATGATCGCGGCAGGCGTGGTGTTGCCGATCCCCATGTCACCGGCGATCAACAGATCGGCCCCGGAGTCGACGAGATCGTCGACGATGGCCCGCCCGGCGGCGAGGGCTCGGCGGGCCTCGTCGATGGTCAATGCGTCGGTGACCCGCAGATCGTTGCTGGAGCGCCGCACCTTGTAAGCAGAGACCTCTGGGCCGGTGTCGGCGTCGACGGCGATGTCGGCGACCCGGACCGTCGCACCGCACCGACGGGCGAGCACGTTGACGGCTGCACCTCCTGCGGCGATGTTGGCGACCATCTGCGCGGTGACCTCCGACGGGAAGGCCGACACGCCACCCTGGGCCACCCCGTGATCGCCGGCGAAGACCACGACGGTGGGCGTCTCGATCGGCCGTGGGGGACAGACCCCTTGGCACGCCGAGATCCACACCCCGATCTCCTCGAGCCGGCCCAGCGAGCCGGGTGGTTTGGTGAGTTCGAGCTGGCGTGCCCGGGCCGCCTCGGCGACCTGTTCGTCGGGTAGGTCGATGGCGTCGAAGATCTCGGCGTCGGTCGCGTCGGGCACGGGTCCGGTCATCGGGATCGCGGCTGCGGGGGCGCTTGCCGGAGCGGCGGGCGGGGTCGGTGCAGGGGTGGTCTCGGCATCGGGCGATGCCGGGGCCTCGGCCCGGGGTGCTTCAGTCAGGTCGATGATGCGGCCGGCCACGACGAGGATCACGCGATCACACACCGCGGCCACGGCCTCGTTGAGCGCGCCGAGTTCGTCCTGGAAGAGTCGTCCGGCCGGGGTCGGGGCCACCGGCGCCAACCCGACCTCGGGGCTGATCAACACCAGATCGCCGGTGAATTCGGCTATCGCCGAACACAATTCATCGTTCTCGGCGGAGCGGTCGACGGTGGCCGTCGCCGACCACGCTCCGGTGGCGTCGAGTCGCGCGGCCAGCCAGTTGCCCAGATCATCGACCAGTGTGCTGGCGTGCGGGTCGGCCCGCAGTTCCGACGCCAGATCGCTCGTCTCGACCGTCGTGTACCTCGGATCGCGCCGTTGCCGATGTCTCTCGACGCGCGCGGTCCACTCGGCATCGGTCGTCAGCGTCGGCCCGGTGGCCACATAACGCACCGATGCGGCCGCGCGCAGCAACTGTTCGCCGTGTGCGGACTTGCCCGACCGAACCCCACCCAGGACCAGCGTCCGGACCCCTCGTGCGGTCATCGGCTCAGACTTCGTCGCCGGGGGAGACCTGCGGTTTGGGCGCGCGCATCTGACGTAGCTGCATCGCGCGGGTGAAGGCGTACCAGCCGAGCTTCAGACCGCCCTCGCCGGCGTCGGGATAGCGCTGCGCCACCCGCTTGTTGACCATGCGGCCCAGGATGACCCCGTCGATCGCCATCAGGATGACGAAGGCCAGCAGCAGGAAGGTCGAGTACACCGCGATCGACGGGACGAACATCACCACGATCAACACGATCGCGAACGGCATGAACAGTCCGGCGAAGTTGCGTCGGGAATCGACGAGGTTGCGCGTGTAGCGACGGGCGTCACCGCGATCACGCGGCATCAGGTAGCGCTCGTCGCCGGCCATCATCCGCTCGCGCTGCTCGAGGCGCTGGGCGCGGCGGTCGGCCGACGCCTTTTTCTTGTCCTCCCGCGACATCGAGCTGCGCAGCTCCTTCTTGCGCGCGCGGGCCTCGGCGCGGGTCGTCGGCGGCGGCGCGACCGGGCCGCGACGACGGCCCTCCGCCTCCCGGCGCGAGGGTGTCGGGCGGCCCTTGGCGGGCGTGTAGGCACTGCCACGCTGCGATTTCGAGAGATCAACCGAATCCGTCGAGTCGGAATCGTCAAGGGTCTCGACGGACTCGTCCGCGGGTGCGGAGTCGTCCTTCTTCCATGGCAGTTTCACACCGACGAGCCTAGGTGATCCGCGCTGCCGTGATGCGCCGACCTCCCTATACTTGCCCCGCATGGCGGCCCCGGTGTTTTCCCTGGCTTTTCCGACGCCCATCGGCGAGGTCCGATGCGCGTCCTGATCGCACCCGACTCCTTCGGTGACACGTTGACCGCGGTGTCGGCGGCCGACGCCGTCGCCCGCGGATGGCTCTCGGCCCGACCCGCCGACGAGGTGATCCGCGCACCCCAGTCCGACGGGGGGCCGGGATTTGTCGCGGTCCTCGCCGCGCATCGCGGGACGCTGCACACCGAGACGGTCTACGGGCCGCTCGGCGCCGCGGTCGACGCGCAGTGGCTGCTCGACGACCGCGATCCCGACCACCCCGTCGCCTACGTCGAATGCGCGCAGGCATGCGGTCTGCATCAACTCGGCGGGCGCCCCACCACACGGACGGCGATGGCTGCCGACACCTTCGGTGTGGGCCAGCTCGTCGACGCCGCGCTGCGCGCCGGGGTCGGTTCGGTGGTCGTCGGACTCGGTGGCAGCGCCACCACCGACGGCGGTCGCGGACTCGTCGAGGCCCTCGGCGGCCCGGACCGCGCGGTCGCGCGCTGTGCCGCGGTCGAGGTGGTCGCCGCATCCGACGTCGAGAACCCGTTACTCGGTGCCTCGGGCGCGGCCGCGGTGTTCGGCCCGCAGAAGGGGGCCGATGCCGACACCGTCGGACGACTCGAAGAGCGCATGACCCAGTGGTCGCGGGTGCTCGCCCGCATGGCCGGGCGCGATGTCGGCGCCGACGCGGGCGCCGGTGCCGCCGGAGGTCTGGGTGCGGCGCTGCTGGCACTCGGTGCTCGGCGCGTCTCCGGTGCGACGGTGGTCGCCGAGGTCACCGATCGTGACGCACAGATCGCCGGCGCCGACCTGGTGATCACCGGGGAGGGCAAGTTCGACAGCCAGACCCTGCGCGGCAAGGTCGTCTCCGCTCTCACCGCCACCGCGCGTGCGGCGTCGGTACCGACAGTGGTCGTCGCCGGACAGATCGCACTGAGCGCCGACGAGATCGCCGACGCCGGTATCGCCGCGGCGCATTCGCTCGTCGACCACGCCGGATCGGTGCGGCTGGCGATGGACGACGCCGACCACCAGCTCGAGCGGATGGCTCGCGGTATCGCGGCGGCGTGGGAGTCGACCGGCGGCGGGAATATGTCATGACGGGGTACCGTTGAAGCCGACCGTACGAATGTGCGTTTCCGCGCGTCTGCGCGGGGACTGACCGCAACCGGCCCCACCGAGCCGGCCTCGACCAGCACTGAGGAGCATCGATGACTGTGCAGAACGAATCCGGCGCCGCGACCAGCACCGGAGTCATCCTGACCGACGCCGCCGCGTCGAAGGCCAAGGCCCTTCTGGACCAGGAAGGTCGCGACGACCTGTCGTTGCGCATCGCCGTCCAGCCGGGTGGCTGTGCGGGCCTGCGTTACCAGCTGTTCTTCGACGACCGCAGCCTCGACGGTGACCTCACCGCCGACTTCGCCGGGGTCACCCTGGCCGTCGATCGGATGAGTGCTCCCTACGTCCAGGGCGCGACCATCGACTTCGTCGACACCATCGAGAAGCAGGGTTTCACCATCGATAACCCGAACGCGACCGGCAGTTGCGCCTGCGGCGACTCCTTCAACTGAGTCCGCCCGAGATCCATCTCCTTCCGACCGCATTCCCGGACACCGGGGATGCGGTCGGATGCGTTGTGGCACCGGTCGGTAGCGTGAAAGGTCGTTGCCCAGCAGTACCGCCGAGCAGATAGGGCTGAAGACCCCCGTGACCATTTATGTATGTGGCTCGATCGCTACCGACCATCTGATGAAGTTCCCCGGCAAATTCTCCGAGCAATTGCTCGGCGACCATCTCGACCACATCTCGCTGAGCTTCCTCGCCGAGGACCTCGTCGTCCGGCGCGGTGGGGTCGGCGGCAACATCTGCTACGCGATGGGCGAACTCGGTGGAGCGCCGGTCCTCGTCGGCGCGGTCGGCTCGGACTTCGACGACTACCGTCGCTGGCTGGAGGATCACGGCGTCGACTGCCGCGGCGTGCGGGTGTCGGACAAACATCAGACCGCCCGATTCACCTGCACCACCGACGAGGTGATGGCGCAGTTGGCGTTCTTCTATCCGGGAGCGATGAGCGAGGCCCGCGAGATCACGCTCGCCGAGGTCTCCGCGAATGACGCCGAGCTGGTCCTCATCGGCGCCGACGATCCGGAGGCGATGGTCGCGCACACCAACGAATGCCGGGAACTGGGCATCCCGTTCGCCGCCGACCCCTCCCAGCAGCTCGCCCGTCTCGACGGGGAGTCGGCCCGCACCCTGATCGACGGTGCCACCTATCTGTTCACCAACGAGTACGAGTGGGGTCTGCTCCGCGAGAAGACCGGGCTCACCGAGGACCGTGTGCGTGAGATGGTCGGCACCCGCATCACCACCCTCGGTGCCGGCGGCGTCGAGATCATCGGCGCCGACGGCGCGCGGATCCACGTACCGGTGGTCCCGGAGACGGCCAAGGTCGATCCGACCGGCGTCGGTGACGGCTTCCGTGCGGGCTTCTTGACCGCGGTGAGCAAGGGCCTCGGCTTCGAACGTGCCGCCCAACTGGGGTCGATGGTCGCGGTGCTCGTCCTCGAGACGGTCTCGACCCAGGACTGGACCTGGGACCACGACTCGGCGATCGAACGCATCGAGGGCGCCTATGGCGCCGACGCCGCCGCCGAGATCAGCAAGGTGTTCTGAAAAGCGCGCCCCGACCTACAGCCGCACCGGATAGGTGTGGTCGGTGATCTCGGGCACCAGTGACTTCTCCACGAAGATCGCGTGCCACACCATGAAGATCAACACCGTCCACAGGCGCCTGCTGTTGTCGACGGCCCCCTCGCGGTGCTCGGCGAGCATCGCGAGGACGGCCGGCTTGTTCAACAGGTGCTCGGTCTGCGAATGACTGATCGTCTCGTGCGCCCAGTCGTACATCTCGCCACCGGCCAGCCAATGCCGGATCGGCACCGGGAAGCCGAGCTTCTTGCGGTGCAACACATGTGGCGGCACGATCTGCTCGAGCGCCTTGCGCAGCGCGTACTTGGTGGTGCCGTGCGCGATCTTCTCGTCGAACGGAAGCGTCTCGGCGACGGCGAACACCTCGGGATCGAGGAACGGAACCCGCAACTCCAGGGAATTGGCCATCGTCATCTTGTCGGCCTTGACGAGGATGTCGCCGCGCAGCCAGGTGAACAGGTCGATGTGCTGCATCCGGGCCACCGGATCCCAGCCCTCGCTGCGCGCGTAGATCGGTGCGGTGACATCGGTGTGCGTCCACTCCGGTCGGTAGTCGACGAGGACCGCACGCAGTCGCGCGTCGTCGAAACTGCGGGCGTTGCCGTAATACCGCTCCTCCAGCGTCAGTGATCCGCGATGGAGCAGACTCTTGCCACGGGTGCCCTCGGGGATGCGATCGGAAACCTTGCCCGCCGCTCGCCGCAGCATGCGCGGCAGCTTGTCGAACGCAGAGAGTGACAGCGGCTCCTTGTAGATGGTGTAGCCGCCGAACAATTCGTCGGCGCCCTCACCGGAGAGCACCACCTTCACGTGCTTGCGAGCCTCGGCGGCCACGAAATACAGCGGGACGAGCGCCGGATCGGCGACCGGGTCGTCGAGGTACCAGACGATTTTTCCGATCGCGTCGATGAACTCGGTCTCGTTGACGACCTTGACGATGTGGCGCGCGCCGATCGCCTCGGCGGATTCGGCGGCGACGTCGATCTCGGAGTAGCCGTCGCGCTCGAAGCCGGTGGTGAAGGTGATGAGATCGGGGTTGTGGCGGATCGCCAGCGCGGCGATGGCGGTGGAGTCGATCCCGCCGGAGAGGAACGAGCCGACGGTCACGTCGGCGCGCATGTGCTTGGCGACGGAATCGGCGAGCACGTCGGCGATCTCGTCGTAGCGCTTCTGACGTGTGGCGTCGGTGACCGGACGCACCCCGAATTGCGGGGTGAAGTAACGGGTCACCGAGGGGGAGTGGCCGGGCCGCACCGTCGCGTGGCACCCGGATTCCAGACGCCGGACGGCGGCATGCAGGGTTTCCGGTTCCGGGACGTACTGCAGTTCGGTGTAGTGCTCGACGGCGCGCGGATCGAGATCGGTGGACAGCTCGAGCCGGTCGAGCAGTTCCAGCAGGCTCTTCTTCTCACTGCCGAACGCCGTTCCGCCAGGACCGGTGGCGAGGAACAGGGGCTTGATACCGAACGGATCACGGGCCAGGAACAGCGATCCGGTGTCGGTGTCCCAGATGGCGAAGGCGAACATACCGCGCAGCCGACGCACCGCGTCGGGGCCCCAGTAGTGGAAGGCCGCGACGATCGCCTCGCCGTCGCCTTCGGTACGGAAGACCGCCTGCTCGTCGGCGGCGAGCTCGGCGCGGATCTCGAGGTAGTTGTAGATCTCACCGTTGAAGACGAGTGCGTAACGTTCCGGGCTGTCCGGGGGACCCCACCGCAGCGGCTGATGCGAATGCTCGATGTCGATGATCGAGAGCCGGTTGAACCCGAAGACGAGGTGCTCGTCGTGCCAGGTGCCCGGCTCGTCGGGCCCGCGGTGTCGCATGCAGTGGCAGGCTTCGGCGATGAGGTCGACGGCGGTCGCCGCCGAGCCGTCGGGGGTCAGCAGACCGAGCAAGCCACACACAGGGATTCAGGCCTCTTTCGACATCGAGTGGTTCGAACGACAGATTGCGTCCGCAACGCCGGGGTTCGCAGACGGGTCCGAGTATGCCGCATCGTGGTTCGCAGGGCCGTCCGGCACCGCCGTGGGGAGGGCCGAAACCGCTCCCGAACAGGCGATGTCGGGGTCGGTCACAGGAATCCGACGCGCTGATCCACCCCAACCGAAAAAGTTCCCGTGAGTTGGTCTACGCTGCGTAGTACATAGGCGCGGCCGCGGTGTGACCGCGGTGCCCGCGGGCGTTTCGGCCGGTTGGTCGGGTCCCCTCGGAGACAACGCGTCGAGGCAGGTCATGTGGCATGCGACTCGCACGGCGGGAACGTCGCGGCGAGCGAGCAGGAAGGCGTGAAATTGGCACACGGTGAACGGCCCCGGGCCCGGCGTGTTTCGTCTGCATCGCGGATGATCAAGCGGTTCGGCATCGTCGCGATCCTCGCCGTCGGGGCTGTGGTGATGACGGGCTGCAGTGGCGACGAGATCGTGCGGTTCGGCTGGCCGGTCGGCGTTACCCCGCAGGCCGAGTCGATGCGCCACCTGTGGACCTGGTCGGTCATCGCGGCGTTGCTGATGGGCATCCTGGTGTGGGGTCTGATCTTCTGGACCATCACCTTCCACCGTCACAAGGAAGGTCAGGACGAGTTCCCCCGGCAGACCGCCTACAACGTCCCGCTGGAGCTGACCTACACGGCCATCCCGTTCGTCATCATCGCGGTGCTGTTCTACTTCACCGTCATCGTGCAGACCGACGTGGAGAAGAAGACCAACGACCCGAAGGTCGTCGTCGACGTCACCGCCTTCCAGTGGAACTGGAAGTTCGGCTATCGCCAGGCCGAGGTCAACGGCCAGGAGAAGCAGTTCCCGAGCACGCTGGGCAACCCGTTCGACCTGCAGGTGCAGCAGAACACCCACGACGGTGAACCGCTGCCCGGACCGGCCAACGGCCGCGACGACGACATCCGCAACTACCTGCGGTTCGACAAGATCGAAACCATCGGCACCTCCACCGAGATCCCGATCCTGGTCCTGCCGACCGATCAGCGCATCCAGTTCGAGCTGGCGGCCGCCGACGTCGTGCACTCCTTCTGGGTGCCGGAGTTCCTGTTCAAGCGTGACGTGCTGCCGTTCCCCGAGCAGAACCACACCGACAACGTCTTCCAGATCGAGAAGATCGAGCGGACCGGTGCGTTCGTCGGGCGCTGCGCGGAAATGTGCGGCACCTACCACTCGATGATGAACTTCGAGGTTCGGGCGGTCTCCCCGCAGGACTTCGATCGCTACATCACCTATCGGGACACTCATCCGCAGGCGACCAATGCCCAAGCGCTGGAAGCGATCTGCCAGCAGCCCGAGTCGGTGGTGACGGTTCCGTTCGACACCCGCCGCAAGAGCAATGGCACCGCCGCCGCGACCGGCGACCCGAACAACACGCGGCTGGCAGGCTGCACGATCAAGGAGAGTGACTTCCAGTGAAGATCGAAGCCCGGCTCTTCGAGCTCCTGACGGCCTTCTTCTTCCTCGCCGGCGTGATCTACACGCTGTGCACGGCGTTCACCTCGCATGGCGTGGAATGGGTCGGCGTGGTCGGCATGTACTTCAGTGCCGGTCTGACCCTCATCGCCGGAACCTACTTCCGGTTCGTCGCGCGACGCGTCGAGATCCGTCCGGAGGATTACGAGGACGCCGACATCGAGGACGGCGCCGGTGAACTCGGCTTCTTCAGCCCGCACTCGTGGTGGCCGATCCTGCTCGCGGCCTCGGCCGCGATGTTCGCGATCGGATTCGCCACCGGCAACATCTGGTTCTGCATCTTCGCCGCGGCGTGCATCATCTCTGCCGCCGCCGGAATGGTGTTCGAATACCACGTCGGCCCCGAAAAGCACTGAGAGCGAACTCTTCACGTTCTGATCGGCGCGGTGCACGCTTCTCGCGTGCCCCGCGCCGATCGCGTTCAACGGAGCGAGGACCAGAGCGTGGCGCCGGCTGCATCGTCGATGCGGACCTGCGGGTGGTCGTCGAGATCGATGTGGACGTCGATCCATTCGCCGCCGTGCGCGGCACTGCTGCGGTAGCTGTATCGCGTGTTGGTCAGCGTCAACGACTCGGTTCTCGCCGTGACGAGCCACGGGTGCCTGCGTCGTAAACCGATCAGATCCTGGTGCGCCCGCATGATGTCGCGGCCCCAGTCCGCGAGCTCTGCCGGGGTGTCGGGAAAGGCCGGTCGGACCGCGTCGTCGCCGCCCACCCGCTCCTCCTTGATCCCGGTGAATCCCTGCTCGTCGCCGGAGTACACCGACGGGACACCGCCGACGGTGAGCAGGATCGCCGCGGCGAGAACGGCATGATCGGGTCCGACGAGGCTTGCGATGCGGGTGACGTCGTGATTGCCGACGAAGGTGTTCGGCACGAACCGCGCCAGGAATTCGTTGTGGCGCACCAGGGCCCAGTTCAGTTCGAACAGGTTGCGGTCGGCGATGGCCGACCAGATCGCCTTCCACAGTTCGTACTGGGTCACCGAGTCGACGCCGGAGGAGGTGACGAAGGCGCTGTAGTCGCCGTGGATGACCTCGCCGAGGAACCAGGCGTCGCCGTGCCTGCCGCGGACCTCGGGTAGCACCCGACCCCAGAAGTCGACGGGGACCGAATACGCGGCGTCCAGCCGCCAGCCGTCGATGCCGCGGTCGAGCCAGTGGTTCATCACGGCCACCGCGTGGTCGGCGGTGCGCGGGGACGCATGGTTGAGGCGCACCAACGACGAATGCCCCTCGAACACGCGGGGTCGGGGCCCGCCGTCGGCCGCCCAGTCGATGTCGAACATGTCGGCCTCGGACCCGGGTCCCTCATGCAATGCACGCAGTACCGCCGGGTGCTGATCGCCGATGTGGCTGAAGACCCCGTCGAGGACCACCCGCAGTCCCCGTGCCCGACACTGCGCGACGAGATCGTCGAAATCCTGCTGCCGGCCGAGGCGGGGATCGATCCGGAACGGGTCGACGACGTCGTAGCCGTGAGCCTGCGAGGCGAAGACCGGACCCAGCAACAGCCCGGAGGCGCCGAGTTCGACGGCGTAGTCCAGCCAGTTCAGCAGACGGCGCAGTCGGGGAGCCGGGGCCGCGTCGTGGTCCCGGATCGGTGCGCCGCAGAATCCGAGAGGGTAGACATGCCACCAGATGGCGTGATCGATCCACCGCATGGTCGGGCCTCCTGTCGTGCCTCGGCAAAGGGCTGGGACGGATCGGTGTCCGGGCGGAAGCGGTCTCAGGGCTTTCCGACGACGCTGGAGCCGTACACCTTGAGGGCACGATAGGCGACGGTGAAGGTGGCTTCCCGATAGGACTCGCCGATCTCACCGTCGTGCGCGACGACCACCGGCTCCTCGGAGCTGAACGAGAACTCCGGGACCTGCATCTCCCGGTAGGAGCGGGAGCGCTGCAGGCGGCCGCTCAACAACCCGAAGACCAGCCGCGCGAACGCCCACCGTCCGCCGGCGACGAGGAAGCGGACGTCGAGGAGTCCGTCGTCGAGGCGTTCGCGACGGGCCGGGGCGAAGCCGGATGAGCCGTACATCGAGTTGCCCAGCAGGAACAACGTGACGTCGAGGTCCTCGCCGTCCACCCGGATGCGTTGCGGTCGGGAATGGCGCAGGACATGCAGGATCGCCAGGGTGCTGGCCAGTGCCTTTCCGGTCCGGCCTTCGTGGCGTTCGCGTGCACGCACGAAATGCGGGTAGGAGCCGATGCTGGCGGTGTTCAGCACGACCCGATCCGACCCCAGCCACGCCGCGTCGACGCGGGTCACCTGCCCCTCACGCAGTGCGGCGATCGTGTCGTCGGCGGTCGTGGCCCCGATGTCGCGGGCGAAGTGATTGAATGTGCCGCCGGGGAAGACCGCGAGCGGGGTGTCGGTCGCCAGCGCCGCGGCCGCCGCGGTGGCGACCGTCCCGTCGCCACCGCAGACGGCGAGCACGTCGCAGTCCTCGGCGGCGTCGCGGGCGATCGCGGCGAAGTCGTCACCGGAGTCGAGCTCCACGACTCGGGCGGCGGTCAACTCGGCGCGGATCCGGTCGCGGATCCGCGCACCCCGGCCGTCGCCGGACGCCGGGTTCAGCAACACGGTCACGTTGGCGCCGTCGGTGACCTCCGGTGCCTCGTCACGGGTGGGTCGGGGGATCGAGATCCGGCGACGGGTGATCGGCGGTGCGATCTGGCCGCCCGCGGTCGCCACGGCCGCGCCGATTCCCAGGCCGATCGCCACATCTCCCGGATAGTGCACGCCGGTCGCCACCCGGGAGAAGCCGACGAGACCGGCCAGTGCCGACATCGCCAGTCCCGCAAGGGGACTTTCGATCGCCACGCCGGTGGCGAAGGCGGCAGCGCTCGCGGAGTGCCCCGACGGCAGCGAGTTGGAGGTCGGGAGTGTTCGGCTTCGGCGGGGCGCAGGCACCAGGGTGGCGGTCGGGCGGGGCCGTCGTCGCAGGCGCTTGGCGACCTGATTGGTGACCAGACTGGTGACGGCCAGCGAGCCGAGCCCTCGCACGGCACCGCGCTGCAGACCGGGCCGGCCGCTGGCGGCGAGTCCGATGGCGATGGCGATCCACAACTTGCTGTGGTCGGCCGCACGTGTCAGCGGTGGCATCGTGGCGTCGAGCAGCGGGCTGGGGGAGCGGGCGATGGAGTCGTAGACGGCGGCGTCGAGGGACCCGAGGCCGCGGGTCACGCGATCGGCTCGCCGCGCGACCGCTCGGGCACGGAGGCGGTCGACGAAGGTGCGGGGCATGGTTGTCACGGTACTGGCCGGGCCCCGACAGCGGGCGAATCGGGCACAAACGAATCGGCTGTCGTCACGTGATCCGTGACGACAGCCGATGTCGTTGTGTTCGTTGCACTTCCGGCGGTTGCGCCGGTCTCGAGGTTGGCTACTCGAGCGGGTTGCCGCCCTTTTCCTGCAGCTCGCGCAGGGCCTTGCGCTCGGCGAGTTCCTGCTCGTGCTCGTGCTCGATGTTGCGGTTCTGCTGCTCGGGCGGGTCGGCGAGCAGGATCGAACCCGTGCCGGGGGCACCGGAGGAGCCGAGTTTGTTCATCCGCTTCGGAACGGCTGCGCCCTCGTAGGGGAGCGGGATCGGATGACCGTGGCTGTCGACCGGGCCGAGCGGCTGATGCAGCTCGATGTACTCACCCTGCGGCAGGCGCTTGATGATGCCGGTCTCGATACCGTGGGCCAGGACCTCGCGGTCGCTGCGCTGCAATGCCAGCGCCCAGCGGTAGGCGACGAAGTACAGCAGCGGCGGGATGACGATCAGACCGATGCGGCCCGCCCAGGTCGTCGCGTTGAGCGAGACGTGGAACTTCAACGCGATGATGTCGTTCATGCACATCAGCGTGAGGATGATGTAGAAGCTGAAGGCCATCGCGCCGAGGCCGGTACGCACCGGGGTGTCACGCGGACGCTGCAGCAGGTTGTGGTGCGCGTCGTCGCCGGTGAGGCGCTTCTCGATCCACGGGTAGGCGAACATCACGCCGAACATCAACGTGATGATCACGACGCACCAGAACACCGCCGGAATCGTGTAATGACCCCAGTAGAGCTCCCAGTCGGGCATCAGACGCACCAGACCGTCTGTCCACATCATGTAGATGTCGGGCTGCGAGCCCGCCGAGACCTGCGCCGGGTTGTACGGGCCGAGGACCCACACCGGGTTGATCTGGAAGACACCGGCCATGATCGCGAGGACACCGGTGACCACCGCGAACATCGCACCGCCCTTGGCGGCGAAGACCGGCATGATGCGCACGCCGACGACGTTCTTCTCGGTGCGGCCGGGGCCGGGGAACTGCGTGTGCTTCTGGTACCAGACCAGCGCCAGGTGAGCACCGATCAGCGCGAGGATGATGCCCGGGAACAGCAGGATGTGCATCACGTACATGCGCGGGATGATGATGTCGCCCGGGAACTGACCGCCGAACAGCGCCCAGTGAATCCAGGTGCCCACCAACGGGATTCCGAGGACGATGCCGCTCATCGCGGCACGCACACCGGTTCCGGAGAGCAGGTCGTCGGGCAGCGAGTAACCGAAGAAGCCCTCGAACATCGCCAGGATCAGCAGCAGGCAGCCGATGATCCAGTTGGCCTCACGCGGACGCCGGAACGCGCCGGTGAAGAAGATGCGCGCCATGTGGATGATGATCGACGCCGCGAACAGCAGGGCCGCCCAGTGGTGCACCTGCCGGACGAACAGGCCGCCACGCACCTCGAACGAGATGTTGAGCGTGGTCTCGTAGGCGCGGGTCATCATGACGCCCTTGAGCGGCTCGTAATCGCCGTGGTAGATGACCTCGCTCATCGACGGATCGAAGAAGAAGGTCAGATACACACCCGAGAGCAGCAGGATGATGAAGCTGTAGAGGGCGACCTCGCCGAGCATGAAGGACCAGTGACTCGGGAAGACCTTGTTGATCTGCCGGCGCATACCGGCGGCGAGGTGGTACCGCGAGTCCACCTCTTCGGCCTGTGTGGCCATGCGGTCGGCGATGGTCATGAGTCACGCTCCCAGAAAGCCGGTCCGACGGGTTCGATGTAGTTGCCCTGGTTGTGGGCACGGTTGGCGACCAGGTACCCCTGATCGTTCACCGTTATCGGCAATTGCGCCAGTGCGCGTGCTGCCGGACCGAAGACCGGTTTGGCCGAGTCGAGTGCGTTGAACTGCGACTGGTGGCACGGGCAGAGGATGCGGTTGGTGCGCTGCTCGTAGAGCGAGGTCGGGCAGCCGAGATGGCTGCAGACCTTGGTGTAGGCGAAGTAGTCGCCGTAGTTGAAGCTCTCCTGGCCCTTGCGCTTGATCACGTTGGCCGCGTCGGCGGGACGCAGACGGATGAGCATCACCGGGTTGCTGACGTAACGCAGACCCCAGACGAGCTTCTCGCGGGACTCCTCGGTCTCACCGAGTCCGTCGGACACGCGCCACGGGAACACGGTCTCCATCGCCCCGGAGTCGAGGTCCTCGGGCCGGACGAGCGCCACCCGGTAGGGGTCACCGACGTCGCGACGCAGGAACACCGTCTCGGTGGGGTTCTCCTTGGAGTTGTAGATCGGTGACCAGCCCGAGTTCCACAGGGGAGCGTCGTCACGATCGGCCCACGGGTTCTTGATGATGCCGCCGACCGCGGCGATCACACCGGTGAAGGCGAGTGCGCCGAACGCGAAGATGCCCGAGCCGATGATCATCTTGCGACGACCGAGCGTGGAGGTGGTGCCGGAGTCCTTGAGCTCGGCGACGATGGTCGCCTTGTCGACGTCGCTGGAACCGGGCCCGTCGTGACGATCCTGTACGGAGATCTCCGACGGCAGGAACTTCTTGGTGATCAGCACCAGTGCGATGCCGATGGACAGGATCGCCAAACCGAAGGTGATGCCCAACAGCGGCGTGTTGAGCGTGTACCACCAGTAGTTCGGGTCGTCCGGCATGGCGAAGTGCCAGTGATTGAAACAAAAGACGACGAAGCAGGCGAGCGCGGAGATGCCCGAGATCGTCAGCCAGATGGCGACCTGACGCTCGGCACGCTTCTCGACACCGGTACCCGGCTCGGGGTAACGCTCGCCGCGGTGGATGATCTCGACACCGTCGAGGTTGGTGCCGAGTTTGACCAGCTCGTCGTTGCTCATCTGGTCGAGTTCGTCCTTGGTCGGGACGTCCTTATCGCTGACGGTCATGCTCGAGATCCCATCCACATCGCGGCGGCGACGATCGCCACAACCCCGACAAACCACATCACCATGCCCTCGCTGACGGGGCCGAAGCCGCCGATCCCGAGGCCGCCCTGCGGCTTGGATTCGGTGACGTACTTGATGAAGCCGATGATGTTCTTCTTCTCGTCCACCGACAGCTGGCGGTTGGAGAACTTCGGCATGTTCTGCGGGCCGGTGAGCATCGCCGTGTAGATCTGCTGTTCCTTGACGTCGGACAACGTCGGCGCGAACTTACCGCCGGACAGCGCACCGCCACGGCCGGTGAAGTTGTGGCATGACGCGCAATTGAGTCGGAACAGCTCGCCACCCTGGGCGAGGTTGTCGCCGCGGAGTGAATCCTGGGCGACGACGCGCACGCCGTTCTCGGTTTTGATCGAACCGTCCGGGTTGTGCTCGTAGATCACACTGGGACCACCACCCATGCCCTGGATGTAGGCACCGAGCTGGTCGATCTGGGCGGTGGTGAACTTCGGCGGCTTGCGCAGCGCCTGTGCCTCACCGCGAGCGGCGGGCATACGGCCGGTAGACACCTGGAAGTACACGGCCGCGTCACCGACACCGAGCAGCGACGGGCCGCGATCGGGCACACCCTGCAGGTTGGCGCCGTGACAGGTGACGCACGAGGTCTCGTACAACTGCTTGCCCGCACTGATCAGCGCGGCGTTGTCGACGTCGGCGGTGGCGACCTGCGGCTTGGGCGTCAGCAGCGACGCGATCATGCCGGCCATGAACAGACCGGCGAGCAACAGGATGGTGCCGCTGACACGTCGGCGAAGCTTGCGTCGTGCCTTCGACCGGCGGGCGGAACTCGCCGGGGTCGTCGACGGCGTCGCGACCGATTCGACCGCGTCAGTTGCGTCGCTATCCGACGATCGCGGTGGAGATGAACTCATCTCTAGTCTCTCTACTAGCGGACGGACTCTGGGCTGTGATGCGGGTTCACCCCGCGCAAAGCTCGGTTACTGCGCAGGGACTCCGGGTGCTCCCGGCGTGCCGCGCTCTCATCGGATGAAGTAGATCGTCACGAACAGGCCGATCCACACGATGTCGACGAAGTGCCAGTAATAGGACACGACGATCGCCGCGGTCGCCTGGGCCGGGGTGAACTTCGACAGCTTGGTGCGGATCAGCAGGAAGATGAAGGCGACCAGACCACCGATGACGTGCAGGCCGTGGAATCCGGTGGCCATGTAGAACACCGAGCCGTAGGCGCTCGAGGACAGCGTCGTGCCCTCGTGCACCAGGTGGTAGTACTCATAGCCCTGACCGCAGACGAAGAACGCGCCCATGAAGAAGGTCAGCAGGTACCAGCGGCGCAGTCCGAAGACGTCTCCGCGCTCGGCGGCGAACACGCCCATCTGGCAGGTCACCGACGAGAGGATGAGGACCGTCGTCACCGGGATGGCCAGGGCCAGATTGAGTTCGGTGGGCTCCGGCGGCCATCCGTCGACCGGATTGGCGTTGGCGCGCGCGACGAAATACATCGCGAACAAGCCTGCGAAGAACATCAGCTCACTGGACAGCCAGACGATCGTGCCGACACTCACCATGTTGGGCCGGTTGAGTGAGTGCACGCGCGCGGTGATGGCCGTTCCGGAAGTACCTACAGCGCTAGTCACAAGTTGAAGTATGACGGTTCGTAGTACGCGGTGACCACTTGGGTCCGAGATTGGTGGGAACTTTTTCTCTTCGCGCTGGTCGGCGCCGGTTGCGCGGGTGTCTCGGCGTGTCTGTGGGGCCCGTCGTGGTTTGCTCGGGGCATGGGTACTTCGCGATCGGGCCAGGAGCCGGACCCTGCGCCGCGGGACGTGAACGGCCGTCCGGTGTCCCGTTCGCGATGGCAACGACTCACCGCACGGATCGGTTCCCACCGCGAGTCGCAGGTGATCGACGTCGACGACGCCGACCTCGAGGTCGTTGCGTCGTGTGTCGACGACGCCGCGTCGAGTTCGACTGTGCTGGAAGGGTCTTCGTGGCGCCCGGCGGATCAGGCGGTGGTCCGGCATGTCCTGGCGCTGCCCACCTCGCGGGTGTCCGACGCGATCGCGGTTGCCGCGCTCGACGGGTACCGGCCGGTGCATCCGGAGCAGGACAGCCCGGTGCCCGACGGACACGAGACGGTGGTGCTGGCACGGGTGCAACTCGTCGACGCGCTGCACCTGTCGCAGGAACGATCGAGGATGGCCAGTCTCGGGTCGCGACACGGCGGTCGGGCAGTGGGGTGGCAGGTGCTGCAGCGCGCCGAGAAGGCGGACCACTCCGGCCGGTGAATGGGCGGGTGAAAGGCCGGGCCGTGGGGTGGGCCCCACAGCCCGGGGATTGTCGGGTCAGCCCTACAGTTCTTGGGGTGAGCAGCGCGCAGACGTACACGTGGCCGCAGATCCTCGGCCGGGTCACCGACGGCATCGACCTGACCGTCGATGAAGCGGCCTGGGCGATGAACGAGATCATGACCGACGGGGCGACCGGAGCACAGATCGCGGCGTTCGGGGTCGGGGTCAAGATGAAGGGCGCCGCGCCCGCCGAACTGCGTGGGCTGGCCGCGGCGATGTTGGAGCACGCGGTACCGGTGACCGTGTCCCGGCCCGCGATCGACGTGGTCGGCACCGGCGGCGACCGCTCGCACACCGTCAACATCTCCACCATGACCGCCGTCGTCATCGCCGCAGCCGGCGTCGCAGTGGTCAAACACGGCAATCGCGCGGCGTCGTCGAAGAGTGGTGGCGCCGACGTCCTCGAGGCGCTCGGCGTGTCGATCGGCCTGGGGGCCGCCGATGTCGGTCGCTGCGTCGACGAGCTGGGGATCGGATTCTGCTTCGCGCCCGTCTTCCATCCGGCGTTCCGTTTCACGGGGCCACCGCGTAGGGAGATCGGCATCCCGACGGTGTTCAACGTGCTCGGACCGCTGACCAACCCGGCGCGTCCCTCCCGCGGGCTGATCGGCTGTGCCTTCGCCGATCTCGCACCGGTGCTCGCCCAGGCCTTCGCCGAACGGGACGCGGCCGTGCTCGTGGTCCGGGGCGACGACGGACTCGACGAACTGACGACGACCAGCACCTCGACGGTGTGGCAGGTCGTCGATGGCCGGGTCGTCGAACTCGCCTTCGATCCGCGCGAACTCGGGATCGAACTCGTGGAGCTGTCCGCGCTGCAGGGTGGCGACGCCACCGCCAACGCCGCGATCGCCCGCGACCTGTTCGCCGGGGCGCGGGGACCGGTCCGCGACGCGGTGGTCCTCAACGCCGCGGGCGCCATCGTGTCGGCGGAGATGACCGAGGCCCACAGCGTCGACAGCCTCACCACGGCGATGGTGGCGGCGAAAGCGCGCGCCGAGGCCGTCATCGACTCCGGGGCCGCAACCGCGCTGCTCGATCGGTGGGCCGCCCGCTCACAGGAGCTGGCCGGTCGGCCGTAGACAGGTCACACCTCGAGTCACGTCGACTCGCGCTACTCCTCGCCGATGGAGAAGCCGCCCTCGACCTCCGAGCTGGAGTAGCTGCGGAAGGCGATGTGGGTGGCGGTGTGGGTCACCCCCGGTAGCCGGTTGATCCGGCCGGTCACCACGTCGGCGATCTCCGCGTGGTCACGCACCTTGATCTTGGCGATGAGATCGACGTCGCCTGCACACGAATACACCTCGGCGACGCCGCTGATGTCGGCGACCGCCTGCGCGGTCTCCGGGATGCGGTGAACGTCGGCGTGGATGAGGACGATGGCGGTGATCATGGCATCAGCTTAGGGCGTGGATCCCCCGGCCCGTTCCGCCTTTGCGCGCTGCGCCACGGCCTTCGGGTGCGGGGCCGGCGTCCGGCGGCGGGGCACGGCGGTCTCGGCGGCCGAGCGCGCCGCGGCCGCCCACTCGCCGCGGCACGCGGCCGATCCGACCGGTGACGCGAATCCCTCGGAACCGGCGACGATCCGCACGCCCGGCTCGCCGAGCCACCGGTACAGCAGTGCCGATTCCTCCGGGGACGCACCCAGCAGCGGCCCTTCCCCGGGTAGCACCGTCTCCGCGGAGGTGACCAACGCGTCGACGACCGGCATGGGGGCCACGCCCCGTCGGGCGTGCCCGGCCGAGGCCAGCCGACCGTGTCGGATCACGGCCAACTCCCAACCACCCGCGCCGTCGGTCCGGGCGACGACGATCTCCGCGATCCGGCAGAGCGCCGAGAGTCGCTGACAGCGTGCCAGCGTGTCGATGGTCGCGGCGACGCGATCGCGGTGACGTGCCGCGGTCTCGAACATCTGCGCGTCGGTGAGCCGATCGAGTTCGTCGATGAGCCTTGACAACAGAGCCGAGTCGCGGCCGGAGAGCAGATCGTGGGCGGCCTGTACCCGGCCGACGTAGTCGGTGACCGTCAGTGGACGGTCGGTGGCCGCGGCGCACCCGCCGAGGACGTCGCCACCGTCGGCGGGGGTCCGGCACCAATGGTGTGTCGCGGCGCCCGGCATCCGGGCCCGACAGGTGCGCAGTCCGGCGGCTCGTGAGATCAGCTCCGCGATCTCGGCGGCGCGGTTGCGATTGGCGACCGGTCCGACGGAGTCGGTGCCGGGGGTTCGGGTGATCTGCAGTCGGGGAAATCGCTCGCCGGTCAGCGTGATCCACCAGCCACGGTGGGGACGGGTGGAGCGCCGGTTGTAGGCGGGCGTGTGCGCGACGATCAACCGCAGTTCGCGGACCCCGGCCTCGAGTGCGTGGGCGCATTCGACGTGGTCGACGCGGACGGCGAGGTTGACCATCTCGGCGATCCGGGGTCGTGGGTCGGACCCGTTGAAGTACGACATCACCCGGCGTCGCAGATCCGTCGCGGTACCCACGTAGAGCACCTCGGCGGACGGTCCACGGAACAGGTAGACCCCTGGTCGTGCCGGAAGTCCTTCGGCGAGATGGCGTTTGGCGCGCAGGCGGGGGTTGCCGCGGGGTAGATAGGCGGTCAGGTCGGCGTAGGTGCGCACCCCCTGGTTGCCGATGCGCTCGAGGAGCCGATGCAGGACCTCCACGGTGGCGCGGGCGTCGTCGAGGGCCCGGTGCGTCGGACGCACCGAGACGTCGAACAGGTCGGCGAGGGCACCGAGACGGACGGTGGGGGCCTCGTCACGGGTCAGCACGCGGCGCGCGAGCCGGACGGTGCACAAGCTGGTGTGGAACGGCCAGGCCAGGTCGAGCCGCGCGGCGTTGTGGCGCAGGAATCCCATGTCGAAGCGCGCGTTGTGGGCCACCAGCAGGCATCCGCGCGCGAACTCGACGAAGGAGGACAACACCTCCCCGATCTGTGGGGCGTCGTAGACCATCGCGCTCGTGATCCCGGTCAGCGCGACGATCTGCGGCGGGATCGACCGCTGCGGGTCGACGAGGGTCGCGAACTCACCGAGCACCTCGCCGCCGCGCACCTTCACCGCGCCGATCTCGGTGATGGCGTCGCGGGCCGGATCGCCCCCCGTCGTCTCCAGGTCGACCACCACGATCGTCGTATCGAACAGGGACTGCTCGCCGAAGCCCGCGTCGTCGGTGTCTGCTCCTGCGCCGAGGTCGGCGAAGGAGAGCTGAGCCGTATCAACCACCACGCCGCGAACACTAGTTCGACCCACCGACAGCATTGGCTGGGGTGCGAGTGGCTGCTGTGATCGGTGTGTTCTCGGGCCCGTCGTCGGCGGCGCGCCGATTCTGTCGGTGGCCGCTTCTACTGTCGGCTGCGGTGGTCGACACCGGAGCTCGCCCGGCCCGTTGCGCAACGGGCCGGGACGGGCGGACCGGGATGAATCGCCCGCCGACACGTCCGACAGACAGCAAGTGAGATGGAGATCACAAATGTACATCGACTGCGCCAGCTGCCCGGGCCGTCACCGCGCGTGTGACGGCTGCATGATGAACCTCTTCGTAGAGCCTGTGACCAGCGGTGATGGGGACGATCTCGGTGGTCGACGGGTGGCCCGCGAGGTGGGGGATTCCGACGCCGAGATCTGCTCCGCGGTCGATGTGTTCGCTGCTGCTTCGATGGTGAGCACGGCGTCTGCACGATCGGCAAAACTTGCCATCGGCCCTGCATGCGGACCCGGTTCGCGCCCGGGTCTGCGGATTCTGCGAGCCGGTTAGCCGTCACCGCGAATCGGGCCCTTTGTCCCCTAGTGGACAGACACGCATCCGATTTCGTAACCTTTCCGAGACCTTCACAGAGCGTCCCGCTTCAAACCGAAGCGGTCTGGGGAGATCACCGCTCAATCGTCCGACGGACGAACCGGGGAACCACACGTTTTCGGAGCAATCCGGATTGGGGTGAGTCGCGCCCTGGACACAGTTGTGTCCGGATCGCGTAGGGCCATTCTCTCGGCCCGAACCCGACAGCTAACTCGGTAGGCGGTCAAGGGAGAACCAAAGGAGAACTCGTTTCGTGGCCAAACATCGTTTGGAACAGCCGAATCGCGGAGGCATCGCCAAGAAGGCGATGATCGCGGGCTCGCTGACCGTCGGCTCGCTCGCCGTAGCCGCAGGTCCGGCCCTTGCCGCACCGGCTCCGGCGCCCAGTGCGACCATCGAGATCCCGAATCTCGGCAAGTTCACGGTGCCCGGCATCGATCAGAATCAGGTTCCGAACCAGTTCCGCCCGGGTGGTGGCGGCATCACCGCCCCGGTGCAGAGTGCTGCCGAGAAGGCCGTTCGTGCCGCGGAAACCAAGATCGGCGCGCCCTACGTCTACGGCGCCGCCGGCCCCAATGCCTTCGATTGCTCCGGTCTCGTCTACTGGTCCTACCAGCAGGCCGGCAAGACGATCCCGCGCGACAGCTACGGCCAGCTCGGCGGTGGACGCGCGGTGAACTACGCCGACGCGCAGCCGGGCGACGTCCTGATCTTCAACGGTGGCAGCCACGCCGGTCTCTACATCGGCAACGGCCAGTTCATCCACGCCTCCACCGAGGGTGTCCCGGTGCAGAAGGCGTCGGTCAACGCATGGTCGCTGACCGGGGTTCGCCGATACTGATCCCGCTCTCGGTGAGAACGTGTGAGCATGTATTCGGGCGGATCGCGCACAGCGCGATTCGCCCGAGCGCGTCGAGGACTACGACGCCCCGGTTGAGGCAGAGGTGACGAGCCCGGGTCGGTGGGGAAGTGGCAAGGGGAATGTGGTGACAATCGTGGGAGCCGGATCGGCGATCGGTCCCAACCGATCGGCGCGCCTGGCGTTGACCACCGTGATCGCGGTGCTCGCGGTCGCGTTGACGCAGATCGGTGCGGTGTTCGGGACGCCGCATGCCGTGGCCGACCCGCCGCAATCGGCGGATCAGCTGCTGGCGCGTTACACCTCGCTGAGCCGTGAGGCCGAGACCTCGGCCGAACAGATGCACAACGCGCAGATCGAGTACGACAAACAGCGTGGCATCGTCGCGCAGTCCAAGAAGGCCGCCGCTGCCGCACAGAGTTCACTCGACCGCTCCCAGGTGTCGCTGAACGAGCTGCAGACGCGCTTCGATTCGCTGGTGCGCATCAGCTATATGGGTGGCCGGTCCAACCGGCTCTACGCCGTCCTCACCAGCAACTCGCCCCAGACCCTGCTCGACCAGATGTCCGGGTTGGAGATGGTCTCGCGTCGCGCCGCCGCCGATCTGTCGGCGCTGAAAAAGGTGCGCGCCCAAACCGTCTCGGACCGCGACGCCGCGAATACGGCAGCCTCGACAGCCACCCGCGCGGTCTCCGACGCCGAACGCGTACGGGGCGATCTGCAGAAGAAGCAGGCCGAACTGCAGCTACAGGCCGCCCAGATCCGGGTGATCTACCAGAGCCTGACGGGTAAGCAGCTCGCCGCGCTCGCGGGGCCGCGCTTCGACTTCGACCCCGCAGCCGTACCCCGCGGGACAGCCCCCGCACTCGTCGCCGTGCAGGCCGCGCTGACCCGCATCGGCGATCCCTATGTGTGGGGCGCCACCGGCCCCGACTCATTCGACTGCTCGGGCCTGATGGTGTGGGCGTTCAAGCAGGCGGGCAAGCTCCTGCCGCGATCCAGTGAGGCGCAACTCGCCGGCGGCACGCCGGTCTCGCGCCAGGATCTGCAGCCCGGCGATCTCATCATCTATTACCCCGACGCCACGCATGTCGGCATGTACGTCGGCGACGGCTACGTGATCCACGCCTCCACCTTCGGTGTGCCGGTCAAGGTCGTCCCCATCGACGACGCGGGACCGTACAACTCCGCGCGTCGGTACTAGGGGCGTGCTCCGCCCGCGGTGGGCGATGGGCGTGCTCCGCCCGCGGTGGGCGATGGGCGGGCTCCGCCCGCGGTGGGCGATGGGCGTGCTCCGCCCGCGGTGGGCGATGGGCGTGCTCCGCCCGCGGTCGGCGACCCTGCGCACCGGGGTGACCACGAGCGCCGGTGCGGTGCTCGTCGTCACGTCACTGCTGATCACGGCCTGCGGAGGCGACGGTGACGGTGTCGTTTCCGGCACGAGTTCGTCGTCGGCACCGGTGTCGACGAGCAACGTCTATCTGGACCAGCGCTCCCAGGGCGTGACACAGCTCCTCGACGCGCTGTCGACCGCGCTGCGCTCGGGCACCCCCGATCAGCTCGCGGCGCTGCTCGACCCGTCGATCAATCCGGCGCTGCGCGCCCGGTTGCAGACCGTACAGGACAACCTGTCGTCGGCGGTGCGTCGCCCCGACACGCCGGGACGCGGAAAACGGCTGCAGCTCAAGGAGTTCCGTTACCAGCTCGCTCCCACCGAGGAAGTCGAGACCCTGGTCGGCGCCGACGTCCAGGCACGGCTGGATCAGCAGGGCAGCTCCGACACCTGGGTGGCTCCGGTCGAACTGCACGTCGCGCTCGGCGGTGTGAGCACCCCCGGCATCGACGAGGACGAGGTGGTGATCGACACCCAGCTCGTCGCCGCCCGCTACGACGACACCTGGAAACTGGTCGGCGACTCGACCCTGGCCGGTGAGCCCGCACCGCCGACGCAGATGTGGGACCTGCCGGCGCTGGCCGTTGCCGACGTTCCCACCGCGGGTGGCACCTCGGTCATCGCGTCCTATCCGGACGGCGCCGACGATTCCGCGGCCACCTCCGGCGCACCGGCCCCCAACTCTGTGGCGCCCAACTCTGTGGCTTCCGGCTCTGTGGCCCCTGGTTCGACGGCGCCCGGCCCCACCGCCGAGATGGTTGCCCGCATCCGTTCCCTGCTGCCCGGCGCGATCGCCGCGGTATCGGCGTTCTGGGGGACCAGGTGGCCCCAGCGTTCGGTGGTGGTGAGCACTGCCGCCGACGACCAATTCCACGCCCTGGCCGCCTCGGCCACCGACACCGCCGCGGCCGCCACCATCTACGCCCACCTCGACCTGTCCGCCGGCTCGGTGACGGGCCAGCGTGTCCTGCTCACCCCGGTGGCCCGTGATCTGCCCGCACCGGCACTCGGCGTGGTCCTGCGTCACGAACTCACCCACGTCGCCACCCGCGCGCAGACCGCGACCACCGCGCCGATGTGGCTCACCGAGGGAGTGGCCGAGTACGTCGGGCGCAAGGGCACCTACACACGTCCCGCCGATGCCGCCCCGGATCTCGCGGCCGCGGTGCAGGCCGGTGACACCCCGGCCGATCTGCCGACCGATCAGCAGTTCTCCGTCGACGCCGAGTCCTCGCGGATGGCCTATCAGTCGGCCTGGTCGGTGGCGACCTTCGTCGCGGCGACTTTCGGCGAACCCAGGCTGCGGGCGCTGTACGTGGCGGTGGGTGCATCGAGCGACGCCATGCGCGCCGATGCCGCGTTGTCGGCCACCCTGGGTATCACGCGGGCCCAGTTCGTTGCCCGGTGGCGGGCGTGGCTGACGGCCGAACTGCGATGAGATCGGCAAGGATGGTGGCGTGACGCACCGAACGCTCCTGGTGACCAACGATTTTCCGCCGCGGCGTGGCGGAATCCAGTCCTACCTGCAGAATCTCGTGGATCTGCTGGATCCGGACGATGTGGTGGTCTACGCCCCGCGCTGGCGCGGACGCAGCCACGAGGAGTTCGACGCCGCGGTACCCTACCGGGTCTATCGGCATCCGACGACGCTGATGTTGCCCACCCCATTCGTCGCTCGTCGCGCCGCGAAAATCATTCGGGACGAAGACATCTCGACGGTGTGGTTCGGGGCGGCCGCGCCGTTGGCGGTGCTGTCGGGATATCTGCGTCGGGCCGGGGCCCGCCGCATCATCGCCAGCACACACGGGCACGAGGTCGGGTGGTCGATGATCCCGGGGGCGCGCGGCATCCTGCGCTACATCGGCAACCACACCGACGTCATCACCTACGTCAGCCGCTACACCCGCGGCCGATTCGCGTCGGCGTTCGGTCCGCGTGCCGCATTGGAGTATCTCCCGCCGGGCGTCGACGTCACCCGGTTCGCTCCGGATCTTGCGTCGCGCCGACGACTTCGTGCCGAGCTGGGACTCGGTGAGCGACCCACCATCCTGTGCCTGTCACGGCTGGTGCCGCGCAAGGGGCAGGACGTCCTGATCCGTGCACTGCCGCTGATCCGATCGGAGATCGCCGACGCCGCACTCGTGATCGTCGGGGGCGGACCCTACGCCGAGAAGCTCCACGACATCGCCCACGCGGAGGGCGTCAGTGAGCACGTCCTGTTCACCGGGCCGGTCCCGGCCGCCGAACTCGCCGCCTACCACACCATCGCCGACGTCTTCGCCATGCCGGCGCGCACCCGGGGCAAGGGCCTCGACGTCGAGGGCCTGGGCATCGTCTACCTGGAGGCGTCGTCCTGCGGTGTGCCGGTGGTCGCCGGCCTCTCCGGCGGCGCCCCGGAGACCGTCCGCGAGGGGGTCACCGGAACCGTCGTCGACGGCACCGATGTCGCCGGGGTCGCGCTCGCGCTCATCGGGATCCTCTCCGATCGCGACGCCGCCGCCGAGATGGGCCGTCAGGGACGCCGATTCGTCGAGGACCACTGGCAGTGGTCGCAGATGGCCGCGCGGCTACGTCAGCTGCTGTGATCGGCTCCGGCCGGTGGTGTCGACGACCCAGGCGGCGCCGACGGGCGACTCAGCGCTTGGCGTAGAGCGCGTCGATGTCGCCGGCGTACTTGTCGACGACCACGTTGCGCTTGACCTTCAGCGTCGGGGTCATCTCGCCGGTCTCCTCGCTGAAATCGTCACCGAGAATCCGGAACTTCTTGATCGACTCGGCGTGCGAGACAGTCTTGTTGGCCTCGTCGACGGCCGACTGGATCGCCGCGCGTAGGTCGGGGTCGTCGGCGAGGTCGGCCACCGATGCGTCGGCGGGCTTGCCGTTGCGTTCCTTCCACGCCGGGAAGGCCTCGGGGTCGACGGTGATCAATGCGGCGATGAACGGCTTCTGATCGCCGACCACGACGGCCTGCGAGACCAGGGCGTCGGCACGGATGACATCCTCGAGGCCGGCGGGCGAGACGTTCTTGCCGCCCGCGGTGACGATGAGTTCCTTCTTGCGCCCGGTGATCTTCAGGAACCCCTCGTCGTCGAGTGATCCGAGATCGCCGGTGTGGAACCAGCCGTCGGTGATGGCGGCGGCGCTGGCCTCCTCGTTGTGCCAGTACTCCTTGAACACCACGCCGCCACGCAGCAGGATCTCCCCATCCTCGGCGATCCGAACGGCGTTGCTCGCCAACGGTTTCCCGACGGTGCCGATCTTGACCGCGCCCGGGGTGTTGACGGTCACCGCCGCAGTCGTCTCGGTCAGGCCGTAGCCCTCGTAGACCGGGATACCGATCCCGGAGAAGAAGAATCCCAGGCGTGACCCGAGTGGCCCGCCCCCGGAAATCGCGAGCTCGCACTCGCCGCCGAGCGCGGCGCGGAGTTTGCCGTAGACGAGCTTGTCGAACAGGGTGTGCTTGGCGCGCAACACGATTCCGACGTCGCCGCGTTCGGCGGCGGCAGCGTGGTCGATGGCGGTGGCCGCCGCCATGTCGAAGATCCGACCCTTGCCCTCGTCGTGGGCCTTCTGGCGGGCCGTGTTGTAGACCTTCTCGAACACGCGGGGTACCGAGAGGATCAGCGATGGCTTGAACACCGCGAATTCCGGTACGAGGCCCGGGATGTCGTTGGTGAAGCCCACCTCGACACCGGCCTCCATGGCCACCAGGGTGATCGCGCGCGCCAGCACATGGGCCAGCGGCAGGAACATCAGCAACCGCTTGCCGGGGGCGAGCAACTGCGACATGTTGCCCTCGAGCACCCCACGGACCTCCGAGAGCATGTTGGCGTGTGTCAGCTCGCACCCCTTGGGGCGGCCGGTGGTGCCCGAGGTGTAGATCAGCGTCGCCGGGTCGCCCGCGTGGACCGTCGCACGACGCTTGGTGACCTCGTCGTCGTCGACCTCGGCGCCCGCGGTCGTCAATTGTTCGAGCGCGCCCGGCCCGTCGGCCGGATCGATCTGCAGGACCCGCACCGGATGGTCGAGACTCGCGCCCTCGTAGAGCTTCCGGTGCTCGTCGGATTCGACGATGATCGTCGACGCCGCGGAGTCGGTCATGATCCACTCGATCTGCGAGCTCGACGACGAGTCGTAGATCGGCACGGTGATCGCCCCGGCCGACCAGATCGCGAAGTCCAGCAGCACCCATTCCAGGCGGGTCGCCGACAGCAGCGCCACCCGATCGCCGGGCTGTACGCCGGAGGCGATCAAGCCCTTGGCCAGAGCGGTGATCCGCGCGGCGATGTCATCGGCGCGCACCGGCTCCCATGTCGCTCCCTCCTTGCGGCGGAAGACGGTTTGGCCCGGCGTGCGTTCGGCGATGCCGAAGATGATCGAGGTGGCGTTCTCATCGGCCTCGATGGTGAACCTCGCGGGAACGCTGTACTCGCTCATATCCTGCACCTTTCGACCGTCAACGATGACCTGACCATCGTAACGACGACCGTTGGCACGAGGCGGCGGGGTGGGCCGGGACCGGGTGAGGTCGTTGCGCCGCCGATCGGGTTCGCCGCGAGGTACGTGCGGTGCAGACGATGCCGGAGCAGACGTTGCCTACCGATCGGCCGCGCCGATATGTGAAGCTGGAGTCGTGACGAGCATTCAGGTTGCCGACGACACCTTCGTCGCCGCGGACCCGGTGAGTGCGGCCGACGTGGTGGGGGACCGGACCAGGTGGCGCCGATGGTGGCCCGATCTGCATCTCGAGGTCGTCGAGGACCGGGCGGCCGCCGGGGTGCGCTGGCGCGTGTCGGGGCCGATCGACGGGACGATGGAGATCTGGTGCGAGCCCGTGCTCGACGGTTTCGTCCTGCATTACTTCCTGCATGCCGAACCGGCCGCGTCGGTGGTCGGCGGCGGGCGGTCGGACCGAGAGCGCGCGGACCTGCTCGCCGAACTCAACCGGCAGCGCCGGGTGGCCGGCAAGGTGATGGCCTTCGAGTGCAAGGACGTCCTCGAGGACGGTCGCGGCGTCGGCGAGCCCGCGGCCGCGTCCGGCCGGACGGGTGCGTGATGGCCGACCGCACGGAACGTTCGATCGTGGTCAACGCCGACGCCGCCGACATCATGGCGGTGATCGCCGACTTCGACAACTATCCCGAATGGGTCAGTGCGGCCCGCGAAGTCCAAGTCACCGAACGGGATTCGGCGGGTCGCGCGCGCCGGGTACGGTTTGTGCTCGACGCCGGGGTGCTGCGCGACACCTACGAATTGCGGTACGAGTGGGACGCCGACGGCACCGGGGTGTCGTGGGAGCTGGTCTCCAGTGACCTGCAACGCGATCAGCGGGGCCGCTACGAGGTCGTCCAACAGGTGCCCGGCTCGAGCAAGGTCACCTACACACTGATGGTGGACCTGATGGTGCCGATGATCGGGCAACTCAAGAGGCGCGCCGAGAAGGCCATCACCGATGCCGCCCTCAACGACCTGAAGAAGAGGGTCGAAGGCTGATCGATCTCACTCCCATCCACGTGGTGCTGGGGCCGGGGGGTTCCGGGATCTCCGTGGTCGCGGCCGCCGGAGCACTGCGTCGTGACCGCGGTCGTAACCGCGCCCGCGCACCGCTGGCCCGGCCGGACCGCCACACCCTACTGATCACCGTCGACCGGCTCTCACCGACCCCGGATCTGTTGGGGGTCTTCCGAATGCCCGGCTCGAGCGTCGCGGTCTCCTCGGGCGTACACCTGTTGACCCTGGACCGGCTGGAGTCGCTGGAGAAGACCTGGGCGGTGTTCGCCGAGTTGCTCACCGCCGGTATCCGGGGCGCCAAGACGAGGTTGCCGGTGCTGGCCACGCTGGCCGGCATCGACGCCGCCGAACTCGCCGCGCTGCCGGGCGTCGAGGAATTCCTGCTGCTGCGGCGCATCCGCGACGAGGCCACCAGCGGCACCTGGGAACGCATCGTCGTCGATCTGTCCGGGGTGGCCGATCCGTACTCCCTGCTGCGGGCGCCGACGATCCTGCTGCAGGCCCTCGAACGGTTGTGGCCGCGCCACCGACGTCTCGCGGCGGCCGCCGACACACCGATGCTCGCGCAGCTGACCGCCGCCGTCGACGCCATCGCCGGCGACTGCGACGACATCGCGGAGTTGCTCACCGATCCGCACGTCGTCGCCGGGCATCTCGTCGTGGCGGCCGACGCACGCGGCGCCGGTGCGCTCCCCCGACATCTCGCGATCGCCGACCTGATGGGATTTCCGATGCGATCGATCGTGGTGAACCGGGGCGTCGGTGCCGGCGCGCCCGTCGAGGTGGTCGTCGACGACCCGCACGTGGCCGTCTCCACCGTCGAGCTCGCCGCCGCCCCACTGGATCGACCGGCGCGGCTACGCAAACTCGCTGTGTCACTTGCCCGACCGACCGGCGCCGCGCGCGGCAGCGGCGATGCCGAGGTGAGGACGGTGTCCGGTACGGGGCTCGACACCGTCTTCGAGATGTCGTGGGAGCAGCGGCTGCCCGACCCCAGCCGGTTCGACCTGGGCCGCAGTGGCGACGACCTGCTCGTCACCGTCGACGGGTTCCGTCACGCGGTGCGGCTGCCGTCGGTGCTGCGGCGCTGCCACGTCGGTGAGGCGAGCTGGGACGGCCAACGGATCAGGGTGCGCTTCACCCCGGATCCGGCCGTCTGGCCACGGGACCGTCAGGCCTGAGGCTGCGCAAGCGCGCGCCCCCGGAATGGAGGCGGGCGTGCCGCAGAGGGTACCGTGCTTGTGCACACGAATCGCCAGATGGAGTATCGACCGGATGAGCCGAGCGTATGAGGCGAGGGCATGAGCACTGACGACACCAGCCGTGGCGCCGACACCGGGTCGGGTTCGGCGCGCGGTGGCGAGTCGACGGGCGACCCACTACGCGACCTGCTGCTCGCGCTGGCCGCCCAGATCGACGTCGTCGCGGGTTGGTTCGGCACCGGTGCATCGGGGCCCACCGGCAGAACGGGGCCCACCGGCACGGCACGACCGGCCGCGTCCGGATCGGGCGGTCCCACCGCGGCCGGTGCCTTCCTCGGCGACGGATCGGCTGCGGCCGCCGTCGGTGAGATCACCTCACTGATGCAGGAGATCGGGGATCTGCTCGCGCGGCTGATCGCCGCACTCATCACCCTGCTGGAGGCGATCGCGGCGGCTTTGCGCAGCGCGCCCGCCGACGCCGGGGCACCACCGCGGCGCTACCAGCCGATCGCGGTGCGACTCGAGGCCGCCCCGCAGACACCGCCGACCGGTGCGTCGCGCAAACACGGTGTGGTCGACCCGACATCGGAAAGTGAGAAGTGATGGGCGAGTTGACAATCGGCATCGACATCGGCGGCACCAGCGTGCGTGCCGCCGTGGTCGACGACTCGGGCGTCATGCTCGACACCCTGCGCGCGGCGACCCCGCCGACGGCCCAGGCCCTCGAACACTGCCTCGACCGTCTGGTCGGCGAGCTGACCTCGCGCTGGGCGGCCAAGGCCGTCGGGATGGCGATCGCGGGCTTCCTCACCCCCGATCGCGAGGTGGTGCGATTCGCCCCCCATCTGCCATGGCGGGAGGCCCGGGTCGCCGAGGAGATGACCGCGCGCATCGGTATCCCGGTGTTCACCGAACACGACGCGAACTCGGCCGCGGTGGCCGAACGTCACTACGGGGCGGCGGCCCGCGGACACAATGTGCTGGTGCTGGCGATCGGCACCGGCATCGGTGCGGGGCTGCTGATCGACGGGGAGATCTATCGCGGCAGCTTCGGTGTCGCACCGGAGCTCGGGCACCTCACCATCGTCCCGGACGGCCGTCCATGCTCCTGCGGTAAGCGCGGATGTTGGGAAAGGTACTGCAGCGGAACGGCTTTGGTCGACACGGTGGTCGAGTTGCTTGCCGACGGCGACTGGGGTCGCAGCCAGCTCGCGACCGACGTGGCCGCCGACCCCGGGTCGTTGACCGGCCGACGGGTGGCCGGTGCCGCCGCCGACGGCGACGCGGTGGCGGTGGCCGCCTTCGCCGAGTTCGCCGCCTCGCTCGGCCAGGGGCTGGCGATGATCGCCGACGTCTTCGACCCCGATCTCATCGTCATCGCCGGCGGTGTCGGGACCGCGTCGGGGCTGTACCTCGATGAGGCCCGCGAACACTATGCGCGTCTGATCACCGGGGCCGGCCATCGGCAGCTCGCGCGCATCCGCGGTACGCAACTCGGTGAGAACGCGGGGGTGCTCGGTGCCGCCGAGGTCGCCCGCCAGGGGATCAGTGCGCGCGTGCCGCAGGTCGCCGATGTCTGATGTCCCGATGTCCCGATGTCCCGATGTCCGATGACCTCGATGTCCGACGGCGCCCGATGGCCCATGCGTGATGGCGACCGGAACCCCATGGCGGCGTCGGCGGATGCCACAGTCCTGTCCGTCGGGTGGCCGATGTCTCACGGGCACCGGCTGGGGTGAGTAGAGTTCACAACCGGATCGAGTGGCCGGAAAGCGCTCGTCGGTGCGACGAAGGGTAGTGACACACGCGATGTGGTACCAGGTGTTCAAATACGTGCTGCTGGGCCCGCTGCTCCGGTTGTTGGGGCGGCCGACGATCGAAGGGCTGGAGAACATTCCGGCGCGCGGACCGGCCATCCTGGCCAGCAACCACCTGGCGGTGATGGACAGTTTCTTCCTCCCGCTGATGTGCCCGCGTCGCATCTACTTCCTGGCCAAGGCCGAGTACTTCACCGGTACCGGGCTCAAGGGTGGATTCCAGCGGTGGTTCTACACCGCGGTCGGGCAGATCCCCATCGACCGGTCCGGGGCGGAGGCGGCCGCCGGTGCATTGACCGCGGCGAGCCGGCAGCTCGAAAAGGGTGAGCTGATGGGCATGTACCCCGAGGGCACCCGATCACCCGACGGTCGGCTCTACAAGGGCAAGACCGGGCTCGCGCGGATCGCTCTGGAGACCGGGGTGCCGGTGATCCCGGTCGCGATGATCGGTACCAACAAGTTCAATCCGCCTGGGACGGTGATGTTTCGGCCGACCAAGGTCACCGTCCGGGTGGGTAAGCCGCTGAACTTCGATCGCTACGAGGGCATGCAGGGCAACCGGTTCATCGAACGCGCCGTCACCGACGAGATCATGTACGAGCTGATGCGTCTGTCGGGTCAGCAGTACGTCGACGTCTACGCGGCCAGCCTCAAGGAGCGTTCGCCCGCCGACGCCGTGGAGTCCAAGCCCGCAGCCTGAGCGGGCGAGCGCCTAGCTCGTGTGGGTCTGGGCGAGTTCGGCCCGGCCGGTGGCCTCGTCGATGCTCGGCGCGCGCAAGCCTTCGGCCGGGAACCGCCAGATCACCACGAGGGCGGCAATACCCCAGATCGAATACGAACTCCCGACGATCTGCGCGAGCACCGACCACGAGGCCGAACTCTGTGGGAGGAACTGAAAAGGCCCGAGGGAGAACAGGATCAGCCCGAGCGCGGCCAACCCGAGATGGGCGATCCGGGTGCCGCGAGACGACGTGCGCGCGGCGACCGTGATGGCGGTCAGGATCAGCGGGATCGCCCACACCCAGTGATGCGCCCACGAGGTGGGGGAGACGAGCAGACCCCAGACCGCGATCGCGCAGGTCGCCAGCACCGCGTTGATCCGCGCCGCGGGGCCGGCGTCCGCCGCGAACGCCTCCCGGGGACGGCAGACGTGCACCGCGCACAACGCCAGCACGGTGACCGCCAGCGAACTGAGCACCCAGGCGATCTGACCGTCGACGCCCGGCAGGATGCGCACCCATGCCGCGTTGAGGTTCTGGTTGATGCGTCCGGCCGGATCGCCGATCCGCGTCGTGTGGAACAGCGTGTGCGTCCAGTAACCCAACGAATCGCGCGGTAGCCACACCGCCGCGAACGCGCCCGCCAGCACGAAGGTGAGTCCGGCGGTGGCGGCTGCGCGCCAGCGGCGGGCGACGGCGAAGACGGCGATGAACACCAGCGGGGTCAGCTTGATCGCCGAGGCCAGACCCACCAGGATGCCCTGCGCCCGCGTCCAGGGCTTGCGCACGCGTGCGATGACGAAGACGTCGAGCAGGATCATCGCCATCAGGATGACGTTGACCTGACCGAAACCCATCGTCATCCACACCGGATTGAGCCACAGTGCACCCGCGGCGACGAGTGCTGCGAGCCACCAACGGTTCGTGCGGGCGCCCACCGACAACAGCGACAGCACGATGTGGACGATGAGCACCAGCAGCGCGATGGTGAGCACAGACATCACCACCCCGGCCACCGCCAGGGGCATGGCACCGAGCGGGACGAAGCCGAGGGCGGCAAACGGCGGATAGGTGAACGGCAACCAGATGCCATCGCTCGTGAACGGCATCGACCCGTCGGCATACAGGCTCTGGCCCTGCTGCCAGATCTGCGCACCGATCCGGTAGACGTCGAGGTCGATGCGGGTCCGGGTGCCGAAGCTGGAGGTGAACGGCACCCCGAACATCTGCATCCCCGCCGAGGCGAGGAAGATCACGCCGATGACGATGCGCGCGCGCCGGGTCGGCGACCAGCGGCGCAACCGCTCATCCACCGAAGTCAGCATTGTCGTCATGACGGGCTCTTCGTTCCTCTCCGGCGGCGACCCTCGCCGGGTGGCGGGTGATACTTACCAGTATGCGGTTCTTCTACGACTCGGAGTTTATCGAGGACGGCACCACGATCGATCTCATCTCGATCGGTGTCGTCGCCGAGGACGGTCGAGAATTCTACGCGGTGTCCACCGAGTTCGATCCGGGCCGGGCCGGGGACTGGGTTCGGGCGAACGTGCTGCCCAAGCTGCCGTCGCCGGCGTCACGGGCGTGGCGGTCCCGGCGCGCCATCCGTGACGACCTCCTGGACTTCCTCACCGCGGAGCCCGGCGACGTCGAATTGTGGGCCTGGGTGGGCGCTTACGACCACGTCGTGCTGTGCCAGCTGTGGGGTCCGATGACCGCGTTGCCGCGAACGATCCCGCGCTTCACCCGCGAACTGCGTCAGCACTGGGAATACGCGGGGCGCCCACCCCTGCCGTCGGCACCCACCGACGCCCACGACGCACTCAGTGATGCTCGCCACAACTGGCGCAAGTGGCAGGCGATCGAACAGGCACGGCAGCCCGACGCCTGATCAATCTCGGCCGATGCGCGTTTGCGACCCCGGCCTCGCTGTGTTGCGCCTGATCAATCTCGGCCGATGCACGTTTGCGACCCCGGCCTCGCTACGCTGGAGCGGTGGTGAACTGGACCGTAGACGTTCCGATCGACGAACTGCCCGAACTCCCGCCGCTGCCCGGCGACCTGCAGGCGCGTTTCGCCGACGCGCTGGCCCGTCCCGCGCTGCAGCAACCGAGTTGGCCCGCCGAGGACGCGCGGCGCATGCGGACAGTGCTCGAGTCGGTGCCGCCCATCTGTATGCCCGCCGAGGTCCGCACGCTCGCCGGACAACTCGCCGAGGTCGCACAGGGCCGGGCCTTCCTTCTGCAGGGCGGCGACTGCGCCGAGACCTTCGCCGACAACACCGAGCCCCACATCAAGGGCAACATCCGCACGCTGCTGCAGATGGCCGTCGTACTCACCTACGGCGCGAGCCTGCCGGTGGTCAAGGTCGCCCGCATCGCCGGTCAGTACGCCAAACCCCGCTCCGCCGACACCGACGCCCTGGGCCTGCCGTCCTATCGCGGCGACATGGTCAACGGGTTCCCGGCCGAGGAGGCCACCCGCATCCACGACCCCTCACGACTGGTGCGCGCCTACGCCAACGCCGCCGCGGCGATGAATCTGGTTCGCGCGCTGACCCACTCGGAGGCCGACCTGCGGCGCGTCCACGACTGGAACCGGGAATTCGTCCGCACCTCCCCGGCCGGCGCCCGCTACGAGGCGCTGGCCTCGGAGATCGACCGGGGTCTGCGCTTCATGGATGCGTGCGGGGTCTCCGACTCCTCGCTGGGCGCCGCCGACATCTTTGCCTCGCACGAGGCACTGGTTCTCGATTACGAACGGGCCCTGCTGCGCCTGGCCGAGGCGCCCGAGGACCCGAGCGTCGGCGCCGACGGCAAGGTGCTCTACGACCTGTCGGCGCACTTCCTGTGGATCGGTGAGCGCACCCGCCAACTCGACGGTGCCCACATCGCCTTCGCCGAGCTGATCCGCAACCCGATCGGCATCAAGATCGGTCCGACCACCACCCCCGAGCAGGCCGTCGAGTACGTCGAACGTCTCGACCCGTACAACGAGCCCGGCCGGCTCACCCTGGTGGCCCGGATGGGCAACGGCAAAGTCCGCGACGTGTTGCCACCGATCGTCACCGCGGTCGAGGCGAGCGGGCACAAGGTGATCTGGCAGAGCGACCCGATGCACGGCAACACCCACTCCTCGCCCACCGGCTACAAGACACGCCACTTCGACCGTGTCGTCGACGAGGTGCAGGGATTCTTCGAGGTCCACCACGCACTGGGAACCCACCCCGGTGGCATCCACATCGAGCTCACCGGCGAGGACGTGACCGAGTGCCTCGGTGGTGCACAGGACATCTCCGACCTCGACCTCGCCGGGCGCTACGAGACGGCATGCGA
Organism: Gordonia polyisoprenivorans NBRC 16320 = JCM 10675; assembly: GCF_000241325.1. Classification (GTDB taxonomy): domain Bacteria; phylum Actinomycetota; class Actinomycetes; order Mycobacteriales; family Mycobacteriaceae; genus Gordonia; species Gordonia polyisoprenivorans. The sequence continues at coordinate 73,429 of NZ_BAEI01000059.1, read as the reverse complement.
CCCGCGCCTGAACACCCAGCAATCGCTGGAGCTGGCGTTCCTCGTCGCGGAGATGTTGCGCGGCTGAGGTTTTCGGATGCCGGGGGCTTTCGGTTGCCGGGGCTTTCGGGTGCTGCTCTCTCAGGAGAGCAGCAACTGGGAGCCGACCCACCATCCGGCGCCACCCGCCGCGGCCGCCGCGATGAGCACGATCACCAGCCAGATCAGTGCGTGCAGCCGCCCGTCGGCGGGATCGTCGAACGGCTCGGGCAGGCCCTGCGCACTGCCGCGGTCGCGCGTAGCGGGTCCGGGTGCGGCATCGCGATCGATCAGCGCCGACGCCTTCGTCGGTGGCGCGTCGGTCGTCGATCGGGACCCGGGCCGCGAGGCAACCCGGGTGCCGTGTGGGCTGACCGCCGCACGACGGCGGGCCATCGTCTCCCGCTCGGCGGAGCGTCGTGGGGCCGGCACGGTGAACGGCGGCAGATCGAGATCCTCGGCCACGTCGAGCAGTGCCTCCCGCATCTCGAAGGCGTTCGCATAGCGATCGGCCGGGCGGCGTTCGGTCGCCCGTAACACCACCTCGTCGAGTTCGACCGGTACCCCGGCGATCACGTCACCGGGTGCCGGCACGTCATAGGTCAGTCTCTGGTACGCCAGTGCCAGTGGCGTATCGCCGCGGAACGGCGTACGCCCGGTGAGCAATTCGAAGAGCATGACCCCCATCGAGTAGACGTCGCTGCGGGCATCGGCGGTCGCGGACTCGACCTGCTCGGGGGAGAGGTAGGCGGCGGTACCGAGGATGACGCTGGCCGAGGTGACCCCCGATTCGGCGACCGCGCGGACCAGCCCGAAATCGGCGACCTTGACCTCGCCGGCATCGGAGATCAGCACGTTCTCGGGTTTGATGTCGCGATGTACCAGGCCGGCCGCGTGTGCCGTACCCAGTCCGCCCAGCGCCGGATCGGCAACGGCGACCACCGCATGCGGGGGCATCGGACCGCGCTCGCGCAACAGTTCTCGGACACTGCCGCCCTCCACGAGTTCCATCACCAGGAACGCGACCCCATCGTCGATGCCCTGGTCGTAGACCGCGACGAGCCCGGGATGTTTCAGACCGGCCACCGCTCGCGCCTCGAACTCGAAGCGGCGCAAGAACTGTGGGTCCGCGGCGTAGCGGGTGTCCATCACCTTGACGGCGACGTCGCGGCCCAGCCGAAGATCGAGAGCGAGGTACACCGCCGACATGCCGCCACGGGCGATGGGCGCGTCGATGCGGTAGCGGTCCTCCAGCACCGCCCCGATCAGCTCGTCGACCCCTGCCTGCACGACAGTGAATCTACCCGGGTGGCGGCGCTGCGCCCCGGAACCACCGGTGTGCTGCGCACCGTAACCACTGCGGTGCTGCGCACCGTAACCACTGCGGTGCTGCGCACCGTAACCACTGCGGTGCTGCGCACCGTAACCACTGCGGTGCTGCGCACCGTAACCACTGCGGTGCTGCGCACCGTAACCACTGCGGTGCTGCGCACCGTAACCACTGCGGTGCTGCGCACCGTAACCACTGCGGTGCTGCGCACCGTAACCACTGCGGTGCTGCGCACCGGGCCCGGCGGTGGTGGCGGCGAACCAGGTGAAGACACGGCCCGCGAGACGGTAATCTCTGGGCCGTGAGTTCACTTCCCCTCTCGCACGATGTCATCCCGGCCGAGGTCGAGACGTATTCGATCGACGAGGTCTCCCGACGGTTGGGCGTGTCGACCAATCGCGTGCGCACCTTGATCCGCGACCACCGCCTGCTGGCCGTCTCCCGAGACGGCGAGCCCGCGGTGCCCTGCCTGTTCTTCGACGACCTCGGTATCGCCAAGCACTTCACCGGCCTCGTCGATGTCCTGCTCGACGGCGGATTCACCCGCGACGAGGCGCTGCGCTGGCTGTTCACCGAGCTCGACGATCTGCAGATGCATCCGGCGGCGGCGCTGCACACGCACTCGGCACGCGAGGTCATCCGACGCGCGCAGGCACAGGCGTTCTAGGGCTTACCTTCGGGACCCGCCGGGTTCGGCGCCCCACAACCGGCGGGCCAGGGCGCCCAGGCGCAGCGGGTCGGGGCGCAGCAGCGAGATGGCGGCGAGTAGCGACAGTGCGGCGGCCAACGCGACCTCGGGCAGCTTGTAGAAGACGATCGAATCGTCCGGCTGGAAGACGATCAACATGAACGTCGACACACCGACCACGACGGCGCGGACCCAGCCGGGCAGCGTGAACGCGACCGCGACGACGAGGACCCACGTGTAGTACCAGGGCAGTGTCGAGGGTTCGAGCAGCAGCACCGCCAGCATCGCCCAGGCCAGTCCGGCGATCGCGCTGCGTTCGTCGGCGCGGTGGCGCCACCACAACGCCACGAGAATGATCGCCAGACACACCGCACCGATCGCCCGCGTGACGGTGAGGACCGGCCACAGATTCAGTGAGGTGAACGGTGCCGCGACCAGCGTCACCAGATGTGCTGCGGCAGTGGGCAGCGTGAACCAGTTGATGATCTGGTCGGCCCAGCCCAGCCCGGTGAGCCAGCCCAGTCCCAGGCCGAGCGCGGCGGTCCAGGCGGCGAACACCGCGACCGGCACGGCGATCACCACCGCGAACACCCGCGCGACATCGCCGCCGGTGACCTTGCGTTCGGATCGGATGTGCGAGAGCCAGATCCACACCACGAACGGGATCGCCACACCCGCGGTGACCTTGATCGACACGGCCAGCCCGAGCACCGCCAGACCGCTGATGTGCCGGCCGGCGACGGTCAGTGCGAGTCCGGCGGCCAGCACACCCATCATCAGCAGTTCCACGTGCGGGCCGCCGACGAGGTGGATCAACACCATCGGATTGAGCAACGCCAGCCACACCCCGACCTCCGGTGACGCGCCGAAATGGGTCGCCAGACGTGGAACGGCCCACAGCGACAACAAGAGTCCGGGCAACAGCACCAGACGCATCAACCAGACACCGGTGAGCACGTGCTCACCCGACACGGCCACCACACCTCGGGTGATCGCCATGAACATCGGGCCGTACGGCGCCGTCGTCGACGCCCACACCTGCGCCATGCTGTCGAGTACGGGACCGGGATGGTGGGCCGGTCCGTCGGCGTAGGGATCGAATCCGGCGGCGAAGACCACCCCCTGGCCGAGGTAGGCGTAGACATCGCGACTGAACAGTGGCACGGTCACGCACAGCGGTGCGGCCCACCCGATCACGGTCCACCGCAGTGTGGTCAGGCTCAGGAGGGGGTCGCCGGCAACCGGCGCGCACAGTCGGCGACCCACTCTCATCCACGCGAACACCATCAATGCGACGCCGAGCCAGAACACGACCGCGCCCAACGTCTTTCCGTGGCCGTAGGTGATCGCGTCGAGTCCCACGTCCTGCAGACCCGGGTGGTTGCGTGGGATGTCGGCGACCGAGAAGCCGCCCAGACACACCGCGATCGCCCCGATCCCGCCGAGCCAGATCTCGGTGGGCAGGCGCGGCGGCGGGGCCGGATGCGCGAGCGCGGGCCGGCCGATCGCCGTCACAACTCGACTGCGCGAGAACATGAGTCAGGCCTCGCGGTGGGCGATCCGACCGGCCATCGCGATCAGGTCGGCCCGGATGTCGGTGCCGATCTCGGCGCGTTCGAGCCGGGCAACGGCGGCGTCGAGCAGAGCGGTGACGCGGCGTTCGATCTCCTCGACGGCCCCCACGTCGACGAGAAGCTCACGGATGCGGTTCAATTCGTGGTCGTCGAGACGGCGGCCGACCGCGTCGCGCAACACCGCCGCTGACCGGGGGTCGCGCAGCTCGGCGCGCTCGAGGCCCAACGCCAGAAGCGCGGTGCGCTTACCCTCGGCGAGATCGTCGCCGGAGGGCTTACCGGTCCGATCCGGGTCGCCGAACACCCCGAGCAGATCGTCGCGCAGCTGAAAGGCGATGCCCAGATCGTGGCCCACCGAGCGCAGGTCGTCGAGCAGTGCGGCAGGTGCGCCGGCCATGCGGGCCCCCAGCTCGAGAGGACGTGCAACGGTGTAGGCGGCGGTCTTGAATTCCATCACCCGATAGGCGGATTCGACGGTGTCGTCGCCGCTGACCTCGTTGACGATGTCGAGATACTGCCCGCCGAGCACCTCGGTGCGCATCGCCGCCCAGACCGCCGACACCTCGGCCGGAAGCGGATTCGGTGCGGGTGCACCGGTGTCCGGGCCGGCCGGGCTGTGACCGCCGACGAGGTCGTCGGCCCAGGCCAGCGCGAGATCACCGGCGAGGATGGCCGCGGCGACACCGTGGCGGGCTCCGTCACCGGACCACCCGGCGTCGCGATGGGCGGTCTCGAAGCGCCGATGCACCGTCGGCCGACCGCGGCGGGTGTCGGAATGATCGATGATGTCGTCGTGGATCAGTGCACATGCCTGCACGAGTTCCAGTGCGGCACAGACCCGCAACGCATCGGCGACGGACTGCTCGGGATGGGGCGGGCGCCTCTCGGGGCTGCTCATCCCGGCCAACCAGCCCGCGTAGGCGAACATCGGCCGAACCCGTTTGCCGCCGAGCCGGACGAAGTCGGCGACGATGTCGGCGGCGCGCCCCACGACCGGCGAGATGGCACCGGCGACCGGCAACGTGGCGTCGAAGAAGCGCTCGAGGACCACGCCCGTGGCGTCGGGTACCTCCGACAACGACGTCGGCTCTGCGGCGGGCGGCGGTGCGGTCGGGCTCACTCCCTCAGGCTAGGGCATGTCTCCCACGAACAGACACGCCCGGAGTGCCTGTCGCGAACGGCCCCGCCCTGGACGACCGACGTGCAGTGACGACCAACGTGCAGTGACGACCTACGTACTGTGACGACCTACGTACAATGACGCGGTGACCTCATCCCCACCGGCGCTCTCCGTCGTCGAGCGCCTCGCCGCACCACCGGCCAACGGCGTCGTGCACTTCTCGGTGGAGTTCATGCCACCCCGTGACATCGAGGGCGAGGCCCGGCTGTGGCGGGCGGTCCGGGTGTTCGAACGTCTCGACCCGGCATTCGTGTCGCTGACCTACGGGGCAGGCGGATCGACGAGGGATCGTACCGTCCGCATCGCCGGTGAGCTCGCGACGCAGACGACCCTGCTGACGGTCGCGCATCTGACCGCCGTCAATCACAGCATCGCCGAACTGCGTGCCCTCGTCGGTTCCTACGCCGACCAGGGCATCACGAATCTCCTTGCGCTGCGCGGGGATCCGCCGGGTGATCCACTCGGCGAATGGATTCGACACCCGCAGGGTGTGCAGTACGCGCGTGAACTCGTCGAGCTGATCTCCGGGCTCGGTGACTTCCACGTCGGCGTCGCCTCGTTTCCCGAGGGGCACCACCGGGCCCGCGATCTCGACCAGGACACCGACGTACTCGTCGGCAAGCTGCGTGCCGGTGCCGAGTATTCGGTGACCCAGATGTTCTTCGACGTCGAGGACTTCCTGCGGTTGCGCGACCGGGTGGCACGCGCCGACCCCGAGCAGGCGGCCAAGCCGATCATTCCCGGGCTCATGCCGATCACCTCGCTGGCCAGTGCCCGTCGTATGACGCAGCTGTCGGGGTCGGTGATCCCGCCCGCGGTCGAGCAACGCTTCGCCGAGGCCGCCGGTGACGGCCCGGAGGAGGATCGCGCCGCGGTACGTGCCGTCGGCATCGACTTCGCCACCGAGACCGCGCAACGACTCATCGCCGAAGGCGTTGCCGGCCTGCACTTCTGCAGCCTGAACTTCGCCAAGGCGACCTGCGAGGTGCTCGACCGCCTCGGCGTGGGCGTGCCCGACGCGTTGCCGACGGTCGGGGCGCGCTGAGGGGCCGATCGGTCGGCTCAGGGTGATCCGGCGGGAGTCGGGTCAGGACTTGCCGGTGTTTCCGGGGTCCGGCGCTGCGGAGTTCGGCACTGCGGGGTTCGGCACCGCGGGGTCCTCGTGTGCAGCTCCCTGATCGGGCGCAGCGTCGGCGGGAACGGTGGCCTTCTCCGGTGTCGTGTCACCGGCGGTCTTCGTCGCCGAGGTCGTGGTCGTCGAGGTCGTGGTCGTCGAGGTCGTGGTCCCTGACGTCGTGGTCCCCGACGTCTTTTTCCCGAATGTCTTCTTGCCCGCTGCCGATGCCGGGCGTCCCGGGCGCGGGCTGCGGTCGCGGGAGACGTAGGCCAACCGGATGACGACGAGCACCACGGCGGCGCAGATGAGCACCATCAGCCACGTCCAGCCGCCGAACGCGGCGGTCGACGGGTCGGCGTAGGTCGATTCGGCGGTGAAATCGGCGGACTTGCCGGGCTCGGGTGTCCAGGAGACCGAGGTGTTGGTGTTCTGGTCACCGTTGGTGGCGGTGATCGGGCCGGCGAACGAGATCGTGAACCGGACGTAGTCGCGATTCGGGATCAGTCCGGTGAGGTCGGTCGACCCGCGGAATCGCACCACCGAGCCGCTGCGCTTGGCCGACAGGTCCATGGTCATCGCGGTGTCGCCGAAGGCGTCGGCGATGATATCGCCGAGCTGACTGAGCTGACCTGCGGTCAGATTGCTGAAGGTCGCCCGGCTGCCGACCAGCGTGGCGTCGTCGCTGCTGTCGCCGGACTGTTCCTGCGGGGTCGGGGCCGCCTGTGTGGAATCGGACGGCGCGGACTCCGACGGCGTGGAATCCGACGGCGTGGAATCGGACGGGGACGAACCCGGCTGGTCGGTGTCCTCCGACGGCGAACCCGGCTGCGCCGATGCCGGGGCGCCCGAACTCTCCGTGGAGGTGCTGGCGCGATAGTCCGAGACCGCGATGTTGCCGGTCATCGACTCGGGGATGTCGAATTTCGGTGCGCCACGCGGATTGTCCGGTGAGGTGGCCACGACCACGCTGCCCGCGAATCGATCACCGACCGTCGTGGACCGTTGCAGGCATCCCGACATCAACGGCGCCGCGATGAGCAGCACGACCGTGAGCAGAAAGGCAGACGCGCGGGGTGGGCTCGGGCGAGTGATCGGCGGACGCACGCTGATCATCGTGCCAGATGCCGGGGTGATAGCGGCCATAGGCGCCGACCGCGTGTATCGCCGCGGTGCCGGCCCGAGCTGCGGGCGATCGCCGCCCGTCCGGCGATACGCCCGCTGGCCCCGGTGACCCCGCCGCCGGGATGGGTCGAGGCGCCGGCGAGCAGGATTCCGTCGGCGCCGGGCACCTCGTGGCCGGACAGGTCCGGGTGCGGACGCAGCATGAACATCTGGTCGATGGTCATCTCGACGTGCATGATGTTGCCGCCGATCAGTGCCAGTTCGGATTCCAGCGCCTGCGGGGTTTGGACGTGGCGGTGCTCGATGCCGTCGGCGAAACCGGGCGCGTGGCGCTCGACCTCGGCGACCACCGCGTCGGCGGCGGTGGCGGCCACCTCGTCCCACCCCGACCCGTCGGCGAGATGACGCGGATGCCATTGCGCCCACAGATTGACGAGATGGTGTCCGGGTGGACTGAGGGTCGGGTCGATGCCGGAGAATCCCATCGCCACACAGGCCGGCCGATCGGGCAGTTCGCCGACCGCTGCCGCGGTCTGCGCGCGACGAAGGTGGTCCCGATCGGTGACGAGCAGGCCCAACGCCGAATGCACGCCGTGCGCGGGGAGGTCGGCGGGCAGATCCCGATACTCGGGCAGCTCCCTGGTTCCCAGCCGTACGGCCATCCCGATACCCGAGCCGACGATGATCTGACGCCGCCATCGCGCGAGCGATCCGGGGTCGAATCCGCCCGCCGCGAGCAGGTCGAGGGTGGCCAGGATGTGGCAGGCGCCGATCACCGTGTCGGCACATCGCCGCCGGCCGTCGACCGTCTCTACCCGCCAGTGGTCGCCACATCGGGTGATCGCGGTGGCCGCCGCACCGGTGATCACTTCGCCACCGTCACCGGTGAGACGGTGCACCAGGGCATCGGTCAACGCTCCGCTGCCCCCGACGGCGCGGCCGGGTGGGATCTGGTGCATCAGTGCCGCGAACCCGATCATCGGAGCGGTCGCGGGGGCGCTCATGGGCGGGCCCGACTGGGCGCCGAACCAGGCCAGGGCGGCCTTGAGGTGCTCGGAGCCGAACCAGCGGTCCAGCAGGGCATCCCCGGACGACATCAGATCCTGGGTCACCGACATCATCCGACCCGATCGCGCACCGAACAGGCCGGTCCGCGCGGTGGTGGCGGTGGGGCCGAGCCCGCCGAAGGCACGCGCGAACCGACCCGGCGTGGCCGGCTCGTAGAAGGAGCGCATGAGAGCTCGGGCGCGCGGTGCCCAGGTCGCCACGAAGGCGCGGTAGGCGTCGGCGTCGGTACGTCCACAGGCACGTTCGATCGAGGCGCACGTGGCGTCGAGGTCGGTGCGGAAGACGATCGGACCGGCGGTGTCGGTCGCCGGACAGAACGCCCACGGGTCGCAGTCGAGGTAGGTCAGGCCGGCGTCGGCGAGTGCCAGTTCGTCGAGGACCGGGGAGTGGCGGATCATCAGGTGCGCCGACGAGCCCCGGTCGACGCGATATCCGGGAAAGCGTTCGATGGTCGACACCGCCCCACCGGGGATGGTGTCGCGCTCGACGACGCTCACCGAGCGCCCGGCCCGGGCCAGATAGGCGGCCGCGACCAGTCCGTTGTGGCCGGCGCCGACGACGATCGCATCGCCCACCGGGTGCCCGGTCATCGGGTGCGGTCGGATTCGCCGGGAACGATGGGACCGGCGGCGGCGCCCGGCACGATCGTGGGTGCGGCCAGGGGTAGTCGTCGCCCGAGGAAAGCGAACGGGCGCGGGTCGCCGGTGAAGGTGAATCCGCGCAGCACGTCACCGAATCCCATGCGCCGGTACAACGCCCAGGCGCGGTTGCCCTCGTCGGCGATTTCCGGGGTGGACAACAGGACGTGGTGTTCGGGTCGGTCGGCGAGCAGGCGATGCAGCAACCATTCACCGATCCGATGCCCCTGGGCACTCGGATGGACGTGGAGTTCGGTCAGCTCGAAGTAGTCCTCGGTGATCTCATCGATGACCCGCGGGTCCCGACCGGTCGATCGCAAGCCGGCGCGGAGTTGCTGATTCCACCATTGGTCGCGCGCTCCGCGATAGCCGTAGGCGATGCCGACGAGCACCTCATCGCCGCCGGGGGACAGGGGCGGCTCCAACCGTCGGCGGACGAGGTCCAGCGAGCCGTCCTCGGCGTGGGGCGCGGTCGCGATCGCGCCGTAGGCCTCCCAGCCGGGTCGACGGATGTGCTCGCGCCACAATCCGGCGCGATGCATCTCGGTCCCGCGTGGGTAATTCATCGCTGTGACGTAGATCTCGAGCGCGGGACCGAGCCAGACCGCACAGTCACGTCCGTCGAGACGGGCGATCCGAATCGTCACGTGCGGTCCTTCCTGTCGTCGTTCCTTGCACCCCGGCCGAGTGCGGCATTGTGTCGGTGCCGTCGGGCATGGTGTTGCGCATCGGGTTGCCCGCACGCCTTGCTCCGGCGACCAGATCTGACTAATATTGAATCCGTCGAACGGGTGTTCGATGAATGTGCCTCCGCAAGCTGTTCGCCGCCACCCGACGACCGACGCGGTCCGGCGGTGGGCGAGGGAAGCGCCTGCCCTCGGACCGCGTTGACCCGAGGGAACGGCCGGTACAGCCCAACTGGCCGCCCGTGAGCACCGCGACAACGGAGGGAGGCCCATGATGACACGTCGAACGACCACACAGGTCGAGGTGGATCCGATCGTGGTCGGGCGCGCACGTGACCTGCTCGAACGTGCCGATCTCCTTCTCGAGAACGCCGACGGGATCACCGACGACGCCGAACGCTTCCGGCAGCTGTACCTCACCGCGCTGCGGGCCGCCGGCGCCGCACTGGCCATCGGTGAGCCGACCAGCGGCCGTTCGACGCGCGGGTTGTCGTCGAACGCGTGGAATCGTCTGGCGGTGATCATGCCGGATCTGGCCGAACAGGCCGAACGCTTCGCCGCATGGTCTGTTCTTCGAATGAACATCGAGGCCGGATTGGAGCGAGACGTCGATCCCGTCGTCGTCGCCGAGCTGCATCGCCTGGTGTTGACATTCCTGGACACGGTCGAGGGCGTGGTGATCGCCTACGAACAAGGCGGACATGGTGCGCAATCCGGATCGCTGGCACATCCTGCGTGATGCGCCACAACCCGTTGGGGGTCACGCATCGATGCCTCGCCACGTCATCGCATAGGCGCCGGTAACAGCCCCGAACACAAAAACGATCCAACGAGTGCGGTTATGGTGGTCGCCGCCGGAATCACCTCGTATCATGGTCGTAGGCCGCGAACACAGTCATCAGGCGAGTATCGCGGCGAACATCTCGTCGATGGCTCGTCGGTAACAGGTAAGGAGGGTCGGTGCCACTCTCGGAGCACGAGCAGCGCATGCTCGAAGAGATCGAAAGCGCTCTGTACGCGGAGGACCCGAAGTTCGCGTCCAGCGTTACCCGGCGCCGCCTCGGGCGGTCGACCGGTCGTCGCCGCATCCAGGCGGCCGTCGTTTTCGTCCTCGGTCTCGCGCTGTTGATCGTGGGACCCATCATCGGACTCGACGTGGGTGGTTTCCCCATCCTGAGTCTCGTCGGCTTCCTTGTCATGTTCGCCGCCGCGCTGCTTGCGCTCTGGGGCGGGCTACCCGGCAAGGGTGCGCCGCCATCGGCCGACCGCGGCTCGGGCGGGCGCGGCTCGAAGGCCGCAACGCCCAAACGCAAGTTCACCGAACGCATGGAAGACCGCTTCAACCGCCGGTTCGAGCAGGAGTGATCCCGCGACGAACCCACTGAGGTTCCGCGACTGACTCACCACAGCAGCCGCACACCCCTACGGGTGTGCGGCTGCTGTCGTATGCCCGCTTCCGGGGCTCGGCCACCGGATTCATCAAGTCCCTCCTGCCACGCCCCACCGCGTTCCCCACCACGCCCCACCGCGTTCCCCACCGCGCCCCACCGCGTTCCCCACCGCGCCCCACCCGATGCCCCACCACGCCCCACGAGGCCGAAGTAGCAACCTCACCAGCCCTATTCCTCACCACAGGCCACAACTGTCAGGCCTTGTCCTGTCGACGACACGACCGATCCGTGCCGTGTCGAACCCTGACTTCTGCTCTTGACCTGCGTGTTTATGGTCGGGTGGGGAATCGAGGCGGGTTTGGGGTGGAAAGTGGTGGAAAGTGGGGTACTGTGGGCGTCACTGGGTGAGGCGATCCGGAACGCCGGACCCGGTGGGCGGGAGGTGCCGACATGTCGACGAGATTTGTCGGTACCTACACGCCCAAGTTGGACGACAAGGGGCGACTCACGTTGCCCGCGAAGTTTCGCGACGCATTGGCAGGAGGGGTGATGGTCACACGCGGCCAGGACCACAGCCTGTCGGTGTATCGGGCCGAGGAGTTCGATGCGATCGCGGAGAAGACGATGGAGGCGTCGCGCAACGATCCCGAAGCGCGCGCATTCCAGCGGTACTTCTTCGCCAGCACCGACGAACAACGGCCCGACGGGCAGGGGCGGATCACCCTGTCGGCCGAGCATCGGCAGTACGCGGGACTGTCCAAGGAGTGTGTGGTGATCGGCAGTTTCGATCACCTGGAGATCTGGGACGCACAGGCATGGCGTGACTACCAGAGCCAGCATGAGGAGAACTTCTCGGCGGCGAACTCCGCGGCGTTGAGCGCGGTGCTCTAACTCCGCAACGTGGGTGCAGGACAGATGCACAGGGCTTCGGGTGGCACGAGGCCCCGACCCGGTCCGACCCTGGCGTACTTCCCCAACGCCAGGTGCGCGATCGGGTCGGGACCCCGCTCCACCACAAGCCGACGCAAGCAACACACGACAGCCACCCCTCATCGAGGCCGGCCCGCGCGACGGGAGCGGCCGCTCGGGGGTCGGCGCACTCGGAGGGGCAGGCCGGTGACACCGCAGGACGACGACAACAGTGCGGGTGCGCAGACCCCGCCGTCGCGTCGCTCGGGTGAACGCCGTTCCGGCGAACACGGGCACGTGCCCGTCATGGCTCGACGCATTATCGAATCGTTGCGCCCGGCTCTCTCGAATCCCACTGTCGCACAACCGGTGTTCGTCGATGCCACGCTCGGTGCCGGTGGTCACACCGAGTTGATCCTGCGGGAGTTCGGGTCGGTCCGGGTCATCGGGATCGACCGGGACGCGGCTGCACTGGACATCGCCGCTACCCGTCTGGCCGACTTCGGCAATCGAATCACCTTCCACCAGGCCAGATTCGACGAACTCCCAGCGGTTCTCGCCGAAGCCGGCGCCGACCGCATCGATGCTGCCCTCTTCGATCTCGGCGTGTCCTCGATGCAGCTCGACCAGGCGGATCGGGGATTCGCCTACGCCGTCGACGCACCACTGGACATGCGAATGAATCCCGAGGCCGGTCCTACTGCGGCCGATGTGCTCAACACCTATTCGCATGGTGACATCGCCCGCATACTCCGCGAATACGGTGATGAACGCTTCGCCGGCAAGATCGCGTCGGCGATCGTGCGTGAACGCGAGCGTGAGCCCTTCACCACCAGTGCGCGGCTCGTCGAACTGCTCTACGCGACGATCCCGGCGGCCACCCGGCGCACCGGTGGGCACCCGGCCAAGCGGACCTTTCAGGCGCTGCGGGTGGAGGTCAACGGCGAGCTCGAGGCGCTCCGGCAAGCGCTTCCGGGGGTCCTCGCGTCGCTGCGGGTGGGTGGCCGTGTGGCGATGATGAGTTACCAGTCGCTCGAGGACACAATCGTCAAGCGGGAGTTCGCATTACGGACGACCTCGACCTCGCCGCCCGGTCTACCGGTCGAATTGCCCGGCACGGCACCACGATTCCGACTCGTCACCCGGGGGGCCGAGCGCCCTGACCAACAAGAACTCGACACCAATCCGCGATCGGCACCGGTCCGGGTCCGCGTCATCGAACGAATCGCAGAGGAGGAGGTGAGATGACCCTTCTCGACGACATCGAACGCCAGGATCGACTGCGCGACAAGGATTCCGACACCACCGAACGCACCACCCGGCACACCCGCGGCGGAGTCGGACGGCCGACCCGATCGCGGGCGGCCCAGCGGGCGATCGATCGGCACAGCAAGCGGATCGCCGCGCAGGAGCGGGGATCGCAACGTGGTTCGGTCTCCAAACCCGTCGTCGTGGCGTCTCGTACCCGGCGGATCAGCCTGTCCGAACGGCTCTCCCGTATACCTTTCGTCATCCCGGTGCTGCTGGTGCTGGCCTTCGGCCTGGGTTTGAGCCTGTGGCTCTCCACCAAGGCTGCGCAGGACTCCTATCAGATCGGCATCGCCCGCCAACAGAATCAGGAGTTGCTCGATCGCACCGACGCACTCAAGCGCAGCTTCGAGTCGGGTAACTCGGCACCCGAATTGTCCGATGCGGCAGGGGCACTCGGGCTGGTGGTCGATCAGAACCCGGCACGCATGGTGGTCGGCGCGGACGGCAAGCCACACATCGTCGGCGACCCGGAGCCGGCCACCGGAAAGCGGATGCCCTCGATCAATCCCGATGATCAGCCCAATCCGGCTGCCACGATCGATCCGAAGAAGGTCGACGATTCGGTGGGTCTCGGTGGCGCCCAGAGCGCCGCACCGAACTCCACTGCACCGAACTCCACTGCACCGAACTCCACTGCACCGAACTCCACCACACCGAGTTCCGGCGCTCCGGCCGGCACCGCGACGCCGGGTGCAACGGCCCCGACGACCCCGGCACCTGCCGGTGCCGTCACGGCACCGCCGGCCCCGGTGGCGACCGCGCCTGCGCCCAATGTGCTGCCGCAGGCCGTGCCCGCGCCGGCGACGAGCAACCCGCCGAGCGGAAATTCGCCGGAGACGCGTTAGTACGGTGGACAATTGACGATCATGACGACACGTGCGACCAGACCGGCCGCCTCCGGCCATTCGGCCGCCGGCGGAGCAGGCCGATCGCCCGCCGGCGGAGCAGGCCGATCACCGCGGCCCCCCCGACAACCCCCGAAGCGGCCGCACACCTTTGTGGTTCGCAGTCGGATCGCGGGTGTGGTGGTACTGCTCGCGGTCATCGCCGTGGCCATCCGCATGGTGGTGGTCCACACCATCGAGGCACCGTCGCTGGCGCAACAGGCAGCTGCGCAGCGCGAATACACGCAGATCATGACCGCCAAGCGTGGGGCGATCCTCGACCGCAACGGACGACCGTTGGCCTACACCGACGAGGCACGGTCGTTGACCTTTCTGCCCAAAGCGGTGCGCAACTCGATCGCCAAGGCGCACAAGGACAATCCCAGCCTGCCTGACGTCGAGACGCGATTGCACCAGATCGCCGACGGTGTCTCGGGCGCGCTCGGCGGATCGATCAGCGCCGACGACCTCTACAAGAAGCTCACCAGCGACGAGACGTTCGTCTATCTCGCGCGCTCGATCAGCCCGGACGTCGCGTCGCGGATCACCACCGACTACCCCGAGGTCGGGGCCGATCCGCAGAGCGTGCGGATCTATCCCGGTGGATCGCTGGCCGCCAACATCGTCGGGGACGTCAATTACGACGGCAACGGACTGATCGGTCTCGAGGCCTCACTCGACTCGGTGCTGGCCGGCACCGACGGCTCCAAGACCTACGACCGCGGTTCCGACGGCGCGATCATCCCCGGATCGACACGCAACGTCCACCCGGCGATCAACGGCGCCAACGTGCAACTGACCATCGACTCCGACATCCAGTGGTACGTGCAGAGCGAGGTGATGAAGGCCAAGGCCGCATCCGGGGCACGGTCGGCGTCGGCGGTGGTGCTCGACGCGAAGACCGGTGAGGTGCTCGCGATGGCCAACGACGGCACGTTCAACGCATCCAAGCCGTTGTCGGATCAGCCCGACGCCAACCTCGGCAACCCCGCGGTGACCTCACCGTTCGAGCCGGGCTCGGTGAACAAGGTGATCACCGCCTCGGCGGCGATCCAGTACGGATTGACGACACCCGAACAGGTCCATCAGGTTCCCGGCAGCATCCACATGGCCGGGGTGACCGTCAACGACGCGTGGGTGCACGGTGTCGCCCCGTACACCACCACCGGGATCTTCAGTAAGTCCTCCAACGTCGGCACCCTCATGTTGGCCCAGCAGGTCGGCGAGCAACGGTTCGCCGACATGGTGAACCGCTTCGGGCTCGGCCGCATCACCGGCGTCGGTCTGCCCGCCGAGAGCGGCGGCGAGGTTCCCGCGCTGAGCCAGTGGTCCGGTGGTTCGTTCGCGAACCTGCCGATCGGACAGGGCCTGTCGATGACGCTGTTGCAAATGACCGGCATGTACCAGGCCATCGCGAATGACGGACTGCGCATCCCGCCGCGCATTCTCGAGTCCGAGACACGACAGGGGCAATCGCCGTCCGACGAACCACGACCACAGGGCGTGCAGGTCGTGAGCCCACAGACCGCGGTGACGGTGCGCAACATGTTCCGCGGGATCTTCCAGGACGATCCGACGGGCGAGCAGGAGGGTACCGGCGCCAAGGGCGCGGTACCGGGCTATCAGCTGTCCGGCAAGACAGGTACGGCACAGCAGGTCGATCCCGCGTGTGGGTGCTACTCGAACTCGAGCTACAACATCACCTTCGCGGGGATCGCCCCGGCCGATGACCCACGGTTCGTCGTCGGGATCATGCTCGACAATCCCAAGCGCAGTTCCGACGGTTCGGGTGGGCAGTCGGCCGCACCGCTGTTCAAGTCCATCGCATCGTGGATCCTGCAGCACGACCGCATCCCGCAATCGCCGCAGCCCACACCGCGTATGGTGCTGCAGGCTTCGTGAGCCCCGACGCCCGGCGCCGACCCTGCACGGGTGGCAGCCGGGCTGACGGTATCGTGGGTGCGTTCACGGGCGTATCAGACAACACCGGCCGGCAGTGGCATACGAGAGTCGGCACACGACAGCCGATACATGACCAGGGGTTCGTCCGGACCCGAGACGTGTTCGACGGGGTGAGAGGAGGGGATCGGCACGATGGCAGCAGCACGAAGCGGATCGTCTCGGCGGCGTCGGCCGACCGACCTGAGCCGCCCCACCCATCTCGATCCCACCGAGGTCGGCGTCCTCTCCCAGGCGACCGGCGCGCGGCTCGATCTGGTGGGCGAGGCGAGTGCGTCAACCGCCGTCACCGGGGTGTCACTGCGCGCTCAGGACGTCCGGCGGGGTGACCTGTTCGCGGCGCTACCGGGGGCCCGCACCCACGGTGCCCGATTCGCCGCCGACGCCGTCGAACGCGGCGCGACCGCCGTGCTCACCGATGCCGCGGGACGAGCCGAATTGGCGCGTGTCCTACCCACCGACGCCACCTGCGCGGTCCTCGTGCACCCCGAACCCCGGCGTGTCCTCGGCGGGGTCAGTGCCCGCATCTACGGCAATCCGTCACAGCGACTCAAGCTCATCGGCATCACCGGTACCTCCGGCAAGACCACGACGTCCTACATGGTCGAGGCGGCACTGCTGGCCGCCGGGCACTCGGTGGGATTGATCGGCACCGTCCAGACGCGGGTCAACGGCGTCGCGGTGCCGAGTTCGCTCACCACCCCCGAGGCCCCGACGCTGCAGGGGTTGCTCGCCGCCATGGTCGAACGCGGCGTCGACGCCGTGGTCATGGAGGTCTCGAGCCACGCGTTGGCGCTCGGACGCGTCGACGGTGCACATTTCGCGGTGGGCGCATTCACGAATCTGTCGCAGGATCACCTCGATTTCCATCCGACGATGCGCGCCTACTTCGAGTCCAAGGCACTCCTGTTCGCTGCCGGATCGTCGACCCGCGCGGTTCGCTCGGTGATCTGCGTCGACGACGAGTGGGGACGTCGGATGGCCGAAATAGCTTCTGCCGGTTCGTCATTCGCTCCGGTGACAGTGTCGACGACGGACGTCGCGGCGACCTGGCGTGCCGAGCAGGTGACCGTCGAGCCGGACGGGTCGCAGCACGTCACGCTCGCCGGCCCCGGGCGCAGCGGCGTCGAGATGGTGCTGCCCCTGCCCGGCCGGTTCAACGTGGCCAACGCCACCCTGGCCGTCGCGATCGCCGTTGCCTCCGGGGTGAGCGCCACCGAGGCCGCCACCGCAATGGCGCAGGTGTCGGTGCCCGGTCGACTCGAGCGGGTCGACCGCGGACAGCCGTTCCTGGCGATCGTCGACTACGCGCACAAGCCCGGCGCCCTCGACGCCGTGCTGTCGACGTTGCGCGCACAGAGCACGGGCCGGATCGGTGTGGTCGTCGGCGCAGGCGGAGATCGGGACCACGGTAAGCGCCCCATGATGGGCGCCGCGGCCGCCCGCGGGGCCGAGCTGGTCATCATCACCGACGACAACCCGCGCACCGAGGACCCCGCGGCGATCCGGGCGGCGATGCTCGCCGGGATCGGGGAGGTACCCGCCGAAGAACTGCCCGCCGGTGCCGATCACCGCGAGATCGGGGATCGGCGGGCGGCCATCACCGCCGCCGTCGAATGGGCGCAGCCCGGCGACGTGATCCTGGTCGCCGGCAAGGGACATGAGGCGGGTCAGGAGATCGACGGCGTGAAGCACCCCTTCGACGACCGCGTGGTGCTGGGCGAGGCCCTGGACCAGATCGCCGGTGGCGCCACCGAGCAGCCGGCGGGCCGAGAGGCACGCCGGTGAGCGCTGAGCTGACCGTGCTCGCCACCGCGATACCCGCGCGGATCGATGACGTCACATCGGGGTTGCGGACACTCGTCGAGTCGGCCGATCGGGCTCGGCGAGCGGGTGCGGGCGATACGGGCGACGGGCGAGGCCGGCGCACGTGGGCGATCATCGGCGAACTCCTCGTCGACGGCCCCGACCGCGACGACGAGAACCACCGGGCCGTCGAACACGACCGGGTGGGCCGACTCGCGGTGCGTCTCGCCGTGGACAAGGTGTTGTGCGTAGGGTCTGGCAGGGCCGTGCGCGCTCTGCATCAAGGCACCGTGATGGAGGGGTCCTGGGGTGACGAGGTGCGTCAGGTCCAGGGCTTCGAGGAGGTCGTCGACCTGTTCGTCGACGAGCCGCAGTGGCGACCGCAGCCGGGCGACACCGTCCTGTGGGCGGTGGGGGCCCCGGCCGGCGGGATCGCCGCATTCATCCAGGACGCGTGTCATCACCCGGTGACACTGCGGACGCTGCAGGCCGAGACGACAGCACAAGCCGAGAAGACAGATCAGTCGGGGCGGGCAGAGCGGCCGGACACCCCGAACGCAGGAGCGAACGAATGAAGGCGAGGACGTTCAGGTGACCCAGATCCTCATCGCGGGGGCCATCGCGGTGGCGGTGTCGATCATGCTCACCCCGTTGCTGATCCGGTTGTTCTCGCGGCAGGGCTTCGGTCAGGAGATCCGGGTCGAGGGCCCGCAGAGCCACCAGACCAAACGAGGCACCCCGTCCATGGGCGGCGTCGCGATCCTGATCGCCTTGTGGGCCGGTTATTTCGGTGCCCACCTGGCCGGGGTGTTCATGGACTCCGACGCCGGGCCGAGCGCATCGGGATTGCTCGTGCTCGGGCTCGCAACGGCATTGGGCGGTGTCGGATTCCTCGACGACTTCATCAAGATCCGTAAGCATCGCAACCTGGGACTCAACAAGACCGCCAAATCGATCGGGCAGTTCATCGCCGCGATCCTGTTCGGCATCCTGGTGCTGCAGTTCCGTAACAACGCAGGTCTCACCCCGGCCGGACCGTACCTGTCCTACGTCCGCGACATCGACGCGATCTCGATGGTGTCGGTGGCCTTCGTCGTCTTCGTCTGGCTGGTGGTCGCCGCGTGGTCGAACGCCGTCAATTTCACCGACGGCCTCGACGGCCTGGCCGCCGGCTCGATGGCGATGGTGCTCGGCTCCTACGTGCTGGTGGCCTTCTTCCAGTTCGTCAACGCCTGCTCGGGCGGGGCGAAACCGGCCAACGACATCCCCCAGGGTTGCTACAACGTGCGCGATCCGCTGGATCTGGCGCTGATCGCGGTCGCCGGTGGCGGAGCCTGCCTGGGGTTCCTCTGGTGGAATGCCGCACCGGCCAAGATCTTCATGGGCGACACCGGGTCACTGGCGCTCGGTGGCATGCTCGCCGGACTGTCCATCACCACCCGCACCGAGTTGCTCGCCGTCGTGATCGGTGCCCTGTTCGTCGCCGAGATCGTGTCGGTGGTCATCCAGATCGCGTTCTTCCGGACCACCGGACGACGGGTGTTCCGGATGGCGCCGTTCCACCACCACTTCGAGCTCGGTGGTTGGGCGGAGACGACGGTGATCATCCGGTTCTGGCTGTTGACGGCCATCGCCTGTGCGCTGGGGCTCTCGCTGTTCTACGGCGAATTCCTGGCCGTCAAGGGCTGAGACGATGAGTGCGACGCCCCACTCCGGGGCACCGCTGCCGGGCCGGTCGGTGCTCGTCGCCGGTGGCGGGTCGGCCGGGATGTCGGCGGCACGTCATCTGCTCGATCTGGGCGCGCAGGTCACCATCGCCGACGACCGCGTCACCACCGCGGGGGTGGGCGCCATCGCCGGGGCCTCGGCCATGGTCGACCGCGGGGCTCGGCTGATCGCCGTCGCCGACCTACTCGCCGATCCGACCTGGGCGGAACGCACCGACCTGGTCATCGTGTCGCCGGGCTTCGCTCCCGACCACCCGCTCCCCGTCGCCGCACGCGCCGCAGGCCTCCCCATCTGGGGTGAGGTCGAACTCGCCTGGCAACTCGACGCAGCCGGCATCTTCGGACCCCCGCGTACCTGGCTGGTCGTCACCGGCACCAACGGGAAGACGACGACGACCTCGATGCTCGCCGACATCGTCGCCGCGTCCGGGCGTGCCTGCGCAGCGTGCGGCAACATCGGGCTCCCGGTGCTCGACGCCATGGCCGAGAGTCCCCGCGTCGACGTGCTCTGCGCAGAACTCTCGTCATTCCAGCTGTATTGGGCACCGTCGATCGCGCCGAGTGCCGGTGTCGTGCTGAACGTCGCCGACGATCACCTCGACTGGCACGGGTCCTTCGACGCCTATGCGCAGGCCAAGCAGATCGCCCTGCACGGAGTCGTCGGGGTCGTCGGGCTCGACGATCCCATCGCCGCAGCGTTGCCGGTCGTGGGCCGGCGGGTCGGGTTCACGCTGTCGGCGCCCGCCGACGGTGAACTCGGGGTTCGCGACGGGGAACTGGTCGACCGCGCGTTCGGCGAAGCAGGCGGGGTGGCAGGGGTCGGAATGGCAGCGGGCACCGCACTCGCCGACGCCGCGGTTATCCGGCCACCTGGTCCGTCCGGTCTCGCCGACGCCCTGGCCGCAGCGGCGTTGGCCCGGTCGATCGGTATCGCCCCCGACCCGATCCGATCGGCCCTGGCCGCGTTCCGACCGGCCGCACACCGTGGTGAGGTCGTTGCAGAGCGGGACGGGATCGCCTTCGTCGACGACTCCAAGGCGACCAATCCGCATGCCGCGCAGGCGGCGATCGCCGCCCATCGCCGGGTGGTCCTGATCGCCGGTGGCCTGCTCAAGGGCGCGTCGCTGGCGAGCATGCTCGACGCCGTCGCCGATCGCCTCGCCGGCGTCGTCGCGATCGGGCGCGATCGCGAGCTGGTTGTCGCAGCGATCGCGCGACACGCCCCAGAAGTCCCAACCGTCTCAGTGTTCACAGGGGACGATGGCTGCGTGACCGTACAGCGAGAGCTCTCCTTCCCGTCGGGCGTCGACTTGCCCGCAGCTCCGGGTGCCTCCGGCGCCCCGGGTACCTCCGATGTGTCATCGGCGTCGGCGTCGGCATCCGCAGCGGCACCGGCAGCGGCACCCGGCGAGGCCGCGGTGGCGGTGATGGATCGCGCCGTCCACGTCGCATGGTCCCTCGCCGCCGCCCACCGGGGCGAGGATCGTCCCGACGCGATCCTGCTGGCGCCCGCGGCCGCGTCACTGGACATGTTCGCCGGCTACGGTCGCCGCGGGGATGCCTTCGCCGACGCCGCACGGTCGCTCGCCGGCGAGGGCGGGGCGGTCGACGCGCAGGCGCAGCGGCGATGAGCGCCGCGTCGACGGACGGGTCGTCCGACGATGTCGACGCACCCACCGACGACCCGGATGTGCACTCGCACACCGACGCCGACGGTACTGCGAACGACCGGGCCGCGACCGACGGTGCCGAGGACGACGCCGCCGAGACGAGGGAGACCAAGCCCTCGGCACGACGCTCCCGGTCCCGAGCGGATGCGCGAGCGTCCGACACGCGAACGCAGGCCGGTCCGGTCGAGATGGTCGGTACGGCGTTGTCGACGATCGCGGAGGGTACGCGCAGCCTGCTCGGCCGCCCGCTCGCGTCGTATCACCTGATCCTGACGCTGGCGTTCTTGTTGACGGCGTTCGGGCTGGTGATGGTGCTCTCGGCGTCGTCGGTGGAGGGCTATTCCCAGGATGGATCGGCCTACGGTCTGTTCGCGACGCAGGTCGTGTTCGCGCTGCTGGGCGTGGTGGTCTTCTACCTGACGTTGCGACTGCCGGTGCGGTTGTTGCGCCGGATGGCCGCGCCCCTGATGGTGATCACGACGGTGCTGCTGGCGCTGGTGCTGATCCCCGGGGTGGGCACACTCAGCCAGGGTGCCCGACGCTGGTTCGTCATCTCGGGGCTGTCGGTGCAGCCGTCGGAGCTGGTGAAGGTCGCGCTCTGTGTGTGGGGTGCGCATCTGTTGGCGTCGCGGCGTCGGGACAACGCACCACTGAAGGAACTGCTGATCCCGTTGTTGCCGGTCGGTCTGCTGATCTGTCTGCTGATCATCCTCGAGCCGAACCTGTCGACCACGATCACCATCGCGATCATCATCGGCACCCTGTTGTGGTTCGCGGGTCTGCCGATCAAGGTGTTCTCCGCGTTCGCGCTGACGGGTGCGGGCATCGCGATCGTGCTGGCTCTGGTCGAGGGCTATCGCTCGCAGCGCGTGATGAGCTTCCTCGGCGGTATCGACGATCCGCAGGGCGCCGGATACCAGGCACGTCAGGCGACCTACGCCCTGGCCAACGGCGGTGTGTTCGGGGTGGGGCTCGGGCAGAGTCGTGCCAAATGGAACTATCTGCCCAACGCGCACAACGACTTCATCTTCGCGATCATCGGTGAGGAACTCGGGCTGATCGGGGGCCTGCTGGTGGTGGCGCTGTTCGTGATCTTCACCTTCGTCGGTCTGCGCATCGCCCACCGGTCGACCGATCCGTTCCTGCGGTTGATGACGGCGACGATCACCGTGTTGATCACCACACAGGCGCTGATCAACATCGGATACGTGATCGGCCTGCTGCCGGTGACCGGCATTCAGTTGCCGTTGTTGTCGGCGGGCGGCACGTCGACGCTGACGGTGTTGGCGATGCTCGGGTTGTTGGCCAACGCGGCCCGCCATGAACCGGAAGCGGTGGTGGCGTTGTCGACGAGTAGGCCCGGACGGCTGGGCCGGATCCTGCGCCTGCCGACTCCGGTGGCCTACAAGCCTTCTCGCGCCGAGGTACTGCGTGATCGACTCGATGGCAGGCGTTCGGGGTCGGGCACGACGCCCGCGCCGGCGCGTCGCGGACGGCCGGGCCCGGGGCGTGGTCCGGCTCCGACGCCGGAGGCCAAGCGACCGATGTGGCGCCGGGTGCTGCCGGGTGGTCGCAGGTCGGGCGCCGCCGGTCAGACGGCGGTGCGCCCGGCGGGGGCGACGCGGGGCGCCGGCAGGTATCGTGCAGGCGCCGGGAGCGAAGCGAGCGGGCCTCGTTATTGGGGCGCCGGGAGCGAAGCGAGCGGGCCTCGTTATTGGGGCGCCGGGAGCGAAGCGAGCGGGCCTGGTTTTCGGGGCGCCGGGAGCGAAGCGAGCGGGCGGTACTCGGCCGGTCATTCGTGGCGGCCCCGGTCGGGATATTCGGGTACGCAGTCGCGGTCGCAGCCGCGCGGATATCCCAGTGGTACGGCGCGTCGCCGCTGAGGCGGACGTGCGTGTTTGGACGTGACGGTGTGACCCGCCGACTGGCGGCGGAATGGAGTTGACGACCCGCGATGGAATCACAGGAGCACGGTGCTGCCCGGGCCGAGGGATCGGATTCTCGCCCGCTCTCGGTGGTGGTGGCCGGTGGCGGTACCGCCGGGCACATCGAGCCTGCGTTGGCGGTCGCCGACGCGGTGCGGCGTCTGGATCCCCAGGCCAGGATCACCGCGTTGGGGACGAGTCGTGGGCTGGAGACGTCGCTGGTTCCCGAGCGTGGATACGAGTTGTCGTTGATCCCGCCGGTGCCGTTGCCGCGTAAGCCGGGTGTGGAGTTGGCGAAGACCCCGCTGCGATTGGCCCGGTCGGTGGCAGCCGCACGCAAGGCGCTGGCGGCGGTGGATGCCGACGTCGTCGTCGGTTTCGGCGGTTATGTGTCGATTCCCGCCTATCTCGCGGCGCAGGCGCATCTGCGGGGCAAGCGGCGGTTGCCGGTGGTGATCCATGAGGCGAATGCCAGTGCGGGTATTGCCAACAAGGTGGGTGCACGGTTCGCCGACGTGGTGCTTGCGGCGGTGGACGGTTCGGGGCTCGCCGACGCCCGGGTGGTAGGTATCCCGGTGCGCGGGCAGATCGCCGAGTTGGATCGGATGGCGTTGCGCGCCAAGGCTCGTCATTACTTCGGGCTCGACGAGGACGCTCCGACGCTACTGGTGTTCGGCGGCTCGCAGGGTGCCGCGCAGCTCAATGCGGCGGTGGCCGGTGCGGCCGAGGCGTTGGGTCGCGCGGGTATCGGTGTCCTGCATGCGTACGGACCGAAGAACTCGATCGATCCGGTCTCGCCCGAGGGGGCACCACCGTATCGGGGTGTCGGATATCTCAAGCGGATGGATCTCGCATATGCCGCGGCCGACCTGGTCGTGTGCCGGTCGGGTGCGATGACGGTGGCCGAGGTGTCGGCGACCGGGCTCCCGGCGATCTATGTGCCGTTGCCGCATGGCAATGGTGAGCAGCGGCTCAACGCGTTGCCGGTCGTGCGTGCGGGCGGTGGGCTGCTCGTCGACAACGACGATCTCACCAGCGACTGGGTGGCGCGGGAGGTGCCAGCCCTGTTGTCGGATCCGGAACGGCTGGCGGCGATGTCGGCGGCCGCGTCGGGTACCGGACATCGCGACGCGGCGACCGAGGTGGCGCGGGCGGCGCTGGACCTGGCTGCGCGTTTTCGCGCCGGTGAGCATCGTAAGCCGCTGTCGGCCGCGTTTCGTTCGCCGCTTTCGGCCCCCGAGCAGTGAACAATTGGGGAGTCGGCACGCCTGGTGCCGACGTGAGTTCTCGTGCGGGATCCGGCGATGGAGGTGAACCCATGACCGGCGACGTGTCGGGGTCGGCGGTCGGGGAGCTCCCCGACCACCTGCGCCGCGTCCACATGGTCGGTATCGGTGGCGCGGGCATGTCGGGTTTGGCGCGCATCCTGCTCGCGCGGGGCTCCCAGGTGTCGGGGTCGGACGCCAAGAGCAGTCGCGGCATCCTGGCGTTGCGCACACGTGGCGCCCTGATTCAGGTGGGGCACGATCCCTCGGCGCTGGACCAGATCCCCGGCGGTCCGTCGGTGGTGGTGACGACGCACGCGGCGATCCCCAAGACCAATCCGGAACTCGTTGCCGCGCGGTCGCGCCGGATCCCGATCCTGTTGCGTCCGCATGTGCTGGCGGAGTTGATGGTCGGGTACCGCTCGGTGCTGATCGCGGGCACGCACGGCAAGACCTCGACCACCTCGATGACCGTGGTGGCGCTGCAGCACTGTGGCCTCGATCCGTCGTTCGCGATCGGCGGTGAGCTCAACGAGTCGGGCACCAACGCCCATCACGGCAGCGGGTCGGTGTTCGTGGCCGAGGCCGATGAGAGTGACGGCTCGCTGCTCGAGTACGTCCCGGACATCGTGGTGGTCACCAACATCGAGGTCGATCATCTCGACTTCTTCGGCACCGTGGAGCGCTATGTTGCGGTGTTCGACGAGTTCGTTGCGCGGATCAAGCCGGGTGGATCGTTGGTGGTGTGTCTCGACGATCCGGGCGCTTGCGCACTTGCGCGGCGCCACGCGGCGTCTCTGACGCAGCGTGGCGTGTCGGTGCTGGGTTATGGCGCGCCGGAGGTGGAGGTTCCCGACGGCGTGCGGGTGGTGGCGACGATGACGTCGTGGACGCCGACGGCGGCCGGCAGCGAGATCGGTGTGCGCTTCGGCGCGCCGGTCGTCGATCCCGGCGCGGCGGTGGACAGTTCCGCGGACCGCTCGGTGGCGTTGACGATCCCGGGAATCCACATGGCGCGCAACGCGATTGCCGCGATCGTCGCTGCCACCCGTGCGGGCGGTGATCTCTCGGCGGTGATCGCGGGGATCGAGGCGTTCGCCGGTGTGCGGCGGCGGTTCGAATTCAAGGGTCGCGTGAGCATCGACGACGGTGGTGTCGAGGGCGGTGGTGTCGACGACGACAGCGCCGGGCACGGTTCGGCCGCTGGGGGAGTGGTCGAGGTCTTCGATGATTACGCCCATCATCCGACCGAGGTGACCGCGGTGCTGACGGCCGCGCGTGCCATGGTCGACGGCGACGACTCCGGTCGCCGACGCCGCGTCGTCGCGGTATTCCAACCCCACTTGTATTCGCGCACAGAGGAATTCGCTGACGAGTTTGCTGCTGCGCTCGACCTTGCCGATGCGGTGGTGGTCGCCGACGTGTACGGGGCGCGCGAGCAGCCGGTACCCGGTGTCAGTGGCCGGATGATCGTCGAGCGGATGACGCGAGCGGCACACTTCGAGCCCGATTTGTCCGCACTGGCAACCACGGTGGCCGGGCTGGTGCGGCCGGGGGACGTGGTGCTGACCCTCGGTGCGGGCGATATCACCATGCAGGGCCCGGAAATCCTTGCCGCACTCGCGCATCGCGCGTCCGGTGGGGATCGTGGTGCCGGCGCCGGGGGAACGGGCGGCGGTGAGCGCTGATGCGTGTGCTGCCGCAACGGCGTCGTCCGCGGATCGTTCTCGGCGTCGTCCTGACCGTCGTGGTGGTCGTGGGTCTGGTGCTCATCGCCTACCTGACGCCGCTGATGTCGGTGCGCAACACCGAGATCAGTGACAACCGGACCGTTCCGGGGGCGCAGATCCTCGATGCCGCCGCGGTGGCCCCCGGTACGCCGCTGCTGCAGGTCGACACCGAGGCGGTGGCCCGGCGGATCGCGGCCATCCCGTCGATCTCCTCGGCGCGGGTGCAGCGCAGTTATCCCTCGACCCTGCAGATCACCGTCATCGAACGGGTGCCGGTCGCGGTGGTCCCCGACGGCGACAAGGTGCACGTGCTCGACCGGTCCGGAGTGGGCTATCTGACGTACCCGAACTCCTCGATTCCGCCGGAGATCAAGAAACTCCCGGTGTTGCAGACCGCGACCCCCGGCCCGGCCGATCCGACGACGCGCGCTGCGCTCGGGGTGACCGCAGACCTGCCGCCGCAGTTGTCGGCGCTGGTGCTGCGGGTGATCGCGAATTCGCCGGTGGACATCGAATTCGCGTTGACCGGCAACCGCAAGGTCATCTGGGGTGACGACACCCGCAACGACGAGAAGGCGCGCACTCTCGGCTACCTCCTGAGCCAGAAGGCGACCGAGTACAACGTCTCGGCGCCGAATTTCCCCGCCTTTCGCTGAGGATTCGCTGTCGACGCCGTGCGAATCGGTGTCGGAGGACACGAGTTTGGCGACACGCCGGGCCACCTGCTGGCCCACCGGGGTGGTGATGCCTAGCGTCAATCCCAACATCACTACTTGACATAACTCTGAATCTATGGTTGAGGTTTAGGGTTTCGCGATCGACAAGAGGAAGGCGAGCGTCATGACGCCACCGCACAACTACCTGGCCGTGATCAAGGTCGTCGGCATCGGCGGCGGCGGCGTCAACGCCGTGAACCGCATGATCGAGCAGGGGCTCAAGGGGGTGGAGTTCATCGCCATCAACACCGATGCCCAAGCGCTGTTGATGAGCGACGCCGACGTCAAACTCGACGTGGGACGCGACTCGACCCGTGGGCTCGGCGCCGGTGCCGATCCAGAGGTCGGCCGGCGTGCGGCCGAGGACGCCCGCGACGAGATCGAGGAGCTCCTCAAGGGCGCCGACATGGTCTTCGTGACCGCGGGAGAGGGCGGCGGCACCGGCACCGGTGGTGCACCGGTGGTGGCCCAGATCGCCCGCAAGCTCGGTGCGCTGACCGTCGGCGTGGTGACCCGACCGTTCGCATTCGAGGGCAAGCGCCGCGGCGGCCAGGCTGAAGCCGGGATCACCGCGCTGCGCGAGTCGTGCGACACGCTGATCGTCATCCCCAACGACCGTCTGCTGCAGCTCGGCGACGCCCAGGTGAGCCTGATGGACGCCTTCCGCAGCGCCGACGAGGTGCTCCTCAACGGCGTGCAGGGCATCACCGACCTGATCACCACCCCGGGCCTGATCAACGTCGACTTCGCCGACGTCAAGGGCGTCATGAGCGATGCCGGCAGCGCCCTGATGGGGATCGGCTCCTCGCGCGGCGAGGACCGTGCGAAGAAGGCCGCCGAGTCGGCGATCAACTCGCCGTTGCTCGAGGCGTCGATGGAAGGTGCGCGTGGTGTGCTCATCTCGATCGCCGGTGGCAGTGACCTCGGTCTGTTCGAGATCCACAACGCCGCGACCCAGGTCCAGGAGGCCGCCCACGAGGACGCGAACATCATCTTCGGCACGGTGATCGACGACAACCTCGGCGACGAGGTGCGGGTGACCGTGATCGCCGCCGGTTTCGACGGTGGCTCACCGCGCAAGCGTGCCGACGCCCCCGCCGCCGGAGCGGGCAAGGTCGGGGCCGCGCAGGCCGGCGACGTGTCCCGGCCGGCGAAGAACGACCCCCTGTTCGGCGAGATGCCGTCGGGGCAGGGCGATCCCTTCGCCTCGTCGTCGACACCGGAGCGGCCGCGTCGCAACAACGTGACCCTCGACGACGACGACGTCGATGTGCCCTCCTTCATGAAGCGATAGTCATGGGTGGGACCGGCGGACCGGCGACGGCAGCCCGGGTGCGTCGGGTGGTCACCACCCGCGCCGGCGGCAGCTCGCAGGCGCCCTACGACAGTTTCAATCTCGGCGATCACGTCGGTGACGACCCCGCAGCGGTCGCCGCCAATCGTTCGCGGCTGGCCCGCCAGATCGGGGTGGACGAATCCCGGGTGGTGTGGATGGAGCAGATCCACAGCCGCAACGTGACCGTGGTCGACGAGTCGACGTTCACCGCACCCGACGTCGAGAAGGTGGGCCCGTCGATCCGCGTGCCGGCCACCGACGCACTGGTCACCGCCCTGCCCGGGGTGGCGCTCGCGGTGCTCTCGGCCGATTGCGTGCCGGTGTTGCTCAGCGACGACGAGGCCGGTGTCATCGCCGGTGTCCACGCCGGTCGCGTCGGTGCCCGCATCGGCATCGTGCCGGCCACCCTGCGCGCGATGATCCGGCTCGGCGCGCGTCCCGAGCGCATCGGGGCCTTTCTCGGCCCGGCAGCCGGCGGTGAGCGCTACGAGGTGCCCGACGCGATGCAGCGCGACGTCGAGGAGCACCTGCCCGGCAGCGCCTGCCGGACCGCGAAGGGCACCGCTGGTCTGGATCTGCGGGCCGGTATCCGGCGGCAGTTGCTGGCCGCCGGGGTGAACTCGGTGGCCGTCGACCCGCGGTGCACCATCTCCGACACCGATCTGTTCAGTCACCGTCGCGGCGCACCGACGGGTCGGCTGGCCTCGGTCATCTGGATCGACCGGTGAGCGATCCGCGCACCGAGGAGCTCGCGCAGCGCCTGGCCACCGTGCGCGGGGAACTCGACGCGGCCGTCGCCCGCGCCGGTCGAGCGCCGGGTGACGTCGAGCTGCTGGTGGTGACCAAGTTCTTTCCGGCCGCCGATGTTGCGCGGCTGATCGAGCTGGGAGAGCGCGAGTTCGGCGAGTCCCGCGAACCCGAGGCCAGTCGCAAGATCGCCGAACTCGGTGAGCTCGTCGACAGCAGCGGAGCCGTCTTCGACATGATCGGCAGCGTGCAGACCAAGAAGGCGAAAACCGTTGCGCGCTGGGCGCGTTCGGTGCATTCGGTCGATCGCGACAAGCTCGTCGACCAGTTGGCGACGGCGGCGCAGGCGGCGTTGCACGAGCAGCTGCGCACCGAACCGCTCGGGGTGTTCTGTCAGGTCAGTCTCGACGGTGATCCGACGCGGGGTGGCGTCATCGAGGCGGAGCTGCCCGAACTCGCACAGCGCGTGGTCGCCGCGCCGTCGCTGCGGCTGGCGGGCTTGATGGTCATCGCGCCGACGCACGGTGAGGTGCGGGAGTGGATGGCGACGACCGCGCGCATCCGCGAGGGATTCCTGCGGGAGCATCCGGATGCGACAGCGCTGTCGGCCGGCATGAGTGGCGACATGGCGATCGCCGTCGAATACGGCTCGACATGTGTGCGTGTCGGTACCGCGATCATGGGATCCCGGCCGATACTCTCTCAGTAATCACACAAGTCACACGAGAACCATCGAGAACAGCTCACACACCGGCAACAGCTGCAACACCCGCTCGTGAGCGTCGGATGACCAGAGAGGCCCAGCACATGACCACGATGCAGAAGTTCAAGGCATATTTCGGCATGGTGCCTCCGAGCGAGTACGAGGACGACTACCTCGACGAGCCCGGCCCCGGCCCGGTCCGGGCCGCCGCGCGAGAGCGCGCCTACCGCGACGACTACTACGGCGACTCGTCCTACCGGGAGGAGGCACTCGCCGACTCCGCCTACGGCGATTACCGCGACGCCGGCTACCGGGATCGTGAGGCCGGCTTGGCCGGACGCGATCGTGAGGTCTACGCCGAGGAGCGGCGGTACGCGGTGGGCGGTTACGAGGGATACGAGCCCGGCTATGCCGGCGCGGAGTACGCCTATGCGGGCGGTGGCGTCCGAGCGGCCACCGAAGTGTCGCCCGAGCGGGTGCGTGCCACCCGGCTCGAGCCGTTGCAGCGCTCGAGCGGTGCGACGTTGCGTGCGACCGGCGCCGGGCGGCCGGGCGGGGCCGAGCGGGGTGACCTCGAGCGCGTCTTCGCCGACGGCCCGCTGCACAAGATCACCACCCTGCGTCCGTCCGATTACGGTGAGGCACGCACCATCGGTGAGCGCTTCCGTGATGGCAATCCGGTGATCATGGACCTGGTCAACATGACCAACGACGACGCCAAGCGACTCGTCGACTTCGCCGCCGGACTGGCGTTCGCATTGCGTGGCTCCTTCGACAAGGTGGCCACCAAGGTGTTCTTGCTCTCACCCGCCGACATCGACGTCTCGCCCGAGGACCGGCGCAAGATCGCCGAGACCGGGTTCTACAACCAGTCCTGACCGGTACGAATTGCCCGATATCGCGTCGCGATGCGATATTTCCGGCAATTCCCCCGAATCACCGTCCTCGCGCCCGCGGCGACGTGCCGGAACCCCGGTGCGGCCGCGGGCGCCTCACGTCAGGCACTCTTGAGAAGTGGCGATTGTGTTCGAAGTCATCTGGTACATCCTGTTCGTCTACTGGCTGCTGTTGCTGGCCCGGCTCGTCGTGGAGCTGGTGCGCACCTTCGCGCGGGAATGGCGACCGACGGGGATCGTCGTGGCGATCATCGAGATCACCTTCACGGTGACCGACCCACCGATCAAACTGTTCCGGCGGATCATCCCGCCGATTCCGCTCGGCCCGGTCCGCCTCGACCTGTCGCTGATGATCGTGCTGATCCTGGTGGTGATCGCGATGCAGGTGGTCGGGTCGTTCCGGATGGGGGCCGCGGCGTCGGCGCTCGGAATGTGACTCGTGATCTGACCTGGCACCGACTTCGGTCGAACGAGAAAGTCGGTCGCCGAACTGCCTGGGGACTTGGCCGGAGAGCGTATTGCTGATGTCATGGTTGAGCGACTGTTTGATTGCAGGACGACATCGATGTCCTACTACGAACGGTTCAGATGTGACAGGATAAGACGCCAGTTACAGATTTTGACTGGTATGAATGGTCAGTGACAGTCTGTAATGGGACACGTGACAGCGTGGAACTGCTCGGCTGACGCAGAACTGCTCGACTGACGCAGTACTACTGACACAAGGCTCGACCAAGACAAGCTCGAACGACATTGAGGGGAACCGACATGCGGCTGACACCAGCTGATGTGCACAACGTCGCGTTCAGCAAACCGCCTATCGGTAAACGCGGCTACAACGAAGACGAGGTGGACCAGTTCCTCGACTTTGTCGAAGCAGAACTCGCGCGTCTGATCGACGAGAACTCGGATCTGAAACAACGCGTCGAAGAACTCGAAGGCGAGCTCACCGAAGCGCGATCGGGTGCCGCTGCGGCACCTGCGCCGTCGGAGGACCACACCCAGGTCTTCGCGGTGTCCAGTCCCGAACCCCAGGCCGCGCCTGCTCCCGCTCCGGCGGCGGCACCGGCCGACGGCGACGCCCACGTCCGTGCGGCCAAGGTCCTCGCGCTTGCGCAGGAGACCGCCGACCGTTTGACCAGCACGTCGCGGCAGGAGGCCGACTCGTTGCTGGCCGACGCGCGGCAGCGGTCGGACTCGATGGTCGCCGAGGCGCAGAGCAAGTCCGAAGCCATGCTCGCCGATGCACGGCAGCGGTCGGAGGCCATCCTGGCCGACGCGCAGACCCGCTCGGAGGCGCAGCTGCGTCAGGCGCAGGAACGTGCCGACGCCCTGCAGAGTGATGCCGAGCGCAAGCACGCCGAGATCATGGGCACCATCAACCAGCAGCGTGGTGTGCTCGAGGGCCGGATCGAACAGCTCAAGATCTATGAGCGTGAGTACCGTACGCGCCTCAAGACCTACCTGGAATCCCAGCTCGAGGAACTCCAACAGCGCGGTAGTGCGGCACCGGTCGAGAGCGGACGCCCGGCCGATCAGTCGTTCTCCACCGATCCCGGCAACGGTGGATTCAGCAGCTACTCGCAGAGCTGAACGGGACGACACTAGGTCGATGACGTGCTGACCCTGGCGCTGGCTGCCACGCTTGTCGGATTCGTCCTACTTGTCGTCGGCCTCATCACCGGCACCCTGTGGCTTGCGATCGCCTGCATCGTCGTCTGCCTCGTCGGGCTGATCTTTCTCGTCGCCGACATCGTCTGGAGTGGTCGGCGCGGTAAGCCCGATGATGAAGAGGCCGGTGGTGGCTTCGGGTTCGGCGCCGCGCAGCACGTCGACGAAGATGGCGACGACGCCGACGATTCTCGGCACACGCCTCGGCGCCCCGAGGACGGGCGACCCGAGGACAGTGGTCCGCAGTCGGAGTCCGCGCCGCACGAGGACTCCGATCAGCAGTCGACCGAGGATCGCCGTCGGGCGCTCTGGGAAGGCGTGATCTCGTCTCCCGACGCGCCCGAGACCGCGAGGGGTCCGCGCGGGGGTGACCAGCGTCCGCCCGAGTCCGTGCCGACCCAAGCTGCTCCGCCCCCCACTCGCCCCGGCGCACCTGCAGCCGACCGGCCCACCGCGCCCTCGACCGCCGAGCGGGGATATGCCGACTATCTGCGGTCGGTCGGGGCCGCCGACGCGCGACCGCGACCTCCGGTATCCAACCCCTCGGTAGTCAATCCTGCTGTGTCGAACCCCGCTGGCCCGAACCCAACTGGTCCGAACCCTGCTGGCCCGAATACGGGTTCCGATCCACGCGGCCGACAACGGCCGCCCGGCCCGCCCCAGACCGGCCGGTTCCGGCCCGGTCCGGCGCCGACTCCGCAGGGCTCTCGGGGGACGCACTCCGATCCCGGGTCCACGACGCAGTCGGGGGAATCGGAGCCCGGAGAGCGGCCGGAGAAGATCGATCCGCTGCATCCGGACTGGCGCCCGCCCCAGCAGTGATACCCCCGCAGTGACACCCCGGTAGCGACACCCGAGCAGTGACGGCCGGCTCGCCCGGCGTTGCTGCCACGCAGGGACCGTCCGCCCAGGTGACCGGCTGCCGTGGTGACAGAAATCGATTTGGCCCGACCCGGTCCGGCACGGCTACACTGGTGTGCGCGTCGATCCGGCCATCACCGGGGAGCACCCGGAAGAACCGAACGTCCCCGTCGGGTCGTTCTCAGTAGAACCGGGCGGGTGGGCCCGTCACAGCCCGCGTCCCGTGACATCAGCACCACACATGCGCGGGACTCGAGAGGCATCGACCGTCGTCGATGCAAGCGGGGTGGTACCGCGCAACCGGAAACGGTTTGCGTCCCCGTGCCGAGAAGCATCGAGATGGCACGAGGAGACCAGCCGTGACCGACGTGGGTCAATCCCCGCACACCCCCCAGTCCGCCGAGACCGGTGCGTCGTCGCCTACCGACGACGGGAGCCGGATCTATCCGCGCGTCGACATGACCGGCGGCGAGCGTGGTGCGCCGTCCTTCCCCGACGTCGAGCGCACCGTGCTGCAGTACTGGGATGCCGACGACACCTTCCGTGCGTCTGTCGAGAAACGATCCCGGGCGGAAGAGTTCGTGTTCTACGACGGCCCGCCGTTCGCCAACGGTCTGCCGCACTACGGACATCTGCTCACCGGCTACGTCAAGGACGTCGTCCCGCGCTATCAGACCATGCGGGGCAAGAAGGTCGAACGCCGGTTCGGTTGGGACACACACGGTCTGCCCGCCGAATTGGAGGCCGAACGCCAGCTCGGGATCACCGACAAATCGGAGATCGAGAAGATGGGCATGGAGCGGTTCAACGACTTCTGCCGCGACTCGGTGCTGCGTTACACCGGTGAGTGGCGCGACTATGTGACCCGCCAGGCCCGTTGGGTCGACTTCGACAACGACTACAAGACCCTTGACATCGACTACATGGAGTCGGTGATGTGGGCGTTCAAACGCCTGTGGGACAAGGGCTTGATCTACCAGGGCTATCGGGTGCTGCCATACAGCTGGTACGAGCAGACCCCGCTGAGCAACCAGGAGTCCAAGCTCGACGACGCCTACCGGATGCGACAGGATCCGGCGGTGACGGTGACCATGCCGCTCGTGGCTCCCGGCAGCCCGCTCGACGGCGTGAACGCGTTGATCTGGACGACCACCCCGTGGACGTTGCCGAGTAACCTCGCGATCGCGGTGAATCCGAAAGTCACCTACGTCCACGTGCGCGCCGCCGACGGGCACGACTACCTGCTCGCCGAGGCGTTGCTGGGTGCGTATGCGGGCGAGCTCGGCGACACCACCGAACTCGGCCGGTACCCGGGCGCGGAGCTGGCCGACCTGCGCTACCTGCCGCCGTTCGATTTCTTTGTCGGACACCCGAATTCCCATCGAGTATTGCTCGGAGACTATGTCACCACCGACAGCGGCACCGGCATCGTGCACCTGGCTCCCGCGTTCGGTGAAGAGGACATGGAGCTGGCCACCGCCAACGGCATCGAGGTCGTACAGCCGCTCGATCCGGGGGGCCGGTTCACCTCGGCGGTGCCGACGTATGAGGGGGAGATGGTCTTCGACGCCAACCCGGCAATCATCAAGGACCTCAAGGCCGGTGGCGGTCACGTCCAGGCCGGGCCCGACGGGCGGAGCGGGCGCATCCTTCGGCACGAGACCATCGAGCACTCCTATCCGCATTCGTGGCGGTCGGGAAAGCCGTTGATCTACATGGCCGTTCCGTCGTGGTTCGTCGCGGTCACCCCGATCAAGGAGCGCATGCTCGAACTCAACAAGCAGATCACCTGGGCGCCCGACCACATCCGCGACGGCCAGTTCGGCAAGTGGCTCGAAGGTGCCCGTGACTGGAACATCAGCCGAAATCGGTTCTGGGGTGCGCCGATCCCGGTGTGGGTCTCCGACGACCCGGATCATCCACGCACCGATGTCTACGGATCGCTCGACGAGCTCGAGCGCGACTTCGGGGTGCGTCCGGACAATCTGCACCGGCCCTACATCGACGAGCTGACCCGGCCCAATCCCGACGATCCCACCGGCGCGTCGACGATGCGTCGTGTGCCCGAGGTCTTCGACTGCTGGTTCGAGTCGGGTTCGATGCCGTTCGCGCAGGTGCACTACCCGTTCGAGAACGCCGACTGGTTCGACGGCGACGCCGACGCGAGCCTGGCGCCGCACAATCCGGGCGACTTCATCGTCGAGTACAACGGTCAGACCCGGGGCTGGTTCTACAACCTGCACGTGCTGGCCACCGCGCTCTTCGATCGTCCCGCATTCAAAAGTGTTGTCGCGCACGGAATCGTGCTCGGCGACGACGGGCAGAAGATGAGCAAGTCCAAGCGCAACTACCCCGACGTCAACGAGGTCTTCGACCGCGACGGCAGCGATGCGATGCGCTGGTTCCTGATGGCCTCGCCGGTGCTGCGGGGCGGTAACCTCGTCGTCACCGAGAAGGGCATCCGCGAGGGTGTGCGACAGGCGTTGCTGCCGTTGTGGAATGCCTACAGTTTCTTGGCGCTCTACGCCGAGAAGCCGGCGAGCTGGCGGACCGATTCGACCAACGTGCTCGACCGCTACATCCTGGCCAAGCTCGCGCTGACCCGGGACGAGATGACCGCCGCGCTCGATGCCTACGACATCGCCGGCGCGTGTGATTCGTTGCGGCGCTTCGTCGAATCACTGACGAACTGGTATGTGCGCCGGTCCCGGGCCCGGTTCTGGGCCGGTCAGGACGCGGACGCCGATGCCTTCGACACCCTCTACACGGTGCTCGAGGTGGCCTCTCGCCTTGCCGCGCCGCTGTTGCCGATGGCCACCGAGGCGATCTGGCGTGGGCTCACCGGCGAGCGGTCGGTGCACCTGACCGACTGGCCCACCGCCGACGAGTTGCCCGCCGACACGGCGCTGGTGGCGGCGATGGACGAGGTGCAGGCGGTGTGCTCGACGGCGTCGAGTGTGCGCAAGGCCAACAAGTTGCGGGTGCGCCTGCCCCTGCCGGGGCTGACCGTGGCCTCGCCGACGGCCGGGCAACTCGAGCCGTTCACCGACCTGATCGCCGACGAGATGAACGTGAAGTCGGTGTCGCTGTCCACCGACGCCGATGCCTACGGCCGACAGGAACTCGCGGTGAACGCGCGGACTGCGGGCCCACGGCTGGGCAAGGACGTGCAGCGGGTCATCAAGGCGGTCAAGGCCGGCGACTGGGCGGTGCGCACCACCGACGACGGCACCGAGGTGGTCAGTGCCGCCGGTATCGACCTCGAGCCCGGCGAGTACACGCGCCGGCTCGTCGCGCAGGAGCCCGAATCGACCGCCGAATTGCCCGGGGGCGCAGGGTTGGTCGTTCTCGACACCGCGGTCACTCCGGAGCTCGAGGCCGAGGGATGGGCCAAGGACCGGGTCCGCGAGCTCCAGGAGGCCCGGCGCTCGCTGGGTCTCGACGTCTCGGATCGGATCGAGGTGCGTCTGGTGGTGCCCGCCGAACGTCTGGACTGGGCCCGCACCCACGCCGACCTGATCGCCGGGGAGATCCTCGCGGTCGCCTTCGAGGTCGTACAGTCCGACACGCCGGGCGGCATCGAACTCGGCGACGGTGTGTCCGCCGACATCACCCGCGCCGCCACCTGAGCCGCGCTGCGCGGTACTCCCGATCGCCCGCATGCGTCACGCGTGCGGGCGATCGGCGTCTCGAGGGGAGATTCTGGGGGATATCTCAGTGGGCAGCCGACCCACCCAGCGCACGCCTGCTCGACTGCAGAGCCGACCGCAGTGCCTCGACCTCGGTCTCGTCGAGATCGGCGACCATCCGGGTCTCGATGGCCGTGATCGCCGGCTCCAGACGTTCGACGGTCTCGTGGCCGTGGTCGGTCAGGTACAGCCGCATCTGCCTGCGGCTGTGCGGGTCGGTCTCGCGTCGGACGAATTGCCGTTCCTCGAGCACCGCGGTGATCCGGGCCATCGTCTGCGGTCGCACGAACGAATTGCGGGCGAGTTCGGCCGACGTCAGCCCCGGCCGGCGCGCCAGCACGGTCAGGGCGGTGTATTGCACCGGTGTCAGTCCCTCGCCGCCGACCACCTCGTCCATCCGGGCGCGCACCGCCAACTCCAGCTGCTTGACGAGGTAGAGCAGGGTGGCGTTGCTGGTGGGCATAGGTGACTCTCTCGCGACGGTGACTATACGGGGCGGTGAGGGTGTAGGGCGGGCGGCGGACGTGAAGCGGTGGCGAACTCGACCTTGATTATGCAGAACCGCCGCGTCACCCCGCCGCAACCCCGGCGAGGTACCCGCCGTCGGAGAGGAGGTAAGCGCCACACTCTTGCGCGGACGTGATCAAACCGTCAGTATTGCTGTTATCAGCTTTGCTGATAGTTGGGCAGCGTCATCCACGCCGCCTCCTCGGCTCGGAAAGGTCCCGCCCATGACCCAGAGAACGCTCGTCACCGGACAGGTTGCCGACAGATACGTCCTCGACAGACGGACGCTGATCGCCGCGGCGGCGGCGATCGCCCTGGCGCAGGCTGCGTTGGCCATGCCCGCAGTGCTCAACGGGCTCTTCCAGGACGATCTCGGCACCAGTGCGTCACAGCTCACCTGGATCTCCGCGGCGTTCCTGGTCCCGGTCACCCTATTCGAGCTCACCTTCGGGGTGCTGGGAGATCTGTTCGGCCGCAAGCGATTACTGATCATCGGCACCATCGTTCTGGGTATCGGTCAGCTGATCGGCTTCCTCACCCCGGGCGCCGACGTCGACACCTCGATCCGAGTGGCCGTGCTGCTCGTCGGCCAGGTGCTCACCGGTGTCGGCGCGGCCGCGATCATGCCCACCACCCTGGCGATGGTCGCGGCGGGCACGCACACGGCCCACGACCGCGCCCGCGCGATCTCGGTGTGGGCCGCGGCGCTGGCCACCGGCAGCTTCGTGTCCCCGGTGCTGGGCGGTTTCCTCGCCCGCTATCCCTTCGCGGGCACCGACACCGCGGGTTGGCGATGGGGTTTCCTGGCGGTGGCCGTGCTCGCGGTTCCGTGCCTGATCGTGACGCTCACGATGGCCACCACGTCCTCGGCTCCCACGGGGCGATCGTTGGACTGGCCGGGTCAGATCACCGTCGCGATCTCGCTATTCGCCCTGCTCTACGCGGTGATCCAGGGGTCGACGACCGGCTACGGCGCCCCGGACATCATCGGCGCATTCGTCGTCGCCGCACTGTCGGCCGTCGCGTTCATCATCGTCGAGCGTCGTGCACCGGCGCCGCTGTTACGTCTGGACCTGTTCGGCAACCGGGCGTTCAGCGTCGCGGCGATCGCCACCGTGCTGGGCAGTTTCGCGTTGCTCGGCACCGCCTACATCACCAGCATCAGATTGGCGGCCATCCAGGGGTTTTCGCCCTTGGTGACGTCGATCGCGTTCGTCATCCTCAACGGCATGACCCTGCTCACCGCACCGCTGGTCGCCCGCCTGCTGGTCCGCCACAACGCGCGATGGCTCATGGCGGGTGGTTTCGGTCTGATCGCGATCGGTGACCTCTGGGCCGCGTCGATCCCGGCGGCAACGATGTCGCTCGGCCTGATCCTGCCGCCGATCGCGGTCGTCGGGCTCGGCTTCGCGCTCGCGCTGCAGGCGGTCACCGCCGTGGCCGTCAACACCGTGCCCACGCACCTGGCCGGGATGGCCAGCGGCACCACGAGTCTGCTGCGCGACTTCGGCTTCACCCTCGGGCCGTCGGTGATCGGGGCGATCGCACTGACCCAGGCCGCCAACGCCATCCAGGCGAAGCTCAACGCATCCGAAGATCTTCGCAATGCCTTGCAGGCCTTCGATTCGGCGCCCGCCCACGCGTCCGGCGCCACCCGCGAGTCCCTCGAAGCAGCCGTCGGCGCGGTCCACTCGGGCCCGCTGGGCGCCAACGGGGTTCCGGCGACGGTGATGGTCGACGGAAAGTCCATGCCGCTCAACCCTTTGCAGTCGGTTGCCTTCGATGCGCTCGATCATTCATACTCGATGGCCTTCGTGGTGTGTGCCGGCGCGGCCCTGCTCGCCACCCTCATCGTCGGCATCGGGTTCACCGGGGTCGATCCGCGGGGCCGCGTCAGCGGCGAACCCGAGACCGTATGACCAACCCACGACTTCTCCGGAGGCATCGAATGTCAGTGCTTGCCAACCCGACCGTGGCACGGGTCGTCGCGCGGGGAATGCAGTGGGGGATGGGTCGTGCGGCGCGGCGCACGACCACTCGGGCGCGGTCGCGATTCCCCGGGCACCGAGCCACCACCGAGCCGCTGCGGATACCGAGCACTCCGGGTTCGGTCACGGCAACGATCTATCGTCCGGCCCGCACCGACCGCACACCGCCGGTGTATGTGAACCTGCACGGTGGTGGATATGTCATGGGGGTGAGGGAGCAGGACGACCCGGTGTGTCGGCTGCTGGCGGTGGAGGCCGGCGTCGTGGTCGTCAACGTCGACTACGCTCTCGCCCCGCAGCATCGGTTTCCGCAACCGCCCGAGCAGATTCACGAGATCCTCGTCTGGATCGCCGAGCACGGCAGCGAGCACGGTTGGGACGGCACCCGGCTGGTCGTCGGCGGTCAGAGTGCCGGCGGCGCGCTCGCGGCGGCCGGGGCGCGGCTCGCACTCGAGCGCGGTGGCCCAGCGATCTCGTTGCAGGTCCTGCACTATCCGCCACTGGATCTGACGGTCCCCGCGGGCGCCAAGCATTCACCACTGGCTCGTCCGATGCTCCGACCGTGGATGGGTACGGTGTTCGACGCCGCCTACGTCCCCGACGTCACGCAGCGGTCCGATCGGCTGGTCTCACCCGCCGGCGGCGCCGACGAGGCCGATCTCACCGGTATCGCACCCGCTCTGGTCATCGTGGCGCACAACGACATCCTGGCCGAGGAGGGACGGAGATATGCCCGGCGGCTCGAGGCCGCCGGGGCGTTGCGCGGGCTCCTCGAGGTCCCCGACGCCGATCACGGGTACGACGTCGACGACGACGTCAAGGCGCTCTCGTCGTACGGATGGATCGCCGAGCGGGTACTCGTCGCGACTGCCGTCGAGGCACCTCCGTCAGCGGAACACCGATGACAGGACCGCGTCGATCTGGGCGGTGAACAAGTGCTCGGGAACGGAGAACGTCTCCGAGCCGTATTGGCCGAACACCTCCAGCGAGGTGGCCCCGATCACCGCGGCCCACAGCAGGGTGCCGGTGACGAGGGCGGCATCGGGTAGGTCGTTGCCGAACTCGGCGCGGATGGCGTCGAGATCGGCCGACAGCGCGGGGGAGACCTCGCAGTCCGGGGTGGCGAGGACGCCCGCGTCGTGTGCGGCTGCGAGTTCGGCGATGAGCCGTGCGATCACGCGGGTGCCGGGGGTGACGGTACGGTCGGCGGGCGCCGCATATCCGGGGACGGGGCTGCCGTAGAGGAGTGCCCAGCGCGCCGGGTCGTCGACGGCCCAGATCCGGATTGCCTTGGCAGCAGCCATGATCCGGCCGCGATGGTCCTCGGTGTCGATACGGTCGGTGGCGGCGTCGACCGACTCGGCGAGATGGGTGTACCCCTCGACGAGCAGCCGGGTGAGCAGTTCGTCGCGACTGGGGACGTAGCGGTAGACCGCCGAGGAGACCACGCCGAGT
Source organism: Gordonia polyisoprenivorans NBRC 16320 = JCM 10675 (assembly GCF_000241325.1). Taxonomy (GTDB): domain Bacteria; phylum Actinomycetota; class Actinomycetes; order Mycobacteriales; family Mycobacteriaceae; genus Gordonia; species Gordonia polyisoprenivorans. The sequence continues at coordinate 32,862 of NZ_BAEI01000059.1, read as the reverse complement.
TCCCGCGCGATCGCGCGCAGAGACAGTCCCGCGGCGCCGTGGGTGCTCAGATGTTCTCGACCGAGCCGCAGGATCTCGGTCTCCATCGTCTGCCGGTTCTCGGCTCGGGTGCGGGGGGCGCGTGTCGTCGGTCCGGGCATGGCGACCATCATCGCACAATGCGAGAGCATTGCTCTTGTTTTTTGGATCGGGTGCGCGCATACTCGAAACGAGAGCGGTGCTCTCTTCGACGAAAGGTTTTCCCCGATGACCCATTACCTCCCGCCCACGACGACCGATTCCCGAATGAATGCCCTCGTCCGCTGGCTGACCGACCACGGCTTCTCGCTCGCCGGCGCCCAGACCCTGACCGTGATCGGTCGCACCTCCGGTGCGCCGCAGAGGATTCCGGTCAATCCACTTGTCCTCGACGGCGTCGAGTACCTGGTGGCGGTGCGTGGCGCCACCCAATGGGTCCGCAATGCGCGCGTGGCGGGTTCGGGTGAACTGCGTCGTGGCCGGCGCTCGCGCCGGGTTGTGCTCGTCGAGGTGCCCGCGGCCGACCGGGCCGCGATCATCCGTCGCTACCTCGACAAGTGGGGGTGGGAGGTCGGGCGGTTCCTGCCGGAGGGACTCGGGGTCGACGCGACCGAGGCGCAGCTCGTGGAGCATGCCGAACAGATCCCGGTCTTCGCCGTCTCTGCCGCCTGACCGTCCGCTGCCACGTGTGCCGACGCCGTGACGATCGGCGGGCGGGGCAGGACTTAGTCTGCAAGGGTGTCGGAGTCTGCAGGAGTCCCGGGGATCGCCGGTCGGGATGACGCCACCGAGCGCAGCGAGCGGGATGGCACCGAGCGCAGCGAGCGGGATGGCACCGAGCGCAGCGAGCGGGATGGCACCGAGCGCAGCGAGCGGGATGGCACCGAGCGCAGCGAGCAGGATGGCACCGAGCGCAGCGAGCGGTGGGTGATGCATCTCGACATGGACGCCTTCTTCGCCTCCGTCGAACAGCTCACGCGCCCGACCCTGCGGGGCAGGCCGGTGCTGGTCGGCGGTATCGGTGGGCGGGGGGTGGTCGCGGGTGCGAGCTATGCGGCGCGGGCCTACGGTGCGTCGTCGGCGATGCCTATGCATCAGGCGCGCCGACTAGTCGGCGCGTCCGCGGTGGTGCTCCCGCCGCGCGGCGCCGTCTATCGGGTTGTCAGTGAGCGGATCTTCGCGCTCGTCCGCGAGACGGTGGGTGTGATCGAGATGTTGTCCTTCGACGAGGCGTTCGCCGAACCCGAGGTCCTCGTCGGATGCACCGCCGCGCAGGCACACGCGTTCGCCGACGATATCCGGCGGCGCATCCGCGACGAGGTCGGCCTGGCCGCGTCGGTGGGGTTCGGCTCGGGCAAGCAGATCGCCAAGATCGCTTCCGGGATGGCCAAACCCGATGGCGTGATGGTGATCTCGCCCAGCCGTGAACTGGCGTTCCTGCATGCGCTACCGGTCCGAAAACTGTGGGGGATCGGACCGGTGTCCGGGGATCGTCTGTCCCGGTTGGGTATCGACACGATCGGCGACCTCGCGGCCCTGTCGGAGGTCGAGGTCGCCTCGGTGCTCGGTTCCACCATCGGTCCGGCGCTGCACCGGCTCGCTCAGGGCATCGACGATCGGCCGGTCACCGAACGTGCTGCGGCCAAACAGATCTCGGCCGAATCCACCTTCGCCGCCGACATCGTGTCCATGGCGGGACTGCGGCCGGCGATCGATCGGTCGGCCGCCGACGCGCACCGTCGGCTCGTCGCCGACGGGCGTGGTGCCCGCACCGTCGTGCTCAAACTCAAACGTGCCGACATGTCGGTACTCACCCGCAGTTTCACGCTGCCCGCGGCCACCAGCGATCTCGACTCACTCACCGCGGTGGCCCGGCGCCTGGCCCTCGATCCCGAGTCGATTGGACCGATTCGCCTTGTCGGAGTGGGCTATTCCGGTCTCAGTGACACCGAGCAGTATGCGTTGTTCGACGACGTCGCGGCCCCGGCCGGGCAGGTGCCCGGCATGTCCACGCGCACCACGGAGTCCGCGCCCGGTGCCGACGGCATCGAGAACAGTGACGGCGGTGACGGCATCGAGGACGGTGGCGGCACGGGGGCGGGCGGCGGTGCAGCGAACGCAGCGCCGCGCAACGAGTGGGCGACCGGCAACGATGTGACCCACCGCGACCACGGGCACGGTTGGGTGCAGGGTGCCGGGCACGGTGTGGTCACCGTGCGGTTCGAAACCAGGACCACCGGGCCCGGTCCGGCGCGTACCTTCGCCGCCGACGATCCCGATCTGCGCCGTGCGGACCCGATCGACAGTCTGGACTGGTCGAGCGGGTGAGCGCACGGGCTCCCGGCGCGCAATCGCCCAGTCGCCCAGGCGCTCAGTCGTCCCGCGGCTCGGATGCGGAGAAGAAGTCGGCGACCTCGTCGGCGTCGCAGCCGGTGGTGAGCAGCGCCTGCAGGGCCACGCGTGCCTGAGGTGCGCGCAGCCACCTCGAGACGATCGCCCCGGCACGCTCGAGATCCACCGCGCCACCCCCGCCGCCGTAGGTGGCAACCACCGGGCCGTAGGGCACCCGGGTGGTGACGACCACGACCACCCCGCGCTGCCGCGCCAGGCTGACCTCGGCGGTGATGTCGGGATGGGTGTTGCCCGAACCGGTCCCGGCGAGCACGATGCCCGCGGCGTTCTGCGACACCGATGCGGCGATGAGTCCCGGTGAGACACCCGGATACAAGGTGTAGGCGTCGACGCGGACCGGACGGCCACCCGGCAGTGGACCGGTCAGCAATGGTCGTGGCAACGAATCGTGCACGGAATCGAAGACATCGAGATCGACCGTGGAGGCCTTGAACGCCCCGCGCGCCGCGGTGATCCGACCGCCGAGGACGATCTGCACCCCGAGCGAGCGCGAGTCCGGATCGGCGGCATGCGCCAACGCCGACGCGATGTTGGCCGGGCCGTCGGCGTGCGGGTCGTCGGCCGGTCGTTGCGCGCCGGTGAAGACCACCGGGCGGGGATCGGCGGCGACGAGGTCGGCGAGGAAGGCGGTCTCCTCCATCGTGTCGGTGCCATGGGTCACCACCACCCCGTCGATGTCGGGGTCGGCGAGCGCGTCGGCGATCGCGGCGACCACGCGGAACTGTTCGGTCGGTGTCATCGCCGAACTGTCCACCGACATCAGATCGACCGGAACGATCTGTGGTTCGAACGTTCCCTCGATGAGCGCCCCGTGCGCGGCCGACTCATCAGCGGTGGCCAGCAGGTCGTCGGCGGAGAGCACCGGCACCGCACCGTCGGTTCCGGTGCGGGCCGCGACGGTGCCGCCGGTGGTGATCAGGGCGATGCGTGCGTGCGGCGTGGGTGCCATGGATCACAGGTTGCGGGAACCCGCCGACGGCGTCAACCGTTGCGGTCGTGGTGTCCGGCACGCCGGTGCCGTGCGACGGTTTGGCATAGTGGTGTCACCGTTGACCCATCCGGACAGGGTGGGAGCAACCGCGACAAGTCGTAAGGATGACCGCGCCGGTGACGGCGGGGTCGCACAGACAGTGAGGGAGATCGTTGAAGTTTCCGAAGTTCGTGGGTGCCGTCATGATCACGGCCGCGGTGACCGTCAGCGTTGCAGCGTGTAGCAGCGACGACAGTGCCGACGACATCCCCACCGTCGCCCAGACCACCACCAGCAGCGCCGCCTCGACCGCAGGCGGCGGGACGAACGTCACCGATGCGAGCAATCCGCCGTCGGTGGCGACCCTGAACCAGATGCTGCAGACCGCGCTCGACCCGAACGTGCCGAATGCGCAGAAGACGCAGCTGGTGCAGAACTCGCAGAAGGACCCGGCCGTCTTCGACAAGCTGGTGCAGGCGCGCAAGGAGAACCCGGACGTCACGTATCAGATCCGCGGTCCGGTGACCACCGATGGACCCAACCGGGCGAGTGTTCGGGTGCAGGTCAAACTGCCCGACCAGCAGCCGCAGGACATCGACGCGCAGATCGTCTACGACGGTGGGCGCTGGAAGCTCGCCAGCAGCTTCGTCTGCCCGCTGATCACCACCAATGGTGTGACCAGCGCGATGTGCCCGACGTCGTCGAGTACCCGTCCGTCGAGCTGATCGCGCACTTGATCAACGAGCGCAGGGCCCCGACTCCTCGAGTCGGGGCCCTGCGGCGTTTCTGCGGTGGCGGCGATTCCGATGAGCTCGGGGCTCGGAGCTCGGGGCTCCGGGGCGATGGAGGTGTGCGGCCCGACAGGTCACTTCCAGTTCACGCTGAACCCGATGCGTTGTAGTAGCGGCTGGTCGGGGTCGGCGCCGACCAGTTCTCGCGCACCGCTGTAGTCGGCATGCCCGCCGACCGGCAATCCGCGGGTCAGGTCGACGGTGATCTCCCCGGACCCGGAATAGGAATACCGGGCGATCGTCAGGGTGGTGTTGCCGCCGGGGATGGTGAACACCGAGTTGATCGGTGACTCCTCGGCGGTGAAGGAGATGGTCAGGCGATTTCCGTCCCACGCGCTCAGCCGCGCCTCGATGGTCTGCGTCACCGTGGCGGCGCCGACGACGGTGCGTTCGCTACGCCACGTCGCGCCGACGCCGATCGGGTCGGTGGGCAGCACGATCGAATCCTGCAGGGTCTGCACCAGCGACTGTTCGAGCGCACGACGTGCGGGCGCCGACGACGCGTCGGTCGGCCGCAGACGTAGCGACATCGGGCTCAGCGCCGGCCCGAAGGCGATCCCGGCGACGCTGCCCTTCGCCTTCGCGAGCTGGTCGGTCAGTTCGGGCTGCGTGGAGGTCGGTGTTCCGAGGACGAGGTGCAGTTCGGAGGTCGCCGTGCAGCCGAACCGGGCGGTCAGCGGGGTGGTGACCTCCTGGGTGGTCTGCGCGGTGGTGGAGACCTCGCTCGAGGTGGTCGACAGCGTCACCTGCTGTGCCGAACCGACGTCGGGTGCGGGTGTGGCGACTCGGGTGGGAGCCGCGCCGGGGGAGGTGAGCGTGACGGTCGCGGACGGGATCGGGATCGGCGTGGCCTGGGTCAGGCCCGTACCGGGGTCGGCGGCACACGGCCCGGACGGGGTCGGTGGTTGCGACGACGCTGCGGTATCGGTGCCGGAGCCACACGCGCTCACCGCCAGCGCGCCGGTGAGGATGGTCACCCAAACCGCGGCGGCCGGTCTGCGTGGCAGGCGGCGCCTGCGCCGGATCGGGCGTGCGGCGATCCTGGACGAAGCGGGCGTGGGGGACACGGCAGTCAGCGTATTGCACGCGTCAGGGATGATGGACGGGTGGACGACTCAGCGACCAACGGCACCACCTCGGGTGCCGACGAGCAGATGACGACCGCGACGACGGCGCCCCGCACGCATCGCGGCGCGAAGGTACTCGCCGTTCTGGCCGCCATCGCCGGTACCGTCGTCGCTCTCGACGTCATCACCAAAACCCTTGTGGTGGCCCTGATCACACCGGGCGAGCCGGTGCGGATCATCGGCGACACGGTGACCCTGCGTCTGGTGCGCAACAGTGGCGCGGCGTTCTCGATGGCGACCGGTTACACCTGGGTTCTCACGTTGATCGCCCTGGCGGTCGTGGCGGTCATCATCCGCTATGCCGGCCGCCTCCGATCGGGCTGGTGGATTCTCGGACTGGGCCTGGTTCTCGGTGGGGCACTGGGCAATCTGATCGACCGGATCTTCCGGGCGCCGGGCCCGCTGCGCGGGCATGTCGTCGACTTCGTGTCGGTGGGCTGGTGGCCGGTGTTCAACGTCGCGGACTCGGCGGTCGTGTGCGGGGCGGTGCTGCTGGTGATCCTGTCGCTGCTCGGATACGACCACGACGGCACCCGCTCGGGCTGGGCGGCCCGCAACGACCCGGACCCCGACGACCAGCCGGCGGAGGGCGATCACCGGGACACCGGCGCCGGCAGTGACACCGAGACCAACAAGAACACCGAGACCAACACGGACACCGAGACCGGGAGGAACGCCGATGCGTGAGTCGCGGGCGATGCCCATTCCCGACGGCCTCGACGGGATGCGGGCCGATGCCGGGGTGGCGCGGCTCCTGGGCCTGTCGCGCACGGTCGTGGGCCGTCTCGCCGACGACGGCGAGGTCACCGTCGACGGCGTCGCGGTCGGCAAGTCCCACAAACTGGTCGCCGGCGGTTGGCTCGATGTGCTGCTGCCCGCGCCGACCGAGCCGCTGCGGGTCGAGCCCACGCCGGTGGAGGACCTCTCGGTCGTCTATCACGACTCCGACATCATCGTCGTCGACAAACCGGTCGGGGTCGCCGCACATCCCTCGGTCGGTTGGAGCGGGCCGACCGTCGTCGGTGCGCTCGCCGCCGCGGGCTATCGGATCTCCACCTCGGGTGCCTCCGAGCGGCAGGGCATCGTGTCCCGGCTCGACGTCGGCACCTCCGGACTGATGGTGGTCGCGGTGTCCGAGCGTGCGTATTCGCTGCTCAAGCGCGCCTTCCGGGACCGCGAGGTCGACAAGGGGTATCACGCGCTGGTGCAGGGACACCTCGATCCGCCCGAGGGAACCATCGACGCCCCGATCGGCCGCCATCGCGGCAACGACTGGAAGTTCGCGGTCACCGCGGGCGGCAAGCCGAGCATCACCCACTACGACACCCTCGAGATGTTCGCGGCGGCGTCGCTGGTCGACATCCATCTAGAGACCGGCCGCACCCATCAGATCCGGGTGCACTTCTCGGCCCTGCACCATCCGTGTTGTGGTGATCTCACCTATGGGGCCGACCCGGTGCTCGCCGCGCGTCTGGGTCTCGACCGCCAGTGGCTGCACGCGCGGTCGCTGGGGTTCGCCCATCCCGCCGACGGTCGCCATGTCGAATACACCAGCCCGTATCCGAAGGATCTGCAGCACGCGCTCGACGTGCTGCGCGACGGCTGAGAGTCGCCCGGACCGGCGAGGCGATTCGACACGCCGGGCGTGACACACCGACGACGACACACCGCGTGCGGCGCCTCACCTGCCACAGCTTTCCCGCAGCGGCGCGCCCGGGCGTGGCTGTCGGTCGCAGCGCCTAGAGTTGGTGACGCCCTATCCCAAAGACTCGCACCAGAGGTGAGAAGCGTCCGTGGCAGACTCGTTTGTTCACCTGCACAACCACACCGAGTACTCGATGCTCGACGGCGCGGCCAAGGTGTCGCCGCTGTTCGCCGAGGCCAAGCGCCTGGGGATGACCGCGATCGGTATGACCGACCACGGCAACATGTTCGGTGCCAGCGAGTTCTACAACACCGCTGTGAAAAGCGACATCACGCCCATCATCGGCATCGAGGCCTATATCGCCCCGGAGTCGCGCTTCAACACCAAACGTGTGCTGTGGGGTACCCGCGACCAGAAGGACGACGACGTCTCCGGCTCGGGTGCCTATACCCACATGACGATGGTCGCCGAGAACGCCACGGGTCTGCGCAACCTGTTCAAGCTCTCGTCGTTGGCGTCGATCGAGGGACAGCTGGGCAAGTGGGCGCGGATGGACGCCGAGATCATCGCCGCGCACGCCGAGGGGATCATCGCCACCACCGGCTGCCCGTCGGGCGAGGTGCAGACGCGGCTGCGGCTCGGTCACGAGCGTGAAGCTCTCGAGGCGGCCGCGAAGTGGCAGGAGATCTTCGGCAAGGAGAACTTCTACCTCGAGCTGATGGAACACGGCCTGGAGATCGAGCGCCGGGTCCGCGACGGACTGCTCGAGATCGGTCGCAAACTCGGCATCAAACCCATCGTCACCAACGACTGCCATTACGTCACCAAGGAGCACGCTGCCGCGCACGAGGCGCTGCTGTGCGTGCAGACCGGCAAGACCCTCTCCGATCCCACCCGTTTCAAGTTCGACGGTGACGGCTACTACCTGAAGTCGGCCGAGGAGATGCGGGCGCAGTGGGATTCGGTCGTGCCCGGTGCCTGCGACAACACCCTGGAGATCGGCGAGCGGGTGCAGAGCTACGCCGACGTCTTCACCCACCGCGACCGGATGCCGGTCTTCCCGGTGCCCGAGGGTGATTCCCAGGAGACCTGGCTGCGCAAGGAGGTCGCCAAGGGCCTCAAGGAACGTCGCTTCCCCGACTCCGAGGTGCCCGCGGAGTACCAGGAGCGTGCGAACTACGAACTCGACGTCATCATCCAGATGGGATTCCCGGCCTACTTCCTGGTGGTCGGCGATCTCATCCGGCACGCGCAGGAGGTCGGCATCCGCGTCGGCCCGGGCCGCGGGTCGGCGGCCGGTTCGCTGGTCGCGTGGGCGCTGGGCATCACCAACATCGACCCGATCCCGCACGGACTGCTCTTCGAGCGATTCCTCAACCCCGAACGTGTGTCGATGCCCGATATCGACATCGACTTCGACGACCGCCGCCGCGGTGAGATGGTGCGCTACGCCACCGAACGGTGGGGCAGCGACAAGGTCGCCCAGGTCATCACCTTCGGCACGATCAAGACCAAGGCCGCGATCAAGGACTCGGCCAGGGTCCAGTTCGGCCAGCCCGGCTTCGCGATCGCCGACCGCATCACCAAGGCCCTGCCGCCGCCCATCATGGCCAAGGACATCCCGGTCTGGGGGATCACCAACCCCGAGCACGAGCGGTTCGGCGAGGCCACCGAGGTGCGCACGCTCATCGAGACCGACCCCGACGTCAAGAAGATCTACGACACCGCCCTCGGCCTCGAGGGCCTGATCCGCAATGCCGGCGTCCACGCCTGCGCGGTGATCATGTCCTCGGAGCCGCTCACCGACGCCATCCCGGTGTGGAAGCGCGCCCAGGACGGCGCGATCATCACCGGCTGGGACTATCCCTCGTGCGAGGCGATCGGCCTGCTGAAGATGGACTTCCTGGGACTGCGCAACCTCACCGTCATCGGTGACGCCCTGGAGAACATCAAGCTCAACCGCGGGATCGACCTCGACCTCGACACGCTGCCGCTCGAGGACCCGAAGACCTACGAGCTCCTCGCCCGTGGCGACACGCTCGGCGTGTTCCAGCTCGACGGCGCGGCCATGCGCGAATTGTTGAAGATGATGCAGCCCACCGGTTTCGAGGACATCGTCGCCGTCCTCGCGCTGTATCGCCCGGGCCCGATGGGTGTCAACGCGCACACCGACTACGCCAAGCGCAAGAACGGTTTGCAGCAGATCCGGCCGATTCACCCCCAACTCGAGGAACCGCTCAAGGAGATCCTCTCCGAGACCTATGGCCTGATCGTCTACCAAGAGCAGATCATGCAGATCGCGCAGAAGGTCGCCGGCTACTCGCTCGGACAAGCAGACCTGCTGCGCCGCGCGATGGGCAAGAAGAAGAAGGAGATCCTCGACGAGGCCTATGACGGCTTCGCAGAGGGCATGCGCAACAACGGGTTCTCGCAGGCGGCGATCACCGCCCTCTGGGACACGGTGTTGCCGTTCGCCGGGTATGCGTTCAACAAATCGCACGCCGCGGGCTACGGCCTGGTCTCCTTCTGGACCGCCTACCTCAAGGCCAACTATCCCGCCGAGTACATGGCCGGTCTGCTCACCTCGGTCGGCGACGACAAGGACAAGGCCGCGATCTACCTGGCCGATTGCCGCAAGCTCGGCATCACCGTGTTGCCGCCCGACGTCAACGAGTCGCAGCGCAACTTCGCCGCCGTCGGCACCGACATCCGCTTCGGTCTGGCCGCGATCCGCAACGTCGGGTCCGGGGTCGTCGGCTCGATCCTCGAGGCCCGGGAGTCGAAGGGGAAGTTCGCGAACTTCTCCGACTACCTCAACAAGATCGACGTCACCGCCTGCAACAAGAAGGTCACCGAGTCGCTGATCAAGGCCGGCGCCTTCGACTCGCTCGGCCATCCGCGCAAGGGTCTGTTCCTGATCCACACCGAGGCGGTCGAATCGGTGATCGGCACCAAGAAGGCCGAGGCGATCGGGCAGTTCGATCTGTTCGGCGGTGGCGACGAGTCGGCCGACGACAGTCTCGCCGAGGTGTTCGCGGTGCCCGTCCCCGACCAGGAGTGGGACACCAAACACAAGCTCACCCTGGAGCGAGAGATGTTGGGGCTCTACGTATCCGGGCATCCGTTGGCCGGCGTCGAGCACGCCATCGCCGCGCAGACCGACACCTCGATCACCCAACTGCTCGAGGGCAATGTGTCCGACGGTGCGCAGATCACGATCGGCGGCATCATCTCCACGGTCACCCGCCGGGTGAACAAGAAGGGCGAACCGTGGGCCGCGATCACCCTCGAGGACATGGTCGGTGGCGTGGAGGTCTACTTCTTCCCACGTTCGTTCCTGGCGTACGGCATGGACATCGCCCCGGACAACATCGTGCTCATCAAGGCTCGCGTGACCCTGCGCGACGACGACAAAATGATGATCAGCGCCAATGACCTCGCCGTCCCCGACCTCGACGTGGCGGGCACGACCAAGCCGGTCGCCCTGACGTTGCCGAGCCGACTGTGCACGCCGGATCGGGTCGCCGCACTCAAGCAGGTGTTGACCCGCCATCCCGGGACCGCCGACGTTCACGTCACCCTCGTCTCCGACGATCGCTCGACGCTGCTGTGCCTGACCGAATCGTTGCGGGTGACCCCGAGTTCGGCGCTCATGGGTGACCTCAAAGCGTTGCTCGGTCCGAGCTGCCTGGGCTGAGCTGCCCGGGCCGGCCCCGGGGACGCCCGGTGTCGGCACGCGTGCCGGGCGTGCCACGGGTACGCTCTGCGAAATGCCCGGTCACATCATCGTGCACGGTGACGACGCGCTGACGCTGCGGGTCACCGAGGAACTCGCCAGTGCCGGAGCGCGCATCATCACGCTGTCGGCACCCGGTGACCTCGCCGACGCCGACGTCGGGCAGGCCGCGGCAGTGGTGTGCGCCGGGTCGGATGACGCGGTGAACCTCGAGATCGCCCTGCTGGCACGCACTCTCGATCCGCACGTGCGGGTGGTCGCCAACCTGTCCAATGCGGTGCTGCGCGACGCGGTCGCCTCGGGCAACGGGCCGGGCGCCGTACTCGACGTCGCCGAACTCGCCGCCCCGTCGGTCGTCGAGGCATGTCTGGGACGTACGACGCACTCGATCCCGGTGGCGGGCAACGAGTTCGTGGTGTCCGGGGCCCATGCCCCGAGTGCGGGCACGCTGCGCGAGCTCTACGGCGACCTCGCGCCGGTGGCCGTGTTGCGCGCCGGATCCGGATCGGGTGCGGAGTCGGTCGTGCCGTGCCCGGGCCGCGATCTGCCGGTCGAACCGGGGGATTGGGTCGCGATGATCGGCACGGTCGACGACCTCGCCGCGCAGGGTGTGGAGATCGCCCCGGACCGGCGACGCACGCGCTCACGCCGTCCGCTCCCGCTGCGCGCGCTCGGCGCCGTCCGTGCGTTCCGCGACGACGTCAACCCGAACCTCTTTCGCGCGCTGGGTGTGTCGTTGACACTGTTGGCCTTTGCCACCATCCTGCTGCGCTTCACCTATCACCGGCCGGGGATGAGCCTGGTCGATGCGCTCTACTTCTCCACCGAGACCATCGCGACGGTCGGTTACGGCGATTTCAGCTTCGTCGGTCAGCCGACCTGGTTGCGATTGTTCGCGATCGGTCTGATGTTCGCCGGTGTCACCACCACCGCGGTGTTGATGGCCTTCGTCGCCGACCTGTTGCTGTCCCGCCGGATCGGTGCGTCCGCCGCACGTCGGCGCGTCCGAGACATGGCCGGTCACATCCTGGTCGTGGGGTTGGGGTCCTTCGGCATCCGGGTGGCGACCGACCTGCGGGCGCTCGGACACGAGGTGGTCGTGGTCGAACGCAACGACGACAACCGCTTCCTCGAGGTGGCGGCCGAACTCGACATCCCGGTGATCATCGGGGACGCGACGCTGCGGCGCACACTCGCCGATGCCGGTATCGACCGCGCATACGCGGTGGCCGTGCTCACCCACGACGACATGGTGAACATCGAGACCGGCATCATCCTGCGTGAGGTGCTCGGACGGCGCTGGTCCCGGTCGGGGGGACGGGCCGGCGTTCCGGTGGTGCTCCGCGTCTACGACCAGTCGTTGGGTGCGGCGGTCGCGCACCGCTTCGGGTTCGAGAACGTGCGGTCCACCGTCGAACTCGCCGCGCCCTGGTTCATCGGGGCGGCACTCGGCCTGCAGGTCATCTCCACGTTCTCGGTCGGACGGTATTCATTCATGGTCGGCGGCCTGTTCGTCCGGCGGGGCAGCGTCCTCGACGGCATGCTGCTCGCCGACCTGCCCACACGGACCCGCATCATCGCGATCATCCGGCGATCCGGGACCGTGCTGCATCCCCGACGCGACGACCGGCTGGCCGCCGAGGACACCGCGTACCTGGTCGGTCCGTATCACGAACTGCTCGACACGCTGCAGCGCAGCCGCTGAGACCGGTGCGTCCGCGTACCGAACCATCGCACGAAACCCTGGTTTCGGCTCGCCGAAACCTTGAGTGATGGTAGTGCTATATTCGGTATCACGGCAGTACGAAGACGCGTCGGCAGGAGTGCGCAGATGACCGCGATGATCGAGATGAATCCCGTTCGTGAGCATGCTCGCGCGGTGCGCACCGTCGACGTCGCGGGCGTGGCGTGGCCGGTGCACAAGCTTCAGGCGATCGCGGTGGCCGGGGTCGTCGGACTGATCTCGCTTCTGGTCCTCACCCCGGAACTGACCGCCTGGCTCTCCGGTGTCGCACTGGTGACGACGTGGCTCGTCGCCCGTCACCTACCCGGGAACGCGGCGACCGCCCCGGCGTCGAACCCGCCGGGGATCTCATAGATCCGTCCGTCGAAACCGGCACGGTAGAGCCGGCCCGCCGAGAAGCCGCGGTCCCCGCGGCCGTAACTCAGCACGCTGGACAGTCGAAGTCCTTGGGCCAGAACACAATACGATCCGGGTGCGGTGATCCGGACAATCTGCCCACCGGCATTGAACGGCACCACCGGACGATCCCGCGAGTCGAGGGTCAGGCCGTCGGGAGCTGCCAGGGTGTCCGCGCCACCGAGGGTGAGCAGACTCTGTACGACACGCGGATTCGCCGTCGAGATTCGGCTCACGCCCGGATTGGTGAAGGTGCGCGACACGTACAGCCATCCGTCGCCGCGACCGAGGACGGCGCCGTTGGCACTCGGTAGTGAACCCCACTGCGCATTGACCGCACCGTTCGGTGCGACGCGTCCGATGAGGTTGCCGAAGTCGTTGGTGGCATAGACGGTGCCGTTGGCCGCCACATCCATCCCGTCGGCGGCGGAGAGTCCGCCCACCCACGGTCGCAGGACGTTCGTCCGGGTATCCAGGCGCGCGATCGCACCCGGGCGGACCGTATCCCCGAGGACCACCCGTGGATCGGCGCCGTAACCGACGAGCAGCGTGCCGTCGGGCGCCCAGGCCAACGCCCCGGCACCACCGGAGGGAACGCGGGCGATCGCCCGGCCGGGTGCGCCCGGCTGGTCGAATCGGAACACCTGTCCGCTGATCAGATCGGTCGCATACGCGTGACCGGCGGCATCGACGGTCAGCCCCTCCAGCGCCGCGCCGGGGACGGCCCCGACGAGTCGGGCGGGCGCGCCGCCGCCGGCGCACACCGGCGCCGCCTGGGCCGGGGCGGTACCGAGGGCGCTGAGCACTCCGGCGGTCAGCACGCCACCACAAGCTGCGGCGAGTAGTCGGCGAGAACCGCGCCGGAGCGGGCGGGTGAGCAGGGTCCGGGCGAGCAGGGGCACGGGAGTTCCCTCCGCTGACATGGTGATCGGTGATCGGGCGGCGGGAACCGGTGTCTCGAGTCCTGCCGATACGCGCCGACGACCATGTGGTGGATGCGTTCTCGCCGAGTCTAGGCGCGTGCTGCGGCCCGGCGCAGGCAATTGCCCGGCGGGGCCATCGAGCCGGTGCCCGGCGGGCCGTCGAGCGTCCGCCCCGCGCGGTCCGGACAGCGCTGCCGGTGAGACCATGGGTGCCGTGAGCACACCGCACGTCAATGAGTCGCTGCAGCAGTCGGGGCCGGGTTTGTCGGCCGCGGCGATCGACGCGGCCGCCGCACGCATCGAGCCCGCGGTCGCCCACACCCCGCTTGAGGCGGCCCCGCGGATCAGCCGTGATGTCGGCGCGCAGGTCTACCTCAAGCGCGAGGATCTACAGACCGTCCGGTCCTACAAGATCCGCGGTGCCTACAACGTGATGGCGCAACTGTCCCCACAGGAGCGGTCGCGCGGGGTGGTTGCCGCGAGCGCGGGCAACCACGCCCAGGGGGTGGCCTACGCCTGCCGCACCATGCAGACGCCCGGCCGTATCTACGTGCCGACCACCACCCCGAAACAGAAGCGCGACCGGATTCGTTGGCACGGCGGCGATTACGTAGAGCTATTGGCGGTCGGCGACACCTACGACGCGGCCGCGGCCGCCGCCCAGGCCGACGTCCTGCGTACCGGTGCGGCCTGGATTCATGCCTTCGACGATCCGCGGACCGCCGCGGGTCAGGGCACGATCGCCCGGGAGGTCGTCGATCAACTCGGCCGCGCACCGGATGTCGTCGTCGCACCCGTCGGTGGTGGTGGTTGTCTGGCCGGGATGGCCACCTACTTCCGTTCGGTCTCGCGCGAGACCGTCATCGTCGGGGTCGAGCCGACCGGTGCCATCTCCCTCGCCGCCGCCCTGGTCGCCGGCGGACCGGTGACGCTCGATCGGATCGACCCGTTCGTCGACGGTGCGGCCGTCAAACGCATCGGCGCGCTCGGGCACCGCGCGATGGCCGATCTCGACGCATCGGTCACCGCCCACCCGGTCCTCGACGAGGTCCGCGCAGAGACCACGGCGCACACTCCGGTTCGGATACTGCCCGACGAGCCGGTGTCGTTGCCCGCGGGATCGGCACACATCACCCACGTCGACGAGGGCGCGATCTGCACGACGATGCTCGAGCTCTATCAGAACGAGGGCATCATCGCCGAACCGGCCGGAGCACTCGCGGTGACCGGCCTCTCGCAGCTGAAGCTGCCCGACGATGCCGTCGTGGTGTGCCTGGTCTCCGGCGGCAACAACGATGTCTCCCGCTACGGCGAGATCATCGAACGCTCGCTGGTCCACCAGGGGCTCAAGCACTACTTCCTCGTCGACTTCCCGCAGGAGCCGGGGGCGCTTCGGCGTTTCCTCGACGAGGTCCTCGGACCCGACGACGACATCACCCTGTTCGAGTACGTCAAGCGCAACAATCGCGAGACCGGCGCGGCACTCGTCGGTATCGAGCTCGGGGACCGCGACGGACTCGCCGGCCTGATGGACCGGATGGATCACTCGCGACTCAATTGTGAACGGCTCGAACCGGATTCGCCGGCATATCAGTATCTGACCTGACAGTGCATATCAGTACCTGACCTGACCGTGACGGCTACGAGGTCTCGGCCGATCACGGGTGACGGTTATGAGCGGCGGCGGCCGATCACCACATTGTGGCCGGGGCTGCGTATCCCGTCGTCGACCGATTCCACCGGCTCCCACCACAACACCGGCTCGAGGTCGATGGGCACGGTGAGAGGCTCGTCGGCCAGCACGCAGACGACCGACCACTGCGCCTCGGACGCGTCATCGCCGCGGTGCATCGCGAACCATCCCCCGGTGTCGTCGTGGTCGGTGTCGATGGATGCGAAATCGCTGCGGGAGAAGGCATCTGTGGACTTGCGCAGCGCGATCAGGTCGCGGTAGAAGTCCCGAACCCGGGAGTGTTCCGGCGTGTCGGGTTCCGACCAGTCCAGTTTGGAGCGCAGAAACGTCTCCGGATCCTGCGGGTCGGGGATGTCGTCGGTATCCCAACCGTGGTCCGCGAATTCGGCCTTGCGGCCGTTGCGGGTGGCCTCGGCGAGCTCGGGTTCGGGATGGGAGGTGAAGAACGCGAATGGCGTACCGGCGGCCCACTCCTCACCCATGAACAGCATCGGGGTGAACGGCGACAACAGCACCAGCGCCGCCTTGATCGCGAGCCGGCCGTGGTCGAGGTAGTGGCTCGGCCGATCACCGATCGCCCGGTTGCCGATTTGATCGTGGTCGCAGGTGTAGGCCACCAGCGCGGTGGTCGGGACCGTCTCCGGGATCGGTCTACCGTGGTGTCGGCCGCGGAAGGAGGAGTACGTCCCGTCGTGGAAGAAGCCGCCGCGCAACACCTTTGACAGACCCTCGAGACTGCCGAAATCCGCGTAGTAACCCTGCCGTTCCCCGGAGACGGCGGTGTGGATCGCGTGATGGATGTCGTCGTCCCATTGAGCGGTCAGACCATGGCCGTTGACCGTTCTGGGCAGGATCAGTCGCGGATCGTTGAGGTCGGACTCGGCGATGAGGGAGCAGGGACGGCCCAGCGAATCCGACAGTGCGTCGGCACCGACCGCGAGGGCTTCGAGCAGCGGATGGGCGCGGTGATCGACGAGGGCGTGTACCGCGTCCAACCGCAGTGCGTCGACGTGGAATTCGGTGAACCAGCGCAGCGCGTTCTGCAGGATGTAGGTGCGCACCTCGTCGGAGGACGGACCGTCGAGGTTCAGCGACGCACCCCAGCCGGTCGAACCGGCACCGAGGTACGGCCCGAAATCGGGGAGGTAATTGCCCGACGGCCCGAGGTGGTTGTAGACGACGTCGAGGACCACGGCCAGCCCCCGGACGTGACAGGCGTCGACGAAGCGGGCGAAGGCATCCGGGCCGCCGTACGGTTCGTGCACCGCATACCAGCCGACGCCGTCGTAGCCCCAGTTGTACTCACCGTTGAAGGCGTTGAGCGGCATGACCTCCACCGCATCGACGCCGAGCTCCACCAGGTCGTCGAGGTGCCCGATGGCCGAGTCGAGGGTCCCCTCGGGGGTGAAGGTGCCGATGTGGAGCTCGTAGAGCACGGCACCGCGGATGTCGCGACCGGTCCACTGCGCGTCGTGCCAGATCGACGGGTCGACCACATGGAACGCGGAGAGGCCGTGGACGCCGTCGGGCAGACGTACCGACCTCGGGTCGGGCAGCGCGCGCTCCTCGTCGTCGATGAGGAATCCGTACCGCAGGCACTCGGGATCGGTGTGTCCGAGTTCGCCGAGCGCCGTGGTCAGTACGGCCGGGTCGATCCGGTACCACCCGGGTGCGTCGGTGCCGATCATCGGCAGATCATGCGTGCCGGTCGGAGTGACGACCCGGGTGCGCATCCGTGTCGTCGCGGGCGCCCAGACCCGGAGGTCGGCCATGCCGCGAGGCGGTCGGAAGGGAGTCGCGTCGATTCTGTTGGAACGATTCCCGTGTTTCTCCTCACCTTGGACGCGTGACCAAGTTACTGTGTCGGCACCCACACATGCGTGGCCCTCCACATCGGGGGGACCATCCTGAGGCTCGTCCACACACCCCACCGTATTGCGTGAGGTGCGAGGCCGCAGGCCACGCCAGGTGTGACCCGCGGCATACGACCCGTTCGGCGGTGCTGTATATTACTGCGGGCCAGGCCTGCCAGGGGGGCACGCGACGGATGACGTACGACGCAGGGATGGGTGTTGAGCAGCACTGACGCAGTGGCTTCGGAAGACGAGGCAACAGGGACGCGCAAGCCCGGGGGAGTGCGCAAGTGGTTTCGCGAACACATCGTGGCGAGTTTCGAGACCTTCGGTCGTCAGCTCGCGATGTTCGTCGAGGTGTTCAAGGTCCTCATCGAGGACATCCTCAAGCGCCGCTTCCCGTTCGGTGAGTTCATCCGCCAGTGCGCCTTCATGTCGAGCACCTCGGTGTTCCCGACCTTCCTGGTTGCCATCCCGATCGGCGTGATCGTCTCGATCCAGGTGTCCAACATCGCCGGGCAGATCGGTGCGACGTCGTTCTCCGGTGCCGCCACCGGACTCGGCGTCATCCGGCAGGGCGCCCCGTTGGTCACCTCGCTGTTGCTCGCCGGTGCGGTCGGTTCGGCGATTGCCGCCGACCTGGGCTCCCGGACCATCCGCGACGAGATCGATGCGATGCGCGTGATGGGTGTGAACCCCGTGCAGCGACTGATCTCGCCGCGCCTGCTCGCGACCATGGTGGTCAGTTTCCTGCTCTGCGGTTTCGTGTGTTTCGTCGGCTTCATCACCGGTTACGCCTTCAACGTCTACTTCCAGGGCGGCACCCCCGGTAGCTACACGGGCACCTTCGCCTCGTTCGCCTCGGTGTCGGACCTGTTGTTCGCCTTGATCAAATCGGTCATCTTCGGCGCGATCGTGGCGATCGTGGCCTGTGACCGCGGACTCAACACCAAGGGCGGGCCTGCCGGCGTCGCCAACTCGGTGAACGCCGCCGTGGTCAATTCGGTGCTCCTGTTGTTCACCGTCAACGTGGTGCTCACCCAGTTGTTCGCCATCGTCGTCCCGGCAAAGGTGGTGTGAGATGGCCGCATCCCGGTACGTCCCGCCCGTACTCCGGCCCGTCGAGGCCGCCAAGGGTGTCTACCGCGGGCCGCGTGACGCGCTGGCACGCATGGGGCACCTCATCACCTTCCTGGTGCGGTCGATCGGTGCGGTGCCCATCGCGTTCACCCACTACCGCAAAGAGGTCTGGCGTCTGCTCGCCGACGTCGCGTGGGGCAATGGCGCGATCGTGGTCGGCGGCGGCACCGTCGGCGTCATGGTGATCCTCGGCGTCATGGGCGGCGCGACGGTCGGTATCGAGGGTTACACCGCACTGAATCTCCTCGGGATGTCACCGGTGACCGGTGGTCTGTCGGCATTCGCGACGACCCGCGAGATCGCGCCGCTGCTGGCGGCGACCGCGTTCACCGCGCAGTCGGGTTGCCGCTTCACCGCACAGCTCGGGTCGATGCGGATCAGTGAGGAGATCGACGCGCTGGAATCCATCGCGATCCGGCCCCTGCCGTATCTGGTGACCACCCGGATGTCGGCGGCGGTGCTGGCGATCGTACCGCTGTACTCGGTCTCGTTGGCCGCGAATTACCTTGCGTGCCAAGTCATGTTCCAGGTCCAGAGTGGGCAGGGGCCGGGAAACTACCTCGCCTATTTCAACGCCTTCCTGGTCTCGAGTGACATGGTGTACTCGTTCATCAAGGTCATCATCTTCGTGCTGTTGACCACGTTCATCCAGTGCTACTACGGGTATTTCGCCTCCGGCGGTCCGGAAGGCGTCGGGGTGGCCGCCGGACACGCGATCCGGCTGGCGATCATCGTCATCGTCTTCGCGAATCTGGTCATGACGCTGGTGTTCTGGGGAACATCGCCCGGCATCAAGATCTCGGGGTGAGGGGCAGCCATGCTGATAGCCACCGACGGCCGTAACCCTTCGCTGGTGCAATATGTGTTGCGCGGCAGTGCATTCCTGATCGTGTTGGTGATCCTGTTCGTGCTGCTGTTCATGCGGTACGAGGGCGTGTTCAGCTCCACCGTCGCGGTCAACGCCAAACTCACCGACGTCGGTGACGGCCTGACCTCGGGTGCCGATGTCCGCTACAACGGCCTCATCGTCGGGTCGGTCAAGAACGTCGCTCTCACCGACGAGCCGGGCCAGTCCGGGGTGAACCTGCGCCAGGTCGACATGGACATCACCCCGGCACAGTCCGAGGGCATCCCGGCCAACGTCACCGCGCGCACGGTGCCCTCCAACCTCTTCGGTGTGAACGCGGTCGAGCTGGTGCAACCGGACCATCCGTCTGCCGACCATCTCTCGGCGGGAGCGTCCATCCCTGCCGACCGATCGCTACAGACGATCAAACTGCAGGACGCGCAGAACCAGCTGCGGACGCTGTTGCAGGCGGTGCCACCGGAGCAACTCGCCGGTGTCCTCGGCACCATCGCCGACGCGCTGCGCGGCGGCGGGACCACTTTCGGTCTGTTCGTCGGCGTCCTGCAGAACTATTTCGACACCATCAACGCGCAGTTCCCCCCGGGTGCGCCGTCCGGATTCGACAACTTCAACCAGTCCGTACAGGGCCTGTCGCGATCCGCGCCGCAGCTGTTGGATACGTTGGGCCGCAGCGTGATCCCAGCGATGACCATCGCGCAGTCGCGGGACGACCTGACTGCGTTGCTCTCGGCGGCGCAGGGCCTGACCGACGAGGTGCAGGCACTGTTCGCGGCCAACGGTGACGGCGGCAAGCGCATCGTCGCCGACACCAACACCCTGCTCGGTGCGGCGGTCTACGAGCCGAATGCGTTGCCGCAGGCGCTGAGTGCACTGAACAATCTCGCGGCCAAGGTCCTCACGGTGTTCACCGGTGTCAACGGGCACGCGCAGCTCAACATCGGCGTGAGTTTCAGTGCCTTCCAGCGCTATACCCGCCAGAACTGTCCCGTGTACAACGGTGGGCCCTACGGTCAGCTGCGCGGTCCCGGGTGTGTCGGTCCGGGCACCGGCACCGGACCGACGAGTTCGGGTCCGCTGATGATCTATCCGTCCGACGGGATGCGCCGGATGTCGCCGGCGGGCATGGTCACCACCGGCGCCGACAACCTGACGCTGACCGCCGCACTCGATCGTGCGCCCAATGCGGCCGACACCTTGATGCTCGGCCCGCTGGTGCAGTCGGTCTCGACCCAAACCGGTTCGACCCAAACCGGTTCGACCCAAACCGGTTCGACCCAAACCGGTTCGACCCAAACCGGTTCGACCCAAACCGGCACCTCGGGAGGGGGACGATGAGCGCCGCGCAGTCGAGTATCCGCAAACCGCTGATCGGGTTCGCGCTGTTCGCGGTCGTCGCGTTGCTGCTGACCTACATCATCTATTCGACGCTGGAACGATCGGTGTCGGGCAGTACCAACAACTTCAGCACGTTTTTCACCGACGCCCCGGGTCTGGCCAAGGGCGACGACGTCCGGATGGCCGGTGTGCGGGTGGGTCGCGTCGATTCGATCGATCTCGTCGACGGCCGCGCCAAGGTCACCTTCGAGGTGCAGGACAACCAGCCGATGTACACCACCACGCAGGCCGCGATCCGGTACCAGAACCTGATCGGCCAGCGGTATCTCGCGCTGTCCCTCGCCGACGGGCCCCCGCAACCACTCTCGGTCGGGTCGACGCTCAAGGAGCCCTCGGAGGACTCCTTCGACGTGACCAAACTGCTCGCCGGATTCCAGCCGGTCTTCGACACCTTGACCCCCGAGCAGGTCAACAATCTCTCCAACGGTCTGGTCCAGGCGTTCCAGGGCGACACGGTGTCGTTGTCCAACACCGTCGCCCAGGTCGGCAAGTTCGCCTCCGACATGTCCAACCGGGACGTGGTGATCGGGGCGATCATCGACAATCTCAGCGGGGTGCTGCGTGACCTGTCGCGGCAGGGCGACCAGATCGGCACTCTCGTCGACAGCGTTTCCGACGTCATCAAGAACCTGAACGCGAATTCGGCGGCCTTCGGTACCGCCGTCACCCAGATCGGAAACACCGCAGCGGGATTCGCCGACGTCCTCACCCAATCCCGGGGGAATCTCGCCGACGCGGCCACCTCGGCCAACCAGGCGACCAGGATTCTGATCGGCAACGGCTCCAAACTCGACGGGATGGCCAAGAACCTGCCGATCTTCCTCGGACACTTCCCGCTCGTGCTCGGCCAGGGGGCCTACCTGAACATCTACGCCTGCGACCTCGACATCGCGATCGGTGATGTGTTGTTCCCGCCGGGGATCATCAACAAGATCGGTGGCACCAACCACTCGGTGGTGTGCCGATGAGAAGCCGCATGCGTCGGAGCTTCGACGACCACCGACTCCTCTGGTACGGGTTGGCCGGCACGGTGGTCATCGTGCTGCTCGTCCTGGGTATCACCGGAATCGGCAAGGCCGACATCGGCAAGAAAACCTATTCGGCGGACTTCGCCCAGGCCGGTGGCGTGCGACCGGGCGACAAGGTCCGGGTGGCCGGCATCGACGTCGGTGAGGTCGGCTCGACCGAACTGCAGGGCAACCACATCCACATCACCATGAAGGTCGACAAGGACGTCGACGTCACCGCCAACGGTTCGGCCGAGATCAAACTCTCGACCCTGCTCGGCCAGCGCTACATCGATATCTCGCTGGGCAATTCGCCCGATCCGGCGGCCAACAACGTGATCACCGAGACCAGGGTTCCCTACGATCTGCAGAAGACCATCGAGAAGGGCACGCCCATCCTGCAGGGCATCAACGACGAGGACCTCGGCCAGAGCATCCGAACGTTGAACCAACAACTCGCCGGGGCGCCCGCGGTCACCAAACCGACGCTCGACTCGCTGACGCAGATGTCGGAGATCATCACCGACCGTCGCGATCAGATCAATCAGCTGATCAGTGACACCAAGTCGGTGACCGCCATCGTGCAGGACAATTCGGCGCAGCTGGCGATCATCGTCGGTCAGGGAGCACAACTGGCGAACAAGATCGTCGCCCGCGAAGCCCTGGTGACCCGGCTGCTCGACGGCGCCGCGCAGATCACCGAACAGGCCCAACTCGTCGCCTCCGAGGACGCCGACCAGTTCGCCCCGATCATGGCCAACCTGAACACCATCACCCAGGGTCTGGAGAAGAACCGCGACAACCTTCGCAAGATGCTCGAGGTCCTGCCGGTCACCGCGCGCCTGACCAACAACATCCTCGGCGACGGTCCGTACGCCAACGGCTACCTGCCGTGGGGCATCTTCCCCGACAACTGGCTCTGCACGGCACGGGTGGTGGACGGATGCTGAACGCGCACATGGTTTCTCGGAAGGTCACGCAGCGGTCGATGATCCTCGCGGGGCTGATCGTGCTCGCCGTCGGTGTGCTCTCGGGGTGTTCGCTGATCCCGGCCGGCTGGAAGACCGCGACCGGTCAGGCCATCGAGGTCACCGCGTTCTTCCCGAACACCGCGGGCCTCTACACCACCAATGACGTTGCGGTACTGGGTATGCCGGTCGGTCAGGTCACCAAGATCGAGGAGCAGGGTAACCGGGTCATGGTGAAATTCACCATCGACAAGAAGGTGCCCGTTCCGGTCGACGCGACCGCAGCCATCGTCAACACCTCGATCGTCACCACCCGGCACATCGAGCTGACCCCGGCATACTCCAAGGGCCCCAAGCTGACCGACGGCGCGGTGATGCGCAACGAGGGCATGAGTCCGGTGTCGGTGGGTGACCTGTTCGACGCGGTCGACAAACTCGTCAGCAATCTCTCCGGCCAGGCGCAGGGAGAGGGGCCGGTCGCCGACCTGATGGACGTGACCTCGGGCATCACCAGCGACAACGGACAACGGCTGCAGGAGGCGATCAATCAGCTCGGCAGCGCCTCGCAGGTGGTGTCGGGTAACGGCGACGCGATCGTCGACATCGTCAAGTCGGTCCAGCAACTCACCGCCGCCCTTGTCGCGAATTACCCGAAGATGAAAGACTTCTCGAACTCCATCAATCAGGTCAGCGAGATGCTCGGACGTCAGTCACCGGGTCTGGTGGCGACCCTGGGCGATCTGAATCAGACACTGCTCAACACCTCGGAGTTCCTGCACAACAACGCAGGCACGATCGGCGCGTCCACCGGGCGACTGGCCGCACTCGCGGAGAACCTGAGCGACTACTCACGTCAGGTCGTCGAGACCATCGACCTCGGGCCGCTGCTCTTCCAGAACCTGAGCAATTCCATCTCCGCAGAACAGGGTGCCTGGCGTGCCCAGGTGCTGCTGGACAAGTCGTTGCTCGACACCCAGCTGGTGTCCCAGTTCTGCAAGGCGATCAATCTACACAAGAACGGTTGCGAGACCGGTCAGCTCCAGGGCTTCGGGCCCGATCTCGGGGTCTTCTCGGCATTGGAGGCCCTGACAAAATGAGCCCAGCATCCCTCTCTCGTCCGTCTGTCTCTCGCCGATCATTCTCCAGACGCCGTCTGGCGCCGGTTCTTTCATGGACCCGCAAGCTGGTGGTGACCGGGATCGTCGCGACCGTGTTGGCCGTCACCGGTTGTTCGGCGATACCCGGTCTGACCGTCGAGCAGATCCCGCTGCCCGCCCCGGGCAATCTCGGCGACACCATGACGTTGAACGCGAGTTTCGACAATGCGCTGAATCTGCCGACCCGGGCCAAGGTGAAGCTCTACGGCATGGACGTCGGCGAGGTCACCGGTATCCGCGCCGAGAACTACAAGGCGATCGTCACCATGGATGTCAGCACCTCGGCCAAGGTGCCCAAGGGCACCGGCGCCGAACTGCGGCAGGCGACCCCGCTCGGTGACGTGTTCGTCGCGTTGCTCCCACCGTCGAATTCCGACGCCGACTACATGTCCAACGGCCAGACGCTGACCGGCCCGCGGTCGGCTGCGGCGACCGTCGAGGATCTCCTGGTCAGTCTGAGTGGATTCGTCGACAGCGGTTCACTCGGTTCCACCCAGCAGATCATCACCGAACTCAGCGCCGCGGTGTCGACCTCGCCGGACAATCCGCAACAACTCAACGGTGCCATCGCCGGATTGACCACGGCCCTGCGCAAACTGAACCAGAACTCCGCCGAGGTCGACGCCGCGATGCGCAACACACAGGTGCTGACCGGGCAGCTCGCGGCGGGACGCGCACAGATCATGGCGTCGATCAACAAGCTCTCGCCCGCCTTCGACACCATCAACGACGAGATGCAGACAATCCTGACCACGCTCGACAAAACCAATCAGGTCACCGCCGCCACGAACGATTTCCTCGGCAGCGACGGACAGAATTTCGTCGAGCTCACCGGTCATCTCGCGACCCTCCTCGACGAACTCAAGCAGGGCGCGACGATCCTCGGACCGTTGTCGGACAATGTCGCCGAGTTGACCCCCAAGTGGGCCAAGTCGACCAGTTCGAGTGCGGCGTCGTTGTCGGCGAAGGTGTACTACCTCAACCCGGGCGCCGGGTTCGATTCGGCCAGCCGTCTTCCCGAGCTCGGCGATGTCGGTGCGGCGGGAGAGTCGTTGCAGCAGACGCTGACCCGACTGCTGGCCCGGCTGACTGCGACCCAGGGGTGCTGCGGATGAGTGGATTCATGGGGCGGCTGCGCAAACACTCGATCGTGCTGGGCAACCTGGCGCTGATCGGGGTGATGCTCATCGGGCTGGCCTACTTGTCGTTCGGCGCGCTGCGGTGGGCGCCGTTCCAGGGCCACTACACGCTCACGATCAATTTCCCGATCTCCGGTGGCCTGCAGGACACCTCGCAGGTGACCCTGCGCGGCGTCCCGATCGGCGACGTCAAATCCATTCAGGTGCAACCACAGTCGGTGAAGGTGGTGGTGTCGGTCGACGACGACGTGCACATCAACCGCAACACGACGGTCTCGGCACTCGGCTTGTCGGCCGCGGGTGAACAGTACGTTGATTTCTCCCCGCCCAGCGCCGAGGGGCCCTACCTTCGCGACGGCGACACCATCAACGTGAACCAGACCAAGGTGACCACGCCGTTCCCGCAGTTGCTCGAGACCTCGCTCGGCGTCATCGACCAGATCGATCCGGCCAAACTCGCGTCGATCGTCGACAACCTCGACGTCGCGCTCAATCCCAAGGGCGACACCAACGACCTGCGCGTGCTGTTCGACGCGGGCGGAACGATCTTCGCCGACCTCTACCGCGTGTTGCCGCAGACCACCAAGTTGATCTCCGAGACGGGGACCATCCTGCAGACCACCTCGCAGATCCAGCCCGATCTGCAGGGCACGGTGTCCTCGTTGAGTTCGGTGGTCAACGCTGCGGTCGCCGCGGACCGTGAGCTGCGCACGTTGCTGGGCAAGGGCCCGCAGCAGTTGTCCAGCCTGTCCGGCTCGATCAACGAGATCCAGGATCCGATCACCGATGTGCTCGGTCAGCTGCTGGACGTGACCCGCCAGGGTGCCCTGCGCGCACCGGCGGTGGTCAATCTGCTGCCGTCGATCAGGGACGCGTCGATCAAGTCCCTCAGCATGTTCCACGACGGCGCCTGGTGGGCGTTCGGTTCGATCTACCCGCGTCCGTACTGCGACTACGCGGTCACCCCGGTGCGCCCCACCAAGATCCTCGAGTTGTCGGTGCCGACGAATCTGTACTGTGTCACCGAGGATCCCAACCAGCAGATCCGTGGCTCGGCGAACGCACCCCGTCCGCCGGGGGACGACACCGCCGGACCGCCGCCGAACTACGACCCGAATGCGCGGACGGTTCCGCTGGACAAGTGACGCCCGCCCTCCGGGGGCTCGCACCACACCTGACTCCTCGCCGAGGGGAGTCGGGTGGGTCGGATCGGTGGGGACCGAGTGGGCGGCGAATGAGAACGGAAACACGCGATGACAGGTGAGCAGGACGACGTGCGCAACGAGGCGGCCGACGACGATCGGGAGGGCGCGGCGACGAACGAGCCAGGCGCAGTGGAGGATTCCGGCGAACCGGACTCAGCCGTCACCGACGGAACCGACGCCTCCGATGCTGCGCCGACGAAGGCGTCGCTGACCAAGAAGCCGGTCCCGCGTACCAAGAGCGCGCGGTCCGGATCGTCGCGGCACCCGGATCCGGAGGATGCGGATGCCGACAGGGAGGATGCGGCGAGTTCCGGCGAGCCCACGGCATCGGCCGCCGCCGCCGGCGGACGTGCTTCCGCGCGAGGCACATCCGTCCGGGACTCATCCGCGGCGGCCACACCCGCACGGGGTGGGAAGCAGATCTCGATCACGCTGTCGGCGCGCGCCCTGTGGCGATCGCTGGTGGCCCTGGTGGTCGTCGCCGCGATCGTCGGGGTGGCGGTACTCGGATGGTTCTTCTACCGCGATCAACAGCGCCCCAACGCCTTCGACGACGCCAAGAGTGCCTCGGCGATCTTCGCCGAGAAGCTGACCAGCAGCATGAACGCCGACACGGTGGCCAACATGAAGGACATCGTCGGGCCACTGACCACCGGCGAGTACCGCAAACACCTCGAATCACAACTCGGCGACACCACCAAGGCGATCCAGTCGATCAACGTCAAGAACACCAAGATCGATGTCCAGAAGGTGTCGGTGATCGACTTCGGCCCCGACCACGCCTCAACCATGGCCGTGGTACAGGTGACCGGTACGAGTACTCTTGCGCCGCAAGGTGGTACGTCGCTGTTCATGTATTCGCTCAAGCTCGACAAGGTCGACGGCAAGTGGCTCGTGTCCGATCTCGACGCCATGCAGGCCGGCCTGTCCGATGCCGGTGAGGCCGGTGCCGGCGGCGGGTCCACGCCGAACGCAGGGCAGGCGAGTACCCCGGTACCCACACCTGCGCCCGCTCCGGCACCCGGCGGCTGAGGTCGTCGGGGTCCGGTCAGATTCTCGAACGGGTCAGGATCGCCACCGGACCGGCGGCTCGTAGGGCCGCGAGGTCGACCGACCCGGCGTGCTCGGACCGTGACCCGGCATCGATCCAGGTGCCGGGCGGCAGGGCGAGCGTGGTCGTCGCGGCACGGTCGTCGTCGAGACTGTGGGTGAAGCGGGCGGTCACCACGATCACCCGCGGATCGCTCTCGCCGCGCACACCGCGGCCGAAGGCGATCGCGTGGTCGGCGGCCGACCCGTCGACCTGGAGCGGGCGATAGTCACCGTCGGGGCCGAACGCCGGGCTGTGTTCTCGGCGAACGCGCAGGGCGGCAGCCACCAGCCGCGTCTTGGGATGATCGAGCGACCGGCGGAAGTCCACGGGTCGACGATTGTCGGGATCGACCAGTGAGTCCTCGTACCACTCGGTGCCCTGGTAGATGTCGCCGACACCAGGTCCGAGAAGTGCGATGGCCTTGCGTGCCAACACTTCCTGTTCCCATGCCGGACCGATCCGAGTGACCAGGTCATCGATCATCCCGGCCACCGGTTCGGTGGTGAGCGCGCCGATCCAGGCATCGAGCGCATCCTCGAAGGCCTCGTCGACCTCGGTCCACGTGGTCCGCACACCCGCTTCGCGGGCGGCTTTGCGCGCATAGGCGCGCAGGCGATCACGCAACTCGTCGTCGACCTGCCCGTCGAGCGGCCACACCCCGATCACGTTCTGCAGCAAGAAGTATCCGGTCAGATGATCAGGTGGCGGAGCGGTGTCCCAGATCTGGCGGACCAGCAGCGACCACCGCTCGGGGACTTGCGCGAGCAGCGCGATGCGCGCCCGCACATCCTCGCCACGCTTGGTGTCGTGGGTCGAGGAGGCCGTCATGGCGCGCGGCCAGTCCTGCGCCCGGACGACGTTCAGTTCGTGGAAATGACGCAGTGACAGCGCCGGGTTGGCCGGGTCGCCGCCGACCTCCTGCGCCGACACGAGACGGGCCGTGCGGTAGAACAAACTGTCCTCGACGCTCTTGGCGGTGACCGCGCCGCACGTCTGTGCCAGCCGGGAGGTCGGGGCACCGGGCGTGGCGGTGGCGCGCACGATGAGCGTGACGGCGTCGGCGAGATCCGGTCGACGGCGTGCGATCTCCTCGGCCACACCGAGCAGACGGGATCGCAGCGACGGATAGTCGGCCCGGTAGACACCGAGATCGGCGATCATCTCGGCGACCGCGTCGGTGAGGGCGGCCGAATCGGCGGTCGGATCCGAATGGGTCAGTGCGCGCACGAGCCTGCGGTGTTCGGCGGGGAACATCTGCGCGAGCGTGGTCAGCTTGCGCTGCCGTTCGGTGTCGTGCAGCCAGTGGGCGTCGGCCGGCACCCCGGTGGTGTGTTCGTGGATCTCGCTGAGCTCGACGATCCCCGACGGGGCGGTGAACACCGACTCGATGAGCCGCAACTGGTCGTAGCCGGTGGTTCCCTCCACCGGCAACGTCGGCTCGAGGGCCTCGTCGGCGGCGAGGATCTTCTCGATGTAGAGCAGACGATCGGTACCGATGTCACCGCGCAATCGCTCGAGATAGGACATCGGGTCCCACAGCCCGTCTGGGTGATCGACGCGGACACCGTCGATCAGGTCGGCGTCGAGCAACTCACGAATCCAGGCGTGGGTGGCGTCGTAGACGGCATCGTCCTCCTGGCGCAGTCCGGCGAGTTCGTTGACCGTGAAGAATCGGCGGTAGCCGATGACCCCGGAGTTCCACGGGACGAGTCGATAGTGCTGTCGCGCATGGACATCGGTTGCCGTCCCGCCGAGACTTCCCGGTGCGGTGGGGAATTCGTGGTCGTAATAGCGGAGAATGCCGTGCTGGTCGACGGTCAGCGGAGCCAGGTCACCGTCGGCGGCGAGGACCGGCAGGGCCAGCTTCCCATCACTGCCGTTGTCGGAGGAGAAATCGGCGTCGAAGTACCCGGCGTACCGTGAACCGGGGCCGTGCCGCAAGAGGTCGGCGAACCAGGGATTGCGCAGGACCTCGGCCACTCCGGTGTGGTTGGGGACGATGTCGATGAGGATGCCCAGACCGACCGCGCGCGCCGCCGCGCGCAGTGCGGCCAGACCCTCGCGGCCACCGAGGGCGGGCGACACCTGTGGCGGGGGTACCCAGTCGTAGCCGTGGGTGGAGCCGGGCATCGCGGTGCCGATCGGCGAGAGGTAGACGTGGCTGACACCGAGGTCCGCCAGATGCCCGAGGATGCCGATGACCTCGACGAAACCGAAGTCCGGGGTCAACTGAACCCGGTAGGTGGCGATGGGTTCCGGGCGTTTGCCGCCGGCGGCGACCGGCGCACCGTCACCGGTGTGCGAGCCCGGGTGCGTACCGGCCATCGAGTCAGTGCTGCTTTCGCAGGACGAGTAGTGAGCGGGCCTGAACCGCGAATGTGGTGCCGCCACTGGCGTCCTCGATGTCGGAGTCACCCGTGGGTTGGGCGGTGTCGAGGACACCGGTCCATCCCGACTCCAGGATGGCCGGCAGCGTGAACTCGATCGGCTCGTAGTGGGCGTTGAAGCAGATGATGAAGCTGTCGTCGACGATCTTCTCGCCGCGCTCGTCCTTCTCGCCGATCCCGTTGCCGTTGAGGAACACCGCGAGACTCTTGCCGAACCCGCTGTCCCAGTCGGCGGTGGTCATCTCCTCGCCCGAGGGGGTGAGCCAGGCGATGTCGAGGTACTGCTGACCCCATCGGATGGGCTTGCCCGCGAAGAATCGGCGTCGGCGGAACACCGGGTGTTTGGTGCGCAGCGCGATGGCCTTGCGGGTGAATTCCAGGAGATCGGAGTTCTTCTCCGCCAACGACCAGTCCATCCAGGACAACTCGGAATCCTGGCAGTAGACGTTGTTGTTGCCCGACTGTGTGCGCCCGATCTCGTCCCCGTGCGCGAGCATCGGCGTGCCCTGCGAGAGGAACAGTGTGGCAAGGATGTTGCGTTGCTGCCGGGCACGCAGCGCATTGATCTCCGGATCGTCGGTGGGACCCTCGACCCCGCAGTTCCAGGACCGGTTGTGGCTCTCGCCGTCGCGGTTGTCCTCGCCGTTGGCCATGTTGTGTTTCTCGTTGTAGGACACGAGATCACACAGAGTGAAACCATCATGGGCGATGACGAAGTTGATGCTCGCGAGCGGGCGCCGGCCGGTCGCCTCGTAGAGATCCGACGATCCGGTGAGGCGGGAGGCGAACTCGCCCAGGGT
Source organism: Gordonia polyisoprenivorans NBRC 16320 = JCM 10675 (assembly GCF_000241325.1). Taxonomy (GTDB): domain Bacteria; phylum Actinomycetota; class Actinomycetes; order Mycobacteriales; family Mycobacteriaceae; genus Gordonia; species Gordonia polyisoprenivorans. The sequence goes on along the minus strand of NZ_BAEI01000059.1, from coordinate 2,395 downwards.
GGACGGTTCGCCGCGCCAGTAGTCCCGCACGGTGTCGCGGTATTTTCCGTTCCATTCGGTCCACAGCGGCGGGAAATTGCCGACCTGATACCCGCCTTCGCCGACGTCCCACGGCTCGGCGATGAGCTTGACCTGACTGACCACCGGATCCTGTTGGACCAGATCGAAGAACGCCGAGAGCCGGTCCACGTCATGCAGTTCGCGGGCCAGCGTCGAGGCGAGATCGAACCGGAAACCGTCGACGTGCATCTCGAGCACCCAGTAGCGCAGCGAATCCATGATCAGCTGCAGGGTGTGCGGATGGCGGCCGTTGAGACTGTTGCCGGTCCCGGTGTAATCCATGTACATCTCGGGATTGTCGTCCACGAGACGGTAGTAGGCGGCGTTGTCGATTCCGCGGAAAGCCACGGTCGGCCCGAGGTGATTGCCCTCGGCGGTGTGGTTGTAGACCACATCGAGGATCACCTCGATACCCGCCTTGTGGAAGGCGCGCACCATGGCCTTGAACTCGGTGACCGCGCTCCCGGGCTGGTCGTGATTCGACGCATAGTCGGCGTGCGGCGCGAAAAAACCGAAGGTGTTGTAGCCCCAGTAGTTTCGCAAACCCTTGTCGAGCAGCACGAAGTCCTGCATGAACTGATGGACGGGCATCAGCTCGATGGCGGTCACACCCAAGGACTTCAGGTGATCGATGATCACCGGATGACACAGTCCGGAGTACGTGCCGCGCAACGCCTCCGGGACGTCGGGATGCGTCGCGGTCATGCCCTTGACGTGGGCCTCGTAGATCACCGTCTGGTGGTACGGCAGCCGGGGCGAGTGGTCGTTCTGCCAATCGAAGTACGGATTGATGACCACCGACAACATGGTGTGCCCCAACGAATCCAGCTGCGGCATCGACGGCGACGGTTGCGCTTCGGTGACCGGCTCCGGTGCCTGCGGCACGACGTCGGTGGTGTCGTCGGCGGTCAGCGGACCGGTGTCAGAAGGCCCTTCGCCACCCGACTGCTCGGTACCCGGCGCTGCTGCATCGGACCCCGCGGAGCCGAGTGCACCCGTGTCGGTGGCGGTCGATTCGGTTGCCGCGCCGCTCGATTCTGCACTTGTCGATGCTGCGTTGGTCACTGCCACGGCACCCGTTGTCACAGAGTCGGACTCGTCGACGGTCGTCGGATCGACGGTGGTGTCGGTGTCGGTGTCGGTGTCGGTGTCGGTGACCTCGGCAGCCTCGAACTCGGCGGTATCCGCTTCGTCGAGAGGGCTGTCCTCGTCGTCGGAGCTCTCGTCGGTCCCGGTGCCGGCGTCATCGGCGTTGTTGGTGTCGGGCAGCGGATAGGAGAACAGCGACGCATCACCGTCGAATTCACCGTGATAGGCCTTGCCGTAGGGATCGAGAAGCAATTTGCTGGGGTCGCAACGTAATCCGCGTCCGGGATCGTACGGTCCGTGGACGCGGTAGCCGTAGAACTGGCCGGGACCGACATTGGGCAGGTAGCAGTGCCAGCAGTATCCGTCGACCTCTTCGATGCGGATGCGGCGTTCGCTGCCGTCGCGATCGATCAGGCACAGATCCACTGCTTCGGCGACCTCGGAGAACAGGGAGAAGTTGGTTCCCACTCCGTCGTAGGTGGCGCCCAGCGGGTACGCCTGACCGGGCCACACCGGAATCGGCGCGGGCTCCGGCTCGACCATCGCCTCCGCCTGGGCGACGTCGGCGATGAGACTCTCCGTCGGGTGCGGTCGGGTGCTGCTGCTCAGCGGGGCCGCGGTGGTGGCGGTACCGGTCCCGGTGGCAGCAGTCTCGGTACCTGCGGTCTCGGTCCCGGGGGCGTCATCGGCGGTTGGCGGTACGGTCATACCCACCTTCTGTCGGTCATGCACCGACAGTAGTCGCGATACGGCGCGCATTCATCTCGGAAGCAACTCACTCACCTCCGGTGCCTCACCCTCCCACGCCGCCGGCCCAGGGCAGCGCTCGTCGAAGCTGCACGCCGAGCCCGTCGGTGAGACTGCGCACGTAGGTGGCGCTGAGGTGGTGCCAGTCCTTGTACACGATGATGTTGCCCACGATGGCGGGACAACGTTCGGGAGTGCACACCCCGTCCGACAGATCGAGGGCGTGGAACAGCGGGTCGGTGGCGGCGAGCGCCTCTGCCGGGTCGCGGGCGTCGAGAGCCGAGGCGCGATCGGTTCCGCAGGACTCACCGTTGCCGCCGTCGGCGAGGCAGGTGGGAGTGTCGATGGCGCCCCGCGCGTCATGTGGCCACGGCGTGTCCCGCATACCGAGAACGGGGATGCCGGCATCGGTGAATCGTTCGAACACCGGCACGTACGTGTCCGGCAACACGTCGCCGGCAGCTGCGGTATCCGGGCGGGTCGAGGTGGTGAACACCGC
>NZ_BAEI01000060.1 GCF_000241325.1 Gordonia polyisoprenivorans NBRC 16320 = JCM 10675 | reverse complement strand
CATCTTCATCTGCTCGCCGGTGGTGTTCTGCGCCTCGTCGAGGATGATGAAGGCGTCATTGAGCGTGTTGTGGGTCAGCAGGAAGTCCTCGGTGACATAAAGCGAATCCTCCGCCGCCACCCGGATGCAGACGGCTTCATCGGTACCCACCGATTCGATGCTCTCGATGTAGCGCTTGGGCGGCTTGGCCGTGGTCGCACCGTATTTCTGCGCCTTGCGTGTCATCCGGAACGGAGCGAGCCCATCCGGGAGACGAATGTCGAGGACGTGGGCGTCGTGTCGGTACAACGCCTCTCGACCCCGTGCTTTACCAGGGGGCCGTCCCTGCGCGACGCGGGTTCGTCCGTCGACGACACCGCCCAGCGATCGCACCAGGAACATCACGTCATCGCGCAGCTGGTCCGAGACTGTCACGTACTGCACACGGCAGGACCGGCCGGTCTGGGTGACCGGGCCGCCATCGGTGTCCAGAAGCCCCTGCAGCACTGCCAATCGGACGTCGGACGAGTTGAGAAGGTACTGCTTCGGTACGAACTTCGTAGGGGACTTGGTGCCCCACAATCCGAGTTCGCGCATGGCGTGGGTGACCGGATTCTCGATCGTGATCGGCTCACCGGGAGTGGTGATCCGGTTGAGGACGTAGTCGACGTCGGATCGCTGCCGTGCGCGAATACCCGGCACGGCCATGACCAACGCATCGACCAGCTCTCGGTCGGCTGTCGTGAACGATGGCGTGGCCATCCCCGCCATGCAGCCGTCACCCAGCATCAGACCGAGCGCATAGGGGTCGAGCGGCACCGGTTGGCGAGGAAACTCGGCAGCGCCACTCAAGAGCGGCAACTCGAACCGGTGATAGTGCGCCGCCCGGAGATTTCCGATCATCTCCTTCGTCTCGAGTACCCGCGGGCCGGTGCCGCGACGACGGTCGTCTCGCGTGTACACCGACCACAGGTGATCGGTGGAGCAGAGGGTGGACGCACCGTCCTGAGTGGTGACCCGCACGATGTCCTTGAACCCCTGCGGGTAGACGCCGAGGACCTCGGTCGGCGAGCCGTTCGAGCCGATGACGTGGTCGCCGACCTCGATGTCACCGATCGGACGAAAGCCCTGTGGCGTGAGGACCCTGGTAGACACCGGCTGCGCCCGGCCACGCATATATGCCAGTGGCGCCACCTCGATCACCCCGGCGGCCATGAGCTTGGGGATCGACTCGGGGTCCATCATGTCGTGCAGTGCGTCGTAGAGCGGACGCAGATACGGGTCGATTTTCTCGCTGAGTGTGCCGGGCAGAAAGCCCAGTCGCTCACCGGCTTCCACCGCGGGCCTGGTGAGAATGATGCGGTTCACGCTCTTGGATTGCAGTGCCTGCACCGCCTTGGCCATCGCCAGATAGGTCTTGCCGGTACCGGCCGGGCCCAGACCGAACACGATGGTGTTGGCGTCGATGGCGTCGACGTAGCGCTTCTGGTTGAGCGTCTTGGGCCGGATGGTCTTTCCGCGCCGCGAGAGGATGTCGAGGGACAGGACGTCGGCGGGTGATTCGGTGGCGCCCTCGGACAGCATCGACACGCTGTGGCGGACGAGGTCCGGGGTCAGCGGGGTGCCGCGACCGACGAGGTCCACGAGCTCACCCATGACGCGCTCGGCGGCGGCGACGTCGGCGCCACGGCCACGCAGCGTGATCTGGTTGCCGCGGACGTGGATGTCGGCCGGGAGGAGTTGCTCGAGCGTGCGCAGATTGACATCGCTGGTGCCGAGCAGCCCGAACACCACCTCGGGAGGGACATCGATGGTGGAGGTGACCACAGGTCCGGCCCCTGCGGCGCCGCGCGCCGGCACGCGGCCGTCGGGGTTGTCGTCACTCACGTATCAGATCACTCCTGGAGTTCGGGGGGCGCCGTGCGGCGATGTGCGGTCAAGTCTATCCCTGCCCAACGGGCGATCCGCCATCGAATATTCCGTTCGCCGAAGTTGTCGGACCCTCCGCCTATCCTCACCTCGATGCAGTGCCGCATCGGTCCACACCTCCCCTCACACACATCGGAGAACGCAGATGAGCACGCATCCGGACACCACCCACACCCTCGGCCCCGCTGCCGCACCCACCACCGACCCGGGAATCGACCTCTACACGCGATGGGCGGATCTGTGGAACGGACTGATCACCGCCGATGCACTGATGGCGCCTCGATTCCGTCTGCGCTACGCGCAGGCCGGTGCCGAATCGATCAACGAGATCGACGATCCGGCCACATTCACCGACTTCATCGGTGAGTTCCGCGCGCAGCGGGCGGGTATCCACTACACACCGGACGACCCGGTGCTCACCGATATGGGCGCGGACGGGACGGGACACGTGTGTCGGCCCTACCTCGCCGTGATCCCGGCGACCGACGCCGAACCCGAACGCCGGATCAGTGGCACCGACATCCTGCGCGCCGAGAACGGGCGGATCGTCGAGGTGTGGTCGGTGTCCTCACCCGGCCGGCCGTTCCGGCCCTGAGCGCCCGGGTCCTGGTTGCCCGGCCCTGATCACCACCGATCACAGCCCGCTACCACCTACAATCCCAGCGCCCGGATCGTCTGCCGATTGCACACGCTGCGCGGATCGACGAATGCGTCGTGCCCCTCCTCGGGCACGACGATCAGTTCGGCGGACTGACCGCGCGCGCATACCGTGCTGACGTAGCGGCGGCTGAGCTCCACCGGAATGGCGGTGTCGCGGTCGCCGTGGACGACCACGACATGTGCGTCGAATGGATCCTGCTCCATGGGAGAGGCGGCCCGATAGCGCTGGGCCGCCTGTGCGTAGGGACGGCCGATCAACGCCTGCACCGACTCCCGGCCGGCCTGTCCCGCGGCCACGAGATCCAGGGCCGCCGACTGGGCGACAACGGTGGTGATGCGGGTGTTCGCGGTCTGTGCCCGCAGCTGCGCGGTGGCCCACACCGCAAGCTGACCACCGGCCGAATGTCCCACGACCGCAACCGAATTCCAGTCGACGCGGTCGGCGACGGGTGCGGGCAGAGCCTCCCGGACCGGCCCGTCGAGCGCGTTGATCGCGGCGACGACGTCACGGCCGGTGTGCGGCCATCCGCCGCCGTCCTCCCCCACGCGCCGATACTCGATGTTCCAGACCAACGCGCCACGTTCGCCGTACTGCCGGGCGATCGCGGACTCGATGGTCAGCGAGAACTCGGTGGTCCAGTAGCCGCCGTGGATCAGCACGATCGGCCGCATCGTGGCGGGGAGATCGGCCTCCTCGGCAGCGTGATAGATGTGCCCGAACTGCGAGTTCGCCCCGCCGTAGGCGATCGCCGTCCGGTGCACCGCGCAGCGTCTCATCGGTCCCGCCGATCGGGTCTCATCGGGCCCACCGATCGGTGAGGACGCCGAGCGCGCCGAGGGCGACCGACGCGGCCGTCGATGTGCGCAACACCTCCGGCCCCAGGATCACCGACTGCGCGCCGAGCGCGGTGAGGTCGGCGATCTCGCTGTCGTCCAGACCGCCCTCGGGCCCGACCACCAGCATGATCTCGCGTGCCTGCGCCAACGGTAGGGTCCGCAGCGACACCGCAGCGGCCTCGTGCAGTACCGCGACCACACCACCGGCGGCGATCACCTCGGCGGCGTGGGCGCGCACGTCGATCGTGGAGGCGAGGTCGGTGACCTCCGGAATCCACGGGCGCCGACTCTGTTTGGCGGCCGCGGAGGCCGCGGCCCGCCATTTGGCGACACCCTTGTCGGCCTTGCCCGCCCAGCGGGCAACGCACCGTGCCGACTGCCACGGCACGATCCGGTCGACACCGGCCTCGGTGGCGAGGTCGACGGCCAGCTCCGAGCGTTCGGATTTCGGCAACGCCTGCACCAGGGTCACCGACGGCCGCGGACGGTCGGTGAACACGAACCGGTGGGCAAGCGCCGACAGCGCATCCTTGCCCTCGACCGCGGTCACCTCGCAGGTGGCGACCGATCCGGCGCCGTCACCGAGCAGTAGTGGCTCCCCCGGCCGCAGCCGAGCCACGGTCACGGCGTGGCGACCCTCCGGCCCGGAGAGCAGGGTGGTGGTGCCGACCGGCGGGACCTCGTCGACCCAGAACAGGGGCGGGCTCACGTCGGCCGATCAGCGTCCCGCAAAGGCGTTGCGCAGCCGGGAGAACAACCCGCCCGGCGCTGCTGCCGCCGAGGTCGTGACCAGGTCGATGGAATCGTCGGAGGCCTCGCGGAAGGCTTTCAGTGCCTCGGTCTGCGCGGCGGTCAGCTTGGCAGGTACCGCGACGTCGAGATGGACGTGGAGGGTGCCGCGGGCACCGGTGTTCACGTGCGGCATGCCCTGGCCCCGCAGTTTGACGACCTGCCCGGGCTGGGTCCCCGGCTCGATGGTGACGGTCGCGAGATCCCCGAGGATCGTCGGGACCTCGAAGCTGCCGCCGAGCGCGGCGTCGGCGATCGGTACCCGCAACGTGCAATGCAGGTCGTCCTTGTCGCGGATGAACACCTCGTGCGGGCGCTCGCTGACCTCGACATAGAGATCTCCGGCCGGTCCGCCACCCGGCCCGACCTCACCTTGGCCGGCCAACCGGACCCGCATGCCGCTCTCGATCCCTGCCGGGATGCGCACGGTCATGGTGCGGCGCGAACGCACCCGCCCCTGGCCGCCGCACTTGTGGCACGGATCGGGGATGATCTCGCCGGTGCCATGACAGGTCGGGCACTCGCGCACCGTCATGACCTGGCCGAGCAGCGAACGCTGCACTGCCTGGATCTCGCCGGCACCCTTGCAGGTGTCGCAGCTGATCGGCTTCGAATCGCCGTTGGTACCCGACCCGTGACACACATCGCACAGGATCGCGGTGTCGACGGTGATCTCCTTGTTCACCCCGGAGGCGCACTCCTCCAGATCGAGCTCGACGGCGACAAGCGCGGGCTCACCGGGCTGCACGCGCGAGCGCGGCCCGCGGCTACCACCGAAAGTACTGCCGAACCCACCGCCGGAGCCGAAGAACGCCTCGAACACGTCGCCGAGGCCGCCGCCGCCGAAATTTGCGCCGAATCCACCTGCTCCCGGACCGGCCAGCGGATCGCCGCCGGCGTCGACGATGCGTCGCTTCTCCGGGTCGCTGAGCACCTCGTAGGCGGTCGTGACCTCCTTGAAGCGTTCCTCTTCTCCCGGGTTGACGTCGGGATGCAGTTTGCGGGCCATCTGGCGGTAGGCCCGCTTGATCTCCTGGTCGGTCGCGCCCTTGGCGACGCCCAGGATTCCGTAGTAGTCAGTTGCCACGGTTGTCTCGGTCCTTCGTTCTCACAGCTCACGTATGGCTCCGGGGATACCCTCACGGAGCCGGTGCATCGGATACCTCACCGAACGCGACGCCGGCCGCGCGCATTTCCTCTTCGAGGCGGATCTCCGCCGCCTCCGGTTCAGCGCTCGGCGAGCACCTCGCCCACATACTTGGCAACGGCCGCCACCGACGCGATGGTTCCCGGGTAGTCCATGCGGGTGGGCCCGACGACCCCGACCCCGCCGAACACGGTGCCCGAAGCACCGTACCCCGTCGACACCACCGAGGTGCCACGCAGGTTCTCGGTCTGTGTTTCCTCCCCGATCTGCACCGTCACCCGGCCCATCCGCTGACTCGTCGCCAGCAACTTGAGAACGACGACCTGCTCCTCGAGAGCCTCGAGGACCGAATCCATCCCGCCGTTGACCGGGGCGAAATCGGCGGCGGCCCGCGCGAGATTCGACGTGCCGGTCACCACCACGCGGTCCTCGCCCCGTTCGACGAGGGTCTCGACCAACACGGTCGCGACGTTCACCGTCGCGTCCCGCAGATCGGCCGGTGCGTTGTTGGCCAACTCGGCCACCGACGCCGAGGCCTCCTCGAGCCGCTTGCCGTGCAGCGCCGCGGAGAACATGTCCCGCAGACGGACGATCTCGTCCTCGTCGAGGTCTTGTGAGAGGGCGACCATGCGTTGCTCGACACGGCCGGTGTCGGTGATCACGATCAGCAACAGCCGCGACGGTGACACGGTGATCACCTCGAGGTGACGCACCGTCGCCGTGGAGAGCACCGGATACTGGATGACCGCGACCTGGCGGGTGAGCTGGGCCAGCAGTCGCACCGACCGGCGCAGCACGTCGTCGAGATCGACCCCCGAATCAAGTACCGACAGGATCGCGCGACGCTCGGCCGCCGACAGCGGTTTGACCTCGCTGATGCGGTCGACGAACATCCGGTACCCCTTGTCGGTGGGTATCCGTCCCGAACTCGTGTGTGGTTGCGCGATGTAACCCTCGGCCTCGAGTACCGCCATGTCGTTGCGGACCGTGGCACTGGACACGCCGAGCTGATGCCGTTCGACGAGCGCCTTGGAACCGATCGGTTCCTGTGTGGCAACGAAGTCGGTGACGATGGCACGAAGAATCTCGAACCGCCGATCATCGGTGGTCGACACAGGCCAGACCTCCTCTCGAACCCGCCCTCTGCCCTACAGTGGGTGGGTTCATTCTACGAAACACCGCCACGAAGTACGGGTGCACGTATTCGACCGGCGAGGCGCCGACGATCTCCGCCGCCCCGGCGAACGCCGCCCACGACAGGAAGGTCGCGATGATCTTCAAAGGCGTCCGGGAGGGCAAACCGTATCCCGACCACGCGTTGACCCATCGCGGATGGGCCAAGATCCCGCCTCGACAGTTCCGCCTCGACGAGCTGATCACGGTGACGACGGTGCTCGCCCTGGACAAGCTGCTCAGCGAGGATTCCACGTTCTATGGGGATCTGTTCTCCCACGTGGTGCGCTACGACGGAAACCTGTATCTCGAGGACGGTCTGCACCGGGCCGTCCGATCGGCGCTGCGTAACCGCACGGTCATCCACGCACGGATGCTCGATCTCGACGCGCTCGATCTGCGACCGGGGGCGCCACCGCTCGACGAGCAACTCGGCACCGAGACCGACGAGCTGCCCGCCGTCGGGGCCGCGCCGCCGCCCGCGGAGTCCCCGGCCGGCGGGGTGCACCGACGCGCGGCCCGCAGTACCGGCTGGACCCCGCCACCGCAGCGCTGGTGAACCCGACGCCGGCCGAGTCGGACCTCAGGCGTCCATGGTCTTCTCGGTCGGCAGGTCATAGACCGGACAGTCGGCCACACCGATCGTCTCGCGGGTGATCGCCTCGACCGCGTTCTGGGTGGCCTCGGCATCGGTGACCCAGTTGCGATAGAAATCGAACGGGCACTCCGCGATTCCCTTGTCACCGTCCCCGCCGGCATACACCCCGGTATAACCCCGGTGCAGCAGTTTGAACAGGTGATTCTGCGACTGATCATTCGCGCGCGCATCCCGGATCGTCGACAACGACAATTGCGCGTACTGCACCCCGTAATCCTCCTCACCGCACTCGCCGAGGGTGCGTCCGTCGAAGCCGATGATCGCGCTGTGCCCGAAATACGAGTACACACCGTCGAATCCGGTCGCATTCGCCACCGCCACATAACAGTTGTTGGCCCAGGCCATCGCCTTGGCCATCAGCACTTGCTGATCCTTGGCCGGATACATGTAGCCCTGCGGCCGCACGATCAGTTCGGCCCCCTTCATCGCGCAATCACGCCAGATCTCCGGATAGTTGCCGTCGTCGCAGATGATCAGCGAGATCTTGAGGCCTTTCGGCCCGTCGCTCACATACGTCTGCTCCCCCGGATACCAGCCCTCGATGGGAGTCCAGGGCAGGATCTTGCGGTACTTCTGCACGATCTCCCCCGCGTCGTTGATGAGCACGAGCGTGTTGTAGGGCGGCTTGTTCGGGTGATCCTCGTGCCGCTCCCCGGTCAGCGAGAACACGCCCCAGGTCCGGGCCTGTCGGCACGCGGCGGCGAAGATATCGGTTTCCTCCCCGGGGATCACCGCCGCCGTCTCGAACATCTCCGCGTTGTCGTACATGATGCCCATCGTCGAATACTCCGGGAACACAACCAGATCCATACCCGGAAGACCCGCCTTCATCCCCACCACCATCTCGGCGATCCGGCGGGCGTTGTCGAGGACCTCGGCCTTGGTGTGCAGCCTGGGCATCTTGTAGTTGACCACTGCCACCCCGACGGTGTCGGGGCTCGATGAGATGTCGCCGTGTCGCATGAAACGCCTCCTGAGAGTGGCCGCGCACCCACGTTGCCCGACCCGATTATTGCTTCCGTATGGAAGTGATACCACGGGTTTCCATCCGCGCGCTCCGCGAACTCCCGATATTTATGGTTTCATTCGGAAGCATTACGCGACGTTCACACGAGGAGGACCGATGTCGGGTTACCTGGCACGCAAGGTCGATGACATCAACTCGGGTCAACAACTGTCCCCCGCGCGGAACCGGGCCTTCCGGATGGGCAGAGCGTCCTCGCCCGGACAGCTTTCATCGGCGCTGAGATCCGCGATCATCGGGCAGGACGAGGCCATCGATTCGGTGGTCCGCGCCCTGACCATCGCGGCCGCCGGCATCGGTGACCCGCGCCGGCCGATCGCGTCGTTGTTGTTCGTCGGGCCGACCGGTGTCGGCAAGACCGAGCTGGCCCGCCGGCTCGCCGCGGAGATCACCGGCGACGCCGACAAACTGTGCCGGATCGACATGAACACCCTGGCCCAGGAGCACTATGCCGCATCCCTGTCCGGGGCACCCCCGGGCTATTCGGGCGCGAAGGAACAGTTCACCCTCTTCGACCGGGAACTGGTGGAGGGCTACGCCTCTCGACCGGGCATCGTCCTGTTCGACGAGGTGGAGAAGGCGCACACGACGGTGCTGCGCTCGTTGCTGCAGATCCTCGATTCGGGAACCCTGCGCCTGGCCGCGGGCAACTCGACGATCGACTTCCGCAACGCCATCGTCCTGCTCACCTCCAACCTCGGCTCGGCCGAGATCGCCGCCCATCATCGGGCCCGGTCACGCGGATGGCGCAGGCGGCTGCCGATGCCGGGCTCCTTACGGCGCGACGCAGGCTCCGACGCCGTGGACCGGGCCGTCGAGGAGTTCTTCGATCCCGAGCTGTACAACCGTTTCGACGAGATCGTGCGGTTCGATCCGATCGGCGCGCAGGTCGCCGCGGCGATCGTCGACGTCGAGTTGCGCAGACTGACAGCACAATTGGCCGCCCGGCAGATTCGGTGGGAACCCGACGACCCGCTGCGCAGCCACCTCGCCCGGATCGGCTTCGACCCGGTCTACGGGGCGCGCGATCTGGCGCGCACTCTCCGGATGCACCTGCATGCACCACTCGCCGAGGCGATCGTCAGCTGGGACCGCGAGCCCGGAACCGCACTCCGCATGCGCACGTCGGTCGACTCCGGAAAGATCAGCGTCGCAATCGAACCCGTCAGCCCCGAACCCCTCAGCGGACCGACCAATTCGACCCCGGTGAACGGTCAGACGTGATGAATCCGGTCGACGACGTCGAGATCGAGAGCACCGGCGCTGGCCAGGTAGATGTCCTGGTCGACGCGGTTGTCGGTCAGGCGCAAGGTTCCGCGGGTGGCATCCATGACGAGCCCATCGGCGGCGGCCTGTATCGGGGACACCGCCAGCGAACCCGCCCGGTCGGCGAGGGCCGCGAGAAGCGTGATCGCCTCGTAACAGGACTGGCCGATGCTGTTGAGTACCGGTGCGGTGTCCCCGAGGACACGGTGGTACCGGCCGGCGAAATCGGCGGTCGCCGCGGTGACCAGCGAGTCGAAATAGCCTGCGGCTGCATACATGTTCGCCGTGGCCGTCGCACCCATGCCCAGCACCTGGTTCTCTTCGAGGATCGGGCTGAAGCGCACCATCGTGGTGTCGAGTCCACGTCGAGCGAACACGCGACCGAACCGCACCGCGTCGTCGCCGATCAACAGAACCAGCACGGCGTCACACGCGGTCGTCTCGAGCCATCGCAGGGTCGGCTCGAAGTCCCGCGTTCCCAGCGGGAGGAAAGTCGAACCGCAGTGGGTCATCCGGGTCCCGGCCAGATGCGCGACGGCGTGGCTCGCGAGCTGACGTGGCCAGATGTAGTCATTGCCGACCACACACCAGCGTTCGGCACCGCGGTTGCGCCGCAACCAGTCCAATGCGGGCAGCACCTGCGACGACGGCGACTCCCCGATCATGAACAGGCCCGGTGTGCGAAACTCGCCTTCGTGCAGAGCCGCATACACGTAGGGCAACTGACCACCGACGAGCCGCAGGATCTCCTTGCGCACCGCCGAGATGTGCCAGCCGGCGATCGCGTCGATTCGCCCCGCCCGCCAGAGCTGCGCCACCTCCTGGGCGACCTGCGTGGGTGCGCGGCCGCCGTCGACGACGACCAACTCCACCGGTCGGCCGAGAATCCCGTCGGCGGAGTGCAATTCGGCGAGGGCGAGTTCTCCGCAGGCCTCACACGACGGACCGAAGATGCCTGCGATGCCTTGGACCGGAACCACGTAGGCAATCCGCACGGGTCCGCTGCGCCGTACGGCGTCGCTATTGCGTGTCTCGGGGCGAGCTGTCTCGGTGCTGACTGTCTCGGGGCGGCCTGTCTGGGGGCGGACGGTCATGGGTACCTCGTGCGATGGGTTGTCCGGTGAGTCGCCAGGCTACTCCCGACACCCGATCCCGGCGCGACGACCACGGCGCCGCCACCGACCCACTGTTGCTGCAGTTGCTACGCGCCGCACACCGGGTCGAGTCACAGATGTCGGCCGACCTCGCCGAGCTCGGGGTGTCACCCGAGCAGTGGCGTCTGCTCTCGGTGCTCGCCGTCGAGGACGGCCGGACCATGTCGGAGCTGTCGCGGCTGGCCGTCCTGCCGCCGGCGAGCACCACACGTGGGGTTGACCGTCTCGTGACCCTGGGCCTGGCCTATCGGCGCGCCGATCCGGTCGATCGGCGGCGGGTCGTCGTCCACCTGAGCGCCCGTGGCCGGCGTCGCATCGCCGCCGTCCGACAAGCCGAGGCAGCCGTCGAGAGCGACGTCGCCGACGCACTCAGCGCACGCGGCTACGTCGGTCTGATCGAGGCGCTCGGCCGGATCGGCACCTGATCGCCCGGCGCCTTCAGCCGTCCTCGCCCGCGATGAGGATGTCGCGCACCACGGCGTCGGCGAGCAGGCGACCGCGGTCGGTGAGGACCCACGCATCGCCGGTCGGACGAAGCAGTTCTCGCGCGACGAGTTCCTCGGCGCACGACACCTCCGCCCCGGAGAGGAGCTCACGGCGTAACCCGCTGCGGCACCGCGCGGTCAGCATCACCGATTCGACGTGGCGGTCCGCGGTGGTGAGCACCTCATGGGTGGCCACCGGCAGCGTGCCGTCGGCCAGGGTGCTCGCATAACGCGCCGGATGTTTGACGTTGGACCACCGCACCCCGTGCACGTGCGAGTGTGCACCGGGCCCGATTCCCCACCAGTCGTGGCTGTACCAGTAGGACAGATTGTGACGACATTCCGCGGCAGCCGAGCGCGCCCAGTTGGACACCTCGTACCACTCGAAACCGTTGTCGCCCAGACGTTCATCGATTCGCTGGTAGCGGGAGGCGAGCACGTCGTCGTCGGGGGCGGGCAGTTCACCGCGGCGGATCCGCCGTGCCAGCGCGGTGCCGTCCTCGACGATCAGCGCGTACGCCGACACGTGATCGACGGGGGTGGCCAGTACCGCATCGAGGCTCGCGTCGAGGTCGGCGTCGGTCTCGCCGGGTGTTCCGTAGATGAGGTCGAGGTTGATGTGGGCGAAACCGGCGGCGGCCGCCTCGCGGGCCGCGGCGACGGCGCGGCCGGGGGTATGCGTGCGGTCGAGGGTGGTCAGCACGTGGGGGGCCGCGGACTGCATCCCGAGCGAGATCCGCGTGAAGCCCGCCTCGAGCAGCCGCGCGAAGAACTCCGGTGAGGTCGACTCCGGATTGGATTCGGTGGTGATCTCGGCGTCGTCGGTGAGATCGAACCGGCTGCGTACGGCGTCGAGCAGACCGGCGAGGCCGTCACCACCGAGCAACGACGGCGTGCCGCCGCCGACGAAGATCGTCGACACCGGGCGCGCAGGGGTCATCAGTGCCGCGGCGTGGTCGAGTTCGCGGCCCACCGCCTCGAACCACGAATCCGGGGACGCCGACGACCCGAGTTCGCCCGCGGTGTAGGTGTTGAAGTCGCAGTATCCGCACCTCGACGCGCAGAACGGGACGTGCAGGTAGAGCCCCAGGCCGACACCGGGATCGACGGCCCCGCAGGCGTCGCCGACCTCGGCCGGCACGGCGGCGGTGGAAACGGACGTCACCACCCCATGATGCGCGCCCACCCCGCCCAGCCCCGAATCGCGCAGCCCGAATCGGGGAATACCCACCAACGCGTCGGCCTTGCTCTCGGTACGCAACCACATTCGCGACGTCGGTCTCGCAGCGATGCCGACATCGCCGCAGGCCACTTTGCCTCACCGTGGTGCAAAGTATTCCCAAGTAGACGCGAGACGGATGGTCGTGGCACTATGGAGCCCGTGAATTTCCCCGGGGTGTGGCTCGCCGCGCGACGCCACGTCGATCTCAAGCGCGTCTGCAGCGCTACCTGTCGTCTCTAGACGACGTTCCGGCCCCGGAGAGTCCCCGCATCTGACGCGGGTATGCCGCCACGTCACAGCCCAGACCGTGCGATCGCCGGTGCTCTGTGCGCCGGTACAGGAGAGTTCATGACGTCAACGACGGACCTCACCGAGGCGGGCAACTCCCGCGTCCCCGAGGAGTCCTCCCCAGCCCCCCGCGCCCGTTCGGCACGCGCCGACACCGCGACATCCGGCGCCGCAAAGACCGGTGCCGCAAAGACCGGTGCCGCCGAGCGTCCGGCCCGCAAGAAGGCCCGCCCGACCAAGCGGCGCGCCGAGGGACAGTGGAAGCTCGGTTACCGCGAGCCCCTGAACCCCAACGAGCAGGTCAAGAAGGACGACAACCCGCTCAATGTGCGGGCGCGGATCGAGAACATCTACTCCAAGCAGGGTTTCGAGTCGATCGACAAACAGGATCTCCGTGGCCGCATGCGCTGGTGGGGTCTCTACACCCAGCGCGCCGAGGGCTACGACGGCACCTGGACCGGTGACGAGAACATCGACATCCTCGAGGACAGCCACTTCATGATGCGCATCCGTTGCGATGCCGGCGCCCTCAACGTCGAACAACTGCGCACCCTCGGTCAGATCTCGACCGAATTCGCCCGCGACACCGCCGATCTCTCCGACCGGGAGAACGTGCAGTATCACTGGATTCGCATCGAGGACGTCCCCACCATCTGGGAGCGCATCGAGGGCGTCGGGCTCAAGACCACCGAGGCCTGTGGCGACTGCCCGCGCATCATCCTCGGATCGCCGTTGGCCGGAGAGGCCGTCGACGAGGTACTCGATCCGACGCCGGCGATCGATGAGATCGTGCGCCGCTACATCGGCGACCCGCAGTACTCGAACCTGCCGCGTAAGTTCAAGACCGCGATCTCCGGTTTGCAGGATGTCTCGCACGAGACCAACGACATCGCCTTCATCGGCGTCGAACATCCCGAACACGGTCCGGGGCTTGATCTCTGGGTCGGCGGCGGTCTGTCGACGAACCCGATGCTCGCCCAGCGGGTGGGTGCGTGGATCCCGCTCGACGAGGTCCCCGACGTCTGGGAGGGCGTCGTGTCGATCTTCCGCGATTACGGTTACCGCCGCCTGCGCACCAAGGCACGCCTGAAGTACCTCATCAAGGACTGGGGCATCGAGAAGTTCCGTCAGGTCCTCGAGGACGAATACCTGCACCGCAAGCTGATCGACGGCCCGGCGCCCACCCCGCTGACCCAGCCGCGCGATCACGTGGGTGTCCAGAAGCTCAAGAACGGTCTGAACTCGGTGGGCTTCGCCGCCATCGCGGGCCGGGTGTCGGGCACCAAGCTCACCGCCGTCGCCGAGGCCGCCGAGCGCGTCGGCTCCGACCGCATCCGGTTCACCCCGTACCAGAAGCTGGTCGTGCTCGACGTCCCCGACGACAAGGTCGAGGTGCTCATCGCCGACCTCGCCAAGCAGGGTCTCATCGCCCGGGCGTCGAACTGGCGCCGGAACCTGATGGCGTGCAGCGGGATCGAGTTCTGCAAGCTGTCGTTCGTCGAAACCCGCAAGCGCTCGCAGGTGCTCGTACCCGAACTCGAGGAGCGTCTGGCCGACATCAATTCCCGGCTCGACGTCCCGATCACCGTGAACATCAACGGCTGCCCCAACTCCTGCGCCCGATCGCAGATCGCCGACATCGGTTTCAAGGGACAGCTCGTCGAGGACGGCCAGGGCGGACAGACCGAGGGATTCCAGGTCCACCTCGGTGGCAGCCTCGGCCAGGACGCAGCATTCGGCCGTAAACTGCGCCAGCACAAGGTGACCTCCACCGAGCTCGGCGACTACATCGACCGCGTCGTCCGCAACTTCATCGATCAGCGCGAGGACGGAGAACGGTTCGCGCAGTGGGCCGTTCGTGCCGACGAGGAGGCACTCCGATGACCATCTCCACCGCAACGACCACCGGGCGGCGCTTCAGCGAGGACGAGCTGCGCGCGATCGCCGAGCAGGGTGCCGCCGACCTGGGTCCCGACGCCACCCCCGAGGAGCTGTTCGCCTGGACCGCCCGGACGTTCGGCGACAACTTCGTCGTCGCCTCCAACATGCAGGATGCGGCGCTGGTCGATCTCGCCGTCACACACATCGATCGCGACCTCCTCGGCGGGGATCCGGTCAAGGTCCTGTTCCTCGACACCGGCTATCACTTCGCCGAGACGATCGGCACCCGCGACGCCGTGGAGCAGGTGTACGGCGTCGACATGATCAACCTGACCCCCGAACACACCGTCGCCGAGCAGGACGAACTGTTGGGGCGCAACCTGTTCGCCCGCGATCCCGGCGAATGCTGCCGCCTGCGCAAGGTGGTGCCGCTCAAGTCGGGTCTGCAGTCCTATGACGCCTGGGTGACCGGCATCCGCCGGGTGGAGGCCCCCACCCGGGCCAATGCGCCGCTGATCTCGTTCGACGAGGGCTTCGGGCTGGTGAAGATCAATCCGATCGCCGCATGGTCCGACGAGCAGATGCAGTCCTACATCGACGCCCACGGTGTACTCGTGAATCCTCTTGTCGACGAAGGCTATCCGTCGATCGGCTGCGCTCCGTGCACGGCCAAACCCGAACCCGGATCCGATCCGCGCAGCGGCCGTTGGGCCGGCCGCGCCAAGACAGAATGTGGGCTGCACGCATGACCATCACCGATCCCGTCACCAGCGCCGACCGCGAGGTGGACAGCAGCGACGACTTCACCACCCTCGACGCCCTCGAGTCCGAGGCGATCCACATCTTCCGTGAGGTCGCAGGCGAATTCGAGCGTCCGGTGATCCTGTTCTCCGGCGGCAAGGACTCCACCGTTCTGCTGCATGTGGCCCTCAAGGCGTTCTGGCCTGCGCCGCTTCCGTTCTCGCTGCTGCACGTCGACACCGGGCACAACCTGCCCGAGGTCCTCGAGTTCCGCGACCAGGTGGTGGCCCGCCACGACCTGCGACTGCATGTGGCCAAGGTGGAGGACTACCTCGCCGACGGTCGGCTCACCGAACGTCCCGACGGGGTGCGCAACCCGCTGCAGACGATCCCGCTGCTCGACGCGATCACCGAGAACCGCTTCGACGCGGTGTTCGGCGGCGGGCGCCGCGACGAGGAACGCTCACGCGCCAAGGAGCGGATCTTCTCGCTGCGCAACGCCTTCGGCCAGTGGGATCCCAAGCGTCAGCGCCCGGAGCTGTGGAACCTGTACAACGGACGCCACGCCCCTGGCGAGCACGTCCGGGTGTTCCCCCTGTCGAACTGGACCGAGCTCGACGTGTGGCGCTACATCGCCCGCGAGCAGGTGCTGTTGCCGTCGATCTACTACGCCCACGAGCGCGATGTGTTCGAGCGCGACGGCATGTGGATGACCCCCGGTGTCTGGGGCGGTCCGCGCGATGGCGAAGAGCTCCAGCGTCTTTCGGTCCGTTACCGCACCGTCGGCGACGGTTCGTCGACAGGTGCGGTGCTGTCCGAGGCCGCCGACAATGAGGCCGTCCTCGCCGAGGTCGCCGCATCGCGACTCACCGAGCGTGGTGCGACCCGCGGTGACGACCGGGTGTCGGAGGCGGCCATGGAAGACCGTAAACGCGAAGGATACTTCTGATGGCCAACAACACTCTCGGACACGTCCCCGACCTGCTGCGCATCGCGACCGCCGGCAGCGTCGACGACGGCAAGTCGACCCTGGTCGGCCGGTTGCTCTACGACACCAAATCGGTGCTCGCCGACCAGATCGACGCGGTCACCCGCGCCTCGGTCGATCGCGGACTGGCCGGACCGGACCTGTCGCTGCTCGTCGACGGCCTGCGCGCCGAGCGCGAGCAGGGCATCACCATTGACGTCGCCTACCGCTACTTCGCCACGCCCGCACGCTCGTTCGTGCTCGCCGACACCCCCGGCCACGTCCAGTACACGCGCAACACCGTGTCGGGTGCCTCCACCGCGCAGCTGGTGATGCTGCTCGTCGACGCCCGCAACGGCGTGGTCTCCCAGACCCGTCGGCACGCGGCGGTGATGGCCCTGCTCGGTGTTCCGCAGCTGGTGCTCGCGGTCAACAAGATCGACCTCGTCGAGGATGCGGCCACCGTGTTCGCCGAGATCTCCGACGAATTCCGCTCCCTGACGCGCACCCTGGGCTGGTCCGACGAGCAGGTCACCGCGATCCCGGTGTCGGCGCTGCACGGCGACAACATCGCCACCCGGTCGCAGAACACCCCGTTCTACGACGGCCCGACGCTCATCGAGCATCTCGAGACGGTCCCGAACGGGACCGACGCCGGGAGCGCAGCGAGCGGGTCGAATGTCACCGACGCCGGGAGCGCAGCGAGCGGGTCGGATCGGTCGGAGGTGGGTCTGCGGTTCCCGGTGCAGTACGTGATCCGGCCGCGCACACCGGAATACCCGGATTATCGCGGGTATGCCGGGCAGATCGCCGCGGGCCGGGTCTCCGTCGGTGACGAGGTCGTCGTGTCACCGTCCGGGGTCCGCACGACCGTCACCCAGATCGACACCGCGGACGGTCAATTGGCGACCGCGCACACCGGTCGCAGTGTCACCCTGCTGCTCGCCGACGACGTCGACATCTCGCGTGGTGACCTCATCGCCTCGGCCGTCGATGCCCCCGAGCCGATCCAGCAGTTCTCCGCGACGGTGTGCTGGCTGGCCGACAAACCTCTGCGCCCGGGTGCCCGACTGTTACTCAAGCACGGCACCAAGACCACCCAGGCCATCGTCGGCACCCTCGACGTGTTGTTCGACGAGCAGAACCTGGCGTTGACCGATGCACCGGACTCGTTGGAGCTCAACCACATCGGCCGTATCACCGTGCAGACCGCCGAGCCGATTCCGGCCGACGACTACCAGGTGAACCGGGAGTCGGGCAGCTTCTTGCTGATCGACCCGCAGGGTGGCAACACGCTGGCTGCCGGGCTGGTCGGTGACGCCCTGGCGTCCCTGCACCTCCAAGAGTTGGTGTGAGCGCGAGTCTCCTGCTCGTCGCGCACGGCAGCCGGGACCCCCGGTTCGCCGACACGGCTCGCCGTGTGCGGCACGCCGTCGCCCGTCGTCTCCCGGGTACCGATGTGCGCCTGTCGTTCCTCGATCTCGATGAGCCGCTGGTGGCCGACGAGCTGGCGGAGATGCGTGGGCGGGTCGTCGTGGTGCCGCTGTTGCTGGCACCCGGCTATCACAGCGACATCGATCTGCCCGAGATCGTCGCCTCGACACGGGCGCCCGGTGATGTGGTGATCACCAGTGTGATCGGCACGACCTCGTTGTCGGCGGCGTTGGCCGATCGTCTCGAACAGGCCGGGCTCGCCGACTCCGACGGCCTCCTCGTCACAGCCGTCGGTTCGACGAATCCCGCTGCCGCGCTGGTCGTCCGGCGACGCGCCGTCGAGCTGTCGACCCGGCTGCACCGCCCGGTCGATGTGGTCTTCGCGACCCGGCTCGGTACCGGTGAGACCGCCCTGCGCACCGCGATCCGACGCCTGCGTGGTGCCGGGGCCGGGCGCATCGCTCTCAGCCCCTACTTCTTGTCCGCAGGCCTGTTGACCGAGCGCGTCGAAACCGCACTGGACCGGCTCGCCCCGGGCGCCCTGGTCGCCGGTCCGCTCGGCGCCCATCCGGATGTGATCGAGGCGATCGCCGACCGCTACACGACGGCGGTGGCCGGCTCTCCTCTCGGCGGTCTGACCGCCGATCACTCGCGATGACGGCCCTGCCCCGGAAACCGCTCGGCCCCGGGACCGCTCAGCTCTCCGAGAGCGCCGCGACCTTGGTGGCCCGCGCGTAGACGGTCTCGCCGGCCTCCAGATTCAGCGCGTTCTGATCGCCGCGGGTGATCTGCGCGGCGAACTCCTCACCCGAGGCCACCGCCACGAGTTCCACCCGGGTTTCGAATCCCAGATTCACCACTCGCTGCACCGTGGCCTTGAGGACCCCGGTGTCCAGGGTCGGGTCCGCAGACGGCCACGCCATCTCCGGGGTGCGCCCGATCCGGATGTCGTGCGGGCGTACCAGTTCGCCGTTGAGTCGCACCGTGGAACCGAGGAACGATGCGACGAACGGGTTGATCGGTCGGTCGTAGAGATCGTCGGGCGCACCGACCTGTTCGATGCGGCCCTTGTTGAGCACGGCGATCCGGTCGGAGACGTCGAGGGCCTCCTGCTGGTCGTGAGTCACCAGCACCGTGGTCACGTGAACCTCTTCGTGCAGGCGGCGCAACCACTTTCGCAGGTCCTCGCGCACCTTGGCGTCGAGTGCGCCGAAGGGCTCGTCGAGGAGCAGCACCTTGGGATCGACGGCCAGGGCGCGGGCCAGGGCCATGCGCTGGCGTTGGCCGCCGGACAACTGCGCGGGAAACCGCCGCTGGAACACGGTGAGCCCGACGACCTCGAGCAACTCGTCGACCTTGGCGTCCACCTCGGCCTTGGGCTTCTTGCGGATCTTCAACCCGAAGGCGATGTTGTCGCGCACGGTGAGGTGTTTGAAGGCCGCGTAGTGCTGGAACACGAATCCGATGTCACGCTTCTGCGGTGACTTCTTGGACACGTCGTTGCCGTTGATGATCACGGTGCCCGAGTCGAGGGTGTCCAGGCCCGCGATCGCCCGCAACAGTGTCGATTTGCCCGACCCCGACGGACCGAGCAGCGAGGTCAATTGGCCGTCGGGGATGTCGATCGAGACATCGTCGAGAGCCGCGAAGTCGCCGTAGCGCTTGTTCGCTCCGATCACCGAGATGGACATGTCACACGCCTTTCTCACGGGCAGAGGCATTTCGGGGGGCCGAACCGTGTGGCGCGGCGTCGTGGTGGACATGCTCGGTGACCACCTGATGGGCGTCGATCGACTCCGGACCGTGCGGCACGGTCAGTTGGGTCTCGACTACCGTGTCGGGCGAGGCCGGACCGTCGGCACCGGTGCCACTGGCATCGGCGACACGGGATTTCGCGCGGCGCTCGATCAGCGACATCAGCACCAGCACGACGATCGCCACGAACATCAACAGCGTCGCCGCCGCGTACGCACCGAACTCGTTGTAGTCGTCGGTGTAGCGCGAGTTGACCAACAGCGTCAGCGTCTGGGAGATACCCGGATAGTTCGACGACACCATGGTGACGGCGCCGTACTCGCCGAGCGCGCGGGCCACCGTGAGCACCACACCGTAGGTCAGGCCCCATCGGATGGCGGGCAGGGTGATCCGCCAGAACACCTGCCACGCATTGGCTCCCAGGGTTGCCGCGGCCTCCTCCTGTTCGGTGCCGATCTCGCGCAGCACCGGCTCGACCTCGCGCGCGACGAACGGCAGTGTGACGAACAGGGTGGCGAGTACCAATCCCGGGAAACCGAAGATCACCCGGAAGCCGAGGCTCTCGACGCCGCCGAACCATCCGCCGTACCCCCACAGCAGGATCAGCGCGACGCCGGCGACGACCGGGGACACCGCGAACGGCAGATCCACCACGGCCTGCAGGACGCCCTTGCCCGGGAATCGTCCGCGCGCCAACGCAAGTGCGGTCAGCACACCGAAGACCACGTTCAGCGGCACGACGATCACCACGATCAGCAGGCTCAGCTGCAACGCCGAGATCGCCGCCGGTGTGGTGATCCATTCCCAGAACTGCACGATGCCGTGTTCGAAGGAGCGATAGAAGATGGTGCCGACCGGCACGATCAACAGGATGAACAGATAGATCAGCGCGATCGCGCGCAGCCCGTATCGGGTCAGGGGCGACACTTTCATCGGTCGGCGTCCTCCCGGGTGGACTGCCGCCGGCCCGCGATGCGCAGGATCAGCAGGGTCACGAAGGCGATGAGCAACAGCACCACCGAGATCGCCGCGGCGCTGACCGGCGAATCGATCTCGATCTGTTGCTGGATGTATTGCGAGGCGACCTGGGTGTCGCCGGGAATGTTGCCGCCGATGAGGACCACCGAACCGAATTCCCCGATCGCGCGGGTGAAGGCCAACCCCGCCCCGGTCAGGATCGACGGCAGCAGCGCCGGCAGCACGATCTTGCGGAACGTCGTCCAGTTGCGCGCGCCGAGAACCGCGGCGGCCTCTTCGACGTCGACGTCGAGTTCGAGCAGCACCGGCTGCACCTGTCGCACGACGAACGGCAGTGTGACGAATGTCAGGGCGATGACCAGCGCCGGTTTGGTGGCGTTGAGCTGGATGTCGATCGGACTGTTGGGACCGTAGAGCGACAGCAGCACCAGGCTGGCCACGATGGTCGGTAGGGCGAACGGCAGATCGATGATCGCGTTGACGAATCCCTTGCCGGGGAATTCATCCCGCACCAGCACCCAGGCGATGATGGTTCCGAAGACGACGTTGATCAGCGCCGCGAACACCGAGACGAGCACGGTGATCCACAGGGCGTCGAGTGCGGCGGGCGCGGTGACGGCGTCCCAGAACCCACTCCAGCCGTCGTCGAAGGACTGCACGGTGATCGCGGCCAGCGGCAGCAGCACGATGACGCTGAGCCACAGCCAGGCCAACCCCACGGTGGCCGGGCTGACCCCGGTGAACGTGCGTGCACGTCCCAGGAATCCGCCGGGCGGCGCGGCGTCGGGCGGCGGTGCGCCCGTACCGGGATCGGTCGTCGAGACGTTCGAGGTCACTGTCTGCCCCCTGCGTCGTAGATCTTGGTGATCGCCCCACTGGTGCCGAAGAGCGCCGAGTCGACAGCCTTCCACCCGGTGAGATCCACCCCGTCGTTCTTCGCGGCGGTCCCGGCACCGAGAACCTTGCCCAGCTCCTTGATCGTCCACAGCTTCTCGATGGCCCCCGGGAA
Organism: Gordonia polyisoprenivorans NBRC 16320 = JCM 10675; assembly: GCF_000241325.1. GTDB lineage: Bacteria > Actinomycetota > Actinomycetes > Mycobacteriales > Mycobacteriaceae > Gordonia > Gordonia polyisoprenivorans. Next base: position 43,205 of record NZ_BAEI01000060.1, on the reverse strand, counting down.
CAGGTCGCGGGTCTGCTCGGCGATCGCGGGGACGACCGGCCGGAAGCCCTGCTGAGCCCAGATCCGTTGTGCCTCATCGGTGAACAGGAAGCCGACAAACGCGCGGGCGCCGGCGAGGTCGGAGGTCGTGTTGACGATCGCGACCGGATTCTCGATCTTGAACGTCTGCGGCGGAATGAGGTACTCGACCTGGTTTCGCGGACTCGCGGTGGCGTTGGCCCGGTCGAGCATGATGGCTTCGTTCTCGTAGCTGATCAGCACATCGCCCTGCCCCTGCTCGAAGGCCGTGGTGGCCTCGCGACCCGATTTGGGGACCACACGCACATGGTCACGGACGAGCTGGGCGACGTAGTCGAGACCGGCCTGCGGGTTGCGGCCGCCGTCGCTCATCGCCGCGTACGGCGCGAGTAGATTCCATTTGGCCGAACCCGAGCTACCGGGATTCGGGGTCACCACCTGCACCCCGGGCTTCAGCAGGTCGTTCCAGTTGTGGATGTTCTTCGGGTTGCCCTTGCGCACCACGAGCGCCACGACCGAACCGAATGGCGTGCTGTTGTACGGGAATTGGGTCTTCCAGTCCTTGTCCACCAGACCGGCTTTCACCAGGCGGGTGATGTCGGGCTCGACGGAGAGGTTCACGACGTCGGCGGGCACGCGGCGCGCGACCTTGCGGGACTGGTCCCCGGAGGCCCCATAGGAGGCCGAGAAGCCGATGTCGGCGCCTGCGGGGGTTGCCCGGAACGCCGGGATGATGTGGTCGAATCCCGATTTGGGCGTCGCATACGCCACCAGGTCGAGGTGTCGGCTGCCGCTGGAGATGTCGACTCCGTCGGGTTCGTCGGTGGAACCGCCGGCGCACCCGGAGATCAGGACCATCGCGAGGGCCAGCAGACACACCAGCACCGGTGTGCTGCGTCGCGTGACGGTGACAGCACTGCTGGGCACGCTTCTCCCAGGCATGGTGCTCCCGGGCACGTGACCCCCAGGCACGTTACTCACTGACACGTTCCTCCGTGACTGAGGTGGCCATGACGGGCATGACCGGGCTGGGCATGAATCGCGCTCGCCGGGCGGCGGACATCCACCACGTCGGTGGGTCCGTGCCGTCCGGCGGACCGACTCACGCTAGCAACGCGCAAGACGGGTGGGCCGAGCATCACCCACCACCCCTTTACACCGTCGAGCGACGATGCTATCGAGTCAAGAGCCAGGCCAACAGGACCAGAACGATGAGCGCCAGCAACGCCCAGGTCACACGTGAACGGATCACCGACTACAAACCCTTCCTGTCGTCATCGGCGAACCGACGACGATCGATCACCGACATCACGCCGTCGACCAGCGCGTTCAGTGCGATGGCCACGAGGATCGCGCACGGCACCAACACCACGAGGGTGACCAGGAGCTGTGGGACGAAGGCCAGGCCGGTCAGCCATTCCTCCACTCCGTCCCACCAGGCGAGTAGCCCCTTCACCAGTGATCACCTCATCTGTCGCCGATCGTCCCGGGGTTTTGATCAGCGTGATTCGAATTCGTGGATCGTGCGATCCGGTCTCGCTCGGCGCCTGCCCCGGGCCGTTCGCCATCATAGGCCCCGACCCGGTCGACTCAGTCCGGTGCGTCCAGCCGCCAGGGTTCGTAGGCGCGTGGGTCGTCGATCGGCTCCATGTGAATCGTGACCCGAAGGTGGTCGAGAGTCGCGTGCAGTTCGTCCTCCACCGCCTCGGCGAGGTCGTGGCCGCGATCGATCGTCCATTCGCCCGGCACGAGCATGTGCAACTGGACGAATCGCTCGTGACCGGCCTCGCGGGTGCGGACGTCGTGGAAATCGACCTTCTCCGAACGGAATCGGTCGAGGACGCCGGAGATCTTCACCAGGTCGGCGGCGGGCAGCGCCGCATCGAGCAGTCCGTCACCGGATCGCCATACCAGGCGCCCGCCGACGAACAAGATGTTGATCGCAACCAGGATCGCCACGATCGAATCCAGCGGCTGCCATCCGGTCACCAGAACCAGGAACACACCGACGACCACCCCGACCGTCGTCCACACATCGGTCAGCAGATGTTTGCCATCGGCTTCCAGTGTCATCGACCGATACCGCTTGCCCGCTCGCAGCAACAGCACCGCGACCGCACCGTTGAGGACCGTGGCGGCCACCGAGATCAGCAGACCCAGCCCCACCGACTCGAGTTCGGCCGGGTGGGCGAGTCGCTCGGCGGCCGCGACGACGATCGCCACGGCGGCCGCGACGATGAGCACCCCCTCGAACACCGCCGAGAAGTACTCGGCCTTGGAATGGCCGAAGTTGTGCTCGGCATCGGCGGGACGCGCGACGACCCGCAGCGCGAGGAATGCTGCGATCGCCGCCGCCAGGTTGACCAGTGACTCGAGGGCATCGGACAGCAGACCGACCGATCCGCTGATCCGCCACGCGAGCAGCTTCATGACGATCACCACGATCGCGGTGACGATACTGAGCAGCGCGTAGCGCGTCAGATCCTGGCGTGCCTCGACGGACCCGGAAGCCATGGATTCATTGGACCACGAGTACCCCGACCACGAGCACCGCGACCACGAGCACCGAGGCGCTCACCCGCTCACGACGCTCGGGTCCGGCGCCCCACGGGTCGCCAGCAGATTCTCGATCGCCTTCTCGGTGTAGACCCGATAGCCGAAGTCTGGCCGGTAGCCGTGGATCTCGGGGGTGTCGAGCGTGGTGATGAATTCGAGGATGTTCGCACTGAAGACCTGCCCGGGCACGAGGACGGGGAACCCGGGTGGGTAGGGGGTGACGAAGGTCGCCGACACCACGTCCCGTCCCGAGGCGATCCGCTCGAGAATCTTGTCGGCCGAGAGGTATTCGCAATTGGCGTCGTCATAGGCGAGGTAGAACGCGGTACGCACGTCACCTTCCGGTGTCTGTTCGGTGCCGGAGGTGTCGCGGAAAGCCGGGTGGAATCCGCTGAAGTCGGGCATTGCGGGCGCTCGTTCGGTCAGCCGGCGGACCGTCTGCTCGAATCGCGCGCGCTCATCGATCCCCATCTCCTCGACGTTCTCGTCGAGCTCCCGGACGATGTTGACCATCACTTCGACGAGGAAGGCCACCGAGCTTCGTGTGGTGCCGATGTTGGTCATGAACAACACGGTGTTGCGCGAGGTCTTGTTGATCTGGACCCCGTACCGATCCATCAGTTGTTCACGCTTGAAGGTGTCACCGTCGTAACCGGTGCGCCCGATGGACAAGGTGATCCGCGACGGGTCGAGGACGAATTCGTCTTGGCTCCATGCGGTTTGCATGTTCCGTAGGCCCGACCGTAACGGCTGATCGATGCGTGAGGGCCGATGGGCGACCGGGATGAGGTCACTCGTGCGCAGACACCGGACGTAGCGTGCCAGCAACGGATGGTTGTCGATGGCATCGCGAAGGCGCATTGCGTTCTCGATCTGCCGCTGGACGAGTTCGACACCTTCGAGCGCCACCTGGCGTCGACCGAGATCCAATGACGCGAGGATCTGGTAATTCGGCGAGGTCGAGGTGTGTGCCATATAGGCCTCGTGGAATGCCTCGGCAACCTTCTGGTCGAAGTCCTGGTCGAAGACGTGGATCATCGAACCCTGTCGCAACGACGTCAACGTCTTGTGGGTGGATTGCGTCGCGTACACCCGGACTCGTGCGAGGGCTGGGTCGGGCCGCAACCTCGTGCGCAGCAATTCTTCGTCGGTGACCTCGGAGTGTGCGGAGAGGTGGTCCTCGTAGGACGCCCGGTACCCCGGATCGGCGAAACGCCGACGAAGTTCGGCCGCACTGTGCATCGCGGTCCGGTTGCGGTAGACCGGATGGAAGCGGGCGAACGCGAACCACGCTTCGTCCCAAAGGAATACGAGGTCGGGCTTGATCGCGAGACATTCCTCCATGACGCGAATCGGATCGTAGACGATGCCGTCGAACGTGCAGTTGGTGAGCGAGATCAGCTTGACCCGATCCAGTTTCCCGGCACGACGAAGCGCAAGGAGCTTGCCCTTGATCTCCTGCATCGGTACCGCGCCGTACATCGAGAAATCGGGCAGCGGATAGGCTTCGAGATAGGTCACCTGCGCGCCGGCGAGCAGCATGCCGTAATGGTGGGACTGGTGGCAGTTGCGGTCGAGCAGCACGATGTCGCCCGGCGCAACGAGCGACTGGGTCACGATCTTGTTGGCGGTCGATGTGCCGTTGGTGACGAAGTACGTGTGCCTACTGCCGTAGATCTTGCCGGCCAGTTCCTGCGCGTCGCGCAGCGGCCCGGTCGGTTCGAGGAGCGAATCGAGACCCCCGCACGTCGCCGATGTCTCGGCCATGAACACATTGAGCCCGTAGAAACTCACCATGTCCTGAATCCAATGCGACCCCACGATCGACTTGCCCTGGGAAATGGGCAGGGCGTGGAAAACCCCCGTGGGTCGGTGACTGTATTCCTTGAGTGCGCTGAAGAACGGCGTCCGGTAGCGCTCGGCAACACCATGCAACAGACTCAGGTGCAACTCCAGAACGCCCTCGCGGGCATGGAATACCCGGCGGAAGTGTGCGCCGAGCCTGCCCGCCATGTCCTCGACCTCGATCTCGGTCATCAGGTAGAGGTCGAGTTCGGGTCGCAGACCACTCAGTGCGCCGGCCAGGATCTGCGCGCGTTCCTCGGGTGAGAGATGTTGCGCCAACGACTCGGACAACTCACGATCGACGAAGTCGTCGAGGCCGGTGAGATCTCGGGCGGACGCGTGCGAGAACCGGCGACGGATCACCACCGCCTGCAGGTTCGCGTTGAGCCGAGCAGCGATCATCGCCTCCTCGCCGCTTCCGACGACGACGAGCTCGTAGGCACACTGATCGTCGGGGCGGCGCCAGCTGCGGACCTCTTCTCGCAACGCACGTTCGGCCGCCTCGGTCATCGACTCGACAACCAGGACCTCGAAGTACAACTGGCCCTGCGCATTCACCGGTCGATGCTCGATCTCACGAGGATCGGTCGGGAACATTCCCGCATCCTTGTCGGCCATGGCGTCTGCGTCTCGGTGACGGTAGGACTCCGTGGTCAACGCATTGTTGATGTCGGCCACCATCTTGCCGAAGTGACGATGATCCCCGGAGCCGAAACGGCGCTGCAGTCGCGCGAAACGCGACGGACCCGGAAAAGCCCAATAGGGTTCGAGCGTGGCCAGTTCGGTGATCAGACCGCGACAGATCTCCAGATATCGCTCACGCCGCTCGCCGACGGTATCCGGGCGATTGAGACGATCGGCCGCTTCGTCGAGGCGGCACCACAGATCGCCGCGCAGTTGCCAGACACTGTTGTAGGCGTGACCGTTCTCGACCATGGCAAACCCTCTCGACGCCGGGTATCCCAGAGTCGGCGCCCCGAGGGTCGAGCAGGCGAATGCCGATCGAACATGCGATGGCGTTCTGGTGAGCGGCCCACCACCAGCTCACCGGCGGCTGGTCACACGTCCTCGGTGACCAGCCCGCGCCGTCGCATCAACGGCCCGATTTCGGGCTTGTGTCCGATCAACTCCTCATGCGACACAAGCGGATCCACGCTGTTGCCGCGGGACAGCGTCGAGGCGGCAAAGCGGGCACCGTTCTCCCGGCGCAAACCGCCCTCGGCGAGGAACCACCGTTCGGTCTCGGCGTCGAGCACCTCCGACCAGATGTAGGAGTAGTAGCCGGCCGAGTAACCGCCGCCGAAGATGTGATTGAAGTAGGCGCTGCGGTAGCGGGGTGGGATCAGGTCGGTCCCGATGCCGGCGGCGCGCAGGGCTTGCCTCTCGAATACCTCGACGTCGTCGACCGCCTCGGCGTCGGCGACCGACAGTCGGTGCCAGGCCAGATCGAGTGCCGATGCGGCGAGATACTCGATGGTGCCGTGGGCGGTGTCGGCACCGGCGTTTGCCCGTGCGGCGTCGGCGAGTTCGGCGGGAATCGGCTCCCCCGTCTCGTGGTGGCGCGCATAGTGGGCGAGGACATCGGGGTGCAACGCCCACATCTCGTTGACCTGCGAGGGGAATTCGACGAAGTCCCGCGGCACCGACGTCCCCGACTGCGACGGATACGCCACGGCCGAGAGCAGGCCGTGCACTGCGTGGCCGAACTCGTGGAACAGCGTGGTCAGCTGATCGATGCTCAGCAGAGCGTGTTGTCCCGCATCGGGTTTGGGGATGTTCAACACGTTGACGATGACGGGTTGGGTCGCGAGCAGAGACGACTGATCGACGATGTTGTTCATCCACGCCCCGCCCCGCTTGGACGGCCGCGCGAAATAGTCACCCAGGAACAGTCCGATGCCGGCGCCGGACTCGTCGAAGACCTCCCAGATGCGCACATCGGGGTGGTAGGCGCGCAGATCCGGGCGCTCGGTGAAGCTCAACCCGTAGAGGACACCCGCCGCGTAGAACACACCGCGCGTGATCACGGTGTCGAGCTCGCAGTAGTCGGCGAATGCGTCGAGATCCACCTCGGAACGTGAACGACGTTGCCGCGCAAGCCAATAGGTGAGGTCGGCGGCACCGATCCGGACGTCCGGGTCGACGCCGCGTGCGAACTCGGTCAGCGCGGCGATCTCCCGCTCCCCCGCGGTGCTCGCCGAGCCGATCAACTCGGTCAGCAACTGCTCCACGGCCGTCGCATCGGGCGCGGTCTGCTCGGCGATCACATAGTCGGCGTGATCGCGATAGCCGAGCAGTTGTGCGCGCCGGGCACGCAGCACGACGATCTCGCGCAGCAACTCCCGCGTGTCGAACTCGTTGTCGCGCGCGCATCGGGAGATCGAGGCGTCGAAGACCCGCTGCCGGGTCCGCGGATCGGACAGTTCGGTCAGCACGGACTGACTCGTGGGCAGTTCCAGGCTGATCAGGTAGCCGGACTCGTGACCGGCCTCGGCCGCGGCACGCCGCGCCGAGGCGATCTGGCCGGCACCGAGCCCGTCGAGCTGGGAGACGTCGTCGACGAGCACCGCCGAGGCATTGGTGTCGTCGAGGATCTTCTGTGAGAACGTGGTCGTCAGATACGCCAGGCGCGAAGAGATCTCACGCATCTGGGTCTGCCCGGACGCATCGAGACCCGCACCCGCGCGTACGGCATCGCGGTAACTCTTGTCGAGGAGACGGCGCTGCGGCTCGGTCAGTCCGAGTTCCTCGGCGCGCCCGTGCAGGTCCGAGATCCGGGCGAACAGCGCCGGGTTCATCGCGATGGTGTTCGCGTGATCGGTCAGCCGCGTGGACAACTCCTGGGAGATCTCGTTGCGCCGCGGATTGGTGTCGGGGCCGACGAGGTTGAAGAAGACACCCGCGGCGCGGGCCAGATCGCGGCCCGACAACTCGAGCGCCTCAACGGTGTTGGCGAAGGTCGGCGGTTGCGGGTTGTCGGCGATCGCCGCGACCTCGTCGAGGTGGGTGCCCATGGCCTCGGTGAAGGCGGGCAGGAAGTCCTCGTCGGTGATCGACGCGAAGTCCGGCAGTCCGTGCGGTAAATCGCTTTCCGCGAGAACGGGATTCATACTCGGTCCACCGGCGGTCATCATTTCCCCTTCGGCTTGTCGCCCTGCGAATCGGTGGACAACGCCGCCACGAAAGCCTCCTGCGGCACGTCGACCCGCCCGATGGTTTTCATGCGCTTCTTGCCTTCTTTCTGCTTCTCGAGCAGTTTGCGTTTACGGCTGATGTCGCCGCCGTAGCATTTGGCCAGCACGTCCTTACGGATCGCTCGAATGTTCTCGCGCGCAATGATCTTCGACCCGATGGCGGCCTGGATCGGCACCTCGTACTGCTGGCGCGGGATGAGCTCCTTGAGTTTGATCGCCATCTTGTTGCCGTAGGTGTAGGCGGCATCGCGGTGCACAATCGCACTGAAGGCGTCGACCGCCTCGCCCTGCAACAAGATGTCCACCTTGACCAGATCGGCCTCCTGCTCACCGGCCTCCTCGTAGTCGAGACTCGCGTATCCGCGGGTCCGGGATTTCAACGAATCGAAGAAGTCGAAGATGATTTCGGCCATCGGCATGGTGTAGCGCATCTCCACCCGGGTCTCCGAGAGATAGTCCATGCCGCCGAGTTCGCCGCGCCGCGACTGGCACAACTCCATGATGGCGCCGATGAACTCACTCGGCGCGATGATCGTGGTCTTGACGATGGGCTCGAAGATGTTGCGCGCCTTACCTTCCGGCCAATCCGACGGGTTGGTGACGATGTGCTCGGCGCCGTCTTCCATGACCACCCGGTACACCACGTTGGGTGCCGTCGAGATGAGGTCGAGATCGAATTCGCGCTCGAGTCGCTCACGGGTGATCTCCATGTGCAGCAGGCCGAGGAACCCGCAGCGGAACCCGAACCCGAGGGCGACCGAGGTCTCCGGGTCATAGGTGAGCGCAGCGTCGTTGAGCTGCAGTTTGTCCAGCGCATCGCGGAGCACCGGGTAGTCGGATCCGTCCACCGGATACAGGCCGGAGTAGACCATCGGTCGAGGCTCGCGATATCCGGTGAGCGGCTCTTCGGCACCGTGCCGGGCCGTGGTCACGGTGTCGCCGACCTTGGACTGCCGCACATCTTTCACACCGGTGATCAGGTAACCGACCTCACCGACGCCGAGCCCCTTGGACGGCTTGGGCTCGGGGGAGACGATGCCGACCTCGAGCAGTTCGTGGGTGGCGCCGGTGGACATCATCGCGATCTTCTCGCGCGGCACGATCGCGCCGTCGACCACACGCACATAGGTGACGACGCCGCGATAGGTGTCGTAGACGGAGTCGAAGATCATCGCGCGCGCCGGTGCGTCCGGGTCGCCCTGCGGCGCCGGGACCTGGCGGATCACCTCGTCGAGCAGCGCGGGCACACCCGCGCCGGTCTTACCCGAGACCCGCAGCACCTCGTCGGCCTCGCACCCGATGATGTGGGCGATCTCGGCGGCGTAGCGATCGGGATCGGCCGCGGGCAGGTCGATCTTGTTGAGCACCGGGATGATGGTCAGGTCGTTGTCCATCGCGAGGTAGAGATTGGCCAGGGTCTGCGCCTCGATGCCCTGTGCGGCATCGACCAACAGCACGGCACCCTCGCAGGCCTCGAGCGCGCGCGACACCTCGTAGGTGAAGTCGACGTGGCCGGGGGTGTCGATGAGGTGCAGCACGAAGTTCTCGTCGGTGCCGTCGGCACCGGTCACCGTCCACGGCAGCCGGACGTTCTGTGCCTTGATGGTGATGCCGCGTTCGCGCTCGATGTCCATCCGGTCGAGGTACTGCGCCCGCATGTCCCGATCCGATACCACCCCGGTGAGCTGCAACATCCGATCGGCGAGGGTGGACTTCCCGTGGTCGATGTGCGCGATGATGCAGAAGTTCCTGATCTGCGCGGGATCGGTGAACGTGGTGTCGGCGAAGGTGGGAATCGGACTACTCCTCGGTGGTAACACGGTGCTGCGTCGTACCAGTTTCTCATGACCTCGGTTCCACACGACCTCGGTGCGGACCCGACCCGATCACCCCGGAACCCCCGACAGCGCCCGCTCCACCCTCGACAGCGCTCTTCTGACCGCCGACAGCGCCCGGCGCGTGCCGCGCGATACCGTGTCGCTGTGGCGGCGAACACCGGAATCGAACCCTACGACGAGGGCTCGGTCGTGGCGACCATCCATCATCCCGAGCAGACGCCGCGGGCGAGCGTCGTCCTGGCACACGGCGCCGGGGGCAACCGGGACACCGCGATACTGCTGGCCTACGCGAATGAACTCGCCGGCCGCGGATTCGCGGTGGCGCGGATCGACCTGCCCTACCGCCAGCGCCGCCCCAAGGGACCGCCGAGCCCCTCGACCGCGGCCGCCGACCGCGACGGTATACGTGCCGCCTGCGCGGCCTTTCGGTCGTTGTCGGCGGGCCCGCTGGTCGTCGGCGGCCATTCCTACGGCGGTCGGCAGGCCTCGATGGTGCTCGCCGAGGACGGCGCCCAGGTGGCCGACGGCCTGTTGTTGAGCTCCTACCCGTTGCACCCGCCGGGAAAACCCGAGAAGGCCCGCACCGAGCATCTGCCGTCGATCACCGTCCCGACGCTCGTCGTGCACGGCAGCACCGATCCGTTCGCCACGACCGACGAAATCGGTGCGGCGATCGACCTGATCCCCGCCCCGACCCGGCTGGTGGAGATCGCCAAGGCGGGCCACAGCCTCGATCCGACGAAGAAACCGACGGCTCCCCTCGCCGCCGACGCGGTCGAGCACTTCCTGCTCCGGGAGATCGGCGCATGATGGGAGATCCGCGCATGAGCCGCCGCGCCGTGCGTCCCACCGCCGAGGTGGCCCGATCCATCAGCTACTCCCCCGACCTCGACGGGGATGCCGATCCCGGTGAGATCGTCTGGACCTGGGTCGAATTCGAGGAAGATCCGTCACAGGGCAAGGATCGGCCGGTACTCGTCGTCGGCCGCGACCCGGCCGAGAACCCTACAGCCGATGCCGGCCCCGCCGGCAGCGGCACGGCGGAGCACGTCCTCGCGCTCATGCTGTCCAGCAAGGATCATCACCGCGACGACGACAACTGGCTCTCGATCGGCGCGGGCGGCTGGGACTCCGACCATCGCGAGAGCTTCATCCGCCTCGACCGCGTGCTCGTCGTCGACGCCGATGGCATCCGACGCGAGGGCGCGATCCTGGACCGAGCCCGATTCGACAGGGTCGCAACGCAACTGCGCGATCGGTTCGGCTGGCGGTGATCACGCCAGTCGTGTGATCTCCACGACGACGTCGAGGTCGGTGGCCTGACCCCCGGTGTAGATGCCCTTGAGCGGCGAGACGTCGGAGTAGTCGCGACCCACGCCCACCGACACGTGCTGTTCGGTGATCTCGGTGAAGTTGGTCGGGTCGAATCCCCACCACCCACCGGTCCAGGCCTCGATCCATGCATGGCTCTGACCTTCGACCGTCTTGTCCACGGCCGCATTGGGTTTCGGATGCAAGTACCCCGAGACATAGCGGGACGGGATACCCAGACCGCGCAACATCAGCAGGGTCAGGTGGGCGTAGTCCTGGCACACGCCCTTGCGCTCGTTCCACGCGTCGACCGCGGTGGTGTGCACACCGGTGGTACCCGGGACATACTGCATCTCGTCGTAGACGTAGCGGCACACCGCCTCGACGGCCTCTTCGGGATCGAGGCCCTTGGTCAGCCGCTTGGCGGTCGCCACCAGACTGCGGTTGCGGGGCACATACGGCGTGTTCGAGAGCGCCTCGTCATAGCGGTCCTCGACCTCCTCGTTGCGGATACCGTCCCACTCACGTTTGCGGTCGTCCTCCGGGCGTTCGCCGGGTTCGGTCTCCACCACCGACATCCCCGAAACCTCGAGTTCCTCGTGCGGCGCATGCAGATCGAAGGCGGTGACCGCGGTTCCCCAATAGTCGGTATAGCGGTACGAGCGGGTCGCCGGGACGGTCTCCACACGGTTGACGATGACGTTCTGCCTGCTGTCGCTGCGCGGTGTCAGCCGGGCCTCGTTGTAGGACGAGGTGACCGGGCTCTGGTAGGCGAAGCCCGTCGAATGCACGACCCTCAGTCGCCAGCTCACAGTTCACTCTCCTCGATGACATGTTCCTCACCGTCGCTGACGCGGGCATCGGCCCACGACACGTACGGCGACACATGGAAGTACTGGGCGGTGACCGCCTCGTTGACCGCACGACAGGTGTCCTGCAGATCGAGCAGCCGCTCCTGCAATCCGTCGAGCAGATCACCCGGCTCCAGAAACTCCAGCGAGCTGCGCGCCCGCCCGAGCAGGAGCAGCGCCTCGGCCTGGGCGCCGGTGCGGCTCGGGCCCTTCTCCAGATCGGCCAGATTGTGTTCGGCGACGCTGAGTGCATGGAACACCGACCGCGGGAAAAGCCGGTCCAGCAACATGAATTCGACGATGTTCTCGGCGTTGATGACGCCACGGTACGTGCGCAGGAAGGTGTCGTGCGCACCGGCGGACACCAGCACGTTGACCCACGCGGGCGAACCGGCGCGGTCCCCGGCACGCGCGAGCAGCATGCGGATGGTCATGTCGACCCGCTCCACCGACCGACCCAGCAGCAGATAGCGGTAGCCGTCGTCGTGGCTGAGCGTGGCGTCGGCGAGTCCGGCGAACATCGCGGCGCGATTCTTCACATACGACAAGAATTCATGGGGACCCAGGCGGCGGGATCGGCGCTCGGCGTCGGCCAGACCGTTATAGGTGGTGTTGAGACACTCCCACATCTCGCTCGAGGTGACTTCGCGTGCGCCCCTGGCATTCTCGCGGGCCGAGCGGATCAGGTCGACGATCGATCCGGTCGACTCCTTGGCGTAGGCGACACGCTCGGTCAGCGACCAGACATCGAGATCGGTTTCACTGGCGGGCGCGTCGAGTCCCAGGACCTGAATGACCAGCCGCACCGACGAGTCGACGTCGGCGGTGGCGTCCTCGAGCAATTGGTGGATCGCGACATCGAGCAGACGTGCCATGTCGTCGGCACGCTCGACGTATCGCCCGATCCAGTAGAGCGATTCGGCGTTGCGGGCCAACATCATCGGGCATCACCGTCCTGGGTCGGCACCACTGGTGACGGCTGGGTCTGGGTCATCTGGGTCTGGGTCATCTGGGTCTGGGTCATCGAACCCAGAGTTTGTGTCTGTGTGGCCGAGCACATGCCGGCACCTTGCTGTTGTTGCTGCTGTTGGGTTTGCGCCACCAACGGGTCCGGCGCGCTCTCGGCGGGCCGGGCCGCGGCGACACCGCTCTTGGTGACGACCTTGGCGCCGGCGAGTTCTCGTTCGCCCTCGGAGCTGCGGGTCGCGAGCACCCAGGTGTCCTTCGACCCGCCGCCCTGACTGGAGTTGACGACCAGCGATCCCTCCGGCAACGCCACCCGGGTCAGCCCGCCGGGCAGGACCCACACCGACTCACCGTCGTTGACCGCGAACGGGCGCAGGTCGACGTGACGCGGGCTCAGGTTGTCGCCCGCCTTGGTCGGCACGGTCGACAGTTGCACCACGGGCTGTGCGATCCATCCGCGCGGATCGTTACGCACCTTTCGGGCCAACGTGTCGAGTTCGGCCCGGGTAGCGTCGGGACCGAAGACGATCCCGTAACCGCCTGATCCCTCAACGGGTTTCACCACCAGCTCGTCGATGCGATCGAGGACCTCCTCGCATTCCTCGGGAAGCCAGCACCGCAGCGTGTCGACATTGGCGATGATCGGTTTCTCGCCGAGGTAGTAGTCGATGATCTCCGGCACGTAGGTGTAGATCAACTTGTCGTCGCCGACGCCGTTGCCCACCGCCGAGGAGATCACCACGTTGCCCGCGCGCGCCGCATTGAGCAGGCCGGCGACCCCGAGCATCGAATCCGGCCGGAACTGCATCGGATCGAGGAAGTCGTCGTCGATGCGCCGGTAGATGACGTCGACACGCTGCTCGCCCTCGGTGGTGCGCATGTAGACGACGTTGTCGCGGCAGAACAGGTCTCGTCCCTCGACGAGTTCGACGCCCATCAGTCGAGCGAGCAGTGAGTGCTCGAAGTAGGCCGAGTTGGCCACGCCCGGGGTGAGGACCACGATGTTCGGGTCGGCCTCGTTGAAGGCCGCCGAGGCCCGTAGCGCGCGCAGCAGATGGCTCGGATAATCGGCGACCGCGCGGACCTTGTGCGAGGAGAACAGGTCCGGGAACACCCGGGCCATGGTGCGCCGGTTCTCCATCACATAGGACACACCCGACGGTGAGCGCAGATTGTCCTCGAGCACCCGGAAATCGCCGTTGGCGTCACGGACCAGGTCGATTCCGGCGACGTGGATCCGGACGCCGTTGGGCGGCCGGATGTTTGCGGCCTGCCGGTGGAAGTGCTCACAGGAATGCACGAGCCGCTTGGGCAGAACCCCGTCGCGCAGGATCTCCTGCTCGCCGTAGACGTCGTCGAGAAACAACTCGAGCGCCTGCACGCGCTGGGTGATACCGGCCTCGAGTTTGGACCACTCCGATGCCGAAATCACCCGCGGCACAACGTCCAACGGGAACGGTCGCTCCTTGCCCGAGAGGGAGAAGGTGATGCCCTGGTCGATGAAGGCGCGACCGAGCGCGTCGATACGGCCCTCGATGTCGGCGCGCTCGGATTCGGCCATCACCTTGAAGATCCCCCGGTAGGCCGATCGGACCTCACCCTGGTGATCGAACATCTCGTCGTAGGCCACACCGAAGGACTTCGCCGCCTCGTAATCCGCGAAAATCCCTGTTTCCGTGGGCTTTACGGAGGTGGTGGCGGTCTTCGCCCGGCCCGTCCGCCCATTCGACGCCGGCTTGCCGTCCGGTTTCGCGGTCGACGTCCGATTCGCGGCCGTCTTCGCCGAAGAGGTCTTACGCGCCTTCTTCGCGGGCGTGTCCGTCGGTGCAGGGCTCATAACCTGACATGTTGCCTCAGATTCAACGATTCGGCATGGTGGTCCGCGGACCCCGACACCCCCGCCGACCCGAGCGATCGGCCGACGCGCGACTCAGCCGCCGATCGTGCGCCGTAGGGCCAGGACCCGTCGGCGCGCGCGCCGCACCAGATTCATTGCACGCGTTTGCGCGGCCGGGCGTGTCACCGGCATCGGCGCCCGGATGATCATCTCGGCCAATGTGTCGAGTGCCGCGGTGAGGACCTCCTCGGCCTGCGGTGCCGCCGCGGCGTCGTCGCGCTCGCGCGGCACCTGCAGGTCGTCGAGCGAGCCGACCACCGGATAGCCCGCAGATCGCAGCCCGGTGATCATCTCGGCGGACCGATCCGCAGCCCATGCCCGCTGTTCGGCTGACAGGCCGTGCGGAGCACCGTCGGACCGGCCCGACATGATGTGGGCGACGACCTGCTCCTTGAGGACCCGCTCGTATCGCTGCCACTCCACGACGTCGGGCTGCAACCGGGTGTTGAGCAGGCGCAGCATCTCGGTCTGGGCCGCCGACAGAGACGTGTTGAGGTTCGGGACCGGAACCGTCAACGGTGCCGGGTCGACACCGAGCACCGACAGGAATCGCTCCCACAGACCGTCGCCGTCACCACGGATGCGTGGCACGGTCACCACGTGCACCCGCTCGGCGCCGACCACCTCCGACCAGCGGGCCAGGATGCGCACATGATCCTGGAACTCCCAGAACGGCTCCTCCTCCGGCACGTCACCGGGCTCACCGCCCCCACCGTCCGGCGACGCCGCGTGTGCCCGCACCGAGGTCACGAACTCGTCGAACGAGGCACGACGCTGGTTCTTGACGTTCTCCTGCCAGACCGACGGCAACTGACGCGCCAGATCTCGGACGGTCGCGATGACATGGACCTCGTCGGCGAAAGACAGCTCCGCGACGAGGCGCCGCGCCTGATCGACGGTGGCGGTGGCGAACAGTTCGTGGGAGACCAACGAGGTCTGGGGCCACGGTCGCATCTGCCCGACCATCGACGCCCACGTCCGCGCATGGGCCGGATCGACCCAGTCGAGGTAGCGGTCGGGCTGCAGATGTGCGGCGGCGTGGAAGTGGTCGGAGATCTCGTTGCCCGGGTACAGCAGCCCCGACTCCTGCAGGGCGAGGTCACGGTTGTGCCAGAGCCGATCCTGTAGGTGCGTGGTACCGGTCTTGGGCAACCCGATGTGGATGTAGACGACGGACATGATGACCGTCAGGATAGTGCCCGATATCTCCGATGCCGCTGAAGCGATGCTGGGTATCGGCTGCCGGTTCGGCTCGCCGGTGAGCTGTCCACGAGGCCACGCCAACCGATCGCCCGCCGCGATTTTGGGGGCAGGTGTCCGGCTGGTAAACTCGATCGCTGTCGCAGTGTCGCCCGACCCCGACCATCGGAATCGGGTCCGGCCTGCTCGGGAGCGTCTGGAGATCCGGCCCGAGCCCATCGATCACCGATCGGGGTTCGTCGGGTTCATCGCAACCCGACGAGACACGACCGAAAAGCACGAACACCAGACACACGAACTACACAGACGAGGTACACACGCGTGGCAAACATCAAGTCCCAGGTCAAGCGCAACCGCACCAACGAGATCCGTCGGCAGCGCAACCAGTCGGTCAAGTCGTCCCTGCGCACCGCGATCCGCGGTTTCCGTGAGGCCGTGGACGCCGGCGACAAGGACAAGGCCGGCGAGCTGCTGGTGACCACCAGCCGCAAGCTCGACAAGGCCGCCAGCAAGGGCGTCATCCACGCCAACCAGGCCGCCAACAAGAAGTCGGCGATGGCACTCGCCCTCAACAAGCTCTGAACCGTCAGCAAGCCCTGAACCGTCTGCAACCCTGACTGGTCAGCGCGATCTGATTCGCCGGCACGCCTTCCCGACTGCGAGCGCCTGAAACGGCTGCTGCGGCCCGGAGGGATTCGAGGCGTTTCTTCTCCTGCACTTCACCCCGGTGATCCCCACGCGGTCACCGGGGTGAAGTGCGTGGGTCGTCACCCATCCCCTACCCCGCGCGTCGGCGACCCGCGGGTCGCAGTCCCGCGACCCGGACCACCGCATCGGTCAACGCGAAATCCGCGTCCGCGGCCTGTCCCTTGACATCCCCGTTGAGTGCGGCGACGACCACCACCGCCGCGGCAATCGACTCCGAATCCCACGCCCGCCCCTGGGCCTGGGCGTTCTTCACCCGGCGCGGCGACATGCCCAATTCGGCTGCCGCGGAGGCATCGACGTTCCCGAGGGCACGCACACGCGCGATCGCATGCACCGCCTCGGCCAAGGCATCGGCCAGCAGCACCCGCGGGACACCGTGGTGCAACGCCCACGCCAGTGACTCGAGTGCACCCGCGCGGTCTCCGGCAACCGCCTTGTCGGCGACCTCGAAGCCACTCACCTCCGGGCGGCCCTGGTAGTACAGCCGCACCGACTCCTCGTCGACCTTGCCGCCGGTATCGGCGACGAGCTGGCTGCACGCGGCCGCCAGTTCACGCAACTGGGCGCCGACGGATTCGACGATCACCTCCACCACATCGTTGGAGACCCGCACTCCCAGGGTCCGGAACTCGTTGCGGACAAACGTCATACGCTCCGACGGCCACCGCGGCGCCACACACTCGTGCACCGTGGCGTCGGCCTTGCGAAGATCCGTGGCAAGCGACTTCGCGCGGCCTCCCCCCGTGTGGATCACCAGCAGGGTGATGCCCTCGGGCAGCGTCCGTGCCGTCTCGGAGATCAGCGCCGCCGGCTGCTTACCGGCATCGGCAGCCGACTCGACGACCACCACCCGCTCGTCGGCGAACAACGACGGGCTCAGCAATTCCGCGAGTTCCGGGCCGGTGACGTCACCGGCACGCACCCTGGTCACCGGGACGTCGGTCCCGGCGGCCGCCGACCGCTGCGCCACCACATCGTCGATGACACGGCCGGTGAGGAAGTCGTCGTCCCCGAGGAGCAGATGCAGACGTTCGGTCACGGGCCCCATCGTGCCAGACCCCGCCGACACCGCAGCACCGCGATCCGCACCGAGTCGGCGTCGATGTGGCGGACCGCCGCAGCGACGGCGACGATCACGGCCGAGCACATCAGCGACACCATCACCCCGGGCCAGCCCTCCGGTATCCCGATCACCGCCCACCGCCACGACCCGAGGCGATCGGCACACGTGATCATCCACCACACCTCCGGTGCCATGGCGCGGATCAGCAACTCCGACACCATCATCGGGATTCCGTCCACCCTTCCGAACGCCCCGATCAGCGCTGCCGCGGTGCCGACGATCCCGACGACGGCCACCACGGGCGCAACCGCCACGTTCGCCAGCACGGTGACCAGACTGAGGGTGCCGGACAGGTACGCGATCATCGGGGAGGTGGTCACCGCGGCGGCAACGGCCATCGCCGTCACCTCGGCGATCCCGGCGGGCACCCGGACCGCGCGCAGCGCATCCCGGATACCCGGGGCGACCATCACGAGGCCCGCCGTGGCAACGACCGACAGCACGAATCCCGGTTCTCGGGCCAGCTCCGGCCACCACAACACGCCCCCGATGACGGCCGCGCCGAGCGCGGGCAACGCCTGCGAACGCCGCGAACTCAGCAATGCCAGCAGGCCCACCCCACCCATCATCGCCGCGCGCAGCACGCTCGGTGACGGACGCACGAGGATGACGAAGCCGACGATCGTCAGGGCACCGGCGACGGCCACGACCTTCGGTGACGCGCCGGCCAACCGGAACGCGAAGATCACCGCGCCGCACACCACCGCGAAGTTGGCGCCGGAGACCGCGGTCAGATGGAGCAGACCGGCAGCCCGGAAGTCGTCGCGAACCTCCGACGACAGCGCGCTCTCGTCTCCGAGGACCAGACCCGGGAACAATCCCGACGCCTCCGGCGACAACGCCCGTACGGCGCTGCGCTGCAACCGTTCCCGGATGTGACCGGCGACCCGCTGGTGCGGCGGGGGCCGTCCCAGCAACGTCGGTGCCCCCGACTCCGTCACCCGCGCGACGACGAGTTCTCCCGGCGGCGGCGGACGTACGGTCACCAGGACCCGCACACGTTGCCCCGGAAGCACACCCGCCCATGACTGTGCCCGACCAACGAGTTCGGCCCCTGCCGTGGACACCGATCGCCGTGCGACGGCGTCGATCTCGACCCGGGCCCGCACCATCCCCGCCGCGGCGGGACCGAACGCCACCGGGTCCTCACGCAGCGTCAGCCACATCGTCGCCTTGCCGTGCATCTCGTGCACCGGATGACGGTCACGGATTTCCAGCCGCAACGCCATCGCCGTCGCACACGTGGCAGCGAGCACCGCACACACCACTGCCGGGCCGGCGATCTTCCATCCCAGGCGACGCGTCCGCCACATCAGCACGACGACGACCGCGACCACCGTCGAGGACACCGCGATCATCACCGCCACGCGCACCGTGGCGCCGAGGCATACCGCCGTGATGATCCACACCACCACCGCCGGCGACAGCAGGCGCAGATCCTGATCACGCATTCACACCGTCACCAGGCCGCGCAGCTTGGCCAACCGGGACGGACCGATCCCGTCGACCTCGCCGAGCTGATCGACGGAGCTGAAAGTGCCGTTGCGCGTGCGGTAGTCGATGATCGCCTGCGCGGTGACCGGACCGACGCCGGGTAGCGCGTCGAGTTCGGACTCCGATGCGGTGTTCAGATTGACCAGACCGCCCGGATTCCCGGCGGCGCCGGCGGCCGGGGCCGGCGAGCCCCCACCTGCCGAGGCCGATCCTCCGGGGGCACCGGTCCCCGACGGGACCGGGGTTCCGGCGGCGGATGCGCCGCCCGAGGCCACGACCGCGCTGCGCAATGCGAGCCTGCCCTCCTGCGCCGCGTAACCCACGAGGATCTGGTCACCGTCGCGAACGGGCTGCGCCAGGTTCAACGAGACCGTGTCGGCGCCCTCACGCGTGCCGCCGGCGGCGGCGAGTGCGTCGGCGATCCGGGCGTCGCTGTGGAGTCGGACCAGACCTGGCCGGTGCACCAGTCCGACGACACTGACCACCACCTGTGCATTGGCGGCAGGTGGCTGCCCCGCACCCGCGGCGGATGCGCGCGACGGTGCGGACGTGACATCCGAGGGGTTCGACGACGTGGCCGGCCCGCCCGGTGCGCCGAAGTCCACCGCGGGTGCCTCTCCGGAATCGCCGAACAGGCCGAATCCGGCGATCACACATGCCACGACGCCGACGAGAATGATGGCGATCGCGGCCGGCGGGGCGACGGCGAAGCGGCGGCGCGGCCGGTCGTCGAGTCCGTCCTCGACGTCGTCGTCGAGATGGGGGTCGTCGAGATGGGGGTCGTCGGGATGGGCACCTGGGTCATCGTCGGAGTGCGGGTCGCCGCCCACCCCAGGGTTGCCCACACGGGCGGAAACGGTCCCGGCGGGCTTGGAGCGGACCGGGGCGGGATCGGTGGCGACCGGATCGAGCCAACCCGGCAGTGCCACCGCACCCCACCCGTCGTCGACCGCGGTCCGCATCGGCGACGGGTCGCCGCCGGGGTGTGCGTCGGAATTGCCCTGCGGCGCCGGATCATCGAGTTCGACGGGTGCGAGCGCACCGTCGGTGACGCGCTCGAGCCCGGAGAGTCGGTCGAGTGCCGAGCGGCGCCGGGAGCGGGCGTGAGAGTCCTCGGCGCCGGCCCGACGCGGTGTTCGTGAGGTGTCACTCATGGCGGCGAGCCTAAGGCGACGCACAGACCCGTGCGGCCGCCTGCGCCGTCGTCACCGGCGATCTGTGCAGTATCGCGGTTCTGTGGACTGCGGATCGGGAAATGCCGGCGGGTCAGTCGATCTGGTCGGCGCCCTCGATCGGATCCAGATGGGTGGTCACGGTCAGGCCGAGTGCGCCCGGTCCGATGTGACTGCCGAGGATGGGACCGAGATCGACGGTCAGCGCTGAGGTCACCACACGCAGCCGTTCGCGGACCGTGATGGCGAGATCGTGTGCGGCGTCCGGGATCTGGCAGTGCTGCACGCCCAGGGTCACCGCCCGGCCGTCGGCGAAGTCGACCGCGGTGTCGGTCATCTTCGCCACGGCCCGCGAGAACGTCCGTTGTCGCTCGCGCAGGGTCAGGATGCCGTCGTCGATGGCGAGGATGGGTTTGATCGACAACGCCGACCCGAGCAGTTTGCCCGCCGCACTGATGCGTCCGCTGTTGCGCAGGTTGTCCAGACTCTGCACGCAGATCAGCGATTCGGCGGTGGAGGCCTGCCGGATCGCCGACTCGTAGACCCGGTCGCGGTCGGCTCCGGCGGCCGCGGCCTGCGCGGCGGCGATCGCCGCGAAGCCCAGGCCCAGCCCCACCGAGCGGCTGTCGACGACCCGGATCAGGCCGGGATGATTCTCGGCGGCCAGTCGCGCCGCACCCCACGTCCCGGACAGTCGCCTCGACATCATCACCGCGACCACGCCGGCACCGTCGCTGGCCGCGACTGCGGTATCGAATGCCGCGGCGAGTTCCTGCGGATTGGCGCCCGAGGTCGTCACACCCGATCGGGTGATCAGATCGTCGGGGATGTCGTCGATGCCCTCGCGGTAATCGACACCGTCGAGGGCCAGGTGCAACGGGACCACCGAGATCCGATAGTGCTCGGCGATCGCCGGTGGGAGGCGGGCCGAGGAATCGGTGACGACGACGACAGGCACGGGTCTACGTTAGCCGTTGCATCCGGGTGTCCCACGCCGGTGCGGGTCACTCCGGGGTGGTGTCGGCCACGCGCTCAGTCGGTCAGGATCGGGTCGAGGACCCCGGCGACCGCATCGGCGATCTGCCGGTGACAGTCGAACCCCCAGTGAATCCCGTCCGGGTTCATCTCGGCGGCGGGGTCGTCGAAGTGCGCCCGGGTGATCGAGTAGAACTCGACGGTCGGCAGACCCGCCGATGACGCCCACCGTTGCATGGCCGCCGTCGTCGGGATGCGACCGGAATGGACGTTCCCGTAGTAGGGACTGCGGTGTGTCGGTGGCAAACACACCACGATCGGCAGATCGGGACGTAGCCGGGTGAGCGCGTCGGCCACCTTGTCCAGATGCTCGACGGTCACCTTCGGCGGGAGCGCCACCGGCCAGCCGAGGCGCGACGCGCGTGGTTGCCACCACTGATATCCGGTGCGCACCGCCTGCCGCAGCCGGGGCGGACGCAGGTACCGGATCTGTTCGCGCAGCGCCGTCGGCAGTGGCGACGGCAGGCTGTCCATCCCGCCGATCGCGAGGACGACCGCGCGCGCCGACGGGACCACCGACCAGATGTTGGGGTCCTGGGTCAGCGCCCACCACACGTCACGGCTGGTCCAGCCCACCCGGCCGAACAGCCGGGTCGGCAGGCCAACATGTGCGCCGAGAAGGTTCGGCCAGATCCGCGGATCGTCGGCGGGCAGTCCGCCGCCGGGACCGTAGTACGCGAGTGAATCCGACAGTACGAGCAGGCAACCGTCGTCACCCGCGGCCGGTATGGGATCGGGCCCCGTGGGATCAGGCACCCTCACTGGATTGCCGCGTCGGCCACCTCGGCCGAGGCGTTCCACACGTCCAGGCGCCATCGCGGATTCTCACCGGGAGCCGCATGCCCGGACAACTGCACCCAGCTGGTGTTGGCCAGGCCACCGAGAATCGGCCACCGCGCCACCGGCAGATCCAGCAGGGCGGCGGTCATCGCGGCGATGACCCCGCCGTGCGCGACCAACACCACCGGCGACTCCGGTGATGCGCCCGTCCCCCAGTCCTCCAGTGTGGCAACGAGTTCGGTGACGACCGGCACCGCCCGAGCGGCGACGTCGGTGCGGCTCTCGCCACCCGGCGGCGCCCAGGTGGCGTCGTCGCGCCAGATCACCCGGGCACCGGGTGCCTGCGCGTCGACCTCCAGATGGGTCAAGCCCTGCCACTGCCCCAGGTGTGTTTCGCGCAGCCGCTCATCGGTCTCGACCGACAGTCCGGTCGCCAACGCCAACGCCTCCGCGGTGTCGCGGGCGCGACGCAGATCCGACGACCGGATCACCATGGGATTCTTGTCCGCCAGCGCTGCTGCAGCCGACTTCGCCTGTTGCACACCGAGTTCGGAGAGATCGGTATCGAGCTGTCCCTGCATCCGGCTGGTCGCGTTGTAGCCGGTCTGTCCGTGCCGCAACAGGATCAACCGGCGCACGATCGGCGTGAGGCGTTCGACGGAGGTGTCGCCGCTGTCGGGACCGCCGCTCACTCGGACTCCTGATCGCTGGTGACGTCGACGGTCGGGCAGTCCTTCCACAAGCTCTCCAGCGCATAGAAGGCGCGCTCGTCGGCATGCTGGATGTGGATCACGATGTCGATGTAATCCAGGAGCGCCCAACGGCCTTCGCGAGTACCTTCTCGGCGCACCGGCTTGTATCCGGCCTCGCGCATCTTGTCCTCGACCTCGTCGGTGATCGCATTGACCTGACGCTCGTTGTCGGCGGATGCGATGACGAACAGGTCGGTGATCACCAATTGTTCGGAGACGTCGATGACGGCGACGTCGTGACCGAGTTTGTCCTCGGCCGCCAGCGCAGCCACCCGCGCCATCGCCAATGCCTCGGCTGATGCAGTCACACAAGTCCTTTCATTACGGCGGCCACCCCGAGCGGGGCGGGATGTCGATCGGCGGGGTCGGTCACGGCGCCGACACCCGGGCGGAGTTGTTGCGCAGCGGTCGATAGAGCCGGCGCTTGGCGATGTACTGCACGACGCCGTCGGGAACGAGGTACCAGACCGGACGTCCCTGCGCGGCGCGCGCCCGGCATTCGGTCGAGGAGATCGCCAGGGCCGGGATCTCGAGCATCTGCAGTGTTTCCGGCGGCAGATCCTGCAGATGCTGGGCGAGGTGACTCGCATTGAGTTCGTAACCGGGCCGGCTGACGCCGATGAAGTTGGCCAGCTCGAACAGCTCTTCCCAGTTCTGCCAGGACAGGATCGATTCGAGCGCGTCGGCACCGGTGATGAAGAACAGTTCGGCGTCGGGCAGGATCGCGTGCAGATCACGCAACGTGTCGACGGTGTAGGTGTTTCCCTCGCGGTCGATGTCGACGCGGCTCACCGAGAAGCGCGGGTTGGATGCGGTCGCGATCACCGTCATCAGATAGCGGTCCTCGGCGGGTGAGACCTCTTTGCTGCGCTGGTCGTTCTTGCGGCGCTGATCGACACTGTGGAGCTCATCAACGCCGTCGGTCCCCGATCCTTCGTCCTCGCCGAGTTTCTGCCAGGGCCGGCCGGTGGGTACGAAGATGACCTCGTGTAGCGAGAACCGGTGTGCGACCTCACTGGCCGCCACCAGGTGACCGTTGTGGATCGGGTCGAACGTGCCACCCATCACGCCGATGCGGCGGCGCGCCTGCGGGCGGTCGGTGGACATGAAGGGTGAGTCTACGCGGTGGGACCCGGCGAGCCGGTCGCGACGGCGGGCGGGCGCATCGTCACACCGGTAGCAGGTCGGCGATGACGGTGGCGAGCTGACGGGCGTTGCGGCACTCGAACATGTCGATGACCTCCGCATAGTCGTCGGCGGCGGAGTCACCGGTACCCCATTCGGCGCCGGCCTCGGGGTTGAGCCAGTAGGCGTGGCGCGCGCGTTCGACGAGTTGGGCGAGCAGTTCGGTGCGGGGGAAGCCGAAGTTGGTCCGGGCGTCGCCGAGGATCAGCAGTGCGCCGCGGTGGGTGAGCGTCTCGGCGTACTCGTCGACGAAGCCGCGCAACATGTTGCCGTAGTCGGAGTGCCCGTCGCGGGTGATGAGCCGGGCGGTCGAGATCATCCGGTGCATCGCCGCCCGGGCGTCACCGCCGAAGCCGGCGTCGGCGTCGTTGCGCGGGTCGAACAGATCGGTCACCTCGTCGACGGTGTCGATGAACGCGAACACCCGGACCTTCGAGAACTGCTGGCGCAGTGCGTAGACGAGGTTGAGGGTGAATTGGGAGAACCCGGCGACCGAGCCGGAGACGTCACAGATGACGATCAGTTCGGGCCGTCCGGGTCGGGGTTTGCGGTGGCGGAGTTCGATGGGCACCCCGCCGGTCGACATCGATGCGCGCAGCGTGGTCCGCACGTCGACCGGCCCGCGGTGGGCGCGTCGGCGGCGGATCTCCAACCGCGAGGCCAACAATCGGGCCAGCGGGTCGATGGTGCGGCGCAGTTCGGCCTGTTCCCTGGCGCCCGCGGTGAGGAAGTTGATGTTCTCCGGCAGGTTGGGCACCGCGTACTCGCCGACGCGTTCGCGGCCGTTGCGCGCCGACATCCGACGTTGGGTTTCGCGTTCGATCGCCGCACGGACCGCTGCGGCCCGATCACCGGCGGCGCGGCGGAACATCGGTTCGGTACCCAGATCGAGATCCGACGGCGACCCGCCGGCCATCGCCGCCGCGATCCGGGCGATCAGGGTCTGCGGGTCGATCGAGGACAGCGCCTGATACGCCGAATACGCCTCGCCGCGGGCGGATTCGTACCGCCCGAGCATTTCGACGATCTCGGCGACCATCGCGTCGAGACGGCCGTCGGACTCCGAGTCGGGGTCGGCCAGCAGGGTGGCCAGCGCGTCGCGGGTGGCGGCGATGTCCACCTCACCGTCGGCGGTGCGCGGCAGTTCCTCGGTGCTGGTGCGCGCTCCGGGTGCGGCCGGGAACCACAGGTCGAAGAGCCGATCGAAGGCCGGCCGGTGCAGGTGGTCGTCGAGCAGTGTCGCCGCGAGTCCCTCCCGCAGACTGCTGCGGTCGAGCAGGTCGAGGACCTCGACGGCACGTGCGGCGTCGATCAGGTTCGACGGCCCGACCACCACTCCGCGTCGGCGCAACTCGTCGACGAAGTCGGTGAGGTGTGCGACGAGCGGCGCGGTTTCCGGCACGGCCGACATCAGCCGAGTTTGAGTTCTTTGATGGCTGTGGTGAGATCCGGCCGATGTTTGAGCACGACGCCGAGGGTGCGCGCGATCAGTCCGTTGTCGAGCCCACGTCCCGACGACACGGAGGTGGGTTCCCCGGCGCCGAGGGCGAGCAGGGTGTTCGCCCAATCGATGGTCTCGGCCACCGACGGCTTCTTGCGGATGTCGAGGGTGCGCAGGACGCCGACCACCCGGACGAGTTCGGCGGCCAGCGACTCGGTGAGCGCGGGCACCCGGGAGGCGAGGATGTCCTTCTCCCGCTTGGCGTCCGGGAAATCGATGTACAGGTAGAGGCACCGCCGCTTGAGCGCCTCGGACAGTTCGCGGGTGGCGTTGGAGGTCAACAGCACGATCGGGCGACGGGCGGCGACGACGGTGCCCATCTCGGGGATGGTGACGGCGAAGTCGCTGAGCACCTCCAGCAGCAGACCCTCCATGTCGACGTCGGCCTTGTCGATCTCGTCGATGAGCAGCACCGTGGCACCGGGCCGCGAGATCGCGGTCAACAGCGGCCGCGGCAGCAGGAACTCCTCGGAGAAGATGTCGGTCTTGGCCTCCGCCCAGTCCCGGGTTCCGGTCGCCTGGATGTGCAGGATCTGCTTGGCGTGGTTCCACTCGTAGAGCGCCCGCGCCTCGTCGATGCCTTCGTAGCACTGCAGCCGCACGAGTTCGGCGTCGGTGGCGGCGGCGATGGCCCGGGCCAGCTCGGTCTTGCCGACCCCGGCGGGACCCTCGACGAGAAGCGGTTTGCCGAGCCGGTCGGCCAGGAAGGTGGCGGTCGCGGTGGCGTCGTCGGGGAGATAGCCGGTGCCGCGCAGACGGGCGGCCACGTCGGGAACATCGGTGAAGGACGGGTGCACCGTCGAGTTGGTGTCGGTGGGTGTTGTGCTCACAGGGACTCCTCTCACGCCTGGCGGATGTGGCCGTCGCCCCAGACGACCCACTTGGTGGAGGTCAGTTCGGGCAGACCCATCGGACCGCGCGCGTGCAGTTTCTGCGTCGAGATGCCGAGCTCGGCACCGAATCCGAACTGCTCACCGTCGGTGAATGCGGTGGAGGCGTTGACCATCACCGCGGCGGCGTCGACCCGGTCGGTGAACTCCTGGGCCGCGGCCAGATCGGTGGTGATGATGGCCTCGGTGTGTCCGGTGCCGTAGGTGTCGATGTGGGCGACGGCGGCGTCGAGATCGTCGACGATCTTCATCGCGATGTCGAGTGAGAGGTACTCGTCGGCCCAGTCGGCGTCACTGGCGGGTTCCATGTCGGCCTCGTCGCCGTGGATGACGACT
Organism: Gordonia polyisoprenivorans NBRC 16320 = JCM 10675; assembly: GCF_000241325.1. Taxonomy (GTDB): domain Bacteria; phylum Actinomycetota; class Actinomycetes; order Mycobacteriales; family Mycobacteriaceae; genus Gordonia; species Gordonia polyisoprenivorans. Next base: position 16,553 of record NZ_BAEI01000060.1, on the reverse strand, counting down.
CCCTGCGACCGGAGGGCCTGGCTGATCTTGGGCATCGCCTCGGCGGCGATCGCCTTGTCGATGAGCACCGTCTCGGCGGCGTTGCACACGCTGGGCCGCCGCGTCTTGGCGTTGAGGACGATGCGGGTGGCGACGTCGACGTCGGCGAGCGCGTGCACGTAGACGTGGCAGTTGCCGGTGCCGGTCTCGATGGTCGGCACGGTGGCGTTGGCGACGACGGCGTTGATCAGCCCGGCTCCGCCGCGCGGGATGACCACGTCGACCAGTCCCCGCGCCCGGATGAGGGCCGTCACGCTGGCCCGGTCCTCACTGGGCAGCAATGCGACCGCATCCGCGGTGACGCCGTTGGCGCGCAGGGTGTCCCGCAGGACCCGCACCAATTCGGCGTTCGACGCCGCCGCCGACGACGAGCCGCGCAACAGCACGGCGTTGCCGGATTTGAAGGCGATTCCGAAGGCATCGACGGTGACGTTGGGCCGCGCCTCGTAGACGATGCCGACCACCCCGAGCGGGACACGTTCCTGACGCAGTCGCAGTCCATTGGGCAGTGTCTTGCCCGCGACGACCTCCCCGATCGGATCGGGCAGTGCGGCGACCTGGCGCAGACCTGCGGCGATTCCGGCCACCCGCTCGGGTGTCAGCCTCAGCCGGTCGAGCAGGCTGCCCTCGATCCCCGATTCCTCGGCGCGGGCGAGATCCTCGGCGTTGGCGGCGATGATCGACTCGGTCGCGGCCTCGATCTGCTCGGCGGCTGCGATGAGCACCTCGTTCTTGGCGGCGGTGGTCAGCCGGCCCAGAGCGCGGGATGCGCTCTTGGCGGCCGTGGCCAGATCGGTGACGGTCTGCTCGACACCGCTGTCGGTGGGGCTGACGGCGGGTGCGCTCATGGATTCTCCCGGTGCTGTGCGGCGGTGCGTGTTCGGTGATGTCTCCTGGTCGGCACGCCTCCTGGTCGGCTATGACGACCAGCAGAGGCCGACCACCAGAGTACGTGCGGCCACCGACGGCTCCCCACGTCGGGCCCACCCGCCGACGATGCCTCAGCGCTGCACGGTCATCACCCGGCTGTGCCAGCCCGTCGCGCCGTCGGGAATGGGTGGCACGCGTGTGTCGGGCTGGGTGGCACCGGTGGCGTCGGTGGCCCGGCAGTAGAGCGTGTGCTGGCCCGGTTGCGCGTCCCAGGTCCAGGTCCATTGCCGCCAGGTGTCGATGGAGTACTCCGGTGCGAGTGTCGCCTCCTGCCACGGCCCGTCGTCGACACGGACCTGCACCGAACGCACGCCGCGATGTTGGGCCCAGGCGGTTCCCGCGACCACCACGGGCCCCACCGGCAGCGAGGCGAAGGGCGCGGGCCGATCGATGCGCGACGCCGTCTTGATCGGCGCCTTCTCGCCCCAACCACGCTTGGTCCAATACGACTGCGCTCGGTCGAATCGCGTGATCTCCCAGTCGATCACCCATTTGCAGGCCGAGACGAAGCCGTACAGTCCGGGGATCACCTGGCGTACCGGGTAGCCGTGCTCGAGCGGTAGGGGCGCCCCGTTCATCCCGATCACCAGCATCGCGTCGCGGCCATCGGTGATCGCCGACAACGGCGTACCCGAGGTCCACCCGTCGACGCTCGTCGACAACAACATGTCCGCGTCGGCCTCGGCACCGACCCGGGCGAGGATCTCGGCCATCGGGTAGCCGAGCCATCGGGCGTTGCCCGCGAGGTCGCCGCCCACCTCGTTGGACACGCATGTCAGCGTCACCACGCGTTCCCGCGCGGGCATCGCCATCAGATCCTCCCAGTCGAGGGTGAGTTCACGGGCCACCATGCCGTGGATGCGCAATCGCCACTGCCGGGTGGTGAGTTGCGGAACCGCTAGTGCGGTGTCGATGCGGTAGAAGTCGGCCGCGGACGTCAGGAACGGGGTGGCACCGGGGACTTGCAGGTTCATCGAGGCAGCGATGGGCGGTGCGGCCTCACGAACCGCGGGCAGGCGAAGTCCCATGCGTTCGGCGACGGCGCCCCCGGTCGCGGCGATCCGGCGGGCGGCATAGCCGGATACCGCGATCAGGACGGCGACCCCACCGGAGACCGCGACGAAGCGACGGCGCGACCACCCGACGGTGGCGACAGGTCGGGCGTCGTCGGGGTCCGGGTGTTCGGGTCCGGGCTGCCCAGGTTCGGTGTGCTCGGGCTGGCCACGGGTACCGATGGCACGCCGACACAGGACGACGAGCACGACAATGCCGATCACGCCTGCGCACAGCGACGGCACCGCGTAGAGCGCGGTGCCGGTCGGTCGGGTCACCGCACAGACGGCACCCACGACACCGAAGGCGCCGATCACCGCCGCACCCATCGGGGGTCTGATGACCTGCAGGACTCCGGCGATCGCAGCGAGGACGACGACGGCCACCGAGATTCCGCTCAGCAACGCGGTCTTGTCGGAGGTGCCGAAGGTGGTGATGGCCCACTCACGGATCGCCGACGGCGTGTGGTCGATCAGTTGCGCACCGACCACACCCACCGGCGATGCGGGCGCGACGGCCAGGGCCGCGATGAGTTCTCCGGCGACAAGACCCACCCCCACCGACAGCACCCCCACCGTCATCGCCCGTAGGTATCGTCCTGCGGTTCGACGCATTGATCGACCTCTCGCCGTGGTGACATGCCGACCGATCAGCCGGCTGCCTCGTCAAGGGTTCGCACGGTGTCACCCAGCGGATGGGTCCGTGCCTCAACGGATCTCCAACGCCTCCGCGCCGCACGCACCGCGGGACGCGCCGGAAAGTTTTCTCGGTGCGCGACCCATCCGTGGCGCCGGGGGAAGCGAATGACTGTGTGAGCACGCCCACTCGGGCAGGCTCATTCCGTCCACAGTGAGGAAGAACATGCGAACCACCGCAGCAACCCGAATCACCCTGGCCGCATCGGGTTTCGTACTCGCAGCCGGCCTGGTGACCGGATGTTCCAGTAGTGACGACTCCGGCTCGTCGACGTCGACCGCGACGAGCAGCATGTCCGGGATGAGCGGCATGACCAGCATGAGCGAAAGCGCCGCCCCGGCGGCGGATCTCGTCGGAAGCGGTTGCGCCGCATACGCACAGGCCAACCCCAGTGGTCCGGCCTCGGTGAACGGGATGGCCATGGCACCGGTGGCTACCGCAGCGGCAGCCAACCCCGAACTCAAGACACTGACGCAGGCCATCTCCGGCAAGCTCAATCCACAGGTCAACCTGGTGGACACGCTGAACAACGGGCAGTACACCGTCTTCGCGCCGACCGACGCCGCCTTCGCCAAGCTCCCCGCCGCGACCGTCGATCAGCTCAAGACCGACTCGGCGATGCTGACCAAGATCCTCACCTATCACGTTGTGTCCGGCCAGATTCCGCCCGCCGACATCGACGGCCAGCACAAGTCGCTGGAAGGTGGCACGGTGACGGTCACCGGGTCCGGCAACGACATCAAGGTCAACGACAACACCTCGGTCGTCTGCGGTGGCATCAAGACCGCCAATGCGACGGTCTACCTTGTCGATTCGGTGCTGATGCCCCCGAGCTGACGCCGCTTCGGCATCGAAACCACTGACTCCCAACAGGATCGGTCCTCAACAGGAATCGAGTACGTCGGTGAGCACCTGCCGGCTGGCCGCATCGACGGCCAGCCGGTAGGTGTCGGCGACCGCGACGAACTGAATTGAATACCGGCAGTGGAACGCACGCAGCGGCGGCATCCACACGGCCGGCTCTCCGTCACTCTTGGCCTGATTCGATGCGGCATCGACCGCAACCAGATTGGCGGGGTCATTGGCGAACTCGACGCGACGCTGCGCCGGCCACGACCATGCACCCAGATCCCACGACAGTGACAGCGGCACAATGTGATCGATCTGCACGCCGATCGCGGACCGGTCCCGGCGAAAGACGACGGTCGCACCGGTGTACGGGCTACGGAACTCGCCGGTCAGCACGGCCGTCAGGCAACTGCGTACCGACCCGACGGTGACATCCGACAGATCACGCATCAGGATGTCGTTTCGGGTGTCGCAACCGTTGTGTCCGCCGGTGACCGAGACCGCGTCGGTCCATGCCACACCGAACGCCGACCGTTGATAGTCGTCACGATCGGGTCGGTGAGGTACCACAGTCATCCGGCTCAGCGACTGCAGCGCGCGGCGGGCATCGGCGTGCAGGGCCGCATCGGGCGCCGGTCCGTCGAGATGGACGGTCACCGCGACGGTCACTGCCGTGGCCACCACCGCCAGAAGCAACACCCACCGCCGCCGCGGCCAGGTGATCCCTGCGGGCGCGACGAGCCGACCGAGACCGGCTCGGCCGCTACGACTTCTCCAGGTATGCGATCTTGTCCGGTACCAGGATCGCGTCCACCAGAGCACCCATCGTAGGGTGGTCGGCCAGTGTCCGGTCCGCAGCGACGATGTCCTGCGCGAGATCCCGCGCGTCGGCGATGATCTCGGCGTCGTCGAGCAGCGACAGGAAGTGCAGTGACGTCTTGCCGCCGGACTGCAGCGAACCGAGGACATCACCCTCCCTTCGCTGTTGGAGATCGATCTGGGCGAGCTCGAATCCATCATTGGACGCAGCGACCGCCTCGAGTCGTTCCATCGACTTCGAACCCGGTGACACCCTGGTCATCAACAGACACAAGCCGGGTAGTCCGCCGCGGCCCACACGTCCGCGCAACTGATGGAGCTGACTGACGCCGAACCGGTCGGCGTCGACGATCACCATCGTCGTCGCATTCTTCACGTCGACACCGACCTCGATGACCGTCGTCGACACCAGGATGTCGATCTCGCCGCGGCCGAACGCATCCATCGTCTCGGCCTTCTCGTCTGCCGGCATGCGCCCGTGCAACATCGCGATCCGGTGTTTGCCGAGCGGTCCCGCGAGCAGTTCGTGGAACTGGTCGATCACCGCGACGGTTTCCTCCTCGGGCCCGTCACCATCGGCGTCGGCACCTCGTGCGGGCGTGCGGCCCTTGCGCACTGTCGCTTTTTTCGGCGCTGCCTTCTTCGGCGCCGGCGAGTCGGGATCGTCCCCGATGCGTGAGCACACCACGTAGACCTGACGGTGCGCGGCAACCTCCTCGTCGACGCGCTCCCAGGCCCGATCGACCCACCGTTGCTTACCCATGGGCACGACGTTGGTGGTGATCGGCTGGCGACCGGCGGGCAGTTCGGTCAGCACCGAGGTGTCGAGATCACCGAATGCGGTCATCGCAACGGTGCGCGGGATCGGCGTTGCCGTCATGACCAACACGTGCGGTGCGATGCCGTCGCGGCCACGTCCGCGGAGGGTGTCGCGCTGCTCGACACCGAACCGGTGTTGCTCGTCGACGACGAACATGCCCAGATCGAAGAAGCTGACGTTCTCCTCGAGCAGGGCATGGGTGCCGATCACGATGCCGGCCTGCCCGGTGACGACGTCGAGGAGGGTCTCGCGTTTGTCCTTGGTCTTCATCGATCCGGTCACCAGGGCGAGCTGGGTGGCACCGTCGGCGGCGCCGAGCCGGCCGGCCGAGGCCAGGTCACCCAGCATCGTCGAGATCGTTCGATAGTGCTGCGCGGCAAGCACTTCGGTGGGCGCCAGCAGTGCGCACTGGTGGCCGTTGTCGACGATGCGCAGCATCGCGAGCAACGCCACCAATGTCTTGCCCGAGCCGACTTCGCCCTGCAGGAGCCGGCTCATCGGCTCGTCGCGACCGAGGTCGGTACCGATCTCCTCGGCGACGGCCTGCTGTCCGGTCGTCAGAGTGAACGGCAGCCGGGCGAGCAGTTGGTCTTCGAGGCCGCCCGGTACGTGCGGGCAGACCGGTGCGGTGTCGGTGCGCCCGGCGAGTCGCCGCTGCGCGAGGACCAGCTGGATCGCCAGTGCCTCATCGAATTTCATACGTTCACGCGCGGGACCGATCTCGCCGTCGGACTCCGGGAGGTGGACCGAGCGGACCGCGTTGTCGATGCGGATGAGGGACCGTTCCCGACGCTGCGCGTCGTCGAGGGCATCGGGCAGGGGCCCGACGAGGTCGAGGACACGACGCGCGGCGCTCCAGATCTCCCACGACTGGCAGGTACTCGTCGCCGGATACATCGGGATGATCGACCGATCGAAGAGTGCGAGCAGCGGATTGGGTGCCGAGGGATCGGATTCGCTTGCGGCGCGCTCGATCTCGTACATCTCCATCATCATCGGGCTGCCGACGACCTTCTCCAGGTCCTCACCGGTTTCGGGCAGCACCAGCCACTGCGGATGGGTCAGCTGCGGCTGACTCCGGAAGAACTTCACCGTGCCGGCCAGCATCACTTTCCGCCCGGTGGTGAGCACGCGCGCGACGCTGTAGGGATTGAAGAAACTCACCTCGAAGGTTCGTTTCTCGTCCATGACCGACAGCCGGAGGATCTTTCCCGGGCGCGACTTCATGGACGTCATGTTCGCCTTGGTGACCCGCCCGACGATGGTGACCCATTCGCCCTCCTCGAGTTCCTCCGACGCCGATGGCTGGCCACGCCGCACGTAGCGGCGCGGCGGATACCGGAGCAGTTCGCCGACGGTCGAGATCCCGATGGTCGCCAGACCCGCGGCCGTCTTCGGGCCGAGGACACCGGCCAATTCGCCGGACAGCGTGACCGTCCCGGGGGTCATCGACGGAACCGTGACGGCGTCGTCCGCCGCCGGGGTACGTCCGGACCGACCGGTCGAGGTGCGCCTGGCCGCCACTACTCGATCCCGACCTGGATCAGGTCGTCGCCCTGACCGGTGGCGTACACGCTCAACTCGATGCCCGCATAGTTGCGCCGCACATGTTCGGCCAGCGCGTCCAGCGCGGCATCGTCGACCTCGGAACCGGCGAGCACCGTCACCATCTCGCCACCTGTGGCCAACATGAGGTCGAGAAGTGCGGTCGCGGCCTCGGTCTGATCCGGGGCGATCACCAGCACGTCCGAACCGATGAGTCCGAGGATGTCGCCGACCTCGCAGGTGCCGGCCAGGGTCATCATGCGGCCCTCGGCGCGGCGCAGGGATCCCCATCGGGCGCCGGCGGCCGCCTCGGCCATCGCGTAGGCGTCGGCGTCGGCGGACTCCCCCGGGTCGTGTACGGCCAGCGCGGCCAGGCACTGGGCCATCGACAGGGTCGGCAACGACACCACCGACCGCTGCTGTGATCGGACGTCGGCGGCGACGGACACGAGATCCTGGCTGGTCATCGCGCCGTTGGCCATGACGATGACGTGCGCGGCGTCGGTGTCGCGGATCGCCTGCGCCAGCGCGTCGGTGCTCACCCCGTCGTCGGCGCGCACCACCGCGGCGCCCGCGTCGGCGAACAGGGCGGCGGCTCCCTGCCCCTTGACCACGGCGACGATGGCCCGCTTGTATCGGGGCGGCGGTTCGGCCGAGTCGACCTGCGACCGGATGGCGTCGAGGGCGAAACAGCTGATCCGGATGTCCGACATCTGCCCTGCGGCCAGCCCTGCCTGTACCGCCTTGCCCGGTTCGCACGTGTGGACGTGCACCGAGAACCGCTCGCCGTCGCCGCTGGAGCTGTCGCCGACGATGACGACGGCGTCGCCGATCCGGTCGAGTTCGTCGCGCAGGGCACCGATGTGTTCGCCCGCGGCGCCGTCGAGCAGGTACATCACCTCGAAATCCATCTCCGAGGACCCCGAGCACGTCGCATCATCGGGATGGCCCGGTCGTCCGCCGCCCATCAGCGAACCCCGGTAGCGCCGACGCCGCGCCGATACCCCGGTGATCACCGCGACCAGCGAATCGAGCAACACCAGGAAGCCGCGCGCACCTGCATCGACCACACCGGCAGAGGCGAGCTCGGGCAGTTGATCGGTGGTCCGGTCGAGGGCTTCGGCGGCGCGGTCGGCCACGGCACGCACCAGATCGCCCGGCAGGTCGTCGGCATGGGCGGCCGCGGTCGTCGCCGCCACGGAGATGACGGTCAGGACCGTGCCCTCGCGCGGCTCACTGACCGCGCGGCGGGCGGCGAGCCCGGCCAGACGCAGGCCTGCGCTCGCGAGATAGGACAGCGACAACTCCCCGGGGGCCGCGACCTCGACGGCGTCGGCCACCCCGACGAGAACCTGCGAGAGGATGATCCCGGAATTGCCCCGCGCGGCGGCCACCGCGGCGTCGGCGAGTGTGCGGGCCACCGCGGCGATGTCGGCATCGTGGGGCAGTGCCGCGGCGGCATCGGCGGCGGCGCGCATCGTGTAGGCCATGTTGCTGCCGGTGTCGGAATCGGGGATCGGGAACACGTTGAGGTCGTTGATCTCTCCGCGCGCCGCCTCGAGCCCGTCGGCGCTCGCCGCAGCCCAGTCACGCAGCAGCGCCGGGCTCATCGTCTGTGTCGTACCCCCGTGTGTCGTACCCCCGTGTGTCGCAGCCCCCTCGCTGCCCACACCATCGGTCATGCCACCATCGAATGCCGCCACGACCACCTCCCACCGACAACGCGCTTCCTCGACCCGCGAGAGCACCGAATCACCGCCGCTGCCGGCGTCGCCGACAACTGTGGTCGAGGTTACTCGCGAGGACCGACGGTGTCGGATCGGACTCCGCAGGGCTGGGGACTTCCCCGGATCGCCGACATGGGGTTCGGCACGGATTTGGTCGGCGGCCGCCGGGCCCGCTATCCTTGCACGGTTGCCTTGCCGCCAACGTGGCTCCGGTATACGGCGCGCGCTGTCGTCGCGCCCGTTCGGAGCTTGTGACGGCGGGCTGACCGAGAACCACACACCACTCACCCCCGAGGAGTTCGTTATGGCTGCCGTCTGTGACGTCTGCGGCAAGGGTCCGGGCTTCGGCAAGTCCGTTTCGCACTCGCACCGCCGCACCAACCGCCGGTGGAATCCGAATATTCAGTCGGTCCGCGTCGAGGTCGCCCCGGGTAACCGGAAGCGCAAGAACGTCTGCACCTCCTGCCTGAAGGCCGGCAAGACCTCCCTGGTCTGACCGACCCTCGGGTCGTACGACCTGCGACCGTCGGCGAGCAGACCCGACCCACCGAGCGAACGCTCGGGCCGGGGTCGGGTCTTTTTCGTGTCCCGGCTAAGGTGACGGTCATGACTGCCACCCTTGACGCCGCAGGCCGCTCTCCCGTGACCCAGGACGGCGCCATCCTGACCATCGCCGTGTCGAGCCCCTCGGCCGGTAACCCCCTCGACGACACCGCACTGCGCGAGGCCACCGCGGCACTCAACGAGATCTCCCGCGGCGAGCGCGAGGTCGGTGCGATCCTCCTCACCGGTCCCGGCGCCAATTTCTGTGCCGGCGGCAACGTCCGCGCCTTCGCCGACGCGTCGGACCGTCCGGCCTACCTCCGCGAGGTCGCCGACAACTTCCATGCCTTCGTACTCGCACTCGCCGGCGCCGACCGCCCGGTCGTCGCGGCCGTGAAGGGCTGGGCCGCCGGTGCCGGCATGAGCATCGTGCTCCACGCCGACATCGCGATCGGCGGAACCTCGACGGCTCTGCGACCCGCCTACGGCGGAATCGGTCTGACCCCCGACGGCGGCATGTCCTGGACCCTGCCGAGGGCGGTTGGCGCGGCCCGTGCTCGCGAGATCATCCTCACCAACCGCGTGATCCGCGCCGAGGAGGCGCTCTCGATCGGCATCCTGTCCCGGGTCGTCGACGACGACGCGATCGTCACCGAGGCCGAAGCGGTGGCGCAGACCCTCGCCTCCGGTTCGCGCGCTGCGCTCTCGGCGGCCCGACACCTGCTCACCGCGTCGGCGACCACGTCACTGCCGGAACACCTTCTCGCCGAGGCCCGGTCGATCTCCGAGCGCAGTGGTGAGCCCGAGGGGATCGAGGGAGTCGACGCCTTCATCGCCAAGCGAAGCCCGGATTTCGTTGCCGCACGCGACAACTGACATCGCAGCCGAGTTCGGCCCGGACTTCCGCGACGAGCTCGATCGATTGTTCGCCCTGCGGCGTGATGTACGCCGGTTTCGCACCGACCCGATCGATGCGGACCTGTTGGACACGATTCTGCATCGCGCCGAATTGTCTCCGTCGGTGGGCAACTCGCAGCCGTGGCGATGGGTCGAGGTGCGATCACCGCGGTGTCGTGGACAGATCCGGGAGAACTTCGCGCGGTGCAACGCCGACGCCCTCGACGGCTACGACGGCGAACGTGCCCGGCTCTACTCCGGGCTCAAGCTCGCCGGGCTCGACGACGCCCCGGTCCACCTCGCGGTGTTCACCGATCATGAACTGCCCCAAGGGCACGGTCTCGGGCGAGCGACCATGCCGGAGACGCTCGACTATTCGACGGTGGCGGCCGTCACCGCGCTGTGGCTCGCCGCGCGGTCACACGGCGTCGGCCTCGGATGGGTCTCGATCCTCGACGCCGCGGCGGCGCACCGCACTCTCGAGGTGCCCGACACCTGGTCGCTCACCGCCTACCTGTGCCTGGGATACCCCGAAACCACCACGGACGTCCCCGAACTCGAGCGAGTCGGCTGGCAGGAACGTACCGATCCGGGTGCGCGGCGCTTCTCCCGCTGAGTTGCCGGCGTCGGGCAACAGCCTCGACCCCGCCGACAGCGCTCGGATTTCCGCCGACAGCGCTCTCCCCGACGCCGACCGCGCTCGGCACCGACGGCAGCGGGCGCCATCGGCACCCCGGCAGGCGCCGTCGGCGAAATATCGGGCGCCGTCGGCGAAATGAAGGGCGCCGTCGGTGAGGTCTCAGGCGCGGGGGCTCAGGGATTCAGACGCTCAGGACGGCAAGCGCCAGTCGACCGGCTCGCCGCCGAGATCCTCGAGTTCGGCATTGGCGCGACTGAAGGGCCGTGACCCGAAGAACCCGCGACTCGCCGATAACGGTGAGGGGTGCGCCGAGACGATGGCCGGCACGTCGGGCATCCACTGCTGCAGGCCCGCGGCATCACGCCCCCACAGAATGGCCACCAGCGGTTCGTCCCGGTCGACGAGCGCCTTGATGGCACATTCGGTGACCTTCTCCCAACCCTTTCCGCGGTGTGAGGCCGGTTCTCCGGGCGTCACGGTCAGCACGCGGTTGAGCAGCAGGACACCATTGCGGGCCCACGGTGTCAGGTCACCGTTGGCCGGGCGCGGATAGCCGAGGTCCTCGCAGTACTCGGTGTAGATGTTGGCCAGCGACCGCGGAATCGGCGAAACCTCCGGCGCCACCGAGAAACTCAGACCCACCGCGTGCCCCGGTGTGGGATAGGGGTCCTGACCGACGATGAGTACCCGAACATCGTCGAAAGGACTGGTGAAGGCGCGCAACACATTCTGTCCGGCGGGCAGGTAACCGCGCCCGGACTCGTTCTCGGCACGCAGGAACTGCCCCATCTCGGTGATGACGTCGGCCACCGGTTCCAGTGCGTGTGCCCAACCGGGATCGAGGAGTTCGGCAAGTGGCTTGGGCGCCATGATCAGTCGAGCCTCCGTAGCGATGTCCGGTAGTGCTGGGCGTTCTGGAAATACATCTCGACGTTCATCTCGAGATGTCCGGGCGGCACCTCGTATCCCTCACGCAACTTCGCGGGGATGCCGAGCACCATCCGGTGTGCGGGCACCTCGGCATCGAAGGGGACCACCGCGCCGGCACCGACGATCGCACCCGCTCCGACCGTGGAGCCATTGAGCACCACCGACCCCGACGCGATCAGCACATCGTCACCGATGGTCGAGCCCTCGATGTGGGCATTGTGGCCGACGACGCAGCCCGCACCGATGACGGTCGGATGGATCGGCGTGCAATGGATGACGGTGCCGTCCTGGATGTTGGTGCGCCGACCGATGGTGATCGTGCCGTAGTCACCGCGCAGCACTGCGCCGGGCCACACCGAGACGCCGTCGGCCAGTGTCACCGCGCCGATGACGGTCGCATCGGGATGAACGTAGACGTCCTCCCCCAGTTCCGGTTCTCGGTCGTCGAGCGCATAGATCGCCATGGTGGTGATCTAATCACCGCCGGGACTCGTCGCGGTCCGCCACCCCGCAAATGCCCGTGGCGAGCACCGACCGTCGAGCACCGACCGTCGAGCACCGACCGCCGGGTGCCTCACCGATCGAATGCGCGCCACCCGCTGAGCCCGGCGATGTCGGCGCCGTCGATGGTGACGCGGGCCGGTCCCGGTCGCACCTCGCCGATCTCGGTCCACCCGGGCGGTACCGCGCCGGGCGCGAACGACGCCAACAGTTCGTGGTCCTCCCCACCGGTCAGCGCCCAGGTCCGTGCGTCGGCACCCAGCAGGGCGGCGACCTGGTCGACCTCCGCGCATCTGGGCACCGCATCTCCGGTGACGGCCAGCGACACCCCGGAGGAGGCGGCCATCGTGCGGAGTTCTTCGACCAGGCCGTCGGAGATGTCGGTCATGGCGTGGGCCCCCGCGCGTGCGGCGAGGACACCCTGGGAGAGATCCGGCGCCGGCAACAGGAACGCCGAGACCACCGTCGCACGCGGATCGGCGTCGCGCTGCCACCGCGCCATCGGCGCGACACCGGATCGGGAGACCACCGCGAACCCGGCCGCCGCCGATCCCAGCGGACCACTGACCGCCAGCAGATCGCCGGCACGCGCCCCGGACAATGTCACCGGCGCGAGACCGTCGAGGGCGCCGACCGAGGTGATGCTCACCACGATCTCGTCGGCGGCCACGAGATCACCGCCGAGCACCCGCGCCCCGAGGCGGTGCGCGGCATCGACGATGCCGGTGTTCAGATCGGCCAGCCAACCGACCGTGGTCTGCGGCGGACAGGCCAGCGCCACAACCACTCCGGTCGTCCGGCCGCCCATCGCGGCGATGTCGGCGGCACTCTGCACGACGGTACGCGCACCGATCTGTGCGGCACCGGACCATTCGAGCCGAAAGTGGCGGTCCTGCACCGCGGTGTCGGTACTGATGACGGTCGGCCCGACGTCGAAGACCGCCGCGTCGTCACCGGACCCGATCACGATGTCGCTGCCGGACGACGATTCGGGCCGGTGCGCAACCGCTGAGGTGAACATCGCGATGATCGCTCGCTCCCCCACCTCGCCGAGCGTCCCAGACCTGTCTACCGCCGACCTGTCGCCCGCCGACCTGTCGACCTCGTGCCGGCCGACGTCGTGCCGGCCGTGGTCAACACCGTGATCGGGCCGACCACCGAGGGGCTCGGTGCCCACCTCGACTCCCCTCCCTCGCGGTGCCGACTCGCCACCCACGGGGTTGTCAGCGACAATGTGTCCCAGCAGTGTAGTGGTTCGGGCGTTGTGAGCCCGGTCGCCGCGGCACCGCCTGCGGGGTCATCAGCCCGATTCCCGCGACGTGGCAGATGTGGAGAGGATGGCCGTGGTTCAGGCTTACATACTGATCCAGACCGAGGTCGGACGTGCGGCTCTGGCCGCAGCGACCATCGCAGAGATCTCGGGGGTCGCCTCGTCCGAAGAGGTCAGCGGACCGTACGACGTGATCGTCCGGGTGGACGCCGCCGACGCCGCGCATCTGCGCAACGATGTGGTCCCGCAGATCCAGAAGGTCGACGGCATCACCCGAACCCTCACCTGCCCGGTGGTGACCACCGCGCACTGAGACGACTCGGCACGGGCAGCGCGGGGTGCAGGTCCCGGCACGGTTAGGGTGAGGCGTGTGAGTAGCCCCGAAGACTCCGCCGGCGATGGGCGCGACAAATCCGAGCCCACCGAGACGACCACCGGCGAGCCCGATCACGCTCGATACGAGGGCGGCTCGGGGCCGCGATTGAGCCCGGCGCTGATCGCCACGCTCGTCACCATCCCGATCATGGTCATCGTCGGATTCATCACCTATGCGGCACTCAAGTCGTCGGATCAGCAGCAGACCCCGGTCGATTCGTACACGGCGGCCACGTCCGCCGATGCCGGCCGGTGCGCGACGCTGATGGCCGCGCTACCGGAGTCGTTCGAGGGGTTCGGCACCAAACAGGTCGACGGTGACACCGCAACGTGGAAGGGTTCCGACGGCGGCGACCCGGTGACCGTGCGCTGTGGTGTGGACCGACCGAGCGAACTCGCCCCGTCGAGCCGACTGCAGACGGTCAACGGTGTGCAGTGGTTCATCACCGACACGATCGAGAACCGTGGGCAGGCCTATGTGTGTGTCGATCACCGACCCTATGTGGCGCTGTGGGTTCCGGTCAGTGGCGGAAACTCCTCGATCACCGACGTCTCGGCCGCGATCGGTCGCGTATTACCCACCGGGCCTTTGGATTTCGGGTGATCGGCGAGCCGTACCCGGATCAGTCCCGGTAGACCTCGGGCTTGGTGGTACGGCCGAGCAACGACGCGACCGCGTCGGCGACCGACATCCCGGAATGGCACACTCCGTGGACTGCATCGGTCAGCGGCATCGACACCTCGTGACGTTCGGCGAGCGCACGCACCGACGTACACGACTTCACGCCTTCGGCGACCTGCCCGTTGGTGGCGGCCTGCGCCTGTTCCATTGTCGCCCCCTCGCCGAGTCGCGCACCGAAGGTTCGGTTGCGCGACAACGGAGATGAGCACGTCGCCACCAGATCACCGATGCCGGCCAGACCGGCGAGGGTCTCGATGTGCGCGCCGACGGCGACACCGAGCCGGATCGTCTCGGCCAGGCCTCGGGTGATGATGGTTGCCAGGGTGTTCTGTCCGAATCCGACACCGCTGGCCATCCCACATGCCAGGGCGATCACGTTCTTCACCGCGCCACCGATCTCACAACCGACGACGTCGGTGTTGGTGTACGGACGGAAGTAACCGGTGTTGAAGGCGCTCTGCAACGCTTCTGCGCGTTGCTCATCGCGGCAGGCTATCACCGTTGCCGCCGGCTGTCCCTCGGCGATCTCCCGCGCGAGGTTGGGCCCGGTCAGTACCGCGATCCGATCCTCTGACACCTCGCCGACCTCGGCGATCACCTCGCTCATCCGCATCAACGAATGCGTCTCGATCCCCTTGGCCAGCGACACCAGCGTCGCGTCCGAGCCGAGATGCGGCCTCCACGCGGTCAGGTTGTCGCGCAACGACTGCGACGGCACCGCGCACACGACGATGTCGGCCTCGGGCAATACCTCCTCGAGGTCACTGGAGGCACGGAGTTGCTCGGGCAGGGCGATGCCGGTGAGATAGTCGGGGTTGGTGTGCTCGGCGTTGATCGTCTCGGCGAGCTCGGGCCGGCGGGCCCACAACACGGTGTCGGTTCCCGCGTCGACCAGAACCTTCGCCGTCGCGGTCCCCCACGACCCGGCACCCATGACCACCGCGCGCACGTCCACTCCCCTTCACCGATCGATTGTGGCCTTCACCCTAGCCCGCGGCCGATGCCCATCCACCGTGATTGGGGTGTCCGGTGGGCACGCGGTCGGCGCCGACTGCGCCGCGTCGTCCATCATGGGAGCGTGGGAGGCGAGAACAGCAACGATCACGTGCAGACGCCGGCGGTGGCCGCCGTTCTGGTCGTCAAACACCTCCGTGCCGCCAAGACCCGTCTCGCCGCGTCCCGCAACCCACCGAGCACGGCACCCGGACCAGCAGCCCCGGCATCGCCGGTGACACGGATCGGTGAGCACGGCGAGCTGGTGCTCTCGATGCTGCTCGACACCCTGGCGGCGGTGCGGTCGGCGGGACTGGGCCCGATCGTCGTGGTCAGCCCCGACGACGACGTTCTGCGTGCGGTCGCCGCCGCCGGGGCCCTGGCCTTGCCGGAGGTCGCACGCCCGGACTCGTCACTGAATCATGCCTACGCGCAGGGGGCGGAGTGGATACGCGCCCACCGGCGCGACATCCGAGGCGTGCTGATGGTGCAGGCCGATCTCCCGGCCGCAGACGCCGCCAGCATCCGCACCGTACTCGACGAATGCGCCGAGATCCCGTACGCATTGGTCACCGACGCCGGCGGCGACGGGACCGCGCTTCTCCTGCGTCCCGCCGACGATGTTCGACTGCCGCGCTTCGGAATCGGTTCGGCCGCCGCGCATCGCGCCGACGGAGCACTCGAGATCGATCCGGCGCACCGGCGCTGGCCGGATCTGCGCACCGATGTCGACACCGCTGCCGACCTCGAGGCCGCGGTCGCTCTGGGAGTGGGAGCGCACACGCGAGCTGTTCTCGGTCTCGACGGACCGATGACGCGACGTCGGGCGTCGTGGTGGACCCGGGCCGGGCGGTGAGGCTGCGGCTCGCCGGACCGATGCGTCATGATTGAGCGGTGAGCCCCGCAGACGACACCTCGACCCAGCCACTCACCGCGATCCCCGGCGCCCCGCCGGCGGCCACCCTGGCACCAGACGAATCGGCCGATCTGCCAGAGGACCGCTATCTGAATCGCGAACTCAGTTGGCTCGACTTCAATTCGCGTGTGCTCGCACTCGCCGAGGACACGTCGCTGCCGTTGCTCGAGCGCGCGAAGTTCCTCGCGATCTTCGCCTCGAATCTCGACGAGTTCTTCATGGTGCGGGTCGCCGGGCTCAAACGCCGCGACGAGACCGGTTTGTCGGTGCGGTCCGCGGACGGCCTCTCCCCCCGCGAGCAGTTGCTGCGCATCGCCGGGCGCACCCA
>NZ_BAEI01000061.1 GCF_000241325.1 Gordonia polyisoprenivorans NBRC 16320 = JCM 10675 | reverse complement strand
ACTGACCGGGCTGATCGGCGGCGTCATCGTGTTGGCCGCGTTCGTGTTCATCGAAACCAAGGTCGACAGCCCACTGTTCGAACTCAGCCTGTTCAAGAACCGGTCATTCACCTTCGGCAACCTCGCCAACCTCGCCGGTTCCATCGGCCGTGGCGGTTTGCAGTTCATCCTCATCATCTGGCTGCAGGGCATCTGGTTGCCGCAGCATGGCTACGACTACTCCCGTACCCCGCTGTGGGCCGGTATCTACATGATCCCGATGACCATCGGCTTCCTCATCAGCGCACCGGTTTCCGGAGCACTCTCGGACAAGCTCGGCACCAAGTGGTTCACCACCATGGGCATGCTGATCACCGCGGGTACCTTCGGCGCGCTGATCGCGATGCCGGTGAACTTCACCTACTGGGTGTTCGCTCTCGCGCTCCTCATCAACGGCATCGGGATGGGCCTGTTCGCCTCACCCAACCGCGCCGAGGTCATGAACTCCCTACCGGTCACCTCCCGCGGCTCCGGCGCGGGCATGATGACCACCTTCCAGAACGCCGCGATGGTCCTGTCGATCGGCCTGTTCTTCTCGCTGATGATCGCCGGGCTCTCCACCCACCTGCCCGACGCCATGTACTCGGGTCTGACGGCCAACGGTATGCCCGCACCCGCTGCCGACGGGATTGCCCACATCCCGACCGTCGGTATCCTGTTCGCGGCATTCCTCGGCTACAACCCGATCCGTGAAGTCGCCGGCCAAGCACTGCAAGGACTCCCCCAAACCAGCGTCGATCACCTCACCGGCCTCAACTTCTTCCCCCACCTGATCAGCGACCCCTTCTCCGACGGCCTCACCGCAGCATTCACCTTCGCACTCATCTGCTGCGTCCTCGGCGCCATCGCCTCACTGTTCACCGGCTCGAAGCCCACCACCGTCGAAACCGTCCCTGCGACAGACACATCGGAGCCGCGTTTGTCGGTGGGTGAGGAACTCGCCTCGGTCGCCGGCGAGGCGTCGGGCGCGTGCCCGTCGGAACTGGTCGACAGCACTGCGGCGCGTGAACACCTCAGATCGTGACCGCCGAGAGCATCGACAGTTTCTCGTGGCTTTCGCTTCCGGGTATCGCGGTGTACACCAGCAGGGCGTGCGCGCGGTCCGGGTCGAGGAGCGTCTGACAATTCACCTCGATCAGGCCGAGGTCGGGATGCAGGAGACGCTTGACGTCGTCGGCGAGTCGGGTGCCGACGTCGTGCTCGTCCCACAATTCGGCGAACTGCGGACTCTGCGAACGTAATTCGTCGGCCACCTGCGCCGCACGCGACCGCGGGCCCTGCATCGTCACCGCTGTCCGCAGGCGCGCGGTGTGCGCTCGCGCGTGATGGTCGTGATCGGCCTCGGGAAACCGTGCGCGTGTCGCCTCATCGGTGAACCACCGGTAGGTGATGCTGCGGCGATACCCGGTGTGAACACTGTCGTCACCGATGAGCGCCACGCACAACGCGTTCTGCCACAACGTTTCTCCCGCACTGTTGACGACCATCGCCGGGGTGTCGGTGAGCCGGTCGACGATCCGCATCATGCCGGGGCCGACGTGATCGTCGTGCGCCATCCGATCCGGTGGATTCAGGCCGGCCAGCCGGAACAGGTGGTCGCGTTCGTCGAGCCGCAGGTGCAGCGCCTGAGCGATCGCGGCGATCATCTGCGCCGACGGATGCGGCCCACGCTGCTGTTCGAGCCGGCTGTAGTAGTCCGTCGACATACCGGCCAGCTGCGCCAACTCCTCGCGACGCAGCCCGCGGGTGCGTCGGCGGACTCCGGCGGGCAGCCCGACGTCGGCCGGTTGCAGCGCATCGCGCCGGGAACGCAGGAACTGTGCGAGTCCGGCTCGGTCGATGGTGGTTCCGAGGCTGGTGATCATCTGTCCACAACTACTCCGGCCGGCCGGCACGATCCAGGGAT
Organism: Gordonia polyisoprenivorans NBRC 16320 = JCM 10675; assembly: GCF_000241325.1. Classification (GTDB taxonomy): domain Bacteria; phylum Actinomycetota; class Actinomycetes; order Mycobacteriales; family Mycobacteriaceae; genus Gordonia; species Gordonia polyisoprenivorans. Next base: position 56,725 of record NZ_BAEI01000061.1, on the reverse strand, counting down.
CACCGATCCGTGGATGGGTGGGCCCTGGCGGGCAGGGGTACACCGATGGTGAAGTGGCATCCATGAAACTCACCGACAACACCGTTTTCATCCCCGGCGCGACCTCCGGCATCGGCCTGGGGTTGGCACTGCGCCTGCACGAGCTCGGCAACACCGTGATCATCGGTGGACGCCGTACGGCGCTGCTGGACGAGATCGCCGCGGCCCACCCCGGCGTCCACACCGTCCGCATCGACACCGCCGATGCCGACGACATCACCCGGGTGAGCACCGAAGTGCAGCAACGTTTTCCCGAGACCAACGTGCTCATCGCAATGGCCGGGATCATGCGCCCGGAAGACTTGACCACAAGCGGTTTCCTCGACACCGCGGAGGCCGTGGTGACAACCAACATCCTGGGACCGTTGCGACTGGTCGCCGCGTTCACCGAATTCCTCTCCGGCCGTCCCGACGCCACCATCATCACCGTCTCCTCGGGACTCGCCTTCACCCCGATGGTCGCCACCGCGACCTACAGCGCCTCCAAGGCGGCGATTCACTCATTCACCGACTCGTTGCGAGTGCAGTTGGCGCCCAAGGGGATCGACGTCCTGGAGCTGGTCCCTCCGGCCGTACAAACCGACCTCATGCCCGGACAGGCGCAGGCCGAGTGGGCGATGCCGCTCGAGGAATTCCTCGACGAGGTGCTGAGCCTGCTGCCCGACGCGACCGGTGAGATCCTCGTCGAACGGGTCAAGCCGCTGCGCCATTCGGAGGCGCAGGGCACGCGTCGTGAGCTCATCGAGCAACTGGCCCAGCTGAGCTGATCGATGTGTCCGCCGGCGAGTGCCCGCGGTCAGTGGAGTTTGACCAACGCTTCGGTCATGACCGCACGCGTGAGTGCCTCGAACTGCTCGTAGTGGCCGTGATGGCCGTACTTGGCGCGCAGCGTCGGCCACGGCTCGAACGCGGCGGCCGCGCCGACGACGTTGCCCTCGTGGATGTAGGCGGGCAGCACGTTCTGGATGGTGGTGTCACGACGCAGCCGCTTGACCGTGTCCTGGTGCAACACCGACGACGGCCGATACTTGCTGATGACGACTCCGAGCTCGCGGATGTCGCGTCCGATCTCTTCGGCAAAGTCGGCGACGTGCCGCTGGACATGCGGAATGGCATAGGTGGACAACACGTCCGGGATGGTCGGGATGAGGAAGCCGTCGGCGCAGGCGAGCCCGTTGAGGGTGAAGGGTCCCATGGTGGGTGGGCAGTCGATCAGGACGAAGTCGTAGTCGTCGGCGACGGGTGCGATGGCGCGGCGCAGGATCTCCACGGCGGCGGCGTGGTCGTCGGCCAGTACCCGCCGCGCACTCAACTCCTCGGCGAGCTCGATCAGGTCCAGCGATGCCGGTAGCAGGTCCACACCGGTGACCTCCGCCACCGACGACACCCCACGCTGTAGCACGGCCTCACGATCGAAATACGCGGTCCCGTCGAGGGCGTCGGAGAACAGCGTGGCAAGGGTCCGGCCCCGATCGTTGAGTTCGAGCCAACGCTCGGGGCCGATCATGACCGTCGTCAGGCTGGTCTGGGCGTCCAGATCGACCAGGAGCACCCGTTTGCCGAATACGGCGGACAAGAATTCGGCGACCCCGGCGGTCACCGTCGTCTTGCCCACCCCGCCCTTCAGACTGATGGTGGCGATCACCCTCGGCATGAGGGGAGGGTAACCGCAGTGGGGTCATCGTCGCAGGTCGACGCTTTCTCTGCGAGTCTGCGTCGGCTGGTCTGCTCCGGCTCCCCCTCTCCGGGATCAGAAGCCGGACGACGTGGGTCCGCCCTTGCTGCGGGAGGCCCGGAGCAGCATGATCGCACCGTAGACGGCCAGGCCGATCAAACCGATCCAGAACAGTCCCTTGAGGATTGGTCCGAGCATCGCCAGTGCGATGAGGACGATCGCGATGATGCCCAGGACCTTCCAGAAGTTCGGGCCGTTGCGGCGTGCGCTGCCGTCGTGGGTGGTGGTGGCGTCTGTTGTGGTGTTCATGACTCCACCATGCGCCGTCCGTCGGCCGAATTCACTGGTCAGCACGGTTTCTGGGGGAAAGATCAGGGGTCTCCCCCATCCGAGCCGCGCCCTGCGGCGCGGGCCCGGGGGTCGGGGTCACCGGTGGTGTAGTGGCAACCCAGGACTGCGGGACCACTGATCGCACGGCGGTCCCGAAACCAGGCGACGCACACGTCCGCGACGCAGCCGCGTGAACGGGTGAGCAGATATCCGTGCGTGCAATCACGGAACCGATCCTCGTAGTTCCAGCGGTCGAGCATCGCGCGCGGTACCGCGTATCCGGCAACCGCCGGGATGGTCATCACTGTCGTCGAGAGCCTGACCATGAAGGTTTGGTCACGCAGTACCAGGATCTGAGCACACGGCACGTCGCCGGCATCGTCGGAGTCGTCGTACTCGGCGGGACCGAGGTCGAGGACGCCGCCGGCGGGGATGCCCGCCACCGAGTCGGCGAGCCAGTCACGCATCGCCGTCCAGGCCAGGACCGGATCGGGTTCGCCTGTTTCGGGCGTGACGAGATCGGGTGTGTTGGGGTCGGGTGTGTTGGGGTCGGGAGCATCGAAATCGGGGGTGTGTGGGTCGAACACCGTGGCCTCCTCTGCGTCGGGATGGGCCCAGTGAAGCATCGGCCACCGACAAGAACTCGAACGCGAGTGCGATTCGCCGATCTGGCGCCTTCGACCAGCGCGAATGTGAACACGGTCACCGGCGCTGGCGCGGCGCGCCCGCGCGCCCGGCGGTGTGCGGATGCGGAAGGCAAGATCGTCATCATGCCGATCCCCGAATTCATCCGTGATCTTCGTGCGCACGTCGGACATGCCCCGCTGTGGCTGTCGGGGGTCAGCGGGGTCGTCGTCGACGACTCCGGCCGCGTGTTGCTGACCCACCGAGCCGACACCGAGGAGTGGGCAGTGGTCTCGGGGGTCCTCGAGCCCGGCGAAGAACCCGCGCACGCGATCGTTCGGGAGATCGCCGAGGAAACCGGGATCACCGCAGCCGTCGACCGTCTGACGAGCATCGACGTGACACCGATGATCACCTATCCGAACGGGGACCAGACGCAGTATCTCGACGTCTGCTTCCTCGCGCGGCACGTCGACGGTGAACCGCGCGTCGGCGACGACGAGAACCTCGCGGTGGCCTGGTTTTCCCCCGACGATCTGCCGGAGCCGCTCGCGGAGACGACACGTCAGCGTCTGGCCCGCGCCCTCGACGGGGACGAACGCGCCTGGTTCCGTCGCTGAGGTCGATCTCGCTGAGGTCAATGTCCTGAGGTCAATGTCCCTGAGGTCAACGTCACCGTCGGAATATCGCGCGGCCCGGGTGTCCTTGAACCGAACATGGCCGATTCCCCGAACACCAACACCCCAGACACCAACGACAACACCCTCGACATCGACTCCGCCGCGGTGACCGCCCGACAGGTCGTCGCCGTGCGGTACGGCGACCCGGTCGAGGCCCTCGAGGTCGTCAAGGCCGAGCTGCCGGTCCCCGATCCGGGGCAGGTCGTGGTGGCGGTCGAGGCGATCGGGGTGAACCCGATCGACGCGAAGATCATCCGGGGTTTCATGGGCACCGACGAGTCCGCCCTGCCGCGACCTGTCGGCAATGAGTTCGCAGGCACCGTTAGGGCCGTCGGCCCCGGTACCGACGATCTCGCCGTCGGCGATCCGGTCATCGGCTATCCGGTGCCCGGCGCGTACGCCGACCACGTTGTGGTCGCCACCGACCGGCTCCATCGCCGGCCCGAGAGCCTCGACGTTCAGCGCGCCGCCGGCCTGTTGCTGGTGGGCATGACCGCCGCCGATGCCATCGCCACCGCACACGTCGCCGACGGCGATGTCGTCGTGGTGCACGGCGGCGCGGGTGCGGTGGGTGTCGTCGCCGTCCAACTCGCCGTGAAGGCCGGGGCGACGGTCATCGCCACCGCCGCGCAGACCAATCACGAGTATCTGCGCGGGCTCGGGGCGATCCCGGTCACCTATGGCGACGGGCTGATCGAGCGCATCCGCGAGGCGGCGCCGGGGACGGTCACCGTCGCCATCGACACGGTCGGCACCGATGAGGCGATCGATGTCTCGCTGGAACTGGTGGCCGATCGTTCACGCATCGTGAGCATCGCCGCCTTCGGTCGCGCCGAGGACGGCATCGTGTTGATCGACGGATCGAGCAGCGACAGCAAGCGCCACCGGGCCGAGGCCATCGAGCCGCTGATCGCCGCGGCCGCCGACGGGTCCCTGGTGACCGAGGTCGCCGCAACGTACCCTCTGGACAGGGCCGGTCACGCATTGGCCGACCTGTCCGGGCGCCACCCCCGGGGCAAGTTCGTCCTCCTCCCGTGAGGTACTCCCCCCGTGCGCGCCTGGCGGGTCCACACTCCACCATCACAGTGAAAGGTGTTTCATGACAGTCCCTTCCATCACACTCAACAATGGCGTCGAGATCCCTCAGCTCGGTTTCGGGGTCTTCCAGATCAAGCCCGAAGACACCGTCGAGGCCACCCTCTCGGCCCTCGAGGTGGGTTATCGTCACATCGACACCGCGCAGATGTACGGGAACGAAGCCGAAGTCGGTGAGGCAGTACGCAAGTCGGGCATACCGCGCGACGAGGTCTTCATCACCACCAAGCTCAACAACAGCTTTCACGCCTTCGACGACGCCCTCGAGGCCACCGACAAGTCCCTGGAACGGCTCGGTGTCGAGCACGTCGACCTGTATCTGATCCATTGGCCGCTGCCCGAGGTCGGCGATTTCGTCGAGACCTGGAAGGCGATGGAGAAGATCTACGCCGACGGCAAGGCCCGCGCGATCGGTGTCTCCAATTTCCAGAAGCATCACCTCGAGCGCCTGTTCGCCGAGACCGAGGTCGTGCCCGCGGCCAACCAGATCGAGGTGCACCCCTACCTCACCCAGAACCCGTTGCGCGCCTTCGATTCCGAACACAACATCGCCACCGAGGCATGGTCGCCGATTGCGCAGGGCGACGTCCTCGATGATCCGGTGCTGAAGAAGATCGCCGAGGAGAAGGGCCGCACGGTGGCACAGGTGGTGTTGCGCTGGCACATTCAGCGCGGCGACATCGTCTTCCCCAAGTCGGTGACGCGCTCGCGGGTCGAGGAGAACTTCGCGCTCTTCGACTTCGATCTCTCCTCCGAGGACATGGCTGCCGTCGACGGCCTCAACAAGGACAAGCGGCGCGGACCCGATCCCGACACGTTCAATTACGTTCCCTGACCGACCCGTGTCCTGACCCACCGTTGACCTGACCGGCCCACCCACCGACCCCTCCGGCGCGCGCCGTGAGCAGAATGTGTCCATGCACATCTCGCGGCGCGCGCACCGGGTGGCACCCTTCTACGCGATGGAGTTCGCCAAGAAGGCCGCGGCCGTGGAGGCGGCCGGACACCGGGTCATCCGACTCAACATCGGCGAACCGGATTTCGGCCCGCCCCCGCAGTTCCTCGCCGCCGCCCGCGACGCCGCCGACGGCCGGCCGATGGCCTACACCGAGGCCCTCGGCACCGTCGAGCTGCGCGAGGCGATCGCCGGGTTCTACGCGACACACTTTCGCGCCGAGGTCGATCCGCGTCGGGTCGCCGTCACCACCGGTGCCTCGGCGGCGCTGCTGCTGACCTGTGCTGCGCTGATCGACGACGGCGACGGCGTCCTCATCGGCGACCCGTCCTATCCGTGCAATCGGCAGTTCGCCGAGAGCTTCGGAGCGCGGGTGTCGTTGATTCCCACGACACCGGAAACGTATTACCAACTGACACCGGACCTCGTCACACGGTCGTGGAAAGAGGAGACACGCGGGGTGATCGTGGCATCGCCGTCGAATCCGACGGGTACCTCGATCCCCCACGACGACCTGCGTCGGCTGTGCCGCGACGTCACCGATCGCGGTGGGTGGAGCATCGTCGACGAGATCTACCTGGGCCTCGCCGACCCCGACGCCGACGGCCATCCGCCGCGCAGTGTGCTCACCGACCCGACCGCAACGGCGTCGACCGTCGTCATCAACAGTTTCTCCAAGTACTTCGGCATGACCGGATGGCGGCTGGGGTGGGCGATCCTGCCCGACGGCCTCGTCGACGTCGTCGAGCGGCTCGCGCAGAACTACTACGTCAGTCCGCCGACCCCGGCGCAGCACGCGGCCTTGAGTTGTTTCACCCCGGAGTCGCTCGGTGTCGCCGAGGATCGTCGACGGGAGTTCGTCAATCGCCGTCGCCTCGTCCTCGACGGTCTCGAGCGCATCGGCCTGCCCGTCCCGGTCCCGCCGGACGGCGCGTTCTACGTCTACATCGACGTCTCGCCGACGGGCCTGGGGTCGGCGGAGTTCTGCGACCGTGCCCTGCTCGAGGCGCACGTCGCGCTCACCCCGGGCAAGGATTTCGGCGTCGCCACCGCCGACGACCACATCCGGCTGTCGTATGCGGCCTCGACCGCCGATCTCACCGACGCACTCGAGCGGTTGGAGCGCTTCGTCGGCGACCTGGCAGGGTAGTCGCCATGGCGACACCCACACCACACTCCGCACCACACGCCGCACCGGACGCCGCGACCGACCGCATCGCCCGCGCTGCCGACGACTGGTTGCGTTCCACCGACACCTCGGCCCTGCCCGGCGTCGTCACCGGGGTGAGCACCGCCGAGCAGACCGTCCACCTCGGTTCCGTCGGCCCGATCGCCACCGACTCGGTACTCGCCCTCTACTCGGTCACCAAGTCGCTCACCGCAACCGTCGCGCTGCAACTCGTCGACGACGGCGTCCTCGACCTCGACGCCCCCGCTGCCGAGTACGAGCCCCGTCTGGCCGGACTCACCGTGCTCGACGGATGCGACGGCGACGGCACGCCGCGCCTGCGGGAACCGGCAAGCATCCCGACCACCCGGCAACTCCTCACCCACACAGCGGGTTTCGCCTACGCCTTCTTCGACGCGGACTTCACCCGGGTGGCCCGGGCCCAGGATCTGCCGGACGTGGCCACCGGCACCGTCGAATCCTTGGGTACGACGCTGATGTTCGATCCCGGCACCCGCTGGGAGTACGGAACCAACCTCGACTGGGTCGGATTGGTGATCGAGGGCATCACCGGCCACCGCCTCGGTGACACGATGACACAGCGGTTGTTGACGCCACTGGGCATGTCCGACACCACCTTTGCGCGCGACGGTGCCGCACTGGCCCGTGCCGCCGTACTGCACGCCCGTCTGCCCGACGGCTCCCTCAAGGCGCTGCGCGCCCCGACGGCGCCGGATGCACCACCGGTCGACATGGGCGGGCAGGGCCTCTACTCCACGATCCCCGACGTCCTTCGGTTCCTGCGGCTGTGGCTGCGCGGCGGGCGCACCGAGCACGGCGAGCAACTCCTGCGACCGGAGACGGTCGCCGCGGCCACCGCCGATCAGCTCGGCGACCTGCAGGTCACCGCACTGCCCGGCGTCGATCCGCGACGCACCCGCGACGCGGAATTCTTCCCCGGCATCGCCAAAGGCTGGAATCTTCTCGCGATGACCAACGAGACCGACGCCCCCACCGGGCGCCGCGGCGGCTCCTACGGGTGGGCCGGACTGGCGAACGTGTACTTCTGGATCGATCCGTCGAGCGGGATCGCCGGCGCCTGGGGGACCCAGCTCTTCCCGTTCGCGGACCCGACGGCAATGACCGCAGCGCTGGATTTCGAGGCCGCGGTGTACCGAGCGCTCGACGACTGAAACGCCGACGACGCAGACCCCGACGACCGGCGCAGACCTGTGTCGACTTCGGGTTTGTGTGTCCTGCAGGACACGCAATGCCGAAGTCGACACACATTCGCGACAGGTCAGGCCGCCATCAGCGCGAGGTGAACCAGCCAGTGACGCACCTTGGCGACCACGGTGCCGCGCCGGAGATCGTCCCAGACCCAGCGGATCACCATGATGCCCATCGCGCGGAGCGCGTCTTCGCGTGCCTTCTCGCGCAGCACGACCTCGGTGACGTCCTCTCCGGGCCTCAGTAGCTTCTGGTACTTGACCTTGCCGTCGAACTCCCCGACGAGCAGACCGTCCCAGTCGAAATCGGTCCGGGCGACGAAGATGCCGTGCTTGTCGTAGAACTCATGCTGCAGCCGAGCCGGACGCAGCCCGGCTTCGATCAGTTGGGCGCGACTCCACGACTCCCCCGGGCTCTCGGCATTTCCGTCGGCGAAGCGCAGTGCATGCCGGGCCCGCCCGACCCCGCGACGAGAACCGGCCAGCATCATGGCCATCACCTCACGATCGGCACCCCGCCGGAGCGCGGCGTCGAAGACGGCCAGTGCCCTCGCGAAACCGTCGGCGCCGCAAGCGACATCGACGGCGGTCCGTTCGAGCGAGGTCACCGACACGCCGTCGATCACGACGGTGTGCGCCTCGGATACCTCGCCGACGTGACAGTGCAGCGTCGTGGTCCGAAAGCCCGTCGGCGCGGTGCGGTGGACACGACGGAAGTTGGGTTCGAGCATGGCGAGGCCGTGGACCGCGGCCGCGCTCTGGTGACTCAACGGCGCGTCGGAGGTCCCGGCGAGCACCGTTGCGATCGCGGTCAGTCGGTGGAGTTCCTCGGGCTCCCGGCGCACCGCCTCGGCGTAGACCCCGCGGACGATCCGCACGATCTGCTTGGTGCGCACCGCTCGGGCGAGATCCTCGTCGGTCAGTCCGACCGCGATCACCGACGCTCGATGGATGAGGCCGTGGGTATCGGTGGGAAAGGTCATCATGCCGAGTTGGACGCGGCACGCGTTGCCGCAGTTCCGCCCGACGTCAGATCTTCCGCAGATGTGTGTCGACTTTGAGTTTGTGTGCCCTGCAGGACACACAAAGGCGAAGTCGACACACATCCGCGCTGGTCAGCCGGTTTCAGGCCCACCACAACCGCCGATCCACACCAATGGATATGTGGCCAGTCTCACAGTGAGACGGGTGTGAGACGCGTCACGCGGTTGTATCGGTAGCGCTTCAGCCCGCAGGCCGACACCGCGTCGGCTCTTCTACAGGAGGCGCACATTGAGCAGGCAGAGCTTGACCAAGGCCCATGCGAAGATCACCGAGCTGTCGTGGGAGCCCACCTTCGCCACCCCGGCAACCCGGTTCGGAACCGACTACACGTTCGAGAAGGCACCAAAAAAGGATCCGCTCAAGCAGATCATGCGGTCGTACTTCCCGATGGAAGAGGAGAAGGACAACCGCGTCTACGGCGCCATGGACGGCGCGATCCGCGGCAACATGTTCCGTCAGGTCCAGGAACGCTGGCTCGAATGGCAGAAGCTGTTCTTGTCGATCATCCCGTTCCCCGAGATCTCGGCGGCCCGCGCGATGCCGATGGCCATCGACGCCGTCCCCAACCCGGAGATCCACAACGGTCTCGCGGTACAGATGATCGACGAGGTTCGTCATTCGACGATCCAGATGAACCTCAAGAAGCTGTACATGAACAACTACATCGACCCGGCCGGCTTCGACATCACCGAGAAGGCCTTCGCCAACAACTACGCGGGCACGATCGGCCGGCAGTTCGGCGAGGGATTCATCACCGGTGACGCCATCACCGCCGCGAACATCTACCTGACAGTGGTCGCCGAGACGGCATTCACCAACACCTTGTTCGTGGCGATGCCCGACGAGGCCGCGGCCAACGGCGACTACCTGCTGCCGACGGTCTTCCACTCGGTGCAGTCCGATGAGTCCCGGCACATCTCCAACGGCTACTCCATCCTGCTGATGGCCCTGGCCGACGAGCGCAATCGTCCGCTGCTCGAACGGGATCTGCGCTACGCATGGTGGAACAACCACTGCGTCGTCGACGCCGCGATCGGTACCTTCATCGAGTACGGCACCAAGGACCGCCGCAAGGACCGGGAGTCCTACGCCGAGATGTGGCGTCGGTGGATCTACGACGACTACTACCGCAGTTACCTTCTGCCCCTGGAGAAGTACGGGTTGACCATCCCGCACGATCTCGTCGAGGAGGCCTGGAACCGCATCGTCGACAAGCACTACGTGCACGAGGTCGCCCGCTTCTTCGCCACCGGCTGGCCGGTCAACTACTGGCGGATCGACGCCATGACCGACACCGACTTCGAGTGGTTCGAGGAGAAGTACCCCGGCTGGTACAACAAGTTCGGCAAGTGGTGGGAGAACTACAACCGTCTGGCCTACCCCGGCAAGAACAAGCCGATCGCCTTCGAGGACGTCGACTACGAGTACCCGCACCGCTGCTGGACCTGTATGGTGCCGTGCCTCATCCGCGAGGACATGGTCACCGACAAGGTCGACGGCCAGTGGCGCACCTACTGCTCGGAGACCTGCGCCTGGACCGACAAGGTGGCGTTCCGCCCGGAGTACGAGGGTCGACCGACCCCGAACATGGGGCGCCTCACCGGTTTCCGCGAATGGGAGACGCTGCATCACGGCAAGGATCTCGCCGACATAATCACCGATCTCGGCTACGTCCGCGATGACGGCAAGACCCTGATCCCGCAACCGCATCTGGATCTCGACCCCAAGAAGATGTGGACGCTCGACGATGTGCGCGGCATCCCGTTCGGCAGCCCCAACGTGGCGCTCAACGAGATGAGCGATGACGAGCGTGAAGCTCACATCGCCGCCTACATGGCCAACAAGAACGGGGCCGTCACGGTCTGATCCGTGACGCCCTGATCCGGAACGCCAGGAGCCCCTGGCGAGGGCGTATCGAGGCCCACCACCGCACGCGTGACCTCGATACGCCCTGGCCGTTCCGGCCACACCCGCACACCGCCTTGCGCCCCAGGAGACTTCATGGCCGACACCCACAAGATCAGCTTCGAACCCGTCGACATCGAGATGGAGGTCGGCGAGGACGAAACCATCCTCGACGCCGCATTCCGACAGGGAATCCACCTCATGCACGGCTGCCGCGAGGGCCGTTGTTCGGCCTGCAAGTCGTACATGCTCGAGGGCGACGTCCAGATGGACGACTACTCCACCTTCGCCTGCAATGACGCCGAAGAGGCCGAAGGTTACGTACTCCTCTGTCGCACATACGCTTACAGCGACTGCGAGATCGAGCTCCTCAACTTCGACGAGGACGAACTCCTCGGCGGTGCACCCATTCAGGATGTCACCACGAAAGTCGCTGCAATCGAACCGATGACCCCCGACATCGTGTCCCTGAAACTCGATGTCGTCGAACCGGAGTCCGTGGAGTTCAAGTCGGGACAGTATTTCGACCTGTTCATCCCGGGCACCGAGGACAAGCGGTCGTTCTCGATCGCCACCACCCCGGCCACCCCGGATCGGCTCGAGTTCCTGATCAAGAAGTATCCCGGTGGACTGTTCGCCGGCATGCTCACCGACGGCCTGTCGGTGGGTCAGGAGATCAAGCTGAACGGTCCGTACGGGTCGTGCACCCTGCGCAACGGGCACGTCCTGCCGATCGTGGCAATCGGCGGCGGCGCGGGGATGGCGCCGCTACTGTCTCTCCTGAGACACATCAGCGAGACCGGCCTGAACCGACCGGTTCGGTTCTATTACGGAGCCCGCACCGCCGCCGATCTCTTTCTACTCGACGAAATCGCCACTCTCGGTGAGAAGATCGACGACTTCTCGTTCACCGCATGTCTGTCGGAGAGCACCGACAACGCACCCGAGGGCGTCACCGTCATCGGCGGGAACGTCACCGACATCGTCAACGACAACGAAGCGGACCTGGCCCGAACGGAGGTGTATTTCTGCGGTCCCCCACCCATGGTCGATGCAGCTCTCGCACTGGCGGAACAGCATTCGGTTCCCCACGACCAGATCTTCTACGACAAGTTCACCAGCCCGGCATTCGACTCCTGATCACGACCACCGCGGTCGAGTCAGCCTGAACGACAGGAACGAAAGGTATGTCCGCACCAGCGCAACCCCGGGAACGCAGTTTCCCGTCCATCGAATTCACCGACGCCGAGGCCGGCGCACGGGAATTCCCGAGCAGCCGCAGCCGCAAGTACAACTACTATCAGCCCTCCAAGAAGCGCGCCACGATCTACGAGGACGTCACCGTCGACGTCCAGCCGGATCCCGAACGGCACCTCACCCAGGGCTGGATCTACGGCTTCGGCGACGGCCCCGGCGGATACCCGAAGGAATGGACCTCGGCGCAGTCGAGCAACTGGCATCAGTTCCTCGACCCCAACGAGGAGTGGGAACAGTCGATCTACCGCAACAACTCCGCAGTCGTGCATCAGGTGGATCTGTGCCTGCAGAACGCCAAGCGCGCACGGGCCTACGACGGCTGGAACTCCGCGTGGCTCAAGTTCATCGAGCGCAACCTCGGAGCCTGGATGCACGCCGAGAGCGGCATGGGCCTGCACGTGTTCACCTCGATTCAGCGGTCCGCGCCGACCAACATGATCAACAACGCGGTGTGCGTCAACGCCGCCCACAAACTGCGTTTCGCGCAGGATCTGGCGCTGTTCAATCTCGACCTCTCCGAGGCCGAGGAGGCGTTCGACGGGTCGGCGCACAAGGAGGTCTGGCAGTCGGCTCCCGAGTGGCAGCCCACCCGCGAGGCCGTCGAACGCCTGACCGCGATCGGCGACTGGGCCGAATTGTTGTTCTGCTCCAACATCGTCTTCGAGCAGCTGGTGGGCTCGCTGTTCCGATCCGAACTGGTCATGCAGGTCGCCGCCCGCAACGGCGACTACATCACCCCGACGATCGTCGGCACCGGAGAGTACGACTACGACCGGGACCTGAACTACTCGCGCGCCCTGTTCCAGATGCTCGCCCGCGACGAGAAGCACGGCATCGACAATCGGAAGCTGTTCTCGCGGTGGATGTCCGAATGGGTTCCCCGGTGCCTCGACGCCGCGCGCGGACTCCAGCCGATCTGGTCGCAGCCGGCGGACAAGTCCGTCACGTTCTCATCCAGCCTCGAACACGCGAAGACCAAGTTCGCCGATGTCCTGGCAGCCATCGATGTCGATATCCCAGAGGAGTTGAACAAGTGAGCACCATGCAATTCGGAGCCGACACCGAGTTCTCCAACATGTGCGGTGTGACGCTCATGAACACACCGATCGGACGCGTCGTCGCCGACGTGATGGGCGCCAAGGACGGTGTCGAACTCACCGAATACCCGTCGATGATCCGCGTCGACGGGGTCAACCGCCTCGACTTCGACTACGACGAACTGACCGACGCCCTCGGCCAGGACTTCGACGGATCGATCTTCGAGGAGATCAGTTCGACCCACTACGGACGGATGGTCCATCTCGACGACAAGACCATCCTGTTCGCCAGCCCCGAGGACGCCGCCGAGTTCATCGGCTTCGACCTGACCGCCTCCTAGGAGCGGTCGCCAGAGAACTTCGCCGCCGGGGTCATTCCGCCCCCGCAAGCAGGCCCCGGCGGCGAATTCCACCATCCGACAAGACACCACAGCACCAGTTTTCAGCCCACACAGCCCCGTCAACGCCGCGAGAGAGCGAGTGATACCGATGTACGAGAAGAATGGCGACAAGTATTTCATCGTCGATGCCCACGTCCACCTGTGGGACGGCCGCGAATCCAACCAGCGCAACATCCACGGCAAACAGTTCATCGACTGCTTCTACGACTATCACCGCAATCTCAGTCCCGCCGAGGAGCTGTGGGATTACGACACCTACTGCTACTACGGCCCCGATCGCCTCATGCGGGATCTCTTCGAGGAGGGGCCGGCCGATCACGCCATCTTCCAGGCCACCATCCTGCGGGATTTCTACGTCAACGGTTTCGCGCAGGTCGACGACTCGCTGAAGCTCTGTCAGGACAATCCCGGCAAACTCACCTACAACCACGCCTATGATCCGCGCGACGGCGAGGACGGCCTCGAGCAGCTCCGCCGCGACGCCGAGACGATGGATCTCAAGGGCGTGAAGCTCTACACGGCCGAATGGCATGGCGACTCACGGGGATACAAGCTCGACGACCACTGGTCGCGCCGGTATCTCGAGGAGTGCATCAAGCTGGGCATCAAGAACGTGCACGTGCACAAGGGCCCCACCATCCGGCCGCTCGACCGCGATGCCTTCGACGTCGCCGACGTCGACAAGGTCGCCACCGACTATCTCGACCTGAACTTCATCATCGAGCACGTCGGGCTCCCCCGCCTCGAGGACTTCTGCTGGATCGCCACCCAGGAGTCGAATGTCTACGGCGGTCTGGCCGTGGCGATTCCGTTCATCCACACGCGGCCGCGCTACTTCGCACAGATCATCGGTGAGCTCCTGTACTGGATCGGCGAGGACAAGATCCTCTTCGCCAGCGACTACGCACTGTGGACACCGCAGTGGCTGGTGGAGCGTTTCGTCGACTTCCAGATCCCGGAGGACATGACCGAGTACGCCCCGATCACCACCGATCAGAAACGAAAGATCCTCGGCCTCAACGCCGCCGCGCTGTACCCGCACATCGAGGTGCCCGCCGAGCTGCGCATCCCCACCGATGCCGCCGACCCGGGAGCCGAGGTGGCCGCGGGCGCGAAGGATGCGGTGGCATCATGACGGCGCTGTCGGAGCCGACCGATACCGATGTGATGGTCGTCGACGCGGTGCTCGGGGCACTCGGTACGGTGCTCGATCCCGAACTCGACCAACCGATCACCGAGTTGAACTTCGTCCGATCGATCTTCATCGACGACGACGGGGTCGCCGTTCACCTGCGGTTGCCCACGTCGTTCTGCTCGCCCAACTTCGCGTATCTGATGGCCTCCGATGCCCTCGACGCACTCGAGGACATCGACGGCATCGGGGATGTGCGGGTCATGCTCGACGACCACCACGACTCGGACAAGATCAACGCCGGGCTCGCCGCGCACGCCGGCTACAAGGGCACCTTCGGTGTGGAGGCCGAACAGGATCTCGAGGAACTGCGGCTGACGTTCCTGCGCAAGGCGCACACCGCGGCGATGGAACGCGCTGTGGCCAAGCTCATCTCGTCCGGTCAGGCCACCGTCGAGGACTGTGAGCATCTGTTGCTGCGCGATCTGCCCGACGGCCCCGCCAAGTGGGCACTGCTGCGCCGCCGCGTGCAGCTGGGCCTGGGTGTGTGTCCCAACTGCCGGGTCGTCGTCGGTGAGGACGGCACCACGCTGCCGCCCGAGCAGATCCCGATGCGATTGCGCTTCGCGCGATCGGTGCGGATCTCCATGGAGGGCAACAGCCATTTCTGCCGCGGCCTGCTGGCCACCCGTTACGCCGACGACGGCGAGTGTGACGGCACCAGCGGCCCGGTCATCACCAATCTGCGCACCAGCGGGGGCGCAATCGACGAGAAGAGGTCGGCATGAGAGCAGTACAGGTGGTCGGATACCACGACAAGTTGCAGCTCAACGAGATTCCGGATCCGGAGATCACCGGGCCACTCGATGTGATCGTGCGCATCGGCGGTGCCGGCGTGTGCCGGACCGATCTGCACATCCTCGAGGGCCAGTGGGAGGCCAAGAGCGGTGTGGCCCTTCCGTACACGATCGGCCACGAGAACGCCGGCTGGGTCGAGGCGATCGGCGATGCCGTCACCAACGTCGCGGTGGGCGACAAGGTGATCCTGCACCCGCTGATCACCTGCGGGCTGTGCCGGGCGTGCCGCGACGGTGACGACGTGCATTGCGAGAACAGCAAGTTCCCCGGCATCGACACCGACGGCGGCTACGCCGACTATCTGAAGACGACCGCCCGCAGCGTGGTGCGCATCGACGACTCACTCGAGCCCGCCGCGGTGGCCGCACTCGCCGACGCCGGGTTGACCGCCTATCACGCGGCCGCCAAGGTCGCGCGGATGACCCGCCCCGGTGACACGTGCGTCGTGATCGGCGCAGGCGGATTGGGCCACATCGGGATTCAGGTGCTCTCGGCGATCTCCGGAGTCACCATCGTGGTGCTCGACCGCAACCCCGACGCGGTGGCACTCGCCGTCGAGGTCGGTGCGCACGAGGGAATCGTCGCCGACGGCAACCACATCGAGAAGGTTCTGGCACTGACCGATGGCAAGGGCGCCGAGGCGGTGCTCGACTTCGTCGGCGAGGGCGGCGCGACCGCCGAGGGCGTCGCGATGCTGCGGCAGGCCGGCAACTATTTCGTCGTCGGGTACGGCGAGAACATCAATGTCCCCACCATCGACATCATCTCGACCGAGATCAACTTCATCGGCAATCTCGTCGGTTCCTACAACGACCTCACCGAACTGATGACGCTGGCCGCCCAGGGCAAGGTCACGCTGCACACCGCGACCTATCCGCTCACCGATTTCCAGCAGGCCCTCGACGACCTCGATGCAGGCAAGGTCAGGGGGCGCGCCATCCTGATCCCCTGACCGCACCCGAGAACACCGTAAACACCCGAAAAGATCTACCCCACAAGACATTCGAGAAAGGTTGGACAACATGGCCAAGGAGTTGCGCTACAACGCCGAAGCGCGGCTGCGGCTGGAACGGGGCGTCAATGCCCTCGCCGACGCGGTCAAGGTGACGTTGGGACCCAAGGGTCGCAACGCCGTCCTGGAGAAGCTCACCGGACCACCGACGATCACCAACGACGGTGTGACCATCGCCCGCGAGATCCAGCTCCGAGACCCGTTCGCCAATATGGGCGCCCAACTGGTCAAGGAAGTCGCCATGAAGACCAACGGGGTCGTCGGTGACGGCACCACCACCGCGACGGTCCTGGCCCAGGCCATGGTCCGGGAGGGCCTGCGGGCCGTCGAGCAGGGCGCCAATCCGATGCGGGTGCGGCGGGGTATCGAACGCGCCGTCACCGCCGTCCTGGGCTCGCTGACCGAGCAGGCCGTGCAGATCGGCGGCCGCAGTGACCTCGAACGCATCGCGTCGCTGGCCGCCAGCGACGACGAGGTGATCGGTGAGGTCATCGCCGCCGCCGTCGAACACGTCGGCAAGAACGGCGTCATCACCACCGAGGAGAGCGACACACTCGGGCTGTCGGTCGAGGTCGTCGACGGCATCGAATTCGATCACGGGTACATCTCCGGGTACATGGTGACCAATCCCGAACGCATGGAGGCGGTGCTCGACAACCCGGTCGTGCTGCTCACCAACAAGAAGATCACCTCGGTGCAGGAGATCATGCCTGCCATCGAGGTCGCCAAGCGTGCCGATCGGCCACTGCTGGTGCTGGCCGAGGACGTCGACGGACCGGCCCTGCAACTGCTCGTCGGCGGCAACATGCACAACACGATGCGGTCGGTGGTGGTCCGCGCCCCGGGATTCGGGCATCGCCGGATCGCCGAACTCGAGGATCTCTCGGTCGCCCTGGGCGGCCACGTGATCGCCAAGGACACCGGGATCGAACTCTCCGAGGTCAGCATGGAGCACCTCGGCACCTGTGATCGCGTGACCGTCACCGAGAACGAGACGACCATCGTCGGCGCGCACGGCGAGCAGGAGCTCGTCGACGCCCGGGTGCGCCATCTGGAGGCCCAGCTCGAGCGGGCACGAATCGACGCCGACCGCGACGCCCTGGAACTGCGGATCGCGCGGATGACCGGCCGGGTCGCGGTGATCCGGGTCGGCGGTGTCACCAGTGTCGAGCTCAAGGAACGCATGCTGCGGGTCGAGGACGCCCTGGCCGCGACCCGGGCAGCGGTGGAGGCCGGGATCGTCTCGGGTGGCGGCACGGCACTCGCCCAGTCCCACCGGGCCCTGGAATCGCTGGACACCTCCGGCGATGAGGGCGCCGGTGTGCAGGTGGTGCGCAACTCGCTGGCCGAGCCGCTGTTCTGGATCGCGACCAACGCCGGCTACGACGGCGAAGAGGTGGTCAAGGTGGTGACCGGGCTGCCCCTCGGGCACGGGTTCAACGCCCTGAGCGGCTCCTACGGCGACATGTTCGACGAGGGCGTCATCGATCCGTGCAAGGTGACCCGCGCGGCATTGGAGAGCGCCGCGTCGATCGCGGCATTGCTGATCACCACCGAGACAGCGGTGGTCGAGGAGGTGCTCGGCAACCCCGGCGCCATCCCCGCGCCGGGCTTCGGCGATCTGGCCGAGGGCATGGTCCGCCCGTCCAACATCTACTGAGTCGTGTGTGTGCCGGGTCGACGGGCCCGGCACACACCGCCCGGGAATGATCCGACGCCGAATCATTCCCACCCAGGACTGGGCCGGCCGCGATCCGGACGATGAGATTCGTTCGCGGCGTTGATCGCGGCCGGTCCTCCCCAGGGGTACACTCGCAGCAGGTGAGACCCAGATCACAGCGGAGCCCCCGATCGCAGAGGAGCCTTTTGCTCGGTGATTCCACAGCCCACACCACCAGCAGCCATGTCCACCGCAGCGATCGCCAGAGCCCGGGAGAAATTCCTGAGCGACGACGCGCTCGATGATGCCGTCCGCGACTCGATTTCGACGTCGTGGAAGCGTTCGCGTGCGTTCAACGTCCACGCTGATCGTCTCGAGCTGCCGTTCGTCCGCGAACCGAACCTCGAGGGCCCGTTGGTCAGTGCGGCCCGCCCGATCCTGAGCCAACTCGCCGACGATCTGTCCACCGAGCCGGTCTCGATCATCCTGACCTCCGCCGACGGGGTGGTGCTCTCACGCACCACCGCCAGCCGCCGCCTGCAGCAGATGCTCGACGAGGTCAGCCTCGCCCCGGGGTACAGCTACAGCGAGGAGCACGCCGGCACCAACGGAATCGGCACCGCACTCGAGACCCGCCAGCCCACCCTGGTCCGCGGATCCGAGCATTACGCCGGATGTCTCGGGCCGCTGTCCTGCGCGGGTGTGCCGATCGTGCACCCCATCTCCGGGGCGGTCGTCGGCGCGCTCGACCTCACCTGTCCGTCCGACGACGAACACCCCTCGACGCTGCTGCTGTCCCTGGCCAAATCCGCCACCTCGCAGATTGTGCACCGCATGGTCTCGCAGGCCAGCGAACGGGAATCCCGGCTGCTCAACGCCTACCTCGCCACCTGCCGGCGAGCCCCGCAGGCGATGGTGCTCGCCATCTCCGGCGACGTGGTGCTGATGAACCGTCGACTGCGCCACAGCATCGATCCCGGCGACCAACTCGCGATCCTCGAACACGCCGTCGACCAGTCCCCGGACCGGGTGTCGGCGAATCGCGTCAGCACATTGCCCAGCGGTCGGGTCGCGCGATTGTCACCGGTCGACGAGCACTACGACTCCGATACCGCGATCGCGGTGTTCCGGGTCCATCTCCTCGATTCCGCGCCCACGCCTGCTGCCTCCACTCCGCTGCGTCCCGTCGCCTCGTTGCCCGGGGTAGTCGGACGCAGCTCGTCCTGGCGGCAGTGCTGTGCACGGATCTCCGGTCACGTCCAGGCCGGGCAGTGGATCACCGTGGCCGGCGAAAGTGGTTCCGGCCGTACAGCTTTGCTGCGCGCTGCCGCCGAACGCTACCAGCCGTCGACGACGCGGATCTTCACCGCCGACGATTTCGATGCCGACCCCGATTCCACGTCGGACAGTGACGAGGCCCTCGACGCCCTCGCCATCGAACTCGACCGCGACGGGTTCTGCATCATCCTGCGTGACCTCGACCGGGTGCCCGCCCACACCCAGGCCGCGATCGCCGACCTGCTGCCCGGCCGGGAGTACGCCGGCTGGCTCGGCGTCACCACCGCCCTGCATTCGGCCGATGCCGCGTCGATGCTGTTGCCCTTCTTCGGCCACACCGTCGAGTTGCCGCCGTTGCGGCACCGCATCGAGGATCTCCACGATCTCGTACCTGCCCTGCTGCGCCAGCTCACCCGTGGACGGGAGCTCACCGTGGCCTCCGACGCCATGGCTCAGCTCAGCAAGTACGGGTGGCCCGGCAACGTGGCCGAATTGCGCCAGACGCTACGAGAGGTGGTCACCCATCAGCGTTCCGGGGTGATCGGCGTCGGCCAGCTCCCGCCACGGTGCCGGACCACGAGTCGGCACACGCTCACCCGCATCGAGGCGCTCGAACGTGATGCGATCGTGCGCAGTCTGGAGGAGAACGGCAACAGCAAAGCTGCTGCCGCACATGCGCTCGGGATCTCCCGCGCCACGATCTACCGCAAGATCAAGGAGTTCGGGATCGTCACCTGACGCCCGGCGGACATCCGAGGACCGACAGCGCGCGACGGGCCGACGGCGTCGGCGTTCACCCGCCATGAACTGCCACATCCCCGCCATGAACTGCACAAAGGCGCTACCGTCAAGGAGTGGACATCGACGATCAGCGCGCATATCTCTGTGCGGCGGCCCACCAACTCGCCTCGGCGGGCCACACGATCGGCACCGGTGGCAACCTCTCGGCCCGCGTCGGCGAACACGTGCTGGTCACCCCGTCGGGCTGCCGGCTCGATTCGGTGTCGCCCGAGCAGCTGGTGGTGGTCGATCTCGACGGGACCGTCGCCGTTCCCACGCCGTACCGCCCGACCTCCGAACTGCGCATCCACCTCGACATCTACCGCACCTCGTCGACCGCCGCGGTCGCCCACGCACACCCGATCGCATCGGTTGCCGTCGGCAACATCGTCGACGAACTCCCGGCGATCCATTACACCGCGGCCATGCTCGGGGGCTCGGTGCGCGTCGCGCCGTACGCGGTCTTCGGCAGCCCCGAACTGAGCACGGGCATCAACGAGGCACTCTTCGAACGCACCGCCGCACTGATGCGCAATCACGGTGCCATCGCCGTCGGCAGCAACATCGAAACCGCATGCGAGCACATCGAACTACTCGAGTGGCTCTGCGAGGTCTACCTGCGATCGGTCAGCGCGGGCACCCCCGCGGTCCTCGACGAGACCCAGCTCATCGAGGTCGTGGCGACTGCCGCACGCCGCCACTACACCCCGTTCCCCGGCCGCGAGCGGTGATCGGACCGCTCCTGCGCCCGCACCATGCGTGAGGCCATCCGCGCGTAGGCCGCGCCGAGTTGCAGCGGATCACGGTGGGCACGGCTGGGAAACCAGCGACACACGTCGACACACAGCGACGAGATCGCGAGGATCACGTCGTCGGCGTCGTCGGCGAGGAACTCGCCCGCCTGAACCCCTCCGGTGATGATCGTCGTGAGAATCGCCGTCGTCTCGTGCCGTAGGTCGGCGATCGCCCGAAAGTGCTCGGGCCGCAACGCCCGCATCTCGTACTGAACCACCTTGGCCAACTGATGATGACGCGCCTGCCATTCGGCGAAGGCGGCCACCACGGCGCGCAACCGGTCCGAGTACGGTGCGGACGGTTCGTCGGCCGCCCGGATCGCGTCGTTGACCGCCTGATGGCCCTCAAGCGCGATCGAGTACAGCAACTCCTCCTTGGACCGGAAGTGCGGGTACATCGCCGCCGCGCTCATCCCGAGTCGCGCGGTGATCTGCCGGGTCGAGGTCCCCGAGTACCCGAATTCGGCGAATGCCGCAATCGCGGCAGCACGGATGCGTTGCGCCGCAGCCGATTCGGTGGCATGCACGGACGCCATCACCTCACCTCCCGGTTCCCAGGGCCCGCCGATGTTGACGACGAACCGCCACACCAGGCAGTATAAGCAAGTGCTCATAAAATGAGCGAGTGCTTGGCTGCACCCCGGACGAAATGGAGCGTCATGGCCGAACCGCTGTCCCGTCGCGACCTGGAGTTCCTGCTCTACGAATGGCTCGACGTCGAAAAGCTCACCGAGCGTCCACGTTTCGCCGAGCACTCCCGGGAGACCTTCGACGCGGTCCTCGAACTCTCCGCCGACATCGCAACCCGGCGCTACGCGCCCTACAACGCCCTCGGCGACACCCACGAGCCCTACGTCGGCGACGACGGCACCGTGATCCTGCCCGACGAGATCACCTCGGGCATCAACGAGTTCCTCAAGGCCGGGCTCGTCGCAGGCTCCTTCGACGAAGAACTCGGCGGGATGGCACTGCCGACGGTGGTGAACCGGGCGAGCGCCGCATGGTTTCAGGCAGCCAACGCCGCGATGTCGTCCTACACCTTCCTCAGCGTCGGCAACGCCAACCTGATCGCCGAATACGGCACACCCGAACAGATCGACACCTGGGTCCGCCCCATCGTCGAGGGCCGCTACTTCGGCACCATGTGCCTGTCCGAACCGCAGGCCGGCTCGTCGCTCGCCGACATCACCACCAAGGCGATCCCCGCGACCGACGGCACGTACCGCGTCACCGGCACCAAGATGTGGATCTCGGCCGGCGACCACGAACTCGGCGAGAACATCGTCCACCTCGTGCTGGCCAAGACCCCCGGTGGCGGGCCCGGCGTCAAGGGCATCTCCCTGTTCATCGTGCCCAAGTATCTCCCCGACGGCACCCGCAACGACGTCGCACTCGTCGGGCTGAACCACAAGATGGGCAACCGGGCCACCACCAACTGCCTGCTCAACTTCGGCGACGGGACCCACTCCCCCGACCCCACTCCGGGAGCAGTTGCGTTCCTGGTGGGCGAGGAGCACAAGGGCCTGTCCTACATGTTCCACATGATGAACGAGGCACGCATCGGCGTCGGATTCCTCGCCACCTCACTGGGATACGCCGGTTACCTCGCATCCCTGGAATACGCCAAGGTACGCACGCAGGGACGTCCGGTCGACCAGAAGGACCCCACCGCCAAGCCCGTCCCCATCATCGAACACGCCGACGTGAAGCGGATGTTGTTGGCGCAGAAGTCCTATGTCGAGGGATCGCTCGCGCTGGGACTGTACTGCTCCAAGCTCGTCGACCTCCAGCAGACCGGCGACGACGCCGAGCAGGCCCGCGCCGGACTGCTTCTCGACGTGCTGACCCCGATCGCCAAGTCCTGGCCGTCGCAGTGGTGTCTCGAGGCCAACTCCCTGGCCATCCAGGTCCTCGGCGGCTACGGCTACACCCGCGAATTCCCGGTCGAGCAGTACTACCGCGACAATCGGCTGAACCCGATCCACGAAGGCGCCCACGGCATCCACGGCCTGGACCTGTTGGGACGCAAGGTCGTCATGCGTGACGGTGCGGGGCTGACCCTGCTGGCCGAGACCATCGGCGACACCATCGCCGGAGCCGAGGCCGATCCGGCGCTCGCCGAATACGCCGCCGCACTGCGCACCCGACTCGACACACTCGTCGCGACCACCGTCGCCGTGTGGTCGGCAGGCGACGTGGCCGTCTCCCTGGCCAACGCGACCGCCTACCTCGAGGCCACCGGACACATCGTCATCGCCTGGATGTGGCTCGAGCAGTTGCTGGCGGTCGGCACATCGACCGGTGACTTCTACGACGGAAAACGCGCTGCGGCACAATACTTCTACCGGTACGAACTGCCGAAGACCGGGCCGCAGTTCGAGCTGCTGGCCGCACTCGACCGCACCACCCTCGACACCGATCCGGCCTGGCTGTAGCCACCCTCCACACACCGTCGAACCACCACGCAGTCGACCCCCCATCACGAAGGAGCTCCCGAAAGTGTCCGTCCTCGATATGTTCTCCCTGACCGACAAGGTCGTCGTCGTCACCGGCGCCTCGTCGGGTCTCGGCGTCTCGTTCGCCATCGCCTTCGCCGAAGCCGGCGCCGACGTCGTCCTGGCCGCGCGCCGCACCGACCGCCTGGCCGACACCGCGGCCAAGGTCGAGGCCACCGGACGCAAGGCACTGTCGGTGACCGCCGATGTCGCCGACCCGGAGTCGTGCCAGAAAGTGATCGACGCCGCGATCGAGGCCTTCGGTCACGTCGACGTGCTGATCAACAACGCGGGTATCGGCACCGCGGTGCCGGCGACACGGGAGACGCCCGAGCAGTTCCGCAACGTCATCGACGTCAATCTCAACGGCTCGTACTGGATGGCGCAGGCGGCCGGCCGGGTCATGCAGCCGGGTAGCTCGATCATCAACATCTCGTCCATCCTGGGCATCACCACCGCCTCGCTCCCGCAGGCCGCGTACGCAGCGAGCAAGGCCGGGATCATCGGCCTCACCCGCGATCTCGCCCAGCAGTGGGGCTCCCGCAAGGGTATTCGCGTCAACGCACTGGCCCCCGGATTCTTCAAGTCCGAGATGACCGACGGCTACAAGGACGGCTACCTCGACTCACAGATACCGCGCGTCGTGCTGGGACGCACCGGTGATCCGGTGGAGCTGGCCGCGACGGCGGTCTGGTTGGCCTCCCCGGCCGGCGGCTACGTCACCGGCCAGACCCTCGCGGTCGATGGCGGCATCACCGTCACGTAGGTCCGCGTACCCATCACGTCCGGTGCGCGATTACCCGAACGAGCGAAAGGTCAAGGCAGGCAGTGCGGTACGTGGCGGTCGGTGACAGTTTCACCGAAGGCGTCGGCGACGAACCCGATGGCCCCGACATCCCGCGCGGGTGGGCCGACCTCGTCGCCGAGGGGCTGGCCGCCGCGCACGGCGGGATCGACTACGCCAACCTTGCCGTGCGCGGCCGGCTCCTCGAACCCATCATCACCGATCAGGTCGACGCCGCCCTGCACCTCGACCCGTTGCCGACGATGATCACCCTCAACGGCGGCGGCAACGACATGCTGCGCACCGGCGACCTCACCGGACTGGTCGAGCTCACCCGCTCCGCGGTACGCCGATGCCGTGACGCCGGAATCCGCGTCGTCCTCCTCGCCGGCGCCGACCCCTCGGACGGTCTGCCCTTCGGGTCGACCATCCGGCGCCGCGGCGAGTACCTCACCAACGAGGTCGCTACCATCGCGGTCACCGAGGATGTGGAATTCATCGACGTCTTCCACGACACGGAGATCCGCCGCCCCGAATACTGGTCGCCGGATCGGTTGCATCTCAACGCGATCGGCCACCGCCGCACCGCCGCACTGATCCTGCGCGGCCTCGGCGTGCCGACGCCGACCCCTGCTCGCCCCGAACCGCAACCGCGTCCCCCGCGCCTCGTCGCGGAGGCCGGGTTCGTTCGCGAGCACCTGTTCCCGTGGGTGATGCGACGCCTTCGCAAGCAGTCCTCCGGTGACGACCGAACCGCCAAGTATCCGGACTGGGTGTCGGTCGACCCCGCCGGCATCGGCTGAGGCGAGCACCGATCACACCATCGACGAATCCCGGCTCGCGTCCGGCGACCGCGCGTCGTCGAGTGCCGCCGCGCGGAAATCCCGGGAGAAATCGATCCCCCGCATCTGCGCGAGGTATTGACTGGCGAACCCCGGATACATGGTGGCGTTGAATCCGTCGTCGGTGAGATACCAACTGCGGCAACCGGAATTCCAGGTGGTGCTCTCCAGGCGTTTCTGGATCGACCGGTTGTAGGCATCTTGGGCGGGCCGGTGCACGTCGAGCAACCGCAATCCGCGGTCGACGATCAGCGAGATGGCGGTGACGACCGCATCGATCTGTGCCTCCATGTACACCAGCGCCGAATTGTGCCCCGGGCCGGAGTTCGGGCCGAAGGTGAAATAGAGATTCGGATACCCCGACACCGCGATCGACTTGTACGCGTATGCGCCACCGGACCATTCGTCGGCGAGCACTCGACCGTCACGGCCGCGGATCGGGATCGGCGATCCCTGCTTGGACACCTCGAACCCAGTCGCGAACACCAGTGCGTCGAACCGTCGCTCGATCCCCTCCACGGTCCGCACGCCGTGTTCGCAGATCCGCGCGATCGGCCACGTCACCAGGGTGCAGTTGTCGGCTTGCAGCGCGGGATAGTAGTCACTGGTCATCAGCAGCCGCTTACAGCCGGCCCGGAAATCCGGGGTGAGCTGTCGCCGCATCCACGGATCACGCACCTGGGCAACGAGATTGATTTTCGCCACCCCTTCGATGACCCGGGTGAACGGCGTGTTCCACACGGCGCCGAGCGCCACCGACTCGTGCCCGAGGTACCAGAGTTGACGTGCCAGCCCCTGCGAATACGGCACCGTCCGATATACCCGTCTGGTCAACGAGGAGATCCGACGATCGGCTCGCGGCAGCACCCACCCGGGAGTGCGCTGGAACACCGTGACGTCGGCACCGGCGCGCACCAACTCCGGGATCAGTTGCACCGCACTGGCACCGGTGCCGATCACCCCGACCTTCTTACCGGCGAACTCGTAGTCGTGGTCCCACGCCGCCGAGTGCATCCGGTGACCGGTGTACTCGTCGATACCCGGGATCGAGGGATATCCGGGTGTGGAGAGCGGGCCGGACGCGACGACCACCGCGCGTGTGCGGAGCGACTCCCGATCGGCCAGATCGACGCGCCACGTGCCGCTCTCCTCGTCGAACTCCAGCCCGGTCACCAGATGCGAATACCGGATGAACCGTTCGAGATTGTGGTCGGCGATCATCCGCGCGATGTACGCCAGGATCTCCTCACTTCCCGAATAGGTGTGTGACCATTCGGGATTGGGTGCGAAGGAATACGAGTAGAGCCGCGACGGGATGTCACAGGCCGCCCCGGGGTAGACGTTGTCGCGCCACGTTCCGCCCGGTCGGACGTCGCGTTCGCAGATGATGAAGTCATCGCGCCCCTGCTGCAGGAGCCGGATTGCGGTGCCGATACCGGCGAACCCGGCCCCGATGATGACGGTGTTGGCATCGAGACCGGCGGCATCGGGAGCAGGCGTGTGCGAATCCTCGTGCACGGCGCTCATGCGATCGGCTCGTAGGTCAGTTCCTTCGACCAACTCGGCTGTGACCGAAGGAGAAAGCGCGGGTAGCGGTCGGTCAGCGTGACCATCGCATCGGCGAAGTAGTGATACGGACTGTCGCGGTTGATGACCCAGCCCGCGTGGTATTTCAGGATCTGATAGTTGAGGAGCCTGGTGCCCCGACCCCGGTCGCCGTTCTTGCGGAACCGCTTGATCGCGTCGTAGAGCCGATCCTCCGACAGTCCCATGTCGACGATGTTGTCGCGCATCTTGTTCAGCAGGGGCACATACATCAGTGCACCGATGATGAGTCCCGGAGAGGCCAGCGTGCCGACCGTCTGGACCAGCAGCGTGCGCAAGCGGACGTTGCCGATCATGTCGAGTGCGTGAAAGTCGACGGCGAGATGTCGCGACTCGTCGGCGTTGATCTTGCGGAACACGGCATGGCAGATCGGATCGTCGACCTCCTCGAGGAGGAACTTCAGCAGCGCCCCGTCGAGGGCCACCTCCAACATCGGGATGACCGTGCCCAGCACCGACAGTGACATGCGGTCGGCGAAGGTGTCGAGCCATTCGATGGCCAGGCGGATGTTGACGTTCGGCTCGGGGACCTCGTCGTCCTCGAGCATCCCCCACCGCCGCATCAGCGCGAGCTCGGCGTTGGCGTGCTTCTGCTCCTCGGCGTGAAAGTACCGATAGATCTCCGCGAGCGTCTCGTCGGGCGCCTTCTTCGCCAAAGCCGCGAAGCCGCGGGCGCCCACATTCTCGATCCACACGAGATCGGCCATGAACGCCTTGAGCTTCGGCTTCTGCTCCTCGGTGATCAACTCGGCACCGGGAGCATCCCAGTCGATGTCGGCCAGCGCCCACTGGCGATCCTTGATGGTCGCCAGCATGTCCTCGAGAACTATCGGCATGTCACACTCCTTCTTCGATTCGCGGTTGTGCAGCAACGGTTTCCGCATCGGACGCCAGGCTGTTGTGCTCGGATACCCCCGGCTCGAGTACCTCCGGGTCGAGTGCCACGGGGTCCACGGCAGCGATCGCCGGGGCCAGACGATGCAGCAGACCCGCTCCGAGGGTGTAGGTCCGCGGAAACAGTCGCTTCATCAGCCAGAGGGCCCTGGCGTCGAGTTGGGGCACCACGTACAGTCGTCCCCGGTCGTTGGCATCGAGGGTCGACCGCGCGACCTGCTCCGCCGACCGTCCGGAGTACCTCATCAGGGTTTGCGCGAGTTTCATCGCGTCGCCGGTGATCCGACCGTCCACGGCGACGTTGGTTTTCACGAATGTCGGGCACAGCACGGTCACCGCGAGGTCCGTGCCCGACAACTCCGCGGCAATGGTCTCCGAGAGTGCCAGTACCCCCGCCTTGCCGACGTTGTAGGCACCCATCCCGGGCGCTGCGGAGAACGCTGCGGCCGAGGCGACGTTGATGAGACCACCCCGTCCGGCCGAGCGCAGTTGGGGCAGAAAGAGTTCCGAACCGAGGACCATTCCGCGCAGGTTGATGTCGAGGGCCCAGGTCCAGTCGTCGAGGCCGATGCTGCCGACGCAGCGCCCGCCGATGCCGACGCCGGCGTTGTTGATCATCAGCGTGGTCGGGCCATCGAGCAGATCCGGTGCGCGGCCGGCGAGGGTGCGCATGTCGTCGATCTCGGCGACGTCGCAGAACAGCGCAATGCCCTCCCCGCGCCCGCCCGCGTCGATCATGGCGACCGTCTCCTCGGCTCGGTCGATGTCGATGTCGGCGCAGACGATGCGGCCACCACGGCGCGCGAGTTCGAGAGCGAAAGCGCGCCCGATGCCGCTACCCGCGCCGGTGACGACGGCACGTGCACCCTGTGATCGTCGAGATGTCATGTCGTGGCATACCTTTCCGTATCAGCGTTTTCGGTATCAGCGTGTTCGGTATCAGCGTGTGCCGTCGCAGCGCTCGTCGCCGCAGCTGTGCCACCCGGTTCCGGACACTCGGTGATGAACCGTGCGGCAGCCGCCAAGGCGGGGCCGGCTTCCGGGATCATCGTCGGCAGCGCCTGGAAGACGTGCATCTGTCCGGGCCAGATCTGCAGTTCACTGTCCCCGCCGGCGTCGGTGATCATCCGGTGCGCGGCACGTGCATCGCCGAGGAGCATCTCTGCCCCGCCGACCTGGATCAGTGTGCGGGGCAGGTCGTCGGCGCGATCGAGTGCCGGCGCGAGGCGAGGCAGGTCGGCCGGATGGCCTCTGGTGTAGTGATCGACCAGACGCTGCGCGGCGACGGCCGAGATCAATGGATCGGGCCCGGTGTCGCGTTCCTGCCGGCGGGCCAGTTCGAGAGTGAGATCGACCAGCGGCGACATCAGTACCATCGCGCGCGGCTGTGCACGCCGGTGTCGCACATTCTCGGCGAGCAGATCCAGGAGGAGATGGCCGCCTGCCGAATCACCTGCGACGGTGATGTTCTCGGGCCGATAGCCGATGTTCTGCAGCCAGGCGTAGGCGGCCTCGACGTCGTCGGCGGCAGCAGGAAAGACGTGTTCGGGGGCGAGTCGGTAGTCGACACTGAACACCGGCATCCCGGTGAGATGCGCGAGTCGGGCAACGAGCCCGCGATGCGTGCGCGCCGAGCAGATCGCATACGCACTGCCGTGGACGTAGAGGATGACGCGCCGGGACTTCTCCGATCCCGGGGCGTACACCCACTCTCCGCGGAAGCTGCCGGTGGACAGGGTATCGACGCGGACCCGATAGGGCGGCGGTGACCCGAGCAGCATGGCCGTGGCGACGATGGCACGGGAGACATGTACCGCGAGGACACCGCCGGGCAGGACGTCGGCGAACGGCCGCAACGTGCGTCGGGTCAGCCACGCCGCACACCGGGACTGTCGTGAGGTGTGAATCACACTACCGATGGCATCACCCATGATGCCATTTGTCAATGGCACATTGGTCAATGTTGCAAATTCTCCCACGCTGCTGCTCACCCGGCCCCCGTGTCGGCGTGTGTCCACTCGCCGGGTGGCCGCGCACGACGTAGACTCGGACGTCCTGGCAATCGTTTCCATTAATCGGGCAACTCATCGAGTTGAGCGCGAAAGGACCGAGATGGCACTACACGGCTTCCTGACCAAGGCCGGATCGACGGTCGCGACCGGCCTCGTCGGCGCCGTCGCATACGACGTCGCCCGCAAGGCCATCGCCAAGGCACCCCTACGGCAGGGCGCCGTGGTGGTCACCTCCTGGGGCCTGGTGGGTACCCGGAAAGCCGAGGCCATCGCCGAGGATGCACGCCTGCGGACCGCCGACATCGTCGCCGAGGCGAAGGACCGTATCGGCGAGGAAGCGAGTCCCCCGGGAACGGCCGAGCCGCACGACCACGATCACTGACCCCGCCGTGCAAGAATCTGTGCGTTCCGACGCCGCGGGGCGTCTGCGCCTGGTCGTCGATGCGCTGCGCGGAACGTCGGCCGCACGCGCGGTCGCCGTCGAGGACGCTGTGATCGCGTTGACCGGGGTTCGCGCCGTGCACGTGTATCCACGCACCGGCTCCGTCGTCGTCTGGTATCGCCGGAACACCGACCGTGGCGCCATCGATCAGGCGATCGCCGCCGGGCGGGACGCCGATCTCACGACGGTCACCCGCGCCGCGCCACATTCGGCCGACGTCACCAATTCCGACATCCTGCGGATGGGTATCGGCGCGGGCGCTTTGATCCTTCTGGGGTTGCGGCGCTACGGATTCCGACGACCACCGATGCTCGGTCCCGCGTCGCGCACGGTCGCCACCGGGATCACCATCTTCTCCGGCTATCCATTCCTCAAGGGCGCCTTGCGTTCTCTGCGCGGAGGACGGGCGGGCACGGATGCGCTGGTGTCGGCGGCGACCGTGGCGAGTCTGTTGTTGCGGGAGAACGTCGTCGCGCTAACCGTCCTGTGGTTGCTCAACATCGGTGAGTTCCTTCAGGATCTGACGTTGCGCCGTACCCGACGGGCGATCTCGGATCTGTTGCGCGGCAACGCCGACACCGCATGGCTGCGGCTCGAGGACGGCACCGAGGTGTCGGTGCCCGTCGATTCGTTGGCGGTCGGCGACGTCATCGTCGTCCACGATCATGTCGCCGTCCCCGTCGACGGGACGGTGCTCGAGGGCGAGGCGGTGATCGACCAGTCCGCGCTGACCGGTGAGAACCTGCCCGTCACCACGCAGGTCGGTGCCCACGTGCACGCCGGCTCGGTCGTGGTCAGCGGCCGGTTGGTGATCACCACCTCGGCGGTCGGCGCCGACACCGCGATCGGCCGGATCATCGCCCGGGTCGAGGAAGCCCAGCACGATCGGGCTCCCATCCAGACTGTCGGCGAACAGTTCTCGGGCCGCTTCGTCCCGGCCTCGTTCCTGCTGTCGGCGGCCACCCTGCTCGTCACACGCGATCTACGCCGCGCCATGACCATGCTGCTCGTCGCGTGCCCCTGCGCGGTCGGGTTGTCG
Source organism: Gordonia polyisoprenivorans NBRC 16320 = JCM 10675 (assembly GCF_000241325.1). Lineage (GTDB taxonomy): Bacteria > Actinomycetota > Actinomycetes > Mycobacteriales > Mycobacteriaceae > Gordonia > Gordonia polyisoprenivorans. The sequence continues at coordinate 25,659 of NZ_BAEI01000061.1, read as the reverse complement.
ACGCCCACCGCGATCAGCGGCGCCATCGGCAACGGTGCCCGCCGCGGAATACTGATCAAGGGCGGCTCGCATCTCGAGGCGGCCGGCCGCATCACCGCCATGGTCTTCGACAAGACCGGCACGCTGACGACCGGCCGTCCGGTGGTGACCAACGTGATCTCCTTCCACACCGACTGGTCACCCGAGGACGTCCTGGCCCATGCGGCGAGTTCGGAGATCCACTCGCGACATCCGTTGGCGCAAGCGGTGATCCGGTCGACGACCGAGCGCCGGATCGAGATCCCCACCCACGCCGAGTGTGAGGTCATCGTCGGTCTCGGCATGCGCACCTTCGCCGCCGACGGTCGCGTCCTGTTGTTGGGTAGCCCCGCCCTGTTCGCTCGCCACGAGGTCGCACTGACCACCGACGCGATCGAGTGGGTGGACAAGCTCCGCAACGAGTGCGAGACACCACTGTTGCTCGCCGTCGACGGCACCCTCGTCGGCCTGGTGAGTCTGCGCGACGAGGTCCGTCCCGAGGCGCGCGAGGTGCTCGATGGGTTGCGGGACAAGGGAATCGAGCGGATCGCCATGCTCACCGGCGATCACCCGGCCACCGCCGCGGCGATCGCCGGCGAACTCGGCATCGACGACTGGCGGGCCGAGGTGCTTCCGGAGGACAAACTCGCAGCGGTCCGCGAGTTGCAGTCCGAAGGTCATCTGGTGGCGATGATCGGTGACGGGGTCAACGACGCACCCGCACTGGCCGCCGCCGACATCGGCATCGCGATGGGCTTGGCCGGCACCGACGTGGCCGTCGAGACCGCCGACATCGCCTTGGCCGCAGACGATCTGCGCATGCTGTTGGCGGTGGGGGACCTGGGCGAGCACACCCTGCAGGTGATCAAGCAGAACTACGGGATGTCGATCGCCGTCAACGCGATCGGGCTGATCGTCGGCGCCGGTGGCGCGCTGTCCCCGGTGGTGGCGGCGATCCTGCACAACGCGTCGTCGGTGGCCGTGGTGGCCAACAGTTCTCGTCTCATCCGCTACCAGGTGGACCATTCGGGCGCGGAGAAATCCGACACCGCTCTGCTGCGTTGATGGCGGCGCGCCGATCGGGCGCGCACCGATCACGGCTTCGGCGAGAGGTTCTCGAGTAACCGGTCGATGAAGGCGACCTGCGCCGGATTGAGCTTGCGGCGTGCGTCGTCGGGTGAAAACCATTCCGCACGGTCGATCTCCGGGAAGGCCTGGGTCTTCCCGGACCGTGGCGGCCAGGGCATCTCGAAGGTGTTGCTGGTGACGACGGAGACGTCGAGGTCACCGTCGATCGCGAAGGCGACGACCCGTTTACCGCTCTTGAGCCGCACCTCACCGAGTTCGATGACCTCCCCGTCGGGTGCCGTCTGGCCTATCTCCTCGGCGAATTCGCGACGGGCGGCGACGAGGAGTTCCTCACCGTCCTCGACGAGTCCCTTCGGGATCGACCACGCTCCGTCGTCCTTGCGCGCCCACAGCGGTCCACCCGGATGGGCGAGCAGGACCTCGACGCCGAGTGCCGTGTTCCGATGGATCAGTAACCCGGCGCTGAGCTGGGGAGTCCGTGCTGCCACATCGATATATTCTGCCGGAAACACCGTCGACACACGATCGCGTCGAATCAGAAATCTCGGACTCGTAGACAGTGTTCATGACGGTTCTCGACACCATCAAGCGCGGCCGTGACGTCGACCATCCGGTCGACGACATCCCGCCGCTGACCAAGCTCTTCCCCCTCGGACTGCAACACGTCATGGCGATGTACGCCGGTGCCGTGGCGGTGCCGCTCATCGTCGGCGGCGCGATGGTCGGCGCCGGTCAGATGCGTTCCGACGAGATCGTCCACCTGATCACCGCCGACCTGTTCGTCGCCGGCATCGCCACATTGCTGCAGGCAGTCGGGTTCTGGCGGTTCGGGGTGCGCCTGCCCCTGATGCAGGGCGTCACGTTTGCCGCGGTCGGGCCGATGATCACGATCGGGCTCAACCATGGCATCACCGCGATCTACGGTTCGGTGATCGCCTGCGGCGTGTTCATGATCCTGGTGGCGCCGATCGTCGGTCGGCTGATCAGATTCTTTCCACCATTGGTCACCGGCACGATCATCCTCATCATCGGGGTGTCGCTGATGAGCGTTGCCGCCGGATGGTTCGGCGGCGGCACCAACAAGGGCGAGGACTTCGGCGCACCCAAATCGATCGCCTTCGGATTCGGCACCCTGCTGTTGATCATCCTGCTCGAACGGTTCGCGCCGGCGGCGATCAAGCGGGTGTCGGTGCTCGTGGGACTCGTCCTCGGCACCCTGATCTCGATCCCCTTCGGCATGACCGATTGGAGCGGCGTCGGGCAGAGTTCCTGGATCGCTGTACCGCAGCCGTTCTATTTCGGTGTGCCGAGCTTCGACGTCAGCTCCATCATCGCGATGATCATCGTCGCCCTGGTGATCATGACCGAGACCACCGGCGACATCGTGGCCGTCGGCGAGATCGTCGACAAGAAGATCACACCGCGCAAGCTCGCCGACGGCATGCGGGCCGACGGCGTGGGCACCGTCCTGGGCGGGATCTTCAACACCTTCCCCTACACCGCATTCGCGCAGAACGTCGGCCTGGTGGCGATCACGGGCGTCAAGACCCGACATGTCGCGACATGTGCGGGCGCGATCCTGGTGGTCCTCGGCCTGCTCCCGAAAATGGCCGCGATCATCGAAGGCATCCCCCAGCCCGTCCTCGGGGGCGCGGGTGTCGCGCTGTTCGGCATGGTCGCCGCCAGTGGTGTCCGCACCCTGACCCGGGTCAAGTTCAACAACACCAACATCCTGGTGGTCGCCATCTCGGTGGGCGTCGCGATGCTGAGCGAGGCGAGCCTGTCATACACCAACGACAACGGCGAGACCGTGTCGCTCGACCTGTATCACCAATTCCCGGACTGGTTCCAGACGATCTTCCACTCCGGGATCTCCGCGGGCGCCATCACCGCAATCCTGTTGAACCTCTTACTCAATTGGCGCAGCACCTCACCCGATCCGGTGGATTATCACAACACCGGCGAGATCGAGGTGGTCGACGCCGACGGACTCTCCGGCTCCGACGCACCGCGGTACGGCGCCTTCGATCCGCGGGATGCGCTCGCCGCCGCCGACCCCGACACCGACCCGGCGACGCTGCGTGTACTCGCCGAGCACGACGCCGGTCTCCACCGGTTCATCGTCACCAATCCCTCGGCGCCGCAGGAACTGTGCGAATGGATTCGCGCCCAAGGCGATCCGAAGGTCACCGCCCTACTCGACCGGTGGGACGACAAGACGGGCGGAAAGTTCTCCGCTCGGAGCTAGTGCCACCCACACTGGGCCGCTTCATTCCCTTCGGTGTCGCATTGCGGCGATGTCTGTCTGTTGATACCTTTCGCTTCGATAACGTTGCAGTGCACAACAATCGGCAATACGGGGTAATTCGGGCATTTCGACATAGGGGGAGTGACGGCTCCGGGGTCACAACGAGAGTTGCATGCAAGCATGCCCGATCTTCTACGCGCAGGTCAGCACATCTCCGATGTCAGCACCGGAGTATCGGACGCAAGTGATCCGACATGCACCCTGCCGGCGATGCCCGGGTCAACTTCGGACACGGCCGTTGTGCATCTGATGGACGCGGCGAAGAACTCCAAGCAAGTCGTCGCCGGACGGCTGGAGGCCATCGCCGAGGCGGTAGGCGGCACTGGCATCGTCTTCATCGCGGGCGAAGAACAAGGCGAACACGCGTTGGCAGGACTGGGAGACTTCAACCAACCCCTCGCCAGGTAGAGGGCTCACGCACACCACTCATGAGCTATCCCACTCTGCCCCAGCTTCTGCAGGCCCAGCCGGATGACTACCGACAGGCGAGTGCAGGACTCAGCGACCTCGCAGATTGTCTCGATGCCCACGCCACACAGATGGTGAGCGCAATCGTGGGCATCCCATGGAGCGGAGTCGCTCGTGATGCGGCAACCGGTCGCGCATTCGAAGAACGGGCGTCGATCGGACGGATCAGCGCAGCCGCGCGGTCGTGCGCATCGGCGATGGACGGCCAGATTGCCACTCTCTCGGACCTCAGGACAACGATCCTGCACGAAGTGGTCAGCCTCTGGGTCAACGACTTCTTGATCCACCCGGACTGGACGGTCACGGACGTAAAGGCCTATCCGTCAGGCGACCAGGCACAGCAACAAGCCAACGAAGAAGAGCGACAGCGCAGGGCGCAGGTCGCCACAGATGCGTCACGTACATTGAAGGGTCAGGCCGGACAATTCGAATCGGCCGACAAGTCCCTCGCCGGCACGATGACAGCAGCGAGCACTGACCTGAACCAGCTGTCGCCTGCCGGAGCTGCTGCGAACGTCAAACTCGCCGGGCAAATAGTTGGGGACCTGACGAATAATCGGCCCCTTTCTCCTACCGAGCTGACGGAACTCGCCGAGGCGACAGGACTGTCACCCCAACAAGTTGAAAGTATCCGCGACGGCAATACGGTTGGCCTTCCCGCAAACAAGTTCGCATTCCTCAGCGCGCTGATGTCGGATCTCGATTCCATGAACCCGTCGGACATCAACCAGCTCGGAAACCGTCTCGATCCAGTGTCGCGGACAGTGGTACAACGCTCACTCGCCAACGGGATGCAAGTGATGTCCAACCCGCTGGTCACCGATGCCGCAACGGGAGAACGCGGCGGCATGGACCGGCTACCGAGCACCGTCCGAGACGATCTACAAAAGGTTCCGTGGGAGTTCAGCCTCGACGGATATCCCCACTACCAATTGCCCAATTACAACCAGCTCACCGCGCTCACCGACCTCATGCACAAAGGTAGCCCAGCATTACGCGTCAATACCGACATCGACCGCGGAATGCTGAAGCAACTCTCCGAGCTGTCTGCCCTGAATTCCCGAGGAGGCGGGCTGGAGAACGTCACCGTGACCGATGACAACGACCAGATCGTGACAATGCATGATCTCAACGCGAATCTGAACGGAATGCTCGAGGTCGCCACGATCGACCATCCGGCAGTGACGGATTTCCTCACCGGCAACAACATGGGAGCAACGGTCACAGCCGGCGGCACGTACGATCCGAATTCTCACTTTCTGGCACTCGCGACCCACCATTTCGACCCCGGCGAGAATGGTGTGGAGCGCATGTTCGACTGGATTGGTCCGAACGCCGGCACACCAGGACACGAAGGCGACCTGGCCGCGATCGCCGCCAATGCCTACGCACACCGCTTGGCCGACAACTCCCTCGCACTATCGTTGGACACCAACGGGTCCGGTCCTGGTCATCCGACCTTGGGAAGTATCAACCCTGAGCTCAACCAAACCCTGACCAAGAACATCATTCCGTATCTCGGAGCACTGAATGGGGTCCCTGACACCGGCATCCACACCTGGGCAGTCCAAAACTTCGGGTTCGACGACATCACGCAGATGGAAGGGATGATCAAGGCCCTGGAGTCCGATCCGACGTCGGGATTCGCGATCAACCACGCCGGAGCGGAGTGGGAGAATTACATGACAGCGCTTTATGGTGCGCATGGGGGTGACCCCTCGTACGCCGCGGCGGCGGGCCGCTTTCATCAGATGTTCAACGATGCAGATCACGACTTCGTGCAGGCGAACAAAGATCAGGGCACCTGGGATCGGATTGTCCAGTACAACCAGGACAGTGCGGCGTGGGACTCCAGTAAGGCTCTCGTCAGCGCCGGATTCAAGTTTCTCCCTCCCCCGTTCGACGCGGTTGGCCCGGTACTCATCGACCTCGCGAATCCGGAAGTCAAGCTCGACGGTCTCGGAATCGCCAACGATCCCTCAGAGATCCCCAGCAACCCGACGACCGACGCGATCTCGGCTGCGAACAGTTACTACAACACGGATACGAATGGCCTGTATCAGCAATATGACGTTGCCACTGGCTACTTTGCGGCACACGGTGTCCCCGACGATCCCCGGTGGAACCAATTCCTCGCCAGCGACGGCCAACTGTCGTGGTCCGCTATTCGGGCCGACTCTTTCCGCTTCGGAAGTCTTGTCGACTCGCTCCCTATCACCGACACCTGGAATAACTCAATGGACGGTTACGGCAGCGGAGCTCGCCCCAGCGCGAACATCAACCCGAAGGTACTTCCCGCACCCGGGACAGACCCCACGCGGCGCCCCCGATGACGCGCCACGGCCTGGCGCTGAGAGCTGCGCTACTCACGATGATAATCGCGCCTACTCTCCTGGCGGCGTGTGCGACTCCACCAGACGCCTCCGTAGCGATAAGTTCGGGCACTCGCGCAAGCTCCATCGCCCAGGGTTATCAACGCCCACCCAACGTCGCCTGGACAAACAACTGGAACCCCAGCCCGGCCACCGACCTCATGAGCGCCGACGCCACCTTCCTCCGCGCCTACGAAGAAGCCCAAGTTATAGCAGCACTGAGCGGGTATACCGCGTCCAGGTCCTACGTCGGCTTCACCGTCGCGGACCGCACCATCAAGAATCCCCGTCTGTACGAACACGGCGTTAAGGAATGGACATATACCGGATTTGCCACCCGCACCATCCTCACTCTCAGCGCGCCCACTGCTGACACTCGAGTCGCCACAATCTGCGTGGCCCTGAGCATCAACCCACTCAACAAACTGTCCCTCAGTTACGGCATCGACACCATCACCTACCGCCATACCGGAACACCGCCACCCACCAACCAACACGGCACCCGCCAAGCACCGACCGGCAACGTCTTCGGCGACTGGTATGCCACCGACGACGACATCGGCGTCTCCAACTCCGACCCGACATGCACCCACGAACCCGTCAACCAGCAAGCCACCCCCACCCCCGGCTGGCCCGAACACGGTGTCTGACACCACCATGACTCATCGCAAACGAACGCTGACCACCACACTGACTCCCCTGATCGTGCTCACCGCCTTATCCTTATCGGCCGCCGTGTTATCAGCCTGTGCCACAACACCATCCAGAAACACGCACGCATCGTCCACCACGACCAGCCCGCAATCGGCCGACGGCTATCAACGCCCACCCAACGTCGCCTGGACCGAGAACTGGAACCCCAGCCCGGCCACCGACCTCATGAGCGCCGACGCCACCTTCCTCCGCGCCTACGAAGAAGCCCAAGACATCGCCATCATGAGCGGATACACCGCAAGCGGCGCCTACCCAGGCTTCGCCACCGCCGACCGCAGCAAGAAAAATCCCCGCCTCTACGTCGGCGGCCCCAACCCCGGCATCTACCGCGGATTCGCCACCCGAACCGTCCTATCACTCACCGACGTCACCCCGGAGACACGCACAGCCACAATCTGCGTCGCCCTGAGCATCAACCCCATCAACAAACTGTCCATCAGTTACGGCATCGACACCGTCACCTACCGCCACACCAGAACACCGCCACCCACCAACCAACACGGCACCCGCCAAGCACCGACCGGCAACGTCTTCGGCGACTGGTACGCCACCGACGACATCGGCGTCTCCAACTCCGACCCGACATGCACCCACGAACCCGTCAACCAGCAAGCCACCCCCACCCCCGGCTGGCCCGAACACGGCGTCTGACACCACCATGACTCATCGCAAACGAACGCTGACCACCACACTGATCCCCGTGATCGCGCTCGCCGCCTTATCCTTATCGGCCACCGTGTTATCAGCCTGTGCCACAACACCATCCAGAAACACGCACGCATCGTCCACCACGACCAGCCCGCAATCGGCCGACGGCTATCAACGCCCACCCAACGTCGCCTGGACCGAGAACTGGAACCCCAGCCCGGCCACCGACCTCATGAGCGCCGACGCCACCTTCCTCCGTGCCTACGAAGAAGCCCAACAAATCGCCATCGTCAGCGAATACACCGCAACCGGCGCCTACCCAGGCTTCGCCACCGCCGACCGCAGCAAGAAAAATCCCCGCCTCTACGTCGGCGGCCCCAACCCCGGCATCTACCGCGGATTCGCCACCCAAACCGTCCTATCACTCACCGATGTCACCCCAGAGACACGCACCGCCACAATCTGCGTCGCCCTGAGCATCAACCCCCTCAACAAACTGTCCATCAGCTATGACATCGACACCGTCACCTACCGCCATACCGGAACACCGCCACCCACCAACCAACACGGCACCCGCCAAGCACCGACCGGCAACGTCTTCGGCGACTGGTACGCCACCGACGACGACATCGACGTCTTCACCACCGACCCGACATGCACCCACGAACCCGTCAACCAGCAAGCCACCCCCACCCCCGGCTGGCCCGAACGCGGTGTCTGACAACCATGCCCGCATCCTTCAGCGATCCCTTCGAGTCATTTGCCTCTCCGGAGATGAGGGCCGAACGAGCCCGAAATTCAGCGCGTCTCGACGAGCGTCTGCACCAGCGCGCCGATGAACTCCGCGCCGCGGGCGAGGAAAAACCTCGGACCTCGCGTACCCCGACGGACGGAAGCAACGCGGCCTCGGACGACTTCGAGCGCTTCTGCGCCGACCCGGACGCTCGCCTCGCCGAGTTTCGCCGCCGGGTCGACAGTGCGATCGACGCAGAGCTCGACGCCGATGCCCATGCGCGCGCATTCGGCATCGGCGAGCAGAGACGCCACATCATCGTCGAGCAGGAGCGAGCCACGTTCCTCGATGAGTTGCGACGCTTCATCCGTACTCATCCCGATGCGCAGTGGGTGGAACCAGCGTGACGCCGGCAATCCGGCGCCACGTGTGAGCCACGGCCGTATCGTTGTCCCATGAACAGCCCACAGCCCGAAGAACTCGACGACCCGGACATCCCGCACGACTACCCGCACGAATCCGCCTTCGCCTTCGGAGACGCCGAGCCGATCGGTGAGACCGATCGCATCGCCCGGGAGAAGGCGATCTACGAGGCGGGCCGTCATGGCAACGACCTCAACCGCGGTCACGCGCTCGGCGGGTCGGACGGCACCACCGAAGGCCAGTGATCCGAGCGCACCGGACCCGCGACGCGCCGGGCGTATTGTCCTGTCCGACCGATCGGTAGCGGTGTAGACACAAGGCATGGAGGTCCTCAGTAGTCGCGTCGTGCTCCGTTCACGAGACCCGGAATCGTTGCAGCATTTCTACCGTCATCAGCTGCGTCTCGCCGTTGCGCGGGAGTACCCGGGCGGCATCGTCTTTTACGCCGGTAACGGCCTGATCGAGGTTCCCGGGCACATGAGTTCCGATCTCGACACCACCATCGAACCGTCGGGCGCACTGTGGCTGCAGGTACGCGACGTCTCGGCCGCCGAACGCGAACTGCGGTCGGCGCACGTCAAGATCGAGCGCGAACCGCTCACCGAGCCGTGGGGCCTGATCGAGATGCATGTGCGCGACACCGACGGCCGGCTGCTCATCATCGTCGAGGTCCCGCCGACGCACCCCCTGCGTCTGGACAACCGCTGACCGGGACGGGATCGGATGTGGCCGGCCCCATGACAGACTGGACCGCATGAGCACGTGGAATGCGCCCGTCGTGTCGGGGCCGGTGAACGCGACCGTGGACCTGCCCGGGTCCAAGTCGATCACCAATCGGGCGTTGCTGCTCGCCGCGCTCGCCGACGGCCCGTCGACCCTCACCGGCACACTACGAAGCCGCGACACCAATCTCATGCTCGCCGCTCTGACCGGACTGGGCATCGGCATCCGTGTCGACGCCGCCGACCCGACGACCGTCTCCATCGAACCGCGACCCATGCACGGCACCGACGTCTATTGCGGGCTCGCAGGCACCGTCATGCGATTCCTGCCGCCGATGGCGGCGTTGGCGTCGGGACCGGTCGACTTCGACGGCGATCCGCAAGCGCGTCAGCGACCACTCACGACGATCCTCGACGCCATGCGCGACCTCGGTGTCACCGTCGAGGGCGACTCCCTGCCGTTCACGGTGGTGGGCACCGGATCGGCGCGCGGCGGCGAGGTCACGATCGATGCGTCGGGGTCGTCGCAGTTCGTGTCCGGCTTGCTGCTGACCGGCGCACGATTCGACGAGGGACTGACCGTTCGGCACGTCGGAGGTCCGGTTCCATCGATGCCCCACATCGAGATGACCATCGCGATGCTCGCGACAGCCGGTGTGAAAGTCGTTGTCGACGAACCGAATACCTGGCATGTCGATCCGTCGCCGATCCGTGCGGTGGACTGGGCGATCGAACCCGATCTCTCCAACGCGGCCGCCTTCCTCGCCGCGGGCGCCGCGACCGGCGGGGCGGTCAGCGTGCCACGCTGGCCGGCCGTCACCACCCAGCCCGGCGCCCAGATCGCCGACATCCTCGCCGAGATGGGTTGCACCGTCGAACTTCTCGACGGTGCGCTCACCGTGCGCGGACCGCTTCGACTGACCGGTATCGACCGCGATCTGCGCGAGGTCGGCGAACTGACACCGACGATCGCGGCACTGGCTGCCCTCGCCGAGAGTGAGTCCCGGCTGACCGGCATCGCCCATCTGCGCGGGCACGAAACCGATCGCCTGGCCGCACTGGCCACCGAGATCGGGCGTCTCGGTGGCGATGTCACCGAGATCGACGACGGCCTGATCATCCGGCCGGCCCCGCTGCACGGCGGGCACTGGGAGTCCTACGCCGACCACCGGATGGCCACCGCAGGCGCGATCATCGGCTTGCGCGTGCCCTCGGTCACCGTCGACGACATCGAGACCACGTCGAAGACCTTGCCGGACTTTCCGGGTATGTGGCAGAAGATGATCGGGCATCCGTGAGCCGTCGCGCGGACAGTTACGACGAGTCCGATGTCCGGGTCCGCCCCGGCAAGGGGAGTCGTCCGCGCACCAAAACCCGTCCGGCACATGATGATGCGGAGTCGGCGATGGTCGTCTCGGTCGATCGGGGCCGCTGGGGTTGCGTACTCGGTGGCGATCCGGATCGTCGTGTGGTGGCCATGCGCGCACGTGAACTCGGCCGCACCCCGATCGTGGTCGGCGACGATGTAGGGGTCGTCGGCGACCTGACCGGGAAGCCGGATTCACTGGCTCGGATCGTGCGAGTCGACGAGCGGCGAACGGTCCTGCGGCGCACCGCCGATGACACCGATCCGTACGAGCGGATCGTCGCCGCCAACGCCGATCGCCTCCTGATCGTCACGGCTATGGCCGATCCCCCACCCCGGACCGGATTCGTCGAACGCGCCCTCGCCGCGGCGTATGTCGGTGGGCTCGAACCCATCTTGTGTCTCACCAAGTCCGATCTGGCCGATCCCACCGAGTTCACCAGTGCCTTCGACGGACTCGACCTGATCATCGTGCGGGCTGGTCGTGACGATCCACTTGACGACGTCCTCGGCTTGCTGCGCGGGCACCTCACCGCATTGATCGGGCACTCCGGCGTGGGCAAGTCAACCCTGGTCAACCGCCTTGTGCCCGAAGCCGAACGGGCCACCGGTGTGGTCTCGGGGGTCGGCAAGGGCCGACACACCTCCACCGCGTCGGTGGCGTTGGTGTTGCCGCCACATCCCGATGACGCGCGAGGTCCCGAGGACCAGGGCCGACGGTCGTGGGTGATCGACACCCCCGGCATCCGTTCGTTCGGTCTCGCCCATGTCGACGCCGACGACATCGTCGACGCCTTCGACGATCTGCGCGATGCCATCGAGAACTGTCCGCGCGGTTGCACCCACCTCGGACCGCCTGCCGATCCGGAATGCGCACTCGACGACCTCACCGGCGCCTCGCATCGTCGCGCGATGGCGGTGCGGCGCCTGCTCGTCGCTGTGGGTGGCGGCGGGACCGACCCCGAGCCGGAATCGGCGAGCGTCGACTCGGAGTAGGTTGGCGGTGGGTGTGGAGGCCGGTGGGACGTGGTGGCGAAACCAGCATCGGCGCAAGCGGTCTCGAGGCTCGGCGCACGCGCCTCGCACCTCGACCATCGGGGTGAAACGACCGGCTACCACATAGACATCGGTGTTGGAATAATCGGGCTTGGAACCATCGGGGGAAACGGCCTGCCCCCCCGATGGTCGAGGCGCACGGCGCCCCCGGCGGCCGGGCCTCGAGACCCGCCTCAGCGATCGACGACGGTCGTCTCGAAGAAGTAGCGGTCTGCGCGGTAGGCGTGGCGACCCACCTCGACGACCTTGCCCGCGTCGTCGAATGCAGTGCGCTGCATGGTCAGCAACGGCGCACCCGGCTCCACGTCGAGCAGAGTGGCCTCCTCGGCGTCGGCGGCTTTCGCGCCGATGACCTGGCGGGCAAGCCGAATGTGGACACCCTTGGCGCGCAGCCCCTTGTAGAGGCCGCCGTCCTCGAGATCGCCTGGCGGCGGGCAGATGTCGGCGGGTAGGTGATTGGTCATCACCGCCAGTGGCTCGCCGCCTGCGCTGCGTAGCCGTCGGATGGTGACAGCCTCCGCGTCGGCATCGAGACCGAGATCGGTGCGCAGGTCGTCGTCGGGCACCGACCGCCGGTACTCGAGAAGCTGTGTCTCCGGGTGCATTCCGGCCGTGCTGAGATCGTCGAACAGGCTGGTCAGTTCCACCGAGCGGTTCACCGGGCTCTGCACCACCTGGGTGCCGACGCCTCGCTTGCGCACGACGACCCCCTTGTCGACGAGCTCCTGAATGGCCTGGCGGATCGTCGGGCGGGAGAGCTTGAGCCGTTTGGCGAGATCGAGCTCGTTCTCAAGACGATCACCCGGAGCGAGCTCGCCACCGATGATCGCGGCCTCGATCGCGCGGGCGAGCTGGTGATACAGCGGCACCGGGGTCGACCGATCGAGATCGATCTGGAGCTGCGTGGTGGCCTGTGTCATGCCTCACAGTATGTCATAACAACCAAACATGTGCGCCTTTGACAGGTCGATCAGTCGCCCGGGACGTTGTGCGGCGTGATGACGGCGATCTCCGACACCTGCGGACGATAGCCCCCGGCGAGAGCGCCGTGATGGCTCATCACGGTCTGCGCAACCTGCCGCATGTCCGAGCGCAGGTCATGGTGGAGCACCGCGGTGATACCGCCGCTGCGCAGCAGATCCCGATTGGCCGGGCCGAGATCGTGACCGAGGAAGACCTCGCAGTCTCGGTGGGCATCGGCGAAAGCTGCGACGATGCCCTTGTTGCCACCGCCGATCGAGTACACGGCGCCGATACGCGGATTGTCCTGTAGCGCACGGTATGCCAATCGCCGACTGGTGGCGTCGAGCCCGTCGGAACCGGAGACGTCGATGATGCGCCGTGTCGGATCGTCTCGTCGCATGACCGCCCGGAACCCCATCTCACGCTCTTCCTCGCCGCGGAACATCTCACTGCTCGTCATCACCAGGATGTCGACGTCGGTGTGCCGAAGCCACTGCTGCATCAGGTAGGCTGCGGTGGCCCCTGCCGCCCGGTTGTCCATGCCCACATATGCCAGGCGGGTGCTCATGGGTACATCGGTGACGAGCGTGATCACCGGGATACGCACCCCGGTGAGGCGTCCGATCGCCTCGGCAACCTCGGGGGTGTCCGGCGCCTTGAGCACCACGGCCTGACTCCCCTGACGCGCGATGGCATCGAGGGTCGCGATCAGGTCCTCGACCGGCCACGTCTCGTGCAGGTGATATCGCGCCCGGAAGATCGCCGGTCGCAGGCCCGGCAACTCGGCCTCCAGTGCCGAGCGCACCATCGACGAGAATCGGCGCGGCGTCTCCATGACCAGGTCGATCATGAATTGTCGCCCCGACAATCGCAGTTGCGCGCGCTGCCGGTCGAGGTCGGCGATGGCCTGCTCGACCTGGCGCACCGTGCCCTCCCGGACACCGGGCCGGCGGTGCAACACACGGTCGACGGTCGCCTCGGACACGCCAGCCTGCCGAGCTATCTCCCGTACCGGATAGCGATGCGGCATGAACCCTCCTGAGGGATTCTTGATGGGAATCTGATCTTGTTCGGACAATACGATCTTGCCATTCTGAGGACCATGCACCTCGCCACCAGTCTTCTCGCCCACCGCGTGACCCCGGACGACTGCCGGATCGACGACTTCGTCGCCTCGATCGAGCAGACCACCGACCTCGCCGACTATCCGCACGCCACATCCGTCGCGCGCAACGTCCTCGTCTACGACGCGGCCGCGCTGCGCCCGCTGATCGCCGACCCCGAGGCACGCGCCGCCATCGGCGACGAACTCGCCGACGCGCTGCTCACCGGTCCGGGTATCGTCGTTTTCTCGGGAGCGTTCGACGAGAGCAATGCGCTGGCCGAATCGACTCGGATCTATGGGGACATCATCGCCGAGCAGCATGCCGCCGGAGAATCCTTCGGCGATCACTTCGCCGCCCCCGGCGCCAACGACCGGATCTGGAATGCGTTGCAGAAGCTCGCTCTTCGCGATCCCCAGGTGTTCGTGCAGTACTACCGCAACGACATCCTGGCGTTGATCTGCGAGGCCTGGCTCGGACCGATGTATCAGGTGACCTCGGCGATCAACGTCGTCAATCCCGGTGGAGCCGCCCAGAACCCGCACCGCGACTACCACCTCGGCTTCATGTCGACCGGTACCGCCGAACGTTTCCGCGCCCACATCCACCGTCTCTCACCCGCTCTGACATTGCAGGGCGCGGTCGCGCACGTCGACATGCCGCTGGAGTCCGGTCCGACGATGTATCTGCCGTATTCGCAACGGTACGAGCAGGGGTACGTGGCATTCGGCCTTCCGGAGTTCCGAGAATACTTCACCGCCAACCACATCCAGTTGCCGCTGCGTGCCGGCGACGCCGTGTTCTTCAATCCGGCACTGTTCCACGCTGCCGGCCACAACACGACGACCGACGTCCGGCGCATGGCGAATCTGCTGCAGGTGTCCTCGGCTTTCGGACGGGCGATGGACGCCGTCGACCGCTCGGCGATGCTGCGCGCACTGTATCCGTCGCTACTCGCCCTGGCCGCCCAGGGCGAGAGCACCGCAGTCGCGAACGTGATCGCCTCGGCGGCCGAGGGATACGCCTTCCCCAGCAACCTGGATCTGGATCAGCCACTGTCGGGGTTGGCCGGCGAGACACAGGCCGAATTCGTTGCCCGCGCCCTCGATGGACGTTTCACCACAGCACATTTCGAGCGGGAACTCACCGAACTCGACCGCCGCCACACCCCGTAACCGCCACATCCTTTCTCGCCCCGGAGGTGTCACCATGACCAACGACCCACGAATCGCCGCCGCCCCCATCTCCTGGGGTGTGTGCGAAGTACCCGGCTGGGGCCTGCAACTGCACCCCGCACGCGTTCTCGGTGAGATGCGCGAACTCGGGATGAGTGCCGCAGAGACCGGCCCGGAAGGCTTCCTGCCCGACGACCCTGCCGCCCTGCGCGACACCCTGAACTCCTATGACCTGCGCTGCGTCGGGTCCTTCGTTCCCGTCGTCTTACACGACGCCGACCACGATCCGGCACCTCAGGTCCGCGCGGCACTCGAACGCTTGGCCGTCTCCGGCGGCGACGTCCTGGTGCTGGCCGCGGCGACCGGCACCGACGGATACGACTCCCGGCCGGTGCTCGACGCCGACGCCTGGCGCACACTGCTGACGAACCTCGATCGGATCGACGCGCTCGTCACCGAGCAGAACATTGTCGCGGCGCTGCATCCCCATGTCGGCACGATGATCGAGAACCGAGCCGAAGTGCTTCGCGTGCTGGAGGATTCGTCCATCGGCCTGTGCCTGGACACCGGCCACCTGTTGATCGGAGGCACCGACCCCGGCGAGATCGCCGAGAACTTCGGCGACCGCATCCGGCACGCCCACCTCAAGGACGTCCGCGTGGATCTCGCACAACGGGTCCAGCAGGGTGCGGCGACCTACACCGAGGCCGTCGCCGCAGGAATGTACGTGCCGCTCGGCGCCGGTGACGCCCGGATCGAACACGTGGTGAGCACGCTGCGCGAGAACGGATACAGCGGCTGGTTCGTCCTCGAGCAGGACACCATCCTCACCGACGAGGCCGCCGCCGACGACGCGGCAGCCGACGTCGCGGTGTCGATGTCGTTCCTGCGGCGGATCTGCCGACCAGCGGTGGTCTGAGTACGGTCGGGGATATGACCGCACCGCCGCTGCGCATCGGGATTCTCGGGGCGTCGCGGATCGCCGAGAACGCCATCGTCGGGCCCGCCCACGAACTCGGACACCGACTGACCGTGGTCGCCGCCCGCGATCGGCATCGCGCGGAGTCCTTCGCAGCCACCCACGGCGTCGAGCGCGTCGTCGACTCGTATGCCGAGGTGATCGGCGACTCGGAAATCGATCTGATCTACAACCCGCTCGCGAATGCGTTGCACGGGCCGTGGAATCTGGCGGCGATCGCGGCGGGCGTGCCGGTGCTCAGCGAGAAACCGTTCGCCCGCAACGCCGTCGAAGCGCAGCAGGTCGCCGCGCAGGCACGCGCGGCCGGCGTTCTGGTGCTCGAGGGATTCCACTACCGGTTCCACCCGCTGATGCATCGCACCCTCGACGTGCTGCACAGCGGGGTGTGCGGCGATCTGCAAACGATCGAGATCACGATGGGCATGCCCGAACCGGCGCCCTCGGACCCACGCTGGGAGTACCGACTCGCCGGCGGTTCCGTCATGGATCTCGGCTGTTACGGCCTGCACCTGTTGCGCACCCTCGGCCGGTTCGCCGGCGGTGCGCCGCGCATCACCGGAGCGTCGGCGATCGTGCGAGGTGACCAGATCGACGCATCGAGCCGGATCGAGGTCACCTTCCCGAACGGCGCCACCGGCGTCAACACCAACACGATGCTCGACGACCACTACACATTCCGCGCGCACATCGTCGGCACCACCGGATCGCTGACCCTGCACGACTTCTTGTCGCCGACCCGTGACAACCGCCTGAGCATCACCACGGCATCGGATACCCGCGTGAAGGAGGTGACCCGCCGCAGCACCTACACCTTTCAGCTCGAAGCGTTCGCAGCGGCACTGCGCGACGGCACGTCCCTGCCGATCGATCTCGACGACGCCGTCACCAACATGGCCTACATCGACGACGCGTACCGGGCGGCGGGACTCGAACCACGCTGAGGTCCACACCAATTGGTGGACCGCCCGGTCCCATTCGGGGCCGGGCGGTCGTCTCTGGTGCGGCTGTCACCGCTGGGGTGGATTCAGTGTCGTAGTTCGTGGCTGAGGGTGTCGAGTTCGTCGCCGCCGGCCATTTGTTGGGTGAGTTCTTCGAGGGTGATCTGGTCGTAGGTGCAGTCGAGTTTTTGTTGTCCGCGGTTGAGGAGGACGAAGTGGTCGCCGACGAGGTGGGCGTGGTGGGGGTTGTGGGTGATGAACACGACACCGAAGCCTTGGTCGCGGGCTGCGGAGATGTAGCGCAGGACGGTGCCGGATTGTTTGACGCCGAGTGCGGCGGTGGGTTCGTCGAGGATGAGCACGCGTGCGCCGAAGTAGATGGCGCGTGAGATCGCGACGCATTGGCGTTGTCCGCCGGAGAGTGAGCTGATGGGGGCGTCGACGTCGGGGAGGTCGATTCCCATTTTCATGAGTTCTTCTTTGGTGGTGGCGCGCATGGCTTGGATGTCGAGCATCCGTAGTGGGCCTTTGCGGAGTTCTTGGCCGAGGAAGAAGTTGCGCCATACCGGCATCAGGCCGACGACGGCGAGGTCTTGGTAGACGGTGGCGATGCCGAGGGACAGGGCGTGTTTGGGTGATTGCAGGATGGTGTCGTTGCCGTCGACGAGGAGGGTGCCTTCGGTTTGTTGGTGGAGTCCGGCGATGATCTTGATCAGGGTGGATTTCCCGGCGCCGTTGTCGCCGAGGACGCAGGTCACCTCGCCGGCGTTGACGCGCAGGCTGATTCCGGTGAGTGCGATGATGGTGCCGTAGGATTTGCCGATGTCGCGGAGTTCGACCAGCGGTACTTTCCCGCCGTGGGAGTCGGGTTCGACGTGGTCTTCGATCACTGTGCTCATGGTGTCACCTCTTGGCCGCGAATGTGCGGAATGTGTTGTTGGCGAGTACTGCGAACAGCAGCATCACGCCCATGAAGAATTTGAACCAGTCGGGGTTCCAGCCGGCGTAGACGATGCCTTGGTTGACCATCCCGAAGATGAATGCGCCGATCGCGGCGCCGATGGCGGTGCCGAAACCGCCGGTCAGTAGGCATCCACCGACGACGGCGGCGATGATGTAGAAGAACTCGTTGCCCACGCCTTGCCCGGATTGCACGGTGTCGAAGGCGAACAGCAGGTGCATGCCGACGAACCAGGCGCAGAATCCGACGAACATGAACATGCCGATCTTGACTCGGGTGACCGGTACGCCGACCGCGCGGGCGGAGTCCTGGTTGCCGCCGACGGCGAAGATCCAGTTGCCCACGCGGGTGCGCATCAGTACCCAGGTGGCGATCAGGGTGAATACGATCCACCACACCACGGTGATGCGTACCGATACCCCGAACAGGTTGAAGGAGGAGGCGAAGACTGCTTTGGCGGAGTCGAATCCGGCCATGTCGGAGATCGAGGGGGTGGCGACCTGCCCGGTGACCAGTTTGGTGACGGCCAGGTTGATGCCGGTGAGCATGAGGAATGAGGACAGGGTGATCAGGAACGACGGGATTTTCGTTTTCATCACGAGGTAGCCGTTGAAGAACCCGACCGCCAACGCCAGCACCAGCGCGAGTACGCCACCGACCCACACGTTGAGGTGCAGGTTGTAGGCCAGCATCGAGGCCATCAACGATGAGAACGTCACGGCCACACCGGTCGACAGATCGAACTCGCCGCCGATCATCAAGACCGCGACCCCGCACGCCATGATCCCGATCGTCGAACTCGCATACAGGATGGTGGCCAACGCCTCGGGGGTGCGGAACGGTGGGGCGACGATGCAGAAGAACACGAAGATCGCGATCGCCCCGACCAACGCCCCGATCTCCGGGCGAACCAACACCCGCTGCAACGGTTTCCGACGCTTGATCCGCTCATCGGTGACCACCGTGTGCGTCGACAGATCCAAGTCTGTTCGAGTACTCATCAGTTTTCCTTTCGCCTCAACGGGTTCCACGCTTGGCGTACTCGGCGACCTTGTCGATGTTCGACTTGTCGATGAAGGACGGACCGGTGAGCACCGCGTTGCCACCACCGATGGTGTTGCGGTTGGTCAGGTACAGCCACAGGGCGTCCACCGCGAGGTACCCCTGGAGATAGGGCTGCTGGTCGACGGCCCAGGCGACCTGGCCATTCTGGATCAGCGGCACCAATGCCGCATTGGTGTCGAAGGTGACGATCGTGGCGTTACTACCGGCGTTCTGCTTGGACTGCACGGCAGTCTGGGCGATCGGGGCACCAAGGGTGACCACATGATCGATGGACGGATCCTGTTGCAGCTTGGCAGTCAGCGTGCTCTCCACCGACGGCATGTCCTTGCTGTTGACGTAGAGGGTCTCGGTGCTACCACCGGTGAATCCCTTTGCGACACCGGCACAACGGGATTCGAGGGCCACCTGCCCTTGCTCCTGGATCACGCACAGCACCTTTTTCGCACCCTCTTGTGTGAGGCGCTGACCGGCCTGTGCGCCGGCAATGGTCTCGTCCTGCCCGAAGTATTGGGTGATACCCATTGCTTTGTAGTCGCTGATCCCCGAGTTGAAGGCGTCGACCGCGATACCCGCGGCCAGCGCGTTCTTCACCGCTACCGACATCGCGTCCGGCTTGGCCAGCGTCACCGCGATGCCGTCGACCTTCGAGTCGATCGCCGACTGGACCAGGTTGGCCTGGTTGGGCGCTTCCGGGTCTGAGGAGTATTGGAGTTTGACGTTGTCCTTCTTCGCCGCCATCTCGGCACCCTTACGGATCAGATCCCAGAAGGTGTCACCGGGTACCTCGTGGGTGATCATCGCGATCGTCAGTTCCGCGGTGCCGGCGCTGCCGACCCCTCCGCCGCCTCCGCTGTCATCAGGTTTGCCACCCGTACTCGAGCACCCACCGACAACCATCACGGCTGAGACTGCGATGGCCGCGAACACGGCTGCTCTTCGAGGCCGACCGAGCCCGCACTGAATGGAGTTCATCGTCGTTGCTTCCCTTTCGTCACCACAGCAGCTGTATGAGAAGCCACTGTGCGCCCCTGATGTAATACCCGTCACATCGCGATTGTCAAGACTTTGTCAAGACATTCGCATGTACTTCCCGAGTTCATCTCTCACGCCAGGCGCTCTGCAGGATGTCGCGCCGACCCTGTCGCGCTTGTCAGGACAAACTTTCGCGGGCCACATGGCGATCGCGTCAAGCCGCGGCCGCATGCCAACACCCCGCAGACGATCACGGGTTTCGGGACGTCGCAGGTGTCGGGGCCACACACCGAACATCGAGAACTTTTGTTAGGACATTTGCACATACTGGGTTACGATCACGGATGTGACTGCCATCACTGATGGTGGTAGATGTAAGTCAAACCAAGGAGTGCCATGTCCACCACAGACGACCACCCGGGTCTGAAACATTCGATTCTCCCGCCGCTGGGAACGGGACCGTTCCGGCGGCGTCTGCACGCCGTGGCGCTGATCGCCACGCTGGGCGGCCTGCTCTTCGGCTACGACACCGGCGTCATCAACGGTGCTCTCGAGCCGATGAAGACCGAGCTGGGACTGACCCCGTTCACCGAGGGCGTCGTCACCAGCTCACTGCTGTTCGGCGCGGCGTTCGGCGCCATCGCCGGCGGACGACTCTCCGACGCAATCGGCCGCCGCAAGTCGATCACACTTCTCGCGACCCTGTTCCTCATCGGAACCCTCACCTGTGTCTTCGCGCCGGGCTTCGGGGTGATGGTCATCGGCCGCGTCATCCTCGGCCTGGCCGTCGGCGCCGCGTCGACCGTGGTCCCGGTCTACCTCGCCGAGCTGGCCCCATATGAGATCCGTGGCTCGCTCGCCGGTCGCAACGAGGTGATGATCGTCGTCGGTCAGCTCGCGGCCTTCGTCATCAACGCCATCATCGGCAACATCTGGGGCGAAGAGGACGGCGTCTGGCGCATCATGCTCGCGGTCGCCGCGCTCCCGGCGGTCTGCCTGATGGTCGGTATGATCCGCGTGCCGGAATCCCCCCGCTGGTTGATCTCGCAGAACCGCCGGGAAGACGCCTACGACGTGCTGAAGACGATCCGCTCGCAGCAGCGCGCCCGCGCCGAGGTCGACATGGTCGAGGAACTCCACGAGATGGAGGAGACCGCGATCCGCGGCAGCTGGACCGCCTTGCGCGACAACCGCTGGATTCGACGCATCGTGCTCGTGGGTATCGGACTCGGTGTGGCACAGCAGCTCACCGGCATCAACTCGATCATGTATTACGGCCAGTCGGTGCTCAAGGATGCCGGATTCGCCAGCAACGCCGCCCTCATCGCCAACATCGCTCCCGGCGTGATCGCGGTCATCGGCTCCACCACCGCACTCTGGCTGGCCCAGAAGATCAATCGCCGCACCACCCTGATCCTCGGTTACAGCCTCACCACCGTCTGCCACTTCCTCATCGGCATCGCCTCCCTCGCACTGCCGGAGGGCAACGCGGCACGACCGTGGGTGATCCTGACACTCGTCGTCCTGTTCGTCGGATCGATGCAAACCTTCCTCAACGTCGCCACCTGGGTGCTGCTCTCGGAAATCTTCCCGCTGCACATCCGCGGTCTGGCGATCGGCATCTCGGTGTTCTGCCTGTGGATCACCAACGCCCTTCTGGGACTGTTCTTCCCGACGCTGGTGGCCGCCACCGGCATCACCGGCACCTTCTTCCTCTTCGGCGGCGTCGGCATCCTCGCCCTACTCTTCGTCTGGACCCAGGCGCCCGAAACCCGGGGTCGCACACTGGAAGAGGTCGAGGAAGACGTCACCACCGGCCGCATCTACCCCAGTCGCAAGATCAAGGAACTCATCTGATCGCAACGTGAACATGCGGGTGTGAACCCGGGACGAGCTCCCGCACCGGGTCACCGGTGCGGGAGTTCGTTCGTCGGTGAGAGTTCTGGTGATACCGGCCTCAGCGTTCGCGCGGCGCAGACGTGGTGCCGCGCACGACGAGTTCGGGTACCAACGTCACAACCGACCGCTCGGTGCGGTGACCGTCGAGCCGCGACACCACCGCGTCGACGGCGCGGTCGGCCTGCGCGTGCGGTTGCTGGCTCACAGTGGTGAGATCGACGTTGCTCAAGCGCGCCATGACGCTGTCGTCATAGCCGGTCACCGAGACCTGCTGTGGCACCGCGACTCCCGCTCGACGCAGTTCGTCGAGCACACCGATCGCGAGGCGATCGTTGGCACACACCACCGCGGTCGGCAACTCGCGGGAGAGCAGGGCTCGCGACGCGGCCATCCCCGCGTCCTCGGTGAACGACTCCGCTTCCACCAGGGCGTCGTCGGCGGAGATACCGTGATGCCGCAGTGCACGCAAGAACCCTGCGCGACGGTCCGCGGCGATGGACCCCGGCCCGCCGGCCACATGCACGATCTGTGTATGCCCGAGGCCGACGAGGTGATCGACCACAGCCGCAATACCCTTGCCGTCGTTGGTGCGAACGACATCGACTGCCGCGGAGGCGATGCGCCGGCCGAGGACCACCGTGGGCACCTCTGCTGCAAACTCCTCGATCGATGCGGTGTCGAGTTCCGGACCGATGAGCAGCATTCCCTCGCAACGAAAGTCGCGCAGCGTCTCGACGACGCGTGTTTCGCCGTGCGTCGGGGTCACCGCGCCCAGGACGATCTCGTATCCCGCGCGGTCGGCCGCCGCGACCAGCGCCTCGGCGATCTCGGCGTGAAAGCTGTTGCTGATCTGGGCGACCACGCCGATCAGATGAGAACGCCGGGCCGTCATCAGCGCCGCAGTCCGGTTCATCCGATAGCCGAGCTCGCCCGCTGCGGCCATCACCGCACGGCGGGTGTCGTCGCCGACTCCGGGAGCCTTGCGAAAGACCAGGGACACAGTCGCTTTGGACACCCCCACCTTATCGGCGACGTCCTGCATGGTCGGTCGATTCGACGACGATCGCATCGAAGACTCCCCCTTCTCTACCTGGGCTCTCCACCCGTGCCCGTCACGGCTTGACACCGTGGCGTGACGGCGTTCATAGTAGACGAACTAGACCGGTTTAGTAGACCGGTACAGCAGACCTCCCATCCACTATTCGTCACCAACCCCGGAGATCCCATGCCCTCGAACTCCCTCGGCGTCGCCGTCATCGGCGGCGGTATGGCCGGCCGCGCGCACGCTGCCGGCTATCGGACCGCGTCCACCCTGTTCGGCACCGACCGGCCCGACGTGCGTCTGGTGGCGATCGCCGACGCGAATCCCGCGATCGCCGATGACAACGCCAAGCGCTACGGATACGAGCGGGCCGAGTACGACTGGCAGTCCATCGCCGCAGCCGACGACATCGACGTGGTCAGCGTGGTCGTCGCCAACCACCTGCACCGCGAAATGGTCGAGGGACTACTGGCCGCCGGCAAGCACGTGCTGTGCGAAAAGCCGCTTGCCGGTTCACTTTCCGATGCAGAGGCCATGCTGTCGGCGGCCCGCGACGCCTCGACGCAGGCCGCGGTCGGCTACACCTACCGTCGCGCGCCGGCCGTCGAGCAGATCCGTCGCGAGCTGGCCGCCGGAACCGTCGGCGACCTGGTGCACTTCAACGGGCATTACTGGTGCGACTACGCGCTCGACCCGACCTCGCCGATCACCTGGCGCTATCAGGGCGAGCCCGGCACCGGCGCTCTCGCCGATGTCGGCAGTCACCTCATCGATCTCGGTGAGTTCATCTGCGGACCCATCGCGTCGATCTCCGGCGCACGCTTCCACACGGTGATCACCGAACGTCCGGTTCCGATCGGCACCACCTACGGTCACACGAAGGGCGCGGTCTCCGACGAGATGGAGCCCGTCGGCAACGAGGACATCGCAACGTTCACCGCGACCTTCGCCTCCGGTGCGATCGGTACGTTCTCGGCGTCGAGGGTGGCGCACAGTCTGCCCGACGGACTGGGATTCGAGCTGTTCGGCACCGGCGGATCGGCGTCCTGGGAGCTCGCGCGCATCGCGGAATTCCACCTCGCCGCCGACGACGTACGCGCCGATCTCAACGGTCCGCGTCGCATCACCATCGGTCCCGATCATCCCTACATCCGCGGTGGCCTGCCGATGGATGCCGGCGGCGTCGGCCACGGCAAGGCCGAACTGTTCGCCTACCAGGCTCGCGCCTTCCTCGACCAGGTGGCGGGAATCGATGTCCTCGGTCCGCTCCCGGACTTCGAGACCGGCCTGCATTCGATGCGGGTGGTTGCCTCGATCGCCGAATCCGCGGCCAACGCGGGAGCTACCGTCGACGTCAAGCCACTCGAGAATGCCTGATCGTCACCAACTTTCCACGACAACAAGGAGTCACACCACCATGAAACTCGGTGTCTACAACGCCATCCTGCACGACCGCCCACTTCCCGAAGCACTGACGGTGATCGGGGATCTCGGCCTCACCGGTATCGAGATCAACACCGGCGGATTCCTTCCCGCGGTGCACGTTCCGACGTTCGACGAAATCCTGGTCTCCGACGCTGCACGCGACGACTACCTGGCACTCTTCGACGGCACCGGGGTCTCGATCGCCGGTCTCAACTGCAACGGCAACCCGCTGCACCCCAAGCCCGAGATCGGCGAGCGTCACGCCGAGGATGTCCGCCGCTCCATCCGTCTGGCCGAACGCCTCGGCCAGACGCGTGTGGTGACGATGTCGGGCCTGCCCGGCGGGGAACCCGGTGCCACGGTGACGAACTGGATCGTCAACGCCTGGAATTCGGCAGCACTGGACGTCCTGGACTACCAGTGGGGTGTGGCCGCACAGTTCTGGCGCGAGACCGACCGGCTCGCCGCCGATCACGGTGTGAAGGTTGCCCTCGAACTGCACCCACAGAACCTCGTGTTCAACACCGCCGATGTCCGCAAGCTCGTCGAACTCACCGGCGCCACTCACGTCGGCGTGGAACTCGATGCGTCGCATCTGTTCTGGCAGCAGATGGACCCGGTTGCCGTCGTCCGCGAACTCGGCCCACTCGTCTTCCATGCGGCGGCCAAGGACGTACGGGTGAACACCGAGAATGCTGCACTGTACGGCGTTCTGGACAACCGGTTCCGCCGACTCGCACCCACCGAGGAACGCACCAACCTCGGTGGCGACGAATGGGCCAACGAGTGGCCCAAGGACTCGGCATGGGATTTCGTGGCACTCGGTCGCGGCCACGACACCGCCTACTGGACCGAATTCCTTCGCGCTCTGCGTGACGTCGATCCCGACATGATGGTCAACATCGAGCATGAGGACGTCTCACTCGGCCGCATCGAAGGCCTCGAGATCGCCGCCGGTGTGCTGCTCGCCGCCGACCGCGCGCTGGAACAGGAGAAGGTCTCCGCTCACGGATAACCGCTCACGGATAACACACGGCAGACGGGCTCCCCCGATGGTGGAGAGCTTCCATCACCCGACGCTCACTCCCTTCTCCCCGATGGTCGAGGTGCGAGCCGCGTGCGGCGAGCCTCGAGACCGCCTGCGCCGGAGCTGGTTCCAGCTCGACGTGTGATGCGGATACCTGTCGGCGAGCGGGGTCTCGAGGCCTCGTCGCTGGCGC
>NZ_BAEI01000062.1 GCF_000241325.1 Gordonia polyisoprenivorans NBRC 16320 = JCM 10675 | reverse complement strand
CGCCGAACAGCTTGCGGATCTCATACAGTTCCTTGGCCGAACACTGGGTGATGTCGGTGCCGTCGATGATCACCGACCCCTGCTCCGGATGCAGCAAACCGATCAACGTCTTCAAGAACACCGATTTACCGGTACCCGACGGACCCAACAACGCCGACACCTCACCCTCGGGCAAGGTCAACGACACATCACGCCAAATATTCTGCGAACCAAACGACTTCGTCAGATTCGCCACACTCACTTCAACACCCATGGTGATGTCATCCCTTCCTCGGCGCACGCGGTGGACACCCATCGACAGTAGGGCCCGGGCGGGTAGCCTCGAATCGTCCGCTGGGGTGACATCGGGGGTCGAATGGGCGACCTCGCACAAATCGAGTCACCCCTGACCCTCACCGGGTACCGAGCCGGGCGTCACCGGCCGCCGCGGCGAAAGTGGCACGAACATCCGCATTCGTCGGGTAGGGCGCGTAAAAGGTGAAGCGATCCACGAGGTCACCGAATTTCTGTGCGGCAGTTGCTCCCGCCTCTTCTGGAGTCCCGACAACCGCGAACGTCGACAACACATCGTCGTCGATGAGCGCACTCATCGACGACCAGCCGTCGGTGGTCGACAGTCGATGCAATTCTCGATGGAGATCACCCCAGCCATGGTGTTCGAGAACCTTTGCGTACGCGGGTGTCGAGCCGTAGAAGGCGATCTGACGGCGTACAGCGGCCGCGGCAGTGGCGATCTCGTCGTCGGTGGTGCCGGTGACCACGAATCCCGGATAGCTGATGGTGAAATCTGAACGCGAACGATCATGCGCGGCAAGCACTTCGTCGATTGCTGGTGAGGTGACCTCACGTAGATACCTTTGGGTGGTGAAGCCGTGCAAGAGGATACCGTCGGCCACCTCGGCGGCCAGCCGCGTCATCCGCTCTCCGACAGCGGTGATCAGGATCGGTGGAGCGGCGTGGTCATGGGGCCGAGGGCGGAACATTGGCGGGAAGAGAGTGTGCTGGTAGTAGTCGCCACGGAAATCGAGGTGCTCACCGGTCGCGATGGCGCGCCAGATCTCACGCAGTGCCGCGAGATACTCACGCAATCTGGGAATCGGTTCGGACCACGGCATGTCGAACCGCCGGCGGATGTGCGGCTTGACCTGGGTGCCGAGGCCCAGGATCAGACGGCCACCACTCATCTGCTGCACATCGTTGGCCGCGATGGCCAGCGACATGGGGTTTCGGGCGAATGCAACGGTAGCCGCAGTCCCGACATCGAGGCCGTCTCCGTGTTCGGCCGCGAGGATCAGCGGAAAGAATGGATTATGGGACACCTCGGTGGTCCACACTCCGGCGAAGCCGCCGTCCACGGCATCGCGGATCTGATGCACGGTGGTGGCGATATCTCCGCCGGCCGTGCCGTCAAAAGGGCCGCCGATATTCATGTCAATGAGCATCGATCGATGCCTCCTTCTCCATCGTTGCTGTCGTCGAAGTACTCGTCGGCGATCCGTTCGACCAGCGTGGCCACGGTTTCCACGGACTCCACCTGGCCGACAGCATGTCCAGCACTCCAGGCGCCGGAATTGGTCTTGAGTCGCCGGTGGTCGAAGCCGTCGGTCGTCGGCCCGGCCGATTGATGGGTCGTCAGCCACGCACGGAGCAAGCTAGCCGGTATACCGCCGACCACGTCCGAGCGGACAACATCATCCATCGACGCGTCGACGACTGCTTGCCGGTAGTCGACCGGCGCAGCGCTTTCGGCAGCGGCGATGAAGCGGGTGCCCATATAACCGAGGTCGGCACCGAGCGTGCGAGCTGCGCGCAGAGCGACGCCGTCGGCGATCCCGCCGGCCAGAACGATCGTGCCGTCGAAGAACTGCCGAACTGCCCGAACGAAGGCGAAGGGATTGGCCCATCCGGTTTGGCCACCGGCGCCTGCCGAGAGAAGGATCAAGCCGTCCACACCGGCTTTTGCCGCGCGATGAGCGTGTCGGATGGAGGCCACATCCGACAGCACGCGGATACCCGCCTCGCGGCATGGTTCGATGATCGCGTCCGGTGCACCGACGCTGGCGATCACCATCTCGATGTGGTGATCCATAAGCGCGGAGAGTTCGTCCGGCAACTGCTGGTTCGAGGGGTGCACCACGAGGTTCGGTGCGAAGGGCGCGCAACCGGGATCGAGCTCGTCGGCGAGCCGATCGAGATCGTCGCGCAGCGCGTCGACCGAGCTGGACAGGTGTACCGGGAACGAGCCGATGACGCCCACGCGGCACGCTGCGACGACGAGGTCGATGCTCGAGACCCCTGTCATCGGTGCGACGATCAACGGAAGGGTCAGCCGTGATCGATACTGTGCGGGAATCCTCACCTGGTCCATCTCCAGTCACCTTGTCAGGGGCTGATGGACGCCATCAGCAATGTGAATCATGAATAACATACGCGCGTGATGTCTCCGGATCCCCTCGGCCCCGCGAATCCGTGTTTCAGCGAGGTGAGCAGGTTCAACATCGGCCAAAGCTTGACAGGAGTGACCCAAGTCACGACAATGGGTGACGAATTTGCTCGTGTCCGTGCGAATTCTCACCGTCGGAGTGAACCCGAATTTACGACCGCGGAGATGCCGGCCGTCAGGGATGGAGCGCGACCGGGCGACGTCAGGAGAGGAAGCACCAGTTGCCACTGCGGATGAGGGCGGATTCGGAGTTGTGGTTGAGCTGCGTGTTCCAGGCGCTGTCGAGCGTTCATGACTGGTCCGCGCGCCCGTCGCCGGCCATGTGGCGGCATGCGCTCGATGCGCTCTGCGCGACTGGTCTTTTCGGTCGGGGTCTGGTCTCCGAGGTGCGCCGGTCGCAGTGGATTCCGCTCTATGGGTGCTCGGCGGCCGGGCCGGTTGACGATCCGTCGGGATTCCTCGGCCATCCCATCGATCTGTCTTCGGCGACAATCGAATCCGAGGTCGTCCGCCGACGTTCGGCAGCGTTGGTCACCGACGTCCCCGATGAGCCACGGGTACTGCCCGCACTACGGCGCTACTCCGGCTCGCGGAGCTATGTCGTCGTCCCGATCGTGGTGTGCGGATCGGTGGTGGGCTTGCTGCACATGGATCAGAGCGTCGATTCTCCCGAGATGCTGGTCGTCGATCGCGATCTGGCCAAGTCCTTTGCCGACGGGCTGAGCGTGATTCACGAGCGAATGCTGGTCGAGGCCGAAATGATGTGGGAACGCACCGCCGTATCCTCACTGCTGAATCATCCGCCGCGCGCGTTCGTGGGCGGGCTCGGTGATGTGACGCCGGACGATGCGCGGCGGTCGGCGGGCCCGGACAGCGGGGCGCCGCGAACGCGCGGTTCGGGTCCGTCGATGCGTGACTTCGGGCTGACCTCCCGAGAAGTCGACGTGGTCGAGTTGATGGTCGAGGGGTTGAGCAACGCCGACATCGCCGCGCAGCTGACCGTCGCGGAGTCGACGGTCAAGTCACATGTGAAGCACATCCTGCGCAAGTTGCGCGTAGCCAATCGTGCCGCGGTGGTCGCGAGATACACGCGGCCCGAACTCGGAGGACTCGACAGATGACGGTCTCGCTGGCCTCCGACGATCG
This sequence comes from Gordonia polyisoprenivorans NBRC 16320 = JCM 10675, assembly GCF_000241325.1. GTDB lineage: Bacteria > Actinomycetota > Actinomycetes > Mycobacteriales > Mycobacteriaceae > Gordonia > Gordonia polyisoprenivorans. The sequence continues at coordinate 34,383 of NZ_BAEI01000062.1, read as the reverse complement.
GCGCCGAACATCGCCCGGGCGGGCACGAGGGCGGAATTGGACGCCTGATGTCGCCTGGTACGGGCGGTTGGAGGCGGTGACCGCGGTCGTATCGGCGATCAATGACGCCGAGGTGCGGTTGCCCGACGACCCCGGGGCCTCGATGACCCATGCATCGGAGGCGGTCTCCACGTTGATGCGCGTGTGCTCGGATGCGCAGTCGTCAGCATGCAGCGGCGACGACGGTAGGCGGGGCGAACAAATCGGCGCGGCAGTGGCCGAGTTACAGCAACTCGCCACTGAAATGCTGCTCGGACAGATGTCGCAGTGGACTGCGCGGATGTCGGATTGTGCTGCGGCGCTTCATGCCCTGCGCGGGGCGTCGACGCTCGACGAGCTCTCGGACCGGCTGTGCGCCGACGCCGCGCGTGGTTGCGGTTTCTCCCGCGTGGTGCTCTCGCGTGTGGACCATGACCACTGGGCACCCTGGAAGGCATATCTCGAAGGTGCGGACGTGCACTCGTCGTGGTTCGCCGAATGGACCGGTCGGGCGATACCGATCGAACCGGACACACCCGAGCGCAGAAGCGTGACCGCGAGCCGGCCGACGATGGTGGTCGACACCAGTCGCGACCGCGTGTTCCGGCCGATCATCGTCGAGTCCGGTCGCTCGCGCGGATACGTCGTCTCTCCGGTGAATGTGGGCGGATCGACCGCGGGTTTACTACACGCAGACCACTCGTCGGACGGTGCGACGATCACCTCGGATGACCGAGATGTGTTGTGGGCCTTCAGTGTCGGGGTCGGCTACGTGCTCGAGCGGGTGCAGCTGGTCGATCAGGTGCGCCGCCACCACGATTCGCTCAAGGAGTTGCTCGACGATGCGGCGGTGCGCATCGACGAACTGTGCGACTCCGGAATTCGTTTGACGAGCACGGTATCGGATCGGGCGGACGCCGACGGGGAGCCGGTCACGTCGCCCGCCGAGTTCGACCGACTCACCCTACGAGAGCGAGATGTGGTGCGACTCATGATATCCGGTGCGTCCAATACCGAGATCGCCGACCGCTTGATCATCGCGCCCGGAACGGTGAAATCACACGTCAAGCAGATCCTGCGCAAGCTGGGCATGTGCAACCGATCGCAGGTGATTGCGGCGGCCGCCGCCGCTGACTGGTGATCTCACCTCGTGATCACCCCTGACGGGGGAGGATGTTCACCCTTCGGTATGTGTCGCCGACTGTGATGTGCGCAATAGCGTTGTCCTCGGACGCCGCCTCGCGCGGACGAGGTCCGAAGGCCGGTGTCCGGCTCGAAATATTGATCGCCACAACGGCATACATGACACAGACGAAGGAGTACATGGAGATGAGTCATCACTTCGCGGTACGTTGGCTGAAGGCATTCCGGGAGAGTCCCGAGGCAGTGGTCGCGTTGTACGCAGACGGCTTCCTCTTCGAGGACCCCATTCTCGGCCAGAAGATCACCGATCGTGACGAGTTGTTGCGCGTCTTCGCTCCGTACGCCAACAAGGACGTCGAGAACGGCATCGGTATCAACAACTTCCGAATCGACGAGGTCGTCGGCGACGAGAAGTCGGCCATCTATCGATGGACCTGGGAAGCGCCGACCGCGACAGCGTTCGTCGGGCTGCCGGCGCCGGCCGGGAAGGTTCCGGGCGCACGGGGTATCACCTATCACCAGTACAACGACGCCGGACTGATCCAGCGGGAAGCGTCCCTGTGGGACATCGCCACCGCAGCGGCGGAACTCGGTCAGCCGGTCGAGCCGCGTTTTGTCACCAAAGCACCTGCACTCGTCTGACACCGACGTCGACCCAAGAGAACGAGGACATCACCATGACCGATCACCGCAGCCACGCCGAAGCATGGGCAACCGCGCTCACCAGTGACACCGACGAATTGCTGGGGCTTTTCGCCGACGACTTCGTCTACGACGATCACGCCGACCGGGACCACGTGCTCGACACCGCGATCACCAAGGACGAGTTGCGTCCATTCGTCGCGCCGTTCGCCAACGCCGATCCCGGCAACGGGGTGGGTACGCATACCTTCACCGTGACCGAGTCCTTCCCGGTCGCGGGCAGGGGTGGCGATCCGGCCGTGGTCATCCTGTGGGACTGGACGGGCGAAGGCCTCGACACGTACCGAGGGGTGCCGGTGAACGGGCGGACACTGCACACGCGCGGTATCACCTGGCATCAGCTCAACGCCGAGGGAAAGATCGTGCACGAGTCCACCTACTGGAACGACACACCGGTCCTGCAGGAACTCGGCATCCCGCTGATCACGCCCGAGTACTGGGTTGAGGGATTCGATCCGGCATCGATCGGAGCCTGACCATGTGGGGGACACTGCCTGATGTGCTCGATCGGGCGTGCACCTACTACCGCGAGTCGACTGCGATCATCGACGGAGATCGAGCGCTGACGTACGCGCAGATGCGTGATTTGCGCGACCGCATCGCGCAGGCGTTGGTGTCACTCGGTGTGCAGAAGGGCGAACGAGTCGGGCTGTTGTTGAGCAACTGCCTCGAGTTCATTCCCGCCCAGCACGGAATCTGGGCGGCAGGCGGGGTTCTGGTGCAGATGCCGACTCGCAACGCTGCCGCCGGGTTCCGAGCGAACCTGCTCGGCACCGACGCCACGACACTCGTCTACGAATCGGGATTCGATGACGCCGTCAGCGAGATCCGAGCGGATCTACCGAAGCTGCAGAACGTGATTCGCATATCGCGCGATGGGTCGGCGGCTCCCGCGGGAGTGGGCGAGGCACACGACTTCGCCGCGCTTGTCGATGCGCAACGGGCAGTGCGCCCCGACGTCGGGCTCACCGTGGACGACGAGGCATATGTGCTGTTCACCTCGGGGAGTACAGGTGAGCCCAAAGGCGTCGTCAATTCGCACTTCACCTGGTCGCACTACAGCATCACTGCGGGTCGCGACATCGGCGACATCGGACCGGGGGAGGTATTCGCCCACGGTGCCCCGCTCACCCATTTCACGCAGATCTTCGTCATGCCGACGTTCCTGCGCGGGGGCACCAACGTCATGCTGCCGGGGCTCGACGTGGATCGACTGCTCACCGAGATCGAGGACAAGAAGGTGACGGCGACCGCAGTCGTGCCGACCATCATCTATCTGCTTCTCGATCATCCGGGTAGGGGTTCGCATGACCTGTCGTCATTGCGCACCATGATCTACGCCGGAGCGCCGATCGCCCCCGAGCGACTCAAACAGGCGCTCGACGTGTTCGGCTCGATCTTTGTGCAGACCTACGCCGGCACCGAGCCCGGATACGTGTCCTGTCTGCGCAAAGAAGACCACCGTGTCGATGGCGAGGCGGCGATCGCTCGTCTCGCCTCGGCCGGGCGGCCGCTGTTCACCGTTGACGTCGAGGTCCGTGATCCCGACGGTCGTGCGTTGGCGACGGGGCAGGTCGGCGAAATCGCGTCCCGGCAGTTGGGGCAGATGCTCGGGTACCTCGATCCCTCCCGCAATTCCGAAGCGCTGCACAATGGTTGGGTCATGACCGGTGACATCGGGCGACTCGATGACGACGGCTTTCTCTACCTTGTCGATCGCAAGAAGGACATGGTCGTCAGCGGCGGATTCAACGTGTTCCCGCGTCAGGTCGAGGACGTGCTCGCCACCCACCCGGATGTGGCGCAGGTGGCGGTGTTCGGTATCCCCGACCCGAAATGGGGTGAGGCCGTGCACGCGGTGATAGTGAGCAAATCCGGCGACGACATTGCCGAGTCCGAGCTCAAGGACTTGGTGAAGACGCAGCTCGGTGGTGTCCACGCCCCCAAGTCGTACGACTTCGTGGCGGCCCTACCAGTGAACCCGGCCGGCAAGATCGACAAGAAATCGCTTCGTAACCCGTTCTGGCACGATCGTGATCGCCGGATCGGATGAGGCTCTCGAAGAGGAGACGACATGAGCGTTGAGAGTTATCAGCTGTATATCGACGGGAAGTGGGTGTCGACACCTGATTCCTACGAGATCCGTAGTCCGGCAACCGAGGAGCTGGTTGCCACCGTCGCCAAGGGCGGTGTCGAGCATGTGGATGCCGCGGTCGCCGCGGCGCGCCGCGCGCACGAATCGGGTGTGTGGCGCAACACCTCCCCGGAGGATCGCGCGAACCTGCTTCTCGATGTCGCAGAGCGACTGGGAGCCAAGGCGGATCAGTTGGCTGCATTGCAGACTCGGGAGAACGGCGCGACCATCCGCATCACCGGTGCGTTGCACATCGGTCTGTCGATCGCGCAACTGCAGTTTCTTGCCGTCCAGTCGAAGGACTATGAGTACGAGACCGCGGGACCGGCAATCGAACCGATTCCCGCGGAGGGCATCGTCCGGCGGGAGCCGGTGGGCGTGGTCGCCGCGATCGTCCCGTGGAACATCCCGTATCTGACCACGATCTGGAAGATCGCACCCGCGCTGGCCGCAGGCAACACGGTGGTCCTCAAGCCGGACGAGCACGCACCGCTGTGCGGCCTGGAGCTGGCGAAGGTCTTCGACGAGGCCGGCCTGCCCGCGGGTGTCCTCAACGTCGTCACCGGCGACGGCGAGCCGGTCGGCAAGTATCTGGCCGGCCATCCCGGCGTCAACAAGGTGGCGTTCACCGGATCGACAGTGGTCGGCAAGAGCATCCTGCGAGACTCCGCGGACACCGTGAAGCGGGTGTCGCTCGAACTGGGCGGTAAAGGGCCGAACATCATTCTCGACGGCGCCGATCTCGACACCGCCATCGACGGGTCCATCTTCGCCGCCTTCGCCAACAACGGTGAGGCATGCGAGGCCGGAACGCGACTGCTGGTCCCCCGTGAGCGGCATGACGAGATCGTCGACCGGTTGGTCGAACGCGCAGCCACGCTGCGGGTCGGAGATCCACTCGACCCCGCCACCAATGTCGGTCCGGTGATCTCCGAGACCCAGCAGAGCCGGATTCTGGAGTACTTCCGGATCGCTGCCGCCGAGGGCGCCAAAGCCGTACTCGGGGGCGGAGTCCCGGCCGGGCCGCAGTTCGAGAAGGGATACTGGATCGAGCCCACCGTCTTTGTCGGGGTCGACAACTCGACGCGGATCGCCCGGGAGGAGGTGTTCGGACCGGTCGTGGTCGTCTTGCCCTACGACTCGATCGACGACGCCGTGAAGATCGCCAATGACAGCGATTACGGGCTGTCGGCCGGTGTCTGGGGTGATGAGGCAACCGCACGTGAGGTTGCGAATCGACTCGATGCCGGGATGGTGTTCGTCAACGACTGGCACGTCATCCACCCGGCATACCCGTTCGGTGGGTTCAAGCAAAGTGGTCTCGGACGTGAGGGCGGTCTGCACCAGCTCGATGAGTACACCGAGGCGAAGTTCGTGTCTGTCAACAAGTCACCGGGTCCGGAGGCCCGGGCCTTCGCAATCGTGATCGATCCGGCGTAGTCGGTTGATGGGTGATGGCGGCGTCAGCGCGAACGGCGCTCATGCGCCGTCATCACCCGATCACCTCTCCGGGCGGTCGAGATCCAGGATCGAACACGCCGAGGTGAAAAGGAGGTCGCGCAGCCGTTTCTCGGGGAGTCCCACATTGTGGAACAGCGACGACTGGATCGCCCCGATGGCGGCGTGTACCACGACCCGAGTTGTGCTTTCGTCGATGTTCGGGTGTAGTTCGTCGTACAGGTGCGCCCATTCTTCGATGTAGAGCCGCTGCTTGCGTCGGAGGCGACGCTGGTCGTCTGGCGGTAGGTTGTAGTTCTCGGTGTAGTAGACACGCGCGATATTGCGCGTGGTGATGACGAAATCGATCTGTCCCGCGACGAGTGCCAGGAGCGCGGATCGACTGTCGGCGCTGTCGGCGACCATCGAAGTACTCTCGTCGAGAAGCGTGTCGATGGCCTTGTCGAACAGCGCGACGAGAACCGCGGACTTGCTCTCGAAATGGCGGTAGATCGCCGATCCGGTGACACCGGCAGCGGAGCCGATATCCGACATCGACACGGCGATGAATCCCCGCTCGGCGACCAATGCGGCTGCCGCGTCCAGGATCTTGTCCTTGCGCTCGGGGTCACGCGTACGGATCCGCACAGCACTGCGTACGGGTGCGGCCCGGTGAGCCGCTGGGGGCGGGACATCCGCCATGACGAGCCTCCGGCTTGATGCTTGCAGACAAGTGAAATCACTTTCACATTCCGGAGCCACAATACACTTGGCCCGCTGCTGTGGCTCCATACCGAACCGCGGGGGGATGACGGTGGTTCCCTTCGGGGAAAGAACTCAACTTCGTCCACAATCGCCGATGCTTTCGGAATTTGTTGCTGAACAACAGTTTACGGGAATCTGAGGAGTGTTCCCGGCGGGCGAGGTGCGCAACAATCTGCTATAAGTGAATCAGAATTAACTACCGCATCCGACGCACGTACGGCGGCAACGGTTCGTCGACGAGTCGGCCGGCCACCCACGAGGCGTGGATGTTCATCGATACAAGGAGTGCATGCCATGACTGCTCGACCCGGAGCGGTGGAAAGCCGCACCGTGCCTGCTGCGATCGATCCAGCGGCCTTCCGCTCGTTGATGCGCCGCCACGCGGCCGGAGTCTCCGTGATCACGCTCGAGTCTGATTCCGGCCCAGTTGGTTTCACGGCGACATCGCTCGCCTCACTCTCCGCCGAGCCGCCTCTGGTGTGCTTCAACATCGCGCACACCTCGTCGAGCCTGACGGCGTTGCGGGCGGCGCAGTCCCTGGTGATCCACGTCCTCGATGAACGCGATCGAGCCATCGCGGAGCGATTCTCCCGCACCGCTGCGGAGCGGTTCGCCGATGCGTCGAGCTGGACCACTCTGGGCACAGGTGAGCCGTTGCTGGTCGGGGTGCAGTGCTGGATGCGCGTCGCGCTGGTGGGTAAGCAGGACATCGGCGACCACGTGTTGGTCGTCGGGCAGGTGACCAAAGCGGGTCTTCCGGACGGGGACGCGGACCCGGTACGACCGCTGATCTATCACGACGGGCGATACCACCACGGTGTGCCAGTCCGCGAGGTGTAGCGATGTCGATAGCCGAAGTGATTGCAGTCGAACGTGATTCGACGAGCACGGGAACGCGCCACCAATCCGGACACGCCTGCGGTCGGCACGGACGCCCGCTCTCGTGCTGGACGCTGTCGCCCGAGCTGGTCGCGGCATGCCGATGTGTCGTCATCGAGCCCACCGACATGCGCGATGCCCAACGGCTTCGGCGCCTGGCGCGCTCTCAGGCGTTGACGCGGGGTGCCGGAGAGGTCACGGTGATCGTCGATGTGGTTGCAGTGGTGGCCGAGTCGGCACGGGACGCGCGGCAGATCGCTGGACGCCGACAGACCGAAGAGCCCGGATTCTCCTACGTCGGCACGCCGCGTGGACTCGCCACGCTGGTGTGGGACATCTGCGTTGCAGAGGTAGCCGACGCGGTCCGTCTGACCGTCCTCGACGCCGATCCGGAAGCAGGATCGGCCGGGGGTGCACTCTGCGTCGATGCGGTCAAGGCGTTGCACGACAGGGGTGTTTCGTCGGTCGTCGGACGAGAGCAATGTCCCTGCGACGGCATCGTGCGCGGTCGCAGACATACCGAACAGCCCAGGGTGTGATCAACGATGGCGTGGGTCTTTCTGTTCGGTGCGGTGTTCCTCGAGGTGGTGGCCACCAATGTGCTGCCGGCGACACAGCGATTCACCCGGCCGGTGCCGACGGTCACCGTGTGTCTGATGTATGCCGGCACCGCCCTGCTTCTTGCGCGAGCGATCTTGGGCATAGACCTCGCGATCGCGTATACCCTGTGGTGCGCACTGGGAATCGTCGTCGTGGTCGCAGTTGGTGTGGCAACACGTGGTGAGCGTGTGAGCCGGTCGGGATACCTGGGGCTGATGCTGATCCTGGCCGGCGTCATCACCGTCAATCTGGGCGGGTGAGCGCGGTGCCCGTCCATCCGACCGGCCATCCGGCGAGATCGTCGGTCGGAGCGTGGCTTTGGCTGGTGGCGGCCATGATCTCGGAGATCGTTGCCACCGGCTCCCTGCACCTGACCCATGGTTTCACCGACGTGGTCCCGACCATTGTTGTGATCGTTGGGTATTGCCTGTCGTTCTTCTGCCTGACCAACACCGCAGAGGTCATTCCACTCGGGCTCGCATACGCGGTGTGGACCGCGCTGGGCACCATCGCGGTGTGCATCATCGGAGTTGTCGCTCTGCACCAGGCGATTTCGTGGCCTGCCGGGATCGGGATCGCACTCATCGTCATCGGCGTCTGCGTGATCAATCTCCGTGGTGGCGGGATAGTGCGCCCGGATTACCAGAGTATGGCGTCCGAGGGATCGTCGGTGACGCCGGAGATCCTGTCCGCTCTCGACGAATCACCCCCAAGGTAGGTCGAATCTCATCCCTGGGGGAGACGCTCGAAGAGCTTGTTGCACATAACGTTCTGTTTGGGCCTGTGTTTCGGGTCATATCCCTTTCGGAAGAACTCACGGAGGTGGCCACGATGGCCGTATTCAAAGACGCCGAGGATGTCTACAGCACGATCGGCAAAGCAATGGAGGTGTGCGTCAACGACGATCAGTTCGTGAAGGCCACCCAGGGTGGAACGCTGGTGGTACACATCATTCAAACCGATCCTGACGCGCATATCCTCGTGGACTTCCCCGGCCGAAAGGTCTTGACCGGAGTTGCGGCCGAGAATGCCTCCTCCACAGTTCAATTGCGTATGAGCTCGGACAACGCCAACAAGTTCTGGCAGGGCAAGCTCAACTTCACCCTGGCCATGGCGCAGCGCAAGGTCAAGCTGGACGGAAAGCGCTCGACGGCGTTGGGGCTCTTGCCACTGACAGAGCCGATCTTCGAGGCCTACCGTCAGATCCTCACCGACGCACACCGCGATGACCTGCTGCTCTGATCGCAGCGGTTGCTTTTACCACCAGTCAAGGAGACCAGATGTCCGACACCATCACTGACGCCGAATTCGATGCTGCGTTCGCCAAGGCACAAGAGCTCTCGGAGTACTTCCGCGAGATCGGGCCGGAATATGACAAAAAGAACACCTTTGCGTTGCCGACAATCGAGAAGTTCAAGGCAAGCGGGCTCGGCTCACTCGCTGTGCCCAAGGAGTACGGCGGTCAGGGCGGCAACATCCTGCACACATCGAAGGTGATCTCCGAACTGTCGCGAGGCGATTCGGCGATTGCACTTGCCTACAACATGCACTTCATCATGGTCGGGATGTGTCTCGGCTTGTTCAGCGAAGCCCAGAATAAGCAGTGGATGAGCCGAGTAGCGGACGGCGCCTTGGTCTTCGGCCCGTTCTCCGAACAACGTGCCGGCTTCTCGGGCCTGGCCGACATGACCGCGGTGCCGCAACCGGAGGGCGGTTGGCGTCTCTACGGTAAGAAGGTGTGGGGCACCCTGGCCGAGGCCGCCGACATCATCACGACCAACGCCACGATCACCGACGCCGAAGGCAATCTGCCCGACACATTCGAGGAGCGGGTCGAGCAGGAGTCGTTCTTTGTCGCTGATTTCGACGTCGACGAGAACGGTCAGGGTGACGGGATACGCATCGAGAAAACCTGGGATGCACTGGGAATGCACGCCACCGGAACTCACACGATCCACTTCGAGGGGTTCTACATTCCCGAGGACGGCTTCGTGTGCTCCTGGCGCGGCGGTGCATTCGGTGTTCTCGAGTGGGCGTCACTGATGTTTGCAAGCATCTACCTCGGGATGCAGTACCGCGTCCTGGAGGAAGCACGCGCGGTGCTGTCGAAGAAGACTCTGGGTGCCACCTTCGGTGCCATCGCAGCGGCGGAGACGAAGGTGGCAGGAGTCGGGCACATCATCGACGGCATCGGCGACATCGCATCGCGTGTCGAATTGTCGCGGCGGGTGGTCTACCGCACATGCCAGGAGTTGATCGACGGCGACGACGACCAGTGGCCGCTGGAGTTACGCTTCCCATACATCGGATTGGCCAAGACCTTCGTCGCCGACAACGTGCTGTACATGACGCGCAAGGCGATGAGCTTGGTGGGCGGATCGTCCTTCCGGCGCGGCGCCATCTTCGAGCGGCTCTATCGGGACTCGGCAGCGTCGATGTTCCAGCCGCTCAATGCCGATCAGTCATGCACCTACATCGGTGAACAACTCCTCGCTCCCGAGGAATTGGCCGATTGACCTCCATCGACTCGATCAGCGTCGACTGATCTGAGCCCGCGTCGTTGCGCCCGGCGATGCGGTGGCCGCCTCCACGAACCGCCCTCTCGTGTTCGTGGAGGCGGTCTCGTCATGTCGGGGCTGACACGCCCTGATGCGCCCAGACGTGTCGGCACACCCTGACGTGTCGGTACCCAGGCAGCCCTATCGTGCGTAGAAGTCGCGGTGGGCGCCGCGAATCTCGTTCTTGCGAATCTTTCCGGTGGCGGTCTTGGGTAGTTCGTCGACGACGACGATTGCCTTGGGGATCTTGTACGCATCGAGGTGCTGGCGTAACTTCTCGCGAATGTCGTTCTCGTCGAGCCGAAGTCCCGGTTTGCCGACCACGAATGCGGTGATGGCCTCCGACCAGTGTGCGTGCGGTAGGCCGACCACCACCGCTTCGGCTACGGCGGGTTCCGCGGAGTACATGGCCTTTTCCACTTCGAGCGACGATACGTTTTCGCCGCCGGTCTTGATGACGTCCTTGTGGCGGTCGGTGAACCACAGGATCCCGTCCGAATCGAAGTGTCCGACGTCGCCGGAATGGAACCAGCCGTGCCTGAATGCTTCATCGGTGTCGTCGGGTTTGCCGAGGTACTCGGTCATGAGGTGCGGTCCTCGATAGACGATTTCCCCGTCGGTGCCCGTGGGCAGTGCACGGCCGGCGTCGTCGTGGATCTCGACTTGGACATTGATCACCGGAGTACCGACTGCGCCTGGGTGGGTGAGTTGGTTCTCAGGACGGAAAATGGTTGCTGTGGGGCTCATCTCGGTTTGTCCGAAGAGCAGATAGAAGTCGCAGTCGAACACTTCGATGCATTCTTCGAGGATGTCCTGGGGCATGGGGGCCATCGCGTACAACGCTCGGCGGACGCTGCTCAGATTCCGCCGGCGTATGTCTGCACGCTCGAGCATCGCGCGGTACATCATGGGTAGGCCGAACAGCTGGGTGATCGACTCCTGTTCGATGAGGGTCAACAATGCCTCGGCGTCGAATCCCCTCATCACGAAGATCGCCGCACCCACCATGACCGCGGTGGTGCAATGACAGTTGAGCTGGGCGGTATGGAAGATCGGGAGCAACGCGGCGAACCGGTCGTCGGGCCGAAACCCGCCCTCGATGATCATCGTCATCGACTCGAGATAGATGGCGGTGTGGTTGCCCACGACACCTTTCGGGGCCGAGGTCGTTCCACTGGTGTACAGATAGGTGAGGGCTGCGCGGTCGCCGATCGTCACCGTCGGGTCCGTCTCGGCGGAACCGGTGGTGAAAGCTTCCCATTCTGTTGTGGGAGTATCGAATGCAACATCGGATGGCCCGATTGTGACGATCAGCTCTATTGTCGACGCATTGTCGAGAGCCTGCGCCATCTCGCTCGCGAGTTCGGTGTGGACGACCAGGACACGCGCCCGCGAGTCGGCGAGGACGTACGCGGACTCGTGCGGGCGCCACGCGAGATTGATCGGGACACAGACCGCTCCGATCTTTGCACACGCGTAGTAACAGATCAGGAACTCGGCACTGTTGTGGGAAGCCAGGGCTACCGCGTCTCCCACTGCGATCCCGTGAACGAGCAGGCTATGGGCGAGCCGGTTCACCGCGGAGTTGAATTCCGAATAGTCCAGTCGGCGGGCACCGTCCACGATCGCGAGCGCGCGTGGCGACCGGGCCGCCGTTCGCGTGAGGCTGTCGCCGACGTTCACACGATGGATGAGGTTGGAGGTCAGTTCGTCGAGTGGCACGGCGTCCCCTAGTGAATGATGATCAACTGTCAGATGAGTGAACCGCGTCACTGTCGTCGAGCGCAAGGCCTGCGGTGCGGAAATATGGTGCACGCGGACGCGACATGGAGAACGTACGACCTCTTGTGTAGTTAACGACGATTCACTAAAGTTGGGGGCATGGACTTCGACGAGCCTGCCGAGCATGCCGCGTTACGTTCGGCAGTTGCCTCGGTGTGCGCAGATTTCGGACCGCACTATTACCAGTCGGTCGTCGACGCCGACGGCAAGACCGACGAGCTGTGGTCGGTGCTGGGCAAGCACGGCTTCGTCGGCGTCAATCTGCCCGAGGAGCACGGGGGCGGAGGTGCGGGTGTGACCGAGTTGGCGATCGTGGTCGAGGAGACCGCTGCTGCAGGGATGCCGTTGTTGCTCCTGCTGGTCTCGTCCGCAATCTCCGGGGAGGTGCTCAAGACCTTCGGAACCGCCGAGCAGCAGCAAGCCTGGTTGCCTGCGATGGCAGACGGAAGCGACAAAATGGTGTTCGCGATCACCGAACCCGACGCCGGATCCAATAGCCACCAGATCGCGACGACCGCCCACCGGGACGGCGACGACTGGATTCTGTCCGGTACCAAGTACTACATCTCGGGCGTCGACGAGGCCTCACACGTCCTCGTCGTCGCACGTACCGGCGAGAGCGACGACGGCCGGGGACTGATGACATTGTTCGTCGTCGACACCGATGCGCCCGGGCTGCACCGGAGCCGCATCCCCGTCGAGGTCCGCGCACCGGAGAAGCAATTCACACTCATCTTCGACGACGTTCGGGTCAGCGATGCACGACGTGTCGGAGGCGTTGATGAGGGAATGCGGATTGTTTTTCACGGTCTCAATCCCGAACGGATCACCGGTGCCGCGATCGAGAACGGGATCGGCCGGTACGCGCTTGATCGCGCTGCACGCTATGCCAACGAGCGGGCCGTCTGGGGCGCTCCGATCGGCACTCACCAGGGAATCTCGCACCCGCTGTCGGCGGCTGCCATCGGCATCGCGGCGTCCCGCTTGATGACTGCCAAGGCGGCGTGGCTCCACGACACTGGTGGCGTGGCCGCCGAGGCGTCGAACATGGCGAAATGCCTTGCCGCAGAAGCCGCCCTTGCAGCGCTCGATTCCGCGATCCAGACACACGGTGGCAACGGAATGGCATCGGAGTACGGCCTGGCGCATCTGTGGGGGATGGCGCGGCTACTCAAGATCGCGCCGGTCAGTCGGGAAATGATTCTGAACTTCGTCGCAGGCCACACCCTCGGCTTGCGGCGATCCTATTGAGATGTTGTGAGAGAAGGCGATGAAAGTCCTCAAGAGCACCTTCGACTTCGGTTCCGCGACGGCACAGGCCAATCGCGCCGGGAACCTCGAGCGCATCGACGAGTTGCGACGCGAGCAGCAGCGGGCCAATGACGGAGGGGGAGACAAGTATCGAGCCCGGCACCGGGATCGGGGCAAACTGCTCGCCCGGGAAAGAGTCGAGTTGCTGCTCGACCTCGACGCACCGTTTCTGGAGCTGGGAACGGTCGCCGCATGGGGGACCGAATACGCGGTCGGTGCGAGCGCGGTCACAGGGATCGGCGTCGTCAGTGGCGTCGAGTGCATGATCGTCGCCCACGATCCGACGGTTCGCGGGGGGTCGTCGAATCCGTACACATGGAAAAAGGTGTTGCGCGCCATGCACATCGCGCGCGAGAATCGACTGCCTCTGGTCAACCTCGTGGAATCCGGTGGGGGTGACCTCGAGCGGCAATCGGAATTGTTCGTGCCGGCCGGGCGATTGTTCAACGAGCTGTCGTCGCTCTCGGCTGCAGGAGTTCCGACGATTGCCCTGGTGTTCGGCAACTCCACCGCCGGCGGCGCGTATGTGCCCGGTATGTGTGACTACACCGTGATGGTGGCGAATCAGGCGAAGGTGTTCCTGGGTGGTCCGCCGTTGGTGAAGATGGCCACCGGCGAGGACGCCGATGACGAAAGTCTCGGGGGAGCGGACATGCATTCGCGGATATCGGGTCTCGCCGACTATCTCGCGCACGACGAGCACGAGTGCATCGCGATCGGACGGGAGATCGTCGAACATCTCAACTGGCGCAAGAAGGGTCCTGGCCCCACACAGGCGCCTGACGAACCGCTCTATCCCGCAGAGGAACTCCTCGACATCGCGTCGGTCGACCTCAAGGTGCCGTTCGATCCGCGCGAGGTGATCGCACGCGTCGTCGACGGCTCGCGTTTCGAGGAATACAAGCCGGTCTACGGGACCGCACTGGTCACCGGCTGGGCCTCGATCCACGGATTCCCGGTGGGGATCGTCGCCAATGCCCGCGGCATCCTGTTCAATGACGAGGCCAAGAAGGGCACCGAGTTCATCCTGTTGTGCAATCAGACCGATACGCCGCTGATCTTCTTGCAGAACACCACTGGCTTCATGGTTGGCACCAGCTACGAGCAGAACGGCATCATCAAGGACGGCGCCAAGATGATCAACGCCGTGACGAATTCGAAGGTCCCGCACATCACGATCAACATGGCGGCGTCATACGGCGCGGGCAACTACGGGATGTCCGGGCGCTCCTATGATCCGCGACTGCTGTTCACGTGGCCGAACTCCAAGACCGCGATCATGGGACCCGAACAACTTGCCGGCGTGATGTCGATCGTGGCACGTGCTGCTGCGGCAGCGGCCGGGCGTCCCTTCGACGAGGAAGCCGACGCGGCGCGGCGCGCTGCACTCGAGGAGAAGGTGGAGGCGGAATCGCTGGCGCTGTTCATGAGTGGCCAAGGATACGACGACGGAATCATCGACCCGCGCGATACCCGCTCGGTCCTGGGTATCGCCTTGTCGATGTGTCACAACAACGAGATCGAGGGCACCCGCGGTTACGCGGTGTTCCGGATGTGAGGGTTCACATGATCAAGAAGATTCTGGTCGCCAACCGCGGGGAGATTGCGCGACGCGTGTTCCGTACCTGCCGTGAGATGGGTATCGCGACGGTCGGGGTCTACTCCGACGCCGACGCCGATGCGCTGTTCGTCGACGAGGCCGATGAAGCCGTCCCGCTCGGTGGGGTGACCCCGGCCGACTCCTACCTTCGTGCCGATCGGGTACTCGAGGCAGCCCGGCTGACCGGTGCCGACGCGGTCCACCCCGGTTATGGATTCCTCTCGGAGAACGCACGATTCGCGGAGCAATGCGCTACGGCCGGGATCACGTTCATCGGCCCCGGGGTCAAGGCCATCGAGTTGATGGGATCGAAACTGACCGCTCGCGAACTGATGGAACGTGCCGGCGTGCCCGTGCTGCCGGGGCGCGACCTGACCGGCGTCGACGACGCCGACGTCGACGAGCTCGCCGATGCCGTCGGGTGGCCGATCCTCGTCAAGGCATCCTTCGGCGGCGGCGGTCGGGGGATGCGCATCGTGCGGGACCGGGACGACCTGGCCGAGGCGATCGCGTCGGCCCGGCGGGAAGCGGGATCGGCCTTCGGAGACGACACGGTCTTCCTCGAACACTATGTGGACAATCCGCGACACGTCGAGATCCAGATCTTCGGCGACACCCACGGGACGATCGTCCATCTCAACGAACGTGAATGCTCGATCCAGCGCAGACACCAGAAGATTCTGGAGGAGTCACCCTCTCCGGCAGTCGATTCGGAACTGAGGGAGAAGATGGGTAGGGCTGCGGTCGAAGCCGGGCGCACGCTCGACTACGTCGGGGCCGGAACCGTGGAATTCTTACTGGCTCCCGATGGCGGGTTCTATTTCCTCGAGGTCAACACGCGCCTGCAGGTCGAGCATCCGGTCACCGAGCTGGTGACCGGACTCGATCTGGTGCGCCTTCAGATCGACGTCGCCGGCGGTGCGCCACTCGACCCGGCGGCGGTGTCGGCCACGATATCGGGCCATGCCATCGAAGCCAGGATCTACGCCGAGGACGCGGGTAATGACTTCTTGCCGGCCGCAGGCCGCCTCGACCTGTTCGAGATCGCCCGGACCCCCGGAATCCGCGTCGACACCGGGGTGCGCTCGGGTGATGTCGTGTCGACCAACTACGACCCGATGCTGGCCAAGGTCATCGCCCACGGTGCGACGCGACAGGAGGCCACCGCGCGCCTGGCATATGCCCTGACTCGCAGCCGGATTCTCGGGGTCACCACCAACCGGGCGCTACTTGTCGGGATACTCGCCGACGCGGAGTTCGCGGCGGGCGCGATCGATACCCATTTCCTCGATCGCGCCGACATCGGTGCACTCATCGGACGGCCGGGTGATCCGCTGATCCGAGCTGCGGCGCTCGCAGCGGCACTCGCCGATCAGGCGACACAGCGGGCGAGTGCCCCGGTTCTCGGCGGTATCACGTCCGGGTTCCGGAACAATCTGTCGCAATTGCAAACGCGTGGTTTCGGCTTCGGCGACGAGATCCTCACGGTGGCCTACCATCTGGGAGCCCAACCCCGGTTCGAGGTCGACGGTGTCGTACTCGAGGCCCAACTCGGTTCGGTGACCCCGGACGCGGTGGAGCTTCTGATTGACGGTGTGCGCCGAACATTTCACGTCGTCCTCGGACACGGGAGGCGACTGGTGACGTGGGCCGCGGGCTCGGTGGAGCTGACGGATGTGGAACGGTTCCCGTCGGCGGAATCGACGCTCGACCCCGGTTCTCTGGTCGCGCCGATGCCGGGGACCGTGTCGAGAATCGAGGTCGCGGTGGGCGATGAGGTCCAACAGAACACCACCGTCATCGTGATCGAGGCCATGAAGATGGAGCATTCGATCGTTGCGACAGAGGACTCGGTGGTCACCGAGATCCCGGTCGAGGTCGGTCAGGCGGTCGATACCGGTCAGGTCCTGATCGTGTTGGAGTCATCTGCCGGGGATGAGCAAGGGACCGTTGGCGGCGCAGCGACGACAGAGATGGCGGAGCCGGTGGCGACCGAGATGGCGGTTCAGGCATGACCGAACCGGTGATCTATTCCGTTGTTGATGGCATCGCGTGGATCACGATGAACCGCCCGGCAGCCAGGAATGCGCTCAACAAGGCGGTCCGCGAAGGTCTCGAAGACGCGTTCGCCCGCGCTGAGGGCGACGATTCCGCTGCGGTCGTCGTCCTGACCGGGGCCGGGGACAAAGCGTTTTGCTCCGGCGGCGATCTCAAGGAAATGGCCGAGAATTCGTTGGGGGTTCCACCACCGGACTATGTGCCGCAACCCAATCGGACCATAGAGATGACCAAACCCCTGATCGCCGCTGTCAACGGTCATGCTTTCGCCGGCGGTTTCCTGTTGATGCAATCGGCGGACCTGGTGGTCGTCGCCGACCATGCCCGCCTCGGGATCACCGAGGCCGTGGTCGGACGCGGTGCGCCGTGGGCGGTGCCCCTTCCATGGCTCATCCCGCCCCGCGTGGCGATGCAGATGTTGCTGACCGGTGAACCCATCAGCGCTGCGCGTGCATTCGAGGTCGGGCTGGTCAACGAGGTGGTGCCGGCTGCGGAACTGGTCGGCGCCACGACACGACTGGCACGGCGGATCGCATCGAACGCGCCACTGTCGGTACGGGCCGGCAAGGCCACGGTGTACGCTGCTGCCCGCGAATGTCGCGACCAAGCATTCGAGTCGGCTGAGAAGCTCTGGGAGAAGGTCTATCTCAGTGCGGATGCACAAGAGGGGCCCCGAGCCTTCGCCGAGAAACGCACACCGGTCTGGGTCGGCCGATGAGCAAGGCGGACGTCGTCGCCGGCCTCGCCGCGGACCTGGCCGAGGAAGCGGCGTCGCTGATGGAGATCGTGGGATCGATCTCGGAGGCGCAGTGGGCGTTGCCGACTCCGGCACCGACGTGGACCATCCACGATCAGATCGCACATCTGGCCAACTTCGATGCACTTACCCGATTGGCGCTCGACTCGCCGGACGAGTTCGCGCGGTTCCGCGACAGCCTGCCCGATCTGCAGGAATACGTCGATGGAGTCGGACCGGCGAATGCCGGTTTGACCGGTGTGCAGAAACTGGATTGGTGGCGCCGCGAGAACGAGTGTTTGGCAACGGCGATCGCGGCGGCCGACCCGGACGTGCGGGTGCCGTGGTTCGGGCCGCCGATGAGCCTGCCGTCGAAGATCACCGCGCGGATCATGGAGACCTGGGCACACGGACAGGACGTGGCCGATACGCTCGGTGTGGTCCGTACACCGACCGCGCGCCTGCGCCACGTATCCCGGATCGGTGTGCTTGCATTCGCCAACAGCTTTCGGGCGCAGGGCCTTCCGACACCCGATGTGCCGGTGTTCGTCGAACTCACGGCGCCCGACGGCGACGACGTGTGGAGTTGGGGCGAAAAGTCCGGTGCCGATTCGGTACGAGGTGCGGCACTCGATTTCTGTCTGGTGGTCACGCAACGACGCCACCTGGCCGACACCGACCTGCAGGTATCGGGAGCGGTCGCCGAAGAATGGATGTCCATCGCCCAGGCCTTCGCGGGTCCACCCGGACGCCGACGGCGCCCGGGCCAATTCACTGTCGCCACACCACTGGGCTGACTTCGCATCGCACCAACGCCT
Source organism: Gordonia polyisoprenivorans NBRC 16320 = JCM 10675 (assembly GCF_000241325.1). Classification (GTDB taxonomy): domain Bacteria; phylum Actinomycetota; class Actinomycetes; order Mycobacteriales; family Mycobacteriaceae; genus Gordonia; species Gordonia polyisoprenivorans. Next base: position 15,842 of record NZ_BAEI01000062.1, on the reverse strand, counting down.
CAGGAGAGACATGTCTGCCAACGCGCCGCGCCGCGCCGTCCGTATCGGGAATGCATCAGGTTTTTACGGTGACCGGATGAAAGCGTTCCGGGAGATGATCGACGGCGGCCCCGTCGACGTGGTCACCGGCGACTACCTCGCCGAGCTGACCATGCTGATCCTGTGGAAGGCCAAAGCAAAGGATCCGGCGGCGGGGTATGCGAAAACCTTCCTGGCACAGGCACGAGACGTACTCGGTGACTGTGCCGAGCGGGGGATCAAAGTGGTGGTCAATGCGGGTGGACTCAATCCGGCGGGACTCGCGGGCGAGATCGAGAAACTCGTTGCCGAACTCGGGGTCGCCCTTTCGGTGTCCTACATCGAAGGTGACGACCTCGCGCCACGACTCGACCGCCTGATGGCCGATGGGCACGAACTGCGTCATCTGGACAAGGGATCAGCACTGCGGGACAGTGGGATCGAACCCGTCTCGGCGAACGCCTATCTCGGCGGGTGGGGGATTGCTCGCGCGTTGGACAAGGGTGCCGACATCGTGATCTGTCCGCGTGTCACCGACGCCTCGCTCGTCGTTGGTACCAGCGCGTGGTGGCATGGCTGGGAGCGGGACGATTTCGACGCCCTTGCCGGTGCGGTGCTCGCCGGCCACATCATCGAGTGTGGACCGCAGGCAACCGGTGGGAACTACTCGCAGATTCACGAGGTCACCGACCGGCGTTATCCGGGATTTCCGATCGCCGAGGTCGAACACGACGGATCGTTCGTCATCACCAAGCATCCGGGGACCGGCGGGCTGGTGTCGGTCGGTACGCTGACCGCTCAGACCCTTTATGAGATCGATCACCCGCAATATCTCAATCCCGATGTGGTCGCACATTTCGACACGGCGTCCATGACGGTCGACGGGCCGGATCGGGTGCGGGTGTCGGGGGTCCGCGGCACTGCGCCCGGCACGCAGCTCAAGGTGGCGATGAACTACGTCGGCGGCTTCCGCAATACGATGACCCTGGTGTTGACCGGGCTCGACATCGAAGAGAAGGCGCGATGGGCGACGGACGAGATCCTCGAGATAATCGGGGGGACAGAGCGATTCGACGACATCGACATCCAGCTGCTTCGATATGACCGCCCGGACCCCGCCACTGCAGCCGAATCGGTAGCCCATTTGCGGATCACGGTGAAGGACCACGATCGGGTGAAGGTTGATCGTGCGTTCTCGAATGCGGTGATGGAACTCGCGCTCGGCGGATACGCAGGCTTTCACACCACGACCCCGCCGTCATCGGCGTCCGAGTTCGGCGTCTACTGGCCGGCTCTCATCGACGCCTCGGTGGTGACCCACGTGGTCGTGCATGCAGACGGGGAACGGGAGGTGATCCCGCACACCCAGGGTCTCGCCGAGCCGCGAACGGTGAGGACGCCGGGCACGTCCGCAGCGCGCCACAATGATTGGGGTCCCACGGTGCGAGAGCCGCTGGGTCGTGTCGTTGCCGCCCGCTCGGGTGACAAGGGCGGCAAGGCGAACGTGGGTGTGTGGGTTGCCGACGATCACGCGTGGGACTGGCTGTGCGAGTTCCTCACCGTTGACCGGGTGAAGCAACTCATCCCCGAAGCGGCCGACCTCCCGGTGCACCGCTACGAACTGCCGAATCTGTACGCGCTCAACTTCGTGATCGACGGTTTCCTCGGCGACGGTGTCGCCTCCTCCGTTCGCCCCGACGCGCAGGCCAAAGGACTCGGTGAGTACCTGCGCGCACGCCATGTCGACATTCCCGTTGACCTCGTCCCCGTCGACCTCATCATGGCCGACCGAGGCGTCGGCACCGCATGAGCGCGTCCTCCGGCGCGGATTTCGCACAGATCCGTTACGAGGTCGACGGTCCGATGGCGACGGTCATACTCGACCGACCGCAAGCCCGAAATGCGTTCACCCTCAGAATGTCCGACGAGATCGTAGCGGCGCTACGCATGGCGGAGAGTGACCCTGCGGTACGCGTGGTCATCCTGACCGGCGCCGGACGCGATTTCTGCGTCGGCGCCGATCTGTCGTCCGGAAGCTTCGATATGGGCGGTGATGGTGCCGGCGAACCAGGGTGGCAGGAGCCTGCCGGGCGAGTGTCGTCGACCATCTACTCCTTACGACTCCCGGTCATCGCGGCGATGACCGGAGTGGCGGTTGGAGCGGGATCGACGATGGTCTTGCCGTGCGATCTCCGTGTGGCGTCCACGGATTCGAGATTCGGATTCGTCTTCGGACGCCGCGGGATCTCACCCGAGGGCGGTTCCCCGTGGTTCCTGCCTCGCCTGGTGGGTCTGGCGGTGGCCTCGGACTGGATGATCACCGGGCGGGTCATCGGCGCGGACGAGGCGCTCGCCAAGGGTCTCGTGCATCACCTCCACCAGCCCGCCGACGTGGTCGACGCCGCACGTATTCTCGCAGCCGACATTGCCGAGAACACGTCGGCGGTGTCGGTGGCGATCATCCGGCGAATGCTGTGGCACGCGAGTCAGGCGCCGACACCGGATGCACTGCACGCCGCGGAATCCCGACTCATCGCCGAGCTGCCCGGCAACAGTGATGCGATCGAGGGAGTGCAGTCGTTTCTCGCGCGCCGAGCACCGGTGTTCCCGAACACCCTTGCCGCGGACTATCCGTCCTGGCTCGACCAGCTCCGCTGAGGTCGACTGCGAGCGACTGCCGGCCCCGGCCCGCGCGAATACCTCCGAGCCGGGCATGGATCTGCCCTGTGACCTCGGAGACTCACGAGATCACAGGGCAGCGTCGGGTTATCGGATTGTCAGGGCTCGGGTTGTCAGGGCTCGGGTTGTCAGGGCGTGGCGACGGCCGGTGTCGGTGTGACCGGGTGTCGTGCCGGGATGTCATCGGCAAACGACTCCGGGAGCCCATTCTGCAGGTCACGCGGTCGCGGCAACATGTTGCCCAGCCCGTAGACCGCCACGACACACAACGTGATGGACGCCAAGGTGCCTGCCCACATCAGGCCGGTACGTGCTGTCACGTCATCGAGGTGCAGGGCGAGGATGAGTGGTCCGCCCAGCGCGAAGTTGGTGCCGAGCATCGTGGCCGGGAAGACGAGGATGAGCCCCAGCAGTCCGATCATCGAGGATGTGCGACGCCAGATCGTCACCGCCGCCAGGGTGAAGACGACCACCTGGGTTCCTTCCAGAATCCCGATCACCAACGGGTAGTGCCAAATTCGTAATACGTAGGTGCCGTAGTAGGTGTACACGTTGGTTCCGGTGCCGACGATCTCGAAGACGCAGGAGGTGACGATCTCCAGAATCCACACCCCGAACAGGTGCTTTCGGGTCATCCGTCCCTCGTACATCCGGCGGCCGACGTACAGGCACGCGCTCGCATACAGCACGATGTAACCACTGTGGGTCCAGTTGGGTTGGGGTACGCCGAACGCGGAGAAGTGTGTCCACGCGGCCCCCAGGGCTCCGTTGTGGGCGTCGTAGAACCACAGGTCGAAGACCACGTCGTAGATCGGTTCGAGAAACGCACTGATGCCCGCGGCGGCCATCGCGACAACATAGAAGGGGGTGCGCTGGGTGAGGCACATGCGAGCCGCGATGGCGAGCATGATCGCCACTATCGCCCAACTGAGAATGGTGAAGATGCTCTGCCACAGCAGATCGAGGTTGTGGAACATCACGTCATGGGGTACGCGCGTCATAGGAGTCCTAACGGTTGCATCAAACGACTGTTGCGTTCGGGAGGTCGAACGCTTCTGGCCACAGAGGATTGGCCGCCAGACCACACGTGTGCGCTGCTCGGCGTGGGCACAACGTGATCGTCAGTCGGCGCATACCGCGCTCGCCGACGTCGCATGCCGAATGCGCGGGTCCGCGGTGTAAAACCCCGAAACGTGACACGAATCATCGTAGAAAGCCGACGTGTGACCGGGCATCGTTCCGGCGGGGGAGATTTGCCCCTCGTCGGGGGTAGGAACGGTGCTCGAACGGTCGTTGCGTGCGCCGGATGCGAATACGTCGATGGCTTTCGCCGTCGTCGTGGCCGCGTGAACAGATGGCGGGGCGAGGCTTGACTGGGTGTGACCCGTATCTCATACTGTCGCCTGAGGTGAATCAGGAATAACTAAGAGATGCGAGCCTGCGAGGAGCAGACGTTTGTCGACACAAGTTGATGCCGACGTCCCGACATCGACCACGGTCCCCGGATTTTCGGCCTGGATCAGATCTGGTGAAACTGGCTGTGTGTCAACGGGTTCGTTGCGCCACCATCCGCGCGGAGACCTGAATGAGGCGATCGAGCTGCTGAGTGAGGCCGATTCTCCGCGCGAGTTGATCGCGCGCGTTCCGATGGTGCTCTGCCGTAGTGGGGGATTCGATCGGGCAATGCTGTCCCGGGTGGCCGCCGCGACGTGGAAACCGTGTGCGGCCCATGTGGCCGGAGATGGTGATGAGTCGATCGGTGCTTCGCTGACCACCGGAGTCGTGGGCATGGCGATCCCGCTCGCGAGTTCGCCGATGGAATCCGCCGTCTTCCGCCGCCGGAGAACCTTGCTCGTCGACCGCGCCGCGGCTCGCGGACGCATGTATGCGCCGCTATGGGAGCTGACCAGGTCCCGGTGTTATGTCGTTGCACCAGTATTGATCTCGGGTCGGGCTGTTGGTCTTCTGCACGCCGACCGGCATACTTCTGGCCAGGGTCTCGACGCCGGGGACGTCGCACTCGCCGGTACATTCGCCACGCTTCTCGACCTCGTATATGGGCGGCTGGTCGCCCGGGAGCGGCTTCGTTCACAGCAACAGGTGATGACCTCGGCACTCAGTGAAGCCGCCGACGTGGTGTCGGGACCGCAGCACCTGAGCCTCGGGCGTGGCGAGGGCGAGGTGGTCAGGAGCACTCGGACCGTCGAGCACGGTCAGGGCCGCCTGACCGAGCGCGAATGGGAAATCCTCGGGCTGATGTCGACCGGGGCGACGAACAGCCAGATCGCGGCCTCGCTCATCGTCTCCGAGAGCACGGTCAAATCCCACGTCAAGAAGATCCTGCACAAGTTGCCGGCTGCCAACCGCGCCGAGGCCGTCTATCGATACACCAGCCTCGTCCGTGCTGAAGGAGTGCTGCGAGATGCGATCTGACGAGGGATGGTGCGCCGCATCCGGATCGATGATGGCGTCTCGATGGTGGCGTCGCGAGAACGAACTCGCCTGCCGCATCGGTGAGCTCCACGCGGTTGCGGCCGATCGGTTCGGTGTGGCGAACGACGAGGTACTCGAACGGGTCGAGGCCGGCGATTTCGTCGGGGCCATTGCGGCACTCACCGCGTGGTGCGCCGCATCGGTGAGTGGGTGTGACAGCTTGACACCGCTCGGATGGCGTAGGCCGATGACTTGCCCTGAGGACGCCTCGGAACAAGTCATTCGCGCGCTACTACACGCTCTCGACGATCTGGGTGAGCAGGTCGCGGGCGATCTCGCCGAGACCTACGCCCGGCGGCTGGTGGAGGTCGACGCCTCCCTGCGTCGGATGAGTCTGGCCGCCACGTCGGCGCAACTGGTGGACGAGGCCTGCGAGTATCTCGCGAGGCAGTGTGGATTCGGTCGTGCGGTCCTGTCGCGGGTGGAATCGAACGCGTGGTATCCTTGGGTTGGCGCATTCGGGACCGACGACGGGGCCGACGAGTGGTTCGGCCAGTGGATCGACGAGCCCATCCCACTCGACGACAGCCCCGTGGAGGCCGATGCGATGTCGGACCGACGACCGCTGCTGGTCACAGACACCGGGCGTGCCGATGTGTACCGGCCGATCATCGTCGACGCCGGGAGATCGACGTCCTATGCAGTGGCACCGGTGATCACCAGCGGTCACACCGTCGGCTTCTTCCACGTCGATCATGACCAGCGACGTCGGAGCGGAATGGTCGATCGGGATGTCGTGTGGACTTTTGCCCAGGGCTTCGCCCTCGCCTACGAGAAGCTGCGACTGACCGAGCAGCTTCGCCTGGAACGGGAGCGATTCGAGGCGGTGGTGGGGGGTACTTGTGAACTGTTGCGGCTCCCGCCGTCGGCGATCGAACTCTTCCGTGTTGACGACAACGGCGTCGACGAGGCCGCCGAGCTGGGGGGCACAGGCCTGGATCCGTCTGCTGTCTCGCCTTCGACGGCGGTGGCGGTGACCGATGTGGGTTCGCAGGGGGTCGGTTCGCTGGGCGGTGGAGCGCAAGATCTGACGCCGCGTGAGCGTGACGTCATCGAACTGCTTGCGGTGGGCGCGACCAACGCGGACGTGGCCCGGCGTTTGGCGGTGTCCGAGAGCACTGTCAAATCCCATGTCCGACACATTCTTCGGAAACTCGGGGCGACGAATCGCGCCCAGGCCGTTGCAGTGTTTCTCGGTAATTCGTGATAGCACAAGATTTTCCCGAATAATACTGTCCTGTATCGAATGTCGTCCATCCCCTTTTCGGGTGGGCGACATTTCTGCGATGGTGTCATGCCCCATCGGCCGTCGGAACGCATCTCCGCCTTGAGGGCGACCGGTTCCCCCTCAGGGAGGAGGGGGGCGACGCCTGGAATTCATAGACTCGATCGCGGCCCGGTCGAATACAGATCGATCCGATGAAGGAGGGACCAGGACGTGCAGACGATTGCGCCGGAAGCGCCAGCGTACAAACCAATTCCAGTATCACGCCGGGTTGGGGAGATGATTCGGCCGGTCGCCGACAACATTCGGCAGCGGGTGGTGTCGAGTCTCGAGACGCTGGGTAGATCAGCCCGATTGTTCGCCGAGATCCTCTATTTCGTGGTCTCCGATTCCGTGGCGCTTCGATTGCCGGCTACCGAAGTCGCCGAGCAGATGTGGAAATTGTTCAAGGTCACCGCTTTTCCCGCGATTCTCATGGCAGTGCCGATCGGAGCCGAAATATCGGTGGAGGTCGGCGGCGTGATGAATCAGCTGGGGGCCAATTCGCTTGCCGGGATGGCCAGTGGCCTGGGCGTGGTGGGTCAGGGTGCGCCGATGGCTGCGGGATTGCTGATGAGCGGTGCGGCCGCGTCGGCCATCGCCTCCGACATCGGCGCCCGATCGATTCGTGAGGAGATCGATGCCATGCGGGTGATGGGCGTGAACCCGGTGCAGCGACTGGTCGCACCGCGCTTTGTTGCGATGCTGGTGATCTCGCCCGCATTGTGCATCATCATCGTGGTTGCCGGTGTGGCGGCGGGCCTGGCCATCTCCACCAACGTGAACGGTCTTGTCCCGGCGAGCTTCTGGCAGACCTTCGGAGCATTTGCGCGTCCGGTGGATCTGGGCTTCTCGGTGCTCAAGACCTTGTTGTTCGCCGTGATGGTGGTGGTCATCGCGAGCCTTCGCGGTTTGGAGGCCAAGGGCGGCCCCAAGGGCGTGGCGAACGCTGTCAACGCGTCGGTGGTGCTGAGTGTGTTCAGCATCTTCATGATGAATCTGCTGATCACGCAGCTGCAGAACATGTTCTTTCCGGCGAGTCTGGCATGACCGACACGGCACGGGCCGACGAGCCCGCAGGATTTCGTCCGCTTCCCCGCGCGTTCCGGATGATCGGCGGATCACTCGGTGCGGCGCTGCGTCAGTTCGCTCAGATCTTGCTCTTCCCCTGGTGGACCATTGTTCTGTTGCCGAAGACATTGCGGCATTATCGCCGTCAGACGTTCAAGACGATGAATGACATGGCTTGGGGCAGTGGATCTCTCATCGCCGACGGGGGAGTGATCAGCCTGATGTTCTTCCTCGGTATCGCCGTCGGGGCGATGGTGGCCATCGAGGCTTTCATGGCGTTCAATGTCCTGGGTTTCGGCGCGCTGGCGGCGATCATCGAATCCTTCGCGAACATTCGGATGATCGCCCCGATCATCACCGGAATCGGATTCGCCGCGCAAGCCGGTTGTCGCATGACCGCCGAGATCGGCGCCATGCGCGTCTCCGAGGAGATCGATGCCACCGAGTCAATCGGACTGCGCGCCATTCCGTTCGTGGTCGGTACTCGACTGATCGGCGGGATGCTGGTGGTGATTCCCGGGTACCTGATGGCCTTGGTGGTGAGCTTCGTCGTCGGTTCACTCATCGTCAAGCATGCCTATCACCAACCCATGGGCACCTATGACCACTATTTCGCACAATTCATCTCGCTTCCCGACATCACCGCGTCGGTGCTCAAAGCTGTGGTGTTCTGCGCGGTGGTCACGATCATCCACTGCTACTACGGCTACTTCGCCAGTGGCGGTCCCGAAGGCGTCGGAACGGCGTCCGGGCATGCGATTCGGGCGAGCCTGGTTGCGGTGGTCGTCCTCAACTTCGTGATGACCCTGATCATCTGGGGTCTCAGTCCGACGATGCCGTTCAGGGGGTGAGGACATGTCGGGTCATGTGAATCAGGATTTCATCCGCGGTGACGCCGCCACGCAGAACGGTCTCCTGCGTCGGGTGGGGATCGGCGGTGTGGTCACGGTGGTGGTGGTGACGTTGCTGTGCTGGTGGGTGATTCCGCGAGCGACCGCGCCCCAGGGGACGACGATCAACGTCGTCGTCCCCGACGTCGGTGCAGGTATTCGAATCGGAGCCCACGTGATCTTGCGAGGTGCACAGATCGGCGAGGTCACCTCGATGTCGCCGACGCCGCAGCGCGGAGTGAAATTGGGGTTGTTGTTGACCGATGTGGGTGGGGCGTTCATCTCCGACGACTTCGGCGTGCAATTTCGGCCGGAGAACTACTTCGGTACCACCGCGGTGGATCTGACAGCTGGGTCGAGTGGTGTTCGGGTCGGCGACAACGAGACCTACGTGCGCACCTCGGCGCCGGACCGCTCGATGTCGCAGATGCTGACGACCGGTTCGATCGCGGTGGACGGCACCCTGACGACGCAGATGATCTCGAGTCTCGACAAGGTCATCAAGTACGCCAATGGCCTGACTCCATTGGTCCAGAGCGGAATCGTCATCGCCGACTCGGTGGCGGCCACGCAGCGGAATCTGCCCTCAGAGTTGTTGGCGAAGGCCAACGACGTGATGGCGGCCTTTCCCGCATTCAATCTCGGCGCGATGAGTGGGCTCTACTCGATTTTCGACAGCGTGTACATGAAGCACGGAGCCGACGGGTCACTCACCCCTGACGAGGACTACTTCACCTATATGGAGGACGGTCTGAAAGTTGCTGGTACCAACCTCTTCGGTCAAGCAGGCGCACTGCTGAAATCACACAGCACCGAGTTGCCGGCGTTGACGCAGGTGCTGACCTATCTGCTCGAACCGGTGCCCTCGATGGTCGGCGGTCCACAGACGATGGATCAGATCCTCACTGCCATCGACCAGTCGAAGTCGGCCTTCACCGGGCCGCCCGGACAACAGACCTTGCGGATTCGTCTCGCGCTGAACTCGCTGCCCTCGATGGCCGGGCCGCTGGCGATCACCGGACGGCGCGGCGGCGGTGCACCCGCTGCTCCGGCATCTCCGAACACGCAGGGGGACAGATGAACAAGTCGCGTTCACATCTCTGGGGCCTGGCCCTCAAGCTCGGTGCCCTGCTTGCGGTGACGATCGCGTTCTTCGTGCTCGTCGTCAACGCGATGCGCAACCCTGTCGACGGTGCAGCAGACACCTACACCGCAGAGTTCACCGACGTGTCGGGGCTTCATGTCAACGGCGACGTGAGAAACCTCGGCATGCGTATCGGGAAGGTGCAGTCGATCGAGTTGCACACGGGACCCTCGGGGGCGACTGCGGAGGTCGGGTTCACCATGGACAAGAACGTCCCACTCACGTCGACGACGCAACTGGCGATCAAGTACGAGAGTCTCACCGGTATCCGATATCTCGATGTACAGGAGGGCGCGCGGGGGGGTGATCCGGCGACCTCGGTGCCGCTGTCGCGCACCAAGCCGTCGTTCGACATCACGGTCTTGTTCAACGGTCTCGAACCGGTACTCTCCACGATGCGGACCACCGACGTGAATGCGTTCACCGCCAACGCGATAGCACTCATCCAGGGTGACGGGTCGGGACTCGGGCCAATGCTGGAGAGCACCCAGAAGCTCATGGACTACGCCAAGGACCGGCAACAGGTCATCTCCGATCTGGTGGCCAACATGTCCCGGATCAGCGACACGATGGGCGGGCGCTCCGGGTATGTCGTGGATTTCCTGCACGCGATCGAGATGCCGATCGACAACGCGATGGCGGTGCTCGACAAGTTCCAGACCACCGCGGTGACCGGACCCGCGTTGATGGGACCGATCGACCGTGTGGTGACCGACCTGGGGTTCTCGGCAGATCAGGACTGGGATCAACTGATCGGCAAGTACTTCCATTCGGTGTCCGATGCGCTCAAGACGTTGGAGGTACTTCCGGGCGCGGTGTCGGGAATCGAATCATCGCGCACGAGTCCGGGTACGTCGAAGAACTGCAGCCGGGGCCGCGCACAACTTCCCGCCGCGGTGCAGGTTCTGCTGAACGGGAGTGAGGTCGTGCTGTGCGCCCAGTAGGACGAATTCGGATGCCATCGGTTGCCACGCAGTCCGTGCGGCGGTGGGGTGAGAGCGATCGACTCGTCGGCGTGGCGGTGGTCGGGGTGGTGTTGGTGGTGCTGGCGACCTTTGCCTATCTCTACGCGTATCCGCCGTCGCAGAAGGATCTGGAGTTCCGGACGCAGGACGCCTCGGTGATCACCGTCGGCGAAGCGATTCGAGTCGCCGGAATCGACGTCGGGAAGGTGACCGAGGTGGCATTGGGTGGCGATTCGGTGGCAGTCAAAGCCAGGATCGACTCGTCGACTTTCCTCGGAGACCAATCGCGCGTCGAGGTTCGGATGCTGACCCCGGTCGGCGGATACGCGATCAGTGTCATCTCCCTCGGAGATACACCACTCGAGGGTGAAATTCCCATCGACCGTGTCCGTGTGCCGTACACCATCGGTGACGTTCTGCAGTCGGTGCCCTCGGTCACCGATCGAGTGGACGCTCCCACCGTGCACGCGAACCTCGACCAATTATCCGATGCGTTGCAGGGTAATTCGGACTCCCTGCGGTCGATGGTCAATGGACTCGACAGCGTCGCCGGAGTACTCGACCAGCAACGCGACCAGGTGCGCACCATCGCCGATCTGGCGAGCGAATACCTTCAACAGCTCAATCAGAATCGGGATTTCGTTTTCGCGCTGATCGACAAGATCGATCAGGTGGCGATGACATACCACATCAATCATGCGGGATTCAACCGCGCGTTCGACCTGTTCGGTGATTGGCTCGCTCGCATCACACCGCTCATGCGGTTCTACCTCGATCATTCGCCCGAGATCGGCCAGCACGTGCAGTATCTGCGCGATCTGGTGGCGCGAATGCAGCAGAGCATGGGTGGCACGATCGACGGCCTGATGGCGCTACGTGCACGACTTCTCGATGCTATCGGTCCCGGAAACTCTGCGGGCGAACGGAATTGGACGAGCACCGTGTGCATACCGGTGCCGGGACAGGAGTGCTGATGATGGCCGCTGGTGGCACCCGTGGCCGGATGATCCGGCGCACCCTGCTGCTCGTCGTGGTGATTGCGGTGGCGGGTGCCCTGACGGGTGCGGTGGTGAACCACGACGACACGGCGTCCACGGTTGACGGATATTGCGTCGATCTCCCTGACGCCATCGGTCTCTACAGCGGCAACCCCGTGACACAGATGGGTGTGCGGGTCGGCCAGGTGACGAGCATCACGCCACAAGGAGATGGGGTGCGTCTCACCTTCGAGGTGGACACCAACCGACGATTCCCTGCGGACTCGCAGGCGGTCACCCGATCGAAGTCGTTGCTCGCCGATCGCAGTCTGGAACTCGTCGGCAACTACTCCGCGGGTCCCACGCTGGTGCCCGGGAAGTGCATTCCGCGGGACAGGTCGTTCACGCCGAAGAGCATTTCCGATATTGCCGGATCGACGGCTGACTTCGTCAAGGGGTTGTCAGCGCCCGGTGACAGTTCGGTCGCCGGAACCCTGAGCGGGCTGGACGTAGCACTCGCAGGTACCGGACAGACCGCGGCGGACATGTACCGCAAAGCCGCGGCGGCGGCGCAGGACCCGGATCAATTCACTGCCGACATCGGGGCCTCGATCATGAATATGGCGCCGCTCAACCAAGCGGCACTGGATCATTGGGCTGCGATCAGCAGGGTTTTGGACACGATGCCCGCCGCGCTCCCGGAGGTGACCGACCTCGGACCGATCATCAACACATTCGCCCACGGGGTGTGGTGGCTGGTGGCCACCCTGTACGACATCGATCACCGATACGGCGACGTCCTGGGACCGATGCTCGACGTCACCGCGCCCGACATCATCCGGCTTCTCGCTGCCCGGGCACCCGACCTACAGACCCTGTACCGCACCATCCCCACGATTGCGCAGTTCATGAACGAGCAGCAGGGCGGAAACGCCGTGCGGATGGCGGTGCCGCAACCGGTGGTCACACTGTCGGCGCAACAGTGCCGGGCACTGGCGTTGCCGTGCACTGGTTCTGCGCCGGTGGTGCGCAATCTCTTCGATCTGGTTGTCCAGGGGGTGAACAAATGAGATGCCTAAGCGGTAGGAGTGGTCGAGCGCGCCTGATCAGCGGGGTGATTCGTTGTCTGGGAGTGACTCTCGTGTTGGTGGTGATGGCGGGCTGTTCCTTCGGGCCCAACGATCTACCGTCGGTGCGCAAAGGGGTGCCGACGGCTTACACCATCACCGTGCAGTTCGCGGATGTGCTGAATCTCCCGGTCGGTGCCGACGTCGACTTCAACGGGGCACGGATCGGTCAGGTGAAGTCCATGCAGCGGTCCGGGAACGGGATCGCGGTGCAACTGGGCATGGGTGCGGGCAGCAGCCTGCCCTCGAATGTCCATGCGACCATTCAGCAGAACACCCTTCTCGGCGATACCTACATCTCGATGACATTGCCTGACGGTGTCGCGCCGTCGGTCGACGATCTCGTGGCAGGCAGCGTGGTCCCGGTGGCGCAGACGACGTCGCCACCGCCGCTGGAGGACACGATCGCGGTGCTCGCGTACTTCGTCAACGGCGGGACCATCGGAAAGGCCGAGGACACCATGGCTGCGTTGAACGGCGTGATGCCGGCGTTGAAGGATGTGCAGAGGTTGTCGGCGAACGCCTCGGTCGACCTGGCAGACCTCGCCGGGCACACCGCCGAGATCGACCGCACGCTGCAAGGACTGATCGGGGTGTCGAAGTCCTTCGGCCAGACGAAATCGCAGTTCACCGCGATGTTCAGTGCCAATGGTGCACAGTACTGGCACGGCGTCATGAAGACCGTGGTCGCATATCTGGCAACGCTGTTGCCCTCTGTGGGATCGATCTTTGAGGGCGGTATATGGCTGGTGCCGATGCTCGATGCGTTGGCCGACACCACCGGAACCTTCCGTGGGGTGTGGGACAAGGGCCTCGACGCCGGGGCGCGGTTGAACGAATTCTTGGCCTCGACGGTGATCCCGTGGTCACAGAATCCCCGGGTCGACATCGTGTCGGTGCGTGACGGGAATGGACGTGAACTGGTCGGGGACGTGACAAATGTGCTGCGTGTGCTGGGAGCCGTCCGATGATCACGAAGACCCGTGTGTCCGCGATCGCGATGCTCACCCTGGTGATCGTCTCGATCTACTACATGACGACCGTCGGATTGCAGATAGCCGACGTCACCGATACCCGTACGGCGAAAATGGTTGTGGCGGACAGCAACGGGCTGATGGTCGGATCCCGAGTGCTGCTACGGGGCGTGCAGATCGGCGAGGTCACCTCGATCGATCCGATCGCTGACGGTGTGGAGGTCACCTGGAAGTACGGAAAGTCCTATCGGATCCCGGAAGGCAGTGCGGTTCGGCTGGATGATCTGTCGGCGCTCGGTGAATCCTACGTCGCGGTGCTGCCCACCACCCAGGACGGGCCGTACCTGGCAAACGGAGCGACCGTACCCCGCCAGAATGTGGCGCAGCCAACCACCTTCCGCGAGTTGTCCTCGCGCGTCACCGATTTTCTCAAACAGGTGAACCCCGATGAGGTGCAGCGCATCTTCACCGAGCTCGACGTCGGCTTCCCCGACGGGGCCGATGTGATCAATGATCTCAATCGCGCGGGAACACTTCTCGCGGAACAGATCACCCAACAGCGCGACAACCTGATCACCTTACTCAGCACCTTGCAGCCGCTACTGATGCGATCGGGGAACATTCCTGCAGATCTCGCGCAGTCCGCTCCGCTGATGAAGCAATTCGGACCCAGTTTCGCCTTGTTGCTTCATGGGATCGGCGATGCCAAGCCGATCATCGGGAACAGCGTCGGGGTCAGTCTGCACGACGCGATCATGAACGGCGCCAGCCCATTCTTGGCGATCGTGCAAAAGCTGCTGGACGAGTCCTCGGGTGATCTGCATGTCATCGGCGTCAACCTGTTGCCCGCGGCCCAGGCCGGAGCCGCAGCGATGAGCACGGTCCGCTTGTCGCCGGTGCTGGGGACCCTACTCGGTGCCACCACTCCCAACGGCGCCCTCACGATTCGCGTGGGTGGAGGTGGTTGATGGACACGGTGAGACCCCACGATCAGCATTGGACGACAAGAGGAGTGATGAAATGACCGCGATCAAGACGACCGGAACCGGGAACGCCGAAGTCCTCGACGATGAGGTGACCGACGATGAGGTGACCGACGATGAGGTGACCGGCGACGAGACGACCGAGGGCGCGGCACGGGAGAACCCGGCGACCGACGACTCGACGGCCGATGACCTGGCGACCGATGGCCCGGAGGAAAGCTGCGAGTCGAGCGCGACCGTGCACGGCGACACGGGTGAGACGGCCGAGAACGTAGCGAGAAAGCGGTTGTTCACGCGAGATCGGCGACGCCGCGGTGCTCGGCGCTCGATCTCGGTGCGGGCCCTCGTGGCGTCCCTCTTGGTAATTGCGGCCTTGGCGATGATCGCGGTTCTCGGTTGGAAGGTGCACTCGCAGTCGGACGAGCTGGCGGCGCAGCGAGCTGATGCCGACGGTCGCCAACATGCAGAGCAGGTCGCCCTGGACTATTCCGTCGGGGCCGCACAGATGGATTACCGTGACGAGAACGCGTGGACGGGCAGGCTGACCAAGGGCACCAGTCCCGATCTCTCGAACAGGCTTCGGCAGGCGGCAGACTCCATGCAGCAGATGACCGTACCGATGCAGTGGACGTCAACCGCACAGCCGATAACGGCAAAAGTGTTGTCGGACAACAATGGTGTATATCAAGTCGTCTGCTTTGTGAATGTGCTGACCAAGAACGTCCAAGCTACTGACGGAATCCAATCGACGGCCACCTACCGGATGACCATCAACAGCAACGACAACTGGCAGATCACCGAGATCAGTGGAATCGGTCCTGCCCAGGGCACGACGCCGGCCGGTGGGTAGCGATGACGATCGGCGCTGAGAAATCCGGCGATGACGGTCCGGTTGCACAGCGTGATGCGGTGGGCACTGTGCAGCGAAGCGTTGGTCACGTGTCGACGACCCACGACGTCATCGGGGACATGGTGCGGTTCCTGATCCGATGGTCGCCATTCGAGGACGGCGACGACGAGATATTCCCGACGTTCGGCGTCGAACCCCGCATCTTCTACCTCCGGATGACGCGTCTGCTCGACGCCGACCCAGAACTCGCCGGTTCCCGCACGGCAGTGTTGCGCACCTACTGCCTACGCAAGGCCGGTATCGTCACTGCCTCGTGACGACATCTGAAAGACAACCACGCTGCCATTTGTCTGGTGTGTGGTTCGGCGCAGATCCGTTGTCGCCGTTGCGTCCCGCTGGTGTGACCT
>NZ_BAEI01000063.1 GCF_000241325.1 Gordonia polyisoprenivorans NBRC 16320 = JCM 10675 | reverse complement strand
GTCGCTGGTCGCACAGCTCGATGAAATGTGCTCCCTTGAGCGCGGATTCGCTGAACAGCACGCCATTGTTGGCGATGATGCCGACCGGATGGCCGTGCAGATGCGCGAACGCGGTGACCAGGGTGGTGCCGTAGTTGGCCTTGAATTCGGTGAATACGCCTGCGTCGACCAGGATCTCGATCACCGAGCGCACGTCGTAGGGGGTGCGCGGATCGGTGGGGACGACGTCGTAGATGTCGGTCCGCGGTCGTGTCGAGGGCCGGGCTGCGGTGAGCTCCCACTGCGCGGGGTCACGGGGACCGAGGGTCGCGACGATCTCGCGTACCTTCGCCAGGGCCTGCTCGTCATTGTCGACGAGGTGGTCGGTGACGCCGGAGACCGACGAGTGCATCGCCCCGCCGCCGAGATCCTCGGCCGACACGTCTTCTCCGGTGGCCGCTTTCACCAGCGGTGGGCCGGCCAGGAAGATGGTGCCCTGGTTGCGCACGATCACGGTTTCATCGCTCATCGCCGGTACGTAGGCGCCGCCGGCCGTCGACGAACCCAGGACCGCCGAGATCTGCGGGATACCCGCGGCACTCATGGTGGCCTGGTTGAAGAAGATGCGACCGAAGTGCTCGCGATCGGGGAACACCTCGTCCTGTTGCAGCAGCATCGCGCCACCGGAGTCGACGAGGTAGATGCATGGCAGGCGGTTGGCCGCGGCGATCTCCTGGGCGCGCAGGTGTTTCTTGACGGTCATCGGGTAGTACGTGCCGCCCGAGACCGTCGCGTCGTTGGCGATGATCATGCATTGGCGCCCGGCGATCCGCCCGACCCCGGCGACGACACCCGCCGAGGGGACCTTGCCCTCGTACATGGCGTGGGCGGCGAGCGGCGCCACCTCGAGGAAAGGCGAACCGACGTCGAGTAGTCCGTCGACGCGGTCGCGCGGGAGGAGTTTGCCGCGCGAGACATGGCGTTCGCGGGCCCGCTCGCCTCCGCCGCGCGCGGCCGTGGCGAGGGCCTGCCGCAGGGCGGCGACGTTGGCCAGGTGTTCATCGCGCGACGTGGACCGGTTCTGCGGCGCGGTCTGCGTCGGGCTGGTGACTGTGGAACCCACCGACCCACCTTTCAGTTAGTGGTGATTAACTGAACTCACTGTAACGCACCCGCCTGCGCGGTGTCACGCAGATGTCATTGTCCCAGCCGACGTGACGACGATCACGATTTTTCGTATCGTGATGGTGAGCCCACCACCCACGGGCCAACCGCACCTGCGTCTCCCCACCCATGGGAGTCGCGCGCCACAACTACAGAAGGCCAGGTAGAACCCATGACCCTCGCCCCGCATGCCCCCGCGACCAGCGGACTCGAAGACCGCTACGTCCGCGAATCGGGCACCGTCTTCCTCGGCGGCATTGCCGCCCTCGTCCGCATGGTGCGCGATCGAGCGCTCGTCGATCGCCGCATGAATCAGCGCACCGCGTCCTTCATCTCCGGATACGAGGGCTCTCCTCTCGCCGGTTACGATCTCGAACTCGCCAAGCGTCGTGCACTGCTCGAGCCCCTCGACATCGTTCATCGCCCCGGTCTCAACGAGGAGCTCGCCGCGACCTCGGTGATGGGGTCGCAGGTCGCCGCTCAGGTGACCGGGCTGGCTCCCGACAACGCCGGTAAGCCACGCTCGGGTGTGGTCGGCTACTGGTACGGCAAGGCTCCGGGTCTCGATCGCGCCTCCGACGCACTGCGGCACGCCAACATCATCGGCACCCACCCCGACGGCGGCGCGGTCGCCCTCGTCGGCGACGATCCCGGCGCGAAGAGTTCGACCGTGCCGTGCGCCTCGGAAATGGCACTGGCCGACCTCTACATCCCGATCCTGTACCCGGCCGACTCCCAGGACATCCTCGACCTCGGTGTCCACGCCGCCCACCTGAGCCGTGTCAGCGGACTGTGGACGTCGCTGAAGATCTCCGCACACGTCGCCGACGGCGCCTCGACGGTGCAGCTCGACCCCACCCGCATCACCCCCGAATACGGCGGCCTCGGACGCAGCCCGCACGTTCCCTCGGGGCGTCTTCTCGGCGCGAATCTGATGGAGCTGGAACAGAATCAGCTCACCATCCGGATGCCTCGGGCCCATGAGTACGCCCGCCTCAACGGCCTGAATCGGATCACAGTGCGCTCGAGTGACGATCGCATCGGCATCGTCGCCGCGGGCAAGACCTACCTCGACGTGCGCGAGGCCCTGCATCTGATGGGGCTGACCGAGGCGGATCTCAATCGCCTCGGAATCCGAATCCTCAAGCTGGGCATGGTGTACCCGCTCGAGCAGGAGATCTTGCGGCGTTTCATCACCGACACGGCGTCGGGACGTCTCGACGAGGTGATCGTCGTCGAGGAGAAGCGCGACTTCATCGAAACGATGATGCGCGACATCCTGTTCCGCGACCCCATCGCCCCGCACATCGTCGGCAAAGTCAACGAGGACGGGTCCACACTGTTCTCGCGCTTCGGCGAACTCGACGTCGACGCGGTCACCCGGGGTCTGGCCATGCGGTTGGCGCGACACCATCACGTCGACGCCGCGATCGACTGGCTCGACCACAGCAGCCGTCGGCGCACGCGGATCGAACTGCCGCTGGCCGTGCGCACCCCGTACTTCTGTTCCGGATGCCCCCACAATAGTTCGACGCACGTGGCCGAGAACACCCTCGTCGGTGCCGGAATCGGTTGCCACGCCATGGTTCTGCTGATGGACCCCCACCAGGTCGGCGACGTCGCCGGGGTCACCCAGATGGGCGGCGAGGGCGCGCAATGGCTGGGCATGGCGCCGTTCGTCGAGGCCGATCATTTCGTGCAGAACATCGGCGACGGCACCTTCACCCATTCGGGATCACTGGCCATCCGCGCGGCGGTGGCAGCGGGCGCGAACATCACCTACAAGTTGCTCTACAACGGTACGGTCGCCATGACCGGCGGCCAGGATCCCGTCGGTGGCTTCAGCCTGGCCGAGATCACGAATCTGCTTCTCGCCGAGGACGTCGGACGTATCGTCATCACCTCCGACGACCCGTCGCGCACCAAGGCAAACGCCTTGCCGTCCGGGGTGAGCGTGCGTGATCGCTCCGAACTCGCCGACGTCCAGCGCGAACTGGCGGCCGTCGAGGGTGTGACCGTCCTGATCCACGATCAGGCGTGCGCAGCGGAGAAGCGCCGCAAGCGCAAGCGCGGCACCCTGGACACCCCGACCACTCGGGTGATGATCAACGAGCGCATCTGCGAGGGCTGCGGCGACTGTGGCGAGAAGTCCAATTGTCTCTCGGTGCATCCTGTTCCGACGGAGTTCGGGCGCAAGACCCGCATCGATCAGAGTTCGTGCAACCTCGACTACTCGTGCCTGAAGGGCGATTGCCCATCGTTCGTCACCGTCACCCCCGGAACCAACAACCGAACACAGAACGCGACGGCCGCCGAACTCGCCGCCGACTCCTTGCCGCGGCCGACGGTCACGCGAGCACTCACGGGTCCGGGCACCGATGTGGCGACGCTGCGGATCACGGGCATCGGTGGTACCGGCGTGGTCACCATCTCCCAGATCCTGGCGACCGCAGCCACTCTCGACGGCCACGCCGCGCGCACCGTCGACATGACGGGGCTGGCCCAGAAGGGCGGTGCGGTGGTCAGCGACGTGAAGATCTCCAACCGGCCGATCGAGCTGGCCGCCAAGGTGGCCTCCGGGACGTGCGACCTGTACCTCGCGTGCGATTCCCTGGTCGCCGCCGACGCGGTCAACCTCAAGGTCACCGCCCCGGACCGGACCACCGCCGTGGTATCGACCACGCGTATCCCGACCGGTTCGATGGTCGTGGACACCTCGGTCGGATTCCCCTCAGACGCACAGATCCACGACGTGATCGACTCGCGGGTGGCACGCACGGTCTACCTCGATCCGGGAGCGCTCTCGACAGAGCTGTTCGGTCACGAGCAGTACGCCAACATGCTCGCCGTGGGCGCCGCCTATCAGGCCGGCGCGCTGCCGATCAGCGCCGAATCCGTGGAGCGCGCAATCGGTCTCAACGGCGTCGCCGTGGCGGCCAACACCCAGGCCTTCCGCCGGGGCGTCAGGTCGTGGCCGAACCGGATGCCGTGCGCGCCGAGATCGCACGGCTGCATCCGGTGGTGACCGCACCCGAGCCGAGCGAGTGGGCGCAGTCGCAGGTAGCCGCTCTCGGCAGCATCGACGACGAGTTGGCACACACCATCGCGGTGCGCGTCGATGATCTCGTCGGTTACGCCGACGAGCGTTACGCCCGTGAGTATCTCGACGCCGTCGCACGAGTACATCGCAGCAGCGCGGGCGACGAGCTGACCGACGCGGTGGCTCGCAATCTGTACAAACTCATGGCCTACAAGGACGAGTACGAGGTGGCTCGGCTCACCGCCGACCCGACGTTCGCCGCGCAGGTCGCCGACCAGTACGGCGCCGACGCGAAAGTCGCGGTGCGTCTGCACCCGCCGACCCTGCGGGCCATAGGCATGAAGGAGAAGATGTCGCTCGGCGCGTGGGCCAAGCCCGGCCTCGGCACCTTGGCGAAGATGAAGCGGCTGCGCGGCACCCGCCTCGATCCCTTCGGCTACAACGCGATCCGCCGGACCGAACGCGCCCTCATCGGCGAGTATCGTTCACTGGTCGATTCGATCGTCGCCGCCTGGGAGTCGGGTTCGGTGACACCGCAACAGTATTCGTCGATCGTCGAGCTTGCGGCCCTGCCGGACATGGTTCGCGGCTACGAAGGCATCAAGATGGCCAACGTCGCGCGCTATCGCGAGACCGTTGCCCAGATGCGTTCCACCCTCGGACTGTAACCACCACATCCACCACGGGCGCCCCTCGCTGCTGCGAGGGGCGCCCGTGTCGTCCGCGCCCCTCCTCATCGATAATCGAGACCCTCCCCCGATGGTCGAATAACCCCCTCTACTCGATAGCCGAAAACTCCCCCCATGGTCGACCAACCCACCCGGCCCGATAGCCGAGGACCCTTCCCCCGATGGACGAACAACCCACCCCGCCCGATAGCCGAGGATCCTTCTCCCCGATGGACGAACAACCCACCCCGCCCGATAGCCGAGGATCCTTCTCCCCGATGGACGAACAACCCACCCCGCCCGATAGCCGAGGACCTTTCTCCCCGATGGTCGAGGTGCGAGCCGCGTGCGGCGAGCCTCGAGACCCGGCGAGACAACAAGCCTCCCAACCACATCCACCGTCTCAGACGCCGCCCGCGAGCCGAACTCGCAGACGCCCCCGCTGCACCAGCCGCGTCCGCAAAGTGAAGCCGCGAACTCATCACTCCGACGGCCGGGACTCTTCCCTCGATGGTCGAGGTGAACGGCGCCCCAGGCGCCGGGCCTCGAGACCCGGCGAGACAACCAGCCTCCCAACCACATCGAACGCGTGGCAAACGAAAACCGCACCGCTACCACACCCCACCGACAGAAAATCGGCGCCGAAACATGTTGTCCACAACCAGAATTGATCGAAAATGCCCCTTGCATCGAACATGCTTGGCACTTCTGACCCTGAAGTGGGTTATCCACAGCGCGCCTATTAGGCGCAACGCCTTCTCTCACATAGGTTTTGAGTTGCGAAGATCAATACCTAGAGGAGTCGGCGTTGCGCACTGTGAGTGTACTGAAGAAGGTCGTGGGATTGGAGAAATCCCGCGTGATCGGTGTTCGTTTCGATGACGATGAGGACGGCGAGTTCCTCGTGGTCACGCTGCAGTTGCACAAACGGTCCGCTGGGCGGTGTCCGCATTGCGAGAAGCGTTGCGCCCGTTATGACCAGCGCAGTGCGAATCGCCGGTGGCGACACCTCGACCTGGGAGGGTGGCGGTGCGTCGTCGAGATGGCCTGCGTGCGGGTGTCGTGCCCGACGCATGGCGTGGTGACCGAATCGGTGCCGTGGGCGCGAGCTGGGGCGCGGATGACGAGAGCCTTCGACGATCAGGTGGCGTGGCTGGCCGCGCACTGTCCGATGACCTCGGTGCAGGAGATGATGCGCGTGTCGTGGGCGACGGTCTCGCGGATCGTCGATCGTGTCGTCGCCGATCACGTCGGCGAGACTGATCGGTTGAATGGGTTGCGGCGCATCGGTATCGATGAGATTGCCTATCGCAAGGGTAGGCGCTATCTGCTCGTTGTGGTTGATCACGACACCGGCCGGTTGGTGTGGGCCGGCGAGGATGCCACCAAGGACACCTTGAACCGGTTCTTCGATGACCTCGGGCCGCGACGGACCCGGATGCTCACGCATGTCACTGCCGACGGGGCTGAGTTTATCGCGACCGTGTTGGCCGAACGAGCACCCGACGTGTACGTGTGCATGGATCCGTTTCATGTGCTGCAGTGGGTTTCTCAAGCCCTCGACCGGTGTCGGTCGCGAGTGCTGAGCGGGATTGACGGCCTCTCGCAGAACGATCGGCGGCGTCTGCGCTGGGCGTTACTGAAGAATCCAGAGGATCTGACCGACGAACAAGAACATGCTCGACAGGGTGTCATCAACGCCGCCAACGATGTGTTGGCACGGGCCTATCAGCTCAAAGAGCTGCTCCGCCAAGTTCTTACCAGGAAGTTCGGCCACACCTGGCGCCAGCTGCAACGCTGGCTCAGTACCGCCGAGAACAGCGGTATCAGCGAGATGCAGACGGTCGCTCGGTCGGTCCGCTCACGCGAGATACAGATCTACAACGCGGTCACCTGCAACATGTCCAACGGTCGTGTGGAAGCCACCAACACTCACCTGCGCGCATTAACCAAGCGGTCCTACGGCTTTCACAGTCCACAAGCATTGATCGCCATGGCAACCCTGACCCGCGGGGGAGCGTGTCCCGCTCTGCCGCAGCGGAAATGACCCACTTTTACGTGAGGAGCGCCACATGCTTACGTGTAGACTGGACCCATCACACCGATCAGCCACCGGGGGAGGGGCCCATGATCGACACCACCACAACTCTTGACGTCAAAGATATTGACGCCGAGGCAGTCTTCGCCGCCATCGTCACCCAACTCAGCGACCTGCAATGGAATCCGGAGATGACCGGGCCACAAGCCTTCGGCGCGATGAAACAAGTCCTGTTGTTGCGGAACCTGATCGATCATCACGCCACCACCCTCACCGGCGAGATGGATCGCCTGGGAGTGGGCGATCACGAGACCACCCGGCTACGAGAGTTGTTGATCAGCATGGGTTTCGCACCCGCCATCGCAGGTCGGTATGTGCGGATCTCGGCCACCACCGATGTCGACCTGCTACTGGCGCATGCCGCGGACGGGTCCATCTCGTCCGAACACACCGACGCCATCATCCGCGGATTGGCGCACATCGACACCCGGTCCCCGAACCCCTCGACACCGTGCAACGGTGCGAGTTCCTGCGGAGACTGCTGTCGCATTACTTTGCGGGTTTCACCAGCATCGACCCGAAACGCCGGCCGGTGCCGTCGTATCACCGCCGGACCATGCGACTCGACGACACCGCAGCCTGACCTGCGCTGTCCCACTACCTGATTCCCCGCACCCGACCCGGCCGGGACCGCATCTGTTGTTTGAGAACTCCATAGAGAAATACCCCATCCCGATGGTCGAGGTGTTCGTGTGCCCGTGGCCCGGAATCCTGTCGGCACAACAGGTCTCGAGGCTCGTCGCTGGCGCTCCTCGGCACCTCGACCACCGGGCGGGAAGGGCCCGTCCATCGGGTAGGGCGGACACCGGGTGGGAAGGGCGTCAGCATCCGATCGTCAGGCGGGAAAGACGCGAGCATCCTTCGATGGCCTGCGTCATCCCCCGCTGGTCGAGGTGCGAGCCGCGTGCGGCGAGCCTCGAGACCGACTGCACCGGAGCTGGATTCGGTCCACGGTGGCCCGGAACCCGGGTTCAGGTCACCGTGAACCACCCCGGGCTTCGTGCCGCTTCGCTAGTGGGCTACCGGGTGGTAGCTAGTGCAGGATCGGACCGAACCAGTCCATCATCGCCTTCTTGACTTCCGGCGGACACGGCGCGGCCGCGTGCACCGCGTGCGTCAGGCTCGACACGTCGTAGCGTTCCCGCACCTCGGCCGGCAACCGCAACATGCGCACGAAATGCGTGGGCACCCACTGGGTGTGGGTGACCCGATACCGCTCGATGAGCTCGAGGCACTGCTGCGCGTCGAACTTCTTGACGGTGATCACGGTGCCACCGAGGCTCTGTGTGATCATCCCGAAACGCAGCGGCGCTGCGTGATACAGGGGTGCCGGTGAGAAGTACACGGTGTCCTGGCCCATCTGATAGGTGCCACCGAACACCATCACATAGGGGTCACCCGGATCGCCGACCTCCCGCTCGGGCAACGGCGGCTTGACCCCCTTGGGCCGTCCCGTCGTCCCCGAGCTGTAAAGCATGTCGTTGCCGCGCCGCTGATGGTCGGGCGCCTCGGGCGACCCGCTCGCCACGAACTCCGCGTAATCGCCGAATCCCTCGATCGACTCGCCACGTTCACCGTCGCCGACTCGCGGATCGAAGGACAGTGCGATCTCGAGGCTCGCGCACTCGGCCCGGGCCGCCGTAGCCGCCTCGGCGAGATCCGCCGACGCGACGAGCGCACGCGCACCGCAGTCGTTGACGATGTAGGCGATCTCGCCGGGCGACAGATGCGTATTCACCGGCGTGAGATACAGCCCGCTACGCAGGCAGGCCCAGTACACGACGAACACCTCGACGGCATTGGTGCTCAGCAACGCGACCACGTCACCGTCGACGAAACCGGCGGCGCGCAGCGCGTTGGCCAATTGCGTCGATTGACGCTCGAGTTGGGCGTAGGTGAGAATGTCGCCGGTGTCACCGACGATGATCGCCGGCTTATCGGGAGTACGCGCCGCGTGGATTGCTGGATACATGTTTTCCTTCTGTCGTGAACGGGTTATGTGATTGACAACACACGTTGGTAGAGTCTTGTAGATGCACCACATCGTCAGAGCGAAGGCTCTCGGTGGTGTCGAGGTTCTCGGCGGTTGTCACTGCGGTGTCACTCATGAGACGAACTCCATATTCGAGACCAGCCACTTTCCGTCCTGGTTGGTCAGATCGACTTTCATCCGGTAGACGCGTTGCTGGCCTTGCGGCGCCTCCGAGTTCTTCACCGTCGAGGTGACCGCGGCGATCGCCGTCGCGTGTTGGTCATCGGCATTGATGAGCGCCACCGACGTCGCGGCGCCGGTCGAATCGACCTGTCCCTGCTTGAGAACTGCCGCGAAACTTCCTGTGGTGTCCGCGAATTGGTTGCGGAAGTCTCCGGTGGTGCCGGCCTGGATGCGACGCACGTCCGCATCGGCGCTGGAGTAGCGCAGCGTCACCAGGTTGGCCACCATCTGGCGGGTGGTCGCAAGGATGAGATCATCGCGCTGGGCAACCGCGGCGACGTCGCGGTGTTGGTGGTAGAGCAGGCCTGCCCAGGTGCCACCGCCGATGGCGAGGACCAGGCACACCGCCATCACCGCGGCCCACGCCTTGCGACGACGAGTCGGCACGGCCGGCGGCGCCTGGGCCTCCACCTCGAGGTCGTCGTCCTCGGGATCGATGTCGGTGCGCGGCGTCGTCACTGCGGAAACAGCTGTTGCCATGTTGTCTTCTCCTTCGGTGTCGGGCCGGCCGGACTGAGTAATGAGCCGAGCGAGTAGTACGCGCCGGTGGGCGCCCGGAACCTACCGGTTCGGGGGTCGTACGGAACGGCCTGGGCCGCATCGTCATCCGCCGGGCCGCCACCGACCGTCGGCGGCGGCTGATAGGGCGCGTTGGGCCTGCTGAGCATCTGCGGCCACGTCGACGGCAGCCCCTCGGGGCAGCGCGCCACCTCCGCGGTCCGCACCGACGGATCGGTCGCACACGGCACGTTGCGGGCTCCGCGCGTCACACGCGGATCGGCTTTGGGCAGGTTGCAATAGTAGGTGTCGGTGACCGGAACCGGCGACAGATCACCGGGATTGCGGCGTTGCGTACCGTACCCGCTGGTGCAGGGCGGCGGATTGTTGGTGTTGCCCAGCTTGAGGTCGAGCTCACCCTGTCCCGACTCGCGGTCGGCGGGGTCCTGGAAACCCTGTTCCATGGTGTTGACCGCGGTCGCGATCGCCGGATACACGACGAGGATGTGCCGGATACCCGGAACGTTGACGCGCAGCACCTCACCCACGGTTTGCAGGTTGGCCAACAGGATGGGCAGCGGTGTGGTGAGATCACCCAACAGCCCGGTCGCCGAGTCGATCGCCGCCGGACCGGTATCCAGGGTCGTCCGAATATCGTTGTCGCTCATGGCGAGTTGACCGGTGAACGACGCGAGGTCGGTGGCGAACGAGGAGATGTCGGGCCCCGAGCGCACCACCGTCGTCAGCAGCGGGTCGGTGTCGACGAGCAACTGGGTGGTCTGGTCCAGGCTCTGCGAGGCCAGCCCCACCAGTTCGCTGGATGCGGTCAGCGCACTGTTGAGGTCGGGTCCGATGTCGCGCAGCGCGGTCGAGGCCTCGTCGAGGGTGGTGTGCAGGTCGGACTTGGGGACCTTCGCCAGCAACTGCTGCACCTTGTTGATGACATCGGTCGCCGGAATCGGGATGTTGGTGCGACTCTGCGGGATTCGCGATCCGTCCGCCAAGTTCCCGGAACCGTCACCGGAGGGTGGGCACCAGGTCGATGAACTGCACACCGGCCGCCGACACGCTGCGCACGTAGGCTTCGGAGTCCGACGGGATGTGGAAGTCGGACTTCACCTGCAGGCGCGCCTGCGCACCGTTGTCGGCGGGATCGACTGCGGTGACCACCCCGACGTCGACACCGTTGTAGGTGACCAGCGCGTTGGGGTACAGGCCGCCTGCATCGGTGAGATCGGCGGTCACCGTATAGGTGCCGATCCCGGTGTAGCGCTGAAAGCCGGCATAGGCATAGGCGCCGTAGCCGACGGCGAGGACCGAGATCACGGCGAAGATGATCAGTTGGACGCGTACCAGTTTCGATCTCATCGGGTCGTCCGTCCTGCGGTCAGCGGGGCCAGCATCGGATCAGCCGAGCCACGAGCGGTCTGGGTCTGATTCCCCTGCGTCCTCGGCGCCGGATTCCTCGGCTGCCGCGTGAGGCTGGGCAGCACCACGTTGGCCAGTTTGCCGGGACTGATGTCCAGTGTCAGGAACAGATTCAGATAGTCGCCCTTGATTCCCCGGTCGGTCGCCATCACCGGGAACGGAAGGGTCAACGCGATCTTGAGCGCCTCGGTGAGGTTGTCGCCCGCCTTGGCCAGCCCGTCGAGCGTGGGAGCCAGATTCTGCAGGTCACTCACCAGGTTCTCATGGCTGTTGTCGAGTACCGAGGTCGCCACCTGTCCGAACCGGCCGACCGAGTCGAGCATCGAGACCAGTTGCTTCTCTTGGTCGTTCACGACGTCGATGGCGGGCTGCAGTGCGTCGATCCCCGCGCCGATCACCTCCTTCTGCCGATCGAGTTCGGTGCTGAGCCGGCCCATCGCGTCGATGACGTTGCCGATCTGGTCGCGCTGGCTGTTGAGCGTGTCCACCAGCGGTTGCAGGCGGTCGATGACCTGACGCGCGTTCTCCTGCCGGCCGGCCAGCACCTGGTCTACCTCGGTGCTGATCGTGCGGACCTGTTGCAGGGCAGAGCCGTTGAGTACCAACGACAATGACGACAGCACGTCCTCCACCGCGGGGTACCCGTCACTGCGGTTCAGGCCCAGGTGGGCGCCGTTGCCGAGTCGCCCCTCGGTTGCTGCCCGTCGGGCACGTGCAGCTCGATGTACTGCGAACC
Organism: Gordonia polyisoprenivorans NBRC 16320 = JCM 10675; assembly: GCF_000241325.1. Lineage (GTDB taxonomy): Bacteria > Actinomycetota > Actinomycetes > Mycobacteriales > Mycobacteriaceae > Gordonia > Gordonia polyisoprenivorans. The sequence goes on along the minus strand of NZ_BAEI01000063.1, from coordinate 64,756 downwards.
GAACAGACTGGTCTGGGCGAGGGTGGCGTTGACGTTGCCCGGCAGATCGGTGTCGGAGTCGATGTCGAGCACGGCCTGGGCGTGCCAGCCGTCGGTGACGATCTTGCGGATGTTGCCGACCGTGACGTTCTCGGACTTCACCGGTGAGTTGCCCACCAGGTTCTGGGCGTCGGCGAGATCGACGGTGATCTGATAGGTCGAACCCGATGCGGTGTTGCCCGGCAACGGGATCGAGTTGACACCGTCGAAGGTGCACGCACTGGTGCCCACGGCCGCCGCGACGATGAGACCGAGCGCCGAGACACGCGCACCACGTGAGAGACGAACGGATCGTGCGGATCTCATCAGCGTCCTCCCGGCCGTGTCGAGGTGGGTGCCGACGTCGGAGCAGCCGGCGTGGTCGAGGCCGACGGGTTGACGCCGGCCCGGGCCGCCGCGGTCGCCGCATTCTGGCGGATCTGCGTCAGCGTCGAGGCACACTGGCCCTCCGGTGCGTTGACCGTCGCCACCAGCGCGCAGATCAACGACTGCGGGTCGGGGATGTCCGGGATGCCGAGCGCACCGGTCAGTGAATTGCCCACCGGGTCATAGATGTTGTAGAAGTCCGACACCGCGGTCGGAGCCACGTGCAGGATGTCGGCGAGGGTGTCGACGCGGTCGACGAGCAGGCCGGTGATGTCGTTGGCCTTGCCGACGTCACGCACGAGTGCCTCGCGGTTGGTGTCGACGAAGTTCTTGATCACGTCGAAGGCCGAGGCCAGACTCGCGAGCAGTTGATCGGTTTCGGTGCGGTTGTCGGCGAGCACCCCGGAGAACGTCGCGAGCTGATCGGAGAAGGTGCGGATCTGGTTGTCCGCCGCCGACATCGCCGAGACGAACTGCTGCAGGTTGCGCACCGTCGCGAACAGGTCGGTACCACCGCGATCGAGGGTGCCCGACGCACCGGAGAGTTGCACGAGCGCCTGCCGCAGCACCTGACCGTTGCCGTTGACGGTGCGCGCGGTGGTGGTGAGGAATCGGTTCAGCGAGCCCTGCTCGTCCGCCGAGGTCGGCCCGAGGTCATCGGTCAGCCGCACCAACTGCTGTTTGACCTCGTCGAATTCGACGGGGGTTGCGGTGCGGTCGATGGGGATCTCCGATCCGTCGGCCAGGGTGTCGCCGCCGGTGTAGGGCGGGACGAGCTGCACGTACCGCCCGGTCACGAGTGTCGGCGCGATGATCGCGGCCTTGGCGTCCTTCGGGATCGGCTGACCGTCGACGGTCAGCGCCACCTGAACCCCGTTCGGGCCGGGGGTGATCGCATCCACCTTGCCCACCGGCACGCCGAGCACCATCACCTCATCACCGACGTAGAGGCCCGCGGAGTTGCGGAACATGACGGTCAGTGACGTCGACCCCGAGCGGTCCACGTAGTAGGCGGTCGCGCCGATGATCGCGGCGACGGCGAGCACGCACACCGTGATCTTGCCGGGTGTCGAACTCCCCGAACTCGTGGCGCGGGTCTTGCGGTAGTTGCTGAACTTCGGGAACAGCCCGCCACTTCGGGCGCGGCGTCGCGGCACTGAAGCGCTGCTGTCGTCGCGGGTCATCGCGGTGCTCCTGTCGTCGCGGGGAGGGGAACCGTGGCGGGTGCGATGTTCTGCAGCAACACCCCGAAGAACGGTCCGGAACCGACCGCCTCACCGAGCTGGTAGGTGAAGGTCTTGAGTCCGGTGATCGACTGATCGATGTTCGAACGGTTCTTGTTCAGCAGGTCGAGCACCGAATTGAGCTGATCGAGAGCGGGTTTGAGGGTTGTCTGGTTGTCGTTGGCGATACCCTTGAGCCCGTCGGCGACCTGCCGTGCCTGCACGAGGATCGCGTGGATGTCCTCCGAGCGCCGGTTGAGCGCGGTGAACAGAGTCGTCCCCTGCCCGAACAGCGCGGCCAGTTCCTGATTGCGCTGCGCGAGCACCTTGCTGGTCGTGTCGGAGTTGCTCAGCAGCGTGCGCAGCTGGCTGTCGCGGGAGGCGATGGTCTCCGAGAGTCGCGACAGTCCGCTCAGTGAGGACTTCAGATCCGGCGGCAACGCCGCCTCGACATCGGTGAGCTGGTTCAATGCCGTGGACAGGTCCACCGTGTCGGTCGCCGACACCTTGCCGGTGACCTCCTCCAGGCTGCGGGTGATGTCATAGCCCGATGTCGTGCGCGCCACCGGAATGGTGGCACCCTTGCCGAGGGATCCTGTTCCACGTGGGGTGATCTCGATGCAACGCTGCCCCAACACGGTTCGGACCTTGATGGCCGCGGTCGAGTCGTCGCCGAGCCGCTGATCGGAGGTGTCGACGGAGGCATCGACGACCACCTTCGCGCCGTCGAGGGAGATCTTGTCGACCTTGCCCACCTCGACGCCGGCCACCAGCACCGGATCGCCCTCGTGCAGTCCGCTGGCGTCGGCGAATTCGATGTGCATGGTGTGACCGCTGTTGATCACCGGCAGCGACCGGAAGTTGAACGCCAGCACCAGCACCACGATGATCGCGACGGTCCCGACGATACCCATGGTGAGCGTATTGCGTTCCAGCATGGACTTGTTCAGATCGATCACGGCTGGCACCTCGCGGTGGGAGCGGTGAACATCGGTGTGCGATCACGCGCGCCGGGCCCGTACTTGATGGCCAGCCCGCAGACGAAGAAGTTGACGAAGCTGCCGTAGCCCGACGCACGCCCGATCAGTCGGTAGGTTTCGGGGAGTCGATTCAAGATCACATCCAGTGTGGTCGTGTTGCGTTGGAGGTTGCCGGTCAGTTGTTGCAGCCCGGTGACCGAGCCGGCCAGAGCGGGCCGGGCATCGGTGACGATGCCGCCCAAAGCTCCGGTGAGTCCGTTGATCTGGGTCAACGACGAGCTGATGCGACCGCTGTCGGCGGACAGATCACGTACGAGCGTGGTCAGTCCGGTGATGAGTCCGTCGAACTGGTCGGCGCGCGCGTTGATGACCTGCAGGACATTGGAGAAGTTGTTGATGATCTCACCGATCACCTGATCGCGGTCGGCCAACGAGTTCGTCAGGGTGCCCATCTGCTCGACGAGATCGGAGACCGCGGCCTCCTGGCCATTGAGCACCTGCACCAGCGACGCCGAGATCCGGTTGGCCTGATCGGGATTGAGGCCCTGGAGCAGTGGCCGGAAGCCGTTGACGACCTGATCCATGTCGAGTGCGGGGGTCGTCTGGGTTTCCGGGATGGTGCCACCCGCCGGCAGTTGGCCCATCTCGCCGGGACCGTCGAGGAGTTCGACGAACCGGTCGCCGATGAGATTCTTGTACCGGATCACCGCCCGGGTCCCGTCCATGAGCGTGTTGGTGGTGCGCACGTCGAAGTCGACGACGGCATGCCCGTCACCGTCGAGATGGACACCGGTGACCGACCCGACGGGCACGCCCGCGATGCGCACCTCGGAACCGTTCTCGACGCCGGTGGCCGAGCTGAACACGGCGCTGTAGCCGGTGCTCGGCCCGAATCGCAGGTTGCCGGCGGTGACCGCGACGAACGCACCGGCGAGGGTGGTGATCGCCACGAACGCGACGAGTTTGAGTACCACTGCCGTCGTCTTCATCAGTGGCCTCCGAACAGCAACGTGGCCAACGGGTTTCCGATCAGATCACCGGCATCGTTGATCGGCCGGTAGGCGTCGGAGCCGTCGGGGAAGTCGACGTGACCCACGCGTCCCCCTCGTGGTTCGTAACAACTCGGGCCCACGCCGGACAGGCCGACCTTCGGCAGATTCTCCGGATAGGTGTAGGGCGGGTTGCCGGCGAGGATGGTGCCGACGACGTTGAGGCCCGGTAATGCGCTGCCGCCGTTGGTGAGCTCGAGAGTGCGCGACGTCTGGGCGAGGTTGTTCAGGAAGCATGGCAGGATGCCGGAGAACTGCCCGAGCACTGCCAGCGTCGGATTCAGCGAGGCCACCGACTCCTGGAGCGGGCGTCCGCCTGCCACAAACAGGTCCCGACCCGTGTTGCCCAGGTTGGAGAAGCTCAGCAGGAAAGCGGCGAACTGCTGTTGTTTGTCGGTCAAGGTGTGTGCCGTCGTGGTCAGGTTGCGCACCGTCGTCAACAGGTCCGGGGCGGCATCGGCCAGGGTCTGCACCGCCGGGGTGCCGATCCGGATGTCGCGGCGCAACAACGGGAGGTACGGATTGAACGTGCCGAGATAGGTGTTGAGCTGATCGATGAGCCGACCGGTCTCGTCACCTGCTCCGTTCACGGCGAGCGCGAGTGCGTTGAGGGTGTCGGACACCTTGCGCGGATCGACTTCGTCGACGACCTGGACCAACGACTTCAGCAGATCGTTGACCTCCGTCGAGTTCTGGGTGAAGTCGATGACCGAGCCCCCGATCAACCGCGACCGTTCGGGGAACTGCGGGCGCTCCAGGGTGATGAACTTGCGGCCGAGCAGGGTGGTCGGATCGATTGCCGCGGACACATTCGATGGGATGTCGTCGACCCGGTCGGAGTCGATACTGATGTTGATTCGTGCCCGATCACGTTCGGCCACCACCGATTCCACGCGACCGACGACGACTCCGTTGAGCTTGACGTCGCAGCCGCGTTCGAGCATGAGGCCGGTGCGGTCGGCGTAGACGGTCACTGGAACCGTGTCGCGCAGATCGCCGCGATAGAGCGCCAGTGAGAGCACCACCGAGGCGGTGATGACGAGGATGAGCCCGATGCCGAGCAGGAGGTTGGCCATCCGGCCGAAGTCGCGGAAATGTCCCATCAGCCGGACACCTTCACCGCGCCGGACGGGCCGCCGTACACCGCGAGACCGACCAGCAGATCGATCAGCATGACCGCGATCAGCGAGGTACGCACCGCGCGACCGACGGCCACGCCGACCCCGGCCGGACCGCCGTGGGCGTTGTAGCCGTGATAGCAGTGCACGCACATCACCACGACGGCCATCAGGAGCACCTTGACCATCGACCACAGGACGTCCTTGGGCACCAGGAACACACTGAAGTAGTGCGAGTAGGTACCCGATGCCTGGCCGTACAGAACGATGGTGACGAATTGTGTTGCCGCGTAACCGACGAACAACGCGACCGCATACAGCGGCACGACGGCGATGACACCCGCGGTCAGCCGGGTGGCCACCAGATACGGAAGCGACGGGATCGACATCGTCTCAAGGGCGTCGATCTCCTCGCTGACGCGCATGGCCCCGAGCTGGGCGGTGAAGCCTGCGCCGACCGTTGCGGTCAGCGCGATCCCCGCGATTCCGGGGATCACCTCACGGGTGTTGAAGAACGCCGAGATGAAGCCGGCGAACGCGCCGAGACCGATGCGTCCCAATGACGTCGTACCCTGCTGTCCCACTTCGTATCCCACTGCGATCGACAGCATCGACACCACGACGACGGTACCGCCGATGACGGCAAGTGCACCGCTGCCCATGCTCACCTCGGCGAGGAGCCGCAGTACCTCGAGGCGGTAGCGGCGGATGGTGCGGGGCACCGTGGCGACCGTCTGGATGTAGAACGACACCTGTCGTCCCAGTCCCTCGAGGAAGCCCGACGGCGCCGAGGCAGCACGTTGCGCGACCCGGAGTACCCGGTTCGGTGGGATCTTGGTCGTGACAGTGGACATCGAAGCGGTTTCTCCCGGGGTCATCAGTGGATGGCGATCGTCGTGATCACCGAATTGGCAAGGAACAGAAGCAGGAACGCGTAGACGACCGTCTGGTTCACCGCATCGCCGACACCCTTCGGGCCGCCCTTCACGTTCAGCCCGAGGTGGCAGGCGACGAGACCGGCCAGCAGGCCGAAGACACCGGCCTTGATCTCACTGACGAAGAAGTCCGGCAGCCCGGTGATGATCGAGATACTGGTGATGTACTGCCCGGGCGAGGCCCCCTGCAGGTACACGGTGGCGACGTAGCCGCCGATCAGTCCGACCGCCGACACCAGACCGTTGAGGAACACCGCCACCAGCGTGGACGCGACAACCCTTGGCACACAAAGCCGTTGGATCGGATCGGTGCCGAGCACCCGCATCGCGTCGATCTCCTCGCGGATGGTCCGTGAGCCCAGATCGGCACAGATGGCCGTCGAGCCGGCACCGGCGACCACGAGAACGGTGATGATGGGCCCGATCTCGCGGATGATGGCCACACCGGCACCGGCGCCGCTGAGATCGACGGCCCCCACCTCGGTGAGCAGGATGTTGATCTCGTAGACGAACATCATGCAGAACGGGATCGACATCGCCAGCGCCGGAACGATGGAGATGCTGGCGATGAACCAGGCCTGGTGGAGCAGTTCCCGCACGTGGAGTCGGGTGGTGAACAGGTACCGGAACGTTTCCAGCGACGTGGCGTAGAAACCGCCGATCGCTCGCGGCACGGTCTTGGCGGCAGCGCCGGCCGCCGACCACCGGGCGCTGCCACCACCCCTCGACCTGCTCGCCGTACTCCCGACGTCGGTCACCGTCGCCACAGACCACCACACCCCTTGAATTCCGCAGGTCATCACCTGCGGCCGAACGCCGTGATTTGGACTGTCGACGTTCGTGACTAATGGACTCGGCCGACCGGATGGAACACTCTCACCCTCTGATGTGTTGCCCATCACACGTCGGCGCTCTGCAACGCTAACGAAGCTCGGTGGGAGTCCACCTGCCCCGCCGGTGATGTCTTGCTACCCCATTGGGGGTAGCCCCCCTCCCTCGATCGGGTGGGTTCACACTGTCCCGGCGCCGCATCGGCGCAGCGCAGCCGCGGTTTTCCACGGCCCGCTCGCTCGAGTTGCCGGCCTCCCGACGGCCGATCCGAGGCTTGTCATCCCGCTCGGCGTCCGTGTTAGCTTCTCCTGCATCCGAGCCGCGCGCATCGTGGAGAAGGAGAGCTCTCATGACGGCATCATCGGGTCCGTCCACGTCCGAGAATCCCTCGTTGGTGATCGACCGGTGCGAGGGAATCGCCTCGGTGCAGCTGAATCGTCCCGCCGCAGCCAATGCGCTCGACGCCGGACTGTGGTGGTCCCTGGCGTCGGCATTCGCCGAGATCGACACCGATCCGTCGGTACGCGTCGTCGTGCTCTCCGGGGCCGGGCGCCACTTCTGCGCGGGCATCGACCTGCAGATGCTCGACGACTTCTCCACCGTCGCCGACGACCCGTGTGCCGGACGGGGTTCGGAAGCGTTGCTGGACAGGATCATCGAACTGCAACGCGCGGTCAGTGCCATCGAGGGGTGCCGTACACCGGTGATCGCCGCGATCTCCGGTGCCTGTATCGGCGCGGGACTCGACATCGCCGCCGCCTGCGACGTGCGCCTCGCGGCCGCAGACGCCCGTTTCTGCCTCAAGGAGGTCGACCTCGGAGTGACCGCCGACGTCGGTGTGCTGCAACGTCTGCCGCGGATCATCGGCGAAGGCCTCGCCCGCGAACTCGCCCTGACCGCACGCACCGTCGACGCGCAGGAGGCCCGTGCCATCGGGTTGGTCACGGGGGTCTCCGACGATCGCGACGGCGTCCTGGCCTCCGCACGCGAGCTGGCTGCCACCATCGCCGCGCGGTCACCGCTGGCGGTCCGCGGCACCAAACGCGCACTCAATTTCGCGCGCGACCACCCGATCGGCGACGGCCTCGAGCAGGTGGCACTGTGGAATGCCGCCACCCTGCTCTCCGCGGACCTCGCCGAATCCCTGGCCGCGGCACGGGATCGCCGTACGCCGACCTACCGAGACTGACGATCCATCCACTCCAGAGGAGGTCCGTCGTGCGTATCGGACTGCTGATCAACTATTCGACCGACTTCCGCACCGCCGCCGGCGAAGCGGAGGTCTTCGCGGCCAAAGGTGTTGAACTGCTGGCGGTTCCCGAAGCCTATGCGTTCGACGCGCCGAGCCAGCTGGGCTATCTCGCCGGCCGGATTCCGTCGGTGTCGCTGACGACGTCGGTCATCCCGATCTACTCGCGCACCCCGGCGTTGATCGGGATGACCGCGGCCACTCTCGACTACCTCACCGACGGTCGGTTCTCGCTGGGCCTGGGCACGTCGGGCCCGCAGGTGATCGAGGGCTTGCACGGGGTGCCCTATCACGCGCCGCTCGGGCGTACCCGTGAGGTGATCGAGATCTGTCGCACGGTCTGGACCGGCGCCAAGGTGACCCATTCCGGACGACACCATCCGCTGCCGCTGCCCGCCGATCGTGGCACCGGCCTGGGTAAGCCGCTGGCGTTGATCTCCACCCCGATCCGCCCCGACATCCCGATCCTCGTTGCCGCGCTCGGACCGAAGAACGTCGAGTTGACCGCCGAGATCGCCGACGGCTGGCAGCCGATGTTCTTCGCACCCGAGCGATTCCGCGACATCTGGGGCGAGCCCCTCGACCGGGGCGGTGACTCCCGCCCCGAACACCTTGGCCCACTGGACATCCACGCACAGGTGCCGCTGGCCGCGGGCGGTCCGGGATCACCCGGCTATGAGGCCATCAAGCGGCACTACGCCCTCTACATCGGCGGTATGGGGGCTCCCGAACGCAACTTCTACTACCGTGTGGCGTGTGCGTACGGCTTCGACTCGGCCGCCGCGGAGATCCAGAAGCACTTCCTGAGCGGCGCCAAAGACGTCGCGGCACAGCGCGTTCCGGACGAACTCATCGAGATGACGGCACTCGTCGGCGATTCGGCGTCGATGGCCGCACAACTCGACCGTTTCACCGCGGCCGGCGTCGGGACCGTGTACCTCATCCCGTTCGACGACGATCCGACCGCCCGGGCCGCCGCCGTCACACAGGTACTCGACGAGGCACGACCTAGGACGCCGACCATCGCCTGATGTCGCGATCGTCGACCGGACGCTCGTCGGTGCGCTCGGTGATCCGGATGTGGTTGCCGAACGGATCCCGCAGCGCGCAATCGATCCCGTACGGCTGCTCCTGCGGCTCCTGGGTGAACTCGACGCCCTTGGCCACGAGGTCGGCGTAGGTGGCCCGGCAGTCGTCGGTACCGAGGATCGCCGCCGTGCCCAGCGCACCCTGGGTGAGCAGATCGCGAATCGCCTCTGCCGCTTGCGGTGTGGTGGCCGGCGGGCCGGGCACCGTCAGCAGGATCTCGCGGTCGGGTTGGGCGGGCGGGGCGATGGTGAGCCAGCGCATGAACCCCATGTCCACGTCACTGCTCACCTCGAAACCGAGTGCGCCGACATAGAAATCGAGCGCCTCCTGATGATCGAGAACGAAGATGGAATGAATGGCAACCGAGGTGATCATGATGACGACGCTACGGGCTCCACGCCGGTGAGCGCTTCTCCGAAACTGCGCAGTCCGGTTGCCGGTCGCGTCCAGTCCCGGACCACGCAGCCCGGCACGGGGATCGGGGCCACGGCACGGCGATAGGCCGTCGGCGTACATCCGACGATGGCGGTGAACGTCCGGGAGAACGTCCCCACGCTGTCATAGCCGACCGCGAACGCCGTGTCGGTGACCGTCCGACCCGACCTCAGTGCGGCACAAGCCCGTTCGATCCTGCGCCGCTGCAGGTAGCGGTGTGGGGTCTCGCCGAACAGCGCACAGAATCGGCGACTGAAGTGCGCGGACGACATCACCGCGATCCGGGCGAGTTCGTCGACGTCGAGCCGTCGCGCGTGATGCCGGTCGATCGCATCCCGCGCACGCAACAGCCGCCGGTTCTCGTCCTCGCGGGCCGACATCACGCTACGGTTCACCCGCTCATGCTCTCACCGGAGCCGGACCGCCACAACGATCGTCGGACTGTCACGACGACGACACCCCCGACCGCACCAGGGCAATCGGGGGTGTCGAGGAGTCGAATTCGCTCAGGCCTGCGCAGGCTCGGCGAAGTTGCGGGTCACCGCCGGGTCGACCGGGATGCCCGGGCCCGTGGTGGTGGAGACGGTGACCTTCTTGATGTAGCGGCCCTTGGCAGCCGACGGCTTGGCGCGCATGATCTCGTCGTAGGCGGCACCGTAGTTCTCGGCCAGCTTGGTGGCGTCGAACGAGGCCTTGCCGATGACGAAGTGCAGGTTCGCTGCCTTGTCGACGCGGAAGTTGATCTTGCCGCCCTTGATGTCGTTGATGGCCTTGGTCACGTCGGGGGTGACGGTGCCGGTCTTCGGGTTCGGCATCAGACCACGCGGGCCCAGGACGCGCGCGATACGGCCGACCTTGGCCATCTGATCGGGGGTGGCGATCGCGGCGTCGAAGTCCAGCCAGCCGCCCTGGATCTTCTCGATGAGATCCTCGGCGCCGACCTCGTCGGCACCGGCGGCCACGGCCTCGGCGGCCTTGTCGCCGGTGGCGAACACGATCACGCGGGCGGTCTTACCGGTCCCGTGGGGCAGATTGACGGTGCCTCGAACCATCTGGTCCGCCTTGCGGGGGTCGACGCCCAGCCGGATCGCAACCTCGACGGTCGCGTCGGTGTTCTTCGACGACGTGTCCTTGGCCAGCTCGGCAGCCTCCAGCGGGCTGTAGAGCTTGCTCTTGTCGACCTTCTCGGCCGCGGCCGCGTAGGCCTTGCTCTTCTTGCTCATTGCTCTGTTCTTTCTCCGTGAAACGATTCGGGTTGGTGGTGCGGGCCGAGCCGGCCCTCCCACTACATCTGAAGACTCTCAGCCTTCGGTGATCTCGCGAGATCGCGAGCTCACTCGACGGTGATTCTCGCGAGATCGCAAGCTCACTCGACGGTGATACCCATCGACCGAGCAGTACCGGCGATGATCTTCGCGGCCTGGTCGATGTCGTTGGCGTTGAGGTCTTCCTGCTTGGTCTTGGCGATCTCGCGGACCTGGTCCATCGAGACCTTGCCGACCTTCTTGGTGTGCGGCTCGCCGGAGCCCTTCTGCAGACCGGCAGCCTTGAGCAGCAGCTTCGCCGCCGGCGGGGTCTTCAACTTGAAGTCGAACGACCGATCTTCGTACACGAAGATCTCCACCGGAATGACGTTGCCACGCTGCGACTCGGTCGCGGCGTTGTACGCCTTGCAGAATTCCATGATGTTCACGCCGTGCTGACCAAGCGCCGGACCCACGGGCGGGGCCGGGTTGGCCGCGCCTGCCTGGATCTGGAGCTTGATGATCCCGGCAAGCTTCTTCTTCTTGGGAGGCATCTCTAGTTCCTTGGTTGTTCTTCTTGCTGATCCACGTCCGCTGGAGGCGTGGAAGTCTTGTTGTCAGCCGGTCACCGGCTGACGGGCGAATCAGATCTTTTCGACCTGATTGAAGCCGAGTTCGACGGGCGTCTCGCGACCGAAGATCGACACGAGCACCTTGACCTTGCGCTGCTCGGCGTTGACCTCGGAGATCGAGGCGGGCAGCGTCGCGAACGGTCCGTCCATGACGGTGACCGACTCGCCGACCTCGAAATCGACCTCGATGGTCGAGGTGACCGCGGCTGCGGCAGCCTCGACGCTCTCGCCGGCCGAGGCGGCCTTGGCTGCGGACTTCTTGGCCTCGGTGCGCGGCATCAAGAACTGCAGCACCTCGTTGAGGCTCAACGGCGACGGCTTGGAGGTCATTCCGACGAAGCCGGTGACACCCGGGGTGTTGCGCACCGCGCCCCACGACTCGTCGTTGAGATCCATGCGCACCAGGATGTAGCCCGGCAGCACCTTGCGGTTGACCTTTTTGGGCTGGCCGTTCTTGATCTCGGTGACCTCTTCGGTCGGCACCTCGACCTGGAAGATGTAGTCGCCGACGTCGAGGTTCTGCACACGGGTCTCGAGGTTGGCCTTCACCTTGTTCTCGTAACCGGCGTAGCTGTGGATGACGTACCACTCGCCGGGCGCGCGACGCAGTTGCTTGCGCAGCTCCTCGACGGGGTCGGTCTCCTCGGGCTCGGCAGGAGCGTCGGCCTCGCCGGCCACCTCGTCGGTAGCCTCGCTGGCTGCCTCATCGGCCTCGACTGCGGCCTCGCCGCCCTCGACGGCAGCGGCCTCGTCCTCGGCGGCCTCGGCCTGCGCCTCGACACCGGGGTCGTCGGTCTCGTCCACGAGGGTCTCGTCGGTGACGGCCTCGTCGGTCACGACGCCTTCGACGTCAGCCGCTTCGGTGTTCTCCGGGGTGCTCACTGCAGCCCACGCTCCTCTTTCTCACAGTTTCGGTCAGGTCTCACGTCGTTCGCCCGGTCGTCACTCGACCGTGCCGTCCGCCGTGCGCCGACGACCGGTTCGTCGGGCGCCCCGAGATGGTCGGTGCGCTCACTCGAGGTGAACCGCTAACCGAACAGCCAGAGGACGCCCTTGGCGAAGCCGAGGTCGATACCGAAGATGAAGGCGGTCATGATGACCACGAACACCAGCACGACGGCCGTGTAGACGACCAGGTCGCGGCGGCTCGGCCAGATGACCTTCCTCAGCTCGGCGACGACCTGCTGCAGGAACAGCCAGATCCGTACGAACGGATTGTGGCTCTCCGCAGGCGACGCCTTCTTCTTGCGTTCCTTGACGGCGACCGCGGTTCCACCTGCGGAATCCGAGTCGTCGTCGGAGGTGCCGGCGGCAGACGCCGAACGGCGACCCCGACCCGAACGCTTACCGGACGGACGGAGCTCGGTGTCGGCCGACTTCGTCAGTGACGTCGTGCTCTCGCCGTCGGAATCGTCGGTGGCATCGGAGACCTCGAGCTCATCGGCCGCCGACGCGGCGGTGTCCCCCGCGGCATCTTTGGCGCGGGCTGCTCGATCTCGCTTGCTCAACTTCGAGGTCCTCTCGTCAACGTGTGCCCTCACCAGGGCAGGGGCGACAGGACTTGAACCTGCAACCTGCGGTTTTGGAGACCGCTGCTCTGCCAGTTGAGCTACGCCCCTTTGCGGCCGTCACGTCCCGGCAAGAAAACCCGCCGGGCCACTCGGACCACCATCTCGATCCACCCTACGGACTGGTGTGTCGTCGCCGTCCGGCCGCGTGGCCTTCGGCTACCGACATTCCGCCGTCCGACAGAATCAACCGTCCGACAAAACCAACGCGCCACCCCATGGGTAGCGCGCAAGTCTAAGTCAATCGAGACACTTCAGTGTAGAACATGGGCCCTGCCGAACCCAAAACGCCCCTGGAACGTCCCCGCCCGACGGGCCTGTGGCCCCTTGGCGTCAGTCGCTCGGGCGTCAGAGGCTCTCCGAGAGAATCCGGACGGCGTCATCGTATCGATCCGGGGTGACCGCGGAATAGGTGAGCCGGACGAACAGGCCGGTCGGCTCGGCGGGGAACCACTCGGTACCCGGCGAGATGGCGAGACCCTTGGTCAGTGCCCGCCCGACGACGGCGTCGGCGTCGGGCGGTGCGTCGCCGGCCCTGCCGACGCCCAGGTCGACCCATAGGTGCAGTCCACCGGCCGGCCGGCGCGGATCGAAGCCGGCCTCACGCAGCGCGGCCAGCAGGGCGTCGCGCCGGTCCCCCAACGCGCGGGCAAGTGTCTTGCGGTGGGTGCGCCACGCCGGTCTGCTCACCACCTCGAGGGCCGCCCACTGGAGGATCGGCGAGACGAACAGATCCGAATGCGCCAGCGCCTGCTCGATCCGTACCCGTGCCGGTCCACGCGCGAGGATCCCGGCCACCCGCATCGATGGCGACATGCTCTTGGTCAACGACCGGACGTAGACGACGTGCCCGTCGCGGTCGGCGACGGCCAGCGGCCGCACCGGCTCATCGATCCCGAGGTCGTGCGCCCAATCGTCCTCGACGAGGAACGCGCGATGCGCGGTGATCACATCGAGGATCGCCGACCGCTGCCCGGCATCCCAGCGGTCGCCGGTGGGGTTGGCGTGGTTGGGCTGGGCGTAGAAGACGCGCGCCCCCGACGACGTCAGCGCCGCGTCGAGGTCGCCGGCCCGGGGTGCGCCGTCGGATCGGGGCACCGGCACGATCACCAGACCGGCCTGCCGGGCGGCGCCGATCGCACCCCAGTAGGTCGGCGACTCCATGACGATCGGTTCACCGGGGGCGGCGAGCGCGCGGAATGCCGCGGCCAGCGCGGCCTGCCCACCCGAGGCGACCATCACATCGGCGGAGTGCCAGGACTCGGCAGGCGCAGACCCAGGAGAGTCGGTGGCGGAGAGCTCGTCGGCGAACCAGCGCCGCAACTCCGGAATCCCCGCGATCGGCGGTCGGCGATAGCACTCCGGCCGTCGGGCCACGCGACCGAGTGCCGCACCGACCTCGCGGATGGGTAGCAGGGACTCGTCGGGGTAGCCCGAATGCATGGCGATCGTGTCGTGCGGCACCTGCCGCAGGGTCGAACCGACCGGGGACGCACCGTCGCGTCGGGGTCCGAGCGCTGCCGTCTGCCACGCCACATCCGCGCCTCGACGCTGCGTCGGACGTGCGCGGACGAAAGTGCCACGGCCGGGGCGTGTTTCGACGAGGCCGTCGGCCACCACCATCGCAAGCGCCCGCTGCACGGTCACCGGTCCGGCGCCGAACCGCGCCGCGAGGTCGCGGGTGGACGGCAGCTTCGATCCCGGGCCGGCGGTTGCGGTCAGCGAACGGAGGTGACGCGCGATCTGCTCACTGCTATCGTCGGACATGAGAACCAATAGTAGCGCTATCGCACGTCTCTCGCGTCCGCTATCGGCGCACGGCCCGACGACCGCCCACGGACTGGCCTGGGGGCTCGTCGGCGTGATCGCCTTCTCGTTCACCGTCCCGTTCACCAGAATCGCAGTCGGGGGCACCGGCGGTGCGGGACTCGACCCGCTGTTCGTGGGCTGCGGGCGGGCCGTCGTCGCGGCCGCTCTCGCCGCGGTGGCATTGATCGCGTTCGGCGCTCCGCTGCCGACCCGCCGGCAGTGGCTTCGGCTCGCCCCGGTGTCGGCGGGCGTGGTTGCCGGCTTCCCGATACTGACCTCACTGGCCATGCAGCGCACCACCGCCGGGCATGCCGCGGTGGTGATCGGCCTACTGCCCGCGGCGACAGCGGTGGTCGCGGTGCTGCTGACCGGCGAGCGACCGTCGTCGCGTTTCTGGCTCGGCGCGGCCCTCGGGGTGGGAGCCACCGTCGTGTTCAGCCTGCTCGCCCACGGCGGGTCCGTCGGCAGCGGACCGGGGGTCGCCGACGCCCTGCTCGCCGCGGCGGTGGTGCTCGGAGCGATCGGATATGCGCAGGGCGGGCTGATGTCGCGGGAACTCGGTTCGTGGCAGACCATCTGCTGGGCACTGGTTCTCGCGGCGCCGGTGATGGTGACGGTGTCGGCGGTCAGCGTGGTCACCCACCCACCGCACGCCGGCGCCGGCCAGTGGTCGGCGTTCGCCTACCTGGCCGGCGTCAGCATGTTCCTCGGATTCTTCGCCTGGTATCGCGGTCTCGCGATCGGGCCGATGACCACGGTCAGTCAGATCCAGCTGGTGCAGCCGGTCCTCAGTGTCTGCTGGGCCGTCGTCATGCTCGGCGAGCATCTCACCGTGCCGCTCGTCGTCGGCGGGTGCGCGGTGATCGCCTGCGCCGCTTTCACTGTGCGGTCCCGCGTTTCGCCGACCCCGCGTCAGCGTGAGTGCCCCGAAAACGAGTGCCCAGCCGACGACGAGTGCGCCGACATCTCGACGACGTGACCGATTTCGTGCCGCCCGTGCGGGGCCGAGTCCTCCCCCGACGCCGGTTCGTCGTGTGCAGCGCCGGCGTGTGCAGCGCCGGCGTGTGCAGCGCCGTCGATGCCGATGACCTCGTCGATGAGTTCGTCGTCCTCGCTGACGTCGGTCTGACGCCACAGTGCGATCGCGTAGAGACCCAGCCCGGCCACCAGCCACACCGTGAGCACCACGATCGGATGAATGATGTTGTGGCCATTGAAGAATCCGACGTTGCGCAACAGTGTTCCGGTGGCCCCGGGCGGTAGCAGCTGACCGATCGCGCCCCACGGAGAGGGCAACAGGTCCGGCGAGCTGCTCAGCCCGGACAGCGGATTGCCCAGCACCACAAGCAGAATCGCGGCGATCCCGAGGCCCGCTCCGCCAAGCAGTCGACGCAGTCCGATCACCCCGAACGCGGTGGCGGCGATACCCAGGATTCCGCTCAGCACCAGGTACCAGAAGGCGGTGTCGAAAGTACCCAGCACGTAACGCATCAGGAGGTTGATCGCGAGCCCGGCCAGCACGGCGAAGCCCAGTGTCGCCAGCACGAGGTTGCGAGGCCGTCGGATCATCATCATCAGTGCCACACCACCGATCCAGCCGCCCAGGGCGAGCGGCAATGCTCCGGCGGCCAGCCCGACGCCCTTCGGGTCGCCGGTGCCGAACCCGCGGACGTCGACGACGGTGACCGGCGAGTGCATCTGCGTGCCCATCTGTTGCCCGATGGTCTCGATGAGCGTGGCCACTGCCGGACTGCCCGCGGTCGTCACCAGGACTCGCGTCGAATCCCGTTGCACGACAAGTGCTCCCTCAACCCGGCGATCAAGGATCTGGCGTCGCGCCTGCGCCTCGTCGCCGACGGCGGTGACCTCGAAGCCGCCGGGCTGTCGCTCCTCGAGCGCACGGGAGATCTGCTCGGTGGCCGCGGCCGGCGCGACCACCGCCAGTGGGATGTCGTTGGGCTTGGAGTGCACCCCGGGGAGCGCGAACGCCAACAACAGGATCGACACCACCGCGGTCAGCCCGAGCACCAACGCGAGGGCCTTGCCTTCGTCGGACTTCATCATCACATTCCCCTTAAGATACGTGGCGTTTCTTATTGCCTGCGATGCTAGTCTGAACCAACAAGAAACGCAACGTTTCCTATCCGGCCGGCTTGATCGGCCGACTGTCGGAAGGTGGCAGGAGATGGCGGCAGCGACCCGACGCCGCGGGGCCGAACTCGATGCGGCGATCTTCGACGCGGTGCTCACCGAACTGCGCGACGTCGGATTCGCCGACCTCACCGTCGAAGGGGTCGCGCGTCGCGCGGGGACGAGCAAGGCGGTGCTGTATCGACGGTGGTCGACCAAACTGGAGATGGTGATCACCGCCCTGGCCAACACGCGCCTGGCCGACATCACGCCCCCCAACACCGGCACCCTGGCCGGCGATCTGCGGGGAACGATCCACGAGTTGCTCGATCGGCTGGCCGCACAGGGCCGTGAGGTCGCGCTCGGCATCATGGCCGGCGCCGCGTCGGAGCCCAATCCCGCTGCGATGACGGTGCTGCGCACCAAGGCCGAGGATCTGTCGGGGGTGATCATCCGACGGGCACGCGACCGTGGGGAGATCGGTGCGGGGCCGGTGCCGGCGACGGCCGCCACGCTGGCGTTCGACCTCGTGCGCTACCACTTCCTGATGGAGGGCTCACTGTCGGCCGAGGCGATCGACGACGTCGTCGAGACCGCGGCGGTGCCGCTCATCCGCGTACATGCCTCCGGTGCAGAGGACTCCGGCGCAGAGGGATCCGGCGCAGAGGGATCCGACGCAGGGTGATTGGGGACAGTCCGGGAGACGACCCTCAGTTGAACTGGATGACGGCCTGTGCGCGCCCGAAGATCTTGCGGTCACCCTGCTTGGCGACAATCGCGATCGTGCCGCGGCGCGTGTCGGGGTCGACGGATTTGATCTTGCCGGTGAAGTCGACGGCGGCGCTGTCGTCGGCGGGCACGTAGACCGGGCTGGTGAAGCGAACGTTGTACTCGCAGAACGCCGCCGGGTCGCCGATGTGCTCGGAGATGAAGGTCGCGCCGAGGCCCATCGTCTGCATGCCGTGCGCCACGACGTCGTCCATGCCCGAGGCCTTGACGAGGTGGTCGGAGAAGTGGATCGGGTTGGGATCCCCGGCCACACCGGCGTAGTTGGTGAGGTTGCCGCGGGTCAGCAGAAAACGCTTGGCGGGTAGTTCCTGGCCCACGGTCAGCGAATCGAAGTCCACCGCGCCGTAGGCTCCCGGACGCTCGGTGGGGTCGGGGCGGTCGTAGCGTCCGGGCTCGGGCTCGACGGTGCGTCCGACGGTGCCGGTGCGGTCGACCTTCATCATCACGTGGTCGAGCGACTCGGCGAGTTCGGGATCGATCTCCATGCCCGGCCGCGCGGCCAGCGAGGTGTAGGTGGTCATCACCGGCTCGTTGCGCTGATTCCAGATGACGTTCTTGGTGACCATCAGATCGATCGTCTCCGGGCTGGTGACGTGCCGGAACGAGTCGAGCGACACGTCGCACACCAGCTGATCGCCTACCTTCATCGGCTGGTGGTAGATCAGCCGCTGGTCGGTCTGCATGATCTGCCACAGGTCGTATCCGGTGATGACGTCCTCGAACAGTTTGCGCTGGGCGACGATGCCGAGCACCGACACGTAGGTTGGGGCGGCGATCAGGGTGTCATGGCCGAGTCGGCGCGCTGCGGACTCGTCCCAGTGCGTCGGGTGCGGGTCCTGCACGGCCAGGGCGTGTTTGCGGACCTCTTCGCGGCCGATCTCGTAGTAATCGTCGACGGTGTAGTTGAAGCCGACGAGCGACTTGGTGTGCTCGGCGATCTCCTCGGGGGTGAGCTTCTCGCCGGCGGCCTTCAGCTCCGAGGTCCGCTGCTTGATCTCGGCGTCGCTGATCTGTGACGACATGCGGTTCGCTCCTTACCTGTGCCACGTCCCGGTGGCGTCGATCCATGACTTCCGACGGCTGCTGCCGCGACGCGCGAGGAAGGTCTCATCCGTGCCGCGCACATACCACTGCGGACCGCCTCGTCGAGGCGGTCCGCAGGTATGTCTGTATGTCGCCGATCGCCGACGACTGCGTCAGCGAGACTCTTTGTGCGCCTGATGCTTGCCGCAGTTCGGGCAGAACTTCTTGATCTCGAGGCGATCGGGATCGTTGCGACGGTTCTTCTTGGTGATGTAGTTGCGGTGCTTGCACACCTCGCAGGCCAAGGTGATCTTGGGCCGCACATCAGTTGAGGAAGCCACTGTAATCCTTCTTTCACGGGGGTTTGCGTGTTCTCGGCGCTCGCGCCCCCGTGTCCCGGGCCGCCGCGGGCGCTGCGTGTTGTGTAGCGGTGGAGGGGCTCGATCCCTCGACCTCACGATTATGAGTCGTGCGCTCTAACCAGCTGAGCTACACCGCCTTGGCGGCCTGAGCACCCGCGGGGGCGATCAAGTCCTCCCGAGCCCCCTGACGGAATCGAACCGTCGACCTTTTCCTTACCATGGAAACGCTCTGCCGACTGAGCTAAGGGGGCGTTCACCCGTGCTGCCCGGTCACGTGTCCGGGCGGCTCGAGAGCCTTAACGAGATTACACACCGACTCGGCGGCGCACCAAATCGCCTGTTACAGCGGTTTGACGGCGCGTCGCGAACGACGATTTTCCTCGTTTGTGGCAGGTATAGGATTCGAACCTATGTAGCTTGCGCGACGGATTTACAGTCCGCTCCCTTTGGCCGCTCGGGCAACCTGCCGTGCCATTCTCGCGGCCGTTTCCGACCGCGTGAACAACGCCGTGAAGAATACAACGACTACCGGCCGTTCACGCAAACCCGCTGGTCAGAGCTGCCCCGCCGAGCGCGCTCCCCTCCTCTCCGAGCGCGCCCAACCCACCGCCGAGAGCGCCCCGCCTCCTCGCCGACGGCGCTCCCCCACGCGTCGAGAGCGCCCGTCTCGCCCGCGAGCGCGCCCACTAGGCTGTACCCATGGCTGATTCATCGTTCGACGTCGTGAGCAAGGTCGACCGCCAGGAGGTCGACAACGCCCTCAACCAGGCCGCCAAGGAACTGTCCCAGCGCTACGACTTCCGCGGCACCAACACCGGTATCGCATGGTCCGGCGAGGAGGCGATCGTCATCACCTCCGACGCCGAGGAGCGCGCCGTCGCCGGCCTCGAGGTGTTCAAGGAGAAGCTGATCCGTCGCGACATCTCCCTCAAGGCATTCGACGCCGGGGAGCCCGCCGCGTCGGGCAAGCAGTTCAAGATCACCGGAACGCTCGTGCAGGGCATCGACTCCGAGCACGCGAAGAAGATCTCCAAGAAGATCCGCGACGAGGGGCCCAAGGGCGTCAAGGCGCAGATCCAGGGCGACGAGTTACGCGTCTCCAGCAAGAAGCGCGACGACCTGCAGGCTGTCATCTCGCTGCTCAAGGGCGAGGACTTCGGGATCGCGCTGCAATTCGTCAACTACCGGTAGCGGCTGGGGTGACGGCGGCGCTCAGCTGATCCCGCGCCGCGCCATCTCCTGCAGTCGGGCGATGCGCTCCTCGGTCGGCGGGTGTGTCGAGAAGAGCTTGGCCATCCGGTCGGTGGCACGGAACGGATTCTCGATCATCGCGTGACTCTGCGCGGCGATGTCGGGCTGCGGCGGGAGCGGCGCGGCCTGGATGCCGCCGGAGATCTTGGCCAGCGCCGACGCCAACGCCAGCGGGTCCCTGGTCAATTCGGCACCGGAGGCGTCGGCCTGATATTCGCGCGAGCGTGACACGGCCAGCTTGATCAGGGTCGACGCGATCGGCGCCACGAACGCGACAAGGAGCATCAACAGCGGGTTGGCGTTGTTGCGGTTGCCGCCGAAGAACAGCGCGAAGTTCGCCAGGCCGCTGATGATCGCGGCCATGGCGCCGGCGATCGAACTGATCAGGATGTCGCGGTTGTACACGTGCGACAGTTCGTGGCCGAGGACCGCACGCAACTCCCGCTCGTCGAGCAGCCGCAGTATCCCGGCGGTGCAGCACACCGCCGCGTTCTTCGGATTGCGGCCGGTGGCAAACGCATTCGGCGACTCCGTCGGGCTGATGTAGAGCGCGGGCATCGGCTGATGCGCCGAGGTGGCCAGCTCGCGGACGATGCGGTAGAGCACCGGCGCCTCGACCTCGGTCACCGGCTGCGCGTGCATCGCCTTGAGCGACATCTTGGCGCTGTTGAAGTAGACGTAGGCGTTGACCGCCACGGCGAGGATGACCGACCCCCACAGGATGATGGGGCTGCGGAACATCGCGCCGATGCCGACGATGATCGCCGACATCACACCGAGCAGGAGCGCGGTCTTCAATCCGTTGAAATGCATCAGGTCCTCGTTCGAGTCACGACGTCGGTGTGCGCTCCGGCAGGCTGCCGGGCGGGGGACGCCCTGTAGTTTCTCAAACGATCCAGACCCCGTTTCGGTTTCCGGGCGGGGTGTGAGCCATCCGACCGCTCGGCTATCCGGTTCGGTCGATGGTGTAGCTGACCAGCGAGCTCAATGCCCCGTGCGCAGGCCCGGTCGGCAACTGGGCGAGTTCGGCACGAGCCTGCTCGGCGAATTCGGCCAGCTTGCCTTTGGCCTGCACCATGCCGCCCGAGGCGTTGAGCAGATCGAGCGCCTCGGCGACCTCGGCGTCGTCGGTCAGCGGCCGCGCCGATCCGTCGTCGGCGAGCAGCAGTGTGCGGAGTCGATCCGACGACGCGTCGTCCTCGCGCAGCGCGTACAGCACCGGCAAGGTGTGCACACCCTCACGCAGGTCGGTACCCGGCGTCTTGCCGGAATCGCCTGTGACAGAACTGATGTCGATGATGTCGTCGGATATCTGGAAGGCGGTGCCGACGATGTCGCCGATCCTGGAGAGCCGCTCGGTGTCGTCGGCGGTCGCGCCGGAAGCCATCGCGCCGAATCGGCCCGCGGCCGCGATCAACGACCCGGTCTTCTCCCACACCACCTTCAGGTAGTGGTCGATCGGGTCGGCGCCCTGCGTGGCACCGACGGTCTCGCGCATCTGCCCGGTGACGAGTTCGGCGAAGGTCTCGGCGATGATGCGCACGGCGTCGGGGCCCAGCGTCGAGACCAGCCGGGAGGCCCGGGCGAACAGGAAGTCGCCGGAGAGGATCGCGATGCTGTTGGTCCACCGGGCGTTGGCGCTCTGCGCGCCGCGGCGCATCGGCGCCTCGTCCATGACGTCGTCGTGATAGAGCGTCGCGAGGTGGATCATCTCGACGACGGTCGCCGACGTGATCACCTCGTCGGCGTCGGGGTTACGCCCGAACTGCGATGCGAGGATCGCGAACATCGGCCGGAATCGCTTGCCCCCGGCACGCGCGAGATGTGTCGCGGCCTCGGTCATGACGTCGTCGCCCGAAGCCAGCTCCGTGAGCAGCAGGTCCTCGACACGGGCCAGCGAGGACCGCACGGTCTCCGCGAACTCATCGGTCCCGAGGTCTACTCCGGTGAATGTCGACTTCACGTGTTTGCGCCGCTCCGTTTCGAGAAGGTCCGTTTCGAGAAGGCCAAGGCCATCGGCGTGACGCATCGGGCGCCATACCCCAGGGCACTACCTCTGTGCAGCCTAGCGTCTGGCACCGACGCTGCCCGAGCAGCATCGCCCGACGGTGCGCCGACATACTGGTCGGGTGAGCAGCCAAGTGCCCCCCGTCGAGGTCCCCGACGCCGCCGACGTCCTGGTCGTCGGCGCCGGGCCGGCCGGGTCGGCGGCCGCCGCCTACGCCGCATCGGCCGGTCGCCAGGTGGTTCTCGTCGATGCGGCGGTGTTCCCACGCGACAAGACCTGCGGCGACGGGCTCACCCCACGCGCCGTCGCCGAACTCGATCGCCTCGGCCTCGGGCATCTCCTCGACACGCGGCCGCGTCTGGACGGTCTGCAGCTCAACGGCTGGGGCCGCAGCGTGTTCGTGCCGTGGCCGTCGGGCCGGTTCCCCGGCTACGGCAGCGCCGTCGCGCGCCTCGAACTCGACGACGCGATCCGCGAATTCGCCCTCGAGCGTGGTGCACGAATGGTGTCGGGCGCCAAAGCCGTCGACGTCGAGCGCGCCGGGGACCGCATCAGCGCAGTGGTCGTCGACACCGCCGATGGTCGGCGGACGATCCGCGTCGGGCAGGTCATCGTCGCCGACGGGGTGCGCTCGGGCCTCGGCAAGATCCTCGGCCGACAGTGGCACCGCGACACCGCGTACGGCGTGGCCGCGCGCGCCTATGTCCCGTCCCCGCGCGCCGACGCCACCGTGATGGGATCGCACCTCGAACTCCGCGGACCCGACGGTGAACTGCTGCCCGGATACGGTTGGGTGTTCCCACTCGGCGAGGGGTTGCTCAACGTCGGCGTCGGTGCTCTGGCCACATCAAAACGACCGGCGCACATGGCACTTCGGCCGATCCTCGAGCATTACTCGCACATGGTCGCCGACGAGTGGCAGATCACCGGCGAGCCGGTGCGCATCGCCTCGGCGCTGCTGCCGATGGGCGGTGCGGTCAGCAATGTCGCCGGCCGCAACTGGATGCTCATCGGCGACGCCGCGGCGTGTGTGAATCCCCTCAACGGCGAGGGCATCGATTACGCACTGGAGACCGCCCGGCTGGCGGTTGGCCTCCTGTCCGGCGACGACCACACGCACGCCTGGCGCAGCCTGCTCGTCGACCACTACGGGCTGGCCTTCTCCGCTGCCCGTCGACTCGCCGGCTTGCTGACGATGCCGCAGACCGTCCCGGCCCTCGGCCGCCCCGGAATCCGGTCGGCCCGGCTGATGTCGCTCGTGGTCCGGGTGATGGGCAATCTCATCACCCCCGACGACGCCGACCTCGTCGCCCGCGCGTGGCGCGGCGTCGGCCATCTGTCGACCCGCATCGACGAACGGCCGCCGTTCAGCTGACGCTTCGCGCCAGCGCCCTGCTTGTTGCCGACGGCGCTCGCCTGCTCGCCGACGGCGCTCTGCGTGTCGCTCGTCCACATTGGATTGGGACAAAACCGATGGTATGTTTCAAATATCTGATATAACGGCCACCTCAGGAGCGTCATGCCGTCCGTTTCGTCCGTCGCCTCGTCGGTCTCACATCGCATCAGTACCCGCCGCGCGGAGCGCTACCGACTGCGTGACGACCTTGCCCGTGTCGACCCTGCGGCCGATCCCGAACGGTACGCACGCAGCCTCGGCACCCTGGAATACCCGTGGGGCATCACGATGGCGCTGAGCTTCGCCCTCTTCCGCACCTACGCCGTACCGTCGATCGGCGAGTTGCTGTATGAGACCGGAGAATTCACCGAACGCACCCAGAAGCGTTACGACGACACCGTGCTGCTCCTCGACGCTCCCGTCGAACACGGCTTCGCCGATCCACGCGCCCGCAATGCTGTCCGGCGGATCAACCAGATGCACGCTATGTACGACATCTCCAACGACGACATGCTCTACGTACTGGCCACGTTCGTGGTGTGTCCGGTCCGCTGGGTGGCCGACTACGAGTGGCGCCCGCTGGGCCGCAACGAGATCGACGGTCTCACCGAGTACTACCGCAAACTCGGCAAACACATGGCGCTCAAAGACATTCCCGGCACGTACGAGGACTTCGAGCACTTCCTCGAAGACTACGAGCGCGAACATTTCGCCTACTCCCCCGGATCACGCAAGGTCGCCGACGCCACCCTGGATCTGCTCACCACCTTCATGCCGTTCCGCCTTCTCCCGGCGTGGCTCGTCCGGCGCCTGTCGTTCGCCCTCATGGACGACCGCTTGCTCGACGCCTTCGGCTACCCCAAGCCCACCGCCGTCGAGCGTGTCGTCGCCCGCAACGGCCTGAAGGCCCGCGGTCTGGCCATCCGGTTCTTCGCCGGCCGACGTACCGTCCCCCAATACGGCCGGGACATGCCGCAGATCCGCTGCTATCCGCGCGGCTATGAGGTCGATGAGCTGGGCACCTTCGCCCCTGGATGTCCCGTCCGCCACGCCGGCTGACCCTTCATCCACAACCTTGACGCCAATCCTCCCAAACCCGACGATCCTGGCTACAATGCCTTTCACGCCGTAGATCTGGCCGGGGCCAGAAGGGGGAGGGATGACGGAGTATTTCGTACAACCGGGCACACGTGTGCCACTCGGCGGTGACTCCACCACGCCACCGGACACCTCCATTCCCCGCGGGAATCCCGAACTCGGCGACGGCGGAGTCGTACAGGTCATCGACGCCGAGTGGAAGCGACGGGCCGGGGTGGCGAGGAATCTGGCGGCGGAGTTGGCGGAGGCGAGACGGTCTCTGACCGACGTTCGGCGTCAGAATCACTATGGGCGCTGCAAAGAGGGCGGTGAATTTCATGCCCGAGTCGTGGAATTCATCGATACCTTGACAGAAGAAATCAAGCTAAAAGAAACTGGCCTCCTCGGACTCAGTGACCAGTGTTCACTAGCTCAGTTTGAGTTGACGGGAGCTGATTCAACTGCGGCCAACGACATTGCAACGTAGTACCAGCAAAAAGACATTCGCTACACTTGCAGTCTTTGCAACTTTGACACTTTCGTCTTGCTCCAATTCAGAACACATCAATCGTCCGGTCGATTCAATAGCAAGATCAACCACAGCCCCCGCACCAACAACCAGGCAGACGGACGCCAATGGAGTTTCGCTGCCTTTCAAAACTAAGTTCACCCACCGATGGAACTCGAACAACGACGGTACACTATACGAGCCTTGTACCGCCGTGAACGCCGAAGTTCTGAGTAAATTCAACCTATCCGCACAAACCGCCAGGGATGTGGCTCTTGCTGATCAACAAACCGCACGGGGCTGTGACTGGGAGACTGAGGGAGATCCCTTTTCGAGCATTACACAATCGGTAGGGAATGCTCCGAGCCTGACAGAGTATAAAGCGCGACAGTCTGGTCACATGAAATGGCTTCCGGACGTGGAACTTGCCAACCGAAGCGTCGCGGTCGGCATAATTACCTCTGGAGAGTGTACAACCTACGTAGCATCCGGCACTGCGGTAGTCGCCACAAGTGCCACGTTTCATATTGATTTGCCGCCAGAAGATCAAGTCTGCGCCAAGGCCATCGCTTTCACCGCAGCCACGATCAACAAGATGCCGCCCTGACCCAGCACCATGGTGGCCAGCGCGCCTTTAAGGCCGAGGGTATTGCAGGAGCGGGATCTGTCCGGAGCGGGGCCACAGGCGCGACCCCTGCGCAAGCATGGGCCAGAAGGGGCCAGATGACAGATCATTTCGTACATCCAGGCACACCCGTGCGACTCGGGACGACTCCATCACTCCACCAGACGCCTCCGTTCCCCGCGGCAATCCCGAACTCGGCGACGGCGGAGTCGTACAGGTCATCGACGCCGAGTGGAAGCGACGGGCCGGGGTGGCGCGCAATCTGTCGGCAGAGTTGGCGGAGGCCTTGTCAAAGCTCAGAGCCGCGGGGCAGAAGAACCATTATGGCACCGTTCCCGAGGGAACTGAGTTCAGCGCCCGCGCCATCGAATTTATTTCGATGCTGTCATCCACCGTTACAGACTTTCAGGAAGAACTCGGCGTTCTAGCAAATAAATGCGAGATCGCCCATACTGAGCTGGAGACTATCGACGATAGCAATGGCCGTGAGTTCCAAGCATAGAATTTCCCACCTTGCACTCTATTGCCTGGCGTCATTCATCACCTTACACTTATCGGCTGCTCGACTCAAACAACGGGCACAATTGAATCAACCAACATTGCCTCCGTGACCGCGCAATCAACTATCCGACAAACTGACTCGTCAGGGACTCCCCTACCTTTCGTGACGAAATTCAAGGACCGATGGAGTGACTTGAATGATGGGTCACCCTATGAGCCATGCACCGCGCTAACCGAGCAAGAATTACTGTCGATTGGCCTCGCCCCGGATTCCGTCGATGACGTCGCACTCGCGGACCATCAAACGGCGAGGGGCTGCCTGTGGCGATTCTCGAACTCCCCGACCTCGAACCTCAGCCAGGACGTCGGAAACTACTCGTCGCTCGCACGCTACAAAGAAGAGTATGCCAGCACGATTGATTGGCAGCCGGATCTCTTCATCGACGGACGAATGGTGGCAATCGGAATATGGCTCGGACAGAAGAGCTGCGTAACCAACGTACAGTCAGGAACCGCGATCGTAACGACATCGGTGGCCGTTGTCGGCGCTCCGCTATCCGAAAAGTGCGCCAAAGCCATCGCCTTCACCAAAGCAACAATCGACAAAATGCCACCCTGACCCAGCACCAAAGCGGCCGGTCTCGAGGCTCGTCGCTATCGCTCCTCGGCACCTCGACCACCGATCTGGCGGACCACGTCGAAACCGATGCGATGTCGCCGCTCGTCGCTCCTCGGCCACCGAAGTAATCGATCCGAGCCGGCAGTCACCTCGACCACCGGGCAATCGACATCCGTGCCGCCCAGGTGACGAGTCAAACGCGAATACCGGAGTGTATTGCCGCGATTCCACCGGTGAGGTTCTGCCAGCGGACGTCGGTGAACCCGGCGTCGCGAATGAGGTCGCCGAGGCCGAATTGGTCGGGCCAGGCTCGAATCGATTCGGCGAGATACACGTACGCGGCAGGGTTGCTCGACACCTTCGTCGCCACCGCGGGCAGCGCTTTCATCAGGTACTCCATGTAGACGGTGCGGAATGGCCGCAATGTCGGTGTGGAGAATTCGCAAATGACCAGGCGGCCACCGGGTTTGAGCACCCGATACAGCTCGGCCAGGGCGGTCGGCACATCGTGGACGTTGCGCAGACCGAACGAGATGGTCGCCGCGTCGAATGATCCGTCGGCGAAGGGCAGAGCCATGGCGTCTGCCGCGACCTTCGGTACGTTCCGATCGGCGCCGGCCTTGAGCATTCCGAGGGAGAAGTCGGCGGCAACGCACGTGGCCCCCGACGTCGCCAACTCGACGGTGGAGACGGCGGTGCCGGCCGCCAGGTCGAGCACCACGTCGTTGCGAGTGAGCGCGAGTGCCTTGCGGGTCGCCTTACGCCACCGCCGATCCTGCGCGAACGACAGCACGGTGTTGGTGATGTCGTAGCGCTTGGCGACGCCGTCGAACATCGCCGCGACCTCGGCCGGGTCCTTGTCCAGACTCGCACGTTCGGGGGTAGCCATGGCGATAACGCTACCTGCCCGTCACCGCCGCCCGACCGAGCGTCCGACGAGCTCGGTGGCCCAACTCACATCTCGGCAAAGCCGCAGGTGACACCCGGTCATCGCGGCACATTCACCGACCGTTCGCCACGACGGGGTTTCTTCCTCACCAACCGGGGAACACCGTGGACACGAGAGCTCGTCCCCAACATCTGGAGGGAACATGACCGTCTCCACCACCACCATCCATCAGCAACTGCGCGCGATCCTCGCGCTCACCCACACCGAGATCCAGATCGCCGAGACCCGGCAGGCGCAGGCCCGTACCGACGCGGTGCGTGCCGAACTGGCCGGCAATGCGCGCAAGGGGCGCGACCGTGCTGCAGCCATCGAGAAGGCGCTGCGCGAGCGCGACGGCTTCGCCGATGTCCTTCGTCCGGCCCTCGGCCGCGTCGCCGCATCGGTCAAGACCCTCGCCGAGCAAGCCCAACCGCTCGATGAGGCACTCCTCGGTGATCTCGCCCTGGAGCAACAATTGCTTGGCCGCGCAACATATCTCAAGGCTCTGGCCACCGGCGCCGACGACGCCGACCTCCTCGCGCTCGCCGAACGACTCATCGACGCCCACACCGAGACCGTCGACTGGATCAGCACGGTGCTGGCCGAAGAAGCCCTCGGCGGGCCGGCCGCACTGCGCCGCAGTCCCAGCCAATGGGTCAGCGGCCTCGCCGCCCGTGCGGTGACCCTGCCGGCGATCGCCGCATCGCGTAGCGCCGATCGCGTCGCACACGCGATCCGCCAGGTCCCCGACGCCTTCTCCGGTCTACGCAGCCGCATCGGCAACACCGTCGACGACGCCACCGAAGCCGCAGAACAGGCCGGGCAGAGCCTCGTCGAGGCGGGAACGGCGACCCTGCGCACAGCGACCGCCGCCCGTGACGCCGCACTCGAGGCCATCGAGGACAACGCCCGGATCAACGGCGCCACCGGCGTCGCCGACACCGTGGCCTCGGTCCGCGAGGCGACAGGCACAGTCGACCCCGACGACCTGCCCATCCCCGACTACGCCGACCTGAACATCACCGACGCCGTCGCCGCGATCAAGGAGCTCGACGAGCCCGCCGACATCCGCGTGACGCTGCACTTCGAGGAAGCCCACAAGAACCGGCAGCGCGTCGTCAACGCCGCCGAGGCGCGCATCGCCGAGATCGCCAAGGATGTGGTCGGCGTCGAGTAACCCTCGCCGCCGGCACCACAGCGCCGTTCGCCCCACCACCCCGGGGGCGGACGGCGTGCGTCTCTCCGCAGGGTTTCGGCGACGCCCCACGCGGGAACACGACCTCCGACGACAGGAGAACCCATGGCCGACCGAGACAAGAACGCCACCACCAACGACGACAAGTTGCATCCCGGCCCCACCGACAACGACGGGTCCGGCGGCATGGCCACCCGCGAGGTGACGCCCGAGCTCGTCGGTGACGACCACACCGACGACGACCACACCGACAAGACCGACGACGGCGAGGACACATGACCGACGACAACACGCCGCACACCGACGAGTCACGGGCGGCCCGCGAGACCGTCGATGACCTCGAACGCAAGATCACCCACAACCCCGCCGAGGACGACGACACCGTTGTCGATCCGGAGTCGGCGACCGAGCAGCCCGGCACCGATGACCCCGACTCCCCCGCCGCCGGCGACGCCGAGCCCGCCGATTAGCGGTTTACCCAGCTCACCGAACGGGTACACCGGAAGCATGTATCTGCGCACCCCCACCGCGGCGGTCAGCCGCGCGCTGCCCGCACCCCGCGGCTGCCTCTCGGAGCGTCTCATCACCGCGCTGCGTGACGGCACCGACGTCGCCACCGACCCGACCCCCGGCGACGACCCGTTCGGCGACGACGTCCAGCTCGCCCTCTACGTCGCCTACGAGTTGCACTACGCGGGCTTCACCGACGTCGTCGGCGATCGGGAGTGGGATCCCGGCATCATCGCCCTGCGCACCGCACTCGAACGACTCTTCCTCGACGCGGTGCGCGCCGGCCTCGATACCGCGCCGACGACAGCCGAAGTGTTGATGGACGAGTTGAGCGTCGAGCCCGTCCATGGCGACGGCCTCTCGTTCCGGTTGCGCGACAACGGAACCTGGCAGCAGTACCGCGACCTGTTCGCTCTGCGGTCGCTGTATCACCTCAAAGAGGCCGATCCACACGCCTGGGCCATCCCACGACTGCGGCGCACCGCCAAGGCGGCGTTCGTCGCGGTGGAATTCGACGAATTCGGTGCTGGCCGCGGCGAATCCGTCCATCAAGAGCTGTTCGCCGATCTCCTGGCAGCCGCCGACCTCGACCCCGCCTACCTGGCCTACCTCGACCGCGCTCCGGCATGGGCGCTCGCCCCGGTGAATCTGATGTCCTGCTTCGGTTTACATCGATCTCTGCGCGGCGCGACCGTCGGGCACCTGGCCGCCACCGAGATCACATCGTCACCCGGATCGTCTCGGCTGCTGAGCGGGCTCGAACGGCTCGACGCCCCCGAGCCGTGCCGGCTGTTCTATCGCGAACATGTCGAGGCCGACGCCGTCCATGAGCAGGTCCTGCGCCGCGACGTGGTGGGATCACTACTCGCCGAGGAGCCCGAACTCGAAGCCGATGTGATCCTGGGCATCCGCGGATTCCTGTTCGTCGAGGACGCATTCGAGGCGGGGCTGACCGCCGCATGGGAGACCGGGCCGGTGTTGGCCGGGGTCGCATCTGTGCCGGTCTGACGCGCCGGCCTGCCCCGCCCACCCAGGACCCGCCCACCCAGAGCGCGCTACTCCCGCCGACGACGCCGATGGCTGGTGTCGCACAACGGATATGTGCGGCTGCGCCCACAGGCACACACCGCGACCATGAACCGATCCGAGCGCACGTGGGTGCCGTCGGGGAGTTCGATGTCGACGGGCCCGGGCACCAGCATCGGACCACCTCGTGTCACCCGGATGGGGGTCGCGTCACTCATGCCGCACCTTTCCTGATCGCTCGCACCACGGCGAGTTCCTCTGTCCGGCGGCCCTTCTCGAGCAGCCCGAGACCTTCGAGCCACTCGGCGCGCGCGGTCATCACCGGCCCGAACGGCACCCACCGCACCGCCATCACGTGAGCGTCGAGACCGTTGGCGCGCAACGCATTCACCGTGGCGTCGATGTCGGCGAACTCCGACTGCACCAGCAGCAGGGTCCCGCCGGGCTCGAGGAATTCAGATGCGTGTGCGCACAACGGGTCCAGGACGTCGCGGCCGGTCGGGCCGGCGTCCCACGCATGTCGCGGGCCGGGACTGATCGCCACGCCGTCGTCGATGCCAGGAGCCGGGACGTACGGCGGATTACAGGTCACCACGTCGAACCTGTCGCGACCGATGTGGTCCTCAAACCGCCCGTGGTGCACCCGAACCGGACACGGGGCGTCGATGCAGAGTCGCCGCGCGTGATTCACCGCGAGTTCCGAGGCGTCCACGGCCGTGACCGACGCGGCTCCCGAATGCGCAGCCGCCCGCGCCAATACGCCGCTGCCGGTGCACAGATCCAGCACCCGACCGCCGATGATCTGCGGCACCAGACGCAGGCAGTCGGCCAACAGCAGCGAATCCTCTTGTGGCTGGTACACGCCACCGGCGTACGACGGTTCGGGACTGATCTGCTCGAAGCTGAGGGTCATGTGCGCCTTCCGGGGCCGATGAGCGGGCGAAACACGTGCTCACGCGGCATTCCCCGATCACGCGTGGGTCAAACCACCGTTCCGGCCCCAGCCGGCAGCAGCCGATCCACTCACCCGGCGAGCCGTTGCCGCCCCATCGCGATCCGCGCATCGCCTCCGCGTTCGGCGATGACCTCGCCGTAGTGCCCGAGCAGTTCCTCGCACAACGCCGGCCACGTCCGCGCGCGCACCGCGGCCAGCCCGGCCCGGCCCATCGCCGCGCGTCGGGCGGGCTCCCGCAACGCGGCGACCGTTTCGGCGATGCGATCGGCGTAGGTCGCCGGATCGAGGAGGAATCCCGTCGACAACGGGGTCACCAGGTCTCGTGGTCCACCCGCATCCGGGCCGATCACCGGTATCCCGCTGGCCATCGCCTCCTGGATGGCCTGGCAGAAGGTCTCGTGCTCACCGGGATGGGCGAAGACGTCCAGGCTGGCATAGGCGCGCGCCAGTTGTTCGCCGCGCAGTTCGCCGGTGAACACCGCGTTCGGGCAGAGTCGTTGCAGGCGAGCACGTTCGGGGCCGTCACCGACGATCACCAGCCGCACCGACGGGTCGCGGTCCAGCGGGGCGAGCCGCTCGACATGCTTTTCCGGCGCAAGCCGGCCCACGAATCCGACGATCAACCGGTCCGCACCCCACTGTGCGCGCAGGTCGTCATCGCGTCTGGCCGGCGAGAACTGGGCGGTGTCGACGCCGCGCGCCCATCGATGGAGTCGCGGAATCCCGCGGGCGGCAAGCGCTTCCATCGTCGCCGTGGACGGCGCGAGGGTGCGGTCGCAGGCCAGGTGCACCATCCGCGTGTATCGCCACGCCGCGCGCCCGGCCACCTGAAGGCGGTATGCCTCGGCGAATCCGGCGACGTCGGTCTGGAACACAGCCACCGTCGGCACGCCCAACCGCTTGGCCGCCAACGCGCCTGCCCCACCGACCACGAACGGCGAGGCGAGATGCACCACGTCGGGGCGCACGTCGCGCAGGGCTCGGTACATGCTCGGCATCGGCACCCCGACGGGCAGCGACGTCACGCCCGGAAATCGCATCGAGGGCACCGTGTGCACAGGGGTGTGCCGACCCACCAGCCGCGGTGCCCGCTGACCGTCTCGCTCGGAATCCGGTGCGATCACCACCGCACCATGCCCGGCGTCCTCGAGATGCTCGACGACTCGTAGAACCGAGTTGACCACCCCGTTGACCTGCGGAAGAAAACTCTCGGCGACGATAGCCACGCGCATGGCGCCAATGGTCGTTGTCTTCGATGACCTCGGCGACGACCGCATGTGACCTACGCGCGAACTCCGCGCGAACCTCTGGTCGCCGCAGCGTACTCACGCATCGACGGTTGCCCGGTCGTCGGCGGGACGGGGTGACGGGTCGTCGTCGGGGTGATCGCCGCCGTCACCGTCGTCGGGACCGGAGTCGTCCTCGCCGGCGCGGCGCGCGGCCCGGCGCAGCAGGCGGCGATTGGCCTCGGCGATCAACACCATCACCGCGACAACGATCAGCCACGTGAGCGCGGCCACCGACAGCGCCGGGATGATCGCCAGCGACGCCCCTCGCCCGGCGGGCTTGGCCAGGTCGGGGTTGCTCTGGTCGTATTCGACGCTGATGCGTTGCCCGGTACCGAGTTCGGTTGGATACAGCAGCCCCAGCCGCGGGCTGTAGATCTGCCCGTCGGGCGTCTGGAAGTACGCGACGGCGTGCAGGCGGTCGGCCGAGACGATGTCGGCCATCACGGTGCCCTTGTCGCGGTTGATCGCCGCGTCGTTGCGGAAGGCGGCCACGACCATCGCGCCGGCCATCACCGTGACGATCAGCCCGATCACCAGCAGCGTCTTCTGCACACGCCGCAGGATGACCGGATTCATGCACCTCAGAATACGGGCCCGCTACCGCAGGCGGCCCACGATCCCCGCGTGCACCGAACGCAGGCGCTCACGGTCGGTGACCACCTCGATGACCTCCACCCCGCCGGCGCCGGGCTCGGCCAGCACCGCGGCCAGGTCAGATGGCTCGACGCGGCGGTGCGGCAGATGGAATCCCGCACACAACGAGGCCAGGTCGGTGCGATGCGGCGTGCCGAACACCCGCTCATACGCACCGGCGTACGGGCCGGAGTTGAATCGCGGATCGCCCTGCTCGAGCAACCCGAAGATGCCGCCACCGTCGTCATTGGCGACGACGATCCGCAGGTGCCGCGGCCGTGGCTCCGACGGCCCCAGAATCAGTCCGGTGGCGTCGTGGATGAAGGTCAGGTCACCCATCAACGCGACGGTCCGCGACCCCGGATGGTCGACGTCGTGGGCCAATGCCGCGCCGATCGCGGTCGAATTCGTCCCGTCGATACCGGCCACGCCACGGTTGGAGAGCACCCGCACGCCCGGCGAGACGCGCCCGGCCAATGCGACGTCGCGGATCGGGTTGCTCGCGCCGACGACCAGTTGCTCGCCGGGAACCATGGCCGCGCTGACCGTACGCGCGACGTGCAGGCCGGTCGCCGGGCCGCCCGCATCGAGTTCGGCGTCGACGGCCCCGAGGACGCGCTGATGAACCTCGGCGCACTGTTTGAGCCAGTCCTCGGCGGCCTCGCCGGTCGCCTCGACCCGGGTGCCGGTCGCGAACACATTGCCCGACACATCCGGCCACCGCGGTCCGGTGGTCACCGCGTAGACGCGGACCTCGGGGTCGGCGAGCAGTCGCGCCACCCCGCGGTGCAAGGTGGGCCGACCGCAGATGATGGCCTGCTTCGGGGCGAGCGCGTCGAGCGCCAGCGGATGCAGCGGGGTCACCGCATGCGGTGCTGTCGGCTCGGCGACCGTTGGGATCCCGTCCAGCTCCGGATACCGACCAGCTCCATGACCTGCGACGACGACCGTGTCGAGGGACAGGTCGATGGGCAGTGGGATGTCGAGTTTGCCGACCGGAGCCTGTGTCCACGGCAGCCCACCGGGGCGTCCGGCGAAGACGCCGAGGTCGGACTCGGGGCCGGTCTGCGGCCCGGGGACGAGCGGCTCGCGCAACGGGATGTCGAACTGCACCGGTCCGGCGTTGCCGGTCCGCGCACCCCGCGCCGCCGCCAGCACGCGACCGACCGCCGAGCGCCACTGGCTGTTGGTGTCGAGGTCGGCCTCGGCCAGGCCCAGACTGATCGCCGCACGTACCTGCGTGCCGAAGATCCCGAACTGCTCGACGGTCTGATTGGCCCCCGACCCGAGCAACTCGTACGGCCGGTTCGCGCTGACCACCACCAGCGGCACCCGGGCATAGTTGGCCTCGAAGACCGCCGGGCTCATGTTGGCCACGGCGGTGCCGCTGGTCATCACGATCGGCACCGGCCGCCCCGACGACGCCGCCAGCCCCAGGGCCAGAAATCCCGCCGACCGTTCGTCGATCCGGACGTGCAACCGCAGCGCGCCCGCGGCGTCGGCGGCATGGAGCGCGAATGCCAGTGGGGCATTGCGCGATCCCGGGCAGAGCACCGCCTCGCGGACCCCGCCGCGGACCATTTCGTCGACGATGACCCGCGCCTGCAGGGTGGACGGGTTCGGCGGCGCAGATTCCGGGGAAGAACTCATGGATTCCACACTACGATGCCGCTTTTCCGCACCGATCTCCGCCGAAGGATGCCCGGTGGCACCCCGGCTCGCCTGTTTTCAGTCATTCCGGAAGTAGAGATTCGACAAAAGCCCAGGTCGGCGGGTCCGGTGTACTCGACGAATGACTGAAAACAGGCGAACGGCACCGTCATTCGTCGTCGGGAGGTGGCAACCGGTGTCGATCGTCGTCGAGGGTGCGGGTGATGTCGGCCAGTGTGTCGTCCCAGCCGTAGAGAACGTCGTCGTAGGTCAGGCGCATCGTCGAGTAGCCCCTGGCCAGCGATTTGCGGTCGCGGCGACGATCCTTGCGGTAGTTCTCCAGACTGGTGTGATGAAGCTTGCTGTCGCACTCGATCAGAAGTCGGCCCACCCGCAGGTCGAACCAGCCCAACCCGATGAGATTCGGTTGGACCACGACGTCATGTCCTCGTCGTCGTAATCGGGTGCGCACCATGGTCTCCGTGCCCGACTGGGATCGGGGATCGCATTCGGCCAACAGCATCTCGATGGTGGCGTTGGCTCGCGGCAGCATCACCAGCAGCAACTCCACATCGAGACCCTGACTGTTCAGCACCGAATCGGCGACGACGATCCAGTCATCGGGACTCATGCACCCGACCGCACTGCACAGGGCCAGCGGGACCGGGTCGAGGATCGAGTGCACCGGTAGCGGCGGCCCCGGCGGTCGACAGCAGGCCGTGCCCCGCCTCATCGCATCCTTGCCCGCGCGGATGTGCACCTCCTCGTAGCCCGGTGGAACCCAGATCCCGTGTTTGTCCAGCGCGGTCGGACCCGACAGTGCGCCGTATCCCCGTGCCGCCAGCAGTGCGTCGGAGTCGGCGCCCGGGGTCGAGTACCACCCTCGTCGTTCGACGGCGAGTTCTCCTCGGCGCACCATCCGCCGCAGGTCGTTGTCGGTCAGCCCGCCCGCGATCAACTCCGTACGGCTCTTCACACCCAGTTCGACGGTCTTGTCCACGAGGTTTGGACGCAGCGGGGCCCGTTCTGGCTCCATCTCGCCTGTTTTCAGTCATTTCCGAAGTAGAGATTCACCAAAAGCCCAGGTCAGCGCGCCCTGCATACCCGGCAGATGACTGAAAACAGGCGAGCACGCGGGCCGGCGGACCTATTCTCGCCTCATGGGCTCCGGTTTCTACGACCGCCACCTCCTTCCGCGACTGATCAACCTGACCTGCGGGTCGTCGGTGATGGTCCCGCTGCGCGGACACGTCTGCGCACCGCTGACCGGCCACATCGTCGAGGTCGGGTTCGGCTCGGGCCACAACATCGAGGCCTACCCGCCCGCGATGACCCGGGTCAGCGCCATCGAACCCTCCGATGACGGGTGG
The DNA here is from genome assembly GCF_000241325.1 of Gordonia polyisoprenivorans NBRC 16320 = JCM 10675. Lineage (GTDB taxonomy): Bacteria > Actinomycetota > Actinomycetes > Mycobacteriales > Mycobacteriaceae > Gordonia > Gordonia polyisoprenivorans. The sequence goes on along the minus strand of NZ_BAEI01000063.1, from coordinate 28,344 downwards.
CTTCTCGGTGCCGACCGCATCGCGGCGTCGCCGGTCCCGATCGACCGCGCAGGGCTCGACGGGCAGTCATTGCCCTTCCCCGACAACACCTTCGACGGCGCCCTCTCGACGTTCACGATGTGCACCATCGCCGACCTGCCCGCCGCCCTCGCCGAACTGCGCCGGGTCCTCAAACCTGCTGCCGCCCTGCGCTTCCTGGAACACGGTGACGCACCCGATCCCCGGGTTCAACGGTGGCAGCGCCGCCTCGAGCCCGTCCAGCGTCGGGTCGCCGGTGGCTGTCACCTCACCCGCGACATCCCCGCCGCCCTCACCGACGCCGGATTCGAGATCACCGACCTCGACCGCTTCTACCAACGCGGCACCCCCAAGACCTTCGGCGCGCTGAGCCTGGGAGGCGCCCGCACCCGCTGAGCCGGGCCCGCCTACGCTGGGGCCAGTGCGTCGTTGGATCGGATTGGCTCTCGTCACCGCACTCGCCGCCTATCTCCTCGAACTCCTCGACGTCGACGCCGCCGCCCTGTTCGCCGGCCTGGTGGTCGCCGCGGTCCTCGCCATCGCCGGACTCGCCCCGCGCGCTCACACCGACACGCCCGACGCCCCCGTCGTCCCCCGACCCCTGTTCCTGGCCGGACAGGGGGTGCTCGGTGTCTACATCGGCACCATGGCCGACCCGAGCACCCTGTCGGGACTGGGCGCGGCGTGGTTGCCGGTACTCGTCGTCGGGCTGGGCACCCTGGCCCTGTCGGTGGCCGGCGGAGCCCTGCTCGGACTGCACCGCCAAGTCGATACCCTCACCGGCGCACTCGCCTTGGTCGCCGGCGGCGCGTCCGGGCTGGTGGCACTGACCCGTGAACTCGGTGGTGACGAGCGGGTCGTCGCCGTCGTCCAGTACGTGCGCGTGGCCCTGGTGACCCTCACCATCCCACTGATCGCGTCGGTGGTGTTCGGTGCGTCGGCCAACGGTGTCGCGCAAGCGTCACCGAGCTGGTCCGATCAGGGTTGGGGGCTGGTGCTGCTCGCGGTGTGCGCGGGGGTCGGCGTGCCCGTCGGCCGGCTCATCCACCTCCCGGCGGCCGGCCTGCTCGGTCCGATGGCATTGTCGACGACCGCCGAACTGACCGGACTGGCCGGCGACGCCGCGATCTCACCGATCCCGCTCGCGATCGCCTACGCGTTGATCGGCTGGCAGGCCGGGCTGGGGTTCACGATGGAGCGACTCAAGGCGATCGGGCGCATCCTGCCAGCGGCGATCGGTCTGATTCTCGCGATCGGCGTCGGCTGCGGGCTGCTCGGCGTCCTGTTGTCGTGGTGGACCGGCGAATCGATGTTCGACTGCTATCTGGCGACCACCCCCGGTGGCATCTATGCGGTGCTCGCCGCGGCCACCGCGGCCGGCGGCAATGTCGCCTTCGTGGTGGCCGCGCAGATCCTGCGTGTGCTGTTGATGCTGTTCGTGGCACCCTTCGCCGCGCGCTGGGCCGCCCGACGGCGCCCCGGACCAGCCGCGCTGTGACCGATCTCGCACGACGATTACCCTCGACGCCATGAGTGGGGAGAATCCGTCCGAGTCCGGCACACCTGAACCGACAACCACCACGCCCGCCCGCGAGTTCGACGTCGTCGTCTTCGGCGCCACCGGCTTCGTCGGCGAGCTGACCGCCCGCTACCTCGCCGAGCATGCACCCGCCGGCACCAAGGTCGCGCTGGCCGGCCGCACCGAAACCAAACTCGCCGAGGTCCGTCGACGCCTGCCCGCCGCGGCGTCGAGCTGGCCGCTGATCGTCGCCGACGCCTCGTCGCCGAGTTCGCTCGACGCGATGGTCGCCCGCACACGGGTGGTCTGCACGACGGTCGGCCCCTACCTGCGCTACGGCGAGTCGCTCGTCGTCGCGGCCGCCACCGCGGGCACCGACTACGTCGACCTCACCGGCGAGGTGCCCTTCGTCCATTTCTCCATCGACAAGGCCCACGAGACCGCACAGGCCACCGGTGCCCGTATCGTCCACTCCTGCGGATTCGATTCGGTCCCTTCCGATCTCGGTACCTATCTGCTGTACCGCAAGGTCGCCGACGACGAGGCGGGCACGCTCACCGACACCACGATGGTGGTCAAGTCGATGCGCGGCGGCGTCTCCGGCGGCACCATCGATTCGATGCGGGTGATCGCCGAGGAGGCCAAGGACCCGCAGAAGCGGCGGCTGCTGCTCAATCCGCAAGCGCTGTCAGGGGATCCGGGTGATACCCCGAAGGTCAGCATGTCCTCGGAGCCCAGTGACATCGCGGTCGTACGCGCCCGCACCGTCGACGCGTCGCTGTCGGGAACGCTCGCCCCGTTCTTCATGTCGTCGTACAACACGCGCGTCGTGCGACGCTCGAACACATTGCTGGACAACGCCTACGGACCGGATTTCCACTATGCGGAAGCCATGAACGTCGGCGGTATCCCGGTCCTGTCGGCGTTGATCGCCGGCAGCGTCAGCGTCGGCACCGGAGCGTTCCTGGGTGCGATGAGTTTCGGCCCGACCCGTCGGCTCCTAGATCGCGTGCTGCCCAAGCCGGGCAGCGGTCCGAGCGAAAAGACCAGGGATAAGGGCTTTTTCGTCACCGAGACCTACACCCGCACCAGCACCGGCCGTCGGTACCTTTCACAGATGAAGCTGTCCGGCGACCCGGGATACAAGGCCACCGCGGTGATGCTCGGCGAGAGTGCGCTCACCCTGGCCCTCGACCGGGGCGAACTCCCCGCCCGCACCGGCGTCCTCACCCCGGCCGCCGCGATGGGTGATGCGCTCGCCGACCGTCTGCGGGCCGCGGGAGCGAATTTCGACGTCCGCGAGTTGACGTAGCCGAGACGCCTACGGCTGCCCCGGCTTCAGCGCGATGAACAACGCGTCGAGTTCGGCGCACAGCCGGTCCCCGTCGTGCAGTGTGCCCTTGACGAAAGCCTTTCGGCCGTCAAGGTTCTCGACCCAGGTGTGCATGCGCAGCGGGGTGCGCAACGGGGTCAACGATCGGTAGCTGACGGTCAGATAGGCGGTGCGGGTGATGCCCTGCACTGCGAGTGCCGACGCCATACCGCCCAGGTCGTCGAAGGCCACCGCGACGTGGCCACCGTGCGCGGCGTCATTGCCGCCGAGGTGGAACGGACGGAAGGTCACCGAGGCGACAACGCCGTCGGGTCCGCCTTCGCTGATCTCGTACGGCGGCAGCGTGATGTTGCCGCGCGCAGGCAGATCGATGCGGGTGCCCGCGGGCGAGCGCCACTCGTCGATCTGTACGTCCTCGAGGCGCTTGTTGAGCGCCCGGACCTGGTCGATGAGTTCGTCGGTGATCTCCGGGGTCGGGCACGCGTAGCGCGCGAGATCCATCAGCCGCCGGATCTCCTCGCTGAGTTCGCCGTAGCGCGGGCCGCCGCGGTCGGTGGTGATGTCGATGCGAGCGCGGAAACCGCCCTCGTGCGGCGAGTCCGCGTCGGCGGGCACGGCCCAGCCCGATTCTGGCGAAGAAGTCATGCCCGACACCGTATCGGCGCCGGTCATCGGCGTCGCAGTCGGCGCAGCCTAACGCGAGCTACCGGTGGTGGTGACGGGTGCTGCCGACCGCATGCAGATCCACGTGGGTGGACTGGGTGGGCGCCTCCCGACGGTCCCGGAGCTTGATGATCGCGCCGATCAGCAGGGCGAGCACGACCGACAGCGCCACCCACACGGCGACGACGATCAGCACGATCTCCCACACACCCACGTCGCCAATATGCCAAAAGGCGCTGGTGGGTGGCCACTCATCGGGAATAATCCCGCCAAATTCTAAGAAACCGGCGCTCGGGGCAGCCCGGCACCGCCCCGGCCGGGTGTTCGCCGGCAGCTCGGGATCGGTGTCCTAACCTGAACGCCATGAGCACCGACGCCGCCTCCGCCACGCCAACCCCCTTCGATCCGAGCCAGTGGCGTCCGGTGACCGACCTCGGCGAACTCACCGACATCACCTACCACCGGCACGTCGGCACCACCCGGGCCGATGGCATCGTGCGCATCGCCTTCGACCGCCCCGAGGTCCGCAACGCGTTTCGGCCGCACACCGTCGACGAGCTCTACCGCGCCCTCGACCACGCGCGACGCACCCCCGACATCGGCACGGTGCTGCTCACCGGCAACGGACCGAGCCCCAAGGACGGGGGGTGGGCGTTCTGCAGTGGCGGCGATCAGCGCATCCGCGGTCGGTCCGGGTATCAGTACGCGACCAGCCATGACGCCGACGTCGCCGCGGCCGGCGCCGAGGGCGTCGACGAGACACGCGTGAAGGCGGAGGGTGGCCGCCTGCACATCCTGGAGGTCCAGCGCCTCATCCGCACCATGCCCAAGGTCGTGATCGCCGTCGTCAACGGCTGGGCCGCCGGCGGCGGTCACTCGCTGCACGTGGTGTGCGACCTCACCCTCGCCTCGCGCGAGCACGCCCGGTTCAAGCAGACCGACGCCGACGTCGGCTCCTTCGACGCCGGCTACGGCAGCGCGTATCTCGCCAAGCAGGTCGGCCAGAAGTTCGCCCGCGAGATCTTCTTCCTCGGCGAGGCGTACGACGCGGAGACGATGCACCGCATGGGCGCGGTGAACCGGGTGGCCGATCACGCCGACCTCGAACGCACCGCCATCGAGTGGGGACGCACCATCAACGGCAAATCGCCCACCGCGCAACGCATGCTGAAGTTCGCCTTCAACCTCACCGACGACGGGCTCATGGGCCAACAGGTCTTCGCCGGCGAGGCCACCCGCCTGGCCTATATGACCGACGAAGCCGTCGAGGGCCGGGATGCCTTCCTGCAGAAGCGCTCTCCGGAATGGGACGCTTTTCCGTATTACTACTGAATCACCACCGGCTGATCACCACCGATCCCACCGACAGCGGCACAGATCACTGCTGCGCCACGGTGCACGATCCCCGATCCGCAGCCACAATGGGTCGAGTGAACCCGAGGACACCCGAGCCCACCGTGTCCTCGTCGGCGACCGATCCCGATCTCACGGCCTCCCGACAGTCCCCTTCACCCGAGCGCCCGGTCCGTCGACGCCGACTGCTGCGCCGTGTGGTGATCGCCGTGGTGATCGTCGCCGTGCTCGCGGGAACGGCGTTCTACGGGTTGGGCTATCAGCTGTTCTATCGCGACCATTCCGACCCGCTGCGCAAGGTCGACGCCATCGTCGTACTCGGTGGGGAGCACGACGGCCGTGAGGATTACGGACTACAGCTCGCCCGTGAGGGGTACACCTCCACGGTCCTCATCTCCGACCCGTACATGAACAACCATTACCACCGCACCGGCGCCCAGCTGATGCAGCGGGTGTGTTCGTCAAGCACCGCCACCATCGAGGTGATCTGTTTCGACCCCGATCCGTCGACGACGCGGGGCGAGGCGATGGAGACCCAGCGACTGGCCCGCCAACGCCACTGGCACAGCGTGATCGTCGTCAGCTGGCGGTTCCACATGGTCCGCGCCCGCTACATCTTCGGGCAGTGCTTCGACGGCGACGTCGTCATGCGCCCGGTGCCGCGGTCGTATCCGTCGTCACTGCGGTACTGGAGCTTCCAGTTCGCCTACCAGTTCGGCGGTCTCGCCAAGGCCGCGATTCTCGGCTGTGACAAGTAGTTCAGAGACGAGGCTCAACCGAACAGCGCCGCCGACGACGCGGGCCGCCCGAAGTGATATCCCTGCGCGTAGTCGAATCCCAGGTCGACGAGCAACGGGACGACAGCGGCGTCCTCGACACCTTCGGCGACCGTTTTCGATCCCGTCGCGCGGGCGACGTCACAGATCGCACGGACCACCGCCACCGTGGTCTCACTCTCCTCCGCGCAGTCACTGTCGAGGGAGTTCACCAGGTCGCCGTCGACCTTGAGAACGTCGACGGGCAGGTCGCGCAGATAGCTCAGCGCCGAATATCCCGACCCGAGGTCGTCGACGACGATCGTGCATCCGGCCTCGCTCAGCGCATCGACGGCGTGGGCGGCCTCGCTGGCGATGCGGATCACCTCGTCCTCGCGCAACTCGATCCAGAAGCGCGCAGGGTCCGCTCCGCTGTTGCCGACCTGCTCGATGGTCGAGTCGACGATGGCCGGATTGAGCAGCTGACGCTGGGAGAAGTTGATCGACACGAACGAATCCGCCCCGGCCGCCGTGGTGATCCCGCGCGGGAGTTCGGCAACCGCCGTCGCGATCGTCGAGGTGCTGATCGGCCCCAGCAACGCGGTGCCCTCCAGGATCGGGAGGAACTCGCTCGGGCCGGCCTCCTTGCCGTCGTCCCAGCGCATCAACGACTCGTACCCGGCAACCTCGTGGGACGGCAGATGCACGATCGGCTGATAATGCGGCGCGAAGTCGGCAACCTTGGCCCGCGCGAGCCGCAGCACGGTGGTGCGCAGCCGGTCGACGGTGGCGAGCATCTCGTCGTCGCACACCTCCAGTGGCGTCCGCCGCTCGATCGCCGCGGTGAACGCACATTCCGCGCACCATTTACCCACGCCGTTCCGCAGATCGCGGGACAGATAACGGGGCGAGGCCACTCCGGTTCGCGTGTCCAGGAAATACCGCTCACCGCCCCATTCGACGATGTGGGCGCCGCCGCGGAGTTCACCGATGAGGATGTCGAGCTCCTCCTCGCTGGATGCGGTCGGAACCAGTTCGTAGTCGAGGTCGGCCACGCGCATCATCGCCACCGCGGGTCCGACGCGAGCCATCAAACCGTCGACGAACCGAGCGGCCACCGCTCCGGCCAGCTCCCGTCCGAATGCCCCGGTCAGTCGCCGGAACGGATCCGCTTGGACAACCATGTGTCCATGTCCCGGCACGACCAGATCACCTCTACTTCGGTCCACTAAACCTCCGGTGTTCCCGGTGATCGGATCATAGACTCTGGTTCGCCGACCGTCGCAGTGGCAGCTGGCATGTCAAGCTTCATCGATCGACATCACATCGAAGCGGAGCCAGTTTCAATATTAAGTGGACACGACGATCAGGAAACGTGCAATGCGATTCACGCCCCATGTTATTTCGACTGGCAATGCGAGGTATTGCTCGGTTTCAGCGAAAGCGCCATCTGGTATCTTGCTTGATCGGGGGGAAGTGGTAGAGCACATCTGGTTCACAAGGCCGACGACTGAGTTCATGAAAGTGGATGCTGATCCAGGCCTCGCCAGTCCGATTGGGAGTGAAGCCTTGCAGTCCTGTGATGAGCCAACTGCTCGTTTCCGCTCCTCGGAGGCTCCCGTATTCCCCGGTCGCCGACTGAGCCCAACTCCATGCGTGTGAAGCAATTCGTCCAGCCCACGGCGATCGCCAGAACACACCCTCCAATGAGACTTCAGCGCTACGACAGTATGACGACGATTCACCGCACAGATCTTGTGCCGGCGACGAAGGGGGTCGACGGACCGTCTTTTGCCCGCTCCTTCGACCAGCGCACCATCGGAGTATTGGTCAGCGAGACCGGCGCTATTCCGCTGATCATCCTCGGACTCGTGTCATCGTCGTTCCTCAAACCCGGATGCCAATGGGTGCTCGTCGTCATTGGTGTGTACACCCTAGTGTCGGTGGCGGTGACCCTGTATGCCAAGCGGCTTTCAGACCGGGGTTTCGCGGTCCTCAGTTTCGGCGGGATGCTCGGCGTGGCCGGGTCGTCGATTGTCATCGCCGACGACGGAGCGGCGTTGGCAGTTCTGGTTCTTCTCGCTGCGATTCCGGCGCTGGCCGCCATGGATTCCTCGCTGCCAGTCGTGTTGGGCTTCGTTGCCACCGCCGCAATCCTGGTATGTGTAGTCGTCTCCATCAGGGCGACCTCCGCGACTGCGCTTGTCGTGGAGGGCGGCGCGGCACTGATGGCCATCGCAGTGCCCACCTACTTGGTTACCAGTTTGCGCCGACGGCTGACGGCTCTACTTCGTCAACAGGCCCAGCTGAGCGTGACCGACCCGCTGACTCTGGCCCTCAACCGCCGCGGGCTGCTTGACGGCGCGATCCATCTGTTCCGGACCGCGGCCGCAGGGGACAAGGACGTCGCTTTCCTGGTGATCGATGTCGATTATTTCAAGAAGTACAACGACACACATGGGCACTCTGCGGGAGATGCGGTCTTAGTGGAGATCACCAACGCCATCCAAACTGCCGTCCCACCGAGTTCCCTCGTCGCCCGATCCGGTGGAGAGGAATTTGCCGTCCTCACGGTCGCCGACGATGCCGCCGGATTGTCGCGGCTTGCCGACAACATCCGACTCACGGTCGCCGCCCACACAGACGCCACGGTCAGCGTGGGCGGGGTGTGCGCGGAGATCATCGAAGCGACCTACGACTCCGACCACCCGACCCTGTCCGAGCTGATGGACCGGCTGTCCGCTCAGGCCGACCAACTGCTCTACGCCGCCAAGGGCATGGGCCGCAACCGCGCCGAGACCGCGAGCGTTTGCCCCGTCCTACTGGCGTCATCTGCATTCGTCGCCGGACGAGCAGGGCGACGGTCACTGACCGAGCAGCCGACAATGCCGTCCAAACCCGCATGACCCTGCCCGGGGGATCCGCCCCTGGCCGATCCCAAAGGTGCCCGTGGTGGAGATTCTCGATCCGACCGATGACCGGCAACGCATCGCAGAGTTACGCGCATCGCCGACCATCTCGTTCGTCGACGGGTGGGCACACGCGCGTCCCGAACTCGCGGTCCTCGACCGACTCGATCACGTCGATCCGGAGACGACGCCTCCCGACCCCATCGACCTCACCGATGAGCATCTGATCGAGCGCCGCAGCCGCTACATTCTGTTCCCGTGGCGTGCGACGTTGGTGCGCCTGCCCGACGCCGACATCTACTATCGGCTCAAGACCGCCCGCAACCGGCATTTGTTGACCGGGCGTGAACAGCAGCTCTGGGGCAGCGCGGTGATCGCGGTCGCCGGCCTCAGCGTCGGCTCGTCGGCCCTGACCGCCACCGCGCTGACCGGGGCACGCCGATTCCGGATCGCCGACTCCGACGAACTCGCACCCACCAATCTCAACCGCATCGTCGGGTCGGTGACCGATCTCGGTGTCAGCAAGGTCGAGCTCGCGCGCAGGCGCATCCTCGAGGGTGACCCGTATACGCAGGTCACGACGTTTCCCGATGGCTATCGTCCCGACCTGGCCGAGGCGTTCCTGGGCTCGGCGGCCTTCGCGGGTTCCACCGAGGAGCTACCGGCCTCGGTGATCATCGAGGAGATCGACGACGTCGCGATGAAGATCGACATGCGGCGACGCGCCCGTGCGGCCGGGGTGCCGGTACTCAGTGCCACGGATATGGGCGAGGACGTCGTCCTCGACATCGAGCGCTATGACCTCGACCCGGACTATCCGATCTTCCACGGCCGCGGTGAGGGCTTCTCGGCCGGCGACGCCGCCGACCCCGCTCAACGACTCCGGATGGCAATGGCCATCGTCGGTGACGAGGTCACGCCTCGGATGGCGTTCTCCGCGAGCCAACTCGGCCGCAGCGTCACCTCGTGGCCGCAACTCGGCTCGACCGCCGCGATGGCCGGGGCACTCGTGGCAACGGCGGCACGCAACATCGTCTGTGGTCGGCCCGTCCGGTCCGGCCGCTATCGGTTCGGTATTGAGGAGATCCTTCTCGGGTCCGACGCGGGGACGCACGAGGGATGGAACGAGCTCGGTCGGGCCGAATTCGCCTCAGCGGCGCAGGCCATGGGCGAGGGCGCCGGAAACAGCTGACGCCGAACGGTCCTGGTGACGCATTGGCGGGCGGGCGCCCCACGCCTGCGAGTTCGGGTAGATCGCGGCCAGCCGGTCGGCCTCGTCGCGCATCCGGCCCCAGACCTCCGGCGTCGTCGCCGACTCCAACGTGGCCCGCTCCCACCACATCAGCTGGGTGCGGTAGCGCTCGTCCGGGAACGGGGTGGCGGGCACGCTCGGGTCGACCCGCCCGCCGCCGGAGGTCCAGCGCTTGAGGACGTGGTCGGCGGCCGTGGCCATCATGTGGTCGACTCCACACATCTCCATGATCGGCAACCCCAGTCGCGAGAGCTGTCCGACGACCTCCTTGGCGATGGGTGACCGCTCATCGGTCCAGGCCGTCTTGACCTCGACTATGCCGCCGTCCATGCGTTCCTCGATGGCGTTGACCAGATGGACCTGACCGGGCTGACCCGCCCACTCCTCGAGCGCATGCGTCTGCGCCGCCGCGGCGAAGCGGGGCTGCACCCGCAATCCACCGACCACCTGCTGCGAGTTGTCGAGGACGACGAAGAACATCACCGTCTCCTCGCCCCCGACCACCCGTTCGTAGTCCAGGGCGGCCGCACAGCCGTACCGGGTGTAGGCGTTCTCCGCACCCCGCAGGTACTCCCGCCACAGGGCCGGATGCATCGCCGGAGTGGCTGCCCGCAGGGTGTAGTTCGGCGTCACCATCCCGCGGATCGCGGAATCATGACGGGGGGCAACGGTGCGCAGAGCTGTGTTCATGAGGCGTGCTTCTTTCCGAGAGGGTCGACCACGGCGCTTCGGCTAAACGACGTGATTGAATATCGTGAATACAATTCCCGTTCGAAACGACGAACGGAAAATGGACCATCACAGATCTTGTTGTGCATCCCGTGAATTCCCCGTGTTTCACAAGAGGCGTCTGTGAGGGCGCCATTCAGTCAGAATACGGGCACGGCCGCAATCAGAGAACTGTTAGCTTCACTGAAGATGGCGGTCGGAGGCGGTCTGGGCGCGTCAGCGCGCCGGACCGAAGAGGTCGGCGGCTGCCGCGGGACGGCCGAGCAGATATCCCTGGCCGAGGTCGAAACAGAGCTTGTTCACCTCGTCGAGCTCGTCCTCGGTTTCGATTCCCTCGGCGACCACGCGTAATCCGGTCGCTTTCGCCATCGTGCAGATCGCATCCACCACAGCACGGTCGGCAGTGCTGTCCGGCAACGGGGTCACCAAGGTCCGGTCCACCTTGAGAACCTCTACCGGAAGGTCCCGGACATATCGCAATGCCGAGAATCCCGAGCCGAGATCGTCCACACAAATCGTGCATCCGAGATCGTGGAGCGCGAACAGCGTGCGCGCAGCGGCTCCCGCAGGCCGGATGACGTCGATCTCACTGACCTCGATCCACACGCGGCTCCGCTCCACCCCGTACTCGGCGCCGAGTTCGGAGAAATACGCGGGAAGCGACTCGTCCCACAACTGCTTGGCGGACAAGTTGATCGAGACGAAGGCCTCATCCCCCTCCGTGCGACCGATCCGCCCGGCGAGATCGGCGAACACCGCGCGGATCGCACGCCGGCCGATCGGGATGATCAGCGAGGTCGCCTCGGCGACCGGCATGAAGGCGTCCGGGCTGCGCACCGAGCCCGCAGTCGTCCAGCGCAGCAACGACTCCCAGCCCACCGTGACGTCATCGGACAGGCGGACGATCGGCTGGTAGTACACCGGGAAGTCATCGTCGTCGGCCGTGATGAGCGCGTTCGCCATGGAGATCTCACGCCGAAGTGATTGCGCCAACGAAGGATTGGCGATCACCGCACTGAGGCCGTCGACGAGCGCCCGAGACAGGGCCGCGTCCGCGGCGGAGACGATCTCCTCGTCGGTGACGGTCGCGGGGAAGTCCGCCGCACGCACGATCCCCATGGCGACCTCGAGGAAATGCACGGAGCCGTCCACATCCACCGCATGCGAACCGTAACTCCACGGCTGATACAGCAACTCCACAGCAGCGTCATCGGTTTCGTCGAAATAGGCAAGCCACTCGAGGTCGGAGCGGCGAATGATCTCGGCGGTCGTACCGGTCGTTGCCAGCACACCCTCGACGAACGCCTCGGCGATATCCACCGACCGCTCCCGCCCGTATGCCACCGCGACCCGGTGATACGGGTCCGCCGAAATCGCCACCACCACGCCGAACCCGGTCACGCGTCATCACCGCGATCCCCTGGGCCGCCCCCCGCACGGTCAGCCGTCATGGGTCCACCCTACGGGCCGGGGTGTCACCCGGTCGCGAACCGGGGCAACTGTCCCTCAGATGTTCGACGTGGCTTGCCTCTGCGCCGCAATCCGCTCCCCCGGAGACGCGATCTGCGGAGCTACCCACCCGTCCCGCGCAACACCGTACCAACAGTGCGCACGATGATCTTGATGTCGAGCCACACACTCCAGTTCTCGATGTAGAAGTTGTCGTAGATCGCCCGATCGGTGATCGAGGTGTCGCCGCGCAGACCATTGATCGCCGCCCAGCCCGTGAGACCCGCGGGCACGCGGTGCCGATCGCGGTAACTCGGCACCGACGACTCGAACTGTTCGACGAAGTGGGGTCGTTCCGGCCGCGGCCCGACGATCGACATGTCCCCACGGAACACGTTCCACAGCTGGGGTAGTTCGTCGAGAGAGGTCTTTCGGATGAATCGACCGACGGGGCCGATGCGGTCACGCTGCGACGGCTGCCATTCGCTGTCCGAGGTCGTCGAGGCAACAGGTCGCATCGACCGGAACTTGAGCACCTCGAAAGGCACACCACGACGCCCGATTCGCTTCTGCCGAAAGATGATCGGCGCGCGCGGATCGGAAAGGAAGACCGCCGCGGCCACCGCAGCGATGACCGGACTGAAGATCAGCAACGCCACCGACACCGTCACCAGATCGAAGATGCGCTTGGCCTTCCAGTACCACGTACGCAGGGCATCGCGTCGCATCCGGATGAGCGGGATGGTGTGTAGCCGATCCATATCCTTGGTCAGCGGGACGAACTCGAAAAGTCTTGGCACGATGAAGATCTCGCAGTCGAGTTCGTCGCAGTCACGCAATGGGCCAACCATCGACGAGTCCGGCGACGAACTGAACGCCACCAACACCGCACCCACCCGATGATGCTCGACGTGTTTTCGGGTGTCCCCGAGGCCGGCCTCGATCTCGATACCCGTGTCGACCAACTCCTGCAACGGATCGTCGGTGATCGCCACCACCACGTCGAGGCCGTATTCGGGCCGGGCCCGGGTGATCTTGATCAGTTCGGCACCGATGCGGCCGCCGCCGACGACGGCGGTCCGCGTGCGTGCCGGCTCGGAACGACGGCGAATGTCGCGCACCACGGCGTAATAGATGGCACGCAATGTGAACAGCATCGCGATGACGATCAGGACTCCGATCGCGGCTCGACCGACATCGCCGTACGGTTCGATGACCGAGCAGGCCAGAGCGAAACTGACGACGGTCCATGCCGCGATCCTCGGTAGGTCGTCGAGGGCGGAGAGTGTCAACCGGTTGCGGTACAGACCGGCCACCTCGAGGAAGAACACCACGATCACCGCGCCGACCAGCGCTGCGACACCTTCCGGAAGGCTGTCGCGGTGGCGGTTTCCGAGGACGATGAGTCCGAAAACCGCAAGCGCGACGACGTCGAGGGCCAGCAACCGGAGGTCGGTGCGGTTACGGGGAACGGGTAACCGGATGCGACGATGCATGCCTGGGGCGATCCCGTTCTCGCGGTCGTCGGATTCTCCCGGGAAACCGCTGACGGGTTGCTCATTCGGAACTTGTTTTGCCATTCGGCGTTCTCACAACCTCAGGTCACGGGCAAATAGATTCGCTGAATTGAAAATGTACCCGCGTGTTCCACCGGGAACATCTCGAACCGCACATCGGTCATTCCCGATGCCGCACAGCGGGGTCATCGCCGACCACCGAGCAATCCCACCGGGTCCTCGACCGCACTCGCGACCGCACTCGCCACGAGTTCGGGATCGAACACGCCCTCGTCGAACGAGGCGGTCAGGGAGACACGCCGACCGAGCAGCCCATAGGTGAGGGTGATCGCATCGCGTCCCGCGGGGGCGCTGAACGCTCCGATGTTGCGGTCCTCAGCGGGCGCGAGCCACGCGAACGAGTCGATCAGACCGGCGGGTCCACCGGACAGGTCGCTGACGGTCACCCACGGATCCGCGTTGATGGTCTGGGGTGCAGGCGATTTACGGGGCTTGCCGAGCGCCACCCGCAGCCGGGACTTGGCCGAGTGCAGGGCGACGGCGAGGGCCGGGAGACCGGAGGCGGCGTGGTCGCGGATCGAGGCGGTGATGTCGGTCGGGCATCGCAGGTCGCCGGAGAGATCGAGTCCGACCGCGAAATTGCCCGTGGTCACCGTGGTCGGGCGCAGATACCGACGCGCGTCGAACACCAGATAGAACGGCTCGGCGGGATGCAGGCCGGCCCGGCCGAGCGCGCACGCCGCGATCGCCACTCGCATCGCCACCGACGACGCGTGCGGGAAGTGCTCGTTCTTGAACCTCTCCAACTCATCGAACGCCTTCTCGGTACCCATCGAGAACGCGCTGCGTGGCTGCGGGTCCCCGACGACCTCTGCAGTCAAGGCGGTGTCGGCGCAGGCCTTGCGTTTGTGCCCGGACGACAACTCGGCTGCGGCGTTGCGCAGCAATGTCCCGGCCACCCGCATCGGGTGCTTGCGGGCGGCCGAGGCAACCGCGGCAGCAGCCGGGAACCGAAGCGGCACAGGATCATCGTTCGCGCGACGATGCTCCGACAACGACGACCTCGCGACCAAAGCCAGCAGTCGGAAGGCGGTCAGGCCGTCCCCGATGCCGTGGTCGAGGTAGCAGAACGCGTGCGGACCGCTCAGCGCGATCCACACGGGTGGCCGTGGTTCGGCACTGCGGGCCAACGCTGTCAGTGTCGACACGAACTGCGCGGGCTCCACCGGGTCGATCTCGACCACACAGTCATCGAATTCCTCCGGCCGGAACTCCCACATCGACGACTCCGGATCCGGGATGAGCCCGATACGCCCGGCCGGCCCGTGACGTCGGGCGTAGTCGACCAACGCGCGGCGCACCCGCTCGGGTCCACCATGATCGACGGGGCCGACGAACGCGATGACCCAACGACCGCTGTAGGCGATATCGAGCCCGCCCACCCGATACTTCTGACTTCCCTGCATCCTCACCTCACACCATCGTCGGCTGCCGTCGGAATCGGATCCGGTGTCGCCTCTGCTCTGATGGAGCGATAGACGAATGTCGCCGGAACGACGAAGCACAGCGGATTCGCGATCGCAGAAGCGAGGAACCCGATCACCAGACTTCCGTCGACTCCGGCAACGAGATATCCGATGGTGAATCCCGCCACCGAGGAGATCGCGAGCACCGTGCGACCGACGGTGGCCACCCGGTTGTGTCCGACGATGCGCAACACCACGGCGTCGACGGCCGAGGTGTTGTAGAGAATGGCGAGGATGCCGACGAGTGCGATGCCGACGAGCAACTCGGTGTTGCCGACGCCGCGCAGCGACAGCCCGGTCACCCAGATCACCACGAGCACGGCCGGCACGAACACCGCCGAGATCACCGCGAGTTGGGTGGCCAGTCGACGGCCGGAACGGATGACCTGGTCATTGGCCATCGCAGACTTGCTCGTGACGCCATCGACGAAGAGATTCGTTGTGAGGGCCGCGAATACGGTGTTGAGCGGACCGAGCAGCGTCTGTGCCAGACGAATGCCGCCCAGATACGTCGAGTTGCCGAGACCTCCGAGCACCATGAGCGGCAAGATCACCATGAATTGACCGACCACGAAATCGACGAGCAAATGCGCCACCAGGTGGCGATACCGCGACATCGGACAGAAGACCTCAGGTCGTGCCACCCGGACCGCCAGCAGGACGATCGAGGGAAACCACGCGAGGCAGTACAACGTGTAATAGACCTCGGGATTGTCAGAGATGAACAGGCTCAACGAGATCAGCATGGTGACCACCAGGCGCAGGCCGTCGGCGCGGACGACCTCCCACCGATGATCGAGGGTCATCGCCCGATGCCGCAGCCACTCGGTGAAGATCGGTATCCCGCTGGCCAGCGAGACGACCAGCAGTGGTCGCCAATCGTGGACGTCGAAGGCGAATGCACCGCCAGCGAAGACCGCACAGCAGATGACGGTCACCGAGACTGTGATACGCAACCGGATATGGGCGGTGCGGTTGGTGCGGTAGTGCAGCATCGCCGCGCGGAAGATGCAGGTGACGACGGCGCCGGAGACGACCTGCACCAACAGGATCAGGAACGAGAACCGCGTGAAGTGGGCGGGTGTCATCGCTGCCGCGGCGAACAGCACCGGCAGGGCGCCTGCGGCGCTGTAGAGCATCTGGGTGATCAACAGCGGCTGCGCAGCGATCCTCGAGACCAGCGATTTCCACCGTCCCCACAGCTCACCGGAACGTCCCGATGACGTCGGCTCGACCCGCTCTGTATCGTTCATCAGCTCAGATCCCGATCGTCGTGTAGTGGTTCTCGAGCAACTCAGCGACGGCATCCATGCTGCGCTCGGATCGCACGGCCGCCATGGCCCGCGACCCCATGTCGCGCGCGGCCGCCGGGTCGTCGAGGAGCCCCCTGACCGCTGCGCGCAGCGCCTCGGCGGTCTCGTCGACGACCACACCGGCACCGTTGGCGGCCACGAAGTCCGCCAGCCCGCACGAGTCGGTCACCACGACCGGCAGTCCCACCGACATCGCCTCCAACACCGACATCGGGTAGGGCTCGTTCACCGACGGCAACACATAGATGTCGGCGTCGCGCATCCGGGAGATCGTCTCCTCCGGCGACAGCGGCCCCTCCCAGGTGATGTGATCGCGGTGCACGCTTGTCCGCAGTGTCTCGGTGATCGCCTCCCCCTCCCCTTCGTCGGGACCCACGAGAGTGAAAGCGGCATCCGGGAATTCGTCACTCAGTTCCTGCGCCACCTCGACGAACAGCATCGGTCGTTTACGGGGGGCGAGCCGGGCCAGGTAGAGCACTTCGGTCCGCTTCGGTTCCGATGACTGCGCGGGGCGCCGGTCGGCGACGGGCACACCGTTGGGGAGTTCGGTCAGCGTCGTCAAGCGTGGCTCGACGCCGAGCAGATCGCGGCGTTCACGCTCGGTGAGGTGAAACACGGTGCGGGCCCGCCGAAGAACACGCCGGGTCATCGCCGCGTCGAGGACCGTGGCCGAACGCCGCTGCGATGCGTCGATCATGCCGTGCGACTGCAGGAAACACCGAACCCCGCGGGCCTCGGCGATCGCGGCGGCGGGCAGGGTGATCAGGTCGCGGGCCACGTGGACGTGGACGGCGTCGAACCCCGCCACGTTGCCGATCAGCCACCCAATCAGTGCCGGCGCAATGAGTCCGGAGAAACCGGCGCCGGGGATGACCCGACGTACCGGGAACAATCGGCACGGCACCCCGTCGATGGCGACCGGCGGCGATGCGTAGCCCGAGTACCCGCCGACGATCTGCACGTCATGGCCACGGTCGGTGAGCGCCTTGGCCTGATTGACGGCGACCCGGACCGGGCCGCCGTAGTCACCGCTCGGCGTCACCAGGGTCACCACCGACAGGATGCGAGTCATGACTCAGCCCTCACCCGATGTACACAGCACCGAGAATGCTGGTGAGCCTCCGGCCAATTCGATCACGCGCGTCGCTTCGGCGATACGACGTTTACGCTCACCCGGTGCCACCACGAGCACCACCGACTGCACTACACCCGCCGCGATGTCGGCGAAATCGGTGTCATGGACACCGCCGTCGATCAGGACGAAGTCGTTCTCCGCTGCCAGCCCCGTCAGCTCCTCTCGGAAGGCCGCCACACTCAACTCTGCCACGGCGGAGCTGACCGGAGTCTCTGCGTCATCGGAATCGGCTGGGGTGTCCGGGATCTCGTCGTGATCGTCCTGCGGCGTGTCGTCCGCAGTGTCGTCGTCCGCAGTGTCGTCGTCCGCAGTGTCGTCGTCCGCAGTGTCGTCGTCCGCGGTGTCCTCGTCCGCAGCCTTGGTTTCGTCCGCGGTGACGGCATCCGTGGGATCCTCCGGAACGGCATCGTCCGGCACGGCATCGTCCACCGGCGTGTTGGTCGCGGACGTGTCTGCCGGCGGATTCACCTCGCCGCTGGTACCAGCGTCGGTGGTACCCGGAGCCCCGGTCACCGACACGCGGAATCCGCGCGCACGCAACGAGTCCGCGAGGCCGCGAGCGATTGTTCCCGACAGGCCGCTCTCGTGGACCTCGACGAGGGCGACCGACCGTCCCTGCCCCGCTGTCAAAGTGTCCGCCGGATCCGACGAGTCGGTGAAGTGCTCGACTTGTGTGGCGAGCCTGCGGAATTCGTCCTGTGCATCTCCGCCTCGTACCCCGACGGCGACGACGGGAACATCGTGCGACAGAGACGATTCCAACTCTGCGACCCGATACACGCGGCCGTCGAGACGGCGGTGGGCGAAGGCGGCGAGAAGTCCGACGATGAGCCCGACGACGGCGCCGGCGAGCAGTAGCAGCGAGGTCGGAAGACCGTCGGATTTGGTCGGTGGGGTCGCGGTCTGGACCACCGTGGCCAGCGGGTTCTGCGCGACCCGGGGATCGCGTCCGACGTTCTCCATCTGGGCCATGTATTGCGGGAACACCGCCGCATAGCTGTTGGCGATCTGCGCGGCGCGGTCGGGATTGCTGTCGGTGGCGGTGATGGTCATGAGGACGGTGCGTTCCTCCGCGGCCGCCGACACCTTGGCCGCCATTTCCGACGGGCTCATCTGGATTCCCAGTCGATTCACCGCGAGCTGTGCCAGGTCCTCGCTGTTGATCATGCCCGCATACGACAGTGCGCGTTGCTGCGAGAAGAGGTCACCCTGGTAGGCGCTCGTCGAGTCGGTGAAGTCGGGGGCGCGCAGGAAGAGGGTTGCCGTCGACGCGTACTGCTTGGGCGACGCCACTGCGGCCGCGGCGCCGGCCAGCAGGCCGAGCACCGTGAACCCGATGATCAGCAACAGCGCGATCGGGCGTCGGGACGTGCGGAATCGACTCATCGAGAACCTCTCAACAGGGCATCACGCTGGGCCACGTGATACTCGAGCAATATGCAACCGGAGATCTGTATGCCGGCGTCATCCAACTGGCGCAGCGCCGACCGGGTCTCATCGGCCCTGGTGGTCTCCAGGGTGACGAGCAACACCACGGGGGCATCGAGGTCGAGGGCCAGTTCCAGAATGTCGGGTTCGGCGGGAATCGCGTTCGCCCACAGCAACACCCGTTGGGTGGCGGCGGCGCTGCGCAGACGCTCGCGAACTTCTGGTGAACGCACACGAGCACGGTCGGAACCGGTCATCATCTCGACCAATGGGGGTGTTGTCGACGGCCCCGCGAGCGAGTCCGCGATGGTATCGACGACCTCGGGCTCGACGGTCGTCTGCGTCTGCTCCGACACCGGGGCGAGCGCCAGCACACCGGGCACGTTGCCACCGAGCCGCAGCGCACTGGTGTCGGCGACGATGGTGGCCTCGATCTCACCACCGTCGCCGACCACCCGCTCGGCGACGATCTTCCCGAGCACCGGCACGCCGAGTGCCTCGTGGGCGTCGTCGACCGAGGTGATCACGCGCCGACGACCGGCTTCGAGGATCACCGCGAGGGTGACCCCCACCATCAGGCCGATCGCCGTTCCGTAGAAGAGCCATTCGTATGCAGTGACCTTGACCGTCGGCGATTCGACGCCGACCGGGGTGATCACCGTCGCCTGCACGGGCGATCGCGCGCTACGCACCGAACCCGACTCGACCTCTTCGATCGCCCGGCCCAGTTCGGCGGCCATCACCTGCGACAGTTTCTCCGAGGCGGCCGCGGTGTCCGATCGTGCGGACACCTCGATGATGGTCGTGTCCGGCACAACCCGGACAGACACCTGTGCCGCCAGAGACCGCGCGTCCCCGTGGTAGCCGGTGTCCGCGGCCACCGTGCGCAGTACGTCGTCGGAGCCGGCCAGACGAACGTAGCTCTCGGCACGTTCGAGGGTGAAAGCGGTTCCCAGCGAACCGGTCACGTTCGCGGCATCGTCGCCCTGTGGCGCGATCACGTCGTTCCATCCCGGTGTCGACAGGACCACATCGGTTCGGGTCTGGTAGTAGCTCGGCGTCATCAGCACGACGATCGCGCCGGCTCCGAGTCCGAGGAGCGTGGCGATCGCCACGAGATACCATCGCCGAAAGATCGACTGCACCAAAGGTTTCAGCTGCATCGTCTCACGCCCCTGTCACTGTGCGAAGCGCGTCGGTCATCCGCGCCGTGATGTAGTCGTTGCCTGCGGCATTCGGATGCACACCGTCGGGCATGAGCATTCCCGACAGGTCGCGGTCCCGATACCATCCGAGGGCCACCGGGTCGATGATGTGCACGTCGTATCGCGGGACCAGTACCGTACGCGCGTAATTCACGATGTCGTCGTAGAAGGACGGCGGTTCGGCGGTCATGAAACTCGGGATCACGAACACCACGCAGGCCAGCCGCCACTTGGCGCGCACCGCCCCCACGTACTCACCGATCGCGTTCTCCATCGTCGTCACCGGGACGATGGCATCGTTGCGCCCGCCGTCGATGACCACCAGATCGGGCGCGTCACCGCTGTCGGCGGCCAATCGTTGCCCGAACGGCAATGCACTCGCCACCGGTCCACGCGCGACGAATCCCGAACCACCCTTGGCATCGACGTCGACCTGCCACCCGAACTCCGCACCGACTCGGCGCGGGTAGGGCTGCCCACCACCGTCGACACCCTCGACGTAGGAATCCCCGATGAATAGTGCAGTCGAGATGGATTGCGCCGCACATTCTCCGGCCGACCGCGTGGTTGTCAACGCCGGTGTCGGTGTGAGCGCCACGGTGTCGACGGACTCACGACACCCGCCGAGCGCGACGATCATGCCGAGCACGAGGAGGATCCGCACCGGCCATCGCATCATCACCGTCATGTCGCCGACCTCCCCGGCGGCGATGCGCCACCGAACCGTCGCGACACGACAAAGGTGAAGACGAGCAGCAGCGCGAAGAACGACGTCGCCTGCAGCAGCGATCCGCGGAGCAGGATCAGGAAGTAGAACGGCAGGATGCAACTGAGGACGCCGATGGAATCGCGCACCTGCAGATCGAATTCGATTCTGCGGTCCAGGCATCGGACGACGAAGCCCACCACCAGCATCCCGGCGATCAAATAGATCCAGCCGCCGTTGACGAAGAACTCGCTCCACAGCGGGGCCGAGAGGTTCTTGAACATGTATCCGCGTTCCTGGGCGAGCAGGATTCCGGTGTCGACCGGTTTGTCCGGCCAGATCCGTCGTGGCATCCAGAAGCCGAGGACGCCGACGAACTGCAGCGGCGCCACGCCCTCACGGTGCACGTAGAGGATCGCGTTCGAGATCTGCGCGAAGGCGTCGAAGTCCGGCGAGCTCAGCGAGTCGATGAGCCCGTTGCTCTTGAATTGCGGTGTGAGACTGTACCGGAAGGCATCCATGAACGGGAACACGAACAGAATACCGGTGATCATGGCGATCGCCATGCCGCGATAACGTCCGCGGGTCTGCACCAGACCCAGAGCGGTGGCGGCGCCGAGAATCGCGGTGGCCGAGACATATCGGGCGTTGGAGACCGGATTGAGCGTGTTCAGCAGCGATAGTCCCACCACGACCATCAGCGTGATCGACACGAAGCGCGCCCGAGAGGTCTCGGGGATGCCCAGGCGCCGCCGGACACGGCGATCCTGCGCCAGCGACACGAACGACACGAGCAACGAGGCGCCGGCGACCGCCTGGAAGATCGTCGACGACGACGCCGACGTCTGGGCCTGGGCCAAGGATTCGGTCTCGCTGTAACGGCTCTGGGTGAATTGCAGCCACGTCGAGGTACTGAGGTAGAAGAGGTTGGCGAGCAGCGCAAAGACGGCGAATCCCACCAATACTCGTCGATCGGCCGGTTTGCGCGGCTTGGTCGGGGTCAATCGTTCCCGGAGCCGCCCGCCCGCGGTGGCCAGGGTGCCGCCGTAGACACCGACGCAGAAGGCCAGACATCCCACCACCACGACCATGAACGCCGAGGGGACCAGCGCCCAGTCACCGTTCGGGGTGGTCGACGGCCAGTCGCCCAACCGCATCTGCACCAGCGGAGCAAGTCCCAGGAACGAGTAGACGAAGACCCAGAACGTCGTCTCGAACAGTCGCCGGTCACCGTTGCCGACGAGCCAGGAGAATCGGGCGGCACTCGCCGCGCTGATCAGGGCCGCGACGACCCATCCCGGCCGCGACACCGGGGTCAGCTGGATCACCGCCACCGGCACCACCCCGCCGAAGATCACCAGCAGCCAGAGGCCGATGAGGGCTGGGACCGATCGCCTACCGCGGGATCCTGGCAATACGACCCGCTTGCGCTCGACCGT
This sequence comes from Gordonia polyisoprenivorans NBRC 16320 = JCM 10675, assembly GCF_000241325.1. Lineage (GTDB taxonomy): Bacteria > Actinomycetota > Actinomycetes > Mycobacteriales > Mycobacteriaceae > Gordonia > Gordonia polyisoprenivorans. The sequence goes on along the minus strand of NZ_BAEI01000063.1, from coordinate 6,095 downwards.
GCGCCGACGTGTCATCGTCGTCATCGCTCACGCTCCCCCGGCCGGCGGAAGCTCGCGAACACTACCCGCACCGAATTCGCGCAGACGCGGCACCGAGTCGGGATCGCCGGTCTGCGTGAACAGTTCGGCGGTCACCCGATGCCCGGCCCACGCACTCGTGCGAGTATCGTTCGCGGTTGCGAAGCCGCCACCGGGCAGTTGCACCGTCACCCAGTTGTCGACGATCCACAGCCGCGCGGACAGGTCGACGCCACCGGCGAGTTCGGGAGCGAACTGGCCTGTGCCGACGATGCTGACCTGTTGGTCGTCCAGACCCCACACACCCAGATACCAACTCTGTTGACTGACGACGAACCGCACCGCGAACGGACGACTCGGCGCTCCGGCCTCGTTCACGCCGTCGGTCACGCTCAGCGCCATCGATCCGCCGGGTGCCGAGCCGAAACGCCAACGTGCCGTAATGGTCTTGACCGTGTCGCTCAACCGGGGCGTGCTCGCGTAGGCTGAGACCCCGCCCCTGCGCAAGGGGGTGAAGATCAGGCTGCCGTCGGAGACGAAAGGCGCCGAGGCGAAGTCGTTGGCGGTCGACAGGGTCACAGGTTGCCCGTCGGAGAACCGGACGCCCGGTCCGCCGCCATCGGTCCGGGAGAAATCCACCGACACCGACACCGGGCCCGAACTTCCGGGCGCGGTCGAGCCGGATTGACCGCACGACGCAACGACAGCTGTCGCCGACACCGCGGCGACGAGGGCTGCCAATCGCTTCATTCGTGCATACCTTCCGTGCATATGAGAAATACGGTCAACGATCGCGCATCGACCGATTCAAGATATCAGCGATGACGGTCAATGCCGGCTCGGAACCGAGATGCCTAATTCGGTGTTGCGCGCCGTGTCGCACGAGTTCACGCCCACGTTCTTCATCGGCGACGAGTTCCTCGATCGCATCGACGAGAGCCTTCGGTTCACCTGGTGCAACCACCACACCCCCGTTGGCGCGGTTGACTTCCTGCGCCGTCAGGCCGGTCGAATCCACGCAGCACACCACCGGGGTGGACGTCGACCAGTAGGTGGTGAGCTTGCTGGGAATCGACATTTCCCGGACCCCGAGACGCTCATTGACGATCAGGATGTCGGCCGCATCGAGAAACGGGATCACCTGTTCACGTGGAAGCGGATCGATGAAATGCAGATTCGGAAGTCCCTCGGCGATCTTCTCCAGATCCGGACGTGCATTTCCGTCACCGAGCAGGACGAAGCGGATGCGGCTGCCGTTCTCATGGGCCACGCGCGCGGCCTCTACGACGTTCTCGAGCCCCTGCTTCACACCGATGTTGCCCGCATGGACGGCCACCGCCCACGCCGGCGGTGCACCGACGAGTTCGCGAATCAGCTCCTCACCCAACGGATTCGCCTCGAGCGCGGCCGACGCGTCGAAGTGCGACCAATTGGCCACCACGTCAACCGGGGTGCGGTCGCCGACCACCTCGCCGATCGAGGACGCAAACCCGTTGTGCGGCACGATGATGTGGTTCACGTGTCGATAGAGGAACCGTTCGAGCCTGCTGATCACCGCGGTGATCCGACGCGAGTTGCCCAGCGCCTCCTCCGAGCCGCGGCTGTAGATGTCCTGTACCCACAACACCACCGGAATCCGGCCGGGCAGGGCCCGCAGGACCACCGCCAGCGATCCCAACAGCGACGGGCTGGCCGCGACGTACACGTCGGCGCCTGACACGAACGGCACCTGCACCGCGTATGTGGCCTCCATGATCATCCGCCCCATCGTGCGCGGGGACCGGGGGATGAGATGCCATCGCCGGCGCACCCGCAGGTGGTCGGCCTCCACCGATTCCGTCGTCGGGTACCGCTTCCACTGCGGGTAGTGGGGCAACCCGGCGATCACCTCGACCTCATACCCGTTGGCGGCCAACCACTCGGCCAACCCGGCTGTGTAGGGCGCACTTCCGCTGGGTTCGGGTGCATAGTTCAGTCCGAACACCTTGACCGTCGGCCGGTCTGATGGGCGTGCTCTGCGTCGTCTCACTGGTGTGTGTCCTCGCTGTGTTCCGGACGGTGTTGTCCGAGAAGTCCATTCCCTCCGGGGGCGGCGCCTGCGCCCGTGGCCCGCAGGGTCCCCTCGCCGACGTCGGAGGTGACCAGTGTCGCGGCACCCACGACCGACCGATCGGCCAGCCGTACCCCGCGCAGGATTGTCGCGCGGGCCGCCACCCACACGCCGTCCCCGATGTGTATCGGCGCGTTGTCGTAGGAGAAGCGCGGGGAGCGCCGGTCGTGACTTCCCGTGCACAGCAACACATCCTGGGAGATGCACGTGTTGTCGCCGATGGTCACCGGCTCCAGATTCAGAATCCAGACGCCCTCGCCGATCCAGCAGTCGCTGCCGATCGTCAACTTCCACGGCCAGTGGATCTTGACCTCGTGGCGCACCAGGGTGCGGTCCCCGATCCGCGCGCCGAAAGCCCTCAACACCGCAATACGGAATCGGTTGGGGCACCACCATTTACGCAGCACCGCACCGGACACGGCGAGCCATGCGATCTGCTTGGGGATCGATCCGCCTTTGTCGTAGCCGTCCTTGCGGAAGTCACGGAGGTAGAAGCGACTCTCACTGGGAATATCCATGTTCCGTTCCCTTACTGCCTGCTGCTCGACGAGAAATAGTAGGTGAGGTCTTGCGTCGTCGGCGCCGCGTTCACCTCGTGCGCACTCGCCACCTCGGCGATGGACTTTCCGTCGACGAGGAGTTCCGCCGAGATCGGCCCGGTCCCCAGCGGCACCTGGAAGGACCGGATACCGGCATCGGCTTTGTACTCGTATGTCCGTGCGCCCACGTGAATTCGCACCACGCCCGGACCGGCGAGGAATCCGACCACCTCGACCTGGTCGACCGGGGCATCCCCGGGTTGCGCGACGGCGAGCGCGGTCTGCCGGCTCGGCTTGGCGTTCACGAACTGGCTTCGGTTGGCGAGATAGAGGACGTTGCGCACGATCTTCGGCTGATGTCCGGTCTTGTACCAGGTCAGGTAGTAGGACGAGATGTCCAGGGGGACGTGATCGTTGCCCAGCGACGGTGCGAACTGGGTGCTCTCCGAATAGTCGTTCCAGGTCACCATCTGCACCGCGTCGGCCTGCTCGGCGATGGCTCCTTGCCAGGTCGCCATCAGATTGGCCAAACCGCCTGCCTCCCAGAAGGATTGCGCATACGGACGATAGCTCTGCACGGTCACCGCTTCGGTGTAGGCCTTGCCGCGGGACCGCGCGCCATCGGCGATCTCACGCATGCCCTCGAGACTGTTGGTACTCGGCGACCACCATCCCCACCGCGACAGCCCGTAGCTGAAGGGCGCGAAGTCGTCGACGTTCTGTCCGAAATTCGCGACGAAGGTGGGCACCAGGGCGACATCGATGCCGTGATCGGCCTTCATCACGTCGACGAAGGTCTTCCACCACTGCGCGCCCTCTCGTTCGGGTGCCACCGGTGCCACCACGAGCCTGCCGTCGGCCAGGTGATAGATCGGTGCTCGCCGGCCGACCCCGGCAAGGGCATCGGCCAGCCGCTGCGGGGATCGGCCGATGTCGTCGGAGGCCCCATCGGGGGTCAGAACCAGGTCGAAGGCGGGATCGACGGCCTCGGTCGCCGACAGCAGATTGAGGAATCTGCCCCACTGAGGTCCGTCGAGATCGAGCAGATCGACGGTGAACCCGTCGAGGCCGGCCGACTTCGCCTGACGGACCTCGGTGCGGTAGTCCAGATTCATCCAGTTCGGGTCCGAAATCGGCGGCCGGGGAACCGGCCGGTCCCGCAGCATCCCGCCGTATGCCTGATGAATGCCCGACTCACCCGACGGCGACAGGAATTGGGTGGCGTAGTTGTCCTGCGAGCTCGGTGCGTTGTCGAAGCTGATCGGATAGGGGGAGAAATAGTGGGCAAACACTTTCTTCTCGCTCGCCCGCAATACCGCCGACGCGGGCAGGTCGAACGGAAGCGGCACACTCTCGGTGCCGACGGTGAGAACGGGCGACGACGACGCCGAATCCCCCGAGTCGCCGTCGGATGATCCACCACAACCGGACATCACCACAATCATCACGAATATCGAGACAACTGCACCGGAAATGGGTATAAACGATTTGGTGACACCCGCGTGCATTCTGGTCACTTCCGAAACTCCGCCGCTCGTTCGGGAGTCACCTGACGCCGCGCGATGTCGGCGAGCCCGATCAGGTTCCCGCGCATACGCGCACGGCGCGAGTCGCACCGGATGGCGGCCATCGACAGCATCAGGTTCTTCGCCATCGGCCGGGTCACCAACGCGAGAGCCTCGACGTACGAAATCGACCGTTTTCCTGCCAGATACACGGGATTGACCACCTGGCTGTAGCCGAGGCGCAGCCCGTGCATCCGACCACCGCTGGTCACACCGCGGTGCACCACAGCGGCGTCGGTCACCGACATCAGGTCACCGAGTCGTCCGATGCGACGCGAGAAGTCCAGGTCCTCCAACCAGCCGTACAAGGGCAGTCGCTCGTCGAACCTGTGCTCGTCGAGCACTTCTCGGCGCACGACGAAATTACATCCGTAGAGTTCCGAACACGGGGTCGCCGCGGAATCAGGGGTGCGGAAGCCGTCCAGAATCGTCCTCGCCTCTCTTGCATCACACGGACGACCTGTCACTACGCCGTCATAGAGGACCTGACCCGTGACGCCGACGACGTCGGGGCGCTGATGGAAAGTCGTCATCGCCGCGCTGAGGTAGTCCCGATGAGGTATCGCGTCGTCGTCGAAAAACGCTACATAGCGCACCGATTCGTCAAGGGCGTCGATTCCGGTGTTGCGCTGCGCCGGCAACCCGCGCCGCCCGACCACGAGGTCGACGGTGTCGAGAACACCCGACCCGGTCGGAACGCTGGCCTCGTCGGGCACCGACACCACCAGCTGACAGGTCTCGTCGACGACATCACCGAGGGCCTCGAGCGTCTCTGCGAGAACGGTGGGACGACCAGCCGACGCCACGATCACACCAAACGTGTGCAGCATATGTTGGGCCCCTCGAGACTTGCGCCGACAAGGTGGCCGGGCGCGGCGATTCAGCAATTCCTTCCGTGCGATCATGAAGCACGTTAGTGATTCACACCAATCCGGACGAGAACTCTCAGGTCCAACGGCTTAAGATGTTCGCGCGGGGAGTTGTTGTTGTCGAACGTCACTCTAGACATCATCGTCTACTTATTGAAGGACTGACCCATTGAAAAAAGCGCTCATCACCGGGATCACCGGGCAGGACGGGTCATATTTGGCCGAATTGCTGCTCAACAAAGGCTATGAGGTTCACGGCCTGATCCGCCGAGCTTCGACGTTCAACACCTCCCGCGTGGATCACCTGTACGTCGATCCGCACGAACCCGGCGCCCGTTTGTTCCTGCATTACGGCGACCTGAGCGACGGCGCACGACTGGTCACCCTCGTCTCCTCCATCGACCCCGACGAGGTGTACAACCTCGCCGCCCAGTCGCATGTCAGGGTGAGTTTCGACGAACCCGAGCACACCGGTGACACCACGGGAATCGGGTCGATCCGACTTCTCGAAGCAGTGCGCCTGGCCGGTGTGAAATGTCGCTTCTACCAGGCATCGAGTTCGGAGATGTTCGGTGCGACCCCGCCACCGCAGAATGAGGAGACGCCTTTTTATCCGCGCTCCCCGTACGGCGCGGCCAAGGTGTATTCCTACTGGGTCACCCGCAACTACCGCGAGGCCTACGACATGTACGCGGTGAACGGAATCCTGTTCAATCACGAGTCCCCTCGCCGCGGTGAGACCTTCGTCACTCGCAAGATCACCCGCGCGGCGGCACGTATCAAGGCCGGCCTTGAGCAATACCTCTACATGGGAAATCTCGACGCGATCCGCGACTGGGGATACGCCCCGGAGTACGTCGAGGGCATGTGGCGGATGCTGCAGGTCGATGAGCCGCAGGACTACGTGTTGGCAACCGGCGGCAACTACACGGTGCGGGACTTCCTGCAGACGGCCTTCGAGCACGCCGGCCTCGACTGGGAGCAGCACGTGCGA
>NZ_BAEI01000064.1 GCF_000241325.1 Gordonia polyisoprenivorans NBRC 16320 = JCM 10675 | reverse complement strand
AATTCGTCGGCCTGCGCGTCAGAACACCTGCGGGCCCGATCGGCTCAGCCTGCCGGCTCGGCAAGTGCAATGACCTTGCGCGCCTGGACGAGATGCGGCATGTCGAGCATCTTTCCGTCCAGCGCAACGGTTCCCACGTCGGCGGCGAACGCATCGACCACGCGGTGCGCATACTCGATCTCCGCTTCTGACGGTGTGAACGCCGCATTGATCGTATCGACCTGGGCGGGATGGATCGCGATGCGCCCGCTGAAGCCCTCTGCTCGCGCACGCCTCGACGACTCCGCCAGCCCGGCATCATCCCGAATGTCGACGTACAGGGTTTCGACCGCCTCGATTGCCGCTGCATGGGCTCCCATCAGCATCAGCGATCGCACCATCTGATAGGTCGTGGCCCATCGTCCGTCGGGACCAAGATTTGTCGAGGCCCCCAGAGCGGCACTGAGATCTTCTGCCCCCCAGGTCAAACCGTACAGGCGAGAGATGGCTGCCGCAGCGAAGTCACCGAGCCGGAACGGCGCTATCGGGGTCTCGGTGGCCACCGGCAGGAGCCGGATCGAACCGGTCACGAGGCCATGCGAGGTCTCGAGAGCCTCGAGGTAGTGGTCAACCCGGCGTACGTCCTCGGGACCTGTGATCTTCGGAATCATGATCCCCGACGGCGCCGCTGGGACGATCGTCGCCAGGTCGGCCAGCGCATGCTCGCCGTCCAGCGGGTTGATCCGCACCCACAGCTGCGGACCAGCCTCGTCGTGTAACTTCCCAACGATGAACTCTGACACCATGTCTCGCGCAAGCGCCTTGCGTCTCTCGCTGACCGAGTCCTCGAGATCGAGGATGACCGCATCGGCCGTCGAGCCGGCGACCTTGCCCAGCTTCTTCTCACTATCGCCTGGAACGAACAGGAACGAGCGGATCGGCCGGCTCATTGTGGTTTCCTGAGCTGCAGTCCGGAGCGCTTGCAGGAGGCAACGAGCTCATCGTGCTGGTTGAAGGCCTGGTGTAGGAACGTGACGATGCCCTGGTCCGGGCGCGACTTGGAATCGCGGAGTTCGATCACCTCGGTGACCACATGAATGGTGTCACCATGGAACAGTGGCTTCGGGAAGCGCACCTCATCCCAACCGAGGTTGGCCACCGCCGTGCCGAGCGTGGTATCCCCCACCGAGATGCCCACCATCAGTCCAAGCGTGAAGGCGCTGTTCACCACTCGTTGACCGAACGCCGTTCCCTTCATGTACTCCTCGTCGAGATGAAGTAGCGCAGGATTGTGGGTCATCGCGGTGAACAAGACGTTGTCGGTCTCGGTCACCGTCCGTCGGATCGGATGCTCGAACCTCTGTCCTACCGACAATTCGTCGAACCACACGCCAGCCATCTCGCCACCTTTCAGAATTTGACTAATGGTACGACCAAATAGATCGAAGGGTCAAGGCGGAATAGGCGACACGATCCGGCTGTTGAGTCGTTCAGTTGCTCAGATTTGAGCAATCTCGATCCGAGGAGGACCCCATGCCCGCCGTCACCGCCGACACCACCACCCTGCCCCGGCTGACGCCGGCACCACTGGAGGCCACCGAACGCCCGGTGCGCACCATCACCCGCGGCCCGCGCGGCTACGAGGGCGAGGGTTTCCCCGTGGTGCGTGCCTTCGCCGGCGTGCCCACATCGGCGCTCGACCCGTTCATCCACATGGATCAGATGGGCGAGGTCGATTACCAGCCGGGTGAACCGAAGGGCACCGACTGGCATCCGCACCGCGGATTCGAGACCGTCACCTACATGATCGACGGCCGCTTCCAGCACCAGGATTCGACCGGCGGCGGAGGGCTCATCGAGAACGGCGCCACCCAGTGGATGACCGCCGGATCGGGTATCTTGCACATCGAGACCCCGCCCGCCGAACTGGTGGAATCAGGCGGTCTGTTCCACGGCATCCAGCTATGGGTGAACCTGCCCGCCAAGGACAAGTTCCTCACGCCGCGCTACCAGAATCTCGAGGGCGGCAACGTCGCTCTGGTCGCCACCCCCGACGGCGGTGCGCTGGTGCGCATCATCGCCGGCGAGATCGACGGACATGCCGGTCCGGGGTCCACCCACACCCCGATCACTGTCGCACACACCACGATCGAACCGGGCGCGTCGGTGTCGGTGCCGTGGCGCACCGACTTCAACGCACTGGCCTACGTGTTGTCCGGTCGGGGAACCGTCGGCCCCGACGCCCGGCCCATCGAGCAGGGACAACTCGCGGTCTTCGGCGCAGGCGACCGCATCACCGTCACCGCCGACGCCGGCCAGGACAGCAACCGGCCGGCACTGGAGGTGCTGTTTCTCGGCGGTCAACCGATCCGCGAGCCCGTCGCCCAGTATGGTCCGTTCGTGATGAACACCCGCGAACAGTTGATCGAGGCCATGGAGGATTTCCAGGCCGGACGTCTCGGCGTCGTTCCGCCGAATGCGCTGATGCCGCACACAGGAACCCGATGAGCCGAGCCCCCGGCACCCCAGGTAGGCAGACGAGTGCTGATCCCGTAACCGACGCGTGGCGTCCGTTCATCGAGACCAGCGCCCGCCTGCAAACCCTGCTCGACGACGATCTGCGCCGACACTGCGGAATGTCGTTGTCGGACTATCACATTCTGTTGATCCTGCACGAATGCCCCGATGGTCGAGCCCGGATGCGTGAGCTGTCGCACCGGATGGTCTTCTCGACCTCGCGGCTCTCGTATCAGATCGATGTGATGGTGCGGCGGGGTTGGCTGTCACGCGCTGCGGTCCCCGAAGATCGGCGTGGGAGCTATGCGGTGCTCACCGACGACGGACGTGCGGCGTTCACCGCCGCCGCCCGAGATCACGGCACGGCCGTGCGACGCCTCTACGCCACGGCACTGACCGCGCAGGACGGTGCAGCACTGGGCACTCTGATGCGCACGCTGGCCGCCCATCTCGACGACCTCGAAGGCGAGACCCCTTGATTACCACCACCGAGCACACCATTCGGGTGATCCGTTCCGACGATCGCCACCGGTGGGACAACGAATGGCTCACCTCACTTCAATCCTTCCCTGCCACCGGCAATTTCGATCTCGTCGGCAACGCGCACGGCGTCCTGCTGGTCAACAACGACGACACCGTGGACGCCGCCGAGGGCTTCGACACCCACGAGCACACCGACGTCGAGATCATCACCTGGGTCGTCGACGGCGCTCTGCACCATCGGGATTCGCGCGGCAACTCCGGAATCCTCACGCCCGGCGTCGTACAGCGGATGACCGCGGGCACCGGCATCACCCACTCCGAACGCAATGCCGCCACCCGCACCGAGCGCACCCGACTGCGCGTCGTGCAGATGTGGGTGGCCACCGAATATGCCGGTCACGAACCGGAATACGCCGAAACCGACGTCACCTCCGCACTGTCCACCGGCGAACTCGTGCCGATTGTGTCGGGACTCGACCGCGATCGTCACAGCGGCGCACTGTCTTTGCCGAATCCGTATGCCGCACTACATGCCGCGCGAATGACTGCGGACACCTCGGTGATGCTGCCAGGTTCCCGATTCGGTCACCTGTATGTCGTGCGCGGATCGGTCGCATTCGACGGCACTCCTCTCACCGATGGGGATGCCGCACGCCTGACCGATGCCGGCGACGTTTCGGTCACCGCGACCGAGGACGCCGAGATCCTCTACTGGGAGATGCACACCGGATTCTGATCGCCCCATGACACCTGTGGGGGCGAATCCGTGACAGCTGTCATGGGTGTGGCGCGGCACCGTCGAACATGCTGTGAGCATGACCTCGACACCGCTGCACAGCCCGGAACTGCACGCACACGCAGGTTTTCGTCGCATCCTCCACAGTCCTGCGATCGGCCTGTTCTTCCTGTCCCCATTGATCGCCGAGTTCTTCCTGGGCGACTTCCCGATCGTGCTGCTACCGCTCATCGTGCCGTTATCGCTGTGGTACGGCGGTTGTGCGCTGGGCATTCGCGAGACCGTGCGTCGGCGACACCTCGGCTGGCCGTCGATCCTGTTGCTGGCGGCGGCCTTCGCCGTCGTCGAAGAGGGCGTGCTCACCATGAGTCTGTTCAATCCCGACTACGCGCATCTGCATCTATTGGCCAGCGGCTACATACCCGCGTTGGGAATCGGAGTCCCCTGGACGGTGTTCGTGCTGACACTGCACATCGGTTGGAGTATCGCGACGCCGATCGCGCTGATCGAGTCGTCGCAGGGGGCGCGCGCCGTACAGCCATGGCTGCGACGACGTGGTGCGGTCTGCACGGCCGTGGCCGTCGTCGTCGGCGCGGTCATCGTGTTCGCCACCAATTACCCCGCCTATGGCCACTTCCTGGCTTCGCCGGCACAGGTGGGGACGTGCCTGCTCATTGCGGCAGTCCTCGTGGCTGTCGCGCTCCTCGGCCCGTCGGCGGTGTCGCGGCGGAGTGGTCAGGTCGAGCGGGGTGAGCGATCGTCCCGCAAGACCTTGTCGCCGTGGATCCTGTTCGCGCTGACGCTGATCGGTGGTGCCGTGTTCGAACTGGGACGCCGCGCCGACGGCGCAGCACTGGCCACCTCGCTGATGCTCATCGCGATCGTCGCGGTGCTGACCCTCCTCGGTATCGCGTCACGATGGGTGGGTTGGTCGTCGCACCACCGCTTCGCCGTGGCGAGCGCGTTGCTGTTCACCTACAGCTGGAACGCATTCGTCTCCACCGCAACCTCAGGATCGGCGGACGCGTTGGCGTGGATCAGCGACGTCATCTACCTGCTCGCCGCTGTGGCGATCGCGTGGCGGTGTCGGCCGCGCGTCCGATAACCCCGTCCAGAACCCGGCCCGCCCCCTGCCGTCCTCACTCTGTCAACGACGGCTCATCTGCGGTGGACAGCGTGAGTACCGCCTCCACGATCGCGTCCTGCTCCTCGATCTCGGCCTCGATGCGGCGCAACAGAACCGCGACGTCGTGCTCTCGCAGATCGCCGCGGATGTCGATGGCGGCGACGAGGTAATACTGTGCGGGACCAACGTATTCGACGTGCAGGTAGGTCACGCGGTCGATGTCGGGGTGGGCGAGCAGCCGGTGCAGGATCGCCTGCCGGGTGGCAGGTAATGCTCGCTGGCCCAACAGAAACTCGCCATTGCGCTTGATCAGGAAGATCGCGATGACCCCCAGCAACAAGCCCACCAGGATCGAGCCGACCGCGTCGTACACCGCCGACCCGGTGATCTCGTGCAGCGCCATCCCGGTGGCCGCGATCGCCAGGCCCACCAGTGCCGCAGCATCTTCGGCAAACACCGCGCGGAGCGTCGTGTTGGAGGTGCGGCTGACAAAACGCAACGGATGCATCGAGATTCGTCGCCCACCCGCACGTGCCTGTCGGATCGACTGGATGAACGACGTCGCCTCCAGAACCGCCGAGATCGCCAACACGAGGTAGCCGACCACGTAATCGGCGTCGGGCTCGGGATGTGAGAGCGAGGTGATGCCATGCATCACCGACACCGCGGCGCCGACGGCGAACAATCCGAAGGCGGCGAACATCGACCAGATATAGGTTTCGCGTCCGTGGCCGAACGGATGCGCCCGATCACGCCCCAGGCCACCACGCCGCTCGGCGATCAGCAAGAACACCTCGTTGCCCGCATCGGCCCACGAGTGCGCCGACTCGGCGACCATCGACGCCGACCCGGTGATCGCCGCGGCAACGGTCTTCGCCACGGCCACAAGGATGTTCATGGCGAAGGCGATGATCACGGTGACCATCGACTCGCTGGCCGGCGTTGTCGGCTCGTGCGGCGTCGGCTCGAAAGTCATTGCTCGATCGTCTCACGCGGCGCAGCCCGCCACTGCCCCGACGACACGCTTCCGGACGCACAGATGGACGTGCGACGCGACCCCCGCAGGGGTGCGTCGCACGTCGTCACCTCAGCCAGTCCCGGCTGTGAGAGGGTTACCCGAGACTGAACGGCTGTCCGTAGAAGCTGACGATCTGCTCCCCGTGGTCGCCGATGATGTACACATTCGCGAACGACCGCGCCTGCGCATAGCCGGCACACCCGTTGACCTGCATGGTCTCGTTGGTGTAGCTGACCTCGCCATGGGTGGTCTTGACGATCGGCACCCACGACTTGTGCTGGTCGTTGCCGAAGGGATCGGCGCGCTCGTAGTCGTAGACGTAGTAGTTGACGGCCTGGCCGGGGCCGACCGAGATCGAGCCGCCCTCGTTGACCGTGCCCGAGGCGACGCCCGCGGTCGAGACCGACCCCGACGGGGTGTTCGAGTTGGTGAAGCCGTTGAGGTTCACCTGGCAGCCCACGATGTAGCCGGCCTGGAACTTGATCTTGCTGACCGGCTTGCTGGTGTTGACGTTGTAGGTCGCCGACACCCAGGCGTTGCGGTGCAACGGGGTGCTGCCCAGCGACGGACTGATGGTGGCGGTCTCGCCCGAACGGGTCAGGGTGACCCCGACGCCGTCACCGGTGGTCAGCGTCTGGGTCTGCGACGGGAGGGAGACGTGGACGTCGGCGGCCGCGGCACCCGCGGTGGCCAGCACGGCGATCGCCGCGGCGGCGGGCACACCGGCAAGTACCGAGAGACGCGTGAAACGGATTGTCATTGTGTTCCTTGTTTAGTTCGTCGGTGTCGAGTGGGGCCGGTCAGCCGATCGAGAACGGCTTGCCATAGAGGTTGATCTTGTTGTGGTTGTTTCCGCCGGTCTCGACGGTGACGAACGACCGCGCCTGCGCATAGCCCGCGCAGTTCTGGATCTGCATCTGGAAACGCTGGTAGTTGAAATAGTAGGTGCCGGCCTTGGCGATGTCGTAGCTGTCGATCTGCACGAAGGTCACCTGACCAGGGGTCAGCGGAACGCTCAGCGACCCCGACGCACCGGGCACGCCGGCCGAGGTGATGCTGCCGGTGATACCGGCGGTCAGGCTGCCGACGTTGACCTGGCAACCGACGATGTATCCGGCCGACAGGGTGGCCGCCGAGCCGTCGTTGGACGTGCCGTTGGTGCCCGGCATCGTCGCCTCACCCGCAGGACCGTTGGCCGGGAACGATCCCGTCGGCTGCAGCTTGGGCGCCGCCAGCGTGATGTTGGCACTGACCCACACGTTGCGTCCGGCACCATTGGCCGCCAACGACGGTGACACCTGTGCCGACTCGTTGGTACGCGTCAGCGTGAGATCGTGGCCCGACACGCTGCCGTTCGGCAGCGGGACGAAGGTGTCGGCGTGGGCGGGTGCCGCCGCGCCCGCAGTGATACCGGCCGCAATGGCGCCCGCGGCGATCGCCGTCAAGGCCCCCCGGCGTGCGCGCACCGGTGACTCGATCGTGCTCATGAATTCCTCTCGGAGTGTCCTTCGGTCGCCGCCTTCGGCAACGTCGGGCGAAGCGTACTGATATCTCGGCGAACAAAAGGTGAACGCAGCAAGCCTCCGGGACGTCGATCTGACCCCACTCAGGCAAAGCCCCAGAATGCTTGAATTCGTTGCGGCGCAACGAATTCTGGCAATCTGGACAATCTTCGCCAAGCGGCCTGTCGGATTGAACACGCACATTGACAACAACTACGGCGACGGTCGGTACTACGCTGATCCGATGCCGAAGACGACGATGCCGCACGGGACGCTGCGACGGTGGTTCCTGTCCGACATCTCTCCCGAACCCGCGGGCTTGATGGGGCCGTACCGGCGCACGAACACCGAGACGAAAACCCACTCGTGGTGGAAGGTGATGTGCCTCACGGGTGTCGACTACTTCTCGTCGCTGGGGTATCAACCGGGCATCGCAGCGCTGGCCGCCGGCACCATCGCACCATTGGCCACGATCGTGCTGGTGGCCCTGACGCTGTTCGGCGCGCTGCCGGTGTATCGATACATCGCCGCACGTTCACCGCACGGCTCCGGGTCGATCGCGATGCTCGAGCGACTCCTACCGTGGTGGGGCGGAAAGGTATTCGTCCTCGTCCTGCTCGGATTCGCGGCCACCGACTTCCTGATCACCATGACACTCTCGGCGGCCGACGCCACCGCGCACTTCATCGAGAATCCGTTCGTTCCGGACATTTTCACCGGACACAACGTCGCCATCACCCTGGTGTTCCTCGCCTTCCTCGCCGCGATCTTCTTGCGCGGCTTCACCGAGGCCATCGCGGTCGCCGTCGGGCTCGTCGCAATCTACTTGGCGCTCAACGTCGTGGTCATCGCCGACGGTTTGTGGCGCATCGCCACCTCGCCCCACGTCGTCGTCGACTGGAGCCACGCCATGACCGCCGAACACGGCAGTCCGTGGATGATGATCGCGATTGCGCTGCTGGTGTTCCCGAAACTCGCACTCGGTTTGTCCGGATTCGAGACCGGTGTGGCGGTGATGCCCCAGATCGACGGCTCCCCGGACGATCCGCCGGATCGCCCGACCGTTCGTATCGCCGGTACCCGCCGACTCCTGACCACCGCAGCGGTCACCATGAGCATCCTGCTGATCACCAGCAGCCTGGTGTGCACGATCCTCATCCCGGAGAAGGCGTTCGACGTCGGCGGCCAGGCGAACGGACGTGCGCTGGCGTTCCTCGCCCACGCCGACCTCGGCAACGCCTTCGGCACGGTCTACGACATCAGCACGATCCTCATCCTGTGGTTCGCCGGGGCGTCGGCGATGGCCGGACTGCTCAACCTCGTTCCGCGCTACCTCCCGCGGTACGGCATGGCACCGGACTGGGCGCGCGCCAACCGTCCGTTGGTGGTCGTGTTCATCCTGATCGCGGCAGGCGTCACAATCTACTTCGACGCCTCGGTCGACAAACAGGGCTCGGCATACGCGACCGGTGTGCTGGTGCTGATGACCTCGGCCGCCATCGCGGTCATGCTCTCGGTACGCAAACATCGCCGGCGCGTCGCCACCATCTGTTTCGGCGGTATCGCCCTGGTGTTCTGCTACACCACCGTCACCAACATCATCGAACGCCCCGAGGGTGTGCAGGTCGCCGCGTTCTTCATCGCCGCGATCCTCATCCTGTCGTTCGCATCCCGGGTCAGCCGCTCGTTCGAGCTGCGCAGCGGGGAGATCACCTTCGACGAGACTGCTCAGCAGATCATCGACGGTGCCGCACTGGCCGGCGAGATCCACATCGTCACCCACGACCCCGACGATCGCTCCCTGGTCGAGTATCGCGAGAAGGAACTGCAGCAACGCGCCGAGAGCCACATCCCCGACGCCGATCAGATCGTGTTCCTGGAGGTCAACGTCACCGACTCATCGGACTTCGTCACCGACCTGGAAATCCACGGGCGCTATCACGAGGGCGGCTTCCGCATCCTGTGGGTGAGCTCGGCGGCGGTACCGAACACGATCGCGTCCACCCTGTTCGCCATCCGTGACTGGACCGACCTCGTCCCCAACGTCTATTTCGAATGGAGCGAGGACAATCCGATCGTCAACATCTTGCGCTTCTTGTTCATCGGGCAGGGTGAGGTGGCGGCGGTGACCCGCGAGGTGGTGCGTCGGGCCGAGCCCGATGTCGCACGCAGGCCCGTGATTCACGTCGGCTGACGCTCCACACCATCCCGTGGATACCGTGGGCAATCCGTGACGCGCAGCACACCGAACCCCTGATGTCCGTCCATCACTGACATCGAGGAGCAACACCATGCGTTCACCAGCCCGCCTCGCACTCGGATTCGCCGTCGCCACCGCGGGAGCCGGCGCGATCGCCTTCGCCGCCGCACCGCACGCCGCAGCCGCTCCGATGGTCTGTCCGGCCCTGCCGGGCCAGACCGCCTCCAGCGAGAGCTGTTCGGCCAGTGCGTCGAACACCGGTCTGAGCCTGGCGATCACCGCCGACGGCGGCCACGCCAGTTCTACCGCCACCAACTACGCCGGGCCCGCGGCGATCGCCATCGGCCCCAACGCCTCGGTCACCATGACCGGCGTACGACCCGGACTGGCTATCGGCATCGCCGGACCCGGCGCTTCGGTGACCGTTGACGGTGTGCACGGACCCACCTGCACCGGAACCGGAATGGCCTTCGCCGGCGACTTCCAGACACTGCAGGGTTGCTGGCGTTAGTCGGGTTACCCTGCCCGATCGTCGAGGTGCGACGAGCCGCCAGGCGAGGAGCCTGGAGACGCGAATACAACTTCCACGAAAACGGCCCGAAAACCCCGATTTTCCGGGTCGCCCACCCGCTCCGGTGGAAACTGTATTCGTAACCGGCGCACACCAGCCCCATCGTGCGGTGGTCTCGAGACGCGACGTGCTCGCTACGCTCGCTCGGCGCTCCTCGACCATCGGATGGGGGCGGCGATCCCGACCACAACAACCGTCCTCGACCATCGGATCGGGGCGGCGATCCCGACCACCAAGAGCGCTCCCGACCATCGGATGGGGGTGGCGATCGACGAGGTTGCCCGTGGTTGGTCGAACGGGGTGGCGACACGACACATGACAAACGTCATGGACGATCGATGACATCTGCTCTGGGGACGGGCGGCGCGTCGACGGCATCGTGAGATGCATGAACACACCAGCAATCCGCACGAGAGATCTTCGCAAGACGTTCCGGGGCGGGGACGGCGGTCGGGTCACCGCCGTCGACGGCCTCGATCTGACCGTTGCACCGGGAGAGGTCGTCGCCTTCCTCGGCCCCAACGGCGCGGGTAAGACCACGACGATAGACATGATCCTCGGCCTGACCCAACCGGATTCGGGCTCGGTCGAGGTGTACGGGCAGGGCACGCGGTCTGCGGCTCGCGGCGGACGTATCGCCGCGGTGCTCCAAAACGGTGGTCTGCTGCCCGATTTCACCGTCGAAGAGACCGTCCGCATCATCGCCTCGTTGCACGGCCGCGGCGCCGACGCCGAGTCGGCGATGGCCCGTGCCGACATCGCGCATCTGGCCGGACGCAAGGTGTCCCGCTGTTCCGGCGGTGAACAGCAGCGGCTTAAGTTCGCGCTGGCGACCCTGCCCGACCCCGACCTCATCGTCCTCGACGAACCGACCGCGGGCATGGATGTGGAATCCCGCCGGAACTTCTGGTCCGCCATGCGATCCGATGCCCGACACGGACGCACCGTCGTGTTCGCCACCCACTACCTCGACGAGGCCGACGACTTCGCCGACCGCATCATCATGATCGCGCACGGTCGGATCGTCGCCGACGGCTCCACCTCGGAGATCCGCGCGATGGCCAGCCGACGTGTCGTCTCGGCGATCGTGGACGAATCCGAACTCGCCGCCGTCGCACGCGCCATCGACGACCTCGAGGTCGTCGAACGCCGAGGTGGGCGAATCTACCTGTCCGCCAAGGATTCCGATGCACTTGCCCGCGCCCTGCTGACGGGCACGAACGCCCGCGAGGTCGAGATCGCCACGCACAACCTCGAAGACGCGTTCCTCGCCCTCACCTCCGCTGCCTGACTCCACCACCCTTCGACAGAAAGCTCCCGCCATGACCACCGCCTCGGCCTCGTCCGCCGCACCTCGATCGGCGTCACACGACACCGCACTCCGCGGATTCCTTCCCGCGCCCCTGTACATGCGCACCGACATCCGCCGCGTCCTACGCAATCGGCGTGCCCTGGTTTTCACCGTCGCCATGCCCGGTCTGCTGTATCTCGTTTTCGGCGCTACCCAGAAGTCCTCTGACACAGTCGGTTCGGGCAATGTTGCGTTCTATGTCCTGATCGGCATGGCCGTCTACGGTGCTGTCCTCGCCGCCGCCTCCAACGCTGCGTCGGTGGCACTCGAACAGCAGGCCGGCTGGACGCGCACCCTGATGATGACGCCGCTGCAACCCACCGGATACGTGGCCACCAAGGTGTGCGTGGCGTTGGCGATGGGGGCGCTGCCGATCCTGGTGCTCACGGTCGCCGGGGTCGCCACCGGCGCGCACGCCCCGGTCGGGGTGTGGATCGCCTGCCTGCTGCTCGGATGGATCGGCGCATCGGTGTTCGCCGCCTTCGGTCTGGCCGTGGGCAGCATCATGAAATCCGACGGGGCGATGCAGGTGATGGGCGGCGTGTTGGCACTGTTGGCCTTCGCCGGCAACGTGTTCGTCCCCCTCAAGGGCGTCATGCTGACCATCGCGCAGTTCACACCGATGTTCGGGGTCGTGACGCTCGCGCGGTATCCGCTCGATCACGGTGTCACCGTGTACGGCACCCACATCTCGCTCTGGGTGACCGTCGCCAACGTGATCATCTGGGCGGTGATCTTCGCCTCGACCGCCTCGTTCTTCTACAGTCGCAGTACGGCACGGCAGTGATCGGACCGTCGACCAGCAGAATCCGGAGATGATGAGCAACCGCACGAACGACCGGTGGGCACCCTGGCGCAACCTGCGCTGGGTGTTCACGGCCATCTGGATGTTGTTCCTGGCCTACCCGATCGGAGCGGTCGCCACCTCCGACCACGGCCACACCGCCAAGATCGTGGGGCTCGTCCTCATCGGACTGTTCGCCGTGGTCTACCTCTTGGCGTCGGTGTACCTACTCACCGGTCGCACCGAGGTCGAACCGCGTGGCGTATGGATCTTCGTCGTTCTGCTCATCCTGGCCGCGGGCCTGCTGCCCATCATCGGCGAGAACACCTTCGGCTCAGCACCTTTCCTGATGGTCGTCGCCGCCTTCAGCTTCCCCACCCTGTGGGCGGCGATCACCGTGGCCGCGTTGATCGTCGCGTCGATCGCGGTGCCGACGATCGCCGGGTGGGAGGTCGACGGCAGCGTCGTGATCATCCTGGTCGCCGTCGGATTCACCATGCTCGGTTTTCGCGCGCTCGCTGTTCGTGAGGGCGAACGCGAACGCGCCGAGGAGCGCCAGCGTGAGCTCAATTCCGAGTTGGCGGTGGTCGCCGAACGTGAGCGGGTGGCCCGCGACGTCCACGACATCCTCGGGCACTCGCTGACGGTGATCACCATCAAGACCGAATTGGCCGGTCGCCTCGTCGATCTCGACCCGCAACGCGCGAAAGACGAGATGGCCGAGGTCAATGCGCTGGCCCGCTCCGCGCTCGCCGAGGTCCGGGCAACCGTCGGAGCTCTGCGCACCCCGGACCTGCCGAGCGTGATCGCGTCCGCACAGAGCGCCTTCCGTGCCGCGGATATCACTGCGACACTTCCCGATCCGCAGACCGCCACCCCGCATGGGGAGCTGTTCGCGTGGGTACTGCGGGAAGCCGTCACCAATGTGGTCCGCCACAGCCACGCCACTCATTGCGACGTCCGGATCGAGGACGCCACACTGACGGTGCACGACGACGGGTGTGGACTCGGCGCAGCTGTTCCCGGCAACGGCTTACGCGGACTGATCGAACGGGTGGAGTCCGCGGGTGGCACCCTGACGATCGAATCAAACACGGGCGGAACGACGTTGACGGCGGTGGTCGACGATGAGTGAACCGATCCGCCTGCTGCTCGCCGACGATCAGGCCCTGGTACGTGGCGCGCTGGCCGCCCTACTCGACCTCGAGAGCGACCTCGAGGTGGTCGCCCAGGTGGGGCGCGGCGACGAGGTCGTCGACGCCGCGCGCGAACACGCCGCCGACGTGTGCCTGCTCGACATCGAGATGCCCGGCACCGACGGCATCGAGGCCGCGGCTGCCCTGCGACGGTACCTGCCGGGGGTGCGTTCGCTGATTGTCACCACCTTCGGCCGCCCGGGGTACCTACGACGCGCCATCGACGCCGGCGCGTCCGGCTTCGTCGTGAAGGACACTCCGGCAAGCGAACTGGCCGACGCGGTGCGTCGAGTACACGCAGGTCTACGCGTCATCGATCCCACGTTGGCCACCGAAAGCCTCACCAGCGGCGACAATCCGCTGACGCAGCGCGAATCCGAGGTGCTGCGCGCAGCGTTGTCGGGCGCGACAGTGGCAACCATCGCCACGCAGGTCCATCTGTCGGCCGGCACCGTGCGCAACCATCTGTCGTCGGCGATCGGCAAGACCGGCACCGCCACCCGCGCCGAGGCCGCCCGCGTCGCACGCGAACGCGGCTGGATCTGAGGCGGCCGTGCGCTGTCGGCGGACTGGCGGGCGCGCTCGGCGGGCCGAGGTCAGCCGAGGTCGACGTTCAGGCCGCGCAAATACGCAGCCTGACCGACGTGTTGGGCGTCGTCGTCGAGGATGCTCACCAGCCGCACCCCCAGGGTCACCGGCGGATCCCAGTTGTCGTCGATGACCCGATCGAGGTCTCCATCGCCGACACGGGCGAGGTACTCGATCGTGGCGTCATGGCTCGCGTCGTAGTAGCCCAGCAGCAGATCGGCGGGTCCGACGACGCGGAGGATGTCGTCGGGGCTCTGCCCATACCCACTCGCCGACGGCGGGAACGGCAGCGCAAAGCGCTCATACCAGCCCTGCGAGGTCCAGATCTGATCGGTGCCCGCGACGTCGGCGATCTGCGCATCCTGCACGCGCGCGAGATGCCACACCAGCCAGGCGATCGTGTTCGCGCCGGGCGCGGGCTGCCAGGACAGTCGTAGCTCCTCGATCCCGTCGAGCACGGCGTGCACGTTCTCCTTGACGCGTCCGAATCCGTCGGCGAGTACTTCGGTGGCTCTCATGCCTCCACACCTACTCCGGTATTGCACTCCGCGCATGCATGTACGGCAGAAACCCTTGTCGACGCCCGCGCAAACTTTTGCCTCGCGCCGATCCCAACCCTGGTCACCGGCGGTCGCGTTGCCCACCATGGGCGGGGTGTCCGACTCTGCCTCGTCCCTGCACCGACGTCCGATCCGGTTCAACGCCTTCGACATGAATTGTGTTGCGCACCAATCCCCCGGGCTGTGGCGCCACCCCGATGACCGCTCGTGGGAGTACAACACTCTCGACTATTGGGTCGACCTGGCGATCCTGTTGGAGAGCGGCGGATTCGACGGGTTGTTCATCGCCGACGTCCTCGGCACCTATGACGTCTATGGCGGCACCGACGAGGCCGCGATCCGGCAGGGGGCGCAAATCCCTGTCAACGATCCGCTGTTGCTGGTGTCGGCGATGGCGTATGCTACCGAGCACCTCGGATTCGGGATCACCACCGGCACGGGATTCGAGCATCCCTACCCGTTCGCCCGGCGGCTGTCGACGCTGGATCACCTGACGCGCGGTCGGCTCGGCTGGAATGTGGTCACCGGCTACCTGCCGTCGGCGGCCCGCAACATGGGCGCCGCCGATCAACTCGAGCACGACAGCCGCTATGACCACGCCGACGAGTACCTGACCGTCCTCTACAAACTGTGGGAGGGCTCCTGGGAATCCGACGCGGTACGCCGCGACCGTGCCGCGGGCGTGTTCGCCGATCCCGACAAGGTCCATCACATCGGTCACCGCGGCGAGCACTTCACGGTGCCCGGCATCCATCTGTCCGAGCCTTCCCCACAGCGCAGCCCGGTGATCTACCAGGCCGGCGCGTCGGTGCGCGGCCGCCGGTTCGCCGCGGCCAACGCCGAGGCGATCTTCGTCGCCGCACCCACCAAAACCATTCTGCGCGAAGTGGTGTCGAAGATCCGGGAAGAACTCGTCGCCGCCGGCCGCGAACCGTACGACGCCCGCATCTACACCTTGTTGACCATCATCACCGACTCGACGCCGGAGGCCGCCCGCGAGAAGGCCGCCGAGTATCGGCGTTACGCCAGCGACGAGGGGTCGTTGGTGTTCATGTCGGGATGGATGGGCCTGGACCTGTCCTCCTACGATCTCGACGAACCCATCGGCAACGTGCACAGCAATGCCATCCAGTCCGCTGTCGCCGCCTTCGCCCAGGCGGACGAATCGGGCCACGAGTGGGCGGTCCGCGACATCGCCGCATGGGGCGGCATCGGCGGGATGGGACCGGTGCTCATCGGGTCGGGTGATGAGATCGCCGAGGCCCTGCAGGGCTGGGTCGACGACACCGACGTCGACGGCTTCAACGTGGCCTACGCCGTCACACCCGGGTCCTTCGCCGACATCGTCACCCACGTCATCCCGGCCCTGGAACGTCGCGGGGTCTATCGTCGCCAATACACGCCGGGTACGTTGCGTCACAAGCTGTTCGGACGTGGCGATCTGCTCCCCGACAACCATCGGGGTGCGTCGTTCCGTGTCGGCGGCGCGAATTCGACGATTGACGACTCGGTGCGCGCGGCCGCGCGTGGGCGGGTGCCGACCCGATAGCCGTCGCCCGCTCCGCGCGTCGGCGGCGACGCCTATCGCCCATCATGCGGTGCCGGCGTCATAGGGTGGCGTGGTGAGCAGCGAGCGCGGCGGGACGCCCGACAGTCCGGACAAAGCCGCCCGAAGGCGACGGGTACCGCGAAACGGGCACGGCCACAGTCACTCCCATTCACTGAACGACATCGCTGCCGACCTGACTCCCATGGCGCGACGCATCGTCATCGGTGCACTGAGTGTGTTCGGACTGGCGATGATCGCCGGAATCGTGCTGCTGTGGCCCTCGGGGGGTGAGCATCCGATCCCCGCACAGTTCCGGGGTGCCGACGGCGGTGCGATCCACGCCGTCGACGGCAAGATCGTCAGCCAGACCCGCGGTGATTGCCTGAATCAGATGGTCGGCACGATCGCCGACACCGCCGACATCCCGATCTCCGGCGCGGGCACCGGACCCTGTATCGAGAGCGTCGTGTCGATCACCTCCGGCTCCGATTCCGGGAAGTACACGCTGCTGGAGGTACCCACCAACCGGGCGCAATCCGGCAGCGGGCCCGACTCGTCTGCGCAAACCCTCGGCGCGCCCGACGATCCACAGCCCGGTCAGCCGACCCTGCACATCGGCGACGCGGTCCGGATGAGCACCACCCCCGGCCCCGACGGCCAACCGCGCTACACGTTCTTCGACTTCGGCCGGACCACCTCGACGATCGTGTGGGCGATCCTGTTCGCGGGTGCGATCATCCTCGTCGCCGCGTGGCGCGGACTGCGGTCGTTGATCGGACTCGTCTTCGCCTTCGTCGTGCTCGGTGCCTTCACCCTGCCCGCCATCCTCGACGGCGAATCGCCGGTGGCGGTCGCGGTGGTCAGTTCGGCCGCCATCCTGTTCGTCGTGCTCTACCTCGCGCACGGCATCAGCATGCGGACCAGTTCGGCCCTGCTCGGAACGCTGATGTCGTTGCTCCTGGCCGGGGTGTTGAGCTGGGCGTCGATCACCACCATGAACCTCACCGGACTCTCCAGCGATCAGACGACGAATCTGCAGGTCTACCAGGGGGGCATCTCGGTCAGCGGTCTGCTGCTTGCCGGTTTCATCATCGGTACGCTCGGTGTGCTCAATGACGTGACGATCACCCAGGCGTCGGCTGCGTTCGAACTCGCCGCGGCCGGGGAGCCGAGCCGCCTGGCCACCTTCCGCGCGGCCATGCGGGTGGGACGCGATCACATCGCGTCCACCGTCTACACCCTGGTGTTCGCCTATGCCGGTAGCGCTTTGCCACTGTTGCTGTTGTTCTCGGTGGCGCGCCAGCCGTTCGGTTCGCTGCTGACCAGCGACACCGTCGCCGTCGAGTTGGCGCGATCGTTCGTCGGCGGTATCGCCATCGCGCTGTCGGTGCCGCTGACCACCGGGATCGCCGCGGCCCTGGCCCGACCGTCGGGTGCGCGCGCCGCCGAAGGCCCAGCCGGCGAGGTCTCCGGCACCCCGAGAGTTGACGCGCCGCTCACCGACTCACGAACAGCGCCGGCACAATCGGCGTCATCGCGACCTGGATCCCCTCGTCCCGAGCCCACACGGCGGCCACCGGCACGAGGGGCACCGGGACCACAGGCCCCGAAACCACAGGCAACGGTTCGGGACGCCCCGAGCCCACCGCCGTCACGGCGTGCACCGGAGCCGCCACCACGAACCGGCCGGCACTCGATGCCGGACTGACTCAGCGCACGCGAGATCAGCCCAATCCGCACTGTCCGGTCGGGACGGTGGAGAGATTGCGTCCGAGCCAGTCACCGATCTTGGTGAGCATGGCGGTGCCATCGGAGAACTTGCCGCTGCGCGGAACGGCGGCCATCGACACGGCCACCTGACCACCGGGAACGGTGAGGATGCCCAGTTGACGCACCAGGAACGCCGACGACGTCCCGGTGCCCGGGCCCCAGCCGCCCTTCACGGCCGTGGCGCTCACCTTCTGGTTGGTCCGGGCGAGGTTGGCCACGCCCCATCGTTGGTTGGGTCCGACCGCACCCATCAGGGCCAGCAGCCGATCGGTGCCGGGCATACAGGGCAGGTGTGCCCCGAATATCGCCTGATCGGCCAGTGCCCACATGGTGTAGCCGGGGTAGGACGTCGCCGAGTCGAGCTGTGAGCTGACGTGGGTGTTGAGGTCGTGGCCTTCGCGCAGGACCGCGGTCACCGCATCGACCGGTGTCGCGCCGGGACCGAGCTGGGTCCAGAGATCCCCCGCGGCGTCGTTGTCGGACACCGTGATGGCCTTGGTCTCGTCGTCGACCACCGCCGAGCCGAGCCGACGTTCGGCGGCCAGCGACACCGGGACCTTCAGCGTCGACCACGCCCGTCCTGTGGTGAAGGTACCCAACGAGATCACCGAGTCCGACCCGACCGGCGCGAGAGCGAGGCCGATCGCGCCTGGGGTGGTCTTGGCCAGCGACTTCTGGAACGGCGCAAAGGACTTGGTCAACGCTTCCTGCGGCGGCACGGGCGGGGTCAGCCACGTCCGCAGCGGTTCGGGCAGGGGCGGTAACGCGGGCATCGCCGGAACGGGGAACGGCAGCGGCGCGGCACCTGCCACGCCTGCTCCGGCGAGACCGGCGCTCGCCACCACCAGCGTCGTCGCACACGCCACGGCCCATCGCTTCCACAACGCCACACAAGCCTCCTGAGTCACTTCAGTAACATCAAGAACTCTAACGGCCTGCTGGACACCACCGCGTGCCCGGCCGATCAACCGAGACCGCACCGTGTGCGGGCCGTGACCGGGACACCGGCGGCGCCGAACGATCGGTATCGAGCAGCGGTCGGGGTCAGCTCGTGGTGATCAGCGGTCGGGGTCAGCGGCACCGGCCGCGTGGCAGGGCGGCG
Organism: Gordonia polyisoprenivorans NBRC 16320 = JCM 10675; assembly: GCF_000241325.1. GTDB lineage: Bacteria > Actinomycetota > Actinomycetes > Mycobacteriales > Mycobacteriaceae > Gordonia > Gordonia polyisoprenivorans. The sequence goes on along the minus strand of NZ_BAEI01000064.1, from coordinate 124,433 downwards.
ATGTTCTGGTTCAGCCAGTTGCCGAGGGCGTTGAGCGCCGCGGTGCCCGACGACATCGACCCGCCGACGGCGCTCATCGCCACCGCGCTCTGCTGACCGTCGCGGTAGGTGAGGACGCCGATCTGCCGCACCAGGTAGGCACCGTCGACGCCGGGGCCCCACCCACCTTTGACGGCGGTGGTCTTGGGGATCTGCATGATCTCCACACCCCACTGCTGGTTGCCGGCGACCTGGCCCATCAGCGAGAGCACGTGACCGGTGCCCGGCATACACGGCAGATGTCCGGCGAATGTCGCCGCATCCGGCAGCGTCCAGCGGGTCTGCCCGAAGATCGTGAAGCCCGAGCGCAACTGCTGCGAGGGCACCACGGTGTTCGGGTTGCCGCCCTCGCGCAGCACCGCGGTCACCTTGGCCGACGCCTCGGTGTTGCTGCCGAGTGACGCCCAGAGTTGTTCGGCCGCTTGGTTGTCGGAGTTGATGATGGCGTTGCTCTCCGCTGTGGACGTCCCGTTCTCGCGTTCGGCGGCCACGGCGAGCGGCACCTTGATCGTCGACCACGCCACGCCGGGATCGCGGTCACCGAACAGCAGGCTCGCCGTCGCATTCGGGCCGACCGGGGCGACCGCGATGCCCACCCGCAGTCCGGTCCCTGCGGCGACGCGTCGGAATCCCGCGGCCAGAGCGGGATTCGCGCCGGCGCTGGGCTGCGTCGACGATGCCGACGCCGAGGCCGATGACGAGGGCGAGGGCGAGGCGTACACGGTGACAGTGGATCGCGGCGCGGGCGACTCCGCGGTCGCGCAGCCGGTCATCACCATCACCCCGGCAACGGCCAGCGCCACGCCGGCGACCGACACGCTCACCGCTCGGCCACGTCGCTTCCCCATCGACACTCCCCTCACCTGCGTTTCCCGGTCACCGGTCGCCGCCGCCTGCCACGAGGGCACGCGGCCGGACCCGACATCACGGCAGGACATAGACGACGGCGTTGTTGCCACCCTGACACACCACCGCCGAACCCTGTGGGGCACACGCCATCGTGTAGGCCTGCCCGGTGACCGGGCTGTAGGCGACCACCGCGCGCGACTGACCGTAGGAGCCCGAGTTGTTGTACGCATCGCGCACCGCCTGCGCGAACGCACAGCTGGTCACCTGCGAGCCGATCGCCGACGTCGCATCACAGGGAACCGCATTGGGCGGGAACGATGGCGCGGCGGTCACCGTGGGCTGGTTGGTGATCGGCGGTGCCGCGGTGATCGTGGTCGTCGTCGGTGACTGCGCCGTCGAGTCGTCGCCCGAATTGCGCGTGAACAACCAATAGGCCCCGACGCCGAGCAGACCGAGCACGGCCACCACGATCACGGCGGTGACCGCGATGACCAGCGAACGGTCCCGCCGCGGTTCGGTATAGCCGGGTTGCCCATACGGCGGATACCCCGCGGGCATGCCGCCGGGCACCTGCGGGCCCGAGAACTGTTGTGGCCCCGACACATTCTGGGGTCCCGAATAGCTCTGGGGTCCCGAATAGCTCTGGGGTCCCGAATAGTTGTGGGGCCCCGACACATTCAGTGTGCTCCCACCGCCGACCGGGCCGATCGGCCCGACAGGCCCCGACGGTCGGATCTGGGTGGCGCGCATCGCCTCGTCGTTCGCCGCGGCAGCACCGAGCACGGTCGGCGGGGCCGGCTTGCGCAGGTCCGGGCCGGGTTGTCCGGGCATGGCGGTCGGGACGATCGTCGTCGTGCCGTCACCGGTCTCGCCGGTCAGTGCGGCGCGGGCCGCCGACGCCAGTTCGGTGGCGCTGCCGTAGCGCCGCGCCGGCTCGGGGTCCAGGCCGCGGCTGATGACCGCGTCCATCGCCCGGGGCACCTCGGCGTTGACGCTGCTCGGTGCGGGAGGCGGGGACATGACCGCGGCCTTGATCGCCGAGCTGATCGTGTCGGCGGGATGCGGCACACGCCCGGTGAGGCTTTCGAACAGGACACAGGTGAGTGCGTAGATATCGCTGGCGATACTCACCGGGACGGCATCGAACAGTTCCGGGGCCATGTACGCGATCGACCCGATGGCGGTGCCGGCCTGCGTGAGGTGGGTGTCGTCGGAACCGTGGGCGATGCCGAAGTCCACGAGATAGGCGAAGTCGTTCTGCGCGATGAGGATGTTCTCGGGTTTGATGTCGCGATGCACCAGACCGTCGGCGTGGGCGGCGTCGAGTGCCGAGGCCACCTGCTCGATGATGGTGACCGCCCGTGCCGGGGCGAGCGCGTGCTCACGCCGCAACAGCGCGCGCAGATCCTCACCCGCGACGAGTCGCATGTCGATGAACAACACACCGTCGATCTCTCCCCAGTCGTGGATCGGGATGACGTGGGGTTCGCCGAGCCGTGCGGCCGCGTGGGATTCGCGCCGGAACCGTTGCTGATAGACGGCGTCGTCGGCGAGGCCGGGATTGAGCAGTTTGAGCGCTACCTCGCGGTCCTTGGTGGTGTCGTAGGCCCGGTAGACCTCACCCATCCCGCCCCGACCCAGCAACTCGTCCAGGCGATACGGCCCGAACTGGGTGTTGACGCGACTCGTTGACATGTTGTGAGCATAACGGTGCACACCGACAAATCGACCGTCGTCGGTGGTCCGGGTGAACGACCTCGCGATCGTCTCAGCGGCGATTCATTCGCTCAGATGACACCGTGTACGGGCGGGTTCTCGTCGCGCAGGACCTTGCGTCCGATGTGCTGCAGTTTCCAGCGCACCGGATCGTGCAGAGTGTGCGTTCGGGCGTTGCGCCAGAAGCGATCCAAGCCCGTGCCGGCAGCAGCGCTGCGGGTGCCGCCCACCTCGAACAGCGCTGATCCGATGCCGGTGGCGACGCGGTCGGCGACGACCTTGGCCGCGGCCACCGCGATCGACGCGTCGGCGACCGCGCCCACATGAGCGTCATCACCGTCGGCGGTGGCGGTCTCGTACGGGGTGAACTCGGTGGCCCGGTCGACCGCACGTCCGGCGGCGTCTAGGGTCGCCTCGGCGGTGATGAGGTCGACGCCGAGCTCACCGAATCGTTGCACCAACAGCGGATCGTCGACGGCCCGCTCGACACCGGCCTCGAACCACGGTCGGGCACTGGTGCGCGCGAACTCGACGGCGGTGTCGAGGGCGCCGCGTGCGATGCCGACGTCGATCGCGACGTGCAGCAACTGGGCGAACGCACCGTATCCGTTGGGCCGGGAGACCGCGGGCGCACGGGCGACGAGGTCTGCGGCATCGACGGCGACACCCCGCAGCCGCACCGTTCCCGAGCCGGTGGTCTTCTGCCCCAGCGCATCCCAATCGTCGACGAGCTCCACCCCGGGCGCGTCGGCGGGGATGAACGCCACGTACTCACCACCGTCGAGGTATTCGTCGGCGTCGTGACGGGCCAGCACGGCCAGAGTGTCGGCGAACAACGAGCCGGTGGCATAGAACTTCTCGCCGTCGAGACGGAACCGGCCGGGACCGTCGGCGACGAGCGCGGTGGAGATGTCGGCGACCGTCTTACCGCCGCGCTCGGATTGCGCGTTGGCCACCCGGCCGCCGCGCAGCACGGCGTCGAAGTGCTTGCGTGCCAACTCTTCCGACGCTGCGAGCCGCAGCAGGTTCAGATAGACGAAGTGACTGTGCGGAATCTGCGCGATGTTGGGATCCGCGGCGGCGAGGATGCGGGTCACATCGGCGACCACGCTCGGCGCCAGGTCGGGCCCACCGAATCGGGCCGGCACGGTGATGGCGAGCAGCCCGCTCGCCGACAGCTCGTCGATCTCCTCGTGGGGCAGCCGCCGCTGCACGTCGCGCTCGGCGGCGCCGGAGGCGAACCGATCGGCGAGGGCGTGCGCGGCGGCCCGGGCCCGCGCGGCCGAATCCAGCCGCGCGGCACCACGATCGGCCCGCACCGCGGAAGTGGTGAGGCTCATCTCAGCCGACGGTGCTGCGCTGCGCGGCTTCGAGCTCTCGGACGAGGGGGAGGACACGCTCGCCAAAATACTCGATCTCTTCCTGGAAGTGCAGGAATCCACCGAGGATCAGATCGACGCCGAGACGCTTGTAGGCCACGATTCGCTCGGCGACCTGCTCGGGCGTGCCGATCAGCTGGGTACGGAAACCGTCGTTGTACTGCACGAGATCCTCGAAGGAGGAATCCGCCCACATACCGGTCTTGTTGCCGGTGGAGTTGCCTGCCTGCTGCACCGCCGACCGGAAGCCCTCCACCGCAGGACGATTCGCCTTCTCGACGATCTCGCGCAGGGTGTCGCGGGCCTCGGCTTCGGTGTCGCGGGCGATGATGAAGCCGTTCAGCCCGAAGCGCACCGCACGCTCGTGGGCCTGTGCAACGGCACGCAGATCGTCGAGTTGCTCGGTGACGCCGTCGAAGTCCTTGCCGTTGGAGAAGTACCAGTCGGAGAAGCGGCCACCGTTGTTGCGGGCCGCGGTCGAGTTACCGCCCTGGAACAGTTCGGGATTGGGACGCTCGGGGGTGTTGAGCGGCTTGGGCTTGAGGGTGAAGTCGTGGATGCGATAGAAGTCGCCACGGAAGTCGACGTTGTCCTCGGTCCAGATCTTGCGGATCACCTCGAGGAATTCCGCGCTGCGGCGGTACCGTTCGTCGTGCTCGAGCCACGGCTCGCCGAGGTGGGTGAACTCGTCCTTGAACCATCCGCTGACGACGTTGATCGCAAAGCGTCCGTTCGACAGGATGTCGGCGGTCGCACCGAACTTCGCGAGAACGGCCGGATGCCACAGGCCCGGGTGGATGGCGGCGATCAGCTTGAGGCGCTGGGTGGCCAGTAGCAGCGCGAGGCTGAAACTGGTGGACTCGTGCTGGAACTCCGCACCGTAGGACGCCTCGTAACGGACCTGGGACAACGCGTACTCGAAGCCGTTGTTCTCGGCGGTCTGCGCGAGTTTGACGTTGTACTCGTAGTCCCAGCTGGTCCGCTGCTCGATGTCACTGGTCACCAGCCCACCGGACACATTGGGCACCCAATAGGCGAACTTGATCTCGTCGGCGATCTTCTCGGTGGACACGGGTCTCCTGCTCGTCGTGTGAACGCGACGCACCGACGACGCGGTGCGCGACAACGTCGGCCATCGTCACCCGGGAAGCCGGCGCGGCCCACCCTTGAAATCGGCGTGCGCGAAAACCCTCGACGCACCTGGAGCCCTTCCGGACCGGCGCGGCCCCACCCGCTCGTCCCCTATCCGCTCTTCCACTGCCCCATGCCGAGGAACACCATCACCAGTTGCCGCTCGGTGCGGTGCACGATGTCGGCCTCGGCATCGCGCCCGCGGTGCTCACCGTCGAGCAGGTCGGCCACCGCGGTCAGCATGATGGTGACGATGAGTTCGGCGGCCAGTTCGAGGTCTTGCGGTTGCCACTGCGAGAGATCGGGGATGCGCGACAGATCGATGGCGAGTTCCTTGGAGAACAATCGCAGTTCGGTGTCGATCGCGCGACGGATCTCGGTGACCCCGCCGTGCTGTTCGCGGATCAGGAAGCGGTAGTCGGTCTCGTGCTCGTGCACATGGCTCAGCAGGATCGCCAACGAATTCTGTGCGGTCGGCAGCGCCTGACGAGCAGCGAGATCGCGCCGGCCCTCGCGCAGTGTGCGGCGCAGGATCCGCATCGAGTCCTCGACGAGGGTGACGCCGAGATCTTCCATCGACGCGAAGTGTCGGTAGAACGCCGTCGGGACGATCCCCGCGCCCCGGGCGACCTCCCGCAGACTGATACTGGCGAAGCTGCGTTCGCTCACCAGGTCCAGCGTGGTCTCGAGCAGCGCCTGCCGGGTGCGGTTCTTGCGATCGGCCCGGCTCTCCGGTTCCACAGGCCGCGGGGCACGCGAAGTGGGGCGGCGGGTCCGGGTCACCTAAGCGAGTCTAGGACATCGCGGTGTGTCCCCGGTGCCGGGTCCACGGCGCGCCGAACCCGCGAGAAGCGCTCTCACCTGCGGTTACCGCCAAAAGAAGACGAGGCCAGGGCGACGAGTTCGGCCAGCCGGGCACGGTGGTGATAGTCGTTGCCGAGCGCCAGTTGGTCGGCCTTGGCGCGCTTGAGGTACAGGTGCGCGGGATACTCCCAGGTCATGCCGATGCCACCGTGGAGTTGGATGCATTCCTCGGCGGCCCGGACGGCGACGTCGCCGCAGTACGACGCGGCGAGGTGTGCGGCGATCTCGGCATCGGCGTCGCGTCGTGCTGCGGTGTCGGCGGCCGGCCGCACCTGCCGAGGACACCTCGAGCCACAGATCGGCGAGCCGGTGCTTGATGGCCTGGTACGACCCGATCTGCCGCCCGAACTGCCTGCGCTCCTTCACGTACGTGAGAGTCGTCTGCAGACACCACTGGGCGACGCCGAGTTGTTCGGAGGCCAGGAGCGCCACGCCGGTGAGCAGCGCCGCCCGTACCGCGTTGCCGCCGTCGCCGGAGCCGACACGCCGGCCGAGGGCGTCGGTGAACTCGAGATCGGCCAGCGGCCGCGTCATGTCCAGCGCGAGGGCCGGCGTCACCGTGACACCCGGTGAATCAGAACGCACCGCATACAGTTCGACGCCGTCGGCACCGTCGGCGGGCACGATCAGCACGTCGGCGTCGGTTGCGCCGGCGACCGTGGTCACCCGACCCGACACGGCGCCGTCGGGCCCGGCGGTGACCGACGGCCGTGGGTGGGTCGCCGACAACCCGACCGCGAGTGCCGCGGTCGTGGCCCCTTCGGCGAGTTGTGGCAGGAGTTCGGTGTCGCCGGCGCGCAGCAGGACGGCGGTGGCGATGATCGCGCTGCTCAGGAACGGAACCGGGGCGACGGCTCGTCCGACCTCCTCACTCACGACCGCCGCCTCACGCTCGGAAGCGCCTGCGCCACCGAGTGATTCGGGGATCAGCAACGCCGCGAGACCGAGATCGGCGGCCAGCGTGCGCCACACCTGTGAGAAGTCGGGCGCGTCGGACTCGTAGGCCTTGACGACGACGTCGGCGGGCAGCCGGTCGGCGAACAGGCGTCGCACCGAATCACGCAGCGCCTCTTCGGTATCGGAGTACTGCAGATCGGCGGTCACCGACGGTGCCGGTGGAGTGGCCGTCGGGCCAGGGGTGCTCATCGGGGCAGGTCCTTCCAGGCGATGTCCTTGTCGACGCGGTGTTCGGGCGGTAGGCCCAGCACCCGTTCGGCGACCACGTTGCGCAGGATCTCCGAGGTGCCGCCCTCGATGGAGTTGCCCTTGGCGCGCAGATACCGGTAGCCGGTATCGCGTCCGGTGAAGTCGACGGTCTCGGGGCGACGCAGTTCCCACTCGTCGTAGCGCAATCCGTCCTCGCCGGCGATCTCGAGGTCGAATCCGGAGATCCGTTGCGCCTGCCGGGCGAAGGCGAGCTTCATCGCCGAACCCTCCGGGCCCGGCTGTCCCGCGGCGAGCTGCTGACGCAGACGTTCGCCGGTGAGGCGGGTGACCTCGGCGTCGACCCACAAGCGCATCAACGTGTCGAGCTTCGCCGGATCCCGGACCTCGGGATGGGTGCGCCAGCGCTGCGTGAGCTTTCCGATCATGCCGCCCTCGCGCGGTGCGCCCGATCCGATGGCGACGCGTTCGTTGTTGAGCGTCGTCGTCGCCACCCGCCACCCGTTGCCGACCTCACTGATGCGATCGGTGTCGGGGATGCGGACGTCGGTGAGGAACACCTCGTTGAACTCGGCTTCGCCGGTGATCTGTCGCAGCGGCCGGATCTCGATACCGGGATCACTCATGTCGACGATGAAGTAGGTCAGGCCGGCATGTTTGGGCGCCGACGGATCGGTGCGGGCGACCAGGATGGCGCGCTGGGCGTTGTGCGCACTCGAGGTCCAGACCTTCTGTCCGTTGACGATCCAGCCTTCGCCGTCGGGGACGGCGCGCGTGGCCACCGCCGCCAGATCCGATCCGGCGCCGGGCTCGCTGAACAACTGGCAGTAGATGTGCTCGCCGAGGTACAGCGGTCGCAGCAGTCGGCGCCGCTGCTCCTCGGTCCCCAGTGCCGCGATGGTGGGCGCCGCCATGCCGAGGCCGATGCCGTTGCGCGACTTGGCCGGTCCGGGTGCACCGGCTGCGGTGAGCAATTCGTCGACCAGGGCCTGGTGGCTCTGCGCGATCCCCAGTCCACCGTCACCGGGGCGGAAGTGCACCCATGCCAGCCCGGCATCGAATCGTGCGGCCAGGAAGTCTCGTTCGGGTGTGGTGGCCGGATCGTGTTGGGCCAGTAGCCTGCTCACACGGGCGCGTAGATCAGCGGCCACGTCGTCGACGTCGGTGTCCACGGGAGTCCTCTCGGTGGGTGTCGGGATGGGGGAATCTGTTCAGCGGAGTGCGCCGCCGAAAGCGCGATAAGGCGCCGCGTCGCCGAGGTGTTGCCCGCCGTCAATGGTCATGATCTCGCCGGTCATCCAGGAAGCGGCGTCGGAGGCGAGGAACACGATGGCCGAGGCGACATCGGTGGGTTCACCGATCCGCCCGAGTGCGGTGGCCTCGGAGACCTGCGCCTCGTGTTCCTTCCACAGCGCCTCGGCCAGGCGCGTCCGCACGATCCCGGGGGCCACGGCGTTGACCCGCACACTCGGCGAGAGTTCCAGCGCCAGTTGCCCTGTCACGTAGATCAGCGCCGCCTTGGAGGCGTTGTACATGCCGATGCCCGGTTCGTGACCGAGACCGCCGATGGATGCGGTGTTGATCACCGATCCGCCGTGCGCACCCATCCACGCCCGTACGGCGAGTCCGGTCCACAGGATCGGGCCCCACAGGTTCACGTCCATCGTCTTGGCGAATCGCCCGTGATCCTGGGCGATGAGTGGTCCATATGCGGGATTCGTGCCGGCGTTGTTGACGAGGATGTCGAGCGATCCGAAGTGTTCGAGGGTGGTGTCGATGCAGGCGCGGGCCTGATCCTCCTCCGCCGCGTGGGCGGCGATGCCGAGGACGTTGGGGCCGATCGCCTCCGCAGCGGCCCGCGCCGCGTCGGGTTTACGTGAGGTGACCACCACGTTGGCGCCCGCCGCGGCCAGTGCCGCGGCCGCAGCCGAACCGATCCCCCTCGAGGCGCCGGTGACCAGGGCCGTGCGGCCGTGCAGATCCGGGAGCATTGTCATTCGTTTCGCCTTTCGCGAGTAACTTGGGTCTCCCCGTCATCTGAACTCAACGTGATCGCCCGAGCTGACGAATCCAGTCCCGGGTGGTCGACGGGTCGATCACGTCGTCGAGTTCGAACGTGGTGGCCGAGTGCAGCGCCTTGCCGTGCTCGTAGGCCTTCGCGAGGAGGTCTGCGAACAGCGCGTCCCGCTCGGCGGGGTCGGCGACGGCGTCGAGTTCTTTGCGAAAGCCCAGGCGTACCGCACCTTCGAGGCCCATACCGCCGATCTCCCCGGTCGGCCACGCGATGGTGAATTCCGGTGCGTGAAAGGACCCGCCGGCCATGGCCATCGCACCGAGACCGTAGCCCTTGCGCAGGATCACGGTGCCGAACGGTACGGTCAATCGCGCACCGGCGGCGAAGAAGTTGCCGAATCGACGCACCGTCGCCTGCTCCTCGGACTCCGGCCCGACCATGAAACCCGGTGTGTCACACAGCGTGACGAGGGGCAGTCCGTGTGCTTGGCACAGCGTCAGGAATTCGGCGGCCTTGTCGGCGGCCTCGGCGTCGATCGCTCCCCCGAGGTGCCGGCTGGAATTGGCCAACAGGCCGTAGGCCACACCCTCGACCCGGATCAACGCGGTGACGATGCCGCGGCCGTAGACGGGTCGCAGCTCCAGCACCGATCCGACGTCGGCGATCGACTCGATGGCGGCGTGGATGTCGTAGGCGCGCAAGCGGTTCTCCGGGACGACGTGTCGCGCCGATCGCGGATCGGGTGCTTCCCACCGGTCGTCATCGCCCTGGAAGTAGGACAGGTAGTGCCGTGCGGTGGCCACGGCGTCGGCTTCGTCGCGCGCGAGCACGTCGATGACGCCGTTGCGGGTCTGCACGTCGACCGGTCCGATCTCCTCCGGAGCGAACACCCCGAGACCGCCGCCTTCGATCATCGCCGGTCCACCCATGCCGATGTTGGCGTCGGGAGTGGCAATGAGGACGTCGCATGCGCCGGCGAGTGCGGCGTTGCCGGCGAAGCAGCGGCCGGAGACGACGGCCACTGTCGGCACCACCCCGCGCAGGCCCGCCATCGACCGGAAGGTGTCGAGTTCGAGTCCTGCGGCGCCGAGGGCGTCGGTGTCGCCGGGACGCCCGCCGCCACCCTCGGCGAAGAGTACGAGCGGAATCCGCTTGCGCCGGGCCACCTCCAGCAGTCGGTCGGTCTTCACATGGTTGCGCATGCCCTGCGTGCCCGCGAGGACCGTGTAGTCGTAGGAGATGACGACGGCCTCCGCCGCGGAAGCACCGAACCGGTCGGCGCCGATCGTCGCGACCCCACCCACGAGGCCGTCGGCCGGGGTGTTGGCGATGAGGTCCGCTTCGCTGCGGCGGGTGCGTTGGGCCGCGAGGGCCAGCGCACCGTATTCGGTGAAGGTGTCGGGATCGATGAGGTCGGCGATGTTCTCCCGGGCGGTGCGGCGCGAGCGCCGGTGTCGCTTGGCAACGGCGTCGGGACGCCCCTCGTCGAGCGTGACGGCGTGGCGAGCGATCACCTCGGCCAGATCGGGACGGATGTGGTCGGGGTCCACGACGGTCGCGTTCGCCTCGGCGTCGTCGTGGTCGGCGTCGGCGACCACCAGCAAAGGCGTTCCGGCGCTGATGGATTGGCCCTCGTCGACGAGACTGCGTCGAATCTCGACCGGGTGGGGATCGGCGACGACGTGCTCCATCTTCATCGCCTCGAGGATCACCAGCGTCTCGCCGCCGGCCGCCGTGGTGTCGGCGGCGGGAGTGGAGACGACAACGCCCGCCATCGGGGCGGTGATCACCCGCTCGTCGGTACCGATGCTGATGTCGGCGCGGGCGGTAATGTCGCCCGCCGACGTCACCTCCGCACGCTCACCGGCGAACCGGTCTGCGGCCGAGCTCAATTCGGCCAGATTCTGTTCGACGAAGTCCGTGGTCAGTGCGGCCGTCCCGAATTCCTTGGCCGCCAGTACGGCCCGGAGCAGATCGATGGTGGTCTCGACGCCGCCGATGGCGAAGTCACGTAATGCCGTGTCGAGTTTGCGGGCGGTGACGGCGACGTCGTCGGAGCGGGTGTGGGCGATCACCTTGGCCAGCAAGGAATCGAACCGCGGACTCAGCGTCAGGCCCGGCCGGCCGTGCGTATCGACGCGGATTCCAGGACCGGTCGGCGCCGAAAAGACCTGCAGCGTCCCAGAATCCGGAGTCGTGGCGCCGTCGGCGCCGATCCTCTCGGCGTTGACCCGTGCCTGGATCGCCAGCCCGCGCGGCCGAGCCGCAGTACCGTTCACACCGTCGGCCGTGGCGAGAATACCGGCCGGCAGATCGAGTTCCTCGTACGTGGCGCCGGCGGCGATGTGGAGTGCGGTGGCCACCAGATCGACGTCGGTGACCTCCTCGGTCACCGTGTGCTCGACCTGGATGCGGGGATTGACCTCGAGGAAGACGAATCTTGCGGCAGTGACCAAGAATTCGACGGTCGCCAGGCCACGGAAGTCGTGGGCGGCGCACAGCACGACCGCGGCACGGTGGATGCCGCGCCGGATCGCGTCTTCGAGGTCTGGCGCCGGTGCGATCTCCACCAGTTTCTGCCGTCGGCGTTGCACGCTGCAGTCCCGGTCGCCGAGCGCGAGTGCCCGCACCGTGCCGTCCGCGGCGGGAGCGGCGACGACCTGGACCTCGATGTGGCGTGCACCCGTGAGCAGTTCCTCGGCGAACAACGCGGCAGTGCCGAAGCCCATCTGAGCTTCGGCGGTGCATGCGCGAAACGCAGCGGGGAGATCGGCCGGGATGGTGACCGGGCGCATGCCCCGTCCCCCTCCGCCGGCGACGGCTTTGAGCATGATCCCGGCGGAATGGGCCCGCAGGAACTCGTCAGCTTGGTGTTCGTCGATTCCGGAGGCGGTCGCATCGAGCACCGGAATCGACGCCGATACCGCCGCGTCCCGGGCGGCGGCCTTGTCTCCGAACGTGCGCAGTACGTGCGAATCCGGGCCGACGAATCGGAGCCCGGCGGTACGGCACGCATCGGCGAAATCGGCATCCTCACTGAGGAATCCGTAACCGGGGTGAACCATCGTCGCACCGGCCGAGGACGCGGCCGACACCAGTTCCGCGGCATCGAGATAGGCGGCGGGACCGGTACCGGGAAGCGCGACGGCCGTGGTGGCCGCTCTGACATGCGGAGCGTCCGCGTCGTCGACGGAGTACACGGCGACCGTGCGGAGGCCGAGCTCCGATGCCGTTCGGAGGATCCGCAGCGCGATCTCGCCACGGTTGGCCACGAACAGCGTTGTCGGCGCCTGGCTCACGTCAGTGTTCCTTCCTCCGGGTGTGTTCCTTCCTCCGGGTGTGTCCGACGCTACACCGATACCTGAACCTGACCTCACCCTCATCACCGCCTCGGCCGCTTCTGCGACCACTGTGTCGTCGATCACATCGGGTCGCGGGCTGCGACGCGATCACGAACCGCGCCGACCCCTTGACGGATCGGGCCGGAAACGTGCCACACTGTTCGGAGTACAGATGTTCACTCACCGGAGTGAGACGAACGGAGCCAGCCCCATGAGCATCCGCCTTCCCGAAATGTTCTCCTCGATCATCGAGGCGACCATGTCCCCTCATCCGGTCGACCGCTATCTCGAACTGGTCGACCCGATGCTGACCTGGCGTGACCTACGCGCCCGAGTGATCCGCGTCGAGCGGCCGACCGCCCGAACGGTCCGGCTCACCCTGGCGCCGACGCGCCAGTGGCAGGGACACGAAGCAGGTCAATTCATCCAGCTCAGCGTCGTTGTCGATGGCGTGCGCCAGACCCGTTGCTTCTCTCCCGCCAACGCTGCCGCGGGACCCGAGGGCGCCGTCGAGCTGACCATCACCGCACACGACGACGGCCTGGTCTCGCGGTATCTGCGCAAGACCGCCGCGGTCGGCGACGTCTACGGCCTCTCGCAGGCTGCGGGCGACTTCGTCCTACCCGCCGAGGGGGTACGTGCGCCGGTGTTCATCAGCGGCGGTAGCGGCATTACACCTGCACTCTCAATGCTGCGTACGCTCGTTGCGAACGGCTATGACGAGCCGATCACCTTTGTCCACTACGCCCGGACACCGTCGGACCTCGCCTACCGCGCCGAGCTGACCGCATTGGCCTCGGTCCATCCTCACCTGGACCTGCGACTGCACTACACCCGCGGTACCGACGAGGCCGGGATGGACGCGGGCGTCATCGGACATTTCACCGGCGAGCACCTCGAGGGCATCGCCGACCACGACGATGCGGACGTCTTCGTCTGCGGGCCGGCGACCCTCATGGACGCGGTCTTCGACCACTACGAGACCGCCCACCCGAACGCCCGGGTGCACAGCGAGGCCTTCACCCTCGCCGTGCCGGCGGCCGTCGATCCCAATGAGCCCGTCCACGGCGAACTGAGCTTCACCGCGTCGGGCACCTCCGCGGCCAACGACGGTCGCACGATCCTCGACCAGGCCGAGTCGGCGGGGCTGAGCCCCGAGTCCGGCTGCCGGATGGGGATCTGCTTTTCCTGCACCGCAATCAAGAAGTCGGGATGCACCCGCAACGTGCTGACCGGCGAGACCGATACCGAATCCGACACCCAGATCCAGCTGTGCATCAACGCACCCGTCGGCGACGTCGAAATCGAGGTATGACACCCATGGCAACCAGCATCCTTCCCCCCGCAACCGAAACCCCCGAGACCGAGACCGTCGCGCTGCCCGCGCTGCGCAAGGTTGCAGACCCCAACACCGTGACGCTCTCCTACGAGCAGGTCGAACAACTCGGCCGCGACCTCGACGAGATCAAGGCCCGCGTGGTCGCCGATCTGGGTTCCAAGGATCGCGAGTACCTGTACTCGATCATCCGTACCCAGCGAGGACTCGAATTCGCCGGGCGCGCACTGTTGTTCCTCGGATTCTTCCCACCCGCGTGGGTCGCCGGTGTCGGCGCCCTGTCGGTCTCGAAGATCCTCGACAACATGGAGATCGGCCACAACGTCATGCACGGCCAGTACGACTGGATGCGTGAGGACACCTACAACTCCCGCGAATTCGAGTGGGACAACGTGTGTCCGGCCGATCAGTGGAAGCACAGCCACAACTATCTGCACCACACCTTCACCAACATCCTCGGCGAGGATCGCGACATCGGTTACGGCATCCTGCGGATGGCACGTGATCAGAAGTGGAACCCCTACTATCTCGGCAACCTCGGCTACGCCACCGCGCTGATGCTGCTGTTCGAGTGGGGTGTGATGCTCCACGATCTCGAGGCGGAGAACATCGTCGCCGGCAAGCGCAAGTGGAGCGACATCAAAGGCCTCGTGAAGGGCATGTGGCGCAAGGCAAGTCGACAGGTTCTCAAGGACTACGTCGTCTTCCCCGCACTCAGCGGCCCGATGTTCGTGCCGACCCTTCTGGGCAACGCGACCGCCAATCTGGTGCGCAACGTGTGGGCGTACTCGATCATCTTCTGCGGCCACTTCCCCACCGGTGCACAAACTTTCACCGCAGAGGAGTGCGCAGACGAGACACGCGGCCAGTGGTACCTGCGGCAGATGCTGGGCTCGGCCAACATCACCGGCAGCCAGCTGTTCCACATCATGAGTGGCAACCTGTCACATCAGATCGAGCATCACCTCTTCCCCGACATCCCGGCCAGCCGGTATCCGGCGATGTCGGCCGAGGTACGCGAGGTGTGCGAGCGCTACGGTTTGCCGTACAACACCGGGTCGCTGAGCCATCAGCTCGGATCGACGTGGAAGAAGATCGCCAAGCTGTCGCTGCCGAACTTCATGACCCGCGATGACGACGATCTGACGGTCATCATCGACCGACAGAAGCCGGCCGAGGTCGCCTGAGCAGCCATCGCGTCGCCCCGAGACGGGCGGTATCGTCGGAATCACACCGTCGATGCCGCCCGTTCGGCTTTGCCGTCCGCGCGTCACCATCCCGTACGACCCACCGAGGAGAATCCACCGTGGTCGATCGCATCGAACGCAACAAGGATCTGATCCAGGAGCTGGTGGAGTCCACCGCCACCCACGTCGGCCAGATCGCCACCATCATCACCAGCGCCGTGGCCGACGTTGCCCGGGAGATCGGTGAGATCGTCACCGACGGCTTCGAGATGCGGGAAGCCGCGCAACGCGCCAAGGCGGACGAGGCGCACCACGTCATCGACGCCGAACTCGCCGACGACCACGACGAGGGTGCTCTCGATGCCGAGGACTCTCTCGACGCTCCCGCGATCGAGGAGTCGGCAACGCCGGACCGAGAGCCGCTCAACCTCGAAGGGTCGTTCGAGGCGCCGGTGGTGCCGCAGGATCTCGACGAGTCCGATCCGGACTCCGGTGCCGATGACCGTCACGCCGACGACACCGATGGCGCGACCCTTGAGGGCACCATGGAGGCACCGGTCGCACCCGTCGAGGAGTGACCGACAGCGAGGAGTGACCGACAGCGCCCGGCAGGACGCCGACAGCGCCCGCACGCCTCGGTTTCATTCGTCATGAGCCCAACCCGTGACCCCGAGCAGTCCGTCGCGTAGCTTCGTCCTGTTGAGGATGTCAGAGGAGGATCTTGTGTCGGTGCGTTCGGTGTTCACCTTCCCCAATCCGGTGAATGATTACGCGGCGCGATCCACCGCGGGCCTGGTGGTGGCTCTCGCAATCGTGGCGATCGTCGTCGATCACTGGGCGCTCTACGCGCTGCTGGCGATCGGGTTCGCCCTGCGCGTCGCGTCCGGGCCCAAGCTGTCGCCGTTCGGTCAGCTCTCGGTGCGGGTCATCGCCCCCAAGCTCTGGCGCAAGACCAAGCTCGTTCCCGGACCCCCGAAGCGGTTCGCCCAGGGCATCGGACTGGCCTTCAGCACCACCGCGCTCGTGCTGAGCCTCCTCGGTTACGGTCTCGCGGCCCAGATCGTGGTCGGCGTCCTGATCGTCGCTGCCACACTGGAATTCGCGCTCGGCTTCTGCCTGGGTTGCGTGGTCTTCGGCTTCTTGCAGCGCAACGGGATCATTCCCGACACCGTCTGCGAGGCCTGCAACAACATCTCTTTGCGCAACCCGGATCTGGCGAACACCTCCCGCTGATCTGACCCAGCGCCGTCGGCGACATAGCGGGCGCCGTCGACGACATAGCGGGCGCTGTCGGCACAGTAGCGAGCGCTGTCGGCGAACTGACGGGCGCTGTCGGCGGAACAGCGGGCGCCGTCAGCGAGGTGCCGGGCTAGTCGAGCAAACCCAGCGCGATGCCGTCGAGGATGTCGTGCTCGCTGACGACGAGTTCGGTGATCCCGGCACGCTGCGCCAATTGGTGGGCCAGTTCCATCGTCACCAGTGATCCGCCGCCGATGACGTCGACGCGACCCGGGTGCATCGGACCGAGCGCCGCACGCTCGGCACGCGTCATGTCGACCAGTTCTCGGCACACGGAGTCGAGATCGTCGCGCCCCACCCGGGACAGGTGAATGGCGTCGGAATCGTATTCTGCGAGACCGAGATGCAGTGCCGACAGCGTCGTCAGGGTTCCTGCCACCCCGACCCAGGTGTGCGCGGAAGTGACGTCGACGGCAACGAACGCCTCGGCGAGTCGCTCCGCGATGAACCCCTGTGCGGCGGCGATCTCCTCGGCGGTGGGCGGGTCGGAAGGCAGGGCACGTTCGGTGACGCGCACGCAGCCGACGTCGGCGGAGAAGCTCGCGGTGACGCCGTCGGCATCCCCGACGACAACCTCCGTCGAGCCGCCACCGAGATCGGTCACCACGAACGGCCCCTGATCGGCGGGCAGTTCTCCCACGGCCCCGCGGAATGACAGTTGCGCTTCTTCGTCGCCGGTGATGACCTCGGCGATCGCCCCGGGTACCACCGCACCGAGCAACTCCGCGGTCATCGCGAAGAACCGATCCCGGTTGGCGGCGTCACGGGTCGCCGACGTCGCGACCATCCGCACCTTCTCCACGCCGGCTCCGACCATCACCTCGACGTAGTCGGCGAGAGCCACGCGGGTGCGCTCGATGGCCTCGTCGGCGAACTGCCCCGTCGCGTCCACGCCCTGACCGAGACGAACCACCCGCATCTCCCGGTGGATGTCGGTCAGCGGTGTCGTCTCCCCGGGCTTCGCGACCAGCAGACGAATCGAGTTCGTACCGCAGTCGACCGCGGCGACCACACTCATCCGACATCTCCGTTCTCGTCGATGGACGCCGACGGCCAGTCGGCCGGAATGGCGGTCCCACGCAACCCGGCCTGCGCGGCCAGTGCCACCGACTCATCGCCGAGCGGGTTCACCCCCGGCCCCTTGGCCAACGAATGCGCGATCAGCACATGCAGACACTTGACCCGGTCGGGCATGCCGCCGCCGGTGAAATCCGTTCCGAGAGACTCGATCTCGTTGCGCTCGGACAGATAGGACTCGTGCGCGGCGCGATAGGCGGCAGCCAGCTGTTCGTCGGTCGCCAGCCGCGCGGTCATGTCCTTCATGACGCCGGCCGATTCCTGCCGACTCGCCTCCGACGTGAGGCGCGGATCGGTCAGGTAGTACAGCGTGGGGAACGGTGTGCCGTCGGGCAGTCGCGGCCGGGTCTTGATGACGGCCGGAACACCGTCGGGAGTGCGGTAGCTGACCTCGATCACACCGCGTGGCTCGCGGCCGAGTTGGGCGGTGACAACCGCGAGATCGTCGGAGGAGATGCTCACGAGTGGTCACAGTAGCCGCCGAGGGGCGGCCGGGAGAAAACGCCGGTCACCGACCGTCGGGAGGCGTGGCCACCGATTCCCAGAGGTTGCTGTACCAGGGGTTGGCTGCATGCTTCTGCGCGGCCTGTTCGGCGGCCTGCTTGTCGGCGTCACCCGGGTACATCATCACCAGTCCGGTCTCACCCGGGCGGACCATGCCCAACCGCTCGCGCGCCTGAGCCTCCTTGTATGCCGGGTCGCCCTGCTCGTTGACCTTCTTCTGGTAGTAGGTCTCCTGGTTGCGCAGCTGCTCGTTGGAGGCGACGACCTGGTTGTACTCCGAGCGGCCCTGGTAGTAGTTGCGCAGCGACGGCGCCAGGGCGATGGCGACGACACCGATCACCAGCGCCATGATCACCGCACGTTTGGCGTCGAGACCGCGCACGCGCGCCGTGACGGAGTCGGCGATGGTGGGGCGACGACGCGGCGTACGACTCCCCCGCGACGACGCCCGTCGGGGCGCGTCGTCGGAGGCTGCGTCGACGGGACTTGCGTCGGCGCCGATCTCGTCGACCAGATCGACGTCGTCGCGATGGATCTCCTGTTCCCCGGTCTCGATCACCGAGACCGGGGTACGACGCGACGACGACGCGGAGCGACGAGGGGCACGGCGGGCGCGTTCGGCAGAACGCGGATCCCTGGTGGATCGCTTCGCCCGCCGACGCCCGTCGCGCTCGGAGTTGAAACGCCCATCGGCATCGGCCATGGGCCCTAGCTAATCACGAACCGAACGAGAACCGTGGGAAGGCAAGGTCTCCGGCGTAGCGTGCCGCGTCGCCGAGGCCCTCTTCGATACGCAGCAGCTGGTTGTACTTGGCGACACGCTCGCTACGGGCCGGTGCACCGGTCTTGATCTGGCCGCAGCCGCAGGCGACGGCGAGGTCGGCGATGGTGGTGTCCTCGGTCTCACCGGACCGGTGGCTCATCATCGTCTTGTAGCTGTTGTTGTGCGCCAGCGTGACGGCATCGAGGGTTTCGGTGAGGCTGCCGATCTGGTTCACCTTGACCAGTAGTGCGTTGGCGATGCCCTTGGAGATGCCCTCTTCGAGCCGCTCGGGGTTGGTGACGAACAGATCGTCGCCGACGAGCTGCACGCGGTCGCCGATGGCCTCGGTGAGCTTGGCCCAACCGTCCCAGTCGTCCTCGGCCAGACCGTCCTCGATGGAGACGATCGGGAAGTCGGTGATGAGCTTCTCGTAGAACGGCACCATCTCGTCGGACGAGAAGTCCTTGCCCTCGAGCTTGTACACACCGTTCGAGAAGAACTCGGTCGACGCGGCGTCGAGCGCGATCACCACATCACGGCCGAAACCGTAGCCGGCCTTCTCGACGGCCTCGCCGATGACCGCGATCGCGGCCTCGGTGTTGGGCAGATCGGGAGCGAAACCACCCTCGTCGCCGAGCGCGGTGTTCAAACCCTGCTTGTGCAGGACCGACTTGAGCGCGTGGTACACCTCGGCGCCGCAGCGCAGCGCCTCCTTGAAGGTCGGGGCACCGACCGGCGCGATCATGAATTCCTGGAAATCGATGCCGTTGTCGGCGTGCTCACCGCCGTTGATGATGTTCATCATCGGCACGGGCAGGATGTGCGCGTTGGGACCGCCGACGTAGCGGAACAGCGGCAGCCCGGCCGATTCGGCAGCGCCCTTGGCCACCGCGAGCGAGACACCGAGGATGGCGTTGGCCCCGAGCCGGCCCTTGTCCGGAGTGCCGTCGCAGTCGAGGAGCGCCTGGTCGACGAGGCGCTGTTCCTCGGCGTCGATACCAATGACCGCGGGGGCCAACTCACCGAGAACGCTCTCGACGGCCTTGGTGACGCCCTTGCCGTTGTAGCGATCGCCACCGTCGCGCAGCTCCACCGCCTCGTGTTCGCCGGTCGATGCACCCGACGGAACCGCGGCCCGGGTGAAGGTGCCGTCGTCGAGCAGCACCTCGACCTCGACAGTGGGATTACCGCGCGAGTCGAGAATTTCACGAGCGCCCACCTGTTCGATGATTGCCACGCTGCGCCCCTTTCGATGGACGGGTCGGCGTCTTCTTGAGCGCCGACGGGTACGCGACAAAGCCTAGGGCATGTCTCCCGATTCTTCTGCGATGGCTTTGCGGAGGCGATGGTTTCCTGGCAAGGCGGAGGAGGCGCCGATAGCGGAGCTATCGGCGCCGACGACGACGCAGCCAGGGAGCCATCGAGCCGCAAAGACGCGCAAAGGGAATCAGTAGCGGACGTTGACGGAGTAGGCGTTGGCGTGATCGCGGACATCGATGACGTAGGCCATCGAGTTGTTGTAGACCTTGACCGCCTTCTCCCAGCCGGCCGCTGTGGTCATGTCCCCGCCGGAGGACACACACAGATAGCGGGCCGCCGAGAGCGCCGCATCGTCGATGTTGTCCGGGTCGGCCTTGCCGTCACCGTTGGCGTCGACGCCGTAGCGCTCCCAGGTCTGCGGGATGAATTGGAAGGGCCCCATCGCACGGTCGTGGGTGGGGTCACCGTCGAGCCGGCCGTGGTCGGTGTCGGGGATCTCCATGTTGCCGCGGGTGCCGTCGAGCGGCACTCCCCGAATCGGCGGCGACACATCACCATTGGCGGCGACATGCGCTCCCCGGTAGGTGCCGTGTTTGCTTTCCACACCGGCGATGCCGGCGAGGGTCGTCCACGCGAGCCCGCACTCGGGATGCTGTTGGCGTTGGATCTCGGCGGCGTTGCCGTACGCCTCGAGAGAGATCAACGGAATGCCGGTGCCCTCGGCGATGGGACGAGCCCAGCCGGCCATGGCGTCGGCGGTCCGGCCCGGCTGGTCGATGTCGATGTAGGGCTGCTGAGCGCCGGGCGCGGGCGGAATGCCCTCGGGAATGTCGGGTCGGTTCAGTGAACCGATGTCGAGACAACTCGTCAGGGTCATCGATCCGACGACCGCAGCGATCGCGACAACGATCAGCGCGCGATACCGACGCACGCCCCTACCCGCTAGCACCCTGACTACCTCTCCTGCGTGTGGACCACGCGTGTTGCCCTTCGTCGTCGGCCCCTCGATGACCACACGAACAGCGATGACCGCACGAACGACACAGGGTTGCACATCATCGACGCCGGACTCCACTCGTCGACGCGTCGGAGCCCGACATTGTTCTCAACTCCACCCAAGCGTGTCCGGTTCCCGAGGAAAGGGCATACTATCGTCGGTTAGCCTCACCAACACTGCGTCGCACGGCGCGGAACCCGGTGTGCACTGGAGAAGAAAGCCGCATATGGAGCTGGTGGCGGGCACGGCGCCCTCGCAGTTCACGGTCGACGACCGTGATGTCGCCACCCGCCCAGAGGCCACGGAATCGGGCATTCCCGGCTTTGCGCCGGGTCGTCCGCATCGCCCGAAGCGGGGGCAACAATGCTCGCAACCCTGATCATCGGCCTGCGCGAAGGCCTCGAAGCGGCCCTGATCGTCGGCATCATCGCCGCATTCCTGCGCCGCCAGCAGCGCAGCGACGCCCTGCGCTGGATGTGGATCGGCGTGATCGTGGCGGTCCTCATCTGCGTCGGTGTGGCGATCGGGTTGGAGGTGCTTTCCCGCGATCTGCCCCAACAGCAGCAGGAAGCGTTGGAGACGGTGATCGGCGCCATCGCGGTCGCGATGGTCACCTACATGATCGTCTGGATGCGTGAGCATTCCCGAGACCTCAAGGGGGACTTGGAATCCGCCGCATCCGATGCGATGGCCAACGGGTCGGCGTTCGCCTTCGTGCTGATGGCGTTCCTGGCGGTGTTGCGCGAAGGGCTCGAGACCGCCGTCTTCCTCGTGGCGGCGTTCAATGCCAGCGGCAACGCGGTGCCCTCGGCGGCCGGCGCGATCCTCGGTATCGCCATCGCGGTGGCACTGGGATACGGCATCTACCGCGGTGGGGTCCACATCAACCTCGCCCGCTTCTTCAAGATCACCGGTTTGTTGTTGGTGCTCGTCGCCGCCGGACTGGTGATGACGGCCCTGCACACCGCCCACGAAGCCGGATGGCTCGACGTCGGACAACAGCAGGTCGTCGACCTGAGCTGGCTGGTGCGGCCCGGCTCGGTGCAGTCCTCGCTGCTGACCGGCGTGCTCGGGCTACAACCCAAACCGGTCCTCATCGAGGTCCTCGGCTGGCTGATCTACGTGCTGGTGGTGGGCACGATCGTCCTGTGGCCGGCCGGGCGCGCGTTCCCGCGGCGACTCGCCGCGATCGTCGCGGGCGCCTGCGCCGCGATGCTGGCGATCGCCGCGCTCGTGGTGTTGCTCACCGCACCGGCCACGCCCGCCCTGCCGTCGTCGACGCTGGCGACACGAGCCACCGGGGCCCCGACCACCAGCGGCATCCTGTCCGGCACGACGGTGCAGGTACCCGCGGACGTCTCGGTGTCGGTGTCGAAGGCCGGCGCCGACTCCGCGACCGGTGTGCTGTCCAGCGGCGCCGTCACGACCCCCCTCGAACGACTGTCCGGGGGTGAGACGACCACCTTCGGCAGCCTGACCGCGCCGACCTTCGACCAGGTCGTCACCCCGAACCTGCCGATCACCGCCTTGGTACCGGGCGCTCCGACGCGGGTGAGCGTCGCCCAGATCGTTGCCGGCAACGGCGGACGTCTGCCGGTGGGTCTGGACACCCGACGGTTCGGCGAGTCGGCACCGGTGGTCTACGTCGTCAGCGCCACGGTGACCGTCTCGGTCGATCCGTATTTCGACCGTCCGCTCGCCGCCGATGTGCGCTACGCGATCACCGCGACGGCCACCCCGGAACAGGGTTCTGCGGTCGTGCTCGGCAAGGTCGCCACGTTCGAGACCGGGCATCAGCCCACCGCCGCCGACCTCACCGCACTCGGGGCCGCGAATGATCAGCGCAATCGCCATCATTCGCGCGGTGTGACGGTTCCGCTGACCCTCGCCGTCATCGCCGCGGTACTGGTGGTGGTCGCAGCATTACTCGCGATGGCGTCACGCCGTCGACCGACCCCATCGACCCGACCAACCCCATCGACACCGCCGGCCCCGGTGTCCGGTGGCGGTGACCCGGCCACATCGGAGCCCTCGGGACCCGACGTGACCCCGGATGTGGACCCGGCCGCCGTGGTGGCGCCGCCCGAGAAAAAGGAGAGAACCCGATGAGGGCTTCCAGACTGGTCGCCGTGTCGGCGACCGCCGTGGCCATCGTAGGTGTGGCCGCCTGCAGCAGCAGCGACGACGGCGATTCGTCGAGTGCGACGAAGACAGTCACCGTCGAGATGACCAACGACGGCTGCAAGGTCACCCCCGACAAGGTCGACGCCGGGCCGATCACCTTCGAGATCAAGAACACCAACGCGGCAGCGGTCAGCGAGGTGGAGCTGTTGCAGGACGGCAAGATCCTCGCCGAACGCGAGAACATCGCGCCGGGTATGGCGGCAACGTCGTTCTCGCACAAGCTCGATGGTGGCACCTATGAGCTGTACTGCCCGGGCGCGACCAACGAGAAGACCACCTTCACCGTCACCGGTACGGCCACCAAGGCCACCGGTAGCGTCGCCGACCAGCTCAACGCGGCCGCGGCCGAGTACAAGCAGTACGTCATCACCCAGGTGAACAGTCTGACCACGGCGACCCAAACCCTCGTCGACGCGGTCAACGCCGGTGATGTCGCCGCCGCCAAGGACGCCTACATCAAGGCCCGCCCGTACTACGAGCGCATCGAGCCGATCGCCGGATCCTTCTGTGCCAACGGCGCTTCGGACTGCTCAACCGACAACGCGGTGAACCTCGACGTCGCCATCGACGCCCGCCCGGACGCCCTGGGGCCCGGTGACACCTGGCAGGGCTTCCACGTCATCGAGAAGCAACTGTGGGAAGCCGGCAACCTCGACGGGATGAAGCCGGTGGCGGCCACCCTCCTGACGAACGTCAAGGATCTGCAGCGCCTGGTCAACGAGCCCTCATTCACCGTCAAGCCCGCCGACATCATCAACGGTGCCGGTGACCTCCTCGACGAGGTGTCCACCAGCAAGCTGACCGGCGAGGAAGAGGCCTACTCGCATATCGACTTCGTCGACATGCAGGCCAACATCGAGGGCAGCCAGCAGGCGTTCGCCATCGTCAAGCCCGCCCTCAACGAGATCGATCCGCAGTTGACGACGACGATCCAGCAGGCCTTCGACCGAGTCGACTCGCTGATCGACAGCTTCCGGGATCCGAACGGGCCCGGCGGATTCAAGCCGTTCAACGACGTGACCGAACAGCAGAAGCGGGACATGGCCGCGGCCATCATCGCGGTCAAGGACCCGCTGTCGCAGGCCGGCGGAAAGATCGCCGCCGCCAGCTGACGGCACCGTCCTCGCACCGCATCACAGGAGAATTCGACACCCCATGAGCACCACCGACACGCCAGAACCCACACCGCAGAAACGGGGCCGGGTGAACCGACGAGGGTTCCTCACCGGCGCCGGTATCGCCGGTGCCGGACTGGCTGTCGGTGGTGCCGCGGGCGCGGGGATCACCTACGCCGCCACCGGCGACGAGCGCAGCGATCCGGCCACCGAGACCGTGGAGTTCTACGGCGAGCACCAGGCCGGAATCACCACACGCCAACAGAATTCACTCGTGTTCGCCGCCTTCGATCTCAAGCCGACGACGGTCGCGCAGGTCGAGACGATGATGGCGCGCTGGGCTGCGGCGGCCAGCCTGCTCGCCGAGGGCAAACCGGTCGGCCCGGTCGAGTCGCGCCCGATGGCACCTCCTGCCGACACCGGAGAGGCGTTCGACCTGGGCCCCAACCGTCTCACCATCACCGTGGGATTCGGGCCGAGTTTCTTCGACGACCGGCTCGGCCTGGCCGCCAAGATGCCCGAGGCCCTCCGGCCGCTGGGCCAATTGGCCGTCGACACCACCATCGACCCGTCCATCAGCGGCGGCGACATCTGCGTGCAGGCCTGCTCCGAGGACCCACAGGTCGCCTTCCACGCCGTGCGCAACCTCGCCCGCATCGGGCGCAGCGTGGTAACCCTCCGGTGGCTGCAGGAAGGGTTCGGGCGCGCATCGGCGACCAGCACCGACCAGGTGACGCCACGAAACCTGTTGGGCTTCAAGGACGGAACGGCCAACATCAAGGCCGAGGAGCCGGCCGTCGCCGACAAGTGGGTGTGGGTCGGCGACGAGACCGACCAGCCGTGGATGAAGGGCGGCAGTTACCTCGTCACCCGCAAGATCCGCATGCACATCGAGGCCTGGGATTCCGACGACATCTCCGATCAGGAGCGGATCTTCGGGCGCACCAAGGATTCCGGCGCA
The DNA here is from genome assembly GCF_000241325.1 of Gordonia polyisoprenivorans NBRC 16320 = JCM 10675. Lineage (GTDB taxonomy): Bacteria > Actinomycetota > Actinomycetes > Mycobacteriales > Mycobacteriaceae > Gordonia > Gordonia polyisoprenivorans. Next base: position 99,253 of record NZ_BAEI01000064.1, on the reverse strand, counting down.
CCGCTGTCGGGCGGCGATGAGTTCACCGATCTGAACTTCACGGTCAAGGGAACCAACGGCCGCACCAAGATCGACCGTTTCTCCCACGTGCGCCTGGCCCACCCCGACAACAACGGCGGCGCCCAACTCCTGCGCCGCGGATACAACTTCACCGACGGAATCGACATCCGCACCGGCACCCTGTCGGCCGGTCTGTTCTTCATCGCCTACCAGAAGAACGCCCACGAGCAGTTCGCCCGCATCCAGAACAACCTGGCCCAGGACGCCCTCAACGAGTACATCTCCCCGATCTCCAGTTCGCTGTTCGCGATCCCGCCGGGACTCACCGAGATCGGTGACTGGTACGGCAAGAAGATGTTCGGGTATCAGGGCTGAGCCCGCGCCTTCTTCCCCTACCACCTCGCCTTGCCTGTTCGGCCACGGTCGGCGCATACCCTGTGCCAGACTGCGGTATCGGTGCAGTCGGGTTCAGGGGTGAGATGGTGTCCGAAACGCGGGTCTCGGGACAGTTCTTCGTGAGTGCGCTTGTCGTGGTGCTCACGGTGGTGGCCTCGGTGGCCGCAGCGGTGGGCATCGGTTCTCCGGCAGCGGCAGAACCACCACCATTGGCCTCGTGTGCGCAGCCCGCCGGAGCACAACCGACCGTGATGGCACCCGAGCGTCTCGGAGTGGACAAGGCCGGTCTCGACGACGCCATCGCCTTCGCCGCGTCCCGGATGCGCACGCACATCCAGGTCTTCCGCAACGACTGTCTCATCGGTGCTGGACCGTTGAATGCGACCACCGGCGATGTGCCGTGGAATCTGTTCAGTTCCACCAAGAGTGTGATCTCGATGCTCGCCGGGATCGCCTACACACAGCACAGACTTGACCTGAATGCATCGATCGCGCGGTATCTCCCGCCGGGCGAGGCCGATGCCGCGCATGCACGGATCACCGTCGCCGATCTCCTCACCCAGACCTCCGGCCTGTCGCAGTCGATCCTCAGTGAGGCGGTCACCGCAGGCCTCGATGTGGATCCGAACATCGCGAAACAGGCTCTTGCGCTGCCGGTCACCCACCGCCCGGGGACCTTCTTCGAGTACACCCAGCACGGTCCGGATCTTCTCGCCTACGTCGTGCAACGAGCCGTCGGCGAAGACCTTCAGCAATTCGCTCAGCGAAATCTGTTCGATCCGTTGGGGATCGATGCCCACGACTATTACTGGGCACGTGATCGGTCCGGGAACACCTACGGTTACGCGTTTCTGTTCATGCCACCGGCCGACTATGCCAGGCTCGGACTGTTGATGGCCGGTGACGGGGTATGGCGATCCCGGCGCATCATCGATTCCGACTACATCACGCGGTTGCGGACGCCCTCGCCGACGAATCACTGTTACGGGTATCTGTTCTGGGTCAACAGTTCTCCGTGTACCGGGCCGTCCTTCCCGTCCCGTCAGACGGTCGATCAGGCCCCATTGGCCGGGTTGCCTTCCGATGCCTACGCGATGGTCGGGTTCCTGCAGCAGAATAATTTCATCGTCCCCAGTCTGGGACTGATGGTGAGCTGGAACGGGTTCCTCGGCGACGTATCCCCCGATCCGGCCACCGATCTCAGCGCCAGCCCGATCAGCGAGCTTTATCACACCTTCTTCCGGAAGCTGGTCGCCGCCTTCCGCTCTCCGCGCCTGCCCGACCCCGGTCCCTACCGACCCGCGATGAACCTGAATCTCGACCCGATGCAGTTCGCCGACCCCGACATCACCCTCGGCGCACTCGGTGTCGGCCCGGACGCCCCGCGCGACTGCACCGTACTGTCGTGCGGCAACACCCCGCTGCGTGCGCCGCTGTCGGGCAATCCGGGTTGCTTCGCAATCACCTGCCTGCCGCTCACCGCACAGGCACCGCACCGGGTGGGCTGAGCGCGATCTCGGTCGACGTCACTCGTCGATGATGCCGCGTTCGACCAGCAGTGCGAGCACCCGACCGGCGAGTTCCTCGATGTCGGCACCGGTGGTGTCGAAACGCAGGTCCGGCGATCGCGGCTTCTCATAGGGAGCGTCGATCCCGGTGAGGCCCTTGAGTTCACCGCGCCGCGCCCGGGCGTAGAGACCCTTGGGGTCGCGTCGTTCGCACTCGGTGACCGGCGTCGATACGTGTACCTCGATGAAGTCGAGCTCGGCGGCGCGATGCAATTCGCGGGCGATCTCCCGATCGGAGTGCAGCGGCGAGACCATCGACGCGATCGCGATGACCCCGGCGTCGGCGAACAGACGCGCGAGATGCCCGACACGCCTGATGTTCTCGGCACGGTCGCCGGGTGAGAAACCGAGGTCGTCGGAGATGCCGTGCCGGATGTTGTCGCCGTCGACGAGATAGGCCACTCGCGCCCGGTTCACCAGTTCGCGTTCGAGCGCCACCGCCACCGTCGACTTGCCCGAGGCGGGTAATCCGGTCAGCCACACCGTCGCCCCGCGTTGTCCGGTCTTGGTCCACCGTTCGGATCGCTGCAGCGAACTCGGGTGCCACTTGATGTCATTGCGCGTCGCCTTGCCCGGAATGACCTCCCGTGCCTCGAGGATCGTGCCGGCCGCCACGGTGTCGTTGGAGGCCTCGTCGATGAGGATGAACGCGCCGGTGTCGCGGTTCTGGGCGTAGGTGTCGGCCACGACGACCGATGAGGTCCGTAGCGTCACGGTACCGATGTCGTTGAGCCCCAACTCCGTTGGTCCGACGACCTCGAGCAGCGACTCGGGGTCGAGGCGTCGTTCCAGTGACTGCACGGTGGCGCGCACCGTGGTGGTCCCCTGTTTGAGAGCGACGCGATCCCCGGCGTGCAGTGGCGCCGACGACAGCCAGCACAGTGTCGCCGACAGTTCCCGGGCCGAGACCGGTAGGTGCGCGTCGGGCGCGCCGCTGATGATGACATCGCCACGGCCGACGTCGATCTCGTCGGCCAGCTGCACCGACACCGACAGCCCCGCGACCGCGACGGGCCGCTGGGGGTCGAGGGTGTCCACCGACGTCACGGTGCTGACCGACCCGGACGGCAGCACGGTGATGGGATCACCGGGCGCAAGGGTGCCCGCAGCCACGCGGCCGGTGTAGGTGCGCTTTCCGTCGGGCCCGGGGCGCGACACCCACTGCACCGGCAACCGGAGTTCCCGCGGCTGCGGCGACGGTGCCGCCAGCTCCACCGCCTCGAGATACTCCAGCAGCGTGGGTCCGGCGTACCACGGCGTGTTGGCCGACCGGTGCACGACATTGTCGCCGAGGGTGGCGGCCACCGGGATCGCCGTGATCTCACCGATCCCCAATTGCACTGCGAGTTCGGTTAATTCGTCCTGCAGCTCGCCGAAGCGCTGCTGTGAGTAATCGACCAGGTCGATCTTGTTCACCGCGGCGATCACATGCGGTACCCCGACCAGGGTCGCGATCCGGGCATGACGACGGGTCTGGCGTTGCACACCGTGACGGGCGTCGACGAGTAGCACGGCCACGTGGGCATTGGACGCCCCGGTGAAGGTGTTGCGGGTGTAGCGCTCGTGGCCGGGGGTGTCGGCGAGGACATAACTGCGTGTGTCGCTGGCGAAGAACCGGTAGGCGACGTCGATGGTGATGCCCTGTTCCCGTTCGGCGCGCAGACCGTCGGACAATGCGGCCAGGTCGACGTCGCCGTCGGAGGAGGTGACCCCCGCCAGATGATCGGTGGGCAGGCTGCCGGTGTCGTGCAGCAACCGTCCGATCAATGTGGACTTGCCGTCGTCGACGCTGCCCGCGGTCGCCAGCCGCAGGATCTGGCGGCGCGCAGCGGAGATCGCGGTGCTCATCAGAAGTATCCCTCTCGCTTGCGGTCCTCCATCGCCGCCGACGACGTCCGGTCGTCGGCACGGGTCTCACCCCGCTCGGAGACGGTCGCCTCGCTGATCTCGGCGATGATCTCGGGAATGGTGGTGGCCCTCGACCGCACCGCACCGGTGATGGTGAGGTCACCGACGGTGCGGTATCGCACCCATTCGGTCCGCACGTCGTCGGCTGTGGGCGGCTGCGAAAACGGCGACACCGCAAGCAGAATGCCGTCCCGGTCGAAGACCTCGCGCTGCGCTGCGTAGTAGATCGACGGCAGGTCGAGCCCCTCGAGTTCGATGTAGCGCCAGATGTCGGTCTCGGTCCAGTTCGACAACGGGAACACCCGGACCGATTCGCCCCGCCGGATGCGACCGTTGTACAGCGACCAGGGTTCGGGACGCTGGGCCCGCGGATCCCATTGTCCGAACTCGTCGCGGAAGCTGAACACCCGTTCCTTGGCACGGGCGCGGTCCTCGTCGCGGCGGGCACCGCCGAACGCCGCGTCGAATCCCCCTTCTTCCAAGGCGTCCAGCAGGACCCGGGTCTGCAGCCGGTTGCGTGATCCCGACGGGTCGGTCGATTCGGCGATGCGCCCGGCGGCGATCGCGTCGGGTACCGACGCCACGATGAGTTTGATGCCTGCGGGGTTGTCGGCGCTCGCGGCCACGCGCCGATCCCGGAACTCGATGACCTCGTCGAAGTTGTGGCCGGTGTCGACGTGCAGGATCGGGAACGGCAAAGGGTGCGGCCGAAAAGCCTTCTCGGCCAGCCGAAGGAGTACGATCGAATCCTTGCCGCCGGAGAACAGCAGTACCGGCCGCTCGAGTTCGGCGACCACCTCGCGGATGATGTGCACCGCCTCGGACTCCAGGATGCGCAGTGCGGCAACATGATCGAATTCGGCGGTGGCCACGTTCTCGGGGGTAGCGTTATCGGGAGAAGTCATAGCGGATATCCGTTCCTTTCCGCATCACGGCGGTAGCGCTGCGCCCATTCCTTGGACCTCGCGTTGGACTGCGGTGCGATCGGAGGGGGCGGAGCCAGATCGGGATCGAGACCCAGCGCAGCGAGCACGGCGGCGGTCGTGCCCTGGGGATCCTTGACCAGCTCGCCGAATTCGATGTCGATCGGCGTGATGCCCTCGTCGGCGAACCAGCGGCGCCACTGCCGCTCCTGATCGGCGAGGATCGCCGCGAGATGCGCGATCCCCTCGGCGTTGTACTGTGCGCGTTCATCACGCGCGGGGTCGAAGTGCGGACCGTGCCCGTCGCGCCAGACGCGCGTCTGTACCGCCCGCCACATCGACACCGCTTGCGGCACAACGTCATCGCGGAACACGTGGACGAACAGCGGATCGGCCCCGAGGAGTTCGCGCAGAGCGGTCCGCAACGATCCCGAGCCGACCCGGGTCCGCGCGATGAGCAGCGGTGTCTGATTCCACATCAGTTTGCCGCCCCAGACCCCGTTGGCGCTGCGACCAGCGGCCAGGACATCGGCCTGCCACCGGGTGAAGTCGCGGGTGTCCACGGTGCCGCCGTCGACCTCGTCGAGCAGATCGAGTATCGCCGAATCCCGCACTCCGGCAAACCATTCACGGGGTTGTGGCGATTCCGAGGACGAGGCGAAGTACTGGAAGAACTCCTCGGGCGTTCCGGCCACCCCGGTGGCCGCGAGTGACTCGACGAGCAAGGTGCTACCGCTACGCTGGCTCGCACACACCAGGTAGCTCTGCGGGTGGGGCATCGGCTCAGTCTAACCACGCCGAAACCGAGCGCAACCTGGGCTTTTTACCTCAATACGCGGGTAATTGTTGACTTTTCGCGATCAGGGTGAAAGCTCAGCGGGGTGTGCGGTCGGCAGCGGACGCGCGCACCGCATCGCCCTCACCGGAGGTGATGTCGCCGTCGAGCTCACGGCGCGCACCGAGCGGACGCCGCGAGGGCAAGGCCTCTTCCTCCGGTGCGGTGTCGAGGGCTTTCGCGTGGAAGGCCGCCATGAATCGCTCGGCGATGGCGGTGCCCTCGGGTTCGGTGGGGAGCTCGTCACCGGTACTCGTGCGCCACCGGGCAAGACGGTCGGCGAGATCGGCGCGGATCTGCGCGTAGGCGGGATCCTCGGCGACGTTGTTGCGCTCATCCGGATCGGAATCGAGGTCGTAGAGCTCGACACGGGGCCGGTCGCGTTCGGTCACCGCCGGATCGATCGAGCGCGCCGAGGCGCTGTCGGCGATGTCGAGGGGCAACAGCAGCTCGGGTCGGTGCGCGTAGTTCTCGATGTAGCTGTGGTGCTTGGTGCGGACGGCGCGGATCGGATCGAACGCGTCGTGATAGGTCTTTTCGGTGTAGACCTCGTCGCGGCAGACCTCGTCGCGGCAGACCTCGTCGCGGACCGACCGACCCGCTCGGACGAGTTGCGCGGCGTGCGAGTCACCGTCGACATCGGCGGGCACGCCGAGTCCGAGCAGATCGAGGATCGTCGGGGTGAGGTCGACCCCGGAGAACAGGCCGTCGTAGACCTGCGGTGACATCACACGCGCCGCCGGCGGCCGGATGATCAGCGCGATCCCGGTGCCCTGGGCGTAGAGCGTCGACTTCGCGCGGGGAAACGCCAGGCCGTGGTCGGCGACGAAGACGATCCACGTGTTCTCGGTGAGCCCGAGATCGGCGACCGTCTCGAGCAACCGGCCGACCGCGGCGTCGGCCTTGGTGATGCTGCCGTGCAGTCCTGCCAGGTCCTCACGCACATCGGTGGTGTCGGGAAGGAATCCGGGGACGTCGATGCCGGAGGTGTCGGCGGGCGGATACTCGTCCTCGGGGTAGGGGCGATGGGTCTCGAAGAACCCCGCGGTCAGCAGGAACGGCTGCTGCGGTGCGGTACGGACGTGGTGGCCCAACCACCACTGCGACTCGGCGACGACGTAATCGCAACGCGAGTCGGACACGTCGACCGAGTCGAAGCCGATGCTCGTCGGGTCGGTGCTCTCGTGTTGCATGCCGAACAGGACCGTCCGGTAGCCCGCCTCACCCAGGATCTGCGGCAGCGTGCGCACCCCCTCGCGGTAGGCGAACCCGTGATGGGCCAACCCGACGAGCCCGTTGCGGTGCGGATATTGCCCGGTGAACAGCGATCCGCGTGCCGGTGAGCACAGCGGCGCGGTCGCGTGCGCATCGGCGAAGCGAATACCCGAGGCCGCCAGCCGATCCAGATGCGGGCTCTCGACGCCGTCGGCGCCGTAACAGCTCAGGTGACGGCCGAGATCGTGCCAATGCACCAGGATCACGTTCTCGCGGGCCGGTTCTCCTACTGTCCGATCCGGCGCGCTCCGATCCGGTTCCGCGCTGTCGTGCACATCGTCAATGGGCATCGTCCCATGATGCACGCAGCGCTGTTCTGCTGTCGCAAACGGTCAGAGGTCGAGTCCATGTGTCCGCGTCGGCGGCGGACCGACGAACTCGAGGTCGAGGTCGGCCATGGCCGCGCCGAGCTTGCCCATCATGTGCTCCGGGTTGATCAGACCCTCGGTGTAGACGAGGTCGTCGGTGGCCTCGCCGGTGACGTCGAAGAAGTTCTCGAACACATCAGAGGTCAGGATGCCCAGCATCCGGGTGGTGTGCGCGTCGAAGGCGAAGCTGTGGATGGTGCCGGCCGGTGCGTGCAGGTAATCCCCGGCGGTGAGCAGGGTCTCGACGCCGTTGACGTACAGCCATACCCGGCCGGAGAGGACGAAGAAGTTCTCCGTGTGGTGGCGATGGAAGTGCTGCGGGATGTACGGCGACCGGCCGCCGAGGGTGAGCACCGAGAAGTACCGGCCTCCGGTGTTGGCACCGCGCGCCTGATAGGAGTTGAGGGAGTCCGGCCAGGCGCGCCGATCCCCGGTGAGTGCCCGTAGGAAATATCCCTGCGGCCCCGACGGCAGCGCGTCGTCCCACTCGTCGGATGCCGCCGCGAGCGCCTCGTCGTGGGCACGTACACCGATCGCCGAGAAGAGTTCTGTCAGTGGGGTTTTCACACCTGCGTGCGCATCGGCGGAGTAGATGTGTGAGTCCACCCCCGCGCCACTGCCGGCGAGTGCGTCCAACGCACCACCCGGAGCGGAAAAGAACAGGATGCGCGAGCAGTGACCGAGCATGCGGTAGGCGACCGGTGTTCCCGGCGGTACGTGGATGGAGTCACCGGGCGCGAGAACACGGCTGCGCCCCGGGAGCCAGAACTGCACCGAGCCCTCGAAGACGTGATACGAGCGTTGATGGTTCGGCAGGACGTGGAATGCGGCGCCCGCGCCTCGCGGGCCGAGAATGAATGCGGCGTCGAACAATCCGCCGGTATCGGCCGTTCGCGCGATGACCGTCCAGAGCTGGTTGTCGATCTCGTAGCGCAGCCCCTCCCCACTCGCGAGGCGATACGGGACGGCTTCACCGGGGAGGGCATCGATGATCGGGGCACGATCATGCATGGCTTCCGGGTCGATGGTGGTGGTCATGACTTCTCTCCTGAGGTGTGGGCGGGTCGGGACAGGGCCGACGACGGCGAGACCGACGCGTCGGGGTGCAGATGGCGGACGAAGAATCCCGCGACGTTATCGAAGCCGAAGTCGGTGCGGCACTGCGACTCCCGGCCGTTGCGGGCGGAATACAGCAGAGCGGCAGCGGCACCCTCCGCGGCGAGCCGGCCCTCGTCCATCGCCGGCGGACCCGGGACGTCGGATCGTCGGGGCGGGTTCAGGAAGCCGTGCCGGTAGCCGTCGACAAGGTAGAGGTCGGCCTCCACCCCGGCGTCGGCGAGCGCGCGGAACAACAGGCGGCTGTGGTCGTCGCCGACGAGGACGTCGGCGGTACCGTGCGAGATCTGGAAGGGCGGGGCGTCGCGGTGGACGTGATACAGCGGACTCGCCGCGCGGGCGGCCTCGGGGAGGTCGGCGGGGTCGCCACCGAGGAGCCGCCCTTCGGGAGTCAGAGCCGGTGTGGAGCCGCCGGGCAGTGGCTGTCCGGGTGCCACATCACCGGCGACCAGCGTTGCCGGACCATAGGATTCGGCAACGGCGGACACCCGGGCATCGACGTCGGCGTCCTCGCCGGGCAGTCGCGCGCGATGCGCGTGGAGTCCCACGAGCGCGGCGAGGTGACCGCCGGCCGAGGCACCCCACACCCCGATGCGTTCGGGGTCGATGCCGTATTCGTCTGCGCGAGTGCGCAGATGGTCGATCGCAGCACGGACGTCGTGGAGTTGCGCCGGGAATCGGGCGTCACCACTGAGTCGATAGTCAATGCTTGCCATCACGAATCCGGCTGCGGCGAAATGACGGTGCAGATCCGGGCAGAGCGTGCGGTCGCCGGTGAACCATCCGCCACCGTGCACGAAGACGATGGCCGGATGGGGTCCGGGGGCCGAGGGGCCGACGAGATCGAGGAGCAGGTCACCGGAGGGCCGGGATCGGTAGACGACGTCGCGCTGCACGGCGCCGGACGGGGAGGAACTCACCGTGCCAGTGTCACCGCGGGGATGTGATCTGGTCCACATGGAATCGCCTCACGATCATGAGGCCCGGCCTCATGATCGAGTGTCGGCGGCGATCGGTTCGGCGATGGCGGCGAAAGCGTCGACGAGGGCGTTCGGCTTGGCACGCAGGTGACACAGGTAGGTCGTGACCGGCGCCAGGTCGATGATCGGGACGTACCGCAGACCCGGTCGCGCATGGGTCACCGTGGCCGACGATCCGCAGATGTTGACTCCCACCCCGGCGCTGCACAGCTGTAGGACCTCGTCGAAATGCGTTGCCAGCGGCAGTATCTCGAGATGTCGACCGCTCGGACGCGGATCGACGAACCAACTCTGCGATTCGCCGCCACCACGCATCCCGATGAAGGTCTCATCGTCGGTTTCGGCCAGCGTCACCGAATCCCGCCCGGCGAGACGATGCCCCTCGTTGACGACGAGCACCCGATCCTCGGACCACAGGGGTCGCACCACGACCCCTGCCGGCTCGACCGGCGGCTGATCGGCGATCATCAACGAGACGTCGACCTCTCCCGAACGCAGCGCGGTGAGTGCATCGGTGAGTGGCAGGCCGTGGATCTGCCAGGTCGTGTCCGGGTGGCGCTCGACGGCCGTCGCGAGCAGCCGGTTGCTCATCTCGCTCGACGCCGCGATCCCGATGCGCAGCACCGACGCGGTGCCCGAACTGTCGGCCCAGGCGATCACGGTGTCCATCGCGGCGACGGCGTCACGGGCGAGCCGGACGAGGGCGGCGCCGTCGGCTGTGAGCTCAACCTGCCGCGAGGTGCGGCGGAACAGTGTGACGCCGGTCCGGCGTTCGAGTTGCTGGATCTGCTGGCTCAGCGAAGGTGCCGAGATGTGCAGGCGCTGCGCGGCGCGCGTGAAGTGCAGTTCCTCGGCCACCGCAAGGAAGTAACGCAGGTGCACGATGGTGAGATCCACTTCCCGATGTCCTCCTCGCCGCGGCTCACCCCAGTGTGGCAGGCAGATGCTTGCGTGATCCGCCGATCACCACCAACAGCGACACGAGGAGCAGCGCGGCGAGGATGAGCAGCAACTCGACGGTGGTGAACGGCGGTGTCAGCGCGGCCAACAGGGTCGGGACCGCGAAACCGGTGTAGGCGACCGCATAGAAGACACCGGTGAGTTTGGCGAGTTCGTGTGCGGGCGCGATCCGTTGGACCTCCAACAACCCCGACACCAGGCCGATGCCGAAGCCGCAGCCGAGCACCACACTCGCGGCCACCCCGATGAGCAGATCATCGGTGGTCACCGCGACCAGCATGACCGCCATCCCGACGACGAGGATCACCAGTGCGACGATGAGGCCGCGGGCACTCGACTGCGAGTCGATGCGGCGCGCCAGCGGTTGGATGGCAGCACCGGCACCGAGTGCGATGACGCTGAGCAGCGTGGCGTACGCCAGCCCGAGGCCACCCGCGGCGTCGGCCAGCAGCACCGGCTGGTAGCCGTAGGAGAGCCCGCAGGCGACGAAAAGCCAGGGGCCACAGATCATCACGACACGCACGAAGCGCCGGTGACGCGCCGAGGTGACCCGCAGCCGGGCCGAGATCGGTGCCGGCGCCTGGGGTCGCACCGTCTCCGGTGCGCGGCCGATCAGCACCAGGAACGGCGCCGACACCGCGATGTGCAGGATGAACGGCAGGATCTGCGGAATCGGCCCCCATTGGGCGATACACCCGGCGATCAACGCACCCGAGGCCGAGCCCAGGGTGAACGCCAGTGACGCCCGACGAGCGCCGGCGCCGCGGTCGGCGGCCGGATCGAACGGCGCCGTCGACAATTCCTTGAGCCAACTCGTGCCCACCGACATCGCGGTCCCGACCGACATGCCGGCCAACAGCCGACCCGCGATGATCGGGAACTGGCCGAGTTCGTCGAACGCCAGCAGCACGCTGCCCGCCACACCGAAGGCGACGCCCGCGATCATCGGCAACCGGCGGCCCAGGTGATCCGACACCGCTCCGGCGATGATCAGTGCGGGAGCCAGTCCCGCGACGTAGACCCCGAGGAACAGGGTCACCGTCGCCGACGAGTAGTGCTCGACATCGCGATACATCAGCAGCAGCGGGCTGAACTGGTTGCCCGACCAGGCGCAGACGAACAGCGCGCCGAACACCAGGACCCATGGCCGACGATCCGGACCGCGCTGGTCACGCGGCGACACGGTGGCGCCGGCGCGGATGGGCATCGACGAACTCATATCGCGCCCTGATAGCGCGCGAGATGCGCTTCGAGGAGGCGCTCGTACTCCTCCCGCTCTCCGGCGAACAGGCAGGCCGCCAGCCGTTGGTGATCGTCGTGCGAGGCCGGGAGGGTGGCCGGATCGATCCGCAGCAGCACATTGCGCAGACGCTGTTGCCGCCCGCGCAGGAGCTCGTAGAAGTGCGCGGCGATCGGGTTGTTCGACGCGCGTACCGCCAGGAGGTGGAACTCGTCGTCGGCCTCGACGAAGCCGTCGACGTCGGCGTCCGCGGCGAGACCGGCCTGCCGGGCGAGGTTGCGCTCGATCAACTCACGAAACTCCGCAGACGGACCGCCTGCTGCGAAAACCTGCCGTGCAGAGGCAGTTTCGATGGCCTGACGCATGGCGAGCACGTCGGCGGCCTCGGTCGCGGTGACCGGACTGACCACCGCTCCGCGGCGCGGGATGAGAGTGAGGAACTGCTCGGCGGCCAGTCGTAGGAACGCCTCGTGCACCGGCGTTCTGCTCAGGCCGAGGTCGGCGCCGACCTCGACCTCGCTGAGCAGTGTGCCACCGGCGAGCGCGCCGGAGATGATGCGCTCGCGAGTTGAGGCGTACGCCTCGTCTGCGGCGTTGGACCACTGTGCAGGCATGCGGCGACCCTACACCTTGCATGCAAGTATGCATACAAGGTGGCTCCGGTTCGGATACCCCCTCGGTCGCAGCCCGACCGGCTGCGGTGAGTCGGGCTCGCGTCAGCGTTTCAGTCGTTGCGACAGGATGTGGGCGTGTTTGAGGAGTAGTGCGCCCATGGCTTTTTGGCGGGCGTCGCCGAATCTGGTTTCCACGCCGGTCACGCTCAAGGCCCAGCAGGGTGTGCCGGTGTGGTCGAAGACTGCGGCGCCGATGCCCCAGCTGCCCTCGACCAAGAGGGCGGGGTTCACCGCGTAGCCGGTGTTTCTGGTGGCGGCGATGCGTGCACGCAGGGCCGGTGCGGAGTGTGCCGGCCCCCAGGTGTCGGTCAGGTCTGTTCGACGCAGGTAGTCATCGATGTCGTGGTCGGGCAGGTGACTGAGGATCGCCAAACCGGCCGAAGCGACCCCGAGCGGGAAGCGGATACCTTCATGCAGGACATGGGAGCGCAGCGGAAAACTGCCCTCTCTGCTCGCGATGCACACGGTTTCCTCACCGCGCCGCGCAGACAGGAACGCGCTCTCGCCGGACTCACGTGCGAGTGCGTCGAGGAGATCCGCGGAGTCGGCGGTGATGTCGTAGCGGGTGGCCGCGCTGGCACCGAGTAGATAGATTTCCGGGCCGAGCGTCCACCGACCGGCACGGTCGCGATCGAGCAACCCTTCGGTCTGCAACGCACACAGCAGCCGGTGCGCGGTGGGTCGCGCGGTCGATGCGTGGCGGGCCGCGACCGTCGTGGTCACCCCGTCGGGTTCATGCGCGCCGATCACCCGCAACAACGCCGCCGCCCGCCCGACCACCCCGGAACGCTCCTCGGTCATGCCGGCCATCCTATCTCCCACGCGTTCACTGAATGGACGACTTTGCCGACGATGTTCACGAAACGAGCAGAATCCGGGGATCATTGCGTCCGTCGGCGCAGGCCACGCACACTCACACCACACCGGTCTGGTGTCAGCTCACCGAACACCACACCCACACCACCCGGAGCGCTCGCTTCGGACGGAAGGAGATGTCGATGTCAGCGACACAACTCATGTCGGCGGCCGAGGCCGTCGCCGACATCGGCAACCGAGCGAGTCTCGCGGTCGGCGGTTTCGGGCTGTGCGGTATCCCCGACATCCTCATCGCCGCGCTCGCCGACACCGACGTCACTGACCTGGAAGTGTTCTCCAACAACTGCGGCGTCGACGACCACGGCCTCGGAATCCTGCTGTGCGCCAGACGTATCCGGCGAGTCACCGCCTCCTACGTCGGGGAGAACAAGGAATTCGCCCGCCAGTACCTCGCCGGTGAGCTCGACGTCGAACTCACCCCCCAGGGCACCCTCGCCGAACGCCTCCGCGCCGGTGGCGCCGGAATACCGGCGTTCTTCACCCCCGCCGGGGTCGGTACGCCCGTCGCCGACGGCGGAATGCCCTGGCGCTACCACCCCGACGGAACAGTCGCGGTGAGTTCCCCACCCAAACAGACCCAACAGTTCGGCGACAAACGCTACGTCCTCGAACACGCCATCACCACCGACTACGCACTTGTCCACGCACGCCTCGGTGATCGCAACGGAAACCTGGTCTTCGACAAAACCGCCCGCAACTTCAACCCCCTGGCCGCCATGGCCGGCCGCATCACCATCGCCCAAGTCGAAGAACTCGTCGACCCCGGGGACCTCGACCCCGACCACATCCACCTCCCCGGCGTGTTCGTCCAACGAATCGTGCACACCGGCCCCCAAGCCACCCGCATCGAAAAACGCACCGTCACCACCCCGGAGAACCGCTCATGACCACCACCCCGCTACTGGCCGGCTGGACCCGCCAACAAATGGCCGCACGCGCCGCCGCCGACATGATCGACGGCGAATACGTCAACCTCGGCATCGGACTACCCACACTCATCCCCGACCACCTACCCGCCGGAATCCACGTCACCCTGCACTCCGAAAACGGCATCCTCGGCACAGGCGGCTACCCCACCGACGACACCGTCGACGCCAACCTCATCAACGCCGGCAAAGAAACCGTCACCATCACCCCAGGAGCCTCCTTCTTCGACTCCGCACAGTCCTTCGGAATGATCCGCGGCGGCCACATCGACACCGCCGTCCTCGGCGGCATGCAAGTCTCGCGTGACGGCGACCTCGCCAACTGGATGGTCCCCGGAAAAATGGTCAAAGGCATGGGCGGCGCCATGGACCTCGTCCACGGAGCCGCCCGCGTCATCGTCCTCATGGAACACACCGACCGCAGCGGCCACCCCAAAATCCTCGACCACTGCACCCTGCCCCTCACCGGAGCACACGTCGTCAACCGCATCATCACCAATCTCGCCGTCATCGACATCACCCCCAACGGCCCCACCCTCCGCGAAACCGCACCCGGCATCACCACCGACGACGTCATCACCGCCACCGACACCGCGCTCACCATCGACCTCCGCTGAGGTCAACACCGACCGCCCGCGGGTGTGGCGCCGCCGCGATCGTGGCGGCGCCGCCTCAGGGAGTTCCGATGTCCACGTGGAGGAGTGCGCGACTCAGGGTTATCGCCTGGCGTGTGCACCGCTGCAGATCCTTTTTCGTTCCGTCCCATCGGCACCATTCGTTCGAGGTGTCGAGGATCTTGACCACCACCTTGACGAACTTGTCGATCTCGCCGAACTCGTAGCCCAATTCGACCGCGGCCGCGGCATACATGTCCTCGTACAGACCGCACCACTCGTAATATTCTGCGCGAGTTTCCGGTGGCAGAAATCCAGCAATCCGATCGCTGGCCATGAGGATGTCCCACATATCGTTCTCGGGACTTTCCAATTGACGATGTAAGTGAACCCGAACGAGGGCGTTCCAATACTCGTAAACGTCGTTGGTCGCCTCAACGCCATCGAGGACGGCGGACGCAAATCGATAGAAATGCCAACGGAATGCCTCGGTGACGATCTCATCTCGGCCCTGCGGGAAGTGGCGATAAATGCTGGGCGCCTTGACTCCCACTTGTTCGCCGAGATCGCGCATCGATACCGCCTGGTAACCGTGCGAGCACGCCAACGACACGAAGGCCTCCAGGATCTGACGTCGACGGTAGGACAGTCCACTCCAGTCCACCTTGTCCAGGTAGCGCCGTAACTTGTCGGCGGCGGCGCCTCGCGGCGTTTGTTCGTCGTCTGCTGGGTCGTTGCTCTCCGTGGTCACCATCGACACCACCGTGGGGTCAGTCACGCCCACTGTCTCCTCTCCCCGTCTCTGCCGCAGGCGCTCAGGTTCCGGCCCCTCCGCCTGCCGACTTGTCCGCAGGTCGACACATCTCTCTACGATTCACACGAGCGAAACCTACACGTGCCCACGTGTGGATTCATATTACCTGGTAGAACTATGTGGTACACATCTTATGTACATTAAGGAAGAGCGAGGCGCGGGTGGGGTCATACCCAGGCCACGCTGACGAATACGGCGCCTGGTCTCGGCTGGCCAGCGCTGGGACAGGGGTGAGGGCCAGATGGCTGCCAAGAGCGGGACACCGGCGAAGTCCGGGGGTAGACCTGCCCGCAACGCCAGAGAGTCAGTCGGCCGGGAACGCGTCATGCAGGTCGCACTGCAGCTGTTCGTGGCCAACGGGTACGCAGGCACGAGCGTCAAGGCCGTTGCCGACGAACTCGGGATTTCGCCGCCGGCGCTGTACTGGTACTTCCCCTCGAAAGAGGAACTCTACGTTTCGGTCATCGAGCAGGCTATGCGCGATTTCGTCGAGTATGTCGGCCAATCGCTGACCGACGACGATCCGGTTTTCCGATTGAGTCAACTCGTCCGCGCACATGTCACTTGGCAATTACAACAGGCCGATGTGGCGCTGGCCTTTGATATGACGGTCGGACTCCGGAGTCTGAGCTCCGAGATTCCGAAGGAACGCCTCGATCCGATCTTCAAGATGGAACTCCAGTATGTCGAGGAGGTCCGCTCAATTCTTCGATCCGGGGTCGAGGCCGAACTTTTTCGGGTCGACGATGTGAAGACGACGGCGTTCGCCATCATCACCCTGTGTGAATATGTCACGTCCTGGTACAAGCACGGCGGTGAGCTATCGATCCCTGCAGTCGCGAATCGATACGAGGGCCTCGTCCGTCGGATGGTGGGTGCGGCCGGACTCCACCGCACCGCGCCACCCGAGGAGTCCGTAGCTCGCGGCTGAACTCGAGAGTCCTCCGTCGATACTGTCGTAAATCCGCCGACGAGAAGTCATCTCCGAACAGACAACTCGCCCTTCTCGATCAATTCCGCGAAGTGGCGCGCCGTCGCCCGGCGGTCGACCTTCCCACTCGCACCACGAGAAAGTGACTGGAGGACACAGATTCGCTCGGGGACTGCGTAGTCGGGGAGCTTCGACAGTAGCGCCTTGCGAGCGGCGGCTTCGTCGAGCACATGCCCTTGCCGCTCTTCCACAGCAGCCCACACCCGGTTTTGGAGTACTGAGTCCGGAACGCCGAACACACAACTGTCTGCGACGGGCTCGAGTTCGGAAAGCATGCTCTCGACGTGCGCCGGCAGGATCTTCTCGCCGCCCCTGTTGATGACGTCATCCACTCGGCCTTCGATGTAATAGAAGCCCGCGTCGCAGCGCGCGAGGTCACCCGTGCGGAGCCAGCCCTCGCGGATCTTGTCCGCGGACAGATCGGGTTGCCGCCAGTAACCCTGCATGCGCGTGGGTCCACGCACCCACATCTCACCGGTCTCGCCTTCCGTGACGTCCGAACCCGTGTCATCCACGATTCTGATCGAGGTACCTGGGACAGCGAACCCGACTGATTCACCACGCTCCGTGGCGAATTCGGACGGCAGGAACGAGACCGCAGAACCATATTCGGTCATGCCGTAGCCATGGAAGAGTTTCATGCGCGGCCACTTCGCGAGTAGTTCGTCGATCCACGGTGCGGGCATTGGTGAACCGCCATATAGGAGCGTCCGAACAGACGACAAGGCCTCGTCGGCGCCATCGGCCAGCATGATCAATCGGTGGATGCTCGGCACTGCCGCAAGGTAGGTGACCGGGCGCTCGGTCAGTGCCGCGACGGCATCCTTGGTCCGGAACTTGTGCAGGAGATCGGTTCGGCCGCCGAGCAACAACATGTGACCGAACTGATCCACGAATCCCGTGTTGTGGAACATCGGCACCACGACCAACGTCGAGTCGCCGCCACCGGTGCCCATCACTTGGGCGAAAGGCCAGGAAGCCTGTGCGAGTGCACTCTGGGTCAGCATGGCGCCCTTGGGCTTTCCCGTTGTGCCGGAAGTGAAGCTGATTAGTGCGAGCGCATCTGCATCCAGCGCCGGAAAGCTACCTGCGTCGTTGTTCAGGTAGGTCTGATCCATTGGCCTGACCTTGGCCGATTGCACCTCGGAAGCTATATCACGATGCAGTTCATCGGTGAGCACCAACGAGGCATCGAGAAGCGCCACCTGGTCGGCGAACTGTGACGGGTTGAGGCGATTGTTGGCCGGAGCGATGACCGCACCCATCGAAAGGGTGGCCAGATAGTGGACCACCCACTCGATGCGGTTGAAACCGACGATCACCACCCGATCACCCCGGACCACACCGCGGTCGGTCAACCAACCGACGCACCGAGCGACATGGTCGTAAAGGTCGGCGTAGGTCAGCTCTGTGCCGCCTGCTGTGAGGGCCAAGGCATCGGGAGTCTCGACGGACCAGTGCTGCAACGCTTCTGGAAGCGTGGTGAACGGACGCGGTCGGTCGTCATGGTGTTTGTGGTTCATGTCAGTCCCTGGAGGTCTGTGTGGCGAGTGTCGTGAGTGCTGCTCGGTGCCGTCCACGGTTGGTTACCGCCCTTGCCAACGGGGGGAGCGCTTGGCCGCATATGCCGCCGCACCTTCGACGGCGTCGGCGGAGCGTGCCACCGCTCTCACCCTCGGCAGGGCACGCGATACACCGAAGGCGTCGCTCAATTCGGTCCCCGCGGTGTGCTCGACGATGTCGAGAATGGCGGCTACCGCGAGTGGTGCTGCGCCACAAAGGGATTTGGCGAGATCGATGGCAACCTGGCGAACCTCTCCGACCGGTACCACCCGGTTCACGATGCCCCACGTCCGTGCTTCTGCGGAGGTGAATCGTCGGCCGGTGAGGAGGAGCTCGAGCGCAAGGGGGCGTGGAAGCAGCCGTGACAGTCTGATCACGCCACCCGCATCGGGGAGAATACCCAAACGTGCTTCGGGAAAGGCGAATACGGCATCTTCCGACGCGACGGCGAGATCTGCGGCGAGCATCATCTCGACGCCTCCCCCGTACGCCGAACCGTTGACGGCGGCCACTATCGGCTTGCCGATGCCGAAGAGCTCGGTGATACCGGCGAATCCGCCCGGTCCGTGGTCCGCGTCGTGAGCTTCGCCATCGTCGGCGGATTTCAGATCCCAACCAGCACTGAAGAACCGGTCGCCGGCTGCAGTGAGTACGGCTGCTCGCAGGGAGTCATCCGTGCGTAAGCGGTCGATGGCGGCATGGATGGCGACGCTCGTGGCGGCGTTGATTGCGTTTGCTTTCGGACGGTCGAGCGTGACGATGAGAATCTGCTCGTCGACCTCGACATGAACGTCGGTTGTCACGATAACTCCGATCTGGATCCGGGCTGAAGAAGAGGGCGGGGTGCCGGGGCGACCGGGGTGCCGGCAACCCGCCCCCTCGGTTGACCGAGTGAGTCGAGGAGGTGGATCACACCGTCAGCACGATTCTTCCGATCACACTGCGGGCGGACAGGTTCTCCAATGCCGCACCGTAGTTGTCCAGGTTTCCGCCGCTGCGAACGACTGGTGTGATGAAGCCACGGCCGCTGAGATCGAGGAGGTCATCCCATGCTTGACGGCTAGTGCCCTGTGTCCAGAGGTAGTCCGACTCGACGCCGCGCACGTCGGTGTTGGTCAGTAGCAGGCGATTGACCTTGACGGTCGGGATTTCTCCCGAGGCGAATCCAACCGCCATCACCCGGCCGAACGGAGCGAGACATCTCAACGCATTTCGGATGTCTCCACCGACCACATCGACGACGATGTCGACACCTGCGCCGTCGGTGAGTTGGCGGACCCTGTCCGGTACCTCCTCACGGAGGACCGAGTGATGAGCGCCTGCTTCGCGTGCCACGGCGGCACGTTCCTCGCTGGAGACGACCGCGATCACCTCCGCGCCCAGACCTGCGGCCACCTGGATGGCGGCAGACCCGACCCCGCCCGATGCCCCGAGGACCATGACCGTATCGCCCTTGACGAGTCCTCCTCGGGTGACGAGCGCGAAGTGGGCGGTGAGGTAATTCATCGGCAGAGCAGCGGCGTCCTCGAACGACATCTCATCGGGTATCGGATAGATGCGATCCTCGGTGACTGCGAGCTTCTCCGCCGCGGCACCGTAACTCAGGCAGCCGGCGATACGGGCACCTGGGCGGAACTCGGAGTCGGCGGGGCCGTCGAGAACAACCCCGGCGAAGTCCGAACCCGGGCTGAAGGGGAGTTCTGGCTTGACCTGGTACTCGCCTTTGGACATCAACAGGTCCGGGAATGCGGGCGCCACTGCCTTCACCTCGACGAGGACCTCGCCGGCGGCCCGTACTGGGTCATCGACATCATGGATCTGTAGTGCTGCAGGACCGTTGAGTCCGGTGATCATGACTGCTCGCACGGGGGTTTCTCCAGTTCTGTGACGAGCTGATGGTGCCGGGGCTTGCACGCCCCGGCACCATCAGGAGGGGACGTTCGGCTAGGCGCCGACCCCAGCGGTGGCCGGGATCTGTGCGTTGGTCTCGGGGAGACCGAGCATCGCTCGATACTCTTCCGGGGTCGCGACCGGTCGGCCGACAACCTGGGAAATCAGCTGACCCATGTGCAGCGCTTGGACATTGCTTTCGATCTTGTCCTCGCGGTGCGGCCACAGCCAGTAGGTATCTTCCATGCCAACCCGGATGTGCAGACCCATCAAGGCGGCCAGGGCGGCGACGTGAGTGGACGCGCGGCCCGCGGCGCAGACCATGATGAAGGCGTCCGGGTCTATGTCGCGGATCGCAGACGCGGTCCGGGTCAGACCGTCGATCATCTGTCGTGGGTTCTCCATCGGGCTGCAGCCCGGCAGCGCCGGGAGGATCAACCATGCCGCCGGGGTCTCGATGAGTCCGGGCTTGATCAAGAAGCGGTCGGCATTGGAGACGTCGGCGTCTGTGTAGACCGCGATCTCCGGCTTTGCGCCGGATTCGTTGATGAGTCGAACCTTGTCGATCATGATCGGTGCCGGCTTCACGAACAACGAGTCGCCGATGTAGGTCGCCGTGGTGTTGATCGGTGCAGCATCGAGCACACCACCCTCGAGGACATTCTTCATCAGCTCCCACTCACCACCGAGCGCGGGCACGAGGCAGCCATCGACGACGAGCGAGGGAAATTCTTCGCGCAGCGGGCTGATGACCTCCCGAAAACGCTCCGGCGACAACACGTTGTAGCCCTCGTCGTCGCGGACGTGGATGTGGACGGTGCTGGCACCGGCTTTGGTCACCTCTCGGGCCGACTCCAAGATCTCGCCGGGGGTGATGGGCTGGTTGGGGTTCTGGTCCTTGCGAAAG
This sequence comes from Gordonia polyisoprenivorans NBRC 16320 = JCM 10675, assembly GCF_000241325.1. GTDB lineage: Bacteria > Actinomycetota > Actinomycetes > Mycobacteriales > Mycobacteriaceae > Gordonia > Gordonia polyisoprenivorans. The sequence goes on along the minus strand of NZ_BAEI01000064.1, from coordinate 78,429 downwards.
AAGGCGCCGGTGATGGCCACCGAGACCACCAGCTTCTCTGGAATGTCCCAGGGGGTGGAGATGGGAGCGTCGTGAAACGCCGACTTCTCCAGGTCGAGGACGGTCGGGATCCCATAGGGGCGCCAGATCATCTTCTCTTGCTCTCGAGCCACGCCCTTGCTGACGCGCTCCCAATCAACGTTTGCCATGTCGGCAATTCCTTTCTTAGAGTGCACGCGCGGTCGCGCGGCACCGGGTTGTCTCGCTCGGACGACAGTGGCCGGTCAGCCGACCGCCACCGGGGGCGAGATGAGGTCACGGATACGAACGTGTTCGACGATCTCTCCGTTGACGGTTCGATATGCGGTCATGCCGCCACCACCGGCGGAGACCACACGCAGGGCCGCGAAGAACTCGGCAGGCACGAGCACCTCCGCGGAAACGACACCGGGACCGGGAACCTGGTCCCGGAGGAAGGCGATCGCCCCGGCGGCGGCGGGGGTTCCGGTGGCGTCGTCCTGGCTCATCGCGCCGCCCGACCGGAAGCAGATCCCGTCGGCACCGACGCGGACGTCCACGATCAGACCGGACCCGACGGGTTCCCGTTCGGAGTGGGAGGCTCGAGCGGCCTCGAAAATCGTGTGCATTGCTGCGGTCCGGCTTTCACTCTCCGGCAAACGTGAAGCAACCCAACCGAGATGAGTGAAATCCTCGGGGATGAGGCCACCCTTGTTGTGAGCGTCGGTGACGCGGGTGAAGCGAGGCAGTGTCAGCACCTCGGGATGGCTCAGTGTCACCACGAGTTGCTCCCCGATGGGATCCGGGAAGCTGACGCGCTCCGGAGCGAGGCCGTCCCACGACGGTGTCCCTCCGAGTTCGGGGATCGCCGTCGCGAACGAGTGGGCGAAATGAGGTACGACCGCACCGACCATGTCGGCAGCGTCAACGCACCAGGTGATCGATGCCGAGGCCTCACCGTCGGGGAGAGCATCGAGCGCGAGTTTGACGAGCACGTTGGTCGTGCCCGGTGCTGAGCCCATACCGATGAGTGCTGTCACCCCAGCCACTTTCGCCGCGTCGTCACGTGCGAGGAGCAGTTCGGTGGCGTCGGCATCATCGCAGATGTCGAGATAGTTCGTGCCTGCAGCGATCGCCGCATCGAGGACGATCGGACCGAGCGTGTAGTAAGGCCCGGTGAGATTGATGACCAGATCGGCAGCGGCCAGGACCTGGCTCAGCTTCTCGGGTTCGCCCAGCAAGTCGAACGCCCGGTGTTCGACCACATGGTCGCCCACGCTGTCGGGGAGCCCCGTGGCCGGCGCGCGATCGCAGAGGACGAGCTTGAGTTCGGTGTCGGTACGCGCGAAGCCGCGGAGAAGTCCAGAGGCCTGCGCGCCAGCTGCGCCGAGTACGACAACTGTTGGTGTGGTCATGATTTGGCTACTTTCTTTGAATCTTGAAATGGTCGGTCTCAGGTCGCTCATCCACGCCGGCGCGCTGTTGCCTCTTCGTCGACCCGAAGTCCGTCAGCGCTGTCGACGAACTCCACGCCGTAGGTGGCGGTGGCGTGCTCAGCCGACTCCCAACCCTCGATCACGTCGTGTAGAACCAGCTTTGGGTCGCGCGTGTAGGGATCTCCGTAACCGCCGCCGGACGCATCGAGACCATGAATCCACTCACCGGGTTTCAAGGTCAGCGAGACGGCGTTCGGTAGCTTTTCGCGCGTGCCATCGGCTTTCTCCAGCCACGCCGCAGCCAAAGACCCATCGTGTCCACCGCTGACGCCCTTCGATGGTGTGATCTGCCCGTCGCACGGATAGATCAATGAGATCGGATCGGACTTGGGTGTGTACGCGAACTCGAAGGATGGTCCGCCACGGAATTGCCCAGCGCCACCGGTGTCAGGCACCATCCGGAGATGCTTGTAAAGGATCGGCATCTTGATCTCGTCGATCTCGACGGAGTCGCGGTACATGAGCCCACTGGTGCATGGCACGCCGTAGGTCACCCATCCATCGGCGTAGGCGCTGCCGGGTCCCCCGTTGGCGGTGATGCACAACTGGTTCACGAACTCTTCGTCAGATCGACGGTCGTGACCGGACAGCACGGCGTATCCCGCACCGACACCGACCGCACCCTCGGCCACTCCGTAGGGATCGCCGAGCTGAGCGAATGCCGAACCGACGCAATTGATCAGGCGATCGGTCACGTTGGTTGTCGCAACCGAGCAGCTGTGCGGGAACCGCGGTTTACCCACCGCCGACCCCTCGTTCATCTCGATCGACACTCGGCGAAAAGCGCCGCTGTTCTTCGGTACCGACACCGGGATCGCGTTGAAGATGCCGGCGAACACGGCGGCGCGGGTAGTGGCCTCGGTGAGATTGAGACCGCAGTCCACGTTGGGCCCATTGTCTGTCAGATCGACCTCGATGCACCCGTCCTGCGGCTTGATTTCGACAGTGACCCGGAAGTCCAGTCCCTCAGGGAGATACGGGTCAAACGGATCGTGGCGGCCGGCGTTGGACAATGTTGCGGCCGGAAGGTCGGCAACAGCCTTGGCCATGACCTTCTCGCTGTAGTCCAGCCAATCGCGGGTGAAACTGCGAATCGTGTCGATGCCGTACTTGGTAACGAGTTCCTTCAGACGCCGCTCGGCCACACGCGCCGCACCGATGGAAGCGAGATAGTCGCCATACCACTGAGAGGGCACGCGAATCCGGGTACGACAGATACGAATGATGTCGTCGATGTCCTCATAATCCGACTGCACCTTGACCGTCGGGAAGATCACCGCACCTTCCTCGTATACGTCCCTGGCCGATGCGTGGTAGGTCGTGGGCACGGAGTTGCCGACATCGGCTTGATGTGCTTTCGCGATGGCGGTGAACAGATGGTGCCCGTCAACGAAAACGGGGACCAGAATGGTGTGGTCGGCAGCATGGGAGTTGCCCACGTACGGATTGTTGTCCAGGTAAGCATCACCTTCACGCATCTCGGGATGGGCGTCGCGTAACGCTGCGGCCTGCAGTTGCGCCCCGAAGACGTGCACTGGCACTGCTTCTGCCGCGGCAAGCAATTCGTCGTCCGCAGTCAGGATCGCGCAGGAGAAGTCCCTTGCGCTGTTGATGACCGCGGACCGTGCGGACCTGAGAAGCGTGTTGGTCATCTCGCGGACGATGCCGTCCACCTTGTTGGCGATGATCGCCGTACGCACACCGTCGAACCGGCTGTCAGTCATCTCATTCCTCGTTTCCGATGTGGAGCAGGTAGTTGCCCGAATCTGCCACTCGCGCAGACATTCCGGGGAACACAACCAAGGTCGTCGTGGGTTCCTCGATGATCGCCGGACCACTGACCATGGTTCCCGGCTCCAGGTCTGCGGGCTTGTAGACCGGAGTATCGACGTCGCCGAGTGTGCCGAAGTAGCAAGGTCGGGAGGCCCCAGTCGCAGCTGCACGCTTCACAGCCCGTGGGTAATCGAGCTTCACTCGTGGGAGGTTCACCGTGACACGGCCCGACCAGTTGAGGAATTCGATGGCGCTACCGGGATCGCGAACGGCGAAGATGCGTTCGTGGAGGTCGTGGAATGCCTCGAACAGCTGCTTGTGATCGTCGTCGGTGAGGATGCGCGGCGACGGCAAGTCGAGGTCGATGGTCCAGACCTGCGACTTGTATCGGGCCTCGACGCCGAAGGACACGCTGTAGTCCGGATGTTCGCCGCCGAACTGTTTCGCGAACTCGTCGAGTTTGAATTCCAGGGCGTCGAGGACTTTGTTGACGGCTGCCGCGGCGAAGTCGTCCGAGGTGGAGATGAGCGCCGTGGACTCCTCTTTCACGATGTCGGCAAAGTGCATGCCTGATGCCGACAGCGCCGAGGCCACCTTCGGGAGGACGATGCGTTGTGAATTGAGCTCGGCGGCAATCATCATGATGTTGATGCCGGCCGCACCACCGCCGGCGACCAGCGTGCTGTCCTGTGGGTTGAGCCCCTGGGCGATGGTGATCTCGTGGACTGCCTTCACCATGGCCTCGCTGGCGAGCGACAGGATTCCCCATGCCGTGTGCTGTGTGCTCATTCCCAGTTGTTCGGCGAGCGTTCCGATCGCTGCGGTCGCAGCGTCCACATCGAGCGTCATTCGGCCGCCGAGAAAGTAGTCCGGGTCGAAATAGCCGAGGACGCAGGCGGCGTCGGACAAGGTTGGCAGGGTTCCCCCGTTGCCGTAACACGCCGGTCCGGGCTCGGAACCCGCCGACTGGGGGCCGACGCGCAGCAGACCGCCTTCGTCCATCCAGGCGATCGAGCCACCACCGGCGCCGATCGAACGGATGTCGACCGATGAGATTCCGAGGAGGTCACCCTCCCACTCCGGCCCGAGCCACGTGTCTCGGGAGTGCACGACCGATCCATCGCGAGAGATGCCGACATCGAAGGTCGTGCCACCGGTGTCGCACACCACCATGTCGCCGCCGAGCCCTTCGAGCTGCGAGTAGTTGAGGCCTGCAAGGGGAGCCATGGATGGCCCGCTTCGCGCGGTGTGAATGGGCGATGCGATGACCTCGTCGATGTTCATGACGCCGCCCATACTCGTGGAGACCAAGATGGTGCCGGCGTATCCGAAGTCACGGATATCCTGCTCGAGCTCACGAAAGTGCTTCTGCATCAACGGTTTCAGAGAAGCATCGATGGCTGCGGCCGACGTACGCCGATATTCACGGATGATCGGTGCGATCTGGTGAGAGAGCGTCACGGGCAATTCGGGACTGATCTCTGCGATCTTCTTCTCCACGAGAAGCTCGTGCTCAGGATTGACGATCGACCACAGCAGCGAGACCGCAACGGCTTCGAATCCGCCGTCACGGATCCGGGTCAAGACCCCGGCCAGCTGGTCCTCGTCCAAGTCGACGACAACCTCACCCTCGGAATTGACCCGCTCCCGCACACCAAAGGTGCGGCTTCGCGGTATGTAGGGCTCGGGGTACTGCCTGGTGAAATCGTATCCGTCCTGCTTACCGCCCTCCTTCAGCAGCAACACATCTTCGAACCCCTCCGTGGTGAGCAATGCGGTCCTTGCGACATTCCGCGTGATGATCGCGTTCGTCGCACGCGTGGTGCCGTAGATGAACAAGTCGGTGTCGTCGAGCACCTGCGCTGCTGTCAACCCGAGGTTGGACGCTGCCGCGTCGAGTGCGCGGGCCAAACCGGTGAAGACGCGATCGTGCGTGGTCAGCGACTTGCCGATCACCTGCTCGGAACCTGCGTCCTGAACTACGACATCGATGAACGTTCCGCCCGTGTCGGCGGAGACCTTGAAACCCATCGAATACTCCTGAGGTCTGTGACTGATTGGTGGTCGCCTATCGGCGTCATACGAGGTGGTGGGGTGCATCCTGTGGCGGCGAGCGACCAGTTGCGCTGTGAACGTGTGCTGGGTCACGTTCGATTCACCTGAACGTCATTTAACGTGCGTTAAGGCCCCTTGTCAAGTGCCGACCATCGACATCGAGTCAGCCCGAGGCGGCGTGGCCCTCGACATCCACAGGCGCGGTCCAGTCGCCAAGGAAATTGCTTTTCACCAGATAGAGCAGCTTTAGCGCCGCTTGCAAGCCACCCGATCCCAGCCTCCAGACGCCGTGACGCCGGGTGACCCACACGAGCAGGTCGAACTCGATCCGATGTGAGACCAGGGGTAGCGCGTAGCACCAACTAAAGCTAACATTCGTTCGCAAGTGAGGTACACATCACGTTTTATTTCGTACATGTTTCATCCACCTCACCCGCTGATGACGTCTCGCGTTCATGCGAATCGCAGCAGTCCATGTCGACACCACACCCAAGGAGATGCGATGACCGCGGAATCGAGTCCCGCCCTCGCACCGAAGATCGCTGTGATCGGGAGCGGGCCATCCGGGTGCTACACCGCCCAGTTCCTACGCAAGGAAATGCCCGATGCCGAGATCACGATCTTCGAGGCGTTGCCGGTCCCCTACGGTCTCGTCCGCTACGGCGTGGCCGCAGATCACCAGGGGACCAAGGCGGTCACGCGGCAGTTCGACCGCATGTTCGAGCGCAGCGGCATTACGTTCGTGGGTAACACACGCGTCGGTGACGACATCGACCACGCAACGATGGCGAGAGCTTTCGACGTGGTCGTACTGGCGACCGGACTCACAGCAGACCGCTCACTCGCCATTCCCTGTGCCGACCAGGCACGAGTCGTGGGAGCCGGCGCGTTGTTGCGTCTGCTCAATGCGTACCCGGGCCGATATTTGCCCGCCACGGATGCCCTCCGATCAAACCTGGGGCGCAGCGTGGCAGTCGTCGGCCACGGCAACGTGGGCATCGACGTCGTCCGGTTGCTGACGAAAACAACCGACCAACTCGTCGGATCGGACATCCACGATGAGGCCCTCGAAGTCTTGCGGCCCTCTCCGGCCGGCGACGTCCACGTCGTTGGGCGATCGTCGGCCGCCGATGCCAAGTTCGATCTCGCGATGGTGCGAGAGATCTGCGCACTGGACACCGTGACAATCTCGGTTCACGGTCTCGAGGACACCGACACCGGTGCTACCGCACAATTGCTGCGCTCATCGGCGCACGGCGCCGATCGCCACGTGACCGATGGGTCACCGACCAGCCGGGTTCACTTCCATTTCCGCGCTGTGCCCACCGCCATCCGCACCGAGGGAGACAAGACCATTCTCGATGTCACGCGCGGCGGGAACAACACAGGGACGACGCCCATCGCGGTCGACACAGTCGTGACAGCTGTCGGATTCTGCCCCGAAGACACATCGTCAGATGACCAGGCGTGGAACGGAACTCGCCTGTACCGGGTTGGCTGGCTCGACCGCGGAGGACGCGGAAACATCGCCGAGAATCGCAAACATTCTCTCGCAGTGGTCAATTCGATTGTTTCCGACTTGCGCAACAGGACGCCATCAGATATCCATAAGGGCGGACTGGCGGCCGTGGCATCCAAATTGCCGAGCGCTGCAGTAGATTTCTCCGGCTGGCTTTGCATCAACGAAGCCGAGCGCGATCGCGCCGACGACAGCCGGTGTCGTCGCAAGATCACCGAAGTCGACCATATGGTCACCGTCGCAGGCCCTGCCGAATCCATCAGGCGCGCGATCACCGCGTCAACTACCCCCGAGGGAGCACAGTTCTAAATGTCTGCCATCAACGTCTTGTTCGGAACGGAGTCCGGCAACGCCGAACTCGTCGCGGACGACATCTCCGACACTCTCAACGAAGCGGGCGTGAAGGCCGAGGTGGTCGCGATGGAGAATTTCGCAGTCACCGATCTCGTCCACGCCAACACGATCATCGTCATCACCTCGACCTACGGAGAAGGCGAGCTCCCCGAGACGACGGCGCCGTTTCGTCAAGCCCTGCTCGACGAGAATCCCGACCTGTCGCACCTACGGTTTGCGGCATTTGGGTTGGGCGACAGCTCTTACGACACCTACAACAACGCGATCAGCATCCTTGCGGGCTGTCTGTCCGATCTCGGCGCCTCCCGCATCGGCGAGATCGGACGTCACGACGCCGTCAGCGGCGACTCGTTCACCGACATAGCGGTCGAGTGGACCAAGTCGATCATCCCCGCTCTCTGAACGTTTCGATCCCGCCACCCCCACTCCCCAGCCCGAAGGACCACGACCATGACAACCACTGACACACTGTCCGACCGCCCCTCCATCGTCGAGTACCTGCCGTTCGATGATCCGGAGTTCTGCCGCGCGCCGTGGCCGTGGTTCGACCGCCTGCTCGCCGAGCACCCGATCCTGATCACCGACGATGGCAGCGTGATCGTCAGCAGGTACGCCGACGTCGTGAAGTTCGCCAAGCACCCTTCTCTGGTGTCGGTATCCCCTGACGGGATCGGAGATAGCCCCTGGGCGGCGAACCAGAATTCGGTACTCCTCACCGAGGGAGAGCGCCACAAGCGAATTCGCCGAACCTTCGCAGGGTGGCTGACGCCCAAGGCCGTACAGAAGTGGGCACAGACTGCGGCTCAGTCGGCGAGCCGGGCATTGGACGCACTCGGGCCCGACGGAATCATCAACGGACACCTCGACCTCGGCGTCCAACCTGCCCAGGACGCGATGGCCCACGCACTCGGCGTCGAACCAGCGGGTGGATTCCCTCTCATCCACGCAACCAACCTGACCATGGACGCCATGGGATGGAGTCCAACCGCCGATCAGATCACGCGCGCCCATGAAGGATTCGGCTACATGATGTTCGAGGCCGACCGCCTCATAGAAGAAAAGCGACGACATCCCGGGGATGGCATGCTGCTCGAGGAAATGATCAAGGCGGCCGATGAGGGGCGCCTGACCGAACGAGAACTCAAGGAGTCCATCCAGATTCTCTGGGGATCCGCGGCACACAACCCGGGCCAGGTCATGGCCAGTGCACTGGCTGATCTCGCGGCCAACCCGCACGTCTTCGCCGCATACAAGAACGACGAGGCAACACGAGACCCGATCATCAACGAGATCATCCGGCGATCGCTGCCGGAGGTCGCATTGGACCGATTCGCCACCGAACCATTCCACATTCATGATGTGCAGATCGACGCGGGGACCCAGGTGCGGTTCATCCTCGGTGCCGCACTTCGTGATCCTGCGGTGTTTCCCAACCCTGACGTGTTCGATTACCAGCGACCGAAGGAAGCCAGCATGGCGATCGCCTTCGGTGTCGGGACCCACAACTGCGCCGGACAAGCACTCGGACGCGCGATCGCGCGCGCCGTTCTCGACGTGGTCACCGATCGATTCCACCGCGTCGAGGTCATCGGCGAACCGATCTGGATCAACTCCGATCGCCACCGGAACTGTGAGGGCCTTACTGTCCGCCTGTCATGAAAAGGGGTGGCGCACGACGGCAACCATCGGAACCCAGCTGACGATTTGTTCAACATCATCCCGCAGCCGCCGCCGACTCAAGAAGTGCTGCACAACTGCATGTAACTCCGCCTGAGCGAGTCACCGCACCTCAACAAAATCAAGTGTTGACGGTCACTTAATAAACGTTCAATATAGACCTCGGCGGTACCGTCCGCTGTCCTGGCCCCTGGGAAGGGTGAACAATCGCAATGTCAACTACTCCGCACAACCTGGAATTGCCCGTGGCGACTCCTACCGCGTCCGACCGCCTGTCAGGTCGGATGACCACCACACAGCTGGTGCTCTCCGTCCTGGCGTTTTCCTCTCCGCTGACCTGCTTGGCGGGATACTTCTCACTCACGATCATGTCGACAGGCAGCACCGCGCCCGTCGCCTTCGTCATCGTCACCGTGGTCTTGCTGATCTTCTCGGTCGGGTACATGGCCATGACCAAGCACATGCCGCGTCCGGGCGCCTTCTACGCGTATATCTCCGAGGGACTCGGCAGGCGCATGGGTCTGGCGGCGGCCTTTCTGGCAACGTTGTCGTACACCGTTATCGGTATGGGGGTGTACTGCTTCGCCGGACTCACCGTCACAGACCTCGTATCCAAGTACGGCGGGCCGGACATCCCTTGGTGGACCGGAACTCTGGTGGTGTGGCTGATCATCAGCACACTCGGCTACTTCAATGTGGAGGTGTCGGCCAAGGTCCTCATGTGGGTCATGTTCGTCGAAGTCTCCATCGTGATGATCTTCAACGTCGCCGTGATCGGCCAGGGCGGTAAGGACGGGCTATCACTGGCACCATTCGACGTGCCACAGTTCTTCTCGAATGGCGATGTCGCCGTGGGGCTGCTGTTCGCGATGCTGGTATTCATCGGCTTCGAGGCCACGGCCCTCTACCGCGACGAGGTGCGCGAACCCAACAAGACCATTCCACGCGCTACCTACATCGCCGTCTTCTTCATCGGTATCCTCTATACGCTCACTGTCTGGGTGATGGTGATGGCTTTCGGTAGCGACGCCCAGCAGGTCGCGACCTCCGACACCGCCGGGATGTTCGGGCTCGCCGCCGACAACTACATCGGTGTCTGGTTCAGCAACATCGCGACCGCACTGGTCGTCACCGCAGTGCTCGCGTCCCTGCTGTCGATTCACAATGCTTCGACCCGTTACCTTTTCAACTTGAGCGCCGACGGAGCGCTTCCGAAAGCATTCGGCGCCGTGCACGGTCGTCACCGCTCGCCCTACCGCGCCTCGCTGGCGATCTCCGCCCTGGGCTTTGCCGGTGTCGCGCTGTTCGCCCTCGCCCACAGCGACCCGGCGAAGGCATACGGTCAACTCGCCGGTCTCGGCAACGCCGGGGTTTTCATCTTGATGGCGCTGGTCAGCGTCGCGGTGGTCGTCTGGTTCCGTCGGCATGGTCGCGAGAAGGGCGAGCGCCTATGGGCGACGACAATCGCTCCATCAATCTCGGCAATCGCAATGATCAGCTTGGTGGGATTCGCACTCTTCAACTTCGATCTCGTCGCCGGCGAATCGAGCAGCAACTGGATTCTGTTACTGGTGCTGGCCGGATCGTTCGTCGCCGGGCTGATAGTCGCGACCGTCGTGAAGATCCGACGCCCTGAACAGTTCTTGCGTCTCGGCGGCATCGACCGCTGACGTCCCCAGCTCGAGTAGAGCGGGGCTCGATCCACGACGCGGCGGCGTCCACAGATCGCCCCGCTCTACTCACTCCACTCTGTCCGATCGGGTCTCAAAGACCCACAACTCAAAGGAGCATCACATGACTGTCGAGAACACCGAGCGAATCATCCACGCTTATCACGACGCATGGGAGCGAGGCGACCAGGAAGCCGGCGTGAGCTACTTCGCCGACGACCTGGTCGTCACCATGGGTGGCAACGGGCCGCTCGCAGGCGTGTACAAGAGCCGTGAGGATTTCGTGACGAACTGGATCGGTCGGGTCGCCGAGTACACCGACACCTGGGATGTCGTCAGTAGCGACACCCTGCTTGTCGGCGACGACGGCATCCTGCTGCTCGTCCACGAGAAGTGGTCGCGTGGCGAGGCGTCGGTGACGACCGAACGCGTCGGTCACTATCGGGTCGTCGGCGACAAGATCGTTGAATGCCGCTTTGCCGACATGAACCAGCCCGAGGTCGAAGCTTTCTTCGGCGAGCTCACCTGACCATGGGTTCGGTATACGAGCAGAGCGACGGAGTCGGTGACATCCCACCACCGGCCCCGTCGGCGCCGGTCCCGGCAGGGTGGGTCGTCAACGACAGCGACGACCCCCGAGTGGTCGCGCAGCAGGAGACCGAGGACTACACGAACCACGTGGTTCCTCTCACTGCAAGACAACCGAGGATCGCAGTACTGGGAAGCTGGTGGTCGATCGCCAGCGCAATGGCCTTTCTCTACTACGGGGCGCTCGCAGCCAGTCTCGCAGGCACTCGGCAAGCCCTCATCGGCCTCCTGGTGGTGGTGGTCGTCTGCTCGGTGCTGGGCGCATTCATCGCCCGAGCGTCGATTGGACGTGGCCTCAACTCAACCTTGTTGACCCGCGCGATGTTCGGTGTGAAGGGGGCTGCCCTGACCCCGCTCATCTGCGGACTCGGCGCGCTCTACTATGCCGTCTTCGAGTCCAGCGTGATGGCCGCGGCTCTCCAGGCATATTTTCAGGTCTTCGACATCCGGGTCTGGTACGCCATCGTGATCATCGGGATGCTTCCGTTGATGCTCGGCGGGATGCAAACGTGGTTCACCAAACTCAATACCTGGTCCCTGCCGATCTATCTGATCGGTGTGGCCGCCGCCGTCCTCGTAGCCGGCATCCGATTCGGTTGGGGCGGCGACTGGTTCACCACCACACCCGAAATCACCGGGCACAGTTCCATCCCGGGATGGCTGGTCACATTCGTCCTGTTCATGGGTAACTGGCTCCTCTTCCCCGACACTCCGGAGTTCGCCCGCTTCGGTCGTCCTTCCGACACGCGCTTCCACGCCAACATCACGTTCGGGTGGGCCTTCTATCTGGTGGCCTACGGCTTCAACGGGTTGGCCGGAATCCTCATCGTGGCTTTGGCGGCCCCCGGCTCCACCGTCGCCGAATCAGCCGTGACCACCGGCATCGTGACATCTCTGGGTGTCATCGGACTCGTCGTCGTGCTCGTGAGTCAGGTCCGCATCAACTCCGCGAACTTCTATGTCGCCAGTCTGTGCTTCGACCGGGTGGTATGCCACTTCTCTCGAAGTAGCCTACCGCGCAAGGTCTGGGTCGTGCTGATCGCGATCGTGACGTTCTTACTGATGTTGACCAACGTATTCTCCTACATCGCAACCGCTCTCGCCTGGCAAGGAATCGTCACCGTGTCGTGGGTCGGAATCGTGGTGACACATCTGTTGGTGGTGTCGCGCAGACCCGAGATCCGCGCGCTACGCCTTCCCACGGTCACACGCGGTTTCGCGGTATGGGCGGTATCGGCGGCCATCGGTCTCGTCGCGCTCGAGAGCGGTCACAGCGTTGCCTCTCAAGTCGCACCACTCATCTCGCTGGGAGCGAGCGTCGTGCTGTACCTACTGAATGTCCTCCTGCTCGACCGATTGTTCACAACGACCCGCGTTACCGATGACCCCGGCACAGTGCGCGACGACGACAGAGATCAGTGGTTGACACGCACACAGTGCTCAAGTTGCGAATTGAGCTATACCACCTACGAAGTGGACGCAGCAGCGGATCACCCAGCCGAGCCCCTATGTCTGCAGTGCCAGATGCGACCACTCGCACATCAATGACAAGGGCGCGAATCCCCGGACCTTCTCATCGCCACTCGAAACAAGGAGAAATGATATGAGCAACAAATTCGACGGTAAGGTCGTCGTCGTCACGGGCGCCGCGTCCGGCATGGGCAAATCGATGGTCGAGGAGTTCTCCGCGGCCGGAGCCCGTGTAGCCGCACTCGACATCAACGAGGCAAAGGCCAAGGAAGTCGCAGCGCAGGCAGACGATTCGGCGCGAGTATTGGCCGTGGGGGTAGATGTCTCGGCGGAAGAGTCGGTCAACGCTGCAGTCGAACAGGTCCGCCGATGGGCCGGCCGAGTCGACATCCTGTGCAACAACGCCGGAATCATCGACAGCTTTCGCCCCGCCCATGAGATCGCACTGGAAGAATGGCACCGGAACATCGCAGTGAATCTGACCGGACCGTTCCTCATGGCGCGCGCGGTGATTCCCACCATGCTCGAGCAGCGCAAGGGTGCGATCATCAATACTGCTTCCATCTCGTCGCTGAGTGCAGCAGGAGGCGGAACCGCCTACACCGCCGCCAAGCACGGCGTGCTCGGCCTCACCCGTCAGCTCACCTTCGATTACGGCAAGCTGGGCATACGTGTGAATGCAATCTGCCCGGGAGCCACGCTCACCGGACTGACCATGCCAGAAGGCGGTTCGGAAACCCTTCCCGATTCGGACAGCGAGATCCTCCGAACACCTGCGCAACGATGGTGCCGCCCGGAGGAGATCGCCCGGCTCGCCGTATACCTTGCCGGAGACGACGCCGACTTCATCCACGGCGCGGCCATGGTGATCGACGGAGGTTGGCTTACCGCAGCCCGAAATCCCATCTGAGAACACCGGTATCAAGCCAAGGAGCGGCACCTACGATGACGGTCTCCCCAGAACACTGTGGCAACGATGATGGCCTCGACCACGAACCGATCGAGTTCTCGGTGTTCGGGACCGTCGTCCGCGGCACCAAGTTCCGTCCCTCCAATTCAGTTGGGCCACTTCCGGCCATCGTCGTCACCCACGGCTGGTCCATGGTCACCGGGGGCACATTGACCGACTACGCGCGCACTTTCGCACGCGGCGGCTACGTCGTGCTCGCCATCGACTTCCGGAGACTCGGTGTCAGCGATGGCCTGCCCCGGCAGGAGATCGACCCGTGGGATCAGATCGAGGACATTCGCGAGGCAGTGACCTTTGCCGGTTCTCAGCAAGACGTCGATTCCGATCGAATCGCCGTGTGGGGCACCAGCTATAGCGGCGGACATGCGATCGTGGTCGGTGCCGTCGACAACCGTGTCAGATGCGTCGTGGCTCAGGTCCCGACCATCAGCGGCTACGAAGCCGCCCTCCGGCGAACCTCCGACGACGCCGCGCACATCCTTGAGAGCTCCTTCGCTGCGGATCGTCAGGTCCGCTTCGATGGACTACCTCCGCGCATGATCACGACCGTCAGCGCTGCTCCGGACGATCAGGTTGCCTACCCACAACGCGATTCGTTCGAGTACATGTCCGGCGAAGGCCGGCGTTGCCCGAGCTGGCGCAACGAGGTCACCCTTCGTTCGATCGAGAAGGCACGTCAGTACGAGCCCGGCACCTTCATCGAACGCATCGCTCCGACACCGCTGCTGATGGTGATCGCGGATCAAGATCCCCTGACACCCACCGATCTTCAGGAAGCCGCTTTCGCGCGTGCGCGGGAACCCAAGAAGCTGGTGACGGTCGCAGGCGGTCACTACTCGGTCTACACGGAGCATTTCACCGTCACAGCCGAGGCCGCACTCGCTTGGTTCGGTGAGCATCTCGGCGATTGAACAGGGCTCGACGGGATGGGATCACGCCGTCATGGTTTGCCGCGGCGAACCATGACGGCGCTTTGTCGGAACTCTCACATACAGACCGTCAAACCGGTTACGGCTGGCTGCAAACGACAGTAGTTCGTCGAGTTGCGCATGCCAGTTGAGACCAGAGGCTTGACGTCTCAACCACAAAGCGTTGATGTAGCAGTGGGTGCCGTCGGCGTAACCAACACCCACTGCTCGCAGTGAGGTGGCGAGTGCCGAGTTCTCCAGATCGGTCGTCACTTCGAGGTGTTCCAGATCGTTGCGAGCCATCAGGTCGATTCGCGTACTCCGGACGACGATGTACATCGAGAATTCGCTCCGTACAGTGGTCTATGAATGATCAGGGAATCAGGCGTAGAGGGAGAGATGTGAAGTGCCGGGAAAAGTCGGTGTTGTCCATCTCCACAGCCCCCGCGAATTCGATCCCACTGAAGTGGTCGGCAAGGACATCGAACACCACTCGCGCCTGTGCGCGTGAGATGTGTTGCCCTACACAGCTATGCGATCCCACCCCGAAGGAGAGGTTGCGGCTCTCTCGAGACGGGCGGTCCGGAGTGAACTCTTGTGGATCAGAGAAGACATCAGGATCGCGATTCGCAGCGCCGATCATGAAGCGAACCTTCGAACCGGCCGGGATCTCGACCGATCGGATGGCGATGTCGGATTTCGCCACCCGGTAGAAACACAGTTCTGGTGGATCGTATCGCGCAATTTCGTTGATCACGGCGTCGCGAACTTCGCCATCATATCGATATCGCGCATAGATGTCGGGTCGCGCGGCGAAGATGTTCAACCCTGCTGCGATCAGGTACCCGACGTCCATGTGCCCGAGGCTGTAAAGCATCAGCGCTGTCGCACGCGCTTCGCGGTCGCTGATCTCCCCGTTCGCCGCTGCGGACAGGAGGGTCGACAGGAGCCCGGCGTCAGGGTTTTGTCGCTTCTCTTCGATGAGTTCGTCCAGTCGCGCGGTCAGTTCGTCGAATCCCTTCTCTGCGCGCCCGAGGGTGCCGCGTTCGGGGATCGCGGCCAGCATCGGCATGGTCTCGAACATCGACTCTTGGACGTCCCCGGCTCCCGCCTCGGTTACTCCGAGGACGCGGCACATGGTCTGGTGCGTGGGAAGAACCGATAGGTCGTGCCATCCGTCGAGAAGGTTGTCGGGACGCGCGGCGAGGAGTTCATCCGTCACGGCTTTCGTCGTCATCGTCCACTTGTCGACGACCTTCGGGCCGAACCATTTGTTCGTCTGTCGCCGTAGGCGGGTATGGTCGGGCAGGTCCTTGCCGATGACCGTGTCTCGCACGACAGCCCAAGGGCCGGCCTGGTCCCAGCCCGGCTCGACGGACATGCTCGGATGCTTCCCGAATTCCATGACGTCCTCGTACCGGGAGACAATGTAGAAGCCCAGGTCGTCGTAGATCACTGGTGCTTCCCGGAGGGCCCGCGCGTACCAGGGATAGGGGTCAAGGGTGAATTCTGGTTTGTCCCAGGGGAAGTGCTGATATGTGGGACTGGTTGACGTTGCTTCGAGGGGTCGAGTTGTCACATTGATCTCCTGATTGATGGCAGCTTGTATGTCGCTCACTCGCCGGTTCCGAGCGGAATCATGTCGTCGGGCAGGGTCTCCATCGCGTAGAGGTTCGACGTCAATCCACCGTCGACAACCAGATCGATTCCGCTGATCGCCGAAGCCTCGTCCGAGACCAGGAACGACACCGCGGCTGCAACTTCTGCCGGCTCGACCAGACGTCGGAGCGGAACGCGTGTGAAATCTGTGGTCATGTGCTCGATGACAGCCGGTGTCGATGTCTTGAGCAGCATGTCGGCATTGATAAAGCCCGGCGCCACGGTGTTGACGCGAATCCCCAACGGCGCCAGTTCCATCGTCATCGTTCGCGCAAGGCTCGATACGGCAGCTTTCGTCGCTGTGTACGCGCTGACCGGGCCGTCGGCCCCATAGATGTCGATTGATGAGATGTGCACGATCGACCCTTTGCCGGCACCGATCATCTCTTTGGCAGCGCGCTGCGACATCATGTATGTGCCAACAACATTGACGTCGAAGGTGGTACGGAAGGCGTCGGGTGAGACTTCCATGAACGGTGGCTCGTCGTAGACCGCAGCGTTATTGACGAGCACATCGACTCGACCCCACGTCTTCACCGCGTGGTTGACCACCGCGTCGACGTCGCTCTCGACCGAGATGTCGCCTGTGGCAATATCCGCGGTACCGCCTGCGTCGATGATCGCAGTCTTGGTCTCTTCCAGGGGAGGACGTCGGCGGCCAACGAGTAGGACGTGAGCGCCGTCGTTCGCCAAGCGTCGGGCGATCGCAGCTCCGATGCCACGTCCGGCTCCGGTGACGATGGCGACTCGTTCTGCCAGGCATCCGTTGTTGTTCGTCATGTTCGACCTTTCACAAGAATGCACCGTGATCAGGGTGCGGGGGTAGAGGTGATCGACGATCGGGACAGTCAGTCCGTCCGACCCAGATGGACGTACTTCTCCGGACGGGCACGCCGGAAGTACAGAGCGACCAACACTCCGGTCGCAAAGATTGCCGCGAGTATGGCGATCAGCCATGTGTACTGGCCGGGCTCGCCGCCGACCAGGAGTTCGAGATGCAGCACCGCGAGTATGACGGTAACCGTGAGCGCGACTGCAGCAATGCCGGGAGCGACGTAACATTTCAGCGCGCTCTCGGAGATCATGCCGCGTTTGCGTGCGAACCAGACGACCACGGAGATACTGACAACCGCCATCAGGGCCAGGACGCCGAGCGAACCGAGACCGACCAACTGTGCGTACAGCACATTTTCGTCGAATGGTAGTGTGGCCATTCCCAGAACTACGAGTCCTGCCGCCGCGGCAACGAGATTCGATGCACGAGCGGGCGACCCATGTCGCGCGTGGACCTGTGAGAAGTAGCGAGGCAGGGCCCCGTCAGTGGAAAGGTTGTACGCATACCTCGCGATGACGTTGTGAATGGAGAGCATCGCAGCAAGCACCGAGGTGATGACGAGCGTCAATGCGATATTCACGAAGACTGGGTTCACGAAGTCTCCGATCGCCTTGTTGAACATCTGCGCCGGAGCAGCGGTTGCCGTATCGACGGCCCTGGAGCCGAAAGCAACGACCAGCGCGTAGCAAGAAGCCGTGTACAGCACGCCCACGAAGATGACTGCGCCGTAAGTCGCACGCGGGATGGTCTTTTCGGGATCCCGCACCTCCTCCCGGAAGATTGCGGTGGCCTCGAAGCCCATGAAGACCATCATTGCGAAGAGCATCGTCACGCCGATATCGCCGTGTAGGAACGTGATTGGAGAAAACGGGTTGGCTGACAACCCTTCGGAGCCGCCCTGGCCGACGACGAACGCATCGAAGATGACGACGAGAGTCACCTCCAGCACCATTGCGATCGACAAGACCTTCGCCGACAACTCGATGTTGAAGTACCCGAGAACCGACACGAGCAGCCAGGCAAGCGTCGACCACAACCACCACGGCGTGTGCGAGCCGCCGAAGTTCTCGATGAGGGCGGTTGCGCTGATACCCAGGAACGCACACGTCCCGGTCAGCACAAGCAGGTAGGAGATCCAGGCGAGATAGGCCGCCCCCAGCCCGGTCGCCTTGCCCAGTCCTGTACTGATGAATGCGTAGAAGGCACCCGGACGCGGGAGCCACTTGGCCATCGTCACGTAGCCAACACTGAAGAGCAGCAGGATGGCCGTGGCGAGCACGAAGGCGAATGGCGCCCCCATGCCGTTGAAGACGATGGTGAACGGGATGTAACCGCTGACCACCGATAGCGGCGCCGAAAAGGCCAGCACGGTGAGCGCCAGCGAGACGCCCCCCATCCTGCCTTCGAGTCGCCCTTGTCGCCCGCTGCCGATGATCGTTGGGGGGTGTGCCTGGCCGGGGGCGACAATTGCCGGTCCGACTCCGTCGTGTGTGGTCATCTACTGGTCCCTTTCGGTTGAACCGTTCAAGGATTGGAGGAAGCCGCCACGTCGATGTGATGGCCGCACAGCGATGAGATGTCTGCGGCTCACGTTCGCTGACATCGGGTATCGAAGCCTCAGCCCACTGGACATATCGGCCTCGAATCGAGAGTGTGGCACAGACCACAGCCACTCGAATGAACGTTAATTTAAGTTAGTCTGTCGCAGCTGTCAACAGGAAGGAGCACACCGACACCCCGCCGTTCTCGACCAAAGGGAAACATCGACGAGGGGCGAGTCGTTATGGCAGCAGTCCCCCACTGAATCCCAACGACGCAGCTTCTCGGCTCTTCTCGCATATCGGGGCGCCCCCGGCGTGCGCCGTGGGGACAGTCCGGCTCCACCAGGAAGACCGCGCAAGTCCGATCCTGTGGACAGCTACGTTAAATAACGGCGTATTAAATCATCGACGACCAGGGGCCCGACCACCCGCGAGGCGCCGGTGTGGTGGCCGAAATTCGGACAGGAGCCGTCCGCGAGATGTAGGAACGTCTCAGGGAACGCTGTACCCACCGTCGATGACGTGATCGGCACCTGTGGTGTAGGCGGATTCATCGGATGCCAGATAGAGCGCGAGCAGAGCGATCTCGCGGGGGTCACCGAATCTGTGCAACGGGGTGTCGGAGACATCGAGGTCAAGGTCGGCGATCATCCGGGTATGGACCTCACCCGGCAGTATCGCGTTGACGCGTATCCGGTGTGGTGCGAGATCGACAGCTGCCGCTTTCGTCATCCCGCGGACCGCCCACTTCGTGGCCGAATAGGCAAAATTCTCGGCGATGCCCACTATTCCCGCAGTCGAGGACACGTTGATGATCGAACCCGATCCGGCAGCCTTCATCCCCGGTATCACCGCCTGCATTCCGAGGTATGGTCCAATCTGATTGACCTCGACCGTCTTTCGATAATCCTGCTCGCTCACCGACTCGACGGAGTCGGTGAGCAGAATCCCGGCATTGTTGATCAGCACAGTCACCGGTCCGAACGCCTCGCCTGCGGTTGCCACCACCGATCGCCATTGTTCTGCGTCGGTGACATCGAGGTGGGCAAAAAGTGCCGCGCCACCGAGTTCACTTGCCAGAGCATTGCCGCGGTCGTCAGCCAGATCGGCGATGACGACCTTCGCGCCATGCTCCACGAGCACACGGGCATGCGCCGCACCCATTCCGTTCGCTCCACCCGTGACGATGGCGACCTTGCCGGCAACCCGGCCGGGGGCGTTTGCGGGCATGTCTGCTCCGATCAGTGGAGGATTGGCGGTCACTGATAGTGACTGCGCGAATTATCGTTACCTTAATTTAGGTTAGCGAGCAGAGCAACATGCTAGCGTGTTGGCGATCCGAACGCGGACTATATTAGCTGCTCAAAGTGGCCCTGGAACGATCGGACAACGTTCCGTCCCCTAATGAACGACCATAAAGTATCCTTCGAGCCATGCCTGGATTCGCCGTAATACGACAGGGGCGCTCGGAGCACACGGGAGACGCCCCTCTCACCGCTGGTACCCGGCACCGGTTCTCACTGTTCCTTCTCTTCCTGGTGCAGGGAATCGCGCTGTCCTCGTGGGTCACGCGAACGCCGGATGTTCGGGATGCGGTTCACGCGTCAACAGCACAAATGGGCCTGATCCTGTTCGGGTTGTCTATCGGCTCGATGGTCAGTGTCCTGTCCGCAGGTCCGCTGGTTGCTCGATTCGGCACACGCTCCGTGGCGGTCAACGGGACCTGCTGCATCGCCGTGAGCATGCCCGTCGTTGCCCTTGGCACCGCAGTACACCTCGGCGCGCTCGTCGCGTTGGGGCTCTGCTTCTACGGACTGGGCATCGGTAGCGTGGAGGTCGCGCTCAATGTCGACGGAGCCCAGGTCGAGAAGGACACCGGCAAACCTGTTCTCGCCGCGCTACATGGGTTCTTCAGTCTGGGTACCGTCCTGGGCGCCAGCGTCGGAATCGCCTTCACGAGTTGGCGCTTCCCCGTCACCTGGCATCTGCTGCTCGTCGGGTTGCTCGTTGGAGCGGGACTGCTGGTGGCAGCACGATTCATACCCGGCGGAACAGGCATTCGCCGGCGAGCCGCCCAGCAAAGCGACTCGCAGACAAGCGAATCACTTTCGAGCATGACCCGAGACGTCCGACTTGTACTGATCGGAGTCATCGTGCTGGCAATGGCACTTGCCGAAGGAACAGCCAACGATTGGCTACCCCTCATCATGGTCGATGAACACGGATTTGACGCCAGCTGGGGATCCGCGAGCTACGCGGTCTTCGCTGCGGGAATGACTGTCGGGAGATTCGCCGGCAATCGGGTACTCGCGTACGCAACGCGGGCAATAGTGCTCGCCATCAGTGCGGTATTCGGCGGGTTGGGCCTATTGGTCGTGATGGTTGCAGACAACCAGACCATGGTGGTCGTCGCGATCATCTTGTGGGGGCTCGGCGCGTCGCTGGGGTTTCCTGTCACACTCTCGGCAGCAGGAGCGTCCGGGCGCGACAGCACCGCTCGTGTCAGCGTCGTCTCGACGATCGGTTACATTGCATTCTTGGCCGGACCACCGGTAATCGGTGTTCTGGGCGAGCATTTCGGGCTCCGGACAGCGCTCGCTCTACCGCTTGTGCTCGTCATGATCGCGTTGGTCCTGACGCCGAGTGTTCGTGACAGACGCGAGCTTCCAGCGCATTCCGACGACCAGCGGACCGTCGTCACGAACTGAAACGCTGGCCGCCCCCGACGACACCATCGCCGTCGACGCCATCCCCTACCCGGACCGGTAAGAAGCTGAAGGTCCCCGTCAAACGGCTCATCCAGGGTCGGCCGCTCGCGCAGATCATCGGCACCGACACCGTCGACGACCCCGATGCGCTCGCCGCCTTCGCCCGATTCGCCCACCGCACCTGAGCTCTCGATGCCTGAGCACTCCGTGTCCGGGGTCCGGCACCCAGGATCGTCGATGTCCACGCGCACGCACTGCCCGACTGATACGTCCAGACGACCATCGCCTCGGGACACCGTGTCCCCGATGCGATGCCGGGTTGGCCGGACTGGTCACCGCGTGCGCATCTGGACATGATGGAGTCGGTCGGCATCGGCCGGTCGGTGCTGTCGATCTCGTCACCCGGTGTGCATTTCGGCGACGACGCGCAGGCCCGTGACCTGGCCTGGTAGGTCGGTGACTTCATGGCTCCGCTGCATGCCGAACACCCCGACCGATTCGATTACTTCGCGTCTTTGCCGTTGCCCGATGTGGGTACGGCGATCGCTGAGACCCGCCACACCGCCGGCCTCGACGGCTGTGCGGGCGTGTGCATCGAAACCAATGCGCACGGAACCTATCTGGATGATCCGGGCCCGTTGCCGCTACGGAACGAGCTCGACCGCCGCCGGAGTGTGGTGTTCATTCACCCCACCTCGCCTGCGGGTTTCGATCCGACGCAGATGGGGATGCCCAAGCCGCTACTGGAGTTCCTGTTCGATTCGACCCGGACCGTTATCGCACTGGCCGCTCGACGCCGTTCGCTGAGCCCTCACTCCCTCACCACGTGCGGTGCGCCTGCGCGGCCGTATCGTCGACGACGGCCTCTACGGCGACGACCGTCCGGAGCCGCACCGCCGCTACCCCGATCTCAAAGCCTGACTGGGCGTCGGCTCCTCCTGACACGTCCGCCGTCCAGCGACGGATGTTCCCGATCTCGTAACCCCACGCTTACCGCATGTAGCCCCGCCGAAACGTTAGTTGTATACCTTTCTTCTCAGTAAGTATTGACATCGCAGGGCACCAGCGGGAAGCTATGACCATGATCACACCACGCACCTCCTACGACGTCGTTGTCGTCGGAGCCGGCATCGTCGGCCTCGCCCACGCTTATCACGCACTACGACGCGGGCTCTCGGTCGCCGTCGTCGAGCACAATGATCGAATCGCAGGCGCGTCGGTCCGCAACTTCGGTCACGCATGCATGACCGCCCAGTCCGGGCAAGCACTGGACTACGCGCGTGCCGGACGCCGCCACTGGCTCGACCTCGCCGGGAAGGCCGGATTCTGGGCGGCGCCGACCGGCACCACCGTCCTGGCCCGGCACGCCGACGAACTGGCCGTGATGAATGAGTTCGCACAGGCACGCGGGGAGTCCGCAGCGGTGCTCCTCGACCGCGACACGGTCCTCGACCGGGTTCCGGCCGCCGCCAACGGCGTGGTCGGCGGCATGCACCTGCCGGCAGATCTCCAGGTCGACCCACGTACCGCCGCCCCACAACTCGCCGCATGGCTCGAGACGCAGGGCGTCAGCTTCTTCTGGCGCACCGCAGCAACCTCTTTCGACACCGGACTGGTCCGCACCTCCCGGGGTGAACTGCGCGCCGGTACCACCTTCATCACGGTGAATCACGACATCGATCGACTCTTCCCCGAGGTCGCCGAAGACATCAACCTGCAACGGTGCCGCCTGCACATGATCAAAGCCGCTGTGCCGACCCGCTTCCCGCTGACCACGCCCCTGTTCACCGGGTGGTCGCTGTTGCGCTACAGCGGTTTCGAGACCATGCCGTCGCTGCACCGGGTCGCCCAACGGCTGCACACCGCCCACCCCGAATACACCGCACTCGACCTCCACCAGATGTACACGCCCCAACCCGACGGCACCCTGTTGATCGGCGACACCCACCTCCGCGAGGTCACCGAATCGCCGTTCCAGGGCGAGGACGGATTCACATGCCTCCTCGAGGTCACCCGAGAGTTGTTCGGGGTCAACAGCATCGACGTGATCGAGCGCTGGCAGGGTGTGTATGCGAGCGCACCCGGCCGCGAATTCCTGCTGCGCGAACCACTTCCCGGCACCCACATCGTCACCGTCACCACCGGAATCGGCATGACCACCTGCATGGGTCTCGCCGAGTCCAGCGTCACCGCCGCATTCGATCCGTCGACCAGTTTCGCCGTCTGAGCCTCAGCACCGACCACGACCGGCACTTCGCCGGCCCTCGAAAACAAAGGAGCAATACCCACATGTCCACTCTCCCCACCGAACTCATCGTCTTCGACATGGCGGGCACCACCGTCGCCGACGAAGGACTCGTGATCGCGAGCTTCCGCGCCGCCGACGAGCACGCCGGGCTGTCGCGCACCGACGCGGACCGCGCGGCGATGCTCGACTACGTCTCCGAGACCATGGGGCAGTCGAAAATCACCGTGTTCCGCCACCTCACCAAGGGCAACGAGGAACAGGCGCAGTCGGCGAACAAGGAGTTCGAACGGACCTATGCCCAGCTCGTCGGCGAGGGCCGGTGTTCACCGATGCCCGGCGCCGAGGAACTGTTCTCACAGTGCCGTGAGATCGGCGTGAAGATCGCTCTCACCACCGGTTTCGCGCAGCAGACCCAGGAAGCCATCCTCGAGGCACTCGGCTGGAACGACATCGCCGACGTCGTCCTCTGCCCCGGCGAGGAACTCCGTGGCCGCCCCCACCCCGACATGCCGCTGGCCGCCCTGATCAAGACCCGCACCAGCGCCGTCGAGGCCATGATGGTGGTCGGCGACACCGCGTCCGACGTCACGACCGGACTCCGCGCCGGCGCCGGCCTCGTCGTCGGAGTGCTCTCCGGGGCCCACGACGCCGAGGCACTGCGAGCCGCGGGCGCGCACGAAGTCGTCGACAGCGTCGCCGATCTGGGAGGTCTGATCCGCCGGTAACACCTCGACGCTTCGCAGAAGCACGCAGACCCTCCCGACGACCTGTCGTCGGGCTTCCCCAACCAGTTCCGAGTTTGACCGCCTGGACCACGAGTCCACGAAGGGTGTTCCCTTCCTTGATCGGGCCGCCTACCGCGGCCGGGATCCCGAGGGCGGGTTCGCGGTTTCCCGCCGACGAACCCGCCCGGGACATCCATCCCACGCCGGTCTGATCGCCGCCCGTCCGCGCGGCATCCCGGCCCACCCACGGCACCTGTCGACGCATCGTCGTCGCTGCGTCGATATCGCGCACAGCGCATCTCCCGATTTCTCACGCGTTCAGCGTGCCACCCACCTTGGCGTGCGCACCATGTGTTCGCCCCGTCCACCCGAAGGACGCCATGTCTCCCACCCCACGCTCGACCACCACCGGATCACAGTCTGTGGCCGACACCACGATCACCGCAACCACCGACATCACCGGAAGCTACCGGCGTTGGCGCATCCAGATCTTCGCGATCACTTGGATCATCTACGCCGGGTTCTATTTCACCCGCCAGGCGTTCTCGGTCGCCAAACTCGGCATCCTCGAGGACCCGATTCTCTCGACGAGTCTGTCCAAGGAGGTACTGGCCAACCTCGACGCGGTGTATCTCACTGCCTACGCCTGCGGCCAATTCGTCTGGGGCGCCTTGTCGGATCGCATCGGCCCGCGTCGTGTGCTACTCGGCGGACTCGTCGCCTCGGCGTTCGCCGCCGTCTTCATGGGACTGCTTCCGGCGCTGCTGTTCCTCGTGCCGTTGATGGTCATGCAGGGTCTGGCGCAATCGACCGGTTGGTCGGGAACCCTGACCAACATGGCCAAGTTCTTCACCATCGCCGAGCGCGGACGGATTCTCGGATTGTGGTCCACCAACTACGCTTTCGGCGGTCTGGCCGCGGCACCGTTCCTGGGGTGGATCGCCTACAGCATCTTCGACAGTTGGCGGGTGGCGTTCTTCGCCGGCGCGGTGGTCGTCCTCATCGTCGCCGTGGCAACCTGGCGGCTGCAGCGCAACGCGCCGTCGGAGGTGGGACTGCCCGAGATCGAGGAATTCCGCTCCGCCATGGGAGAACCCGCCCCGGTCGGTGAAGTCACCGACGACGAACACGAGATGGCGCGGGAGATCTCCTCGTCGGGATGGCAGAACTACCGCGCCGTGCTCGGCAACTCGATGGTGCTCACCCTCGGCGCCACCTACTTCCTACTCAAGCCCGCTCGGTACGCAATCCTGTTGTGGGGCCCGGTGATCGTCGCCGAGCGCCTGACCCACGCGTCCAACCTGGAGGCCATCACCATCCCCGTCGCCTTCGGGGTTGCCGGTGTCGCGGCGCCGATCCTGTTCGGATTCCTCTCCGACCGGGTCTTCCACGCCAAGCGAATTCCGGCCTGCGTGCTGTCGCTGTGCATCCTGATCGCCGCGCTGGTCCTGTTCACCCCGCTCACGGCCACCGGGAACGTGTGGATCATGGTCGCCGTGCTCGCCGTCATCGGCCTGACCCTCTACGGCGCCGACGCCATGGTGTCGTGTGTCTCGGCCGTCGACTTCGGCACGTCCAAGCATGCCGGGGCCGCAACCGGGATCATCAACGGATGCGGTTCGGTGGGCGCCATCTTCGGCGGCCTGTTACCCGGGTACCTCGGGACGACGGCACTGTTCTACGGATTCGCCGGCGCTGCCGCGATCGCGGCGGTCATCCTGGCTCGGCACTGGAATCGCGTTCCCAGCAACGAGTGATCCGTCGGGGCCGCCGCCGCATACCGCAATCCCGAAAATAAGGTAGGTACACAAGTCGAGAAGTAGTACAGTGCCCAGGAACGGTGCAGTGTGGTCACAAGCGGAGGTGGCGGTGTCCCCGAGATATCAAGAGATCTACGAGGCGCTGCGCCACCAGATCGTTGACGGCACCTATCAACCCGGCGACGAGTTGCCGCCGGAGACCGTTCTGATGGATCAATGGCAGGTCTCGCGCGGCCCGATTCGGCAGGCGCTCTACAAGTTACGGACCGAGGGGTTCATCTACACGACCCGCGGACGACCGGCGCGCGTACGACGACCGCACTCCCCGACGCAGACATTGTCGTCGTTCACCCCGTTCTCGCAATGGGCGCTGACCACCGGCCGGGAACCGGGTAACCACACGATCAGTGTGGCCCGCACCCGGGTGACCGCCGAGATCGCCGAGGCGTTGCAGATCGGGGTCGACGACTTCTTGATCGAGGTGGTCCGCCTGCGCACCCTCGACGGCATTCCGGCACTGCTGGAGCGCAGCCGCTTCACCACCGATGTCGGGGCGAGCTTGTTCGACTTCGATCCCGACAAGGGGTCGATCACCGATCATCTCGTGGACGAGGGAGTGCAGTTCGCCTCGATGCGTCACGAACTCGACGCCGTTGCCGCCGATGCCACCGACGCCGAAGCACTCCAGATCGATTCGGGGGCACCGCTCCTGCGAGAGCGGCGCACCAGTTACGACCCGCAGGGCCGACCGTTCGAGTACTCCGACGACCGTTATCGCCCCGACCAGGTGACGTTCTCGATCATGAACACGATGACCGGCGACGAACGCGGGTGAGGCCGGCCGGCGCGCGCGGCGGTCAGTGCGTGGGGGGTTCGGTCGTGTCGACGACCTCGACGTCGATGATCTCCTCCTCGGAGACCTCGACGGCGACGCGCGCACCCGACGGGCCCGATTCATCGGGCGCCACCGATTCACCTACCTCGTCGTCGGCGGACTCGGTCACCACCGGTATCTCGTCGGTGATCTCCGTCCGGGCCTCGGCGGGGGGTTCGCGGCGCGATTCCTGTTCGGCCACATCCGCATCGCCGGATTCCGGTACGGCCGTCCCGTCAAGCCCTGCCGTCTCGTCGAGGACGGCCGCCCAGGAGACCGGGCCGTCGAGGGTCACGCCGTCACGTGCCGCTTGCTCCTCGACAGCGCGAACCTGGGCCATCAGGTCCAGCGTGCGGCGACGCGCCTGGTCCTCGACGCTGTCGTCGCCGGCCGTCACGGTCACCGAGAGTACGGCCGGGTCAATACGCTGCACCGGATATCCGGCGGCGGTGAGCCTTTCGAGGACCTTCTGGGTCAACGCCAGCGCCGGCGCCGTGGTGGCGATCCCGTCGAGTACCGATCCGCGGTTCTTCTCGGCGGCTTTGCGCTCCTCCCACTCGCGGATCTGTGTCTCGAGGTCGGCATGGGCACCGGACAGCACACCGGGCGTGCGGCCGCTGACCTTCTCGGTGAAACTGCGTGCCACCGCATCGATGTCGAAGGGATCGGTGGGATGATCGGCGGCGATCCGGGCATGAAAGAGGACCTGTAGCAACAGGTCTCCCAGCTCCTCCCGCAGGCTCGCCTGATCCCCCGCGTCGATGGCGTCGAGGAGTTCGTAGGCCTCCTCGAGGAGATAGCGTCGCAACGAGGCATGGGTCTGTTGACTCTCCCACGGACCGTTGCGGCGCAACGTGTCCATCAGTGCGACCGCGGGCAGCAGGTCGCTGCCGCTCGGGATCGTCGCGGCGATCACCTGGTCTCCCTGCGCGATTCGCGCGGCCACCAGTGGATGGTGCCGATCCGTGGACAGCAGCGTCCCGGCGATCTCGTCCTCGGTGAACACCGGCTCGAAGTGATCGAGGTCCCACAGCACGGTGGTCGGGACGTCCTCGGTGACGTAGACGGTGCCGGACAGGTGGGCGCGGGCGCGTACGGGGATCATGTCCGGGCGGAGCGGATCGAGCAGGACCACCGTCATCTCCAGGTGCCTTTCGTCTGCGGGCTGCGACAACAGCACACGGTAGGGAACAACATCGCGGTAGCTCACCGACAACATCACAACGGTAATCGCTGCACAAGCGACATCGTGGGACGTCACCGAGCGGGTCTCGCAGGACGACGACAGTCGTTTGCGCCCACCGAGGTAACCGCTCGATCAGCTCCATCCCCGCAGTCGTCCGACCACATGAATGTCACGCGCCATTGCCGATGATCAATAGCTGATTCGCTACCCTATACCCTGTCCGAATCGTCGGAGATCCGTGTCGTGGGAGGGAAGCCACATGTCGAGTTCCACCGAGGTCGTCGCGTCGCGAGCGCAGTTCCCCGGGATCAGTTCGCGCACCTGGGAGCACCCGTCCGACCGCACCGCGCTGACGGCGCTGCGCAAGCTCAAGGGATTCGACCAGGTCCTCAAGACGCTGTCGGGGCTGCTACGAGAGCGTCAGCATCGGCTCCTGTACCTGGCCACGTCGGCGCGCGCAAGCGACAAGCAGTTCGCCGACCTCGATACGCTGCTCGGTGAGTGCGTTGCCACGCTCGATGCCCCGACGACACCCGAACTGTTCGTCACACAGTCGCCGATCGTGAACGCCTACTGCATCGGCATGGACACGCCGTTCATCGTGGTGACCTCGGCGATGTACGAGCTGATGGATCACGACGAGATGCGCTTTGTGATCGGACACGAACTCGGACACGCACTTTCCGGCCATGCGGTGTACCGCACGATGCTCATGCACCTCACCCGGCTCGCCGCGTCCATCGGTTTCATCCCGATCGGTGGATGGGCCCTGCGCGCGGTGGTCGCCGCGTTGATGGAATGGCAACGCAAGTCCGAGCTCTCCGGAGATCGCGCCGGCCTTTTGTGTTGCCAGGACCTCGACGTCGCGCTACGGGTCGAGCTCAAGCTCGCGGGTGGCAAGCACCTCGAGCAGATGGACACCCAGGCCTTCGTGGCGCAGGCCCGGGAGTACGAGCGCACCGGGGACCTGCGCGACGGCGTGCTCAAACTGTTGAATCTCGAGTTGGCGACCCATCCCTTCTCGGTGCTGCGCGCAGCCGAACTCACCCGCTGGGTCGACCGCGGCGAGTACGGCCGAATCGTCTCCGGCACATACCCGTTGCGCACCGATGACGACACCGCAAAGTTCTCCGACGACGCCGGGGAGGCCGCCCGCACCTATCGCGACAACTTCGACGAGTCGCAGGACCCACTGGTCAAGGGGCTGCGCGACGGACTCTCCGGCGTGGTCGACGGCGTCGGGCAGGCCGCGGCCGACGTCGCGGTCACCGTCAACCGCAAGTTCTCCCAGTGGCGGACGAACGCCCAGCAGAAGTACGACGAGACCAACCAAACCCCGCCGGCCCCCGACTCTGAGGCCACCGACTCTGACACCCCCGACTCTGACGCCACCGACTCCTAGGCTGCCGGCGTGGGCTTGAGCTGAGTCAGGAACGTCGTCAGGTAGTCGATGAGTTCGTTGTCGCGCAGACGCGCGGATCCGACCCCACCGGTGCGCGGGATCGGCAGCGTCACGACCGACGTGGTGGCGCGGTAGGACGCCGCCGAATACAGCCGCTTGAGTCGGACCTGTTCACTGTCGAGCAGATGCAGCGGCGAGATCTTGACGTTGGTGCCGACCGCACCGATCTCGGCGACACCCCGTTCTCGGCACCGCAGACGGAGTTTCGCGATCGCGGCGAGTCGCCGGGTTTCCTCCGGCGGTTCGCCGTACCGGTCGAGCAACTCCGCGAGCACCGCAGACACCTCGTCGTCGTCGGTGGCCGAGGCGAGTTTGCGATACGCCTCGAGACGCAGACGATCGGAGTCGACGTATTCGACCGGGATGTGGGCGTCGACCGGGAGATCGATGCGCACCTCCGTCGATTCCTCGGTGGTGACCGGTGTGCCGTCGGCCGCGGCCCGGTAGGCCTCCACCGCCTCGCCGACCAGACGGACGTACAGATCGAAACCGACGCCCGCGACGTGTCCGGATTGCTCTGCGCCGAGGACGTTTCCGGCCCCGCGCAGCTCGAGGTCCTTGAGCGCCACCGCCATTCCGGCGCCGAGCTCATTGTTCTGCGCGATGGTCGCCAGGCGGTCGTAGGCCGTCTCGGTGAGCGGTTTCTCGGGACTGTAGAGCAGATAGGCGTATCCGCGTTCACGACTGCGGCCGACGCGTCCACGCAACTGATGCAGCTGCGACAGGCCGAGATTCTCGGCGCGGTCGACGATCAGGGTGTTCGCGTTGGAGATGTCGAGTCCGGTCTCGATGATGGTGGTACACACCAGCACGTCGTATTCGCGGTTCCAGAATCCGGACACGGTGCGCTCGAGCTGATCCTCGTTCATCTGTCCGTGTGCGACCACCACCCGCGCCTCGGGCACCATGTCGGCGATGTCCTTGGCGGTCTTGTCGATGGTCGAGACCCGATTGTGGACGTAGAAGATCTGCCCGTCACGCAACAGTTCTCGGCGAATCGCCGCGGCAACCTGCTTGCGCGCGTAGGCGCCGACATAGGTCAGCACCGGGTGACGTTCCTCGGGCGGGGTGAGGATCGTCGACATCTCGCGGATGCCCGCCATCGACATCTCCAGGGTGCGCGGGATCGGCGTCGCCGACATCGTCAGCACGTCGACATGGGTGCGCAGCGATTTGATGTGTTCCTTGTGCTCGACCCCGAAGCGCTGCTCCTCGTCGACGATCACCAGACCGAGGTCCTTCCAGACGATCCCGGTCTGCAGCAGGCGATGGGTGCCGATGACGACGTCGACCGAACCCTGTGCCATCTGCTCGATGATCTCCTTGGACTCCTTGGCGTCGGTGAAGCGCGACAGGCCACGCACCCGCACCGGGAACCCGGCCATCCGTTCGGTGAAGGTCTGCAGATGTTGTTGCGCCAGAATGGTTGTCGGGACCAGCACGGCAACCTGCTTGCCGTCCTGGACGGCCTTGAACGCCGCGCGCACCGCGATCTCGGTCTTGCCATAGCCGACGTCACCGACGATGACGCGGTCCATCGGGACCGCCTTTTCCATGTCGTCCTTGACCTCGCCGATCACCGTCATCTGGTCGACGGTCTCGGTGAAGTCGAAGGCGTCCTCCATCTCACGCTGCCACGGCGTGTCGGGACTGAAGGCGTAGCCCGGGGCGGCGTGGCGGGCGGCGTACAGTTGCACGAGCTCACCGGCGATCTCGCGAACCGCCTTGCGCGCCTTGCGTTTGGTGTTCTGCCAATCCGACCCGCCGAGTTTCGACAGGGACGGTTGCTCACCGCCGACGTAGCGGGAGAGCTGGTCGAGGGCATCCATCGGCACGTAGAGCCGGTCGCCGGGTTGCCCGCGTTTGCCCGCCGCGTATTCGAGCACGAGGTACTCCCGCCGCGCACCCGAGACGGTGCGTTCGATCATCTCGACGAACTTGCCGATGCCATGCTGGTCGTGCACCACGAGATCACCGGCGGTCAGCGCGAGCGGATCAACCTGGTTGCGCCGCTTGGCCGGGAGCCGTCGCCCGTCACGCACGGCCGCGACCCGCGCTCCGGTCAGGTCGCTCTCGGTGACGATCACCAGTCCGGCCGACGGCGCGATCACGCCGCGCCGCAGGGTGCCGCAGTACACGCTCACCTCCCCGGCGACCGGTGGCGCGCCGGCGTCGGCGAGCTTGTGCGGAACCTCGGCGTCCGACAGCCGTTCGGCGATGCGGGTTGCGGTTCCCTTGCCCGCCACCACGATCGCCGCGGGTTTGCCGGTGGCGACGTGCGCGCGGAGCATCGCGAACGTCTGCGCGATCTCGTCGTCGCTGCCGTGCGGAGTGGGCCCCGGGGTCAGGTCGAGGTCGAATTCGGCGTCGAAACCCGACGACAGCGGGCTCATCGTCCACCAGGACCGCCCGGCCTCGACCGTGGTGTCGAGAACCTCGTCGAGCGGCCGATACGCGCTGGCCTGCAAGTCGATTCCGGCGGAACCGCCGCGGGTGTCGACCGGCGCCGAGGCACCCAGTGCGGCGGCGTTCCAGGACGCCTCGAGGAACTCCGCACCGGTGGCGGCGAGGTCGGCGGCGCGGGTCCGGACCTTCTCCGGATCGAGGATCAACACCCGCGACCCGTCGGGCAGGACCTCGGTGAGCAACTGCATCCGTCCGTCGACCAGCGCCGGGATGAGGGCCTCCATCCCCTCCACCGGAATGCCCTCGGAGAGTTTGGTCAGCATCTCCGACAACGCCTGATCTGCGGAATGTTCGGCGGCGAGATCGGCCGCCCGGTTGCGCACCTGATCGGTCAGCACGAGTTCACGGCACGGGTGGATCTGTACCACCGAGGCGTCGACCTCGGGCTGGCTGCGCTGATCGGCCACCGAGAACGCCCGCATCTCGGTGATCTCGTCGCCCCAGAACTCCACTCGGACCGGATAGTCCGCAGTCGTCGGGAACACGTCGAGGATGCCTCCACGGACCGCGAACTCACCCCGACGACCGACCATGTCGACGCGCTCGTAGGCCATCTCGACGAGGTCGGCGAGCAGCTTGTCGAAATCGATCTCGATGTTCTCGCGCAGCGTGATGGTGCGGACCTCACCGAGCCCCGGCGCCATGGGCTGGACCAGCGAGCGCACCGTCGTCACGATCACCCGTAGCGGCGTCTTTCCCGGCTCGGCGAGTCGATGCAACACCGCGAGACGGCGACCGACGGTGTCGGCGCTCGGTGAGAGGCGTTCGTGCGGCAGGGTCTCCCACGACGGGAACTGCGCGACCGCGTCGGGATCGTCGAGCAGTTCGGCCAGTTCGGCGGTCAGGTCGTCGGCTTCGCGACCGTTGGCCGAGACCACCAGCAGCGGCGCGGTGCCGTGCGCGAGGGCGGCCACCACGAAGGGGCGCGCGGCGTCGGGTCCGGTGATGTCGAGACGGGGGGTGTCGCCCTTCTCGCGCAGGGCGGACAGCGATGCGTCCGAGCACGTGACCGCGGCGAGCCCGGCGAGGGCAGGTGAAGAGGACACTCGTGTGATTGTAGGTCGTGTGCCGGAGGCCACCATCGCGCGGGCGGATCGCCGCGAAATGAAACGGACCGCGGTTCTGTTTCGTATCGTATGACCATGTCAGAAGTACCGTCGCGTGCGCCCGTCCTGTTCTTGAGCCACGGCGCCCCGCCACTCGTCGACAGCGCGCTGTGGGTGGAGCAGTTGCGTGCGCTGGCGGGGCGACTCCCCCGACCGCGCGCGATCCTCGTCGTGTCGGCGCATTGGGAGGCCGCGCCGCTGACGATCGGCTCCACCGACTCGCGCACGCCGCTGACCTACGACTTCTGGGGATTCGACGAGCGCTTCTACCGCACCACCTACGACTCGCCGGGCGCTCCTGACCTCGCCGCCCGGGTCGAGGCACTGATGCCCGACGGCACCCCGGTCGCCCACGACGCCCGCCGACGTCTCGATCACGGCGCCTACGTTCCGTTGACCGTGATGTACCCCGACGCGCAGATCCCCGTCCTGCAGGTGTCACTGCCGACGCTCGAACCCGAGGCACTGCTGGCGCTCGGCAGGCGACTGGCCCCCTTGCGTGACGAGGGCGTGCTCGTCATCGGCTCCGGCTTCACCACTCACGGGCTGCCGTACCTGACCGATCGGCGTCCCGACGCGGCGGCGCCGACGTGGTCGGCCGAGTTCGACGCATGGGCGCATGAGTGTTTCGCCGCCGGGGATGTGGAGTCGCTCATCGACTTTCGGCGCCGGGCCCCGGGAATGCCCTACGCGCACCCCACCATCGAGCACTTCGCACCGCTGTTCGTCGCACTCGGCGCGGGCGACGATCCCGAACAGCGGCCCGACGAGGCGATCGACGGTTTCTGGATGGGACTGGCCAAACGCAGCGTCGTGCTGACCTAGGGCGTGTCTCCCAATTCCTCTGCGATGGATTTGCGAGGTCGATGGTTTCCTGGCAAGGCGGAGGAGGGAGCGATAGCGGAGCTATCGTGACCGACGACAACGCCGCCAGGGGGCCATCGAGCCGCAAAGACGCGCAAAGGGAATTGGGAGACATGCCCTAGCGAACCTGGCGGTTCTCAGTCCGCCTCGGGGGTGCGGTGATCGGGTTCGACGTAGTCGGGTCCGACGAGTTCGGGATGCGGGTCGAGGCGGGTCAGCCCGTTCCAGCACAGATTCACCAGATGGGCGGCGACCACCTCTTTCGACGGCTCGCGCACGTCGAGCCACCACTGCGCGGTCACCGAGACCATGCCGACGAGCGCCTGCGCATAGAGGGGCGCGAGCGTCGGCTCGAAGCCGCGCCGCTCGAAGTCGCCGGCCAGGATGTGTTCGACCTGGCTGATGGCGTCGTTGAGCAGGCTGGAGTAGGTCGCCGTCTCGCTGCTGTTGGTGGAGTCGCCGCGCACCAGGATCCGAAATCCGTCGGTGCGCTCCTCCATGTAGGTCAACAGCGCCAGCGCCACCTGCTGGATGCGATACAGCGAGCGGTTCTTGCTCAGTGACGAGGTGACCATCTCCAGGAGTGTCTCCATCTCCCGGTCCACCACGACGGCATACAGCCCCTCCTTGCCGCCGAAATGCTCGTAGACGATCGGTTTGGACACCCCGGCGCGCTGCGCGATCTCCTCGATCGAGGTGGCCTCGAAACCACGCTCGGCGAACAATCCTCGCGCCACCTCGATGAGTTGCAGCCGCCGCTGCGCACCGGTCATCCGGGCCCGCGGAGCGCGCTGGACCTCGTCGGACTTGTCGGTGGGACGACTGACTGCCATGCCGACCAGCTTACGACCTCGATGAAACCCAGGGCATCCGCCGAACGGACCCCGGGTGACCCGCCGCCCCCACCTGCGACACCGTCGATCCGATCATCGGGAATCTTTGTGACCTCATCGATATCTATGCAGGTCAGCGGCGGCGTACGGAGACCGATTCGACGACCCGGGGAGACCTTTGCGCGCGAATTGCGCCACCGCGCCGCACATTCCGCCGTAAGGTGATCCAAGGTCGATTGCGTCTACCGCGCAAGTGCCCCATGCGTGAAGGGATGTCGGACGTGCACCTTTGGGACTACATCTCGCAGCACGCAAGCACTCTGACGTTCCTGACGTACCAACACGCCTCCCTGGCTTTTCAAACCGTCCTGGTGGGAACGGCGATCGCCATCGTCGTCGCCGTTCTGGTGTACCGGCTGCCACTGGCCTCGGCGCTGACCCTGACGTCGAGCCGCGTGGCCCTGACGATTCCGTCACTGGCCCTGTTGGCGCTGCTGATCGTGCCCTTCGGACTCGGTGTGGTGCCCTCGTTCCTCATGCTCGCGTTCTTCGCGACGATGCCGGTGATCGGCAACGCCGTCGTCGGACTGCGCTCGGTACCGGGCACAGTCGTCGAAGCCGCTCGCGGAATCGGGTTGTCGCGGTGGCGAATACTGCTCACCGTCGAGCTGCCGATCGCGTGGCCGGTGATCCTCACCGGTATCCGGGTCTCGACCCAGATGATCGTCGGTGTCGCCGCGATCGTCGCCTACGTACTCGGTCCCGGTCTGGGATCGCTCATCTTCAGCGGGCTTTCGCGCCTCGGCGGCGCGAACGCATTGGAAATGGCTCTCACCGGAACGATTCTCATCGTCATCGTCGCCCTGGTCTTCGATGCCCTACTCGTTCTGCTCGGCCGACTCACCATCTCGAGGGGACTGAAATGACCCAGCCAGCCGACGCCACCGTCTCGGCGGCCGCCAGCGACCGCACCGTCACCGGCGCGTCGATCACCCTCGAGGGTGTCGTCAAAAGGTATCGGGGACAGGACAAACCCGCTGTGGAGCGTCTCGACCTCGACATCGATGCCGGGCACATCGTGGCGTTCGTCGGGCCGTCCGGATGCGGCAAGACGACGACCCTGAAGATGATCAACCGACTGATCGAGCCGACCGAGGGTCGGATCTACATCGGTGGCCGCGATGTCACCAAGGAGAACCCCGACAAGCTGCGGCAGTCGATCGGATACGTCATCCAGTCCGGCGGGCTGTTCCCGCACTGGGACGTCGCCAAGAACATCGGGGCGATTCCCCGGGTCCTCGGCTGGAACAAGAAACGCATCGCCGAGCGCACCGAATACCTACTCGATCTCGTCGGCCTCGACGCCGACGCATTCGCCCACCGGCTCCCCAAGGACATGTCCGGCGGTCAGCAGCAGCGCGTCGGTGTGGCCCGCGCGCTCGCCGCCGACCCGCCCGTCCTGCTCATGGACGAGCCCTTCGGCGCGGTCGATCCGATCACCCGGGTCCGCTTGCAGGACAGCCTGATCGGCATCCAGAAGGAACTCGGCAAGACGATCGTGATCGTCACCCACGATTTCGAGGAGGCCACCAAACTCGGTGACAAGGTGCTCATCCTGTCGCAGGGCGGCCACGTCGAGCAGTACGCCACCCCCGAGGAGATCCTCGCCAACCCGGCCACACCCTTCGTCGAGGAGTTCATCGGATCCGGTGCGACACTGGCTCATCTGACGCTGTCACGGGTCCGCGACGTCGCCCACGACGAGGTGACGACCGTCCACGTGGGCGAACCGGCCGCCGACGCCCTCACCCGGGCCCGCGCAGCCGGCCACAAATGGGTGGTCGTCGTCGACCAGGCGGGCCACCCACGTGCGTGGCCGTCGCTGGAGGAACTCGCGAGCAAGAAAACCGTGTCGGACTATGTCGACCAACGACTTCCGGTGGTGGCATCCTCGTCGACCCTCAACGACGCACTCGACACGATGCTCGCCGCGAGTCAGGGCGGAACACTGGTGACCGATCGACGGGGCGCGGTGATCGGGTCCCTGGGCATCAAATCGGTCATGGACATCATCCAGGCCCAGCTCGCCGAGGCGAGAGAGGAAGAGTCGCACACCTCCTACATCGAACACGCCGACGGTACCGGGCCCATCGAGACACCGATCGTGGCCGCCACCGACGACGGTGAGGACGACGTGGACGCCGGCGAGCGAACGGCGTCGGGCGCATGACGAGCGTCGAGGCGGCCGGCGCCACCGGGATCGCGGCCGAGCGGCCCGGGGCGATGAGTTCGGCGCTGCAACGGTTTCGGCGGTTCCCGATGGACGTGTGGTTGGAGCCGCTGCTCATCGTCGTCATCGGTGTCGGCTACATCATCTGGTATCAGTCCACGACGTTCACCGAGACCGAGAGCGCCGCGCTGTCGTGGTCGACCCTGCAGACCACGATCCTCGATCACATCAAACTGACCCTGGTGGCGACGGTGATCGTGGTGGTCATCGCCATCCCCCTGGGCATCCTGCTGACCCGCCCGTCGATGCGCTGGCTCAACCCGATCGCGGTGAACATCGCCAATATCGGTCAGGCCGCCCCCGCCGTGGGCCTACTCGTGCTGTTCACCTTCTGGCTCGGGACCGGATTCCGTACTGCGGTGGTCGGTTTGGTCGTGTACGCGATCCTGCCGATCCTGCAGAACACCATCGTCGGTCTGCAACAGGTGGACCGCCGCACGATCGAGGCCTCGCGAGGCATCGGCATGTCCGCGGCCCGCACGCTCGTGCTCGTCGAACTGCCGCTGGCCGTGCCGGTGATCCTCAACGGCGTGCGCACGGCGCTAGTCATCCTGGTCGGTACCGCAACCCTGAGTACCTTCATCGGTGCCACCAGCCTGGGGACACTCATCACCACCGGTATCACGTTGTTCTTGCCGAAACTGCTGATCTCCGGAGCGATCCTGGTGGGTCTGCTGGCCCTGATCATCGATTGGCTCGGCCGGCTCGTCGAGCTGGTGGCCACACCGCGAGGGATCTGATGTCGACCCTGAATCGTTCGAACCGCTCCGGACGCCGCCCGCTCTCGGCGCTGCTGATCCTCGCCGTGAGCGTCCTGGTCATCGCCGGGTGCGGCTTGGTCAGCTCGTCGGGCACCTTCCACAAATCCTCGCTGCCCGACGGCAAGACACCACTCGCCGGGGCCGAGATCACGGTCACGTCCAAGAATTTCACCGAGAGCATCCTGCTGGGCAAGATCGCCGCCACCTATCTCGCGGCGGCCGGCGCCGATGTCACCGACCTCACCAACGCACCCGGGTCGGCCTCGAGCCGCCAGGCGATGCTCAACGGCGCCGCGGATCTGGCGTGGGAGTACACCGGTACCGCGTGGGTGACCTACCTGCACGAGACCAAGGTCATCCCCGACCCCCAACAGTTGTGGCAGCAGGTCCACGACGTCGAACTCGCCCAGAATCATCTGGCGTGGTTGCCGCCCGCGAATTTCAACGACACCTACGCGTTCGCGGCGTCGTCGTCGACGGCCAAGCGGCTCAACGTCACCACGATGTCGGACATCGCCCGCCTGCCCGTCGATCAGCGCACCTTCTGTGTCAACGACGAGTTCTTCTCGCGCCCAGACGGATTCCTGCCCATGCTCAAGACCTACGACATGCCCTACAACGCGCCCAACGGGGTGCCGTCGGGCAACGTCACGCAGATGGATTCCGGCGTGGTCTACACCTCCACCGCCAAGAGTTCACCGTGCAATTTCGGCATGGTGTACACCACCGACGGCCGCATCAAGAATCTCGACCTCAAGGTGCTCGTCGACGACAAGAAGTACTTCCTGCCCTACAGCGGGACCGTCGTGGTCCGTGAATCCGTCCTGAAGGCGCATCCGGAGATCGCGCCGCTGATGGCCACGATCTCGGAGCGTCTGACCGACGAACTCATGCAGGAGCTCAACGGCCGCGTCGACATCGACGGTCAGGATCCCTCCGACGTTGCCTACGACTGGCTCAAGAGCGAGAAACTCATCACCTAGTCGCCCGGGTCCTCACCGTCCGGCCTTGTGCGCCTTCTGCATCTCGCGGATCTGCTCCGGGGTCATCGGCGGCGCACCGAGCGTGGTGCGGGACGGTTCGGCGCTGACGGCGTCGAGGATGAGGTCGAGGTAGCGACGCCAGGTGCCCGGCGCGCACTGCTCGGTGACCTCGGAGACCGCCTTGAGCATGGTGAACAGCGCGTAGAAATCGGTGGGGGTCAGATCCGGCCGGAGCACACCCGCGGCCATCGCGCGGTCGAAGATCTTCTCGATGCGCTCGGACAGGGTGGCCTTGAGGGCCTCGATCTCGGGATTGCTGTGGTCGATCGTCATGATGATCGCGGCCAGACCCCGATCCTCCGACATCACCTGACACATCCAGGTCATCAACCCCACCACGGCATTCCACGGGTCCTCGTCGTCGATCGCCTCACCGGTCCGGGCGACCACCGATTTCAGGTGTTCCAGGAAAACGCCGAACACCAGGTCGTCGCGATTGGCGAAGCGCCGGTACACGGTGCCCACCCCTACGCCGGCGGCCTCGGCGACGTCGTCGAGCGACACGTCGAGTCCACGCTCGGCGAAGAGCCCCCGCGCCGCGGAGATGATCCGCAGCCGGTTGCGTTCGGCGTCCGCGCGCAGCGGTTTACCCGACGAAGCGGACGTATCCGACGCAGATGCAGTGGTCATGGTCACAGATTAGCAAACGGAGGAATCATCTCCAGTTGGGTGCCGTTGTCACCCAGGTAACCGGAGGCATGTCCTCCACCTAGTCCACAGGGAGTCCCCATGACAACAACTCTCGAAAAGTCCGGAGACGGCGAACTCGCGGTTCCCGCCGAGTCGGCAGCCGACCGGCACCATCGCCTGCGGTGGGTCATTCTCGGCGTGCTCGGCCTCGCCCAGCTGATGGTCGTGCTCGACGCCACCATCGTCAACATCGCACTGCCGCACGCACAAACCGCCCTGCAGTTCGGCGACGCCGACCGGCAGTGGATCGTCACCGCCTATGCCCTCGCCTTCGGCAGCCTGCTGCTACTCGGCGGCCGCCTCTCCGACCTGCTGGGCAGGCGGACCACCTTCATCATCGGCCTCGTAGGATTCGCGGTCATGTCGGCGGTCGGCGGTGCCGCGGTCAACTTCGACATGTTGGTCGCCGCACGTGCCGGTCAGGGTGTCTTCGGCGCACTGCTGGCTCCGGCCGCTCTGTCGCTGCTCACCACGACGTTCACCGATCCGTCCGAGCGCGGCAAGGCCTTCGGCATCTTCGGAGCGATCGCCGGCGGCGGTGGCGCCCTGGGCCTGCTGCTCGGCGGCATGCTCACCGAGTGGGCCGACTGGCGCTGGTGCCTCTACGTCAATCTGGTGATCGCCGCGATCGCGCTGGTCGGTGCCGTCCTGTTCATCGGTCCGCATCGCGCCGAGGTCCGGCCCAAGCTGGATCTCCCCGGCGTCGTCACGGTATCGGCCGCCCTGTTCTCCATCGTCTACGGCTTCTCCAACGCCGAGACCAACGGCTGGAATGACTGGGCGACCATCACCTGGCTGGTGGCCGGTGCCGCCCTGCTGGCCCTGTTCGTGTGGCTGCAGTCGCGCACCCCGCACGCCCTGCTCCCCCTGCGCGTGATCCTCGACCGCACTCGCGGTGGCTCCTACCTCGCGGTGTTCATCGTCGGTATCGGGATGTTCGGCATCTTCCTGTTCCTCACCTACTACCTGCAGCAGAACCTGCAGTTCAGCCCGGTCCGCACCGGCCTGGCGTTCCTGCCGATGATCGGCGCCCTGATCGTCACCGCGACGACCTCGACCGCGGTGCTGCTGCCCCGCTTCGGCCCGCGCTGGTTGATGACCATCGGTTTGTCGATCGCAGCGGTCGGCATGGTGTTCCTCACCCAGCTCGACGACTCGAGCACCTATGCGGCCAACATCCTGCCCGGCCTGCTGATCATGGGCGTCGGCCTCGGCGCCTCGATGGCGCCGGCCATGCAGGGCGCGATCTCGGGGGTCTCACCCGAGGACGCGGGCGTCGCGTCGGCCACGGTCAACACCATGCAGCAGGTCGGCGGTTCGGTGGGGACAGCCCTGCTGAGCACCATCGCCTCGAGTGCCGCAGCCTCCTATGCGACGTCGAACGCCGCTCACGCAACGAGCCTCGAGCAGCTCAAGATGATGGCCGCCGTGCACTCCTACACCGTGGCCTTCTGGGTGGCGGCCGGCGTGTTCGCGCTCGGCGCGCTGATCGCAGCGGTCGTCATCCGCAGCGGACCGCTGCCGGTGACCGAGGGTGATGAGGTCATGGTGGCCGCCCACTAGGAGTGCGACTCGAGCCGTAGCGGCTCGATGCGCCGTCCACACCCGGCCCGGTCCCCCGTCAGGGGTGGCCGGGCCGTCTGTATGACCGACCCCGCCTCCCCGCACGGATTCGGCCGGTGCGATCGACGGGTCCCGACGAATGATGTTGGCGCCCTGCGAGTTCGGACCCGATTGGAGGACCGGACGAAACACCCGGAACGGCGGTTGGGCGCTGGTTGCGCGAGTCCTGCCCGCGGCCGCGACACCGAACGGGTAGCGTACCGCGAGAAGACGTCCCGCCGGAACGAATCCGCTCGGCGCCCGGGCGAGCAGGAGGACCACCGCAGCATGCACGACCCCGCCGACCGCAGCGGCTCCGTTCTGGGTGACTACACCCTGCAACGGTTGCTGGGCCGTGGTGCCATGGGCGAGGTCTACGAGGCCCGCGACTCCCGTCGCGGGCGCACCGTCGCATTGAAGTTGCTGTCTCCGCAGTTCGCCGGCGATTCCCTGTTCCGCGAGCGGTTCCTGCGCGAATCGCGGATGGCGGCGCAGTTGAGCGATCCCCACGTGATCCCCATCCACGACTGGGGCGAGATCGACGGATTCCTGTTCCTGGACATGCGAATCGTGGCCGGCGGCAGCGATCTGCGCAAGCTTCTCGGCGCGGGCCCGCTGGCACCCGACCGCGCCGTGTCGATCATCGAGCAGATCGCCCACGCCCTCGACACCGCGCATGCGGCCGGACTCGTGCACCGCGACGTCAAACCCGACAACATCCTCATCGACAGCAACGATTTCGCCTATCTCGTCGATTTCGGGTTGGCCCAGACCACCACCGATCCGCGGCTCACCGACACCGGCGCAGCAGTCGGATCGTTCGCCTACATGGCACCCGAACGCTTCGGTGCGGGCAACATCGCCACCCCCGCCACCGACATCTACGCGCTGACCTGTGTTCTCGTCGAATGCCTCACCGGCTCGGCGCCTTTCGGCGCCGGCGACCTCCAGGTCCTCGTCGCCGCACACCTCAACACGCCGCCGCCTATGCTGCACAGCCCCTTCGACGCCGTCGTCGCACGTGGGATGGCCAAGAATCCCGCCGAGCGGTTCGTCACCGCAGGCGAACTGGCACAGGCCGCCACCGACGCCCTGGAGGGACGGATCGTAGCGGCACCGCCCATGCCCTCCGCACCGTCGATGCCGAATCCACCGGCGAGCGTCGGAGGGGTCGGAGCCGTGCCGGCCCCACCGGCGGCGGTGAACCCGCACGTCACCATGGGCCGACAACTGCCGCCGGTCACCTACATCCCGCCGGTGGCCGGCGCGACCGGCGCACCGCAGATGGGAGCACCACAGATGGGGGCACCACAGCTGGGCTTTCCGGTTGGGCCGCAGCCGGTTCCGCATCCGCAATCCCAGGCTCAGGCTCAGGCTCAGGCTCAGGCTCAGGTGCCACCGCAGCAGAGCACCGGCACCCGTGTGGCCGTGATCGTGGGTGCGGTGGTCTTCCTCGCCGTCATCGTGATCGTCGTGGCACTGCTGGTCGCGCTGACCTGACGGGCCCTTTCGTCACCGGTAGATACGTCAGTAGAGCGACTTCACGCCACCACAGTTGGCCGGGTACACCGCTGCGGTGCCGAACGGCGGCACCACCGCGAACGACGGATACTGGATTCCGTTGGGGCACTGATAGGTCCCGAATCCGATACCGATCTGATCACCGTAGTTGTGGCAGATCTGGCCGGCACAGTGGATGTTCGGAGCGGCATCGGCCTGGCCGGTTCCGGCGGCGAGGGCGGCTCCCGCCGAGAGCATCACCCCGATACCGATTCCCGAGAGCGTGCGCACCATCGTCCGTCGAGCAGCCATGACATCCTCCCCGGGCGGGGCCCCTCCCCGACCACAGCGCCAGACTGCCACACATATTCGTGATGTTCAATTACTGATGGCGACTATCGCACTGGATAATTGTGCGCGCCCGTTGCGGGTGATGTTGTGCCCGGTTCACGGGCACACCTTCACCCGGAATCATTCGACGAGCGCGGCGAGCCGATCGATCGACGCCCGTAGCCGTTCCGGCGTCGTCGCCCGGGCACGCTCCATGCGTACCGGGTCGTCGAGTTCGGTCCAGTCGTAGGTATGGGTCACCCGCACCGCCGCGTCGTCGATCGGCTCGATCTCCCACCGCCACAGATGGCCGGGGCTCGGCTTGCCCGGCTCGTTGGGCTTCCACGCAATGAGGCGGTTGTCGTCGAATTCGACGATCCGGTTCTCGCGAACCTGACCGTTGGTCAGCCGCATCGAGAACACGTCACCCACGCCGTGGATGCGTGTGCCGTCGACGAGTTCGGCGAGGTTGTCGTTGCCGTCCCAGTCCGGCTGACGCGCGGGGTCGGCGATCAACGCGAAAACCGTTGCGGCGTCGGCGTGGATGTCGCGGGACGCGGACCGGATGCGATCGTCTGCGGAGGTCACCGGTCGAGCCTAGCGTGGCCGCCGCGTCGGCGACACCGCTTCGATGGCGCTGGCCTCGCCGTGCCGTGCCGTGCCGTGAAGATCGGGTCAGAGTCGACAACTGAGTTCGACGGTGTCGTCGTGCTTGGCGGGCAGCCCGACGCCGACGTAGTCGCCGGAGTTGCGGACACGGTCGAGGTAGCTCGCCGACTCGGCGTGGGAGGTGTTGTCCGCCAGGATCATCGCGCCCGGTGCCAGCTTCGGCTCGAGGAGATCGAGGACCGGGACATAGAGGTCCTTCCAGCCGTCGAGGAGGACGAACCCGATCGGACCGGACACCGATTCGAGCGTGTCGCGGGCGTCGCCGGCCAGGATGGTGATCAGATCGGCGAGTTGCGCCTCGGCGAAGGTCTTCTCGGCGGCCAAGACCTTCTTGGCACTGAGCTCGGTGGTGTAGAGATGTCCGGCCGCTGCCGGGTCGGCCAGGGCGTTGTCGCGCAGCGCCGCGGCGAGAAAGAGCGCCGAGATGCCGTAGGACATACCGAACTCCACCACGACTGCCGGGCGCGCCGAGCGGATCAGGGAGTACGCCAGGATGCCCGTGTCCCGTGCGATCGCCATGTAGCGGTCCTCGGCGGCGTCGGCTTTCGCCTGTGGCGAGACCTCGGCGGGCGGACCCGCGGATCGCGGACCCGACGGACGCCCGCCCTGTGCGGCCTGCTCGTAGAGTCGGTCGAGAATTGCGGAGACAGGTGGGCTGGTCAACGTCGAGGTCATGAGTTCACGGTAGGCGCCGAACCTGGGCATGTCTGCGTCTCTCGGTCAGCACCTTCCCGGCCGATTCTCAGGCGCGCTGCGGTGTCTCCGGCGGGATCGCCGCGAGCAGCTTGCGGGTGTACTCGGTTTCGGGATCGTGCAGAATCCGCGACGCCGGGCCGTGTTCGACGACGCGACCGTCCTGCATGACCGCCACCGTATCGCTGATCTGCTCGACGACGGCGAGGTCGTGCGCGATGAACAGGTAGGTCAGATTCTTCTCCCGCTGTAGTTGCGCCAGGAGATCGAGTACCGCCGACTGCACCGACACGTCGAGGGAGG
The DNA here is from genome assembly GCF_000241325.1 of Gordonia polyisoprenivorans NBRC 16320 = JCM 10675. GTDB lineage: Bacteria > Actinomycetota > Actinomycetes > Mycobacteriales > Mycobacteriaceae > Gordonia > Gordonia polyisoprenivorans. The sequence goes on along the minus strand of NZ_BAEI01000064.1, from coordinate 33,804 downwards.
CGGTGGATTCGTCGAGGATCAACACCTGCGGGTCGGAGGCGAGAGCCCTTGCCAGACACACTCGTTGGCGCTGCCCGCCGGACATCTCGTGCGGGTAGCGACGCAGGAACGAGGAGTCGAGGCTGACGTCGGCGAGGAGTTGTTCGGCACGCGTACGCAGCGCTTCACGCCCGGACACGAGTCCGTGTGTGCGCAGCGGTTCGGCGATCGAGGCCAGCGCGGTCATTCGCGGATCGAGCGAGGCACCCGGGTCCTGGAACACCATCGCCACCTGCCGGCGCAGAAGCGCGGCGTCGGCGCCCCGGACCCCGACGGCGTTGATGGTACGTCCGTCGACGTCGACCTCGATGCTGCCGCGCACGGTGGTGCCCGCACCACTGGTGACGAGTCCGCTGAGCACGCCGGCGATCGTGGATTTGCCCGATCCGGATTCGCCGACGATGCCCAGTGTGGTGCCGGCGGTGACCGCGACGTCGACATCCCGTACCGCGTGCAGGGTTTCGCGTCCGGTGCTGCGTCGCACCGTGAAGTCCACCCCGAGCCCGCGGACCGCGACGATCGGCGATTCCGCAGCCACCGCCTCAGATTCGGGTTCGGCGCGGTCGGCGACCCGGCTGAGCAGCGGTCGCGAATCCAGCAGTGTGCGGGTGTAATCGTTACGCGGGCGCGCGAAGACCTCGGTGACCGAGCCGCTTTCGATCACGGCACCCGATCGCATCACGATGACGCGGTCGGCGATCCGGCCGATGACACCGAGATCGTGGCTGATCCACACCACCGCCATTCCACGCTCTCGCTGCAGGTCGGCGACGAGATCGATGATCTGGGCCTGGGTGGTGACGTCGAGCGCGGTGGTCGCCTCGTCGGCGATGAGAACGTCGGGGTCACAGGCCAGTGCCACTGCGATCATCACGCGCTGACGCTGCCCGCCCGACAACTGGTGCGGGTAGGACCGCAGTCGCGTTTCCGGGTCGGGTAGGTGCACGTCCCGCAGAAGTTTCAGCGCACGCTCGCGGGCCGCCGACCGGCTGAGACCGAGGTGACGTCGGGGCCCCTCGGTCAGTTGTTCTTCGATGGTCAGCAGCGGATTGAGACTCGACGACGGGTCCTGGAACACGAATCCGACACGCGCTCCGTGCACCGACCGCAGGACCGCGTCGGAGGCGCCGATCACTTCGGTGTCGCCGATGCGCGCGCTACCGGTGATGTAGGCACTCGGCGCGTCGAACAGACCCGTGGCCGAGAGCACCGACAAGGACTTGCCCGATCCGGATTCTCCGACGATGCCGAGGGTTTCGCCCTTGGCGACGCTGAAACCGACGCCGTGCACGATCTCCCTGGGGCCCACCCCGACGACGAGGTCGGTGACGGCCAGTACCGGGGCGGACCCGGCATCCTGAGGGCCGGAGTCGGCCGTGTTCGAGTCGTCTCGGCGACCGGCCGGTGGCGACGCGGGTGAGACGGCCGTGCGGCGGCGCGATCGCCGAGACCCGCGGTTGCGCAGCAGGGTTCGCTGACGCGGGTCGAGGACGTCGCGCACACCGTCGCCGATGAGGTTGAACGCGAACACCGTCAGCAGGATCGCCAGGCCGGGGAAGACCCCCATCCACCAGGCGCTGGTGATGAATCCCTGGGCATCGAAGAGCATTCGGCCCCAGGACGGTTCGGGCGGCTGCACCCCCAGTCCGAGGAACGACAGGGCTGCCTCGGAGAGGATCGCGAACGCCAGCGAGATCGACGTCTGCACCACCACCGGCCCCGAGATGTTGGGCAGCACATGGGAGAACAGGGTGCGCGAGGTCGAGACCCCCATCGTCGTGGCCGCGGCGACATACTGCGTCTGTCGCACGCGAAGGGTGTCGGCGCGCGCGACCCGCGCGAAGATCGGAATGTAGACGATGCCGATCGCCACCATGGCCGAGGTGACTCCCGGCCCGAGGATCGCGACGATCGCGAGCGCCAGCAGCATCACCGGGAAGGAGAACATCACGTCGACGATCCGCATCAGGACGGTGTCGACCACGCCGCCGGCGAATCCGGAGAACATGCCGAGGACGACGCCGACGATCAACGAGATGGCCACGGCGACAACGGCTACCCGCATGCTGACCGATGCGGCGAGAACCACTCGGGAAAACATGTCGCGGCCGAGGTCGTCGGTGCCGAACAGGTGCGACAAACTCGGCGCGGACAACGCGTCGGGCACGTTGATGTCGTTCGCGCCGTAGGGCGCGATCAGCGGGCCGAAGATCGCGCACACGATGACCACGACGAGCACGATCACGCCTGCCACCGACGCGCGATTGCGCAGGAACAATCGCCACGCGGAATCCGTCGACACCGGTGTTCCGGTCGGGGCGGCCATGGGCTCGGTCAAGGTCATGAGAGCCGAATCCTCGGGTCGATGATGGCGTAGAGCACGTCGACGACGAGATTGACGATCAGGAAGATCGCCGCGATCAGCAGGATCGCGCCCTGCAGCATCGGGTAGTCGCGGGCGGCGACGGAATCGTAGACGAGTTTGCCCAACCCCGGCCAGGCGAACACCACCTCCACCACGATCACGCCGCCGAGTAGCGCCGCGAGTTGGATACCCGAGATGGTCAGCACCGGTACCAGCGCGTTGCGGCCGATGTGTGCGACCAGGATTCGGCGGCGACTGAGCCCCTTGGACTGTGCGGTGACGACGAAGGGCGCATTGGCCGCCTCGAGCACCGCCGTGCGTACATACCGGGTCATGATGGCGCCGGTGACGGCACCGACGGTGATCGCCGGCAATATGATGTGTTCGAGCCACGGCACCGGCCCCGCCGACAACGGGCGATAGCCCGCCGACGGCAGCCATCCCAGTGCGGTCGAGAAGACGGCGATGAGCAGGATGCCCATCCAGAAGTCGGGGACGGAGATGCCGAACTGCGACAGGACGCGAATACTGTTGTCGGCCATCCGTCCTTCGCGCATCGCCGCCCACGTGCCCAGCGGGATCGAGATCACCAGCGCCACGACGATGGCCGACAGGGCGAGCGCGATCGTGGCCGGCAGTCGTTGCAGCAGTGTGGTGGTCACCGGTTCGTTATCACGAAAGCTCACGCCGAGATCGCCGGTGAACACGTTGCCGATGTAGTGGACGAGTTGGGTCAATGCAGGCTGATCGAGACCCGAGGCGTGCCGCAGGGCGTCATAGGCCTGCGGGGTGTACCGGGTGCCCAATGCGATGCGCACCGGGTCGCCGGGCACCACCTGGATCAGCAAGAACACCACGATGATCACCCCGAGCAGGACGATCGCCGAATAGAGCAGGCGCAGCAGGATGAAACGTACGAGGGGCCAACCGAATCCGTTCATTGTCCGCGGCTCCTGTCCAGGCGCGCGTCGCGGAAGCGGATGGCCTTGTCCGAGCGCACCGTGTAGTCGAGCAATGCCGTGGTGTAGGCCTGGGTGGCCGACGGATTGTAGAGGTAGAGGTAGCTGACGTCGTCGGCGATGCGGGTGGCGGCCTCGGCGTAGATCGACTTGCGCCGGGTGACGTCGAGTTCGGTGCGCCCGGCGTCGAGGAGGCGGTCGACCGCCGGGTTGGAGTACTTCTGAGAATTCGACGTGCCACCCGTGTGGTGTTGGGCGTAGTAATAGTCGTCGGGGTCGATGTTGCCCAGCCACCCGAGGAGCAGCGCGTCGAACTTGCCTTGGGATTGCCTGTCGAGCCACACCCCGAAGTCGAGTTGTTCGATGGTCACGTCGATTCCGACGTCGGCGAGATTGGACGCGACGACCTGGGCGGCGGTGACGGTTTCGGGGTATTCGGTGGTGACCATCAGGCCCATGGGCAGTGAGCGGTGGCCGGCAGCTCGGAGCAATGCGCGCGCCTTGTCCAGGGCCGCATCGCGTGTCAGGCCTGCGGTGTAGCGGTCATACTCGGTGAACCACGGACTCGTCTTGGGGATGGCGAGCTGATTGGGGGTGGCGGTGCCGTAGCCGACGACCTGCGCTATCGACGGCCGGTCGATGGCGTAGGCGACCGCCTGCCGAATCCTGGTGTCGCCGAACGGCGCTTTCGCGAAGTTCATGGTCACATACCAGTAGTCGTTGGCAACCACCGTGCCGACGGTGAGCGCGTCGTCGTTGCGCAGGATGCCGATCTGTTGCGCCGGAATGGAATCGGTCCAGTCCACCTCGCCGGAGCGTACGGCCGAGACCGCGGTGGTGCCCTGGGAGATGAAACTGAAGGCGACGCCGTCCACGTGCGGGCCGCCGGACCAGTGTCCGGGACGAGCCTTCAGGACCAGTGATGTTCCGGGCGAGCCGGATTCGTAGGCAAAGGGGCCGGTGCCGATCGGTCGGGTGGTGATCTCCCCGGATTCCACATTGCGCGGGTTCACGATCGCCATGCCCTTGAACCCACCGATGTTGGCGAGCAGGTTCGGGCTCGGCGATTTGGTGGTGAGGACGACGGTCTGCGCATCCGGTGCCTCGACGGTGGCGACGTTTTCCAATCGCCATGAGCTGGAGAGCTGTTGGTCGATGATCCGGCGATACGAGTACACCACGTCGTTGGCGGTCAGCGGATCACCGTTGTGGAACTGCACCCCGGGCCGCAGGGTGAACGTCCATCGGGTGGCGTCCGGGCTGACCTCCCAACGCTGGGCGAGGGCGGGCACCATCTGCAGTTGCTCGTTCGGCTCGACGAGTGTGTCGAAGATGTTCTCGAGGATTTCGAAGGAGAAATACGAGCTGGTCCTGTGCGGGTCGAGCTGATCGGGCTCCCCTGCGATGGCCGCGCGAATGGTGTTGGGCGAGTCCGCCAATCCCGAACCGGCGCTCGGGGCACACGCCGCCAGAGCTGACGCCCCAACCACTCCCATGCCCGCAGCAGCCGACATCGACAAGAACCGGCGCCTGCTCACCGGGGCCGCGAAAGCCGATGACCTGCACTGTTGGTGCGCATCGGCCATGCGGCACATTCCCTCCCGCGCCCGCCGGGCGCCCGTGGTCAGTGTTTCGCAGTCTGCCCGCCGTCGCCCGACTTGGCAACCCAACGCATTTCATATCGTGGGACGGCAACCCGGTAGCCGCACTACAGCGGGGTGGATCGAAGTGCCTCGCGCAGGAAGTCATGCAGCGTCGTCGTCACTGCGGTCTCGCCGGCCGCTCCCACCACGAGTGCGACATATCGCTCAATTCCCCCGATAGGAGCTATTTCGACCATTCCGGCACCGGCCATACCCCGCGGCAGCAATGAGATCCCCAGGCCGCGTGAGACCAGCTCGACGATCGAGGAGAACTCGGTGATCTCGATCGCGACCTGCGGTTCGAACCCTGCGGTCCGACAGATCTCCTCGGTCATTCGTCGCAGGTGGTAACTCGGTGGGTTGGCAATGAAGGTCTCTCCACTGAGCGCGCTGATGCGCAGACGTCGGTGATGAGCCAGCCGATGGTCGTCGGGAACGACGATCACGATGCTCTGGCGGCCGATCAGTCTGTGCGGCAACTTCTCCGGTGGCGGAATCACCACCGCGAGGTCGAGTTCTCCGGACTGCAGGTCATCCACGAGCGCCTGGCCGTGGGCCTGCTTGAGATGCAGGTGTACGCCCGGGTGCCGACGACGAAACGCGGAAAGGATCTCGGGCATCGTGCCTGATCCCAGCGTCAGCGGGTAACCGAATCGCACTGTCCCGCGGTCGGCGTCGGCCGCCGATACTGTGTCGGCCAACACCCCGGCGAGTTCACCGAGTATCGGCCGCATCCTGGTGGCGAGTTCGCGTGCTCGCGGGGTCATCGCGACGGTCCGCCCCTCTCGAACAACCAGGTCCATGCCGAGCTCCCGCTCGAGAGCGTGGATTCGGCGGCTCATCGATGACTGCGGGATACCCAGCGACGTTGCCGCGCGCGTCATATGTCCGGCCTGCGCCTCGAGTTCGTCGAGAGCCCGAAGGCAGGGCGCGAGCGCCTCAACCAATTCATCCATTTTCGGATCATATCGTGCCGAACAATCATTGGACGCATCGATCAGCTGCGGCCCACACTGAGCCGATACCACGGAAGGACATCATGTTCAGTCACCGATATCGCACCCTCGCGCCGACCGACGTTCTCATGATCGGCGGCGGAATCATGTCGGCCACGCTCGCATCGATGCTCGCAGTTCTCCAACCATCCTGGCGGACAACCATTGTGGAGCGCGGATCGGCCGTGGCACAGGAAAGCAGCAATGCCTGGAACAACGCGGGTACCGGCCACAGCGGATACTGCGAACTCAATTACATGCCGGACCCCACCGACTCCACCAACGCGGTCGGTATCGCAGAGCAATTCCTGGCGACCCGGCAATGGTGGTCGTACCTGGCCGACAATGGACTCGTCGAACCGTCCCGATTCGTCTCGGCAACACCACATCTCGATGTGGTATTCGGCGAAGACAACATCACCTATCTGCGGCGCAGGTACGAAACCCTGAAGCGGCAAGCATGTTTCGCCGATGTCGAGTACAGCGAAGACCGCGCACAGATCGCCCGGTGGGCGCCCTTGGTGATGGCCGACCGCCACTCCGAGGAAACCGTCGCGGCAACGCGGGTCGCCGACGGCACCGACGTCGACTTCGGCGCGTTGACCCGCGAGATGTTCGCCGTGAGCACGCGCACCGGCGGCACGGTGCTTTGTGATCACGAGATCAGGACGCTGCGTCGGAATTCCCAGGGCGGGTGGGTCGCTCGCGGACAGACCTCTGACGGTGAACGATTCGAGATCACCGCGCGATTCGTCTTCGTCGGCGCGGGCGGAAAGGCACTGACGTTGCTGCAGCGCGCACACGTTGACGAGGTCCGCGGCTACGGAGTGTTACCGGTCGGCGCGGCGTTCTTCCGGTGCGCGAACCCGGCGGTGGTTCAACAGCATCGGGCCAAGGTGTACGGCCAAGCACCGCTCGGCGCCCCGCCGATGTCGGTTCCCCATCTGGACGCACGCGTCGTGGACGGCACGCCCTATCTGCTGTTCGGCCCGTACGCCACCTTCAGCACCAAGCTTCTCGCGCACGGTACTTGGACCGACTTCTTCGCGACACTGCGGTGGCACAACCTACGAACGCTGAGTGCCGCCGGCCGAGACAATCTCGCGCTGGTGCGATATCTCATATCGCAGCTGATCGCCCGGGAGTCGACCAAATTCGCGCAACTCCAGCGCTTCTATCCCGGAGCCGATCCCGCCGATTGGGACATGATCGCGGCAGGTCAGCGCGCACAGTTGGTCACCCCGGATGCGGATCGGGGCGGAGTACTGCGGACCGGCACCGAACTCGTCGTCAGCGCGGATCGATCGATCGCGGGTTTACTCGGCGCTTCTCCCGGGGCGTCGACCGCCGTGCCGATCATGATCGAGGTATTGCGGCGTGCGTTCCCCGACCTCTGGCTCGAGCAGTGGCAACAGGTGATGACCGCCGCCGTTCCCGCACAGTCGAATCCGCCGCGGACTATCGACGGAGTCCACGATGCACTTGCGGCCACCGCCCGATCTCTGGGTCTCGATGGGCCAGGTGCTCAGCCCTCTGTGTCAGCGTGAGTCTCGGGACACAGCACGCGGCACTCAGCCGATCAGCCAGGCGACGATGGCAACCGCACCGAGGTAGAACAGGACGACGCCGACCGCGAGCACCAGCGCGAACACCGTCGCCACCGGCATCGCGCCCCACCGCTGTGACCACGTCCCGAGGTCGCCGGTGTGCGCGAGTGCTGCCGCGAGAAGCCCGCACCCGGCAACGAACAGCACCGTCCGGACGAGGTATGCCCACGCCCCGGTGATCCGTGCCGATCCGATCGACACCTCCACACGTCTGTGTCCCCACTTCACGATTGCCCACCTCCCCTTGCCTGCACTTTCGGCAATCAGGGGGTTAGTCGACCGGATTGCCGGGATGGGCACGCGAAAGTGACCGAGGTCTCATCTGGAAGTCCGTTCGGCCACGAGCGAATCGACACAATCGGCGTGGATACGGACGCTGAACACAATGACAACAACCTTGGCCGACAGCCGTCGACGCGCAACCATGGGCACGTCAACGGAAAGGCAGGACACATGGCGTTCGACACCACCGCTTCGACCCTCGACCCGACAGCCCGCCCCGATCTCGACATCGCCCGCAGCTGGCTGCTGACCCCGGCAGCACCCGACCAGCCCGAGCTGATCGACGTCGCACTGCGATCCGACGCCGACGCGGTCATCCTCGATCTCGAGGACGGCCTGGCCCCCGCACTCAAGCAGGCAGGACGGAGGGCGGTCCGCCGATTCCTCGGCTCGACAAGCGCCTGGGTGCGTGTGGCCCAGACGGGAACCCCGGACTGGGCTGCCGACATGGCCGCTCTCGCCGGGGCATCCGGGCTGCGCGGCGTCGTGCTCGCCAAATGTGAGAGTCGCAACGACGTGGCCGCGACGGCAGGCCGTCTCGGTGCCGGGGTTCCGGTTGTCGCGCTGATCGAGTCGGCAGCCGGGGTGGAAGATGCCACCCTTATCGCCCGGCACCCGTCGTGTGTGCGCCTGGCCTTCGGGTCCGGCGACTTCCGCCGCGATACCGGTATGGCCGATGATCCGATCGCCCTTGCCTACCCGAGAGCTCGCTTGGTGATCGCATCTCGGGTGGCTGGGCTACCGGGACCGATCGACGGGCCCACGCGGGCCGCCGACGCCGACGACCTGCACGCCGACACGGTGCATGCGGCGTCGATGGGCATGACCGGCCGCTTGTGCCTTCGTCCCGACCATGCCGGGGTCATCAACACCGTGTTGAGTCCCAGCGACAGCGAACTCGCACACGCTCGTCGCCTCATCGACCATCTCGGTGATGGACAACACGTCACCGACGGCAGCGACCTTCCGAATCTGGTGCGAGCCAAGGCATTGGTGGAGCGCGCCGAGCGCCTCGGCATAGCTGTGCTCTGACGCTGCACCGCCACGCGGAGGACCTCACCGGCACAGGCGTCTCGAGGTTTGGCGCCGGCGCGCTCCTCTCACCTCGACCAGTGGCAAGAGGCTTCAGGCGGGTTCCGCGGATCTCGTATCCACCGCGGGCAGCGCCTCGTCGGTCATCGCCCGGTCGGCGTCGCGCATCGGCAGGGCGAACAGCAGTACCAGGGCGACAAGCGATCCCAGCCCCATGATCCCGGATACCTGGAGCAGACTCTGGTCGCCGAGGACCTGGAACATCAAGCCCGCGAGCAACGGCGAGCTCGCCGCACCCAATCGCCCGACTCCCAGGGCGATTCCGGTGCCGGTCGCTCGGGCGTATGCCGGGAAGCACCGTGCGAACGCCGAGTAATAGCCCACCATGGCCGCATTGGTGAACATCCCGGCGAGCAGCGCGCCGACCTGCCAGCCGAGCAGGGTATCCTTGCCCATGCCGAAGGCAAAGACCAGCAATGCGCCGAGAATCAGGGACAGTGCCAGCGGGATCTTGATGTCCCACCAGCGCATGGCGATTCCGAAGATGAGACAGCCGATCGCTCCACCCACGTTGGCCCAGGTGAGTACGCCGGCCGCCTGTGCGGGCGAGTACCCGAGGTCGGCGACGATCTGGGTGGCCCACTTCAACACGTAATAGAAGGTGATGGTGTGGAAGGTGTAGCCGAGCGCGAGCAACACGGTGGTGCGTCGTAGACCGGGCTTGCGCAGCAGATCCAGAACCCGTGGCTTCTCGGCTGCGGTAACGCGTTTGGGCAGAGCGTCGATGAGCGGAAGCTGCAGCGCTTTGAGGCTCCGGTTGATCTTGCGCACCGCGTCGTCGGGGCGTCGTGCCGCATAGTAGGCGGGGGTCTCGGGCACGAGCAGTAGCACCAGCGGGATCATCACCGCAGACACGATGGCACCGAACACGAAGACCGAACGCCAGTCGAAGGCCACCAGCAACCAGTGTTGCGCCACCAGACCACCGATCACCGCGCCCACCGGGTAGCCGACGACCATCGCCGACATGGCGATGCTGCGGCCCTTGGCGCTCGACGTCTCGGCGGTCACCGCGTTGATCGCGGCGAGCATGCCGCCGATACCGAGGCCGGTGATCAGCCGGACCGCCACCAAGAAGGCGACCCCGTCGGCGGTTGCCGCGAGGAACATGCCGACCGACATCACGCTCAGACACAACAGGATTGCCGGTTTGCGGCCGAGTCGGTCGGCGAGTCCGCCGAGCACGACAGACCCGATGCCCATACCTATCAGCTCTGCGGACAGGATGACGCCGAGCTCACCTCGAGCGATCCCCCAGTCCTTGGCGATGCCCGGCGCCGCGAAAGCGCTGGCGAGGACGTCGAATCCGTCGAGCGCATTCAGGACGACCATGAGCGCCACGCAGATCCATTGTCGAGATCTCATGGGGTGTTGTTCGACGACGAGTCGGGGGTCGAGGGTCACAGAAGACATGACTGTTCTCCATCGGTCGTGGTGGGCGAAAAGGGTTCCAGGCCCTGGCGTCAGGGTTTCTCGAGGGTGAGGATCGGCGTCGATCCGCCACCTACGACCCGGGATACACATGCGCACAATCGTTTTGCGTCGGTCTTCTGCTTCTCGCTGTAGAAGACGTCGCGGTGGTCGATCCGGCCGGACACCTCGACAACCGATAACTCGCACAGGCCGCATTCGCCGCGTCGGCAGTCCGACATGACGTCGAGTCCGGCGCGCTCGAGGGCACCGAGGATGGTCTCGGAGGTACCGACGGTGGTGCGGAAGTCGAGGCTCGGGATGGCGACCTCGAAGGGTTCGGGATCGAACCAGCCACTGTTGCCGAAGGTTTCGTACCGCAGGTTCGCCGGTGGGAGTCGGCGGGCGAGCCAACGGCGGCGGGTGTCGTCCATGAGTCGAATGGGTCCGCACATGTAGAGTTCGGCGCTCTCGTCGAGATCGTCGACGATGTCGGCGACGTCGAGGTGAGCGCCTTCGTCGTTGGCGTACACCGTGATCCGATCGCCGTGGAGCACCTGTAGCTCGTCGAGAAAAGCCATCACCCGGCGACTTCGGCCGACGTAATGGATCTCGTATTCGGCGCCGAGTCGGGCCAGTACCGCGGCCATCCCCGCCATCGCGGTGATCCCGATGCCGCCGGCGAGGAGCACATAACGTTGCGCGCCGACGCGCAGCGGAAAGTTCTGCAGGGGTGCGGTGATGTCGACCTCGTCGCCGGCACGTAGGCCGTGCATGTACTGCGAGCCGCCACGTGAGGTCGGTGACCGCCGGACGCCGAGCGTCACCGATGTTCCGTCGGGCGAGCCGTGCACGATCGAGTAGGAGCGGGTGTCGTTGTCGGGCAGCCGGATGTCGAGGTGCGCCCCCGGCGGCGCGTGATGTGGCCGGTCGGTGGCAATCTCGATTCGCGCAATACCTTCGGCCGCAGGAACGTTCGCCACCACTCGGCCGCGCAGCCATTCGATCTGGTTGTCCGTCATCGTCGTGGCCCCGCGGTGGCGGTGAGCGCATCGATGTTGGTGATGGCGCTGCGTTCCTGCTCGATCATCCGGGCAACGATGCGACGCGCCCACATCCCGCCCGCGTCGATGTTGAGGTTGTAGAACTCGTGGTCGGGGTTGGCCTCGATGGCCGCCTGTTGCGCGGTGAGCATCTCCTCGTCCTCGCCGAAGACACCGTGCACGCCGTCGCGTAGTTGGGTGGTGATGAGCTGGCTGTCGAGGCGGTAGTTGCGCATGAAGGCCCAGAAGTAGATCGCCCTCCGCTCGTCGACCGGGCTGATGGTGTTCATGACGAATCCGTTGACGCCCTGACTGCGATCACCTTCCGGAGCCCCGGTGCCCGCCTTGGCGACTCCGACGTCGATGCGGATCGTGCCCGGCGCCTGGAATTCGATGATCTGCCAACGATCGACCTTGCCGGTGAATCCGGGGAACTTGTCGCGCATGTTCTTCAGCCAGAACGGCGGGGCGTCGATGTTGTGCATCCACCGGGTCACGGTGACCGTGTTCTCGTCGTGGGTGGTGATGAACTCGGATTCGCTGAGTTCATCCTGCCCGATCGAGGACGAGTGGACGAACTCCTCGTGCGTGAGATCCATCAGATTGTCCACCACGAGTTGGTAATTGGCTCGTACGTCGATGGTCAGACCGTCGCCGGCCCACTCCGGCGAATCCATCTGGAACATGTCCGGGATCGTCGACGGGTCGGCCAGGGTCGGGTCACCGGGCCACACCCACAGGTACCGGTGGCGCTCCTCGATCGGATACGACGCGACCATCGCCGACGGATTGATGGTCTCCTGGGCGGGCATCCGCGTGCAGCGACCGGCGGCGTTGTACTGCAGTCCGTGATACGGGCATCGGATCTCTTCGGCTCCGATCCGTTTACCCATCGACAGCGGCGCCAGGCGGTGCCAACACGCATCGGCCAACGCGACGGGGCGTCCGGAATCCGTGCGGTAGAGCGCCAACGGTTTGCCCGCGATCGTGCGGGCCAGGATCTGCGTCGAGCCGACCTCGTGATCCCAGGCGGCTGCGTACCAGGCGTTGAGTGGAAACTGCATGTTCTTCGCGGTGGCTCCCGCGGGGCCGAGATCGGTCATGGCGTGTCCTTCGTGCGATGGGCTGCATCGCGGGTGCGAACTATCTATGTATGTAGATAGTTGGTGACGTGGAGCACACGGTAATCCATATCCGTAGAGATTGTCAACGGTTTCAGCATTCACCGACCTTGGGTTGTGGATGAGGCGCAGCAGATCAAAGAAGGTGCATCACTCGCACGACTTGGCTCGCTGCCCACCGGGTCCTGTCTCGCTACCCTGAATGCGTGTCATCCGCCGACGACGAGATCCGGTTCATTCGCGACGGGTATCGGTTGCTCAAGCAGAACGTGGCAGCAGAAGTGTGGTCGCGAGGGTGGGCTGTCACAGACCTGGATGTAGGCGACAACGAACCCTTGGAGTGGTTCTGGCCACCGACTGCGCCCGTCGGATACGGTGGCCTACCGGACTGGGGCAGTGAGTTCATGCAGCTGCGACCTCAGATGTTCGGACCACGCCACACTCCGTGGCTGAGCCCGACTCGGATCACCACAACCGCCGCCGGTTGGCGAGTCGACTACGGCGAGGCGATCGCCCAGAAGCCGGACGCGTCCTCCGAGTTCTCGGACGCTGCGACCCTGCTTGAAGAGTTGGAACGCATCGAGTGGTGGCCGATGACGATTGCGGAGGTTCTCCGACTCCGAGCGGACCGAGTTCTTCAATCAACGGTCGCTCGGGCGCACGGCGATCACGAGCTCGGCGTTTATCCAACCGAGCCGTATTCGGGTCAGCGCGATGCCATCCTCGATCACATCGTCGCCGAAGCAGCACCCGAGCGCCGGAGAGGCACTCAGCCACCGGGCTTTCCGCGCCAGCACGGCGATCTCCACGCCCAGCTGATGCTCGTTGACGCCGACGCGTGGGTATCCGCGGTCAGGACCGCCCGCGCCGGCGGCGACGGATGGGGACCACACGGACCCGAGGCGGCGGACCGCTAGGGTCATGGTCAATCGCCGGTGGCGGCAGAGTACGAGGTGGATCCATCGTCGCGGATGTTGGTGAAGGCCATCAAAATGCTTTCGTGACAGCATATTTGGATGCACTTCGGCACGGGCGTCGGTTGCTCCACGACCGGCCCCGGCTCGCGATACACACTGGTCGCCTCCGACCTCGGCAAATGCGACGGCGTTCGGGCCTATCGCAAGCTCAAGATCGCTAGCAACACCTCGCCGACCGACATCTGTCGATGAGCGAACGACGGCGGATTTCGGCGCTGTCGGCGAAGTGGTGGGCGCTGTCGGCGCGGGGCAGGGCGCGGTGGGCGGAATAGAGAGCGCTGTCGGCGGTGAAGGGCTCCCCCACCAGGACTCGAACCTGGAATGCCTGAACCAAAATCAGAAGTGTTGCCGATTACACCATGGGGGAATAACGCGGACCTGATTGTGCCACAGGGCGGCGCGTGGGTCCGCATCGATTCCCGCTAGTCCGTTTCCCTCCCGCTCGATCAGGTCGACGCGCGGGAAGGAAACGGAGCGGCGGGAGGCTCGGAGGTCAGTCCTTGGGGCCGCCGGCGACGTAGATGACCTGACCGGAGACGAATCCGGCGCCTTCGCTGACGAAGAACGACGCGGTGTGGGCGATGTCCTCGGGCACACCGGTGCGGTTGACCGGGATCTGGGAGGCGCTGAGCTTCTTGAACTCCTCGAAGTCCATGCCGACGCGGGCCGCGGTGGCAGCGGTCATGTCGGTCTCGATGAAGCCCGGCGCAATGGCGTTGGCGGTGACGCCGAACTTGCCGAGCTCGATCGCGAGGGTCTTGGTGAAGCCCTGCATGCCCGCCTTGGCCGCCGAGTAGTTGGCCTGGCCGCGGTTGCCGAGCGCCGAGGTGCTCGACAGGTTCACGATGCGACCCCAGCCGGCGTCGACCATGTACTTCTGGGCGGCCTTGGTGACGTTGAACGCACCGCGCAGGTGAACGGCCAGCACGGTGTCCCAGTCGTCGACACTCATCTTGAACAGCAGGTTGTCGCGGAGCACGCCGGCGTTGTTGACGACGACGGTCGGGGCGCCCAATTCGGCGACGACCTTGTCGACCGCCGCGGCAACCGACGCCTCGTCGGCCACGTTCGCACCGACGGCGATGGCCTTGCCACCGGCTTCGGTGATGGCGTTGACGGTGTCGGCGCAGTTCGCCTCGTCGAGGTCGAGGACCGCCACGGCCAGTCCGTCGGCGGCCAGTCGCTTGGCGACGGCTGCACCGATCCCGCGTGCCGAACCGGTCACGATTGCTGTCTTCTGGGTGCTCATCGGCTTCCCTTCATTGCTGATCATCGGGTGTGATGTGGGTCCCTTTGGTTCTATCAGGCAGCATTCCTGCCGGGGACGCCGGTCGGCGGCCGCGAACCGGTCAGTACTATCGGGCCGTTGCCGTGCGGCGGGGCCGGCGCCGGATCGTCTCGACGCGCGACTCCCGCCCGACGCCAACCCACCCACAGACCAGCTCCATCGGAGGTCGACATGACACAGACGTCCCCCACGACGACCGCCGTCATCGTCCTCGCCGCCGGTGCCGGTACCCGTATGCGGTCCAAGACCCCGAAGATCCTGCACACCATCGCCGGTCGCAGCCTGCTCGGGCACGCCCTGCACGCGGCCGCCGACCTCGGCGCCGCGCACGTCATCGCCGTCGTCGGACACGAACGTGAGCGGGTGACCACGGCGGTGGAATCCATCTCGCAGTCGCTCGGCGTCCCGGTCTCGGTCGCCGTCCAGGACCAACCGCTCGGCACCGGCGACGCCGCCCGGGCCGGCCTTCAAGCGCTGCCCGACGACTTCACCGGCACCGTCGTGGTCACCGCCGCCGACGTACCCCTGCTCGACGGGCCGACGCTGCGTGCCCTCGTCGAGACCCATTCCGCCGACGGTGGCGCCGCGGTCACGGTCACCGGGTTCCACGCCGGCGACCCGACCGGCTACGGACGCATCGTCCGCGACGACGACGGCGGGGTCCACGCGATCGTCGAACACAAGGACGCCTCCCCCGAACAGTTGGCGATCACCGAGGTCAATTCCGGGGTCTACGCCTTCGACGCGACCGCGCTGCGCACCGCGCTCGGCGGGCTCTCCACCCACAACGCCCAGGGCGAGTACTACCTCACCGACGTCGTCGAGATCGCCCGTGAATCCGGAAAGTCGGTGCACGGCTTCACTGTTGACGATCCGATGCTCGTCGCCGGTTGCAACGACCGCGCCCAGCTCGCCGAGCTGGCAGCCGAACTGAACCGGCGGATCGTGCGTCGGCATCAGCTCGCCGGGGTGAGCGTCGTCGACCCGGCGACCACGTGGATCGACGTCGACGTCACGATCGCCGAAGACGTGCGGATCGAGCCGGGAACCCAACTGCACGGCGCGACCACGATCGGCGAGGACGCCGTCATCGGACCGGACTGCACGCTCACCGACGTCGTCGTCGGACGCGGTGCGCAGGTCATCCGCACCCACGGCAGCAGCGCGGCCATCGGCGACAACGCGCTGGTCGGCCCCTTCGCCTACCTGCGGCCGGGCACGGTCCTCGGGGTCGGCGGCAAGATCGGCACCTTCGTCGAGACCAAGAACGCGGTCATCGGTGCGGGCAGCAAGATCCCCCACCTCACCTACGTCGGGGACGCGCGAATCGGCGACGACTCCAACATCGGCGCCTCGAGCGTCTTCGTCAATTACGACGGGGTGAACAAGCATCAAACGGTGATCGGTTCGAACTGCCGGACCGGTTCTGACAATATGTTCGTCGCACCTGTACAGATCGGTGACGGCGCGTACACCGGTGCGGGTACCGTCGTGCGCGACGATGTCCCGCCCGGCGCCCTCGCGGTCTCGGCAGGCGCACAACGCAACATCGAGGACTGGGTGGTCCGCAAGCGGCCGGACACGGCCGCCGCGCAGGCCGCTCGCGCGGCCGCCGAGACGCCCTCGGCACCCACCATCGACGAGACCACCACCGGCGAGGCCATGCGCCCGTAGGCGACATTGCCTGCGGCTCAGACCACCCGACAGAACACCATCGAGTCCCGACCACCAGCCCCGAGTAGAAGAGTTTCCATGACCTGGACGACCGACAACCAGAAGAACCTGATGCTGTTCGCGGGGCGTGCGCACCCCGAGCTCGCGCAGGCCGTTGCCGACGAACTCGGCATCAAGCTGACGCCGCAGACCGCACGCAACTTCGCCAACGGCGAGTTGTTCGTGCGCTTCGAGGAGTCGGTGCGCGGGTCGGATGCCTTCGTGCTGCAGAGCTGCCCGGCCCCGCTCAACGAGTGGGTGATGGAAGCGCTCATCATGATCGACGCCCTCAAGCGCGGATCGGCCAAGCGGATCAGCGTGATCCTGCCGTTCTATCCGTATGCCCGTCAGGACAAGAAGCACCGTGGCCGCGAACCCATCTCGGCTCGCCTGATCGCCGACCTGATGAAGACCGCGGGCGCCGACCGCATCATCACCGTCGACCTGCACACCGATCAGATCCAGGGCTTCTTCGACGGGCCGGTCGATCACATGCACGCCCTCGGGCAGCTCTCGGAGTACGTCCGCGAGAAGTACGGCACCGACAACATCGCCATCGTCTCCCCCGACTCCGGTCGCGTGCGGGTGGCCGAGAAGTGGGCCGACGCCCTCGGTGGCGCCCCGGTGGCGTTCATCCACAAGACCCGCGACCCGATGGTCGCCAATCAGGTTGTCGCACACCGTGTTGTCGGCGAGGTCGAGGGCCGCACCTGTGTGCTGATCGACGACATGATCGACACCGGCGGCACGATCGCCGGCGCCGTCAGCAAGCTCAAGGACGCCGGTGCCGGCGACGTCGTCATCGCCACCACACACGCCGTGTTCTCCGACCCGGCCGCCGAGCGCCTCGCCAACTGCGGGGCGACCGAGGTCATCGCCACCGACACCCTGCCGATCCCGCCCGAGAAGCACTTCGAACAGCTCACCGTGCTCTCGATCGCCCCGCTGCTGGCCCAGACCATCCGCGAGGTTTTCGAAAATGGTTCGGTGACAAGCCTTTTCGACGGCATTGCCTGACCGGTAGCGCCGGCACCGCGCCTTCGTCCTGCGACTGCGGGCCGCCACGATCATGATGGTCGAGGCGGCCCGCAGTCGTGTCACCCCTCCCCGCCCAAACCGCGAGACAGGAGCGCCCGTGACCGACCGCGTCAGCGCCCGCACCTGGGCCGCTGTCGGCGCACTCGGCCTGGGCGTGTTCACCGTCACGACCACCGAGATCATGCCGATCGGCCTGTTGCAGTCGATGGCCGCCGATCTCGGGGTCTCCGACGGTTCGGTCGGCTTGGTGGTCACCGCGGTCGCTTTTGTCGCTGCGATCGCTGCGCCCACGTTGTCGACGACGACCCGGCGGGTGGATCGGCGACTCCTGCTGATCGCGGTGATGACGGTCTTCACCCTGGGCAACGCGCTCACCGCGATGGCCCCGGGTTTCGCGACGCTCATCGTCGTGCGGGTGCTGATCGGCGGCGCCCTCGGGCTGTTGTGGACGATCGTGGCGCCGACCACCCTGCTGCTCGTGCCCCCGCGATATGCGGTGCGCGCCACCACGATCACCTTCTCCGGGGTGTCGATCGCCTCGGTGCTGGGCGTGCCGTTGGGCACCCTGGCCGGCCAGCAACTCGGCTGGCGGGCCGCCTTCTGGGCGCTGGCCGGGTTGTCGGTGCTGACCCTCGTGGCACTCGCAGTGCTGCTCGGGCCGACCCGGCCGGCCGGCGGGGTCGCGTTGCGACGGTTGCCGTCGATGCTGCGCAACCGCGACCTGCGGGTCACGGTCGTCATCACCGCCGTCGTGATCACCGGGGCGTATGCCGCCTACACCTACGTGACACCGCTGATCGTCGACGGCATCGGTATCGACGTCGACCTGGTCAGTGCCGTGCTCCTGGTGATGGGGGCTGCGGGCGTCGCCGGCAACTTCGCCGCCGGAGCCCTGCTCACCCGCCTCACCTCCGCACGCGCGGGCCTCGCGGCGGTGATCGGGGTTCTCGCGGTGGCACTGTGGCTGGTGGCGGTGACCACCACCATCACGCCCCTTGCCCTGGTGGCGCTGATGGTGTGGGCCGTCGGCTACGCCGCCATCCCCATCGGGTTGCAGACGACCGTGCTACGGACCGCGCCCGCCCACCGCGAGGCCGCGACCACGGTGTATTCGACAGCCTTCAACCTGGCCATCGGCGTGGGTGCGCTCGTCGGCGCGCAGGCGATCGACAGGGCGGGCGTGCTGGCCCCGATCGTCGTCGGCGCTCTGTGCGCGACGGTCGCCCTGGCGCTGACCGTACGGCTGCCCGGACGAGCCGGCGCGCTGGAATATGGTGGGTCGGGTGAACGCGACGATCTACCACAATCCACGCTGCTCGACGTCCCGCAAGGCCCTGGACAAGCTCCGTGAGGCCGGCATCGAGCCGACCGTCGTCAAGTACCTCGACGAGCCGTACACGCGGGCCCAACTCGAGACACTCTTCGCCGACGCAGGCCTGACCGCACACCAGGCGGCACGCAAGCGTGAATCGCTCTACAAGGACCTCGATCTCGCCTCGGCGTCGGAGTCCGAGGTGCTCGACGCGATGGTCGAACACCCGATCCTCGTCGAGCGGCCGTTCGTCGTCACCGACAAGGGCACCCGTCTCGCCCGCCCCCTCGACACGATCGACGAAATCCTCTGAGCCGTCGGGCATATCCGGCAACACCGACATCTCACCACGCCTTCTCGACGTCTTCGGAACCTCGTGTTACAACGGGTTTACGAAGATAGTTAGTTTCACTAATGAAAATCGAGAGGTGCTTTCTATGTGCGGTATCACCGGATGGGTGGGATTCGACCACGATCTACGGCGCGAGGGCCACGTCGTCGAAGCGATGACCTCGACGATGGCGCTCCGTGGCCCCGACGACGTCGGCACGTATCTCGAGCCGCACGTCGGGCTGGGACACCGACGCCTGGCCATCATCGACCTCCCCCTTGGCCATCAGCCGATGACGGTGCAGACCCCGGCGGGCACCGTGGCGATCGTCTACAGCGGTGAGACCTACAATTTTCGTGAGCTTCGCACCGAATTGCGCTCCCTCGGACACGAATTCGTCACCGACTCGGACACCGAGGTGGTGTTGCGGGGCTTCGTGCAGTGGGGCGCCGAGGTGGCCGATCGCCTCAACGGTATGTATGCCTTCGCCATCTGGGACGGGCGGACCGAGGAACTGACCATGGTGCGTGATCGCCTGGGCATCAAGCCCTTCTACTTCTCCCGCACCAACGACGGCGTCGTGTTCGGCTCCGAACCCAAGGCCATCCTCGCCAACCCGCTGGTCCCCCACACCGTCGATCTCGACGGCCTGCGGGAACTGTTCGCGATGACCAAGGCACCCGGATGGTCGTTGTGGCGCAACATCTCCGAGGTGGAGCCGGGCACCATCGTCACCGTCGGGCGTGACGGCCTGCGCACCCGCACCTACTGGTCGTTGCCCGCGCACGGCCACGACGACGACCTCGAGACGTCGGTCGCGACGGTTCGCGAGTTGCTCACCGACATCGTCGATCGACAGCTCGTCGCCGACGTCCCGCGCTGCGTACTGCTCTCCGGCGGCCTGGACTCCAGCGCACTGACCGGTTTGGCCGCCGCTCGTCTGGGCTCCGAAGGCCAACGCGTGCACAGCTATTCGGTGGACTTCGCCGAACAGGAAGAGAACTTCACCCCGGACGAGATGCGCGACACCCCGGACTCGCCGTTCGTGCGCGACGTCGCCGCGCATGTCGGATCGATGCACCGCGACGTCGTGTTGAACCCGGCCGACCTCACCGACCCGGAGGTCCGGCGTGCGGTGATCGGCGCCCGCGACATCCCCGCCGGGCTCGGCGACATGGACACCTCGCTCTACCTGCTGTTCCGCGCGATCCGCTCGGAGTCGACGGTCGCCCTGTCGGGCGAGTCGGCCGACGAGGTGTTCGGCGGGTACCGCTGGTTCTTCGACGAGAACGCCCGCGCCGCAGACACTTTCCCGTGGCTGGCCTTCTCCTCGGCGATGACGCGCGATCGCCACGCGATGCTCTCCGGCGATCTTCAGCGGCGTCTCGACGTCGAGAACTACATCGCCGACCAGTATGCCAGTGCGCTCGCCACCATCCCCGTCGTCGACGGTGAATCCGACGACGAACGGCGGATGCGCCGGTTCAGTCATCTCCACCTGACGCGATTCGTCCGAATGCTGTTGGACCGCAAGGATCGTGCGTCGATGGCCGTGGGGCTCGAGGTCCGCGTCCCATTCTGCGACCACCGGCTCGTCGAGTACGTCTACAACACCCCGTGGTCGATGAAGACCTTCGACGGCCGGGAGAAGAGCCTACTGCGCCACGCGACGTCACATGTGTTGCCGCAGTCGGTGATCGACCGCACCAAGAGTCCCTATCCGTCAACGCAGGACACCAAGTACACCCAAACGCTGCAGGATCAGCTCACCGACATGATCGGCGAGCGCGATCATGAGGTGTTCGCGCTGGTCGACCGCGCCGCGGTGTCATCGATGATCGCCGCCGATGCGGCAACCTGCGACACGGGGCTGCGCAACCAGATGGATCGGGTGCTCGACCTGTATCACTGGATCGACATGTACTCCCCCGAGCTGGTGCTCGACTGAGCACACGCGCTGCCGGCCCAGCCACGCTTCAGATGACCAGGAGGATCCGCACCACCGAGAAGATCAGCCACGCCGCAACGACCACCTTGGCCACCGGATTCCACAGCAGCCGCTCCAGCCGAGGTGGTCGGCGGCGGGTCACCCGAGCGATCACCACGGTGATCGCGAGCGCGACGATCGCGGCGATCATCGGCAGCCCGAACGGGTGCGCGGCAAAGGATTGCGACCAGTCGCCGTGCACGCCGTAGACCCAGGACCGCGTCAAACCGCATCCGGGGCAGGGCAATCCGGTGACCAGCCGGAACGGACACAGGATCGGCCCGTGTTCGATTCCCGCGGGGCTCAACGCGCACGCCACACCGACACCGGCGACCCCCACGACGGCGGCGATCTCACTCGCCGCGAGTCTCGGGGTGCGGGTGTCGGTGTGCGCGGTCATGTCATGTCCTGGTGAGGCGGTGCTGGTGAGGCGGGGCGATCAGTCGGCCAGCGGCCGGCCGTCGGAGTCGGTCACCTTGCCGACGAGCATCATGATGCCATCGATCAGCGGCCAGATCGCACCGAGACCGCAGGTCAGCCACGTCACTGCGATCTGCGCGATCGCGATGCCGACGTGACCGGTGTAGAAGCGACCCACGCCGAAACTGCCCAGGAAGATCTGCAACAACCCTGCGGTGAGCTTGCTCTTGTCGGAGAACAACCCGGGGATCTGTCCGGCCGGGAACGGGTTGGGCGCCTCGGCGGCGCGGATGTAGGTGCTGCTCTTGAGCTGACCCGAGAGCGCCATGTGCTGCAGATCGGTGATACCGAGCGGCCCGTGCTCCTGGCCGAGGACGTTGACGTAGAACATGCCGCCCGCCGGTTGTCCGAAACCGTAGGCGGGTGGTTGCTGGTAGCTCATGGGCAGCAATGCTAGGCGCTCACACCATCACTCGGCGAGGGCGCGTCCGACCTTCGATCGACCGTTCAGCGGACGCACAGCCGCCGGGACGAGCACCCCGACCACTCCGCGCAGAAACGCCTTGGTGATGTCGAAGTAGTCGAAGTAATCCCGCCACAGCGTGATCTGACCGTCGACCACCTCGAACCGCCCGCACACCCAGAACTGCACGTGCAATCGGCCGACACTGATCTGGTCGACACGTTCGGTCAGCACGACGGTGTCGTCGGAGGACACGTTGACCATCCGGTAGTCGAAGGAGACCGGCGAGGAATCCATCGAGCCAAAGATCTTGGTGACCGGTCTGCGCCCGCGAATGGTCGCCAGCGACACGTTCGTATAGACGACGGTGTCGGCGAGATCGAGGCAGGCGGCGGCGCTGTCACCACGCGCGAGCCCGTCGAGGAAGCCGGTGACGATGTCGATCGGGGTGCGTGAGGTCATGGCCGCCAGTATGCCCGGCACCGGTGACGGGCACAGCCGATCGCGCCGGGCGGGCCCTTGCGACGCGATATGACATCGGCGCAGCTCATCGGCTAGTCTGTTCGGGTTGTCTCGGCGAGGGTGAGTGATCACCGTTATCGGCGCGACCATCGCACGTCTTCTCCGGTGCCCTCGTGCGCACCGACGGGGCCGTGGTGTTGGGCGCCGTCGCGCCGGGAAGCACCACCGACGACCGGCCGACCGGTCCCGCCACCCGAGGAGAACGTCTCATGGCCACTCAAGCCAACGCTCTGACCGTCACCACCCGCACCGCCAAGGGCAAGGGCGCCGCACGTCGTGCCCGCCGCGAGGGCCAGGTGCCCGCTGTGCTCTACGGCCACGGCTCTGACCCGCAGCACCTGAACCTCCCGGCCCGCGACTTCGCCGCGATCCTGCGCAACAACGGCATCAACGCCGTCATCGATCTCGACATCGAGGGCACCAAGCAGCTCGCCCTGACCAAGCAGGTCGACGTCCACCCGATCCGCAACTACATCGAGCACGCCGACCTGCTCGTCATCAAGCGCGGCGAGAAGGTCAGCGTCGAGGTCAACATCGTCGTCGAGGGTGACGCCGCTCCCGGCACCCTGGTCACCCAGGACGCCAACACCATCGAGATCGAGGCCGACGTGCTCTCGATCCCCGAGCAGATCGTCGTCGACGTCGAGGGCAAGGAAGCCGGCATCGCGATCCACGCCTCGGATCTCACGCTGCCCGAGCGCGTCACGCTGGTCACCGATCCGGAGACCCTCATCGTCGCCGTGAACGAGGCCCCGAGCGCCGCCGACCTCGAGGCCGAGGCCGTCGACGCCGGCGCCGAGGTGCCCAGCGAGGAATCCGACGACGAGTCCGAGTGACCCTGACACGTGAAACTCATCGTCGGACTGGGTAATCCGGGTCCGAAGTACGAGAAGACACGCCATAACATCGGCGCCATGGTCGCCGATCATCTGGTCACCTCCGCCGGTGGGCGGTATTCGGTGCACAAGCGCTCCGGCGCCGAGGTCGCATCGATACCGCTCGCCGGCGGTTCGGTGTTGGTGGCCAAGGCGCGGACCTACATGAACACCGTCGGTCGTCAGATCGGGCCGCTGGCCAAGTTCTATTCGGTCACACCGGACGACCTGATCGTGCTGCACGACGAACTCGACATCGACTTCGGTCTGGTGCGGCTCAAACGCGGCGGCGGCGAAGGCGGTCACAACGGGCTGCGCTCGGTGAGCCAGTCCGTCGGCACCCGCGACTACCTGCGGGTCCGGCTGGGCATCGGGCGGCCACCGGGTCGGCAGGATCCGGCCGACTTCGTGCTGAAACCGTTCCCCTCGGCCGCACGTGCCGAGGTCGATCTGCTGATCGAACACGGCGCCGACGCCGTCGAACTGTTGCTCACTGCCGGTCTGGAAGCAGCGCAGAACACCGTGCACGCCTGGTGATCGCCGCGTCGGCGCCAAGGCGTGAGAGCGCAAGCACATAGAATCTCTCCCGGCGCAACCCGAAGGGAACGACACGTGGCGAAACTCGCAGCGAACACCGGACACCGTAACGTCGCGATGCTGGGCATCGGCGCGTACCGGCCGAGGCGGCTGGTCAGCAACGACGAGGTGTGCGAGGTCCTCGACAGCACCGACGAATGGATCTACGAGCGCAGCGGTATTCGTAACCGCCGCTGGATCAGCGGCGACGAGAGCGCCCGCTCGATGGCCGCGGCCGCCGCCGAACGCGCGATCAGCAACTCCGGGGTGGCCAAGGAGGAGATCGGTGCGCTGATCCTGGCGACCAACAGCTGGAAGACCAAGATCCCGCACGGCGGCCCCATCGTCGCCTTCGACATCGGCCTCAACGGCATCCCCGCGTACGACATCGCCGCCGGCTGCGGCGGGTTCGGGTACGCGCTGGGTGTGGCGGCCGATACGGTGCGGGCCGGGTCGGCGCGGTACGTGCTGGTGGTCGGGGTGGAGACGATGTCGGTGGTCATGGAACCCACCGACCGCAACACCGCCTTCATCTTCGGCGACGGTGCCGGCGCCGTCGTCGTCGGGCCGAGCGAGGAGAACGGCATCTCCCCTACCGTGTGGGGCTCCGACGGCGAGAACGCCGAGGCCATCGGGCAGAACTACGACATCCCCGCCTACATGGACCGCGCGCAGGAGTACCAGCACAAGGATCCGGAGAGCGACCCCGTCGGCCGGATGGTCGTGACGATGCAGGGCCCGCGCGTGTTCCGCTGGGCGGCGATCACCCTGCCCAAGGCGTTGGCCGCGGTCATCGAGACCTCCGGGGTGGGCATCGAGGACATCGAGGTGTTCATCCCCCATCAGGCGAACGCCCGCATCAACGAGCTCATGAAGAAGAACCTCGGATTCCCCGACGACCTCCCCATGGCCAACGACATCGAGAACACCGGCAACACCTCGGCGGCGTCGATTCCGCTGGCCATGGAGGAGATGCTCGCGACCGGCAAGGCCCGCGGCGGCCAGACCGCGATGCTGCTCGGTTTCGGTGCGGGGCTCTCCTACGCGGGCGCGATCGTCACTCTCCCACCGGCGCCGGCGATCACGAGTTTCGACGACCTCGGCTGAGGCCTGCCGCTGAGCTGTTTCGTTCCCGCGTGGCGAATTCGTTGCGCGGGAACGAAATCGACTAGCGGAAATGTCGTGAGCAGTCACGCGGCGACAAGGCCGAGAGGCGCGAGTCTGCGATGCAACCTGGGAATGAACGCATCCCTTTCAAGGTCGTTCCAGGTCCAGCGGACGACCCGTGGTCCGGTGTCGCGGATCTCGTCCTCGCGCAACTTCTCTCGGATCACCGCATCGGCAATCGATTCACCGGGCCTGCGCAGACGACCGTACTTGATCATGCCGTCGAACTCGCCGACCACCAGCCACTCCCAATCGATATCGATGACGTAGGTCGATCCGGACGCGACCCGGATTGAGCCGGTGCAACTTCTGGGCACCGCCATGCCCGTCGAAATCCGCACCGGGTTCGACGTTGACGCCCGGAATGAGTGAATCAACTGGCCCGCTTTCACGTCGTTGGCGCGGCAACTGTCCGAAATGCCGCGCCTCAGAGCGGCATCCCTACGGATGAGCCCGTAGCGGTCATGTGGATATGCAGTCATGCACGGTTGGACGCAGCCGGCGTCGGTGCGGTTCCCGTCGACACCGAGTTGATGCTCACGCTGGTCGTTTTCCCTCCCGCGCAACGAACTCGGCGCGCAAGAAGGGAATCGACCAGCGGGAGTCAACGAGCGATGTGCGATCGGCTAGGGTCTTCGGCGTGACGACGCCCGTGGACCCACCGGAACACCCTGCTGTGCCCGACCAACCGGCGACCGACCAACCGGCGACCGACCAACCGGCGACCGACCAACCGGCACCCGGATATCCGCAGCCCGGGTATCCACCGCAGCCATATCCGGGACCGGGATACGCGGGACCCGGTAACGCGGCGCAAGGCCATCCGGCGCAGGGATACCAGACATCGGCATACCCGGCATCGGCATATCAGGCACCGACACATCAGGCACCGGGCTACCCGTGGCCCGCGCCCCCGGCCCCCGGCGGCCCCACGCCCACCGGGTCCTCGGGACGAACCTGGCTGTGGGTCGCACTGGGGTCGGTGGTCTTCGTCGTCGTCATCGCAATCGTGGCGGTGATCGTCGTCGCCGGATCGGACGGCGGCAGCGACTCCGCCACGGCCGCACTCGCTTCCGGCGACGATACCGTGCACGCAGAGGAGATCGGGTCCATCCCGCGTCCACCATCGAACGACGTGGCCTCGATGCCCGCCGAACCGTCCATCACATGGTCCTCGGGACCCGCGCTGCCCGGGTGGTGGGGCGCGAGCACGACCGCTCTGGTGCTCGGAAGTCGGGAGTACTCACCCTCGGTGACGGTGATCGACGCCGCCACCGGACGCTCACGATTCGTTCACGCGCTACCGCCCGGCCGGTTCGTCGACCTGTGCGCGGCCACCGACACCCGGATCGCCTGTGCCACAGCAACCAAGGACGCACCGTCGGAAACCCTCACAGTGCTCGATGCGCGCACCGGCGCGCGCATCGCCGACACCCCGTTGCCGCCCGGGCCCAACGGCGTGCAAAGTATGCACGCCGTCGGCGATCGATTCGTGATGACGTATGGCTCGTCGACCTCGCCCGGAGCGATGATCGCCACCGATAGCGACGGCACGGTGACCTGGTCGGGTCGGGGTTCGGGCGTCGCCGCCGACCAGCCGATCATCGTCCAAGCCGACTCTCCGCCGCCCAATTCCGATGAGGTCTCGCTGCTGCGTGCTTCTGACGGCAAACAGATCGTCTCGCTGAGCCGATCGTCGATCCCCCGGTTTCCCACGGTCCCGTTCACCGTCTATCAGGGCGGTGTGGCCGTGATCAATCCCCAGGGCACCGGCACCGACTTCTACTCGCTCGACGGCACCAAGACGGGTTCGTTGCAGGGTTGGGCACCGGCGGCGCAGAACGACGACACCGGTGCGCCCGCACCGCCGGCCCCTATCCTGGGGCGCATCGCGGCCGACCTCGGGAAGACCTCGCACATCGTCGGGGCCGCCAATCCCAGGACCGGCCATATCATCTGGCGCCGAACCGGTTCCGAGTTCAACGCGGTCCAGCTGTCGGCGGTGATGGCCGGTGATCTGTTGGGCCTTCGCCTCCGTCAAGGTGGCGGGTCGACCGCACCGAGCACCAACGACGGCAACCCGAATCCCGATGGCCCGGTGCAATTGTTCGACCCGTTGACCGGTGCAGTCCGCTCGGTGCCCATCACGATCGGTATGACGCAGACGACGACCGACGTCCTGAGCACCGACGGGACACGTCTGATCACGAGTCGGGGAGCCACCCTGACTGCCTACGACCTCGCCACCGGGGCACAGGCCTGGCAGTTGCAGAGCGACGGACAGTCGCTGCGCAGCGCGGGTTCCCACGTCTTCGGCACAGGCGGTTCCGACGGCATCTCGTCGATCGGCCCGTGACCCAAGACCTCCCGCGAGCCTTCAGAACGGAACGTGACCGGTCCTCTCGTCAGGCATTCTCCTTCCGGAACACCGATGTCCCCCACCAGGTCCCGAGTGCCGCGAGAATCGCCGCGGCGAGCACCGACCACAGCACCGCCATCGTCGCAATGTCACCGCCGAAGGTGTCGCGGACGCCGTCGACGATCCAGCGGAAGGGCATGAAGTCGCTGAGCCGCTGCAACCAGGCCGGGCCGAGGGTCATCGGTAGCAGGATGCCCGAGAGCAGCAGCACCGGCATCAACACCATGTTGATCACCGGCGCCAT
Organism: Gordonia polyisoprenivorans NBRC 16320 = JCM 10675; assembly: GCF_000241325.1. Taxonomy (GTDB): domain Bacteria; phylum Actinomycetota; class Actinomycetes; order Mycobacteriales; family Mycobacteriaceae; genus Gordonia; species Gordonia polyisoprenivorans. The sequence continues at coordinate 5,916 of NZ_BAEI01000064.1, read as the reverse complement.
CACGTCTTCACTCTTGGTGGTGAGCGCCAACGCATTCGACGCCGCCGCGCAGGCCCCGCCGATGAGCAGCGTGATGACGATGCCGACGATCACCCCGATCACCGAACCGCGCATCCCCATCGCCCAGCCGAGCAGCACCAGGATCAGCGCCTGCACGAACAGTTGCAGGAGGTCGCGCATCAACCGGCCGGTGAGCAGCGCGGTACGGCTCGCCGGAGTTACCCGCTCGGCCTCGATGACGCCTTCTCGCCATTCGCCGATGAGGCTGAACCCGGCGAACATCGCCCCGAACATGCCGAGCTGCACGAGCAGGCCGGGCACCAGGAAGGTGTAGGGATTGTCTGCGCCACCGGGGAATTGGGCTACCAAGGGTTTGAGCAGCGGTCCGAACAGCACGAGATAGAGCACCGGCTGCAGGACCCCGATGACCACCCAGGCGGGATTGCGCAGGTTCATCCGGATCTGGCGGCGGAAGACGATGTGGGATTCGCGCAGAAAGGTCATCGCAGTACTCCTTCGTTCTCGATCTCGGTCTCCGCGGCGTTCTCCGTCGCGGCTTCGGCGTCGCGCAGCGATCTGCCGGTCATGGTGAGGAAGACGTCGTCGAGGGTTGGTCGGATGATCTCGATGGAGTCCAATTCGATGGATTCCGAGGTCAATTCACGGAGCAACGACGGGATGTGACGGCCGGCGTGCTGCACCCGACCGCGAACGTGGCGGTCGAGGGTCTCCACCGAGCCCGCGATGGTCGCCAGTTTGGCAGCCGCGGTGGACACCTGGGCGGCGTCGGAGATCTCGAGGTCGACGAGATCACCGGAGACCCGCGACTTGAGGTTGTCGGCGGTGTCGGCCGCCACGATCCGGCCGTTGTCGATGATGAGGATGCGATCGGAGAGTTCGTCGGCCTCGTCGAGGTAGTGCGTCGTCAAGAAGATCGTCGCCCCGTGTTCGGTGCGCAGCCGCCGGATGTGCTCCCACAGGTTGGCCCGGGCCTGCGGGTCGAGGCCGGTGGTCGGCTCGTCGAGGAACACCAGGGTCGGGTCGTGAACGAGTCCCATGGCGATGTCGAGGCGTCGCTTTTGCCCACCGGACATGTTCTTGGGCATGCGTTCCCAGAGTCCGTCGAGTTGTAGCTGCTCGAAGAGCGCCTTGCCACGTCGGGTGGCGTCGGCGCGCGACATGCCGTAGAGCATGCCGTGATCGACGACCTCATCCCCGGCCTGCGCCTGGCTGAACGTTCCGCCGGCCTGCGACACGTAGCCGATGCTGCGCCGCACCATCACCGCGTCGCGCACCACGTCGTAGCCGTTGACCGTCGCGGTGCCCGCGGTGGGCCGCAGCAGCGTGGTCAGCATTCGCAGCGTCGTCGTCTTGCCGGCACCGTTGGGTCCGAGGAAGCCGACGACCTCACCCTCGGCGATGTCGAGGTCGACCCCGTCGACCGCGCGGACCTCTCGTTTCTGTTTCCCGCGTCCGGTGTGGAAGGTCTGCACGAGACCTCGTGCATGGATCATGGCTTCCCTCTCCTCGGCTGATGTGACCATTCTCGGGGCCTTCATCTCTGCTGTCGGTGGATCTGTCGGATTTCCGACGCCCCGCACATGTACAGACCCGCGTACCGACGAGAATTCACCGAATCGCGGACAGCCACCGTCCGTGAATCCGCAACGTGTGAGAAGAGCGGCCGACGACCTGGCCCCACACGTCTACTTCCCAGTAGCGGCGACATGTGAGACGGTCTATGGCGAGTCGCATAGCGGAAGGAACCCACTTATGACCGTGATCGCCGACAAGACCGGTGTGAACAACATCGGAATGCTCGGAATCGGCGCGTACCGCCCCGAGCGCGTCGTGACCAACGACGAGATCTGCGAGCACATCGATTCCTCCGACGAGTGGATCTACACCCGCACCGGCATCAAGACCCGCCGATTCGCGCGGCGCGACGAAGACGTCACCCAGATGTCGGTCGCGGCCGGCCGCACGGCGATCGCCAACGCGCTGCTGTCGGGGTCCGACATCGACGCGGTGATCCTCGCGACCAACACCCACCTGCTGCTGACGCCGGCCGGCGCGACCAAGGTCGCCACCGAGCTCGGCTGCAACGGTGTCCCGGCCTTCGACGTCACCGTCGGCTGCGCCGGTTTCGGCTACGCGATGGCGCTGGCATCGGACATGGTGCGCGGCGGAAGTGCGACCCACGTGCTGGTCATCGGTGCCGAGCAGCTGTCGGTGACGCTGGACATGACCGACCGCGGCAACTGCTTCATCTTTGGCGACGGCGCCGGCGCCGTGGTCGTCGGACCGACCGAGGACCAGCAGCTCGGCCCGGTCATCTGGGGTAGCGACGGTTCGCAATACGACGCGATCCGGCAGGACATCGACTGGGTCACCTTCCTCGACGGCGACCGCGTTCAGCGCCCCTACGTGCGACTTCAGGGCACCGCTGTCTTCCGGTGGGCCGCGTTCGAGATGGGCAAGGCTGCCCAGCGCGCCCTCGAGGCCGCCAAGATCGGCACCGAGGACCTCGACGTCTTCGTTCCGCATCAGGCGAACTCGCGGATCAACGAACTGCTCGCCAAGAGCTTGCACCTGCCCGAGCGCACCGTCGTCGCCAACGACATCGAGTACACCGGCAACACCTCGGCGGCGTCGATCCCGCTCGCCATGGAGGATCTGCTCTCCACCGGCAAGGCCAAACCAGGCGACACCGCACTGCTGCTCGGATTCGGCGCAGGCCTGAGCTACGCGGCCCAGGTCGTCAAGATGCCGCCGGTGCCGTTCGAGTAGTCGAGGCGGTCGAGGGATCGCGGCGGCCGAGCGGTCCGGGCTCGTGGGTTTGGGACGCCGCGGCCTGGCCCGATAGCCTCAACAGGTGAGTTCTTCCGTTGCCGACGAGGTCCGCCGGCGTCGTACCTTCGCCATCATCTCCCACCCGGACGCCGGTAAGTCGACCATGACCGAGGCGCTGGCGCTGCACGCCCGCATGATCAGCGAGGCCGGCGCCATCCACGGCAAGGCCGGCCGCAAATCGACGGTGTCGGACTGGATGGAGATGGAGAAGGCGCGCGGCATCTCGGTCAGCTCGACCGCATTGCAGTTCAACTATCTGCCCGCCACCGCCGAACCCGACGACGAACCCGCCGTCATCAACCTCGTCGACACCCCCGGTCACGCCGACTTCTCCGAGGACACCTATCGGGTGCTGACCGCGGTTGACGCGGCGGTCATGCTCATCGACGCCGCCAAGGGGCTCGAGCCGCAGACCCTCAAGCTCTTCCAGGTGTGTCGTCATCGCGGCATCCCGGTGATCACCGTCATCAACAAGTGGGACCGGCCGGGGCGCACGCCGCTGGAACTGATCGACGAGATCAGTGAACGCATCGGCCTGCTGCCGACACCGCTGTTCTTTCCCGTCGGCATCGCAGGCGACTTCCGCGGATTGCTCGATCGCCGAACGGGCCGCTACATCCATTTCACCCGCACCGCCGGTGGCGCCACCATCGCTCCCGAGGAGCTGATGGATGCCGACGCCGCGAGCGCGCGCGAGGAGCAGGCGTGGACCGAGGCCGTCGAGGAGAGTGAGTTGCTCACCGAGATGGGGCAGGATCACGATCAGGAACTCTTCCTCGGTGGGCAGACCTCGCCGATGATCTTCGCCTCGGCGATGCTGAATTTCGGTGTGCGCCAACTACTCGAGACCCTCGTCGAGCTCGCACCGTCGCCGGTCGCACGCGCCGGGATCGACGGCGAGGTCCGCGAGCCCACCGATCCGTTCAGCGCCGTGGTGTTCAAGGTGCAGGCCGGCATGGATTCGAGCCACCGGGATCGATTGGCGTTCATGCGGATCGTGTCCGGCGAATTCGAACGCGGCATGGTCGTGACGCACGCGCAAACCGGAAAACCGTTCGCCACCAAGTACGCCCAGGCGGTCTTCGGCCGTGATCGCTCGACCGTCGACACCGCCTTCCCCGGAGACGTCGTGGGTCTGGTCAACGCGACCGCGCTGGCGCCCGGCGACACACTGTACGACGACCCGCGCATTCAGTTCCCGCCCATCCCCTCGTTTGCGCCCGAGCACTTCTCGTCGTTGCGTGCCACCACCGCCGACAAGTACAAGCAGTTCCGCAAGGGTATGGACCAGCTCGACAGTGAAGGCGTCGTGCAGGTGTTGCGCAACGAGTTGCGCGGCGACGCCTCACCGGTTCTTGCCGCCGTCGGTCCGATGCAGTTCGAGGTCGTCACCGCCCGCATGAAGGCCGAGTACAACGTCGACACCGTCATCGAACCGCTCGGCTACACCCTGGCGCGACGCACCGACGCCGACAGCGCCGACGAGCTCAACCGTCAGCGCGGCGTCGAGGTGTTCACCCGGAGCAGCGACGGGGTGCTCCTCGCACTGTTCAGTGACAAGTGGCGCCTGCAGTACATCGAGAAGGAACACCCCGATCTCCTCCTGGAACCGCTTGTCGCAGCCGCTGATTGACAGATCACGGTGACCGCCTCTCGTCGGTGGGGTGCACTCTGCGTGCTGGCCGTCATCGCAACGATCTGCGGGTGTGACACCGCGACGCCTCCCAGCAGGATGTCGGCGTCGTCGGTGCAGCGTGAGTCGCTCCGGCTCGATCCGCGCGAGTGCGCACGGACGCCGCCGACGGGTGCGATCGATCGCGTCGCCTACGATCTTCGATTCACCCGGGGCCGCATGCTTGTTGCGGTCAGCCCGTCCGGGGGCACCGGACGCTGCTACTCGTTTGCGAAGTCGGGCAACGCAAGCCCCGAGGTGCCGCCGGACTCTTTGCTCTTCACCTTCTCCGGACCAGGCACCGATGGTGCTCAGTTGGAGTTCCTTGCAGGCGATCTCACCGGCGGCGGGCCACCTCCGGTCGCCGGTACGCCGGCTCCCGGTCCGCTGACCGGCCCGATCACTTCTCTCGTCGGAGTTTCGGTGCACGGGGTGTACAGCTCTTCAGCCACCTGCCGGCTGGCCGTGACCGCCATGTCATCCACCCTTGCCGCCGGACACTTCACCTGCCCCGACGCCACTGCATCACCCGCAAATCCTTTCTCCCCCAACGACGAAGGACCATTCGACGGGCCATCGGCACCGGCGACGCCGTCAGACGCGGACGCCGCAACCCTCTCCGGCTGGTTCGAGCTGACCCCGTAACTCCTCCCCCGGTGGTCACACCTCCCTCCTCCCGACGATCGCGCCACCCACCTCCCGACGATCGCGACACCCACCTCCCCACGGTCGCGACACCCCCCCCCCCACGATCGACACCCCGACGATCGCAACCCTCCCCCCGACGATCGAGACCCTCCCCCGATGGTCGAGGTGCACGGCGCCCCAGGCGCCGGGCCTCGAGACCCGGCAAGACAACAAGCCTCCCAACCACATCGAGCATCGACAGCGATGCCCGCACCCCTACCACACCCCACCGACAGAAAACCTCAGCCAGCCCATCCCCGAAACCCGTTGTCCACAAGCACCTTTCCCTCCACACACTCGTCGAACACCCTTGCCTTAATCCATATGTTCGAGTACGATGGAGCCATCTCACCGATCAGCCACCGGGGAGGGGCCCATGATCGACACCACCGAAGCTCTTGACGCCGAAGCAGTCTTCGCCGCGATCGTCACCCAACTCAGCGACGTGCAATGGAATCCGGAGATGACCGGGCCGCAAGCCTTCGGCGCGATGAAACAAGTCCTCTTGCTGCGGAACCTGGTTGATCATCACGCCACCACCCTCACCGGCGAGATGGACCGGCTCGGCGTCGCCGACCACAAAACCACCCGACTGCGAGAACTGTTGATCAGCATGGGCTTCGCACCCGCCATCGCAGGTCGGTATGTGCGGGTCGCCGCCACCACCGATGTGGATCTGTTGTTGGCACATGCCGCGGACGGGT